>NZ_QXDJ01000009.1:0-137958 GCF_003575225.1 Clostridium chromiireducens | reverse complement strand
TAGGGGGTAATAGTCCCGTAAGTGAAAACTATGATAATCAGTTCTGCACCAGAGTACCACGAGACACGTGAAACCTTGTGGGAAGCAGGGAGGACCACCTCCCAAGGCTAAATACTACCTGATGACCGATAGTGAAGCAGTACCGTGAGGGAAAGGTGAAAAGAACCCCGGGAGGGGAGTGAAATAGAACCTGAAACCATGTGCCTACAACCGATCAAAGCACCTTATGTGTGTGATGATGTGCTTTTTGTAGAACGAGCCAACGAGTTACGGTATGTAGCAAGGTTAAGTACTTAAGGTACGGAGCCGAAGGGAAACCGAGTCTTAATAGGGCGACTAGTTGCATGCTGTAGACCCGAAACCGGGTGACCTATCCATGGCCAGGTTGAAGCGAGGGTAAAACCTCGTGGAGGACCGAACCACGTTGCTGTTGAAAAAGCATGGGATGAGCTGTGGATAGCGGAGAAATTCCAATCGAACTCGGATATAGCTGGTTCTCCTCGAAATAGCTTTAGGGCTAGCGTCGGAAAATGTGAGTAGTGGAGGTAGAGCACTGAATAGGCTAGGGGGCATAGCGCTTACCGAACCTTATCAAACTCCGAATGCCATATACTATCAGTCCGGCAGTCAGACTGTGAAAGATAAGTTCCATGGTCAAAAGGGAAACAGCCCAGATCGTCAGCTAAGGTCCCAAAGTGTAAGTTAAGTGGAAAAGGATGTGGGATTTCTAAGACAACTAGGATGTTGGCTTAGAAGCAGCCACTCATTAAAAGAGTGCGTAATAGCTCACTAGTCAAGAGATCCTGCGCCGAAAATGTCCGGGGCTCAAACTTACCACCGAAGCTACGGGTTCACACTTATGTGTGAGCGGTAGAGGAGCGTCGTAATCGGGCTGAAGTCGTACCGTAAGGAGCGGTGGACTGATTACGAGTGAGAATGTTGGCATTAGTAGCGAGATGTAGGCGAGAATCCTACAGGCCGAATATCTAAGGTTTCCTGAGTAAAGTTTGTCTTCTCAGGGTTAGTCGGGACCTAAGGCGAGGCCGAAAGGCGTAGTCGATGGACAATTGGTTGATATTCCAATACCACTATAATCGTTATTATCGATGGTGTGACGGAGAAGGATAGGATGTGCCAGCTATTGGATGCTGGTCTAAGCGTTAAGGGAGTCAGAGTAGGCAAATCCGCTCTGGCAATTCTGAGGCGTGATGGGGAAGGTTCTACGGAACCGAAGTATCTGATTTCATGCTTCCAAGAAAAGCATCTAGAGAGAGAAGTAGTGCCCGTACCGCAAACCGACACAGGTAGATGAGGAGAGAATCCTAAGGCCGACGGAAGAATTGCAGTTAAGGAACTAGGCAAATTGACCCCGTAACTTCGGGAGAAGGGGTGCCTGAGAAATCAGGCCGCAGAGAATAGGCACAAGCAACTGTTTAACAAAAACACAGGTCTCTGCTAAAGCGAAAGCTGATGTATAGGGGCTGACGCCTGCCCGGTGCTGGAAGGTTAAGGGGAACACTTAGTGGTAACGCGAAGGTGTGAACTTAAGCCCCAGTAAACGGCGGCCGTAACTATAACGGTCCTAAGGTAGCGAAATTCCTTGTCAGGTAAGTTCTGACCCGCACGAATGGCGTAATGACTTGTGCACTGTCTCAACTGCAAATCCGGCGAAGTTGTAGTGCGAGTGAAGATGCTCGCTACCCGCGATTGGACGGAAAGACCCCGTAGAGCTTTACTGTAGCTTAGCATTGAATTTCGGTATTGTCTGTACAGGATAGGTGGGAGACTGGGAAACTAGGGCGTCAGCCTTAGTGGAGTCGTTGTTGGGATACCACCCTGATAGTATTGAAGTTCTAACTGGATGCCATGAAACTGGTGACAGGACATTGTTAGGTGGGCAGTTTGACTGGGGCGGTCGCCTCCTAAAATGTAACGGAGGCGCCCAAAGGTTCCCTCAGAACGGTCGGAAATCGTTCGAAGAGTGCAAAGGCAGAAGGGAGCCTGACTGCGACACCTACAAGTGGAGCAGGGACGAAAGTCGGGCTTAGTGATCCGGTGGTACCTCGTGGGAGGGCCATCGCTCAACGGATAAAAGCTACCTCGGGGATAACAGGCTGATCTCCCCCAAGAGTTCACATCGACGGGGAGGTTTGGCACCTCGATGTCGGCTCGTCGCATCCTGGGGCTGAAGTAGGTCCCAAGGGTTGGGCTGTTCGCCCATTAAAGCGGCACGCGAGCTGGGTTCAGAACGTCGTGAGACAGTTCGGTCCCTATCCGTCGCGGGCGTAGGAAATTTGAGAGGAGCTGTCCTTAGTACGAGAGGACCGGGATGGACTGACCTATGGTGTACCAGTTGTTTCGCCAGAAGCATAGCTGGGTAGCTAAGTCGGGAAGGGATAAACGCTGAAAGCATCTAAGTGTGAAGCCCACCTCAAGATTAGATTTCCCATAGCGTAAGCTAGTAAGACCCCTTGAAGACTACAAGGTTGATAGGTCAGAGGTGTAAGTATGGTAACATATTTAGCTGACTGATACTAATAGGTCGAGGGCTTGACCAATAAATAATCAAGTTGTAATACATTAAAAATACTATGTGCAATTTTGAAAGAACAAAGCTTTCAAAGGAAGCTCACTCAACGTAGTTGAGGAGTACAGTTCATTAGACCAAATCATAGATTTGGAATGAACAAGCATCTCGTGATGATGGCATAGAGGTAACACTCCTTCCCATTCCGAACAGGAAAGTTAAGGTCTATAGCGCCGATGGTACTGCACGGGCGATTGTGTGGCAGAGTAGGACGTTGCGAGGTAACTTAAAAGATAGTTGTAATGACTATCTTTTTTATTTACAGTAAAAAAGTTCTTATGATTACTATATAAATAAATATTTGGGTAGAGAAAAATAAGAAATAATCCACAATGTATTGTAATATGCATGTGGATTATTTCTTATTAATGTGGATATTTTTAAATTGACATGTTTATATAATAATTACATCAAAATACTTGTAGATTCCTAAAATTCTCATCTTATACAAAGTAAAAATCCTTTGAGAACTTTGATTAATGTGTAGTAGATGGTATATCATTTACAAATAATTATTTAAGTGATATAATTGGAGTAATTTAATAACGAAAACCTAAGGTAGAGGCGCCAGTAATAAAGAGTACTCATCGTGAGTTGGCAAACGGTGATTGATGAGAAAAGGTATTATGGCCGAAGATTTGAATTATGCAAAGATTTATTTCTGGTTATGCATAGAATATATGTATAACTGTCACGAAAGTGGAGAGCTACAAGGATTTGATAAAACTATAGATGATAGTATTACAATGGAAGTTCTAATATTATTATAATTTAGTTTTGTACAAGTTTTATGCGATTAACTCTACCCGTTGGTATAAATTACTAACGGGTTTTCTTATTTAACAAAATAATTTTTAGGAGTTGGCAGATTAATGAAAGTAGAAGGGGTACTAGTACCATTAATAACACCATTTAAGGATGGAAAGGTAGATTTTAAATCTTACGAAAGAATGATCAATCATTATATTAAAGAAGGTGCAAATGGAATTATTCCACTAGCAACAACTGGAGAATCACCTACCATTCTTACGTGTGAGTACGAGAAAGTATTAGAAAAGACTATTGAGTATAATAATAATAGGGTGCCGGTGTATGTAGGATTGGGAGGAAATAATACAAGTGAAGTAGTTAAAATGTCGAAGATAGTAGAAAAGCATAGCGTAGATGGCATACTATCTGTAGCACCATATTATTCAAGACCCGATCAAAGAGGCATTTACGAACATTTTAAAGCTTTATCAGAATCAACTAACTTAGATATCATACTATATAATATACCGTATAGGACTGGAACTAATATTGAGAATGATACTGTACAGATATTATCACAGCTAAAGAATATAATCGGTATAAAAGATTGCTGCGGAAATATGAAGCAAACAACAGAATTATTATTAAATCCACCAAAAGATTTTTCAATTTTGACAGGAGAGGATGCGTATTTTTATACAACACTTGCGCTTGGTGGACAGGGAGGAATAATGGCTTCAGCTCATTTAAGAACTAAGGAATTTATAGATATATATAATTTAGTAAAAGAGAATAATCATCAAGAAGCATTGGATAAATGGAAGCTGATACATGGCATGATACCTCTTCTATTTTCAGAACCTAATCCTACACCACTAAAGTATTGCCTAAATAAGATAGGTTTAATAGATTCTGATGAAGTTAGACTTCCATTAGTAAATGTTACAAAGAAACTTCAAGATAAATTAGATAAGATGTTGGAAAATATAGCATTATAATATAGAGATATAATTATTAGGAATGATTAAAGAAAGTAGAAAATTAATATCAATAAGGACAAGAAGATAGCATTGTGAAGATTATAAAATATATTCTTAGTATTTATAAAAGGTCAGGAGAGAGGAAGTAGTAATTGCTTCCTCTTTTATTATTAACTATTATGAATAATATCTATAAGGATTATAGAGAAGATAAGAATTGTAAACGTATTTTTTGACTACTATACAAATTAGGAGTAATATAAAGAGTGAAAAAATTAACAAGGAAGTGATTTAAAATGATGCCTAGGTTTTTTTCTATGATCAAGAGTAAGGAAATTACAAGAGGGCAAGTTATGAAAGACGTAATAGCTGGATTTATTGTTGCTGTAATAGCATTGCCATTGTCAATAGCTCTTGGAATATCATCAGGGGTATCTCCAGATAAGGGGATTGTAACGGCAATATTAGCAGGGTTTATAATATCATTTTTAGGAGGCAGCAAAGTTCAAATAGGTGGCCCTACAGGGGCATTTGTAATTATAATTTACTCAATTATTCAAGAATACGGATTGAATGGGCTTATTACTGCAACGGTAATGGCAGGAATAATTTTAGTTATAATGGGATTATTAAGATTTGGTTCATTAATTAAGTACATACCACAAACAATAACTATAGGTTTTACTGCTGGTATAGCAGTAACACTTATGTCCACACAAATTAAGGATTTTCTCGGATTACATATTGATAATGTGCCAGCAGAATTTTTTGAAAAGTGGCAATTTTATTTTACCAATATAGAATCCATTAATGTATGGTCACTAATACTGGGAGTAGGAGCTGTAGCAATAATGGCAATATGGCCTAAGGTTAATAAAACAATACCAGGATCTATGATTGCATTAATTATAATAACTATTATTGTAAAAGTTTTTAGTATTCCAGTAGAAACTATAGGAAGTAGGTTCCAAGAAATCTCATCAACTATGCCAACACCTGTATTTCCAAATATGAACATGTATATAATAAATAAATTATTTGCGCCAGCTATGACAATTGCTATTCTAGCGGCGTTAGAATCATTATTATCGGCAACAGTAGCGGATGGCATGATATCCGATCAGCATGATTCTAATATGGAACTTGTTGCTCAAGGAATAGCTAATATTACGAGTGGATTATTTGGGGGAATACCAGCGACAGGAGCTATAGCAAGAACTGCAGCGAATGTAAAGTCAAATGGGAAAAGTCCAATAGCAGGAATGGTTCATGCAGTTGTGTTATTAATGACTATGCTAGCGCTAATGCCATTAGCTAAAATGATACCAATGACTGTACTAGCAGCCATACTTATAATAGTATCCTATAACATGAGTGAATGGAGAGTATTCAAAGCATTATTAAAAGCGCCTAAGAGCGATGTGATTGTATTATTAGTAACATTTGCATGTACAGTTGTATTTGATTTAGTAGTTGCAATAGGAATTGGAATGATTATGACTATGTTTTTATTTATGAAGAGAGTCTCTGATACTACTGAAATAAGGAACTTAGTTGATGAAGGCGTTTTTGATGACAGTATATCAAATGTATTAGAAAAAGCAGGTGGAAAGATACATGTTTACCAAGTCAATGGTCCAATATTCTTCGGAGTAGTACAAGAATTTATTTCTAAAATGAAAGGACTTGAGGCTTCTATTGAAGTTGTCATTTTAGATATGCGCCATACTCATGCAGTGGATGCTTCGGGAATAGATGCGCTAACTAAATTATTAAAACATTGCAAAAGTCTAGATATAAGGCTTTGTTTAACTCATGTACAAGATCAACCAATGAAGGTGTTAAGCAAGATGGGATTTGTGGTTAAGATTGGTGAGATAAATATCTATGAAACTAAGACAGAAGCAATAGAAAAAGCGTTTGACTATGTGAAACATTTGGAAGCATCGTAGAATAGTAGTTGACATAACTTATTAGATATTACCGGGGAAATAATATACTTAACTATCATTGATTCTTAATATATGCTTCTAATCTTAAATACTTAGTATTTACACATATGTAGTAAAATATATTATAATTAGACTCGATAAAAATTATATGCAGTAGATGAGGTATGCTTATGGAATATGGATGGGAGCGAACATTTCCGTTTCTGAAAATTGATAATAATATAATTGGGGAATTGCTTGAAGGTATACTAGAGAATGATTATATTACTAATGTAATTCCGATAAATGAAGGCTGCAGAACGACCAACTATATCGTAGATACAAATATACCAGAGAAAAAATATATTCTAAAGATATTTTTTTCAAAAGAGCAAAATTATAAGAAAGAAATTAAATTATTAGCTAAATTAAAAGAAGATAAGTTAGTTAATGTTGCTACTATTTACAAGGTTGGGAACAATGAGATTATACAAAATAGGGAATATGCAATTTATGAATACATGCAAGGAAAGACAATAGGTAAAGCAATAAGCGAAGGCTATAGTATAGAAAATAATTTTATTAAGGATGTTGCACAGTTTTTAGCACAAATACATAGCTATAAATTTGAGAAGGCAGGTTTTTTAGATGAAAATCTGAAAGTCGTAAATGAATTACCACCTTTAATACTATGGTACGAAAAATTCATGGGTAGTAAAGCTAAAGAGCGTCTAGGAAAAGATTTAGTGCATAAAATTTTATACATAGTGAATAAAAATGGTCATATACTAAATAAACTAGATAATGATATTAGGTTAGTTCATGGAGATTTTCAAGGAACAAATATTTTGATTAAGGATAATAAACTAGGTGGAGTTATAGATTGGGAATTTGCAATGGCTGGACATCCTTTAGCAGATATCGGACAGTTTTTTAGATATGAAGAGTATTTTAGTAAAGATATGATAAAAGTTTTTGAAGAAGAATATAATAAAATTTCTAGTTATAAGCTTACAAATGATTGGTATGAGATAAGTAAACTTCGAGATCTAGCAAATCTGATTCAATTAATAAATGGAGAAGGCAATATGCCAAACAAATATTCAAATATAAAAGATATATTAATCAATAATATAACTCTATTATCAAGCTAATAAGATTAAGAATAAAATATAATATAATGTCTTACCAGTTTGATTAATATAAATGAAAATTGTAATATAGGATGTCTAAAATTATGTCATTATAAGGTAATGAAAAAAAAATAACAATCAATATAATTTTTTAAAAATATATTGACAAATTTATATTAAGAGAATATACTAAAAAATATAAACAACGGTGTTTGTGAAACGTACAAAGAAAAGGTATGTTTTACAAGCACCGTTTTTTTATTTAGAATTACGATGTCGTAATAAATTAAGTAAATTAATTTACAAAGATAACTTGTAGAAGTATTAGAGCTCAATTACTTCTTGATTACAATTATTTGAATAATTTAAAGAAATTTCAAAAAAAGGATTATTATTATTCAAGAAATTATTGATTTTAAGGGGGATTTTTTATGGAAATTAATTTTGGCGATAGCAGTTTCTTATTAATTTGTTCAGCACTTGTACTTTTAATGACACCGGGGCTTGCATTCTTCTATGGAGGAATGGTGCGTAGAAAAAATGTTTTAAATACACTGATGTCTTCATTCTTTATTTGTGGACTAGCATCAATAATGTGGGTTTTAATAGGTTATTCATTATCATTCGGCGATGATATTGGTGGAGTAATAGGTGGACTAAATTTCTTCCTATTCAATGGAGTTGGGGCAGATCCTTCAGCACTTGCACCTACTATACCACATGAACTTTTTGCAGCATTTCAAATGATGTTCGCAATAATTACTCCAGCACTTATAACTGGATCTTTAGTAGGAAGAATGAAATTTTCAGCACTATTTATTTTTATAGGATTATGGTCACTTTTAGTATATTATCCACTAGCTCACATGGTATGGGGTGGCGGAATAATCGGTTCTTTAGGAGCAGTAGACTTCGCAGGTGGAGATGTAGTTCATATAAGTTCAGGAGTTTCAGGACTTGTAGCATGTATAATGCTAGGTAAGAGACGTGGTTATGGAATGATGTCATATAAACCACACAATATTCCTTTTGTAGTTCTTGGAGCAGCATTACTTTGGTTCGGATGGTTTGGATTTAATGCTGGTAGTGCATTAAATGCTGGTCCACTTGCTGTACATGCTTTCATGACAACAAATACTGCAGCAGCAGCAGCATTACTTTCATGGATGTTTATTGAAAAAATAAAACATGGTAAACCAACAATACTAGGAGCAGCGACAGGCGCAGTTGTAGGACTAGTTGCAATTACACCAGCAGCAGGATTTGTTCCACTTTGGTCATCAATTGTAATAGGTGCAATAGTTTCTCCAATATGCTTCTTCTTCATGAGCGTAGTAAAAGCAAAATTCGGATATGATGATGCGTTAGACGCTTTTGGATGCCACGGAATTGGTGGAATCTGGGGAGGAATCGCAACTGGATTATTTGGACAAACAGCAATTAACTCTGTAGCAAAATGGAATGGTCTTTTCTTTGGGGATATTAATCTATTAATTGCTCAAATAGAGGGTATAGTAATAACAGTTATTTTTGCAGCAGTCATGACATTTATTATCATAAAAGTTATGAAATTATTTATGACTATTAGAGTTGAAGGTTCAGAAGAGGCTGATGGTCTTGATGTAGCTGAACATGGTGAAACTGCTTATCCAGCATTCAATGGATTAGACTAGGATATAAATGCTATAATAGCACTAAATAATACTGCATCAATATATTAATAGATAACTAGATTGAAGAGATTTGTGGTATAATTTCAGATATACATTTCTAAAAATATATATCATGCAGATAATTAGGGAGGAAATATATTATGAAAAGAGTAGAAGCGATTATAAGACCTTCAAAACTTGAAGAAATTAAAGATGCATTAAAGAATAACAATATAAATGGTGTAACTATAAGTCAAGTTATGGGATGTGGTCAACAACGTGGTTGGAAGGAGTATCATAGAGGTACAGAAATAACAACTAATGTTTTACCTAAAATAGAAGTTAAAATAGCAGTAGAAGATGATAAAGTGGAAGATGTTATTGAATTAATTACATCAATAGCTAGAACAGGGGAAGTTGGAGACGGAAAGATATTTGTTGTTGATATTGCAGAATGCGTAAGAATAAGAACTGGTGAAAGAGGAAATACAGCACTATAAGAATATTATATGCAAAAATCCATACTTTCATAAATTATATAATATATTAATAGAGAGCAATTTATTGTTATGATAACTAATAATGATTTAATTAGTGAAATTTAACAATAAGTCGTTCTCTATTTTAATATGAATGTGTTAAAATGTTTAATTATTAAAATAATAGATATACTAATGTTAAATTAAAATTTTTAATATAATAATAAATTTATTTCAATATTAAAGAAATATTAAATAGGAGTATGCTATGAATGATAAAGAGATTTTTTTAGACATAGAAAAGCATTTGCTTAATGATGATAAGCCTTCTAATTATATACAGGAGGCATTAGATGCTAAATTACTTGATAAATATCCATTCTCGATGATAAAAGAACTGCAAGAAGTTGATCAAAATCCTAAATTTCATCCAGAGGGAAATGTATTTATTCATACAATGATGGTAGTGGATGAAGGTGCTAAAAGAAGAGATAAGAGTAAAAACAAAAGAGCATTTATGTGGGCACTTTTACTACACGACATTGGTAAGAAACCAACTACCAAGATCAGAAAAGGTAGATTAACTTCTTATGATCATGATATTGTAGGCGCTGATATGGCAAGAAAATTTTTAGAATACTTTAATGAGGAAGAGAATTTTATAAATGAAGTTAAAGGACTAGTAGGATGGCATATGCAAAGCTTATTTGTAACTAAAAATATGAAGTTTCAAAATATAGGTGATATGCTAGACGATGTAGAAATTAATGAGATTGTATTAGTGTCGCTTTCTGATAGATTAGGCAGGAGCGGCTTAGATAAACAAGAAATTAATGATACATTTATTCAAATAGACAAATTTAAAGAAAAGATAAGCAATTTTAATAAACAAACTGTATAGATTTTTATAATAAAAAGAGACTATCTAAAATTATTCCAAAAGATAGTCTACTTAAATATATACATATTAGTTTAATGCTATAAGTCTTATTTGTCTTTGTTTACTTCTTAGATGCTATGCTAACCAGACTAACCAGTAGAATAGAATGCCAAGAATTAATGTACATGAGATTATGAAAATAAGAACAATAAAAATTACATTTTTTCAATTAAAGGCATAATAAAGGCTTTTGAATCAGAAGCAACTTTTCTTATTTCTAATTCTATATTTTTATCATTCAATTCTCTGAAAGATTTTATATCTTGATCATTCAATGAAATAGCTCCAGTTACTTGAGTTTTACCTTCTTTGAAAGACATTCCTCCGATATTAACAGATTTAATATCTATTCCAGCTTCAACTAATCTAAGAACGTCAGTTGGATTAGTAAAAAGAAGCATAACAACATCATTTTCATAGTTAGGGTTATTAATAACTCTAACTGCTTTGTGAATATCAACTACATGAGATTGAATCCCAGGAGGTGCAACTTGAGTTAATAAAGTTTTTCTTATTTCATCTTTTGCTACATCATCGTTACATACGATAATTCTTTGACATTTTGTTTCCTTCGACCAAACTGTAACTATTTGCCCGTGTATTAACCTGTCATCAATTCTTGCTAATGTGATTTTCATTATAAATCATCCTCTTCAGAATTTGTGTTTATTTGTTTTATTAATTGTTTTATAGCATCTTTACCAGCATTTTGTGCTATTGATGCTAATTCAGGAAGACTTGAAAAGTCTCTACTGCTAAATACTTCTAATAACATTGGAAGGTTGACACCTGATACAATCTCAATATTGTCATTATTCAATGTTAGAACACTAGCTGCATTGAATGGACTTCCACCGAAGAGGTCTACCATAAATAAAACTCCGTCCTTACAATCTAACTCATTATCTATAAGGTTGGTGTATTTTGCTATTAAGTTATCTGTACCTTCACCAGGTTTAAATGTAACAGTACCTATATTTGTTTGAGAACCAAAAATCATCTCAGATGATTTAACCAGTTCTTCTGAGAATTTACCATGAGTGCTTATAATTAATGCGATCACTACCGTATCACCCTTTCTACTTATTGTTCAGATACTAATATACATAGCAATTAGCGTACCAACATAGTGTATCAGAAATACAAAGTATTATTAAGATACAGTTTTAGTAGTATTAAGTAAATATAAATATAAAAGATGATACACTATAGATATTTATTAATACACTATGTGTAGAAAATGATATACTTTTAATTGATATAATACATAATTTGATACTAAATAAAAGCTAAATTAAGTATTGATAATCATTTAGTATATCGATCATGTAATACAGTTCATCATCAGTTAATGATATAGACAATGAATTCTTAAATATTGAGCTGGCTTTCTTTAGAGCATACAAAATATTCTGATCAAGTGTATCAGTAGACTCTCTATACACCAGTCCATCATTCAAAATCATTCTCTCTAAAGCACAAGCAACATGTAGCATAATTCGTAGTTTTACAGGATTTTCATAATTTATGGATAGAGATTCCTCAATGCTTATAACGAAGTCTTCTAATAATGAACATATTTTTTCGGGATTTAGGAAAGTTATAAGTTCTCTAAGACTTTGTTTACAAAGATTTTTAAGAACTATTTGATTTTCTGTTTTGTTATTAGTATCAATAATAGTCTTTCCTTCTATTAAACTTTTTAGTAATTTTTCGCCTGAACCATCAATCAAATTTTCTAATGATATAAATGGAATTTCCATATTAGGGTTTGATACTCCAATTAGTGCAATAATCTTATTATTTTTTGATATATGAGTGATAGATTTACTTAAGTTTTTTAAACCAATAGCAATAATATTAATTTCACTCGAAGTTATATTATCAACTATATCTTGAATTAGTTCCTTAAGTTTAATAGCAGCGCCTTTACCAGTAGAACAAATTGTAACGATAACACCATCAGCGCTTGGATTTTCATCTGTTACTACCTTATTTGTATATCCTCTGAAATCAGTAATTAAATATGAGTACACGGAATTTAAATCTGTATCACATAATGAACATTTTCTAACAGCCTCTAAAACTAATGGAGTTGAAACCATATCCACACTTCTAGTATTAATATTAGTTCTTTCTGTAATAACATCACCAAAACTATTTAATGAACCCATATCCACTAAAAGTAATACACCCTTGCCTTCATCTACAATCTTAACTTTTTCAATCACGGTTTCTAAAATATCTGAAGGAGTCATTTCAAGAGGCATGTCAACAGCTAAAATATTATCAGCGTCAAAAAGTTTTCTAGCAACAGCAACCATGCTAGTAGCAGTACTTGAACCATGAGCTGCAACTACGATCCCAACTCTTTCTTGATGGGACGACTCTTGAATTGATGTTAAGAGTAGTGCAAGATATTCAATTTCAATAGGAGGAATAGTTAAGTTATAACGTTGCTCTATTAATGCATGAATTTCAGTTGCTACTTCATATTCTCTACTATTAATAGACAACTGTAGTTCAATATGCGATGACAATGAAACGGTCTTTTTCTTTATACGGTTAAATAATGCACTGAAATGAAGACTTGTAGCATAAATAAATCTTTCGTTTAATTTTCTATTTAATTTAGATTCGGCCAACGCCTTGATTTCCTCAGCAAAGTCAACAATATCTTTGTCAACAATTTTTAGTAAGCCTTCTCGTCTATGTGTATCATTCTTAAATTTTGCGTAGAATTGCTTTAAATGAATGTTGATATCTGTAGTTATGAAATTTTTGATATCTTCATCACGCATTCCTTCTTCCTGAAGAGCAGATGTTTTATCCTCAATAATGTTATAAATATTAAATGGGGGCTCATAAGCATCTGTCTCTAAAAATGTTTTATTACCATCTGGTAGGATAGTAATTGTATTAGGAATTATATTCCATGCAGTAGCGTTATCTTTTATTTTATTACCAAATGTAAGAATTCCATTTTTTATATTTGGTGGCAGTAGTTTTAAATTTATATCAATGCAATCATCTGCATTGCCTGTATTAATAGTATTTAAAAAACCTTTTGCACAAGCTAATTGAATATTAGATTTAAGCTGTCCAATATTTCCGTAGGAAGTGCTTCCAATAAGAGCTTTAATGGCTTCGGCTGATATTTTAATTGTTTTATTAACCCTTTGTGCCTCTTTTGATATTAAATAGTGTATTAACTGAATCTGATCATCAATAGGTCGCTCATCAAAACTTGGAATTGCTATAGTTATTGGAATTCTTCTTATAAACGTATTTAATAAGGTGGAATTAGGATCTTCTGTAGTTGCTCCTATCAATAATACGTTAGCTTTACGAGTTCTATCAGTTTCACCGAGTTTGTTGTATGTTCCAGTATCCATAAAATAGAACACCATTTCTTGCCCTTCGGGTGGTAATCTATGTATTTCATCTAAAAATAGAATACCACCGTTAGCTTTCTCAACTATACCTTCTTTCTCCTTATCAGCACCTGTAAAAGCACCTTTAATGTACCCAAATATATAAGAGAGTAGAAGTTGTGGGTTATTAGCGTAATCAGCACAGTTGAAAACTACAAAAGGTGCATCCTCAGGTAAGTTCTTTATGTATTTAGAGTATTCATACATTATATTAGCAAACAAACTTTTACCAACACCTGTGCTACCAATTATTAAAGTATGTAGACCGCTAGGTGGATACATTAGGGCTGCCTTAGCTTGTTCGATTTGATTTCTTAAGCCCGTATTAGCACCAATTAGGTAGTTAAAAGGTGATTGGTCTTGGATAACAGTTTTGTGTGGTGTGGAGACTAAAGACTTAATATCTGAGATTTCCTCTAAATTATCAGGCAACTTTATTGATAATAAATCCTCAATATGTTTTCTATCAAAATACATAACTGGTCTATTTTTTATTTTTATTATTTTCTTTTCTCTGCAAAGAGTATTAAGTTCTTTTGAAACATTATTTCTTAATATACCTAGTGTTTCTCCAATGTATTGAGCACTGAATCCTTTTTGCTCTAAAAATGTATCTTTATTAAAATTTTTGGAATTTTGCAAAACATAATTATATATTTTATCAATTCGCTTCATGATACATGCCTCCTTAATAAATACTATTGTAAGGTTTAAAAAGAAAATATTCAATAGTATATTGATACAGTTGTTGTATATAAGTATTTATAAAGTAGAAATGTATTAAAAGTATATTGATAAGGTATTGTTGCTTGAGCTAATTTATCAATTAAAATTGATACACTAATTTTAATTATTAATAAGCACATCAAGTGAGATAAATATTTTAAACAAATTAGAAGTTTATAAATATTATATAGGTGTTAAGAAATATATTATGGAGAGAGTATGTTTAAGATTTTTTCTTTTGGAATGGGAGATCTTTTTAATTTAGGGAATATTGAAAGAATAGGTGGAATAATGCAATCTTTTTTGGATAACATTGATATTGAGGAATTTACAAAGGAAAATGAATACTCTGAATCTAGTGTTGAAGATAATAATATTAGCTTCATTAGGATGGAAGAATATGATGATATGTACTTGCTAACTATTAATTTATATGGAATTAATATTAGAGAATTGAGCATAAGATACGACCCAGGAATAATAGAAATAAATTTAAATAGATCGGAGATACAAAAATCCGGTTTAGGAATACTATCTAGAAATATGGTTGTCAGAAAGTCGTATAATAAAAAATTTGAGAATATTGAAGAGATTGAGATAAGTCGTGTGTTAAAAAGTATTGATGATGGAATTCTTAGTATGAGAATGCCAAAGAAGTATTTATTGGAAAATGAATATAATATAATAGAAGTGGAGTCTTATGAAGATAATGTGGACAACTAAGTAATACTGTTGATAATAAAATGTGGATTGGGGATAATTATAGAATTTTTTTTATGTTGCTGCTAAAAATTATAAAATAAAAAGGGAGGATAAGCTCTAGGTGCATACCTAAAAATAAATCTTCCCTTAAATTAAGAGTATTAAATAAAATATTTACTATCTCTTACGCTTATTAGCAACTTCAACATTAACTTTCTTTCTATTAATTTTTCCGCCAGGACATTTATCCAATATTTTAGCAGATACAGTTTCATCGACTGTTACAAATGAGAAGTTTTCCATAAGGTCTATTTGACCAATTACTGAAGCATTAATTCTTGTCATATCTTTAATATAATTGATTAATACTTTTGGAGTTAAACCATCTCTTTTGCCGACAGAGAAAAATAAACGAACATCTTCTTTTTTACTAGGTGAATCTAATTTATTTGAGCTATAATCAAATACACTTTCGTTTTCAAATTTAATTTTCATTAATGCCGCAATTATTGTTATTGGATCATGAGATTCAGCCAATTCTATTGCACTTGGAATGAACTTAGTAAGCTCTCCAGATTTAATAGCATCTTCTACTTCTGAAATCATATCTTTAAATTTTTTATTATTGATTTCTTCAGCTGTTGGAACTGGTTTTTGTGTAATTGAACTTTTAGTAACATTTTGAATTTGTTTAAGCATTGAGAAATCCTTTGGTGTTACTAGAGAGTAAGCAGTACCGCTTTTGTCTGCTCTACCAGTTCTACCGATTCTATGAACGTAAGATTCAACATCTTGAGGTAAATCGTAATTAAATACGTGAGTTACTCCTTCGACATCTATACCTCTAGCTGCAACGTCAGTAGCAATTAATAAACTTAAAGTACCTTCTTTAAACTTATTTAAGGTAGTTAACCTATGAGCTTGAGTCATATCTCCGTGCATTCCTTCAACCATGTAACCTTTTGATTGTAATTCTTGCACAAGTTCATCAACACCTCTTTTTGTTCTGCAGAAAATTATAGCTGAACTTGGATTATCTAAGTCCAATAATCTGCAAAGAGCTTCTAATCTATGCTTATTATTAATCATAAAATAGTTTTGTTCGATTTTAGATACAGTTAATGAGCTTTTCTTTACACTAACAAGTTTAGCATCAGGCTTCATGTATCTTTTAGCAAGTTTAGCTATTTGATCAGGCATTGTTGCTGAAAATAATAAAGTTTGTCTTTCAGATGGTGTATGACTAAGAATTTCCTCTATGTCATCAATGAATCCCATATTAAGCATTTCATCAGCTTCATCTAATACTAAAAACTCTATAGTTTCTAAATGAAGATATTTTCTCTTTATAAGATCTAAGATTCTACCTGGAGTTCCAACAACTATATCTACACCTTTTCTTAAAGCTCTAATTTGTCTATCAATAGAATCTCCACCATAGACAGATAATACTTCAATATTTTCATACTTAGAAAGCCTTTCTATTTCATCTTTAACTTGAACAGCAAGCTCTCTTGTTGGTGCTAAAATAAGAGACTTTATTCCTTTTTTATCGCTCATTTTAGTTATAATTGGAAGGCTGTAAGCAGCAGTCTTTCCAGTACCAGTTTGTGCTTGACCTATTAAATCAGCACCGCTAAGTGTTACAGGAATACTTTGTTCTTGTATTTGAGATGGTTTCGTAAAACCAAGGTCTGATATTGCTCTCACAATACTCTCTTTAAGACCTAATGTAGCAAATTGATTATCATTCATTAAATATCCTCGTTTCTTAATTTTAAAATTGATTGATTTTTATTTTTTATAACTACATAGTAAAGATTTATCTATAAGTCAAATGAATTCATTATAACACAGTATATAAAACTATGTCAAAAATATTATTTTATTAATTGAAGAATATTATTCAAGAATAAATATGTTAATAATAGATAAAATGAGCTGCCTTTAAAATTTTTGGCAGCTCATTTTATCTATTACTAATCCGTGCAGGCTTCAATTATAATAGATTGTACAGTTCTAGGTAGGTTTTCTAGTTCGTCCTTATTTAAGTTAACAACATCTATCGGAGGATGTATCAATAATTCAACAGTAGCGCCTTTAACTCTGTTGTTGTTTTCCTCCAAAAGCTTATATGTTCCATTTATAGTTATTGGAACTATTGGGCATTTGGATTTTGTAGCAAGCTTAAAACTGCCGCCTTTAAATTCATCTGTAGACTTTCCCTTACTTCTTGTCCCAGATGGAAAGATTACCATTGAATAACCTGACTTTAATAAATTAATGCCGTCAACAATTGATGCGGCAGATTTTCTTAAATTATCCCTGTCCATAAAAATGCAATTAATATATTTCATCCAAGTGCTAATAAGAGGCCATTTTTCAAGTTCCTTTTTAGCAATAAATCCTTTTGGAACATCAATGACGCTTAATAATAGTGGTATATCAAAATTGCTTTGATGATTAGAAACAAATAATACCGTTTGCCCTTTTGGAATATTTTCTAGTCCTTTAATATTAATTTTTGCACCGGCTGCCTTCATTATAAATTTAGCCCATATATATGTTATTTTATGGATGTAATCTGTTCTTCCTTTTATATCATTTTTGTTAGTTAAAATTTTTACTTTAACTCTAAAAATAGAAGCCAATATTAAACTTAATCCAAGGCAGAGATAAAAATATATAGTTCTTATCATTAAAAATTACACATCCTTAATAAATTAATTTTTACACTAATCAGTATAATACAAAAATTAGCAGATTAAAAGATTAAATAGATTATGAGGAAGTTAAATTAGGATAAAATTAATTTTAAATTAAGCATTATTTAGGGAAAAATTATATTAAAAAATGTATAATATATATTATAATGATTATTCTATGAAATAGTACAGGAATAGAATTTACGCAGGCAGGAGAATATTAATGAATTTAAATGATAAACAGGATATGAAGGAGAAGAACGAGGAACAAATAATAGGATTAACAGCGATAGAAGTTAAGCAAAGAGTTAAGGAAGGTAAAGTAAACCATATTCCTAAAACACCTTCACGGACTCTACCACAAATAATTAGAGCCAATTTGTTCACAAGGTTCAATGCAATAAATTTTGCACTTGCAGCTGTAATTATATTGGCAGGATCGCCTAAAAATGCTATCTTTGTTGGGGTAATAATTGTTAATACACTAATTGGAGTAATTCAAGAAGTAAAAGCAAAACGTACATTAGAAAAATTATCTGTTATAAGTGCAGCTCACGCCAAAGTTCTCAGAGATTGTGAAATAAAAGATATTCCTGTCGATGAGATTGTGCTAGATGACATAGTTTATTTAGAAACCGGACTTCAGATATTAGCAGATGGAGAAGTAATAAGCAGTAATGGATTAGAAGTAGATGAGTCCATGTTGACAGGTGAAGCAGATGCTATATCTAAGCATTCAGGAGAAAAATTAATGTCTGGTAGTTTTGTTGTATCTGGCGACGGCTATGCAGTAGTAACGAAGGTTGGCAAGGAAACTTATTCATCAACTTTAGCTGAAGAGGCTAGACAATTTAAAATAATAAATTCAGAATTACAAGCAGCTATAGATAAGATATTCAGAGTCATCATATGGATTGTACCACCTCTATCATTATTATTAATATTAACTCAGTTAAGAATTCCGGGATATACATGGCAGGATGCAGCTATAGGTGCGGTGTCAGGTATCGTTGGAATGATACCTGAAGGACTTGTTTTGCTTACAAGTGCAACATTTATAGTTTCAATTTTAAAACTATCTAAATATGATACTTTAGTACAGGAATTATGTGCTACAGAAGTTTTAGCCAGGGTAGATGTGCTTTGTTTAGATAAAACTGGTACGTTAACACAAGGAGATTTACGATTATCTGAAGTGAAAAATATCGGATCTAGAAGCAAAGAAGAAATAGATCATGTATTAGCGGCATTAATTAATAATATTCCAAGCAATAACCCAACGCAGAAAGCCATATTAGCTAAGTATGAAAAATACGATAATAGCATGAAGCCAATAGAGAAAATTGCATTTTCATCTAAAAGAAAATGGAGTGGGATTACTTTTGAAAATATTGGGACATGGATTCTTGGTGCACCTGAAATAATATTAAATAAAGAATATCACTTTATAGAAAGTATAGTTAAAGAGGAAGCTAAAAAAGGAAAAAGAGTGTTGTTATTAGCAAATCTTCATAATAACTTAAATGAAAAGTTAGAAGGAAAAATAGAAAGTGTTGCATTGATACTAATTGAGGATATTATAAGAGAAGCAGCTCCAGATGTGTTAAAGTATTTCGATAGTCAAGGAGTAGGTGTGAAAATAATTTCCGGTGATAGTCCTGTTACGGTTTCTGAAGTTGCAAGACGAGCTGGAGTGAGCAATTGGGATAAGTACGTTGATGCAAGAGAGTTGCCAGAAGATAATGAAAATCTAAAAGAACTAATCAGAAATACAACTGTTTTTGGAAGAGTAACTCCACATCAAAAGAAAAGAATTGTTTTAGCACTTCAGGATATGGGTCATACTGTAGCAATGACAGGAGATGGGGTAAATGATGTTCTTGCATTAAAATCATCTGATTGTGGAATAGCAATGGCAAATGGATCAGATGCAACAAAGGCTGTAGCACAATTAGTATTAATGAAGTCAGATTTTTCTGCGCTCCCTAAAGTTCTTGAAGAAGGAAGAAAACAAATTAACAATTTGGAGAGAGTTTCAGAATTATTTCTATCAAAAACTGTATTTTGTATAATTTTATCCTTTGTATGCTCAATATTATTTATTGAATATCCAATACTTCCTATACAATTATCATTAGTAGGAAGCTGTGCTATAGGAATTCCATCATTCTTTTTAGCGTTATTACCTAGCACAGGTGGTGTAAAGAAAGGCTTTTTAACTAGGATACTTACGGTAAGCGTACCAAATGGAATATTAATTGCTTTGTTTACTTTGATTACATTTATACTATCAATTCAATTTGGATTACCAATGGATTATAGTAGAACTTTAGCGGTGCTAATGTTTGCAGGAATTAGTATGGTAGTCTTATTTAGAGTAGCAAGACCGTTAACTAATTTTAAAACAGTATTGTGCGTGGCTATGTTTGGTATGATAGTGCTTGCTTTTTTAACTCCAATCGGAAGGTATATATTTAGTTTATCAAAAATACGATTTGAACATTGGCTAATATCGGTAGCTGTAATAGTGATATCAAGTCCATTGATAACTAAAATTGTAGACATATTTAGGATTAAGGTTAATAAGAAATATAAGGTTAAAACAACTTAAAAGGTTGCAGATATTATAGGAATTATCTGCTTTATGTGAAAGTTAATTATTGTTTTGCCAGTACTATTAATACAAAAGGTGGTATAAAATAGAGGGATAAAATCTATTTTATATCATCTTATTTTTTTATTGTGATTTTCCAACAACTGGAGTATAATTAAATTAATATATTATTAAGGAGGGTAGATTATGGCAAATGTAATTGGTACTGTTGAGTTTAATTTTAATAAACTATGGATATCTAGCAGTTGTGTTTCAAAAACAGCAATTTCATCTTCTAACGGGAGAAGTGCGTCCATTTTTAGAATAAGTACTGATTATAGTATAAATCCATGGTCTATATCTTTAAATTAGTTGATTTAAATACTAATAAATAAGGATTTTATAGGATTCGAGGATTGTACTTGAGTCCTTTTTATATTGTACTTATCTAAGATTACAATTTTAAATTTATCAATAAGTCTAAGCTTATATATTAAGTTTGACTTTTGATAGGTTTTAAGTGTAAAATCCAGGATTCAGTTCTCCATAAGTCTTTTACTATTGGTTTTTTAGCATCTTGTGCTAAAAGGCTAAATAAAAGGCTTATTTTTGTTTGTAAAAAATAAGTATTTACAATCTAGGAGGATTTTAAAATGAATGTTAATGAAAAATTAAAGCGAAATATATCAATAAGTTACTTATATAATTTTTTATTCCAATTGAATATTACTTCAGCTATATGGGTTTTATATTTAAGTTTTAAAGGGATGTCTTTAATTGAGATAGGACTTCTAGAATCAATTTATCATATAACAGGTGTACTTTTTGAATTACCTACAGGTGCTATTGCAGATGTGTATGGGAAAAAATTTAGCATAATCACAGGAAGAATTGTAAGCGTAATATCGAGTATTTTAATGATTACGTCAAATAGCTTTTGGGGATTTGGATTATCTTTCATTTTAAGTGCTGCATCTATGAATTTAAATTCTGGAGCAGGAGAAGCGTTAATTTATGACAGTCTAAAAGAATTAGGAGAGGAAGAGCGATATAAAAAAATATGGGGTAATTTAGCCTTTATTATGTCTAGCGGCCAAGGAATTGCAGTTTTGCTTGGAGGAATTTTATCAGATATAAAATTTTTATATGCCTATATATTAGGAATGATTATACACACAGCAGCTCTTATAGTTGCTTGCAAATTTAAGGAGCCGACAGTGCGAAAAAAACAGGAAGAAAAAAAGCAAGAAAACTTAATATTTTATCAGGTATTAATAAGTGCAAAGGTACTTAAAACAAGGAAAGTAGTGTTGTATCTAATATTGTTCTCTGCATTAGTAGGAAGTCTACAAACTACTGTATTCTTCTATAGTCAACAATATTTTTCTAACATGAGTTATTCAAAAACTGCAATTGCAATAATATGTGCAGCGAGTAGTTTTATTGAAGCTATAAGTTCTAAGTATGCTTATAAGCTTGAAAACTTATTAAAATTAAAAGGGACATTAATTAGTGTATCACTAATTAATATATTTTCCCTAATAGGCTTAGCTTTAGCTAAAGAATTGGCTGTAGTATTTTTTATGTCAGCATCTATAACAGGTGGGTTAGCTTATACCATATTTAGTGATTATATAAATTCAAGAATTCCATCGGAGTATAGAGCTACGATACTGTCTTTTGATAGTTTTTGTTTCAGCATGTTTATGATAAGTGTATTCCCTGTATTTGGGTTATTAGCAGAGAAAATAGGATTCACTATAACATTTGGGATTATGGCATTATCATATATTCCAGCAATGACATTCTTGTTATTAAAACTTAGAAAATATAAAAGTAGGGAAAAGGTTAGGGGGATTGAAAATGATAGAATTAGCTTTGAATAAATTACAAAAGTATTATGGAGCAAATATAATTTTAGAAGATATTACTTTTGAAGCACAAACTTCTGAAAAGATTGGTATTGTAGGAGATAACGGATGTGGAAAAAGTACATTATTAAAGATAATCATGGGAATTGAAAGTTATGATAAAGGAGCCATATCAATCAGAAAAAATGCCACATTAGGGTATCTTGAGCAAATGCCAATTTACCCCAATGATTTTAAGGTAATAGATGTACTAAATGTAGCTTTTGAAAGATTGGATGGATTACAAAAAGAGTTAGAATTATTGGAACAGCAATTATTGAATTCTAACGAAACTAATATGGAGAAACTTTTAAGCAACTATTCTAAAGTTCAATCTATCTATGAGAGTTTAGGTGGATATGAGAGAGAGGAAAAATTGAGCAAAGTTTGTAATGGGCTTAAGATGAATACTGATTTTAAAAATAAATTATTCAATGAGTTGAGTGGAGGGGAAAAGACTACTGTTATTCTAGGAAAAATACTACTTCAGAATCCAGATATTTTGCTATTAGATGAACCATCTAATCACTTGGACTTAGATACAATGGAGTGGCTGGAAGTTTATTTAAAAGAGTATAAAGGCATAGTTATAATAGTATCTCACGACAGATATTTTTTGGATAATGTAGTTACAAAAATAATT
This sequence comes from Clostridium chromiireducens, assembly GCF_003575225.1. Taxonomy (NCBI): domain Bacteria; kingdom Bacillati; phylum Bacillota; class Clostridia; order Eubacteriales; family Clostridiaceae; genus Clostridium; species Clostridium chromiireducens. Next base: position 114,793 of record NZ_QXDJ01000009.1, on the reverse strand, counting down.
GAAATAGAAGATATGAAAGCAAAGAGTTATAGTGGTAATTACACAGATTTTGCTAAGGAGAAAGAGAAACAGCTTAATCTCCAAATGGAAGCTTTTTTAGAGCGGCAAAAAAAGATTAAAGCCATAGAAAAATCAATCAATCAATTGAGAGATTGGGGGATGAGAGGGGATAATGGCAAGTTTTTCAGAAGAGCTGCAAGCATACAAAAGAGCTTATCTAAAATTGAAAGAATAGATAAACCTGTTATTGAAAAACAAAGTATTAGTATAAATGCTAATACAGCAACAAGATCTGGTAATGAGGTAGTTATAATTAAGAAATTAAGCAAAAGGTATGGTGAAAAAATACTTTTTGATAAAATTGATTTATTAATTAGAAACGAAGAAAGTGTAGCGCTAATAGGGCGAAATGGATGTGGAAAATCAACATTAATCAATATTTTACTTGGAATAATCAAAGAAGATAGTGGAATTGCGCTTCTAGGAAGTTCTATAAAGATTGGCTATTTTCCACAAAATATAATATTTAAAGATGAAAATAAAACAATATTGGAATGTTTTAGAGAAGATATAGTAATAACTGATGGAAAGGCTAGAGGATATCTAGCAAAATACATGTTCTTTGGTGAAATGGTGTTTAAAAAAGTCGGATCTCTTTCAGGCGGTGAACGAAGTAAACTTAAATTAGCCATGCTGATGTATGAGGAAGTTAACTTCCTAGTTTTAGATGAACCAACAAATCATTTGGATATTGAATCAAGAGAGGAATTAGAAGGTCTTTTAAAAGAATTTAAAGGTACTCTTTTATTCGTATCTCATGATAGATATTTTATAAACAATATAGCAAATAGAGTTGTAGAACTATCAGGAGGATATTTAGTTTCATATGAAGGTAATTATGATTATTATAAAGAAAAATTAAATCAGCAGAAAGGTTCAATACTAATTGAAAAATCTAATCAGGAAAATAGTGATAGTGTTAAACCAAAGAAAGAGAGAACTACTAATAATACAATAAAATCAAATAATAATGAGTTCAAGAAACTTAGGTTAGAAAAACAAATTGAGGAATTAGAAGATAAGTTAAAGGCGATTGAAGAACAAATTGAGGAATTTTCTCATGATTACGAAAAACTAAACATTTTATATAATGATAAGCTAGTTCATCAACAAGAGCTAGAAGAATTAATGGAAGAGTATTTCAAGTAAAAGTTTTGAAGTATATTTATAAAGTAATGAAATATAGAGTATAAGTTTAATTAAATGAATGATAATATAGAGTCAGTCAGATTATATAATCTGACTGACTTGCTTTAAACTTTTACCTGAAATTGTATAATTAAGAATTATACCTAATGAAATCAATTGAATATATATTATAAATTTGACAATACTTAATAATTATAATAAAATTTATTAGGTAGAATTAAAGTGTGCTTTGATTCATTAATATATGCTCCTATAGTTAAATGGATAGAATAATCCCCTCCTAAGGGATAGATGTGGGTTCGATTCCCGCTGGGAGTACCATTATATATTAAAAGATGACTTAATCATTAGGGTTGAGTCATCTTTTTTATTTCTGTTTTGCGCCTATTAATATTAATAATTGCATGTAACAATTAAACCTGATTTTATTGCTAGCTAGAATGTTCTAAATTATATATTTATATAATTTGCCAAATCACTATACTTTAAGTGAAATATAGTGTATACTACAATAAATTTATGAATGTTTAAAGCACTATTTGTGATGTATTATATTGAGAGTTATCTTACAATCTTTTCTTATAATTTTTAACCATTCATAAATTAAGACTATTGAATAATAGCAATATAAATATTAGTGAAAATAAATGCTTGATATTTAAAATAAAAGCTGTTATAATAAGTTTTGTAATAAAAAAAGGTTTTTTAAAGACATATGCATTTCTCCTTTTAGAGAATTATATGAATCGATATTAATCTTTAATTTAGAAGGAGGAATTTAATATGCAAGATAAGACTTTAGTATGCAAAGATTGTGGAAATGAATTTGTTTTCACAACTGGAGAACAAGAATTCTACAAAGAAAAAGGATTCGATAACGAACCAGTAAGATGTCCAGATTGTAGAAGAGCTAGAAAGCAACAAAATAACAGAAGATAGTTTTGATTATTTTAAGAGTTATAAGAGTTTCTTATAACTCTTTTTTGATGTATAATCCAAAAATATTAGAGTGTGTAAGAAATAGGTGATAAAAATGATAGAATATTTACTGCATTTTAGATCTTATAGGAAATACGTTTTTGCTATATAAATTTAATAATGTACGGGTTCTTAAGTGGTTAATCCCTAAAAGCTACTTTCCAAAGAAATAAAACTGATATTATACGATATTATCAATTTGATGAAACGGCATAAGAGAAAATAGAAAGGGTGTCAGATTACATTTACTTGTATCTGACACCCAAATTATCGTGTCTTTAAATTTTATTTATCTCCACGCTTACCATTACCGTTATCATTATGCTTTTCGGCAAGAACAGTTTTGAAGCTCCCTTTATTATCGCCATATGACCTTGCTGAATTTTTAGTTGAACTTGCTGTTGACGTAAATGCTGCAGTTGCAGATATCATCATACTTGCCATAAGAACTCCTGCAATAATTTTACTTTTGATACTTTTATTCTGTTAAATTGGAATTTTCAATTTGTTATGTTGTATAGAATGTATAGATAATAAAAAATACAAAATAGAAAACTATTAACAGCATAAAAGGTATTTAGTAAATTTGCATAAGGGACTGATGGTATAAATGACATATAAAGAGTTCACAGAAGAATATTAAAAAAATTTTTTGGTCTAAAATAATAATTTATAAATGATCAGACGTATAAACACCATAAAAAGTAATTCAAATAGAATATACGATTTAAATATTTTGGATTGAAATCTATAGGAAATAAACGAATTAGGAAGCTTAGAAGTGCTAGTAACTATTCCTAGTAATCAACAAGTTCGAAAGAAGTCGAAAGATTTCATTATATTTGTGTTAATATTTTACAAATTATGTAAGCAAAGTGTGATAATGTATACAATGTATAAATCGTTATTACATTATATACGTTATTTAGATTAGGAGGTATAGGATGAAGGATGCAACGATAATGCTTAGGGTTACAACAGAACAGAAATTAGCTATAAAAAGAATGGCACGAAAACAGGGAATGACTATTACAGAATTTATGCTATTTAATATGATGAAATCTATAAATAAATCAGAGCTATTAGAACTGAAGGGGGATATAGATTTAGATCTAGGGTTAGATTTTAAAAACATACAGGAATAATAGGAGTTTTTTTGTACACAATGTTGTACAAGCAATACAATATATACAATTGTGACAAATATTAATATTACCCTTATAAGGTAACAGCGGTATAAGTACCATAGGAGCGATGGATAAAGGAATAATAAAAACACATATTTGACTAGATAGATAATATTTAAGTAAACAATGGTATAAACGCCATAAAAAGATATTCTGATAGAATATAAAAGAAAAGGGAGGATTAGAAAATGAGAATTAGTGCAGATATAGGGTATAATACAACAAACTTTATCGGACATAGTATAGAAGGTTCTTTTTCATCTACAGTAAAAGAAAAAGTTCATGAGTTAGAAACTGCTAAATATACTGTAGAGTATAATAATAAAACATATTTAATTGGTAATGATGATGGATTTACAAGTACAGATCACTCTAGAGATAAGGATGTAATTTTTCATATCTGTTTATATACAGCTATAGCAGCGACTATGACGTCTACAATAGATAATAATGTGAGGATTATAACCGGACTTCCTGCTCAGTTTTTTGCGGAGCAAAAGAGTTCCTTGATAAAGGCTCTTGAAAATAGGCGAGTATTTATGAAGCTTAACGGAGAGAATAGAAGTTTCACTATTACTAAAGTAGTTGTCTTTCCTCAGTCAGCCGGATTGTTTTTATATGATAAATCGTTGGTTGAGAGGGATACATTAGTAATAGATATAGGTGGTGGTACACTAGACATAGCATATATGAGCAATGGTCAGTTTAAGGAAGGAAGAACATACCCTTTAGGCGTAAATCCTACTTATGATATTCTCCTTCAAGAATTATCGAAGTATGGTGTGAATTATTCTAATCGCATGAAGGCGGAGCAGATAATTGCAGATAAAACTATATTTGTAGAAGGCAAAGAAGTGGATGTAAGTAAGGACATAGATAATGTATTGAGTCTTAGGGCGGGAGAAATAATAAATGCTATAAAGCAGGCATTTCCAGAGCAGTCAAAATACTCGAGATTTGTTTTTATAGGTGGAGGAGCTTTACTACTTAAAAACTATTTGGGTGAATATAGAGTTCTTGATGATGCTCAAATGATAAATGTTAAGACATATGACATAATAGGTAAGAGTAAAAATGTCTAAGAAAGTAAAAACTACAATTACGTTATCTCCACACATCAAAGACTTTGCATCCAAAGAAGCAAGTTCCCTAGGTTTAGATTTTTCTGCATATATAACTATATTAATAGCTGAAAAAATGAGAGGAAATATAATTACTCCATCTATAAAAAGTTCTACTGATGATACAGCTAGCAATATATCTGAGGAAATAGCGATAGATAAAAAGGAACATGTTGTAACAATAGATAGTGATCAAGAGAACGAAATAGATAGGTTATTACAATGGTAGAACAGGTGATTTATTTGCCTGTTCTTTTCTTTATACTATTTTTTGAAATTTGGTAACCATTGTTACAGATTTAAGCAGAGTATTTCAGTAATATATAACCGTGGCAAGGAGCTGACATAGAAAATAAAAAATTAATTCTAAGTTAGTAACGTATGTTACAGAGCAAAGAAAGAGAATGTAGTAAACTCTAAATTGTCGAAGATGAGAAATAATAAAGAGAAATTTTAAATATTATATAAAAGTAGAAATAGGGGGACATAATATGTCAATGTTTTGTTATCAATGTCAAGAAACTGCTGGGTGCAAGGGATGCACTAAAGTAGGGGTTTGTGGTAAAGATGAACACGTAGCAAAGGCTCAAGACTTATTAATATATGTAACTAAAGGATTAGCTATAGTAAGTAACGAAGGAAGAAAAGTTGGAGTTACTGATGCTAAAGTTGATAAATATATAACAGAAAATTTATTTACAACAATTACAAATGCAAACTTTGATAGAGATTCTATTTTAGATAGAGTAAAAGATACTTTGAAAATAAGAGAAGAATTAAAAGCTAAAGTCATTATCGCAGGTGGAGTTGTTGGAGAAGTAAAAGTAACTGGTGGTTTCTTCAAAAAAATCTTTGGTATGCAAACTACAGAGATGATAATGCCAGAAGCTGCTACTTGGACAGCTGACAATACAATAGAATTTGATGCAAAAGCTGAAAAAGTTGGAGTTCTTGCAACTGAAAATGAAGATATTAGAAGTTTAAGAGAGCTTATAACTTATGGATTAAAAGGATTATCTGCTTACATGAAGCATGCTATGAACTTAAAATATAACAACGAAGAAGTTCACGCATTTATGGCGAAAGCATTAGCTGCTACAATAGATGATTCTTTAACTGTTGATGACTATGTAGCTTTAGCATTAGAAGCAGGTAAATTTGGTGTAGATGGTATGGCATTACTTGATAAAGCGAATACTGAAAGTTATGGACATCCAGAAATAACAACAGTAGATATCGGAGTTAGAACTAATCCAGGAATATTAATTTCAGGACATGACTTAAGAGACTTAGAAATGTTACTAGAGCAAACAGAAGGAACTGGAGTAGATGTTTATACTCACGGAGAAATGCTTGCCGGACAATACTATCCAAAATTTAAAAAATATAGTCATTTTGCAGGAAACTATGGTAATGCATGGTGGAAACAAAAAGAAGAATTTGAAAGCTTCAATGGAGTAATCCTTATGACTACTAACTGTATAGTTATACCAAAGGATTCTTATAAGAACAGATTATTTACGACAGGTGCTACAGGAATGCCTGGATGTGCTCATATAGAAGCTAAGGCTGATGGGACAAAAGATTTCTCTAAAGTTATAGCAATGGCCAAGAAATGTAAAGCTCCTACAGAAATAGAAAAAGGACAAATAGTTGGTGGATTTGCTCATAACCAAGTTTTAGCTTTAGCAGATAAGGTGGTAGATGCAGTTAAATCTGGTGCTATAAAGAGATTCTTTGTAATGGCAGGTTGTGATGGAAGAGCTAAATCAAGAAACTACTACACAGAATTTGCAGAAAAATTACCAAAAGATACAGTTATCTTAACTGCAGGTTGTGCAAAATATAAATACAACAAATTAAACTTAGGTGATATTGGTGGAATCCCAAGAGTATTAGATGCAGGACAATGTAATGACTCATATTCATTAGTTGTAATAGCACTAAAGCTTCAAGAAGTATTTGGATTAAAGAGTGTAAATGAATTACCTATATCATACAACATAGCTTGGTATGAACAAAAAGCTGTAATAGTATTACTATCATTATTACACTTAGGTGTTAAAAACATTCACTTAGGACCAACACTTCCAGCATTCCTTTCACCAAATGTTGCTAAAGTATTAGTAGATAACTTCGGAATTGGTGGAATTACTAATGTAGAAGATGATATGAAGATGTTTATGGAAGCTTAAGAAAGCGTTGATTCATAAAATTAAAGTCCAACAAAACCAATAATTTCGCACCCAATCTATATATTATTTTATATTATAAATCCTAACTGTGAAATCGCAGTTAGGGTTTCTTATTTTCCATAAAATTATTAAAATAAAAATAAAGCTTAAGAACTAAGAAGTTATTGAATCATGTAGTGGCTATAAAATTATGTAATATCTCACAAAAATTAAAGATTTAAATACTGAGTATAATGGCTTGGACAAATAATAATACTTGATATTATCCATAAATACTTTAAAATATTTAGTATAAGGATAAGAGAAAGGGGTGGAAATATGGAGGTTGTTTTAGAACAATTTATTCCATCAGATAGACCAAAGAGACTTAGCAATATGTTTAGAAATTTATCAATAGTATTTGGGATAATTACAATAATGTTTGTTTTTGCATTACCTATAATTGCAATAGCATTAGCGATTGTGTCTATAGCATTTTTTGTGGGTAGTTATTTAATGTATATTGATTATGAATATGAGCTATTCAACGGTGATATCACTATAACAAGAGTTTATAATGCAAGCAGAAGAAAAATTGCCCAAAAAATTAATAAAGATGATGTTAGAAGAGTATATGCTACTGAGAGAAAAAATGCACTTAAAAAAGGTGTAGCAGCATATTATAACACCAATATAAGCGACCTAAATATATATACATTTGAGCTAAACAATAACAAAAGAGTTCAATTAGCGTTAAATGCAGAAATGGAGAAAATCGTTAAAATAATTTATGTTCAAAAAATGACATTTTAAATAAATATATAAGATACAAATACATGAAAGAGAATTTATTCCTTTAATAAAAAATGGGGAATAGATTTTCTTTTTTTTGTTAAAATAAAGAAACTATGAATTTAAGAGAATATATACGGAACTGATATCATAAAATTAGTTTTAATTTATAATTGAAAAATTTGATTAAAGAATAAGAGTAAGCTGAATATTATTTTTACAGTGTTTAAAGAGATATATGTAGATGTTTTCATATGAATAGGAGGCATAATTAGGAGAAGTATTAAAATTAGAAAAAAGTATTGACACGACATATATGGAATTGGTATCATAGTTTTATGAAAACGATTTGGGAATGAGTTTATATTAGGAGGGGTATGTTAATGAAAGAACAAGTAGTAGCAAAAGAGATTTTAGAGCATATTGGTGGGAAAGAGAACATTAAATCCGTAGAACATTGTGCGACTAGGTTAAGGCTTATACTTAAAGATAAAGAGAAAATTAATGAAAAAGCAATTGAGGCAATTGATGGAGTTAAAGGTCAATTTTTTGCAGCAGCACAATACCAAATAATATTGGGAACTGGATTTGTAAACAAAGTTTACGCAGCAATAGTTGGAGAATCAGCTGATTTAGCTAATTCTAGTGTTAAAGAAGATGCATATAGCGATATGTCATTATTACAAAAATTATCTAGAACATTTGGAGATGTATTTGTTCCAATAATTCCTGTATTAGTGGCAACAGGATTATTTATGGGATTAAGAGGACTTATACAAAACTTAGGAGTCCAAATGAATGAAAACTTTGTTCTTTTCACTCAAGTACTAACAGATACAGCATTTGCATTTTTACCAGCCTTAGTTGCTTGGTCAACAATGAAAAAATTTGGTGGTACGCCAGTTATAGGTATAGTTATAGGATTGATGCTTGTGTCCCCGAGTTTGCCGAATGCTTATGCAGTAGCAGGGGGAACAGCTGAGCCAATACATCTTTCATTACTTGGATTAAGTATTCCGGTTGTAGGATATCAAGGATCTGTATTGCCAGCATTAGTGCTAGGGATTATTGCGGCTAAGACTCAAAAAGCTCTTAAAAAAGTAGTACCAGATGTTCTTGATTTAATAGTTACACCTTTTATCACATTGTTAATTTCAATGATTTTAGGGCTTCTAGTAGTTGGGCCAATAATGCATAATGCAGAACAATTAATTTTTGGGGCAATCAAGATGTTTATGAGCCTTCCATTTGGATTTGGAGGATTAATAATAGGAGGAGTTCATCAACTTATAGTTGTTACAGGAGTTCACCATGCATTAAATGCATTAGAAGTTGAACTTCTATCAAGTACAGGAAAAGATGCATTTAATGCAATGATAACTTGTGGCATTGTTGCACAGGGTTCAGCAGCTTTAGCGGTAGCTTTTAAGACAAAAGATAAAAAGAAGCGTTCACTATATATTTCTTCAGCAGTTCCAGCATTCTTAGGAATTACTGAACCAGCAATATTTGGTGTTAATCTTAGATTTATAAAACCATTCGCTTTTGGTTGTGCAGGAGGAGCAGCAGGTGGTATGCTTGCAGCAATTCTTAATTTGGCTGGCACAGGAATGGGAATTACAGCTATCCCTGGAATGTTATTGTATGTGAGCAATTTAGGTGGATATCTACTCATAAATGGAGTGGCAATAGCAGTAGCATTTTGCTTAACTTACTTCTTTTTTAAGGCTGAAGAGTAGAAATATTTTTAGAATATATTACAAAATAATTTTTGATAAAAAGATCCCAAAGAGAAATATTCACTTAACATTTTTTAGTATATGAGAAAATAGATATGTTCCATGAATTTCATACTAATATAAATCAGATAAATTTAGCGTAGAAAATAGTCTTTGTTAAGTCTATCATGTTATATAAAAATAAGATTAAGCAAGCTTTTATATAATAACTAGGCTCAATTTCACAAAGCCATAAGTTATTTTTTAATAATATTCAATAATGATATATAATAGTATTAATTAAAGCTTAGGTGGAGGAGAATATGGATCGAAAAGTTACAATTCAAGATATTGCTAATATGGTCAATGTATCTAAGAGCAGTGTTTCTAGGTATTTAAATAATGGATATGTTAGCGAAGAGAATGCTAAAAAGATAAAAGAAGCAATCGAAAAGACAGGATTTGAAACAAATTTTTTTGCTAAAAGATTAAAAACTAAGAAAAGTGGATTAGTTGGGATAGTAATTCCTAGAATTGATTCAGTGACAATAGGTAAAGTTTTAACTGGTATTAATAAAAAGTTGAGGGAAAATGGATATCAAGGAATTATTTTAATTAGTGAGCTAGATATAGAAAAGGAATTAGCAAATATTAATAGCTTGCATCAACAAGGCGTTGACGGAATAATTATTAGTTCTATGGCTATTACTAAAAAACATATTGAATTGATCAGTAGACTTAGTATTCCAACTATTTTTACAGGTCAGAGGAACGAATTTATTAATTATATAAAAATAGATGATTATGAAGCTGGAAAGATGATGGGAAGTTACTTCACAGCTAAGGGTCATACTAATATTGTTTTTATTGGCGTAAATGAATGGGATAAAGCTGTAGGGGTCGATCGTAAAAATGGATTTTTCGATGCAGTTAAGGAAGGTAATCCAGAGAGTAATATTCAGTTTATAGAAACAGACTTCTCATTTATTAGCGCATATAACAAGGGAGAAGAAGTATTGAAGTATAAGCCAACTGCTATAGTTTGTGCAACAGATAATATTTGTTTAGGGATACTTAGATATTTACATGAAAATAACATTAAGGTTCCGGATGAGATTTCAGTGGCAGGTTTTGGTGGATATGATATAGGAAGTGTTTCATACCCTACACTTACAACAGTGGCTTTTGATTATGAACTAATTGGTATTAAAGCAGCTCAAGGAATTTTAGATTTAATTGAGGGAAGAGAGCTGAAAGAAAATAATGATACTTCATTGAAATTAATTGAAAGAGAAAGTGTAAGGGGGATTAAATAAATTAATAGGAGAAGAGGAAAAGATGCTAGACCAGAAATCGTACCAAGAAATCAATAATAATTTGGAGAATTATTACAGAAGTAATGAAAGAAATATATGGAGAAATAATTTTCATATTGAGATGCCTTTTGGTTTAGTTAATGATCCAAATGGATTAAGTTATTATAAGGATAGTTTTCATATATTCTATCAATGGAATCCGTTTGGGTGTGAACATAAAACAAAACATTGGGGCTTAGTAACAACAGCTGATTTTATTAGTTTCACTAAGCCTAAAGTAGTATTAAAGCCTGAAGATTGGTTTGATAAGGATGGCTGTTATTCGGGTTGTGGATTAGTTAAAGATGATGAATTAAGATTATATTACACAGGAAATGTAAAAGGTGAAAATGACCAAAGAGAGTCTTATCAGTGTGTAGCAACGTATCATGAAGATGGAACAGTTACGAAAAAAGGAGTAGTCATTAAAAAGCAGCCTGATGGGTATACATCTCATTTTAGAGATCCTTATATATTCATGAAAGATAATACTTACTATATGTTAATTGGCGCCCAAAATAATGATTTAAGAGGAAGAGTTTTACTTTATAAATCAGAGGATGCTGAAAAATGGGATTTACTCGGTGAGCTAAATACTGATATGAAAGATTTCGGATATATGTGGGAGTGTCCTAATATATTAAATGTGAATGAAGACAAATATGCATTCATATTTTCACCACAAGGATTAAAATGCGAAGAATTTAAGAACCAAAATATACATCAGTCAGGATATGTAATAGGCAGCTTAGACTTAGAAGAAGTTAAACTAAAAAATCATAATGAATTTAAAGAACTAGATATGGGTTTTGATTTGTATGCACCACAAATATTCTCTCAGGATAATAGGAATATAATGCTTGGATGGATAGGAATGCCGGACAAGGACGTTGAGTACCCAACATCTGAATATGGATGGATGTATTCACTTACAATTCCTAGAGTTTTAGAATATAAAGATAATGCAATATATCAAAGGCCGCTTGAAGAACTCAGAAATTTAAGACAAGATCAAGATCTAGAAGTTAATGGGCTGATTTGTGATAATTATAAATTGAATTTAGACTCAAGATGTGCAGAGATAATATTGAATTTAGAAATGTCGAATACAAAACTTACAGAAATAAAATTTAATTTCAAGGATGAATATATATTACTTACTTATAACAAAGACACTGAAGTATGCACTCTTGATAGAAGTAACATGCACTTGGGTGGAAAAGGAGTCAGGAAGTTCAAGTTAAAAGCTTCGAAAGAATTAAGATTAAATATATTTATTGATAATTCAATTATGGAAATATATTATCAGGATGGATTGGAAGTAACAACTTTAATGTATTTTGCTAAAGAAGAACAATTAGAAATTGATATTAAAAATGATGATAAAGTTAAAATTAATGAATTGAGTTTATGGTATTTAAGGAGTGTGAAGTATGAATAATAATATTTTTTGCATTGGTGAACTTTTAATTGATATGGTTTGTGTTGATAATAAGGGACTAAAAGATGGAGAAAAATTTGAAAAAAAGGCTGGAGGAGCACCAGCTAATGTAGCTGCAAGTATATCTAAGCTTGAAGGAAATGCTTATTTTTTAGGTCAGGTAGGAGATGATTTCTTTGGAAAGCATTTAATTGAACTTCTAAAGGATTTAAATATAAATACTGAAATGGCAGTGGAGAAGGGAAGTACGACAATTGCATTAGTTGGAATTGATGCAAATGGAGAGCGTAACTTTGACTTTTTAAGAGGCAGTGATGGGGAATACTCATTTGAAAATATTGACCTATCAAAAATAAGTGAATCAGATATAATTCACTTTGGATCAGCTACAGGATTTTTAGAAGGAGAATTAAAAGAGACTTATTTTAAATTACTAGACTATGCAAAATCTAATGATATTTATGTATCCTTTGATCCTAATTACCGTGATGCTTTGATTACTCCAGATAAATTAGAATTATTTGTTGAGGATTGTATTAAGTTTTTAAGAGAAAGTGATTTTACTAAATTAAGTGATGAAGAATTATATTTAATAACTAAGGAAAAGGATATAGAAACTGGGGTTAATAAGTTACATGATTTAGGGGTTACTGTTGTAACTATCACTTTAGGTGCTAAGGGAACTTACTTAAGTGTTAATGGACAAAATAAAATAATACCATCAATAGAAATAAAGCAAGTAGATTCAACAGGTGCAGGGGATGCTTTTGTTGGAGCCGTACTTAAACAAGTATCTGATATTCAATACAAAAAAGATATAAGCCTTGAAAAATGGATTGATATAATATCATTTGCAAATAAAGTTGGTGCAATTACATGCACTAACTATGGAGCAATAGCTTCAATGCCTACATTAAATGAATTGAATAACTAGGTATATAAAGAGCAGCTTATTTTAAGTTTATAAGAGTATTTTAAAATGGTTATTGAATATGCTATTTTGAGATATTCTTTTTTTATTCTTATGATAATGTACTATAAGAGATTTATAGAATTAAGCTGTAAAAATAAGAATGATTTTAATTCTACAATAATAAATATAATATTAATTATTGAAATTTGCTTACATTGATTTTCAATATAATAGTATGTATTAAAAATTTGAAGTATTAGGAGAGTGATCATTTTTGAGCCCCAATTATACGTGGCAGTTGACTAGTTTGGTTATATTAATTGTATTATCTAGTTTCTTCTCGGCGTCCGAAACAGCATTAATGTCCTTAAGCAGAATAAGGCTGAGGCATATGGCAGAGGAAAAGGTTCCAGGAGCTAAATTAGTGGAGAGGCTTATTGAAGATCCAAATAAACTTTTAGGAGCAATTTTAATAGGAAATAGTGTGGCTAATATAGCAGCATCAGCAATGGCGACTGTTATCGCAACAAATATATTTGGTAATACTGGAGTTGGAATAGCAACTGGGATTATAACTATTTTAGTATTAATTTTTGGAGAGATAACTCCGAAGTCTATAGCAAAGCAGAAATCAGAAACTATTGCTCTAATTGTTGCAAAACCTATAGAAGTTGTAGTAATAATATTTAGTCCATTAGTATATATTTTTACTACTATTTCTTCATTTTTTATTAAACTTTTTGGTGGAGACCCTAATGAAATAAGATCCTTTATAACTGAAGAAGAATTAAAGACTATGGTTGGGGTAAGTGAAGAGGAAGGCGTTTTAGAAAATGTTGAAAAGGAAATGATATTCAATGTATTTGAGTTTGCAGATTTACAGGTAAAAGATATAATGGTTCAAAGAGTTGATATTATTTCAATTGATGAGGAGTCAAGCTATGATGAGGTAATGGGTATTATAAAAAGTGAACAATTCTCAAGAATACCAGTATATAACCAGACAATAGATAATATTGTTGGTATCTTAAACATAAAAGACCTTGCTATGATTGAAAATCCACGAAAAGACTTTAAGGTTTCAAAGTATATAAGGGAACCGTACCATACTTTTGAGTTCAAAAAAATTGCAGAATTATTTAAGGAAATGAATAAAACGAGAAATCATATGGCAGTAGTCTTAGATGAATATGGTGGCACAGTGGGATTGGTAACTATAGAAGATTTAGTTGAAGAGATAGTTGGGGATATTGAAGATGAGTATGATGAGGAAAATCAATCTGTTGTAGTTATTAATGATAATGAGTATATTGTTGATGGAAGCTTTAGAATTAATGATATAAGTGACTTAATAGGGTTTAATATAGATTCAGAAGAGTTTGACTCAGTAGGTGGACTTATGATTGGAGACCTTGGCAGAATGCCAGAGGAACAAGAAGAGGTCATAGTTAATAGTATTAAATTTATTGCTGAAGAGATCGAAAAGAATAGAATTAAAAGAGTCCGGATCATTATAAATATTGGAGAAAGACAAGTAGCTGTAGATATTTAAGAGAAATGATAGATAAAAAATAAAATTAGATTCATGAAATAACTAGAAATAATTTGGATAGAAGGGCGTATTGTTAATAAATTAATAGTATCCCTTCTATGTTTTTTGTTTAATTTTTTGTGATTTATGATTATAGTTAATAATATAGATGAGTAAAAAGCTTTATGATTTTATAATTTATAGTATATGTCGAGGCATTAAGAAAAGGAACAAACAATATGAACAGTTTGGTTAAGAAATTTATAATAGAGGTAAAGTAGATGAATGATTTTTTAGAAATGGCAAAGAGTGAGGCAAGGGTAGCGATGAGAAAAGGTGAGATTCCAGTGGGAGTAGTAATAGTTAAAGATGGAGTGATAATAGGAAAAGCTCATAACTTAAAAGAATCTCTAAATGATAGTACAGCTCATGCAGAAATTCTAGCAATTAAAGAGGCATCAAAGAATATTGGTGATTGGAGGTTAAGTGGCAGTGAAATGTATGTGACTTTAGAACCTTGTCCTATGTGCGCTAGTGCTATTGTTCAGAGTAGAATATCTAAGGTTTACATAGGAACTTTCAATAAGGATATGGGAGCCTGTGGTTCAATAATAAATTTGTTAGAAAGCAGAGAATTAAACTCATTTGTGAGCGTAAAATGGATGTATGATAAAGGATGTTCAGATATGCTTACAGAATTTTTTGCAAATAGAAGGATGGGTTAATCTAATAGAATTAAAAATATCCAGTTGAATTGAAAATAATTATATGATATTATAAGAAAGCATTAAATGCCAATTATACTATATGGAGAGATGTCCGAGTGGTCGAAGGAGCACGCCTGGAAAGCGTGTATAGGGGCAACTCTATCAGGGGTTCAAATCCCCTTCTCTCCGCCACCAGTGTTTTAGGCGCTTCCAGGTGTGCTCCACCTTATGGAAACGTAAAAAAACTATACACGATTATTTACGGAAAATATCCGAATCGTGTGTAGTTTTTTTTTATGTAAAGGTGGTAGATATTTTGAAAAGAAAACCGATAGAAGTTAACACAAAAGATATAACCTTTGATAGAGGCTATGACGAGTTTATCTTTAATTGCAGAGCTAGGAATTTAAGGCCTGCAACAATTCAATTCTATGATAATTCAATAAGGAGTATTTATAAGTTTATTGATCCTAAGATGCTAATAAAGGATATAACCAAGACTACAGTAGATAGTTTTATCATTGGTTGTAAAAATGAATTAGATATAAAGGATATAACTATACATACTTATCTCAGAGCTCTAAAAGCAATTCTATATTATTTCATGAAAATAGGATACATGGAGAAATTTCATATTCCATTAATAAGATACGATAAGCCAGTAATTGAAACATATACTGATGAAGAAGTTAAGTTATTGCTTAAAAAACCAAATAAAAATAAATGCAATTTTATCGAATTTAGGAATTGGGTAATATGCAATACACTTTATGCTACAGGTATGCGATCCTCTAATATGACTAATTTAAAAATAAAAGATATAGATTTATATAATAATTTGATAAGTCTAATAACGACTAAGAATAGAAAACCTCTAGTTATTCCAGTAACAAAGTCGCTACAGCCTATTTTAAGGGAGTATTTGGCCGTTAGAAATGGTGAGGAAGATGATTATGTGTTTTGCTCTGCTTATGGCGAAAAAATAACTAGAGACGCTCTTAACGCCAGTATGAAGATATATAATAACGGTAGGCGTGTTAATAGAACTGGTATACACCGTTGGGGGCATACTTTTGCTAAGCAGTGGATACTTAATCATGGTGATATAATAAAGCTTCAGAAAATACTTAATCATAGTGATCTTGATATGGTTCGTAATTATGTTAATATGTTTACTAAAGACCTGCAGAAAGATTTTGAAGAATTTAATCCTTTAGAGTTTATTAATAAGAAATCGATAAAGATGCAAAAATAAAAAATAAAGGAGAAAATTATAATGGCAAGAATTAAGTTGAGAGCCTTTAGAGACATTAAAGATTCCACTAAGACTATATCAGATTGTTACGAAGAGTATATGAATTATTGCAAGTACAGGGGGCAGAGAGAAGGAACTCTCGAGAGTAAGGAAAGATTCTATAGATATGAGCTGTCAAAAATGATAAGTGTTGATGAAAATATAACTAAAATAACTGAAAGCATGGTTCAATCACATGTTACCAGTATGATGGATAGAGGATTAAAAGGAAATTATTATTCGACATTTGTGGTTAAATTAAAAGCATTTTTAACGTATTGCTTCAAAAAAGAGTATTTGAAGGAATTTGAGATTAAAATACCAAATGTGGTACTAGAGAAAAAATCTATTTATACGGATAAAGAAATAAAAATGTTATTAATCAAACCTGATTTAGATACTTGTTTTATAGGTGATTATAGATCATATTTAATGGTTGCATTTTTTATGGGAACTGGATGCAGAAGCGAAACAATACTAAATGTAAGAGTAAAGGACATTAATTTTGAGCATCAATCAATATTATTTAGACATATGAAGACTAAAAGACAGGAAACAGTACCAATGTCAAGATTTTTAAGAGGTGAGTTATTGGAGTATATAAGTAATATGGGACTTAAAAATAATGATTTGTTGTTTTCTAAAATAGATGGTACTCAGATGTCATATAATACTTTACATCAAAATTTAGAGAATTATTTCAAACATTGCAATGTAAAAATGCATGGAATTAATACATTTAGGAATACATTTGCTACTATGTTTATTAAAAATGGTGGAGATATTTATAAACTAAAAGTATTATTAAATCATAGTACAATAAAAACTACGGAAAGATATGTAAATTTACTTCCATTAGATTTTAAAGAGGAGTTACTTAAACATAATCCATTAGATATTTTAAGAAATAGTGTTAAAAGTCCTAGAATGAAATTAAGAAATAGAAAATAATAAAAGGGGGAGATATTTATCTTCCCCTTATGTTAAGTAATATTATATATTAGTGATTTTATTTAGATTTTTTAGCTGCTTCTTTAAGCTTTCCCTTTCTGTGCATAGCTAATATATATAATAAATATTTATCTGCCTCAGTCATAATATAAACCTCCCACATTGTCCTAATAATTAATACAGCAATGTATATTTTCTAGATTCTATCAAGCCTTTTAAGTTCATCTAAAAGACTGCATAATTCTAAAATGATCTCATATTTACTCATAATAATCTACCTCCAAAATTTTTATTAAGTTACATTAAGCTGCTCTTAATTTCTTACGCTTTATCAGTCTATGAAGTGTATTTTGCTTTTCAATAGGCTTCAGATTATGGTTTATAATGCAGGAAATCATGCCATTTTTCTTTACGCAACAACTTTTAAAAGTTGGTACGTCAATATCCAGTTCAGTTACAACGTATTTTACCTTCTTATAGGTGAAAATTTTCATATTGTATAATTTGTTCATTTGTAATCACTCCTAAAATTTTACTATTGCAATTTAGAAGCTATCAATGTATTATTAAATTGTTCAGATTTAAAATAATTAATAACTTCTTGAGGTATATTTTATATGCCTCTTTTTACATTTCTATAAGAATTTAATTTCATGCGCCCTTTCACATAACAATTGAAATTCGCCTGCTGATAATTTCTTTTTATTTTTTTCCCAGGGTTCAGTAGTATCATTCCTTGAATATTCATAGCACCAAAAATTAATTCCACTATCATTGATAATTACCTTTCCAATAATAAAATTAGCTGCATCAGTTAGTAGTATAGTAGTATTAAGATTATTCTCACTAATACGTTTTTTAATTATCTCGTTTATATAAATTTGTATCATTGTATTACCTCCAATATTTGATGATTTTTAAATTAATACTTTTTGTTGAATTTCTTTGGGCTGAATCTCAGCTTCAAATGGATTAACAGTGTCGGTATCTTTGAATGTTATTCCACAGATTGGATATGTTTTTTGATCAGAGCTTCCGTCTGACATTCGCGTGCCTTTACATATACCTGAAAAACCTTCTTTTTCTTTGAGAAGATTGATGATATAATTGCAACGTTTTGTTTGATTTTTTTTATCACCATTGTCTTGAAAACTATAAGGAATAACACTTTCTAAACCTTCTTCTTCGCAAAAGTTAAGATATTCTTTTTCAAATTCGGAGTACTTTATATAACCACCTTCAAAAGGTGTTATAACCTTCTTAGAAAAGCTCAATAGAGAGTCTACTTCTGATAATTTTAGTGAAGTATCATTCTTTACACATTCAGGAATATGTAATTTCTCGCCAATCAGTCCTATCGCTCTATAAACAAAATATGAAAAAACATAATCAAAATTAGGCAATATTTCATCTTTGTAATAGTCAGCATTTCTCTTTTCTAATGGAATAGGATTATCAAACTTAACAAAAATTAATCTTCTTGATATAGCTGCATCCATAGTTGTAAATGAAGGCATAGCGTTAGTATCAAAAATAATGTCAAGGTTTTGTAAGCTAACATTAGTTAATCCCTCATTTGTTTTTCTAGCAGATTCATCTGCATGAGATAATATTTTTTTAAATTTAGCAGATGATATTATTTTTTCTTCTTCACCCTCACTACAAAAAGCAATTTTCTTGTTGTCTAGTGAAGCAAGAATATCGTCTCTAGATGCGTCACTATTACCTCTATTCATGGTAGTCATATAATCATATGGTATTGTTGAACTTTCAGCTCTAAAAAGATCTCTAATAATGCTCTTGAAAGTACTTTTCCCAGTTGCACCAGTACCAATCATAAAAATTGCTGCTTGTAAGCTTCTGTTTAGCATCTTATACGCTATTAGATTAAGAATAAAATCAAGTCTTTCTTTGCCTATTATGTCTAAATAAATATTCATCTTCTCAGACATAAATTTTATTGAGTCCTCTTTATCAACAAGCTTATATTCCGATGTGAAAAGTATCATATCATTCCTGGTTGCATTTTTTATTTCACCAGTATTCAAATTTATAATTTTTCCATCATTAGAGCAGATAATATTATTGTTTAAATCATATTTTTTCAAATCAATGATACGAGAACTTTCGCGTTTTATTTTATCCAAGGCTTCTTTCATGTTCCGGCTAGTATCCCATTTGTTTATCTTTTTATCTAATTCAACCCAATCCTTATATTCATAAGAATTTTGATTTAAAGACAACTCAAAATTGCATTTTTTTATGAAATCACCATAAATTATTTGTGTCTCTTCATCTGTTAATAAAGACCATGTATTCCCATTCCAATAAGCAAATCTTCTCTTATCAGTGCTATTGATTAGGGCTCTTAAATTCCCATTAACAAACGATAAAAAGGCTTGCTTGTTATCAGCGAATTTTATTAATGATATATCATTTAATTGGTCAAGATTTCCCTTTATTCTATCTATAAAGGCATTGTAATAAATTTCACTTTCTTTCAATTGTGAATATTCTTTTAAATTATTCCATTGCTCTAATTTAGAAAGACTTTTAACAATTTCAAAATCAAAAAACATATTTTCAGAACTTTGATAATTTTTTAGAGTATCTGAAATGATGTCAAGATTCTT
Organism: Clostridium chromiireducens; assembly: GCF_003575225.1. Lineage (NCBI taxonomy): Bacteria > Bacillati > Bacillota > Clostridia > Eubacteriales > Clostridiaceae > Clostridium > Clostridium chromiireducens. Next base: position 94,789 of record NZ_QXDJ01000009.1, on the reverse strand, counting down.
ATGTGGAAATTCAACATTAATATCTAATAATATATTTTTATATTTTTCGCTTGCTTCACGATCTGCAAGCATATAGGCCAATGCAGAAAAGCATATTTCCATTTCTTCTATAGTAAATTTAATTAATTTCAAAGGCGTTCACCTACTTATTACTTGAAAGCTGCTTTAAAAAGCATCAATCCTTTAAATGTCACTGTTTTATTATATTTTTTCATAAGCTGTACATACTCTGCATAAATTCTAAGATTCATTTTTTACACCTCCAGTTACTCAACATCTAAATAAATTCTATAAAATTTACCTGACCTATAAGGGTTACTAATTTTTTTTACAGTTGCCGAGGCTAATAATATCTTAATCATTTTATCTTTTTCGGCATCAGTTTTATATTTCAGTTGCAATTGCATATTTCTATACCTCCATAATTTAATTTTGTAAATCATTGCGACTTACTTTTGTTATTGCTCTGCAGTGTCGGTTTAGAATTTTATAGATAGGATTCGACATAATTTCGAGGGTGCTTCAAATTTGAGGCGGGGTTAATTTTCAGAAAAGAAAAGTTGTTCTACTGGTTTTTTTAAAACTCTAGATATTTTAATCATTAAATCTTTACTTGGATTTAGAGCTTTATCATTTTCCAGTTTTGAATAGTAAGCATTTGATATACCACACTCTTTAGATACATCTTTTGCTTTTAATCCTGCATCAATTCTAGCTTTTATTAATTCTTTGCCCATTGTCTCACCTCCCCTTATAAACTTAGTTTATATTTATATTATATATTACAAACTTAGTTTATACAAGAAAATATTTAAACTGAGTTTATTTTTTTGAATTCTTGGTTTATAATATCAATAGGAGGTATGTTATGAATAATGGTTATTTAGGTAAGAATTTGAAAAAGTTAAGAAAAGATAATAAGATATCGCAAAGTAAACTAGGCGATATGTTAGGGGTAAGTGGAGCATATATTCAGCAATTAGAAAAGGAAGTTAAGACAAATCCTTCTATAGATTTAATATATAAAATTTCTAATTATTTTGATGTTGCACCAATGAAGTTATTAGAATGGGATTTATCTGAGCCATATCAGGATTACGCTGAAATGAATGAATTATCTAATTATTTACGAGATCAGGCTAGAAAAAAAGATGATAATTATAATACAGATAAATATTTTAAACAATTATTTGTTAAGCCAAGTGAATGGGAAGAAAATAATAGACAAAAAGCAATAGCTATTTTATTAAAAGAGAGCGGATCTGATATAAAAGATTTTACGGAAGATGAGTATGCCAGGATAGAAAAGTCCTTGATTGAATATTTAAGCACAATTGCATATATGAAAAAATAATTTATTATTTATCCTTTACTAAAGTTTGTAAGGGATTTTTTCTTTATGTAAAAAAATAGACAGTTTTATGAAATATAAAGATTTATTAAAAATTCACTTTAGGCTAACAATACCAATAGATTAAACGGTGTTTAGACAAGTAGACAGTCAAAAGTGTCTACCTTTTTTGCATGCAAGTGTCTACCGACTTAAGCTAGTAATATCAATGGTTTTGAGATTTTTTATAGCGTAGTAGACAGTAGACAGTTAAAATTAAATTTCACATATTTTATATTATATATATTATTTTTTAATATATATTTATATATAATATACTGTCTAATTTGTCTAAAGAGATATAATATAAGTAATATAGAGAGTTTAGAGGTAGACAAAAGGTTAGACAGTAGAATTTGAAATTGTCTAAACTGTCTACTGCAATTCTAAAAATAACATGATAAATATATAAAAAATAACCATTAAACCGTTGAAAATACTATACTTGAAGGCAATATTATGTTATAATAAATATAAAGATAGAAATAAAAAAACTTAATATTTAAGTACCCCACTTTTATAAGTGGAAAGCATTAAGAATTTAATGGCTGCGGGAATATTTAGCTAAGTCTAAAAAATAGATTTAGTTATTTATGACCGTGGCCTTTTTGTTTTATCAAAATATTGTAAAGGAGGATTTTAGAATGGATTATCTAGAAAAGAAAACTGCTCAAGAAGTACCATATCAAGAGCAGTTAGAAAATATTTATCCAATACAAAGTACAATTATTAATAAAGTTAATGACGGAATAGCTGTAATTAATGGAGATACAATAATTGACGCATCTCAAGCTATACGGCTTGAAATTAGAATAAATGATAATAGATACAATAAAAATCAAGTATATGAATCTGTTAAGATAGCTTGTCAGAAACTTCTCGAATATTTTCGCTAATATGTTTAAGAGCATCAGTAGTATCTTTAATTTGTGGTGAAGATTTTAGTATACTTTTTGAATAATCTAAATCAATAACATAAGATTCACTATATATTTTCCCACAAGTTTCGTATTTTATTGAAATATTTAAAGTAGTGTTAGGATAGTTCCTGAAATCAAAAGCACTTTTTATTGATTGACCTGGAGCTAGATATATATTGGTATAATCAGCAATAGTTTTTAGATTTACATTAATATTAGATTTTTTATAGTCTATAGGTGGATCTAATTCTAAACTTATTAATCGACCTCCGGTTTTACCAAAATTTTTTAATATTAAGTTGTAAGTTATTTCAGTACGATTTTTATCAATATAAAAAACTATGTATGCTCTATTTGAATCTAGTGTTATTTTGCTATTTTGTTTTAAAGTGGCCAAAGCGATACAGACAGAAATAAATGATAACAAACTACTAAAAATTATAGCTATTATCTGAATTTTATCAGTATTAGTTAATGAATTCCAAAATGAAAACAATTTTAACACCTCCTTCCAAAGATAATTTTATCATATTGGAAGGAAATTTAGGAAAGTTAAGGGGGAAATTTATATTGAATACAAGAGCAAAAGAACAAAGAAATGCTTATATGAAAGAATGGAGGGCGAAGAATAAGGACAAGGTAAAAGCTGCTCAGGATAGATACTGGGAAAAGAAGTTTAAGGAAAAGGAGAATGAGAAAGTATGATATCTAAATGTGGAATATTTTATAAGTCTGTTGGGATGAAAGATTATAGGCACAAAGAAAAATCAAAGATCAAGAATAAAGAATTATATAAAAATAAAATATTAGTCGAACATGACAAAAAGACTTTAAAAGCAAATGACAATATTAATTCAAATTTGAATATGTAAAGGAGTGTGAGAAGTATATGAGATATTATGGCAAATCGATAGGAAATAATAGAGCAGCAGTTGTAAGATGTGAATCGATAACTGATAAATTGAAAGCTATACGCAATCTACAACAAAGAACTGGTAATAAAAAGTTATTTGAAGGTCAAAGAGAAAAGTTAATGAAAGAATTATCACAAATAAGAAGGGAGATATAACAATGAAAGTAATTAACAAAAAAACTGAAAGAGAAAAAGAAGCGGCAGCATTAGAAGTAGAGAGAATAAAGAAGTACCAAGCAGCTAATAAGTTAAGAGAAGAGAGTATTATTCCTAAGATAAAGATTGTATTGGATTGGAGACTTAGTGGCGAGTATGACAGGTATATGGAGAATAAAGTAGTGTTTGCTGGACAAGTGTTAGAGTTAAGGAATGGGTATTTTAGAAATGCAATTAATAACAGAAAGAAACTAAAAAATATAATTGTTGAAGGATATGAAAGAACAATTGAAACAGATTGTAATGTAGCAGAGTTTGAGACAGATAACTCAACAGTTGAAGCATTACAGGGTGAAGCTAATCAATTAGGAATGAGCCTTGATGAGTATGTTAGAGGAATATTCTATACAACAGCATACGAGGTTAATCAAGAGAGAAAGAAAAAGAAGGAAGATCATGAAGCTTATATGAAGGAGCATACACCTTATAATATCGGAGCATCACATATAAGTCAGGAATTAAAAAGAAAATTAGATTCAAAATATGGTGAGCCTAAAAGTATATTTGCGTTTGGTGTACCTGCTGATGCTTACACTAATATGCTTATTGATTTAGCAGAAGAATATTTTGAAATCAAAAAATAAAGTATCCCCCCCACCTTCAACCAAAAATATTAATCGGTTGGAGACCGGGGAGTGGAACTTCTTCCAATAGAGCGACAATAAAAAATTTCATAAGGGGGTGTTATGCCTCCTAATACGCTCTATATGAAGAAAATATCAAGGTCAACATTAATTCACTATAATAGGAAATAGGCTTGTTCAAGGCTCGATGTGATAGGCTTATTCGTGTTTATTTTGAACTATGAGAAGTATTATAAAACAAAAAATATAAGAAATTGAGGTGAAAATATGGCAGATAGAATTAAGGGTATAACTATTGAGATTGATGGGGAAGTCACAGGTCTTAAAAAATCCTTATCAGATGTTACTAGTCAAAGTATAAGCATACAAAAGGAATTAACTGATGTAAATAGATTACTTAAGTTTGATCCAGGTAATACAGCAGCTTTAGCTCAAAAACAAGAATTACTAGGAAAGCAAGTTGAAATTACTAGTCAAAAGTTAAAAGCTTTAAAAGATGCTCAAAGTCAAGTAGATGAACAATTTGCTAAAGGTGAAATAGGAGAACAACAATATAGAGCTTTTCAAAGAGAAATACAGTTTACTGAGGCATCATTAGGAAAATTAAAGCAATCCCTCGCAAAAATTGATGATGGTAATTCAATAAAAAATTTAAAAGAGGATATGTCTAAAATACCAGAAGAAGTTAATAAGGCAGAGGAATCAGTTAAAGGGTTAGGAAATGAATTGACTAATTTAGCAGCAGGTGCTGCAGCTGGAATGGGTATAGGTGAAATAGTTGAAAAATCATTAGAAGCTTCTAGTCTTAATACACAGATTGATATTTCATTTAATGTGCCTGAAGAGAGCGTTCAAAGTGTAAAAAATGCTATAAGTACAGTTGAAACATATGGGGTAGATTCAGAATCCGCGATTGAAGGTGTTCGTAGGCAATGGGCATTAAATAAAGATGCAAGTGACGAAAGTAATGCAGCCGTTGTTCAAGGCGCGGCTACAATAGTTGCTGCATATGGAGATGTAGATTTCACAGAGTTAATTCAAGAAACAAATGAACTTTCAAAAACTTTAAGAATTAGTGACCAAGATGCTCTTGCTCTAACGTACTCGTTATTACAGATGGGATTTCCACCAGATCAACTAGATATAATAACTGAATATGGAACACAATTAAAAATGGCCGGATATAATGCTCAAGAAATCCAAGCAATAATGGCAGCTGGTGTAGATACTGGAACATGGAATATAGATAATTTATTAGATGGTTTAAAAGAAGGCCGTATAAGAATGGCTGAGTTCGGTGTGAGTATAGATAATACAACAGCAGGATTGCTAAAAAATACAAGTATATCCCAACAACAATTACAAAGCTGGGGACAAGCGGTAGCTAAAGGTGGCGAAGATGGTACTAAGGCAATGCAAGAAGTTGCACAAGCGTTGACTAATGTAAGTGATGATACCACTAGAAATGCATTAGGAGTCCAGTTGTTTGGTACTATGTGGGAAGATCAGGGAAGTAATATAACAAATACTTTATTGGGAATGAATGACCATTTAATGAGTACTGAAGAAAATCAAAATAAATTGAATTCAGCAACGGAATCTTTAAATTCGAATCCAATAATTCAAATGCAAACAGCAATATCAAATTTAATGACTGCATTAGCGCCAGTTCTTACTGTTATATCAAATATAATTGAAGAAATAGCTAAATTTATAGCTGATAATCCAACTTTGGCGTCAACTATAGCTTCAATAGTATCAGTAGTAGGAATATTAATAGGAGTTATGGCAGGATTGGCCCCGATAATTACAGCGATATCCACGGCAGGAATAAGTGCTGCAAGTGTAACAGGGGCATTAGGAGCAGCAATTACAGCATTAACAGGACCTATTGGAATTGTAATTGCAGTTATAGCTGGTTTTGTGGCTGCATTTGTAGCCTTATACAATAATAATGAAGGATTTAGGGATAGTGTGAATTCCACATGGGACCAGATTAAAACTACAATAAGTGAAGTTATAACAATTATACAGGGAATAATAGCTCAATTTGTACAAGTAGCACAAGCAATATGGGCGCAATTTGGTGATGATATTGCAAAAGTCGCAACAGATGTATGGAATGGAATTTCAGCAGTAATACAAACTGTTTTGAATGTTATAAAGGATCTATTAAATGTAGCTTTGGCTTTAATAAAAGGCGATTGGCAAGGTGCCTGGGAAGGTATTAAACAATTGTTTAGTGATGTATGGAACGGAATACTAGCATTGTTACAAAATATCTTAACATCAATAGCAGATAATATTAACTTAGTATTTGGTAATATAATATCTACAGTTACTACATGGGGTTCTAATATGCTTACGACAGCCACTACAGGCATGCAAAATGTATTTGATGGAATAGTTAATACCTTTACGAATTTACCTTCCAAAATGGTTGAAATAGGTACTAATATAGTAGCAGGAATTAAACAAGGTATTGTAGATGCTTGGAATGGAATGACAGGTTGGATAGGTGGATTATGTGATAGTTTTACAGATGGCGTTAAAGATGCGCTAGATATTCATTCTCCAAGTAGAGTTATGAGAGCATTAGGAAATTATACTGGTGAGGGATTTGGACTAGGTATTGGAGATACTATAGGCAGTATATCTAGGCAAGCAAATGCTTTAGCAAGTGCAGCAATCCCAAATGTTAATGCAGGTAGTTATGAGTTAGGGCTTAATGCTTCAGGTGGAGGAATAGGATCTGCAAGTAATTTAGATAGGGTGTTATCAGCAATGGAGTCTATGGTAAGCGAAATAAGTTCTTTAAAGGAAGCGTTTAATGTTACATTAAATTTAGATGGACAAAAGGTTGGAAAGATGATTACACCAGCAGTAAGCAGTAACTTAGCATTTAATTCTGGTAGAAAAGGCTGGTAATTAAAAGATATAAATAAAGAGTAGCATTTAACATAATGTTGCTCTTTTAAATTATATAGTCAGGGGATAGCATAATGGTTAAAAAGGATATTAGTATATCATTTGAAGAATTAGGAGTAATTCCATGTCATGCAAATAATAAGAGAAAAATGAAAAGTCCTATATTTGATAAATTAAGGCTTGAAACAATCCCATTATTCTATGAAAAACGGGGGTATATTTTTAGAAGTGCAGATGATCCGAAGAAATATTATTCTATGGAGCAGCTACAAGAGTTATTTAAAAATTATGTAGAAAACATAAATTGATAAAACTATATTAAAAGGTTTTTAAAATTATATAATGTAATTGGTTTATAACATCTATAGGAGTATAGGTGCTTTTATTATACTAAAATATTATATATGAGAACCAATGTTCGTTGATTAAAATAAAGCTTAAATTATTTCCTATTCTCTGTTATAATAATCTCATGGTGGCTGACATTTTCACCTTGGGCTATTGTATATAGTCTAAGTGGGGTGGTTAAATGTTGAAGGATGAAATAAAAAAATTGTTGCAATGCATTAGGCTAATTATTCTAAATAAAGCTTCAAAAAATCAATACATAGAATCGGAATTTGAGGTTGATGTCAGTGTGAAAGGATTTAAATTAATTTTTAAATCAAAAAAGAACGACTTCCCAATTGATAGATAGACGTTCTTTCTTGTAAATCAATATTTGATAGCCCTAAAACAAAAAATGTTATAGGATGACTTAGTACTGCGAATACTAAGTTTTTTCTTTTATATTAGATAAATTATAAGCGGTTTACTATCTATTTTTAATAAAAAGTACTGCTTTCCAGTACATTATACTAAATATTTGAATAAATTAAAACAATAACTTAAATAAATTATAACATATGATAAGAGTTTTTTGTAACTATATTACTTATAAAATAACTCACTGAATAGCGATATTTCTTAAATATATGTAAATTTTAATAAGAATAGTTTGGAATTAAAAAGGAATTTGTTTACTTTTGTATAATTGTATTATATGGAAGGTGGTGAGATATAAATGGATTCAAATACTATGTTGATGATGGTATATGTGATAGGAATTATATTTCTTATTTTTTATCTTGAAACCAGAAGAGATAAAAAAATGTTTAATCTTGAGAAAGAAATTAAAGAACTTCTAAGTATTACGGCATCATTAAAACTAAGAGTATATGATCATGAAAAATATCTATTGGATAAAGATGGAGTATACATACCTGACGAAATGGGAGAATATTATTTTAAACAAACATGGGCATTGATTGATGAGGAAACAAAAGAATTAATAACTAAGGAGTATAAGGATGTTTGTCCTGAAAGTATTCCATTATGGAAATATTTTTTATATTCATATAAACCAGAAATAAAAGTTCAACGAAAGATTAAATTAAGAAAAGTTGAGTCGGTTGAAGAATTAATGTATGTAACAATAAAAGAAACAGAAGATTTAACTAAACAATTAAAAAAAGTAAATGAAGAAAGAAATAAAATTTTAGATGAATTAAATTCAATGACAAATAAAGTTAAAGATATTACTAAGGAAGATGAATAAAATTTAGTAAAAGTGTATTTATAGAACTCTAGAAATAGGGTTCTTTTATTATTTAAAGGAGTTTAACTCTTTATGTAGAATATTGTATTCAATGGAAAGGTGGAATTATTTATGGATAAAGATGAATTGAAAATTAAGCACATTGAGTTAAAGTTACATTTTACCTACTGTGGTATTATAGCATCTATTATAGGAATTTGTTTATTCACAGTTAGAAATTATTCAAATTCAGATATGGCTGTACAATTTTCATTTGGTGCAACTTTAGTTGGAATAGTGTTATCAGTTATAGCTATTTTTATGTCAATTGTAGGTGAAAAAGAAATGTCATCAACTAAAGATAAGTTAGTTTCAGCCAGTGATGATTTAGTTAAAATAAAAAATGAATTAAATAAATCTATAGAGAGTATAAGTCAAATTATATCTATAAAAGATGAATTAATACAAGGGAATAAAACAATTATGGATAAACTTGATAATTCATTTGAATTATTGAATAAAAATGAAAATAATATTGAAAATAATGATATTAATTATATAGAAGTATATAAAGATACATTTGACAATTTGATTGCAGACATTAAGACTAATAGCTTAGGAATATTGTATTTTTATAAGGAGTATTATGATGTAAAAAAGGAGTTTATGAGATCATCTCATATGGTAAAGATTATAGTAAATGAATTTCACATGAGTAATGAAGAAATTGTAGGTGGGTTGCTAATAGGAATGAGTAGTATATTTTTCCCACAAGTTATAAATAATAATAAGTTTAGAAATTACATAGTAGAAGAAATTAGTAAAAATATTGCATGTAAAAGTCAAATTGATGAGTATTTAAAGAGAGCAATTTAGAGAAGAGCGATAAAACATATTAATACCATTTCAAGTTCTCTAGGGATGAAATTAGGAATAGTGGTTGCTTTCTTATTTCCTTTAAAAATATACATTAACAATTATGAAGGTATTCATCTATAAGGTGAGTACTTTTATTATCTTGTATTATACGTATATACAAGCAATGCAATATATACAGTAATTAGTTGTATTAATATTGGATTTTCTTGTTTGTAAGGTTAATAGAATATAAGTACCATATAATTAACATGCAAAGGAATATTGGCATAAATATTAAATCTAGAGAGGAAATTATAAAGGGTGTAGCAGTATAAACGCCATATAAAAGTATTTAAATAGAATATATAAATATGTCTATGCAGAAAGCTAGGTCAATTAAACTAATACCTATAATATAGATGTAAGTTTTTATTAATAACAAAATTATATTATTCACTTCAAAATGTTGACATCTTATTCACAAAAGTATAATATTGTTAGCAATAACAACGATAGGATATTCAAACTTAATGTCGTGTGAAGGCAGAGAAATACTGCGCTTTTAGCTTGCAATTTTCTCGATTGCGCCTGGAAAGCGTGTATAGGGGCAACTCTATCAGGGGTTCAAATCCCCTTCTCTCCGCCAAAAAGAAAATACTGTGATATCAATACTTTAAGAGTTTTAAAGGATTATATAAAATTTATCAGATTTAATTAGAAATTGATAAGTTTTGTATAGTCCCTTTTTGTTGCACCTAATATTATAGTCTGTAATGTTGTCTATAGTTAGAAGGTGATGCTCCTGTATATCGTTTAAACATTCTGTAGAAATAGGACATGTTTTCGAAGCCGCAATGGTGAGCAATTTCTTCTATACTTGATTGAGTTTCTATAAGCATGGCCTTCGCTTTTTCTATTCTCTTCTCATGTATATAGGAGAAGATAGTAACTCCTACAATTTCTTTAAAGGCAGTGCATAAGAAATTCTTACTCAATTCAACTTCCGTTGCTAATTCATCGAGAGAATAATTTGTTTCAGGTGTAGTGTCTATATTTTTTACACACTTTATTATTTTTTTATAATAAGATTTTGTGCTGAAGGAATCAATATTAGAAGTTTTAAATAGCTCAGTCTTTAACTCTAATAAGAGCTGTAGTAAAGCAATTTTATTTTCTAGAGTATTGCCGTCTCTTACAAAGCCTGTAAAAATTTTCTTGAATATAGACTTATATATATTAAAATTACTCATATTAATATGTGAAGGTATAGGTAGAGTTTCCCTACTCACATTACTTTCACAAGTTAAATCATCGCCTAAAGCTTTTCTCCTTTCCTGATATTGAAGAAAGTTTTTCTGATTAAAATAGGGGTCAAATATTATTAATATATACCCGTAGGGCATTGTTCCGGTAATTTTTGTATCTGGGGGATAATAGAATAAGTCTCCTTGTTTTAAATTATAGACAGTATCATTAACCTTCATGGTGCCAGAGCCATTGGTGATAAATTCTAATTCATGGTATCTAGTTACTCTAGATTTATATTCTTTTCCAGGAGTTTGTGTGGCTATTGATTCGTCATATAGACAATAGACCAAGTATGGATTTAATTCTATTTCAACCATGTTCATAATTTTTTACCTCTTCTTAAATCTATAAATCGGTGGATATTTATATTAATATCATACATTACTTTTCATGTTATACATATAAATATAACTAATTACAGTAATATTGTACACTAAGTAATAACATATGACATTGTTTCTAAGGAAATTTTGAAATAGTATGATATTAATACGAAAATCTTAACTTAAGGAGGAGAAGTATGTTAAAAGTTAAAAATCCGATCTTAAAAGGCTTTAATCCGGATCCCTCTATATGTAAAGCTGGGGAAGACTACTATATTGCAACCTCTACTTTTGAATGGTTTCCGGGGGTTCAAATTCATCATTCCAAAGATTTAGTTCACTGGGAACTTGTAGCACATCCTTTGAACAGAGTGTCTCAGTTAAATATGTTGGGTGTTCCTGATTCTGGTGGAATTTGGGCGCCATGTCTGTCTTATGATAATGGTATCTTTTACTTAATATATACAATAGTAAACAACAACGGACATATTAAGGATACTCATAATTATTTGGTAACCTCAAGTAATATTTGTGGTGACTGGTCAGAGCCGGTTTATCTTAATTCCAGCGGCTTTGATCCGTCTCTATTCCATGATGATGACGGCAGAAAATGGCTTATAAACATGAAATGGGATAATCGTATAGGAAAGAATAGCTTTGCTGGCCATCTTCTACAAGAATATGATGAACAAGACAAATGTCTTGTTGGCCCAATACTGAATATTTTTAAAGGAACAGATTTAGGTTGTTCTGAGGGGCCGCATATATACAAGCGTAATGGTTACTACTACCTAATGGTTGCTGAAGGAGGTACTAGCTATGAACATGCTGTAACTCTTGCTCGCTCAAGGAAAATTACAGGTCCCTATGAGGTTCATCCGCAAAATCCAATTCTTACTTCTGCGGGTAGCGATATGCATAAATTACTTCAAAAGGCAGGACATGCAAGCGTAGTGGAAGGTCCGAATAATGAATGGTTTATGGTCCATCTTTGTGGAAGGCCTCTTCCTGAAACAGATCGTTGCATTCTTGGAAGAGAAACAGCTATGCAAAAGATAGAATGGCGTGAAGATGATTGGCTGTATTTATCTTCTGGCATAGATAATTTACCTTCATGGGAAATAGAAATTAACAATAACAATAAAGGTGAATCAAATAGTGAAGAAATTGATTTAGTTTCACAATATGACGATTTTGAGAATGCCTCGTTAGATATAAATTTTCAGTCATTAAGAGTTCCGGCAGAGACCTTTATGTCACTTACTGAAAGACCAGGTTACTTGAGATTGTATGGAAAAGAATCAATGTTTTCGAAATTTACTCAAAGTATGATTGCAAGACGTCAGCAGAATTTTGTTTATTGTGCTGAGACCTGTCTTGAATTTGAACCTGAAACAACGTTGCAGCTTGCAGGATTAATTTGCTATTACAACACAGAAAATTACTATTATTTGAGGGTAAGCACGGATGAAGAATTAGGGGGCAAATGCATAGGCATACTGGCCAGCATAAATAATGATTTATCCGAGTCAATGGTTCAGGATGATAACATTTTGATAGTGGATGCAGAACGTGTCTATCTAAAAGTAGAAGTAAGCTTTGGTGAACTTAGATTTTTCTTTGCTACTAATAAGGATGATTGGAGGCCTATAGGAAAGGTTTATGATGCCAGTACATTGTCAGATGATGCAATTAAAGGCTCATGGGCTTTCACAGGAGCTTTTGTTGGAGTTGCGTGCCAGGATTTATCTGGTATGAATAAGTATGCAGATTTTGATTATTTTTCATATGTAGAGGAGGCCTAAATCAACTTAGTTTTAATAGATCTTTAATTATTTCCTAGGAAAATAATTAAAGACTATTGTAATAAACATTTATTGTTCCTAGTATTTTTCTTCAGGTGTATAACTTAAGAGTTCCTATAATTTTTAGGAGTCTTACCAGCGATGTTGAAAAAGTTCCTATTAAAAGACCGTATGCTTGAGTATCCGCACTTATATGCAATATCTGTTATAGGTTCATCTGTATTTTTTAATAAATATGCAGCATAATTAATTCTATTCTGATTAACAAAATCTACAAATGATATTCCTAGTACATTATTTAAGTATTTAGAAAGATAAGTGTAACTATAGCAAAATTCATCAGCAACACTTTTTAATGATATATCTTTAGCAAAATTATCTTGAATATAGTTAAGGATCTTATGTAATAATTCGTAATCATTTTTAACACTAACAAGTAATTTTGTGTATTCCATAATTTCAGAACATAATAGATAGAGACAGGCTTTCATTTGGAGCACATTAACATTATCTCTGAAAATTTTGTCTAGTATAAGGGCTTGAGCATTATAGGATAAATTAAAAACTGGATTTTCGAGAAATTTACCATAAATCATACTATCAAATGTTTTTATATATTCAGGAGAAAATATGCAAATACGTGCGTCGGAATATTTCTCTGTTGAAATGGAATGGACTTCGTAAGGTAAAATTAGTATACAGTCATCCTTTTTTAGGTTAAAGTTTCTATTGTTAACATAGACTTGTAGGGTTCCATCCATAACATATATAAATTCAAAGCTCCGATGCAGATGAATAGGGTAATTAAGGCTAATTGGATGGTAGTGAGAAAAAAGAGTATTTTCACCAAAATGGTATGACTCATATTTTAGCATAGAATTCCTCCAAGAGAGTAAATTTTGTCTACAATTATATAAATACTTTCTTGTTAAGTCAACTATAAATTTTATATTATTAAATTATCAAATGAATATTGTAGTATAAATTTAAATCTCCATGATTATTTAAAGAATAGAGGGGTATATATGAATAGCAAACAAGAAAATATTCATGAATTTTCTGCAAAGGCAGCAAAAGAATTAGTATCAAAGATGACATTACAAGAAAGAGCGGAGCAATTAACGTACCAATCACCAGCAATAAAACATTTAAATGTACCAGAATATAATTGGTGGAATGAAGGGCTTCACGGGGTAGCTAGAGCTGGGACAGCAACTGTGTTTCCACAGGCAATCGGTCTCGCGGCTATGTTTGATGAAGAATTCTTAGGAAAGATTGCAGATATTATTGCTACAGAAGGCCGTGCGAAATACAATGAATATAGCAAAAAAGACGACCGAGGCATATATAAGGGATTAACCTATTGGTCTCCGAATGTAAATATTTTTAGAGATCCTAGATGGGGACGTGGACATGAAACCTATGGAGAAGATCCATATTTAACATCTAGATTAGGAGTTGCATTCATAAAGGGATTGCAAGGAGAAGGAAAGTATTTGAAATTAGCTGCTTGTGCAAAACATTTCGCAGTGCATAGTGGACCAGAAGGATTAAGGCATGAATTTAACGCGGTTGTGAATAATAAGGATCTATATGAAACATATTTGCCAGCATTTGAAGCATGTGTAAAAGAGGCAAATGTTGAAAGCGTAATGGGGGCCTATAATCGTACAAATGGAGAACCGTGCTGTGGCAGTAAAACTCTTTTAAAAGATATTCTAAGAGGCAAATGGGAATTTAAAGGACATGTAGTATCTGACTGTTGGGCTCTTGCAGATTTCCATATGCATCATATGATTACTAGCACAGCGACTGAATCAGTGGCATTAGCAATAGAAAATGGCTGTGATCTTAATTGTGGAAATATGTATCTTAATTTGTTATTAGCATATAAAGAAGGTTTAGTAACTGAAGAACAAATAACTACAGCTGCAGAAAGATTAATGACAACAAGATTTAAATTAGGTATGTTTGATGAAGAGTGTGAATATAACAAGATACCGTATGAGGTAAACGATTGTAAAGATCATAATGAAATTGCCTTAATAGCGTCCAGAAAATCTATGGTATTGCTAAAGAATAATGGAACCCTTCCATTAGATAAGTCAAACTTAAAGTCAATAGCAGTAATTGGTCCTAATGCAAATAGCGAAGTAATGTTAAAGGGAAATTATTCTGGAACAGCATCTAAGTATACAACAATATTAGAAGGAATTCATAATGCAGTTGGTGATGACGTGAGAGTATATTACTCTGAAGGATGTCACCTATTTAAAGATAAAGTGGAAGACCTAGCAAGGCCAGACGATCGATTATCCGAAGCGATTTCAGTATCAGAAAGATCTGATGTAGTTATATTATGCTTAGGATTAGATTCTACAATTGAAGGAGAGCAGGGAGATGCAGGCAATAGCTATGGTGCAGGAGATAAAGAAAGCCTAAACTTACCAGGAAGACAACAAAATTTATTAGAGAAAGTACTTGAAGTAGGAAAACCAGTTATAGTTGTTCTTGGAGCTGGAAGTGCCTTAACATTTAATGGAGCAGAAGAAAAATGTGCTGCTATTTTAAACGCATGGTATCCAGGTAGTCATGGAGGTACCGCTGTAGCAGATATATTATTTGGAAAATGTTCTCCAAGTGGTAAGTTGCCAGTAACTTTTTATAAAGATACTGCTAACCTTCCTGAATTTACTGACTACTCAATGAAGGGAAGAACTTACAGGTATCTAGACCATGAGAGCTTATATCCATTTGGATATGGATTAACTTATTCAACCGTAGAATTATCTAATTTACAAGTGCCTTCTGTTAAATCTGACTTTGAAAGTTTTGATATTAGCATAGAGATCAGAAATACAGGCGAATATGATATTGAGGAAGTAGTTCAATGTTATGTAAAAGATTTAGAATCAAAATATGCTGTATTAAATCATAGCTTATCAGGATTTAAACGTGTCTCATTGAAAAAAGATGAGAGTAAAACTGTAACAATGAAATTGAATAAAAAGTCTTTTGAAGTTGTAAATGATGATGGAGAAAGAATTCTTGATAGTAAGAATTTTAAATTATTTGTTGGCATATCGCAACCAGATAAGAGAAGCTTTGAGCTTACATCAGTGGCAGCTTTAGAAATAAATGTGGAATTATTATAAATATCTAATTCATAGATAAAAATTAAAAGATATAGGAGAGAATCATATGAAAAACGCAATAAAACAAAATGAACCTTTAGTAACCAACATTTATACTGCAGATCCTTCTGCTCACGTATATGAAGGTAAAATCTATATTTACCCTTCTCATGATCTTGATCAAATTCAGGTTTCAAACGACAATGGTGATCAATATAATATGGAGGACTATCACATTTTATCTATTGATGATATGAATTCACCTTGTATTGATAATGGTGAGGCTCTTCACTTAAGAGATATTCCATGGGCAAGTCAACAATTATGGGCTCCAGATGCTGCTTATAAAAATGGAACATATTACCTATTTTTCCCTGCAAGAGATAAGGATGGAATCTTCAGGCTTGGAGTAGCCACTAGCTCAAATCCTGCTGGGCCATTTAAAGCTCAAGAAAATTATATACCTGGCAGTTATAGTATTGATCCTGCCGTTTTAATGGATGATGATAATAGAGCATATGTTTATTTTGGAGGCCTTTGGGGAGGACAACTAGAAAAATGGCAAACTGGAACATTTAATCCAGACGGTGAAGGCCCTGCTGCCACAGCACCTGCTATAGGACCAAGAGTAGCTGAATTAAATGATGATATGCTTACTTTTAAAGCAGACCCTGAAGAAATATCAATTGTTGATGAAGAAGGTAATCCTATACTTGCTGGTGATGAAGATAGAAGATATTTCGAAGGCCCATGGGTTCATAAGTATAATGGAAATTACTATCTTTCATATTCTACAGGTACTACTCATTCTATCGTATATGCTATGAGTAAAAATCCAAAAGGTCCTTATACTTTCAAAGGCAAAATACTTGATCCTGTAATAGGTTGGACTACTCATCATTCGATTGTTGAGTTCCAAGATAAATGGTATTTATTCTATCATGATAGTTCTTTATCAGGTGGAGCAGACAACAAACGTTGCGTAAAATTCACTGAATTAAAATACAATGATGATGGTACTATTCAAAAAGTAGAATTACCTAAATAATTTAAGCCGTAGTTAAAAAGTATATTTTGAAAGGCACTCCGCTATTTTGGGGTGCTTTTTTTATCTTCACTTTTATAGTTTCGGAAAAAAATATTTGTGATTTCGGTAAGTTATTAGAGAAGTCTAGTTTTAATGTCTATAATAAATAACAACTTTTTAAAATTAGTTTAAAAAGTAAAGATATCAAATGTAGAGGTAAAGATATTACATATAATTAGTCCCCGCATTATTGTAAAATAAATCATGAAAACGATTAGTAATTAAGAAAGTTGAGGTGGTTAGAACTTGAGTAATGTATTTTTAGAAATGAAGAACATACATAAAAGATTTCCAGGAGTTTATGCTCTTAAGGGAGCGCAGCTGGAAATTAAAAAAGGTGAAGTACATGCTTTATTGGGAGAAAACGGTGCTGGAAAATCAACTTTAATGAAAATACTTGGGGGAGTTCATACGCAGGATGAAGGTCAAATATTTGTTGAAGGAGTTGATTGTGGAGTTATTAATCCGACTAAAGCTGCACAATTAGGTATTGGATTTGTTCATCAAGAATTAAATCTAGCAGAGACATTGACGGTTGCGGAAAACGTTTATATGGGAAGACTTCCATATAAAAATGAAACCTTAGGTATTGTTGACTATAAAAAACTACATGAAGACACAGATTCTATAATACAAAAATTAGGGATAGATATAAACGCTACTGACTTGGTTATGCAACTACCAACAGCAAAAAAGCAAATGGTGGAAATAGCGAAAGCAATAAGTTTAAATTCAAAGATAATTATTTTTGACGAACCAACAACATCGTTATCTCAGAAAGATGTTGAAAACCTTTTTAAAGTTATAAAAACCCTAAAAAATGAAGGAGTAGCAGCAATATATATATCACATAGATTAAAAGAGGTTTTTGATATTTGTGACAGAGCGACTGTTTTAAGAGATGGTACTTATATTGAAAGTTGTGAACTAGAAGGAATAACTCAAGAAAGACTTATAAATATGATGGTAGGAAGAGATTTAACTGAGCTATTTCCTAAGGAGATCTTTGAACCTAAAGAATACGTTTTAGAAGTTGAAGGCATTAGTGATTATGCTGACAGAGTTAAAAATGTTAGCTTAAAAGCAAGAAAAGGTGAAATTTTAGGACTAGCTGGTTTAGTGGGTTCAGGTAGAACAGAACTTATGAGACTTGTATTTGGTGCAGATAAAATAAGCGAAGGTAAGATAGCGATCAATGGGAAAGAAGTTAAGATTAATTCACCTATGGATGCAATCAATAATGGAATCTGCTTTTTAACAGAGGATAGAAAAAGCCAAGGATTATCACTAGTAATGAGTGTTCTTGATAATATAACTCTAACTAACTTAAAAGATTTTGTATTAAATCATAAAAAGTTAAGAGAGACTGGAGAAAGATTTAAGGAAGCACTTGAGATTAAAACAGCAAATCTTGATGTTATGGCAGGAACATTATCAGGTGGAAACCAGCAGAAATTAATACTAGCTAAGTGGTTAAACACGGATTCAGAGATATTTATTTTTGATGAACCAACTAAAGGAATAGATGTAGGTACTAAAGCTGAGATATATCATATAATGAATGATTTAGTTAGAAAAGGCAAAGTAGTTATTATGGTTTCTTCTGAATTACCAGAATTATTAGGTATGTCGGATAGAATATATGTTATGTGTGAAGGAAAACTTACGGGAGAACTTAGCAGAGAAGAAGCGACACAAGAAAAGATAATGAAATTAGCTACGCTTGGAGGGATTAATAAAGATGAACCAAACAATTAATAATAAAGTTGTTCAAGAGGAAGGTACTAAGACAAAAATGGAAGGGTTTAATATTAAAAACTTATTTCTAAAGTATTCAATTTATCTAGTGCTTGTAGTACTTATTTTAACATTCTCAATTGCAAGTCCTGACTTTTTAGGGGCAGCAAATATGTCCAATTTCTTAAGGCAGATTCCTACAGTAGGAATTCTGACAGTTGCAATTACTATGGTAATAATAACTGGAGGTGTTGATCTTTCAATAGGTGCAATAGCTGCATTTTCAGGATGTACAGTAGCTTATTTAGCTGTAAAGGGAGTTAGTATACCAGTTTCTTTACTAGCAGGATTATTGGTAGGTGCACTTTGGGGATTATTTAATGGATTCCTAATTACAAAATTTAAATTAGAATCTTTTATACTTACCATGGGTACAAGCTACCTTATAAGAGGGTTAATATTATTCTTCACAAATGGAATTTATATTAAAGGAGTTCCAGATTGGTTTTATAATATGTCTAATACAGAAGTAGGTATATCAATAATACATACTAACACTATAGTATTTATCCTAATAGTTATTGTTATGGCTTATTTAATGAAAAATACAAGATTCGGTAGATACTGCTACGTAGTGGGATCAAACAAAGAAGCAGGAAGACTATCAGGAATAAACGTAAATAAGCACGTTATAAAAGTGTATGCAATAGAAGGGATTTTGGCTGCAATAGCTGGTATCTTACTAATGTCAAGTATAAACGTTGGTGCTCCAAGTGAAATAAATGGTCCAGATTTATTTGCAATGGCTGGTGCAATCATGGGTGGAGTACAATTCGGCGGAGGAGTAGGAACAATCGGAGGAGCTATGGTAGGAATATTTACTATACAAGTATTCCAAAGTGGATTAGCTATCCTTGGAATCAACTCATTCTTACAACAAGCTGTAACAGGAGCTGTTATTGTACTTGCAATAGTTGTTGACTTCTACAGAAAAGGAAGTTTATTTAAGAAAAAAAGCTAATTATCAAGTGTTATTTAAGCTTAATTCAATAGATTCTAAGAGGTTAATGATTTAAGAAATTAATGGATTAAGCTATATAAAATATACCAAAACAACATATCTAAAAAAATTGGAATTACGGAAGGGGAAAAATTTTATGAAGAAGAAAATTATTGCTTTATTATCAACAGTATTTATTGTTGGTAGCTTAGCTGGGTGTGGAACAAAAACACAAACTGAGGGAACAGCAAGTACAAGTGGAAAAAAGGTTATTTACTTTATTCCGATAGTTGATACAGGAGCTTATTGGTCTCCAATGAAGAAAGCAGCTGAAGATGAGGCTAAGGCTTTAGGATATGAATTAATAGTTAAAACATCGCCACCTAATGAGACACAAAAGAACGAAAAGCATATAGGATTCCTTGATGAGGCTATAAAGAATAAAGCAGCAGGAATAGCTATTGCTCCAATGGATCCAGATATGTTTGATAAAAAAGTTAAAGAAGCAAATGATAAAGGAATTCCAGTAGTAACTTTTGATGCTGACGTAAAAACAAAAGAAAATAGAACATCTTATATAGGAACAGATAATAAGCTTGCTGGAGAGCAGCTTGGAGAAAATGGTGCTAAATCTTTAAAAGAAAAAGGCATCACAAAAGGTAAAATTGCAATGGCAGCAGTAAACTTAACTCAAACAACTATGACATATAGACAAGAAGGAATAAAAGCTGGTTTTGAAAAGGTAATGGGAGCAGATGCTAAGAACTTTGAGTGGTTAGAACCAATTCAAGATAATGACCAATCGGCAGAATCAAAAAGACAATTAGAAGGACAAATAACTTCAAATTCTGATATGGTAGCTGTATTCTCATTAGGATCAGAAGGGCCAGATACAGGTGTAATGGAAGCTATAAAATCTCAAGGCAAAGCTGGAAGCATATATCACTTTGGATTTGACTATACTCCAACTTGGGAAAATGGTGTAAGTACTAATTTAATATCAGGAATCGTTGACCAAGATTCTTATGCAATAGGTAAAACTATAATAGATACTTTAGATAAGAAAATAAAGGGTGAAAAAGTTGATGGTGTTTATCCAGTGCCAGTTAAATGGATAACTGCAGATAAAGTTGTTGAATACGGAAAAGAAAAGCAAAAGCAATTTACAACAGAAACTAAATAATAATTAAATACACGTAAAATTCAAAATTAATAAGGGATAACTCAAATGATTAATGTATTCAAATTTACTTTAGTATATTTTCAAATTGAGTTATCCCTTTTCTTGCTATTTAAATTAATATGCAGATTAATTAGTGATCGGGACTAATTTATAAGTAATTTGAGATACACATGAAAAACAAGCTTTAAGCTAGATTTGATAGGAGGTTTAGTAGATGAAGTTTTGGAGCAATTTTAGTGTAGGGAAAAGATTAATATTTTCATACACACTATTATTTATAATTATTGCATCGGTAGGAATCATAGGGCTGAAGAGTTTAAGTAAAATTAATAATGCTTCAAATGATATGTATGATACTGATCTTGTATCTACAGATATTTTACATAGATTAAATGAAAATTCGTTAGAAATAAATAATAATATATTAAGTCTAATTTATGATAGAGATGAATTAATGATGAAAAAATTAAATGATGATATTTTCAAGGGATTTGAACAAGGAAATTTATTAATAGAGAAATATGGTGAATTAAATTTAGATGATTATCAAAAGAATGAGCTTTCTAATTATAATGAAGTTTATAAAGATTATAAAGAGAAAAGCGATTCATTGCTAAAGTTTGTGAAAGAAAATAATTATGACGAAGCTATATTAGATTATCGAAAATTAGCAGTATCACGAAGTAAGGTTGCAGCATCACTAACTAAATTATTGGAATATAGTTCAATTAAAGCTAAGAATGAAAATATTGATAATGATGATTTATACAGCAAGGTAGAGATGCAAATAACAACTTTTATAATAACGGGATTGATTCTTACTGTGGCTTTAGGATATTTAATGACTAGAAATATAATAGTGTCATTAAAGAAAATAAAAAATTATGCTAATAACCTTGCGAAGTATAATTTTTCTGAGGAAATTATACTTAAGGGGAAAGATGAATTTGCTCAAACGGCAGGTGCTCTTAATATAGCATTGCGAAATGTAAGGGAACTCATAAGGATCATTTTAGATAATTCAACAGAACTATCGGCATCTTCTGAAGAATTAGCTGCATCTGTTCAGGAAATTAGTTCAAAGCTTTCCTTTATAAATGAAGCTACAGATGAGATAGCAACAGGAGCTGAGCAAACGAATTCATCAACTGAGGAATTTGTTTTATATATCAAAAAAATTAATGAAAATATGAACAATTTAGCCGAAATAGTAAATCGAGAGGTTAAAAAATCAATAGATATAAAAATGAAATCAAGTAAAATGATGGAAAAAAGCGAGGCCTCAATACAACTATCTGGAGAGATATATGTAGAGAAAAATAAAAAAATTAAAGAGGCTATAGAGAGAGGAAAGGTAGTTAAAGAAATAGAAGGTTTAAGTGAATCTATAGTAAGTATTGCTTCTGAAACCAATCTTTTAGCCTTAAATGCAAGAATAGAGGCAGCGAGAGCGGGAGAAATGGGAAAAGGTTTCTCAGTTGTTGCAGATGAAGTAGGAAAACTAGCAGAAGAGTCTATTGCTACAGTAAGTGGTATTCATGGAAGTGTGGAAGAAATAAAAAATGTTTTTGAATATTTATCGGAGAATTCAAAAGGAATTTTAAATTATATAGAACAAAATGTGAAATCTGATTATGAGTTTATGATAGAATCAAGTAAAAGTTATGAAAATGATGCTAAATTTATCAATGAGATGTCCGAAGAAATTTCAACTATGGTAAAAGCAATAAATACAAATATTCATAATGTAAGTAGTGCCATGATAGAATTTTCAACTAATATAGAGAAATCCAAAAATAATTCTAGTGAAATATTAAATAGTATAAATGAAGTAACCCATGAAGTAGAGCAAATTTCGGTTAATGCACAGAATCAGAGTGAATTAACTTTAAGACTAAATGAAGTTATTAATAAGTTTAATATTTAGTTGAGTTGTGTTGTGTTAAGAGAGGAAGTTTTGTTTTAGTAAAATAGAAAGTATATTTGTAATTGAAGAAGAATTGGAAGGCTTGCAGGAAAAGCCTAATACAGATATAGTTAAATAAGGAAAACTTGAATGTAGAAGAATATAGAAAAAGGTTTATTAAATATGAATGAGGAAACTAGATGATATCGTAGTAAAGTTATGGATTGCTTGACTATTATCTATCTAATTATAAGTTTCTTTGGGAGGGATAATTATTAAAAAAGTAATTTTATTTCCTATAATTTTAATATTTTTAATTAGTCTCAACGGTTGCTCTTTAGATAACGCAAATAGCACAGAGAATAAAGAAAAGATAACATTAACCATGTGGCACATATGGTCACAAACCAAAATGGATGCTAATGGAAGGATAATTCAGGATACGGTGGAAGAATGGAATAAAGCTAATCCTAATGTCCAAATTAAGATTGAGGCGGTAGAAAATGAGCGGTATAAAGCAAAAATAAAGACAGCATTTGCTGTAAATGAACTGCCTGATATATTTTATTCTTGGGGGGGCGGTTTTAGTAAGCCATTTATAGAGTCAGGAAAGGTATTAAATCTAAATGAATATATAGATAAGGATACAAAAGATAAGATTAATAAAGATATGCTTGACAATGTAACTTATGATAACAACATATATGGATTACCAATGACCTTATCAGTTGGAACGTTTTATTGCAATACAAAGCTTTTTTCAGAAGCAAATATTAAAATACCAGACAATTATGATGAATTTTTAAATGCAGTAAAAGCTTTTAGAAATAAAGGTATAGCACCCCTTTTAGTGGGAGAAAAAGATAATTGGACAGGAATTCTATATTATGATATCTTAGCGTTACGAGAAGGAGGAATAGGCGGAGCTGGTGATTCTCATATAGGTGCAAATAAAAGTGACACAATATTAAAAGCTGCATATAAATTAAAGGAATTAATGGATTTAAAAGCTTTTAATGAATCAAGTATGGAGCTTACAAGAGATGAATCTGAGATTTTATTTAAACAAGGAAAAATTCCTATGTACTATACAGGAAACTGGTTCATCGGTGAGATAGGAAATATGGATCCATCTATAAAGGACAATGTAATCGTTAAGAAATTTCCGATAGTTAAAGACGGAAAAGGTAATGATAGAGAATTTTTAGGTGGAGCAGTGGATCACTTAATGGTAAGTAATAATACAAAATATAAAAAAGAAGCTGTTGATGCGGCAAAATTTATAGCCGAAAGAATATCAAAAAGATATTTCGAATTTGGTTCTGGACTTCCAGCATGGAAATACACCGGTGATACGAGCAATGTAAATAAGTTATCTAAAAAATTAGAGAAGTTAACAGAGAATGCATCATATAGCTTGTATGGTGATATTTACTTGGGAGAGGAAAAAGGAAACAAAGAGAAAGAATTAGTTAGTCAGTTATTTAAAGGACAAATAAGTCCTGAAGACTTTACCAAAGACATGGTGAATATAGAATGATGAGGTATGATTAAATGTATAATAAATTGTTTATATTAAAGAATTTGAAGGATAAATATTTAAATTCAAAAATAAGTATAAAGATTATTGTATATTTTTCAATAATTTTTGTGCTTTCAACAGTCATACTTACATTTGCATATAAGAAAATAAATTCTATTTATAATATAGAGAAGATGAAACAAAGTTCGGTTGAAGTTTTAGAAAGCGCAGAAACTAATACTAGCATGATAATTGATAATGTTAATAACGTTTCAAAGATGATTATATCAAGTGATAACGTCCAAAATACATTAAAGAAAATTCAGAAAGAAGGAAGTGTCGATGATAATATTAGTAATTATCTAATACAATTCACGAATTTCAGTTCTAATATATCTTCGATATATGTATTGGATAATTACGGAAATAAGTATTATTCGGAAAATGTTTTTTATAAGGATTTTCAGATTGAGAAGATTAAAAATTCTGAATGGTATAATGAATTATTAGAGGGTAAAGGTAAATATATATTAAGATTAAACGGTGGAGGATTTTTTGAGGGCAATGGTAATAACTATGTATCACTCATAAGAGAAATAAATGATATAAATACTGGCGAAAAGATTGGTTTAATAATTATAAACATGAATGAGAATGCGTTCTATAATTTAAGTCTGAAATTAAATAACCAATACGGAACACGATTGATTATAAAGAATGATAAAGATGAATTAATAACAGGGTCAGAGGCTGATTCTAAAATACTAAGAGAAATAAAAAATTATAATGAGTCTAAATCAAAAGTGTTTTTCTTAGAGGAAAGAATAGAAGATAAGGATTATATAATATCAAACCTTAAAAATTCGGACTATAACTGGAATTTGACAACTGTAGCAGAATACAACCAATCGCCACAGCAAACTAAATATACTAATTATTTTCTTTTATGTTTTAGTATCATAAATTTTCTATTAATTATTATTGGATCTATAGTAATATCTAAATTTATTACAATGCCTTTAAAGAAACTCAGTGAATCAATGAAGGGGATTGAAAGTGGTGAATTTAATATTGTTAACATAAAAACGTACAATGATGAAGTAGGAGAATTAAAAAAAGGATATAATATTGCAATTTCTCAAATTAATTTACTTCTAGATAAAATACGTAAAGATGAGAAGATAAAAAGACAAAATGAATTAAATTTATTAATGTCACAAATAAAGCCTCACTTTCTATATAATACTTTTGATACTATTAATTCTTTAGCTCTACTCGGAAAAAATAAAACAATATATGAAATGATAAAAGCTTTAGGTAAATTCTATAGAACAAGTTTGAATAATGGAAAAGATATTATTACAGTAAAAGAAGAAATAAATACAGTAAAAAGCTATCTAATTATTCAAAAAATAAGATATGAAGATATGTTTGAGGTTGAATATGACTTAGATCCTAGATGCGATGATTTTAAGATAATAAAGTTAGTATTACAGCCATTGGTTGAAAATGCTATTTATCATGGTATTCGAAGCAGCGAAGATAAAGGAAAGATAAGAATATCAACTTTTCAGGAGCAAGAAAAAGTTATATTGACTTTAGAAGATAACGGAATTGGCATGGATGAATCACAAGTTAGAAATATAAATGAGAATATGACTACTGGCATTGGAGTAAGAACCACAAAGGAAAGGTTAAGAGTATTCTATGGATATGAACATGAATTTATTGTTGAAAGCAAGAAAGATGTTGGAACTAAAATAACAATCAAGATGCCTAGAGTTTCAAGATAGATTAAGTTCCCTGATGAATATTCTAAAGGAAGTGAATTAATTTATGGATAACATTATTAAAGTTATGATAATTGATGATGAACATCTTATAAGAGACCTAATAAAAAATTGCATTGATTGGGATGAAATTGGCATGGAGATTGTTGCTGAAGCTTCTAATGCAGTTGAAGGATTAAATCTCATAAATAAACAAAAGCCAGATATTATTTTAACAGATATAAACATGCCTGTAACAGATGGATTGGATATGAGTAAGAGTATATTGGAGAAATATCCAGATATAAAGGTTATTGTTATAACAGGTTATAATGAATTTGAATATGCTAAAAGAAGTATAAAGATTGGTGTAAGTGATTTTATACTTAAGCCTATAGATGAAGATGAATTGAGGAATTCGGTTTTAAAGCTAAAAGATGAGATCCAAAATGAATATTTAAAGAAAAAAGAATACAAAGATATTAAAGAAAAGATGGTTGCGTTTAACAATATAATAAATTTAAATGATACTAGTGAAACAGATGATAAAAATTTGAATATAGAACAAATTAAGAAATTTATAGTGAAAAATATATCTAATAGGGATTTATCTTTAAAGTTGGTTGCTGAATATTTTTATGTTAATCCAAGCTACTTAAGCCGGATTTTTAAAGAAAAAACTGATGAGACTTTTTCGGAGTATATTGTAAACGCCAAAGTAAAAATAGCTATTGAAATGCTTAAGAACCCAAATGCAAAAGCTTATGAAATCTCAAAAAAGATTGGTATTGATGATCCGAACTATTTTAGTAACTGGTTTAAAAAGTGTACTGGTTTATCGATTAAAGAGTATAAAAAACAAAAATCATGAATATGTAAATAAAAGTGTCTGTTAATTAATGAGCATTAGTTAATATAGACACTTTTTTATTTATTATTTCTCTTTTAAATAATAAGTGTTCCTATAATCCATTGGAGTCATTCCTACTACGATTTTAAAGGCTTTTGAGAAGTTTCCTTGGTCACAAAAACTAAGTTGTGCTGAAATTTCGAGTATGGTCTTATCAGTGTTTTTCAGCAAAGTTTTAGCCCTGTCTATTTTTATATTTTTAAAGTAAGTCATTATTGATATACCCATGTTCTTCTTGAAGCACCTAGAGATATATCCGACAGAAACTTTTAACTCGTCAGATATTTCCTTAAGACTTAAGTGATCTTCCAAACGTATATATAAAAAGCCAATAACCTTATTTATAATAAAATTGTCAGTAACTTCAACAAAATTAATTAATATATCAAGATATGATGTGGCAATATTAATTTCTAATTTTTGAAGGAGTTCTAAGCTATTTAAGGTCTGAATTGTTCTATAATATTTATTATACAAAGTATGAATAAACTGCTTAGATGTACCTTGTTTAATTATTTCTCTAGCAAATATGACATTCCAAATCATTAAATCATTTTTTTTAGTTGATATTGGGATAAATTCTTTATTCTCATCTTTATGTTTCTGCTCAATTATGTCAAGAATTGCTTGTTTATCCTTTTGTTCCATTAAAAAAGTAATTTCATTACTAAAAAAATAACTATCAGAATCATATGCGTCATACATGAAAATATACCTCCTAATAAAATAATAGCTAAGTTTATATATTAATCAAATTATATACTAAAATATAGAAATTTGGGTACCTAGAAATAAAAAAGGTCAATTTAAAACCAATTGTTAAATATAAAGTTGATATAATAAACCTGTAATGGTTGCAATCGTTTAACAATGTATTCTATTTTAGATAATAATCTGGAGGGGTTAAGATGCGAAAAAAATTAAGAATTACTACTATGCTCGTTGCAGGTATTTGCTCTCTATCTATGCTTGCTGGATGTGGAAAGTCATCTGCGGTTTCCGCTGAGAAAGATAGCAAGGAAATAGTGGTTTGGTCATATTTAATGGACAATGAGGTTGAGGAATTAGATAAGATTGCGCAAGAATGGGCAAAAGAAAATGGAAAAAAGGTAAAGGTAATTAAGGATAATTCACCGTTTCAGTCCTTTCTGCAAGCAGCAAATTCATCAAAAGGACCCGACTTAGTTTTTGGTATAACTCATAATAACTTAGGAACATTTCAGCAGGCCGGATTACTTTCAGAAGTTCCAAAAGATTTTGCAAATAAAGAAGAGTATGTAAATAGTGCTGTCTGGGATGCTGTATCTTATGATGGAAAAGCATATGGTGTTCCGTTATCTATGGAGACTTATGCTTTATTCTACAACAAAGATAAAGTTAAAGAAGTACCTAAAACAATTGAAGATTTAGTAAAGCAAGCAAAAGCATATGGTCCATCAGGTTTTCAATTTTCAATGAATGAGTTCTATTATGGCGCAGCTTTTGTTCAGTCATATGGTGGGTATATATTTGGAGGAGACAAAGGAAATATAAAAGTAGAGGATATAGGACTTGCAAATGACGGAGCAATAAAAGCTTATAAATTTTTACAGGATTTAGTTCAAAAGGATAAATTGATGCCAGCAGATATAACTGCAGATATCGCAAATAGCTCGTTTAAAACAGGAGATGCAATATTTTATATAGGGGGACCTTGGGACATTAGTGGTTTTAAAGATGCCGGTGTAAACTTTGGAGTGGTGAAGATTCCCCAAATAAATGGAACAGAGGCAAAAACATTTATGGGTGTACAAGCCGGATTCGTAAGCAGTAAATCGCCAGTACAAGATGAAGCATGGAGCTTAATGAAGTATTTAGCTAATAATACTGGAGAGAGACTATATAAAATAGGCAATAGAATTCCAGTACTTAAGGTGGAATTGAATAAAGATGAAATAAAGAACAATGAATTTACACAAGGATTTATAGCGCAAACAAATTCAGCTGTACCAATTCCTAATGTACCTGAAATTGAATCAGTGTGGAAACCAATGGAGAATATGACAAGGATATTAAGTGGAGAAAATCCAGAGGCAGTAGCTAAAGATATAGAAAAAGCAGTTAAGGATGGAATTCAGGCTAGCAAAAATTAGAGTGAAAAAGATTCCAAGCTTATGTTTGACTTTCATGAATAAATTATCTTTTAAACTAGGCTTGGAATAGTATTCATAAAAATAATAAAAGAGGGTGAGAATATGGCTAAAGCAAGAAGGGGAATTACATTAAAAGATAGCATACAAAGCTACAGATATCTTTCGCCAGCTATAATAAGCATAACCATATTAAGTGTGTTACCAATGCTATATACAATATTTATAGCATTTACTAATTATACATTAAAAAATCAGAATCATGGTTATGGAACTGCTAATGGATGGAAAGTAGTTGGATTATATCAATTTCAACAAGTATTAACAGGCCCTCTAAAAGCTGAGTTTTTTCCGCTGCTTGGGTGGACGCTCTTCTTTACAGTAGTATCTACTTTGGGGGCTTTTATTATAGGACTTATATTTGCTATGGCTCTAGCGGATAAGAATATGAAGGAAGCTTTCATTTATAAAGGGCTCCTAGTGATCCCGTGGGCATTACCAGGAGCTATAACAATAATTTCATTTAAAGGGTTGTTTAATAGTCAATATGGTGCTATAAACAGCATTTTAATGCAATTTAACTTATTACATGATCCGATTTTATGGCTAACAAGCCCTATGGCATCGAGGGTAGCTGTGATCCTAGTTAATTTATGGCTTGGATTCCCTTATATGATGAATGTATGTATTGGGGCATTGGCAGCAATACCTGATACATATTATGAAGCAGCAGACATTGATGGGGCAGGTAGATGGGGAAAATTTGTAAGTATAACACTTCCATCATTGGCAAACGTATCATATCCGCTTTTGATAGCCAATTTTGCATTCAATTTTAATAATTTTAACTCTGCTTATCTACTAACAGAGGGAGGACCATCAAAAGCGGGCTCATCCTTCGCTGGATATTGGTTCTGCGACTTTTAAAATGTCAGTGGATAAAGGGAACTTTGGTCTTGGAGCCGCAATGTCCATATTATTATTTGTAATAATAGGGACTTTATCAATAATTAATATGAAGATATCAGGACAATTTAAAGAGGTGGAGAACTAATGGCAGAAGTTAATGTAAGTATAAATAAACAATTGTCTATATCAGAAGAAAGATTAACATATAGAAAGAGGATGACTAAGCGAGAGTGTATAGAGTTATGGGGGAAAAGATTATTTCTAATAGCATCTATATTAATAATAATATTTCCTATAGTCGCTATAATAGCAGCATCTCTTTCAACAGGGACAAGTTTTATGCAAAAAAATCTTATTCCAACAGCTATAACTTTTGAAAATTACCAAAAAGCATTAAGTGATAATATTGGTTTTGTTAAGTGGATGGTTAATACTACATTTGTGGCAGTATTAGTATCAATTATTCAATTAGCAATGACATTACCAGCGGCGTTTGCATTTTCTAGATTAAAATTTATAGGTAGAAAAAAGGGTTTAATGCTATTATTAATACTTCAAATGTTTCCTACAATAATGAGTGTGCCAGCAATATTAGCAGTTGCATATAGACTACCTTTTGGAATGGACAATCTAATATTTTTATCATTAATACTTTGTGCAGGAAGTGCTTATAATATTTGGCTCATGAAAGGATATATGGATGGGCTTCCTAAAGAATTAGATGAAGCTGCAAAAGTTGATGGGGCTACTGTGTGGCAGATATTTACCAAAATAATTTTACCATTAACTAAGTCCATGTCTGTGGTAATCTTTTTCTTCTCATTTATTGCGGTTTATGGAGAGTTTGTATTTTCGGCATCGCTGCTTAAAGATAAAGATTTAAAAACATTAGTAATAGGGTTAAAGTCATTTACAGCAGGAAAGTTAACAGACTGGCCTATGTATTCTGCTTGTTCTATAATGATTTCTGTTCCCCTTGCAATACTTTTTGTAGCTATTCAAAAGTTTATTTCTAAGGGTTTGGTTTCAGGAGCAGTAAAAGAGTAGAACACTTACAGGCATAATAGAGGAGGAATTTTAAGTTGAACAAACATGCAATATATCATATATTAGATACACCATATGCATATGCAAAAGATATCAACACCTTATCGGTTACACTAAGAGCTGCTAAAAATGATATAAAAATATGCAATATACATTATAAAAGCAGATATGATTGGGAAAATAGATTCAATGTAGAAGAAATGAAAATTAAAGATACTAATAATTTATTTGATTTTTTCTCAACAGATATATCTGTTGAGAGAAATAGGTATAGATATTTTTTTGAGATAATAGATGGTGAAGGGAATAGGTTCTTTTTAGATGAAAGAGGACTCAGAGGAAAAGAGATACGAAGAAAAGAAGCGACGGCGTTTCAATATCCTTATATAGCGCCAGCAGATGTATATAATGAAGAAAAATGGCTTCAAGAAGCTGTTGTATATCAAGTTTTTGTTGACCGTTTCTGTAATGGAGATAAGAGTAATGACCCTGAAAATATTGCGAAATGGGGTGATGATGTAAATGAAGCATCAATGTTTGGTGGTGATATACAAGGAATAATTGATAAGTTAGGCTATTTGGAGGAGTTGGGTGCAAACATACTATATCTGACCCCTATATTTAAGTCATCTTCTAATCACAAATATAATACGGCTGATTATTATAAGATTGATTCACAATTTGGAGATATAGAAAAAGTGAAAGAGCTAGTAAAGAAATGCCATGATAAAAATATTAAGGTGGTTTTTGATGCAGTATTTAATCATTCTGGTGCAGATTTTTTTGCATTTGAAGATGTGCTTTTAAATCAAGAAAAATCTAAATATAAAGACTGGTATTTTATAGATAAATTTCCAGTGGGCTTAGGGGAAGTGGATTACTATACTTTTGCTGATAATGTTGCAACAATGCCAAAGTTTAATACAAATAATGAAGAAGTAAAAAATTATCTATTAAATGTCGCAAAGTATTGGATAGATGAAATGGGAATAGATGGCTGGAGACTTGATGTGTGTGATGAAGTAGATCACAGTTTCTGGCGAGATTTTAAGAAGGCTGTAAAAAATCATAAAAAGGAGGCTATAATTATCGGAGAAATTATGCATGAGGCTAGCTCTTTCTTAAAAGGAGATCAGCTTGATGGAATTATGAATTATCCTTTTAAAGGTGCGTTGGTAGATTTCTTTGGTAACAGAACCATAGACGCGAAAATGTTTAGTGAGATTTTATCTATTAATAGAAATATTTATATGGATAGCATAACAAGACAGATGTGGAACTTGATTGGGAGTCACGATACACAAAGATTTTTAACTGAATGTAGTGAGAAGGTTGAGCGAATGAAATTAGCAATTGCCTTTCAATTCACATACATAGGAGTACCATATATATATTATGGAGATGAAATTGGACTTTGGGGAGGAGAGGAACCAGAATCTCGAAAGTGCATGGTATGGGAAGAGGAAAAACAAAACAAAGAATTATTTGATTTATACAAACAATTAATTTCAGTAAGAAAAAATAATCCGGAATTAATTTATGGATCTTATAAAACCCTATATTGTGAAGGAAATTTGATTATATTTGAACGATCTTATGAAAAAGAAATGACAATCATAGCTATTAATAATGAGGAAAAGCAAGTTGAATTTAAATTACCTGTTAATTCCCCAATTAAAGACCTCATAAATTCGCAGATATCAAATGTTGGTGAAAACATATATTTGAAATCAATGGATTTTAAAATATATAAAGTACTTAAAGATAATTAGAATTTTAAGATATCCATATTGATAATATTTAAAATCGAAAAGGCAAGATAATTAAGTGGTAATTTAAATCTAAAAGCATATGTGTTTATTTAATTCGTTGATAAGAATAGATAAATGCATATGCTTTTATTTTTGTTCACATATTTAGCATGGAAGTTAATAGGAGATATATTTTTGTTGAAATATGATAAAATATAACTTGAAATTATCATAGTAGAATAAATTTATTTGAGAAACAGATAATAAAAATAAGTCTAAGATAGTTTTTTGTATCTAGTTCTATGTTTATAGGATTACCTATAAACATGGCTTTATTTTGAGAAAGAAGTTTGTTATATTACGTTGCAAATACCACTTTCTTGTTGATTTTTAATTCACATGTATATGAAATTGTATAAGTTATAAAAGTAAATTTAATATTTGCAGGTATATTAATTTTAATAAAGGGGAGATTTTTATATGTTAAAAGAATTTAAAGAATTTGCAATGAAAGGTAACATAGTTGATTTAGCAGTAGGTGTCATAATTGGTGGTGCTTTTGGGAAAATAGTTACATCTTTAGTTAATGATATTGTAATGCCGCTTGTTGGTTTATTAGTGGGAAAGGTTGATTTTTCAAATTTATTTATTGCCCTTGGAAATGGGGAGTTCAAAACAATACAGGAGGCTAAAAATGCAGGAGTTGCTACTATAAATTATGGTTTGTTTATAAATAATATAATTGATTTTTTAATAGTGGCTTTTTCTATTTTTATGGTTATAAAACAAATTAATAGATTTACAAAAAAGAAAGAAGAAAAACCAGCTGGAACTAAGAAAATATGTGCTTATTGTTATAGTGAAATTCATATTAATGCAATAAGATGTCCTAATTGTACATCAGAATTGAACTAAAACTCTTTGGTCTATTGTAAAAAAAAGCCAAAGAAATGAAGGAAAAAAAAATAAAAAATTCATATTTGATAAAGAAAATAAATTGTAATTGTGACAAAAATCGTGTAAAAATTAATATAAAACATAAATAATATGTGTTAAATAGTAAGAAATATGTTATAATCTATTATGTTAATTTTAAACAGCGTAAATTTGTATTATGACAAAATATGAGTTGTAAAAATTGCAGATTCTATTTTAATATAGTGTTTTGCAATGAATAGCTCATTATAAATAAATAATAAGCATTAAAGGAGTTGTATATTAATTGGGGAAAAAATTTAAAAGAGTGCTAGTTGCTAATAGAGGGGAAATAGCGATAAGAATCTTTAGAGCTTGTCATGAACTTGGTATCAGAACAGTGGCTATATATACTGAGGAAGATAAGTTTGCTCTTTTTAGAACTAAAGCTCATGAGGCATATCAAATTGGAAAAAACAAAGGACCAGTTGAAGCTTATTTAAATATTGATGAAATAATAAATCTTGCATTAAAGAAGCACGTGGATGCTATACATCCGGGTTATGGATTTTTATCTGAAAACCCAGAATTTGCAAGAAGATGTGAAGAAGTTGGTATAGAATTTATTGGACCAAAATCAGAAATGATGGATAAATTAGGGGATAAAATTAAATCTAAAATAGTAGCTAAAAGTGTTGGCGTACCAGTAATACCTGGTGTAGAAAAGCCAATAACTGATGAAAATAACGCAGTTGAAGTTGCTAAAATGTGTGGATACCCTGTTATGATAAAAGCTGCTGCTGGTGGTGGCGGTAGAGGAATGAGAATAGTAAGAAATGAAGATGAAATTCTTACTGCTTTTAGAAATGCTAAAAATGAGGCTAAAAAAGCTTTTGGTAACGATGATATGTTCATTGAAAAGTACTTAGAAGGACCAAAACATATTGAAATTCAAGTTTTGGGAGATAAGTATGGTAATATAGTACATCTTTATGAGAGAGATTGTTCTATCCAAAGAAGACATCAAAAGGTTATAGAAGTTGCTCCAGCATTATCTTTAACTCCAGAAAAGAGAGAAGAGATATGTGTTGATGCTTTAAAGATAGCTAAATCTGTGGAGTATAGAAGTGCGGGAACTCTTGAGTTTCTAGTTGATATGCACGGAGATCACTACTTTATAGAAATGAACCCTAGAATTCAAGTTGAGCACACTATTACTGAAATGACAACTGGTATAGATATAGTTCAAAGCCAAATCTTAATAGCAGAAGGATATGAATTAGGCTCCAAAGAAGTAGGAATATATTCTCAGCAAGATATAAAACCAAGAGGATATGCAATTCAATGCAGGGTAACTACAGAAGATCCTTCAAATAATTTCTCTCCAGATACAGGTAAAATTGATGTTTACAGAACTGGATCAGGATTCGGAATTAGACTTGATGGTGGAAATGGATATAGTGGTGCAGTGATAAGTCCATATTATGATAGTTTACTTGTAAAGAGCACTGCATATTCAAGAACATTTGAAGACACAGTTAGAAAATCTATTCGTGCAATTAAAGAGTTAACAATTTCAGGTGTTAAAACTAACGTGGATTTCCTAATAAACGTGTTAAATAATGAAAAGTTCCAAAAAGGTGAATGCGATACTAACTTTATATCAGATAATCCACAATTATTTGATATAAATCCAAGAACTGATGAAGAATCTAGAATCTTAAAGTTCATTGGAGAAAAAGTAGTAAATGAAACTAAAGGAAATAAAAGAGAATATGATGTACCGGATATTCCAGTAATAACATCTTTAGATGGTTTAAGTGGTACTAAGCAAATCTTAGATGCACAAGGTCCAGAAGGTGTAGTTAAATGGATAAAAGATCAAAAGAAACTACTTCTTACAGATACAACAATGAGAGATGCTCAACAATCATTAATGGCAACTCGTGTTAGGACTCAGGACATGAAGAATATTGCAAAAGCAACAGCTGTTTATGGAAATGATTTATTTTCTCTTGAAATGTGGGGAGGCGCTACTTTCGATACTGCTTATAGATTCCTAAAAGAATCTCCATGGAAGAGACTTGAATCTTTAAGAAAGAGAATTCCAAATGTAATGTTCCAAATGCTTATTAGAGGAGCAAATGCTGTAGGATATAAAAACTATCCGGATAATGTTATAAGAGAATTCATAAAACAATCTTCAGATAATGGAATAGATGTATTTAGAATTTTTGATTCACTTAACTGGTTAAAAGGTATAGAAGTATCTTTAGATGAAGTATTAAAATGTAATAAGGTAGCAGAAGTTGCATTATGCTATACAGGTGATATTTTAGATGAAACCAGAGACAAATATAGCTTGAAATACTATGTAGAAAAAGCTAAGGAAATTGAGAAAATGGGAGCGCATATACTTGCTATAAAGGATATGTCAGCATTACTTAAACCTTATGCGGCTAAGAAGCTTATAAGTGCGTTAAAAGATGAAATTTCAATTCCTATTCATCTTCATACTCATGACACTACTGGTAATGGTGTTGCGACAGTATTAATGGCAGCAGATGCAGGAGTTGATATAGTTGATACAACTTTTAATAGTATGTCAGGACTTACAAGTCAGCCAGCATTAAATTCAATAGTAGCAGCTCTTGGAAATACAAGCAGAGATACTGGTATTGATTTAAGTGGAATTCAAAAATTATCTGATTACTGGGATACAGTAAGACCAGTTTATAATCAATTTGAATCTGATTTAAAAT
The DNA here is from genome assembly GCF_003575225.1 of Clostridium chromiireducens. NCBI lineage: Bacteria > Bacillati > Bacillota > Clostridia > Eubacteriales > Clostridiaceae > Clostridium > Clostridium chromiireducens. Next base: position 58,207 of record NZ_QXDJ01000009.1, on the reverse strand, counting down.
CAGGAAGTGCTGAAATTTATAAATTTGAGATTCCAGGTGGTCAATATTCAAACTTAAAACCACAAGTTGAAAGCTTTGGCCTTGGTCATAGATTCAATGATGTAAAACATATGTACAAAAAAGTAAATGATATGCTTGGAGACATTATTAAAGTTACTCCATCATCAAAAATGGTTGGAGATATGGCTATCTTTATGGTTCAAAATGATTTGACACCTGAAAATATTCTTGAAAAGGCTAAGAATATGGCATTTCCAGATTCCATAGTTTCATATTTCAAAGGAATGATGGGTCAACCAGAAGGTGGTTTCCCTAAGGAATTACAAGAACTTGTATTAAAGGGAGAAGAACCGATAACTGTTAGGCCAGGAGAATTATTACCACCAGAAGATTTTGATAAAATTGAAACATATTTAAAAGAAAAATATAAATTTACTCCATGTAAGAAAGATATAATAAGTTATGCACTATATCCAGATGTATTTGAATCATATATAAAATCTGTATTGGAATATGGTGATGTAAGCCGTATGGGCAGTGATGTATTCTTCCATGGACTTGCAGAAGGCGAAACAAGTGAAATTGAAATTGCTGAAGGTAAGACAATGATTGTTCAATTAATTGAAATTGGAAAATTAGATGGAGAAGGGAACAGAACTTTAGACTTCGAAATCAATGGGAATAGAAGAGAGATTAAGATAAAAGATAAAACTGAAAGAATTATAAATACTTCAGGTTCAGATGATTCATCTAAGATGGCTGATCCAGATAATGCGCTTGAAATTGGAGCAAGTATCCCAGGAACTATTATAAAGGTGCTTGTTAAGGAAGGCGACAGCGTTAAAGAGGGCGATAGCTTACTTGTTGTGGAAGCGATGAAAATGGAAACAAATATTGTTGCATCTAGTGCAGGAACTGTTGAATCTATTTTGGCTCAAGAAGGAAAACAAGTTAAGACTGGTGAATTATTAGTAAAATTAAAATAATATAACATAAGTAGTAAGGGCTGTACTAAATATTAAGGCCATAATTAAAATGAAAATTTTAATTATGGGCTAATGATTTTGGCACAGTCTATTACTTTAGGGGGAGTAAGTCATTATAGAAAAATACATACCAACGATTGGAATAGTGCTTGAGAATGGATATATAGAAAGTTATGATCACGGAATGGCAAAAAAGTATAATTATCATCATGCTTTTATAATGTCTTCGAAAGATAAGAAGGAAATTAATTATGATAGTATATTAAGATTTGTGAAACTTGAAAAAGAAGATTTTTATACATTGGAGGGTGAACCTTCCTTAGAGCCTCACACTATTGGAAAAAAGCAGATTAAGGTTTTCGCAAAGCATTGCATAGAAAATGGGGTAGATCCTAATACCAGAGTTAAGATAAAAGATCATAAGCTGGGAACCTTATACGAAAATCGTTTTATCGGATCATTAAAAGACTTCTATAAAATAGAAAATATTAATAAGTAAAGATAAAAAACACATTAAATGCAATATATTTCTAACTTTTAAGGGAGGGTATTTATGAAATTAAAATGGAAGATATCAATAATAATTTCATTGGTTCTTGTTACTTTTTCGTTGACATTAGGAATTGGGACTTATACCAAGGTGATTAATATATTACAAATGAATATTGAAAAAGATCTTAACTCAAATATGGGCATGTTTACAATAGTTTTTGATGAAAAATATCCAGGAGACTGGGAGGTTAAGGGTGACAAGTTATACAAGGGGAATTCAGAAATTAACAATGATTTCAATGTAGTTGATGAAGTTAAAAATAGGACTAATATGTATGCTACAATATTTATGAATGATACTCGAGTAACAACTAATGTTAAAGACAAAGATGGAAAGAGGAGTATAGGAACAAAGGCAAATGAGCAAGTTGTTAATACTGTTTTAAAAAGTGGAGAGAATTACATAGGAAAAGTTACTATAGAAGGTATTGATGTAGAAGGATATTATATACCGTTAAAAGATAAAAATAGTAAGATTATTGGAATGTATTTTGTAGGATTGTCTTATGAAGAAGTATTAAATAAAACTACTAGTTTAGCAATAGATATTTCTATAATAAGTGCAATTATGATTGCTATAGGATTTATAATATCAATCTTTATAGCAAAATATATAACAAAAGACTTAGAGATAGTTAGGAATGATATTAATTCTTTTGCAAAAGGCGATTTTAGTGTGAAAATGAATATGAAGCCATTAAGTAGAAAAGATGAAATAGGATATATTGGTAAGGCTATCGAGTCTATGCAGGGTGGAATAAAGTCAATTATTAGTGATGTTATAAAAGAGACTGATGTGATTCAGGAAAATGTAAGAAACACTAATGAACAATTAAATAAATTGCAAATAGATATAGAAAGTATTTCTGCCACTACTCAACAATTATCAGCTGGGCTAGAAGAAACTTCAGCATCAACACATGAAATGAATGAAACTGCTTCAGAGATTGAATTATCTGTTGAGGAAACAGCTATGAAGGCCAAAGAGGGAAAAGAGGCAGCTAGGAAAATAAAGCAAAGAGCGGAGGAGTTAAAAGTAAAAGCGTTAACTTCAAATGAAAAAGCTCAAAATGTATATAATAAAACTCACGCTAGTATGGTTAAATCTATAGAAAAAACAAGGACTATAGAAAAAATAAAGATACTATCCGATACAATATTGAGTATATCAGAACAAACAAACTTATTAGCATTAAATGCAGCTATAGAGGCAGCTAGAGCAGGGGAAGCGGGGAAAGGCTTTACTGTGGTCGCGGAAGAAGTACGCAAACTGGCAGAAGATTCGAAGGAAGCTGCAGGAGGAATACAAAGTATGACTCAAACAGTTATACAATCTGTGGACAGCCTAGTTTCAGAGTCTAAGAATATGTTGCAATTTATTGATGAAAATGTACTGAAGGATTATGAGACTCTTGTTGAAACCGGAGAACAATATAGTAATGATGCGTCTTTTGTTGATAATTTAGTTTCAGATTTTTCAAGTACAGCGGAAAAATTAAGTGAATCTATTAGTAATATTGTCCATATAATAAATGAAGTAAGTAGTGCTGCTACTGAAGGTGCTAATGGTTCAACTAATATAGCAGGAAAAACTATAGATATAGCTAATAGTATTAGAGAAGTAATATTGCAAGCTGAACTTACGAAAGAAAGTTCAGATAGATTACTTGAAGAAATTCAAGAATTTAAAGTTTAAGCAGAAAGAAAAAAATCTTATGGATTTATTTTAATCATAAAGCACAGCATATACGGTATAATATGCTGTGTTTTTTATGTGACCCTAAAAATATGTTTAGAATAAATGGAAATCATATCAAACTAAGAATTATAAATACTTATAGAAAAAAGAATTTGATCAAAATCTTCATAAAATCTTCATATGAATTTTATAAAATTATATTATTACCAAGACTTTTAAAGGAGGATCTAAATTATGAATAATATGACCCATTACATGGAATTACTCGCACAAAATCAACCGTGGAATCTGATTATATTTATGGCGATACCAGTTATTTGTGCAGAGACACTTGCCATCACTGAACTTATGATACTTTTTAAGAGAAACTTTACAGGCACTGCGAGAAAAATTAATAAAATAACTGGAATCTTCGCTGGTTTCTATTTTTTAGGCATTTTTATTTATCTGTTTATAAATGCAGTAATGCCGTTAACAACTACGGGTGGTTGGAGAGGAATCGCAGATGTAATAGCTGTAGGATTTTATCTTTTAGGCGTGGTTCCGCTTCTTGGAATTAGTTTGCTTGAACTTGGACTTATATCAGCTAATAAGAATGAAACAGATAAACTTAAATTACACGCTATATTTGTAGGAATATTCCTTGTAGTAGCTCATATAGCTATGATTTTTGGAATGTTAAATCCGGAATTGATGAGTATAGGCACTGATATGCCTATGTAATATTATTAACTTAATAATTACTATAAAAAATATTATGAATAAGAATACAATAATTGGAAACAGGATAAAATATATAATAATTTATCCTGTTTTGATTTTATTTACTTATTTATTAATTATAATTTTTAAAATTAATCTAAATAGGATTTTTGATGTATCTGTATCCTAAAATCATTTACATGGAAAAGCAAAACTGTTAGTATAAGTATGAGGGAACATTTTTAAATCAAATTAGTAATTCTTATGGAAATCACCCAAATTTAAAAGCATAAGATATGCAAGGAGTAGTAGTTATTTATGCCAAATATGATGCAAATTTTAAAAAGTCAAGGTTTTAAAAGATTTATAACATTATTGATATTATTTATGTTTTTATATGCAATGAGAGGTATGCTTAATTTAATGCTTTTAACTTTTGTATTTACATATTTAATACATAATGTTTCAAAGTTCTTAATAAACAGATTTGAAGGAAAGATAAGAATAAATTATAAAGTAATGATATTAGCAGTCTCGTTATTTGTAACTACTATGTTGTTCATAATAATAATAGACTTTCTACCATTAGTTATTCATGAATTTAGACAGGTTATTAAGCAAATACAAGAAATATATTATGGTTCTTCTCAAGATAATGAAATCGCTAGATTAGTTAGAGAAAAATTGGATCAAATCTATGGCCATATATTTTCAGCAGAAGGTATAAATTATATTGTTCAATCTATTTCTAATATAAGCAGGCTGGGAATTAATATTATAATTTCATTAATTTTAAGTATTTTCTTCCTTTTAGAAAAGGATAGGATAATCTTTTTCACTTATAAATTTAAGCAAAGTAAAATTTCGGGAATTTGCAGTGAACTCGAGTTTTTTTGGGAAAAGTTTATGTCATCTTTCGGAAAGGTTATTGAGGCACAAATTGCTATAGCTACGGTAAATGGAATACTTTCAACTATTGGATTATGGATAATTGGATTTCCTCATTTACTAGGGTTTGGAATGATGGTAATGTTACTTGGGTTAATACCAGTAGCCGGAGTGATAATATCATTATTACCTTTAAGTATTGTCGCTTTTAATAACGGAGGTTTAGTTCATGTTGTTTATATACTTATAATGGTTGCTTTACTTCATGCATTTGAGGCGTATATTTTAAATCCTAAATTAATGTCTTCAAAAACTAAGCTGCCTATATTTTATACGTTAAGTATACTTTTAGTTTCAGAGCACCTTGGTGGTGTTTTAGGATTAATTATAGGAATACCTATTTTCATGTTTATATTAGATGTAATTGAGGTTCCATATGTGAATATAACTTCAGAAGAAAAAAATAAACATTAAATTTGGATGCATTTGATTAGATATATCTAGAATTAGTAGTATAACATTATGAATTTTGTTGAGTAATGTTGAATTTTAAAATATAATGGTGTTAGAGTTAATTCGTATAAAAAACATACTTAATAAATTTTTATGGTAGCATTTTTACAAGGGTAGAAAAGATAAAAAAATGTATAGGGTATGTGAGTTAATTATTATTTTATATAATAAAGGAGTGGTTAGATTTATGAAGAATGTAAATATAGTAATAGTTGATGATTCACCTTTTCAAATTGCATTATTGAGAGATTTATTAACAGAAAATGGGTTTAATGTTGTGGGAGAAGCAAGTTCTTTAGAGGAAACTATTGAGGTAGTTACCAATACTAAGCCGGATTTAGTTACAATGGATATGACTATTCCAGGAACGGATGGCTTTGAATGTACTAGAGAAATACATAAAATAAATTCTAATATTAAAGTTATAATTGTTAGTTCAATGATGGATGATGAGATAGTAAGAAAGGCTAGAAAAACTCATGTGAGTGGATATGCCCAAAAGCCAGTTGATGCAGAAGAATTAACATTATTAATAAATAGAGTTATGGCAGATGAAGAGTTGTTTTCTGAATTAGATGGGTTATATTCAGCTGTATTTAGAGAAGCTCTATTAGATGTTTTCAATAAACTTACTAAAACAATCCCCGAAGTTACCAATGAAAATAATGAGAATGTGGAAAAAGTAAGTAAGGGTATTTCGATTGTTATGGGTGTTATAGGAAAATACTCAGGAAGAATAATTTTTGATGCATCATTTGAAACAGCGCAAAAGATGTCGGGAGCCTTACTTAAGAGAGATCCTAAGAATAACGAAGAAGTTCTTAATGTCATGTCAGAAATAGCTAATATGGCAGCGGGAAATGCATGTTCGATGATAAACAAGAAAAATAAGATATTTGGGTTAAGAGTTGCACCTCCAACTACGTTTCATGGGGAATCAATTAATATATCAAAAGCGGAATTGGAAATTATATACTCTGCAAATGCAAAGACACAGTTTGGAGATTTGTCAATAAGTATAGGCTTTGGAAGAGGTGAAGGAGAATGGATGTCAATTATATAAATCCTATAATAAGTTCTTTTGCTAGTGTAATGCCACAATTAGGATTACCTGCTGTAGAAAAAAAGGGGATAAGCTTAAAAGGCAGATTTATAGAAAGTCCAGGGGTTGTTATCATAGTTGGTATTATTGGAGATATTAAGGGAAATGTTATTTATGGATTAAGTTTAGAAGCTGCAAAAACAATTGCATCAACAATGATGATGGGTATGCCTGTAGAAAATTTTGATGAATTGGCTCAAAGTGCAATATCTGAACTTACAAATATGATAACTGCAACTGTAGCAACTAATTTTTCAAAAGAAGATATAAATATAAATATATCCACGCCAACACTTGTGCATGGAAGCTTTACTGCAAATGCAAGCTCGGATAAAGTAGTTTGTGTACAAATGGGAGTAGGAGATATGAACATTGATGTTAATATTTCTATGGAGAAGAATACAATTTAACATATTAAATTAATAGTAAACCATTTATGATTTAAAGATTATAAATGGTTTTATTTAAAATTCTATTAAGGAAGTGAGTCGCTTATTAAGGAGAATGTTTATCTAAATACAACTAAGAAATTTTATGATTTTTTCAGAGATTTATTCTATGCAATATCGATTATTTCTATTTCGGTATTAAGTGTTTTAAACATGACTATTGTTTATAAATATGTAATACAGAAATATGAATTAAATAACTATACTGGATTATCAACAGAAATATTAATGGACAATTATAATAGAGTAATAAATTATGTTCAAAATCCATTTGATCATGAATTAGTACTTAATAGTTTGACTATGAGTAATTTTGGGAAGATTCATTTCTATGAAGTAAAGAGAATATTTATAGCATTATACATTTTTAGCATTATATTTATCATCTTAATGATTTTTAAATTAGTAAAGTTAATGGGTAATAAAAGAAGTAAGCAAGGAAAGAAGCTTGTTGAAAGCTTCAATAGAAGCGTAAATATAATAGCTATAATATTTGCAATTATATCTGCGGCGACAATAATTGATTTCCCAAAAACATTCTATATCTTTCATAAAATATTCTTTAGAAATGATTATTGGATCTTTGATCCAGTAACTGACCCTATAATAAATGCTTTGCCAGAAGAACTATTTATGATTGAATTAATATTAATATTAACATTATTAATAATATTTACAGGCATAATAAAAGTCTTACACTCAAAAAATGTTACAGCTAGCAAGGGAAAGATGTAATTTACTTTTATTATTTAGTAGAATATAATAACACTTAGAATAGTCAACAATTAAAAGATTATGGAGTTCACTGGTATATGTGAATACTACTGGCTCTTGCTTTCTAAGCAGGAGTCTTTTATCTTTAAGTGAGTGGAGTGTGATTAGGGTGCAAAAAATAATTTATGTAGGTATTGGAGGATTTATAGGAGCAGCAATTAGATATTTAGTTACTTTACAGTCATCAAAGATTATTAATTCAAATATTCCTTTAGGAACATTAATAGTAAATGTAGTTGGAGGCTTCTTAATAGGTATGATTATGGAGCTAAGTATGTCTACCAATTTAATATCACCCAATATGAGACTTTTTTTAACAACTGGAATTATGGGAGGGCTTACAACATTTTCAACATTTAGTTATGAAACAATCGGTCTTATAAATGACGGGAGATATATACTAGGTATTAGCAATGTTCTCCTTAATGTATTTTTGAGCATAGGTGGAGTTGCTTTAGCTAGTTTTCTATGTAGAATAGCAATCTAAGATATGGGGAAGTCAAAGTCGTGTAAGAATACACAAGAGTATATATAAAGTTTTAAGGTGGTGGATCATTTGAAATGTAAAATATGTGGTATGGATATAAATGAAAAAAATTATAATTTTAACGAGTCGGCTTTTACAAATAAGAATACTATAGATAATATAATATATTGTCCGTTCTGTGGTGTGAGTAAAAAATACTTAAGCGAAAATAATGAAATTATTGAAATAGATAGTAATTTACTTAATGAAGATACTTTGAAAATTTTAGATCATGCTGTTAAGCTAGAACTTTTTAATGGTGATTTTTACAATATCGCAGCACTTATGTCAAAGAATGATAAAGTAAGAAAGACATTTGAAGCGTTATCAAGAATAGAGATAATTCATTCAAAAGTGCATCAAAGGCTAGGTGGATTTGCTAATGCTCCTAATTTAAGTAAAATAAGTTATGAAAGATATGATAGTGATAATGCTCTATTAGGTTTAGCAAAGCAAAAAGAGGAACATGCTGTAAGCTATTATGAAAAATATAAAAATGAAGTTAATAATATGAATCTAATTAAGATTTTTGAGGCATTAGCAGATGTGGAAAAGGATCATATTATTCTTGTTAAAGAATAATATGATAAATTATTTTTTTTTAACTTCCTAGGAAAATAAGGAAAATATAAACGGTTATTGAAATTATAGTATTGATTTTCTCACAATACTATAACGGTATGTCAAGGATGGAAGAAATTTAATATAAAGACAAAGATAATATCCTTGAACTTAAGAACTTTATGTGTTATTATTAACAAGTATCAAAAATACGGTTTAATAAATTTATGCTATCAAGGTTAATAATTTTACATAAAATGTTAATGCTTAGCAATTTATTAAGTGTATATTTTAAAAGAGCAATGTTTAACATGGTTTGACGTCCACTGGGGGCGAAGGTTTTCTCGATTTAGAGAAAGTTTTGAGGTTCAAACCCTCGACATTCCACCATTGCCATGCTAGATGGGGAGTTAGCGGTGCCCTGTAACCTGCAATCCGCTACAGCAGGGTTGAATCCCTCGCTTAGGTATTAGCAATTTATAGTCTGACTTTTGTAAGTGGTGTTGAGGACTGGGTCCCACGCAATGGAAGCCTATGAACCTCGTCAGGTCTGGAAGGAAGCAGCGATAAGTGGTCCCTTTCATGTGCCGTGGATCAATCTGGTCTGAGCTAACTGCATTAGTAACGTATAGAGAACTAATAACGAAGCGAGGTGCATGGTTTATTTTAATGTTTAATTATAGGAATATTAATTAGGTTATTCTTCAATAGGATTAACATAGGACACAATAGGATAAGAAAGTGAGGGCATTTCATTTATGAAATACCCTCTTTTTCTTATCTTATTTATAATATACTAATTAACAAAAATTAAAATCTAACTTGCAATTTGCTAATATATATTTAATTGTAAAACTTACTGTACAATATTCTTAAGGCATCCAATGCCTTCAATTTCACATTCAACTATATCACCAGATTTTAAAAATTTTGGAGGTTCAAATCCCATGCCAACGCCAGCAGGTGTCCCCATTGCAATAATAGTTCCAGCTTTTAAAGTAATTCCTTGAGATAATTCATAAATTACATCTTCAATTGAAGTAATCATAAGATCCGTAGTACTATTTTGTCTTAACTCTCCGTTGACTTTAGAAGAAATTTTCAATACTGGTGGAGTTGTGAATTCATCTTTAGTAACGATACAAGGCCCCATTGGTGTAAATCCGTCTAAGCTTTTACCGAAATACCATTGCTTATGTCTTGTTTGTAAATTTCTTGCACTTACATCGTTCATTATGGTATATCCAAACACATAGTCAAAAGCATCTTCCCTAGATACATTCTTAGCATCTTTTTTTATTATTACTGCCAATTCAGCTTCATAATCTAAACTATCTACAAGTTCTGGATAACTAGGAATATAATCTCCATGTCCAGTTGCAAGTCCTACTCTTTTTGAAAAGTATACAGCGTATGGTCTATCGCCACCAAAAGCTTCTTTTTTATACCTTGCAGATTCTATTGCGTGCTCCATATAATTAATGCCTAAACAAATTATGTCTTGCTTAGGGCTAGGGATCGGTGCCATTATATTAATATCTTTAGTTGAGATATATTCCTTACTACTATCATTAAGCATTCCGCTTAGTGAGTCTATTTCTTCTGTTTTTATATTTTCAATTAATTCAGTCATAGTAACATAGTGAATGCCAAGGGTTTCTAGTGGATAAACTCCATTTTCATCTTTTGTTAAAATACCAACTTGTTCTTGATTGTTATATTTATAAGTTATAAATTTCATATTAAAGCCCCCAATATTAATTTAAATAATAATTGATAAAAACTTAAGAAAAATTCCTAAAGGAAATTAAAATATTAGAATCACAAATTTCTATTATCTTTATTTCTTCTAGGATTTCTTTTGTAAACACTGTCTATATTCTTGTTAAATCTATAAAAGTATAATTAAGACCATTTTTTTCATCAGTTAATTGTTCAGAAATATACTCTGTTTTGTAGTTATTATAATTAACTTCAGGAAAATAAGTATCACCATCGAAAGAGGTTCCTATTTTAGTTAAATATAATTTTTGTGCGTAAGGAAGAAGCTGCTTATAAATTTCTGCTCCACCAATTACGAAAATTTCATCCTCGCAGTTTAAATATTTTTCAAGCAATAAGTTTAGATCGTGTATTATAGTCACTTGATCAGAGTTAACATTATAATTCTCATCTCTAGTTACAACTATATGTTCGCGATTTGGTAAGACACCAGGTAATGATTCAAATGTCTTTCTTCCCATGATCATTTTTTTATTTGAAGTGATTTTTTTAAATCTCTTTAAATCTTCTGAAATGTGCCACAATAATTTATTATCTCTTCCAATAACGTTATTTTGAGCAACAGCAACAATTACAGATATCATTTAGTATTCCTCCTTGAGTCTTTAAGTTACTGAATTCATTTTTATTAAGCAAACACTTTAATTACTATACTGAAACGTCCATCTTAATTGCTTCGTGGTGCTTATATTCTTCAAGTTTTATATCATCTGGTGTAAAGTCATAAAAGTTTTTAATTTCAGGATTAATCCAAAGTTTTGGAGCAGCATATGTATCATTTTTTCGTGTTAATTGAAGCTTTAAACCTTCAACTTGATTTTCATATATATGAGCGTTATTTATAACATGAGTAAATAATCCTGGCTTATGCCCAGTTACTTGCGCTAATATATGCACTAATACAGCGTATTGTGATGTATTAAATGGAACTCCAAGACCCCAATCTCCACTTCTTTGAACAAGCATGCAGTTAAGTCTTCCGTCGGTTACATCCCACATTGTTAGGAAACAGCAAGGATATAATGGACCGCCGTCGAGATATTGGATTTGCCATAGATTAATCATCATTCTTCTATCTTGAGGATTATTTTTTAATGCCTCTATCAATTTATCCATTTGGTTAAATTTTTTAACTACCCATCCATATGAAGTTCCAATAGTTCCATCATCCATCATCCACTCATCCCAAATTTTCACGTTTTGAGCTTGTAATTCTTTTACACTATTTGATTGATCTTTGAATATCCATAAAAGTTCTTTTACAGCAGTTTTAAAAGCTACAAATTTTGTTGTTAAGATAGGGAACTCTTTTTCTAGATTGAATTGCATTATTTGATGAGGCAATTTATAAGTTTTAACTCCAGTTCTATTATCATCAAAATAACCATTTTCTAATATATCGTTAGCAATAGATAAGTATTTATCATCATATAAACTCATCGAATGTACTCCTCCTTGTATAATTTGTCAAAATTATCTTTCAAATAAATTTATCCAATATACATTTTAACCTAAACTATTTAACAAGTCACTTAGTATATTTATTTATTGTAGAGTAAATTTCAAGTATTTTAACATTTCTATAAAAGAATTAAGTATTCCTTGTCCTTTATAGTTTTCCTAATTGTACAATTTGCATCGCTGATGCAATGGTGTATAATAAGTATATATTTAAGAGAAATAGCGAGGTGAGAACCCCTTGGGTTATACAGCATTATATAGAGAGTGGAGACCGAAAAATTTTGATGATGTAGTAGGGCAAGAGCATATAACTACAACATTAAAGAATGAAATTATAAATGATAGAATTGCTCATGCGTACCTTTTTTGTGGAACGAGAGGAACTGGAAAAACTTCCACGGCAAAAGTAATGGCAAAGGCTCTAAACTGCCTTGAACTGCAAAATGGGGAGCCATGCAATAAATGTGAAATGTGTAAAAAGATTAATGAAGGTCTAGCGATTGATGTAACAGAACTTGATGCAGCATCTAATAATGGTATTGATAAGATTAGAGATATTATAGATGATACCAAATATCCACCGCAGGAAGCAAAGTATAAGATATATATAATGGATGAGGTACATATGCTATCTGTTGGCGCAGTCAATGCGTTTTTAAAGACTTTAGAAGAACCTCCTAAAAACGTAATATTTATATTAGCAACTACAGATCCGCAGAAACTACCAATAACGATTTTATCTAGATGTCAAAGATTTGATTTTAAGAGAATAAACCAAAAAGAAATTTCTAATAGACTTAAAAAAATAGCTGATTCTCAAAACATAAGTTATGAAGAGAAAAGCTTAGACTTGATTTCAAGAGTGTGTGATGGTGCAATGAGAGATGCATTAAGTATATTAGATCAGGCAATTGCCATGGGAGATAGTCAAATTAAGTACGAAGATTTAGTTAGTATTCTAGGACTCGTAACTAACGAATATTTATTTGACATAGCTGATGCAGTTATAGATAGAAGTGTTGAGAAGGCAATGATTATTATTGATAAGCTTGTATATTCAGGTAAGGATATGCAGCTTTTTATCAAGGATTTAATAGCTCACTTTAGAAATCTTCTTATGGTGAAAGTTACAAACAATCCAGAAGAAGTTTTAGATATGTCTCTTGAGAATATTTATATGGTTAAAGAGCAAGGACGAAAAATCAGAGTAGAAGAAATAATGAGAGCAATTAGGATACTTCAGGATGCAGAAATAAATTCAAAGGCCAGTAAGCAAAGTAGACTATATTTAGAACTTGCAATAATTAAAATGTGTAAAATTGAATATGACACTTCAAATGAAGTAATAGTATCAAGAATAAATCAGCTTGAAGAATCATTGAAGAGTGGAAAGATACAAATGGTTCAGGTTGAAAAAACTAATGAAGATTCAAAATATGCGCATACTAATTCAGGAGTCAAAAAAACTGTGGCTGAAAGTAGCTCTAATATAAGTCATGCAGAAAAGATAGAGATAAATCCTAATTCATCATTAACTATTGATGATGTTGGTAGAGCTTGGACTGAAGTGTTGGAAAAGTTCAAAGCAAAGAGAGCAATGATCGTCTATGCGTCAATTGTTACGGCTAAGCCTTATAATTTTAAGAATGGTATAGTTACATTGGAGTATGATGCTATGTATGCATTTAATAGAGATAGATTGCAAAAAGCAGAATATAGAGAAATTGTAAACTCAGTATTTTCTGAAATCTTGAAAGAAAAAGTAATAGTTGACTATATCGTAAGAACAAATCAAGAGAGTAGGGATAAAGAAGATCTGCTGAAAGAAGCAGTAAATGGAGTGCCATTCAAGGTGTATGATGAATAGTAAAGAAATGTAAGTTGTGTATTGACGATTATTAGTTATAACTTGAGTATTATTAAAAGATGTTTTATAATTAGAAAATGAGATTGAAGAAAGAGGAGGATTTTTTATGGCAAAAGGTGGATTTCCAGGCGGTTTTGGTGGCGGAAATATGAATAATCTTATGAAGCAGGCACAAAAGCTTCAAAAGCAAATGGAAGATATGCAAAAGGATCTTGAAACAAAAGAGTTTGAAGCGTCAGTAGGCGGTGGTGCCGTAGTAGTAAAAGTAAATGGTAAAAAAGAAGTAACAGCAATTAACATAAAGCCAGAAGTTGTAGACGCAGACGATGTAGAAATGCTTGAAGATTTAGTGATGAGTGCCGTTAACGAAGCATTAAGAAAAGCAGAAGAAGAGACTTCAAGTAAAATGGGTAAGCTAACAGGCGGAATGGGAATGCCAGGCGGATTATTCTAAGAACTTAAGAAATTATAATGGCTAGCATACAGAATTGTCGGGGATCCTCAATCTGTATGCTTTTTTATAATAAATTATTTAATATCAGATATCAAACAAATATGAAATAAAGGGGAAGTTTTAATCATGATGGAATTTTATCCGGTGGCCATAGAGAAATTAATAGAGGAATTTGCAAAGTTACCTAGCATAGGACAAAAAACTGCGCAAAGACTCACACTACATATTTTGAATCTTCCAGATGAAGAGGTAAAAGAATTTGCTGATGCATTAGTTAAGGCAAGAGGGACAATAAAGTATTGTTCTGTATGTGGAAATTTTACAGATAAGGATCCTTGTCCTCTTTGTGATAATCCTAATAGAGATAAAGGAACTATATGTGTCGTAGAACAACCTAAGGATATTATGACTATGGAAAAAGTTAAGGAATATAACGGAGTATACCATGTGCTACACGGAAATATATCTCCTATGCAAGGGAGAGGTCCTCAAGATATTAAGATCAGAGAGTTAGTCACAAGAATGAATGAAGATATAAAGGAAGTAATACTTGCAACTAATCCAAACATTGAAGGGGAAGCGACAGCGATGTATATATCAAAAGTACTTAAGCCCCTTGATGTTAAAGTTACAAGAATCGCAGCTGGAATACCTGTAGGTGGAGACTTGGATTATGCAGATGAAGTTACATTATCTAAGGCATTAGAAGGAAGAAAAGAACTTTAAAAAAATAAGGAACCTAAAGTAATATTAGGTTCCAAGAAAAAGTGTTACATAGATGGGAGTTAGAAGTTTCTGTCTGACATGAGTGAAAAGCTTCTTATACATATAATATATAAGAGTATTTTAAAAGTGTTACAAATTTAAGGTATTTAAAAAGAAAAAATATGTATATTTTTACCAACTGATGGATAAAATGTTAACAAGAAGTTTTTTGGAGGGATTTACATGAATAAAAAAAATATTGTAGAATACCTGATGAACCAGACTGAAGACTCAAAGATGTATGCAAAATTAATAGAAGATATGGAAATTGCAAAAATGGAGATTAATGTAGCACGCAGCATGTTTAATAATGTTAACGATGACAAACTAATAGAGGTTGCGATTTATTCAGAATATGTGGCGAGAAAGAGATATGATTACCTACTTTCAATAGCAAGAGAAAGGGGTATAAGTGTAGGTATTAACTATGTTGTTGATAAGAATGTACAAATTGCTGAGTAGATAAGGTGGGGGAAGTTGAACATGGATGGACAATATTTAGTATATGGATTAATAGGGATATTAGCATTATTCTTATTAACAAGATTATTAAAATGGCCAATAAAAATAATTATAAATGGGATAATAGGCGTTGTTATACTATATGCAGTTAATTTTATAATTGCAAATCTTAGTGTAGTTGGCATAAATGTTAACTTCTCATTAGCAATTAATCCGATTACGGCTTTAGTAGCAGGTTTTTTTGGAGTTCCAGGTGTTATTGTTTTAATAATAATAGGGTTGTATTTATAACAAAAATTTTGATTTTCAGTTGAGGAATTTAGGGTGTTGCAAAATTTAATTTTTAATAAAGAGAATATCACTTGTTTGCTGAATTTCAAAGAGGTTTCTTTGAAATTTAATAAACAAGTGTTTTGTTATTTTCAGAATGATTATGTATAATTCATTTGTTAATTGTTTATTTTTGAGTTAATATTTAATAGATGGGATTTATTTTCCTTCATTAGATAATAGTAGAAATGGATTCATAGTAGGTTTACATATGAGATTACGAATTACGACTATTAATTTGTAAAGAGAGGGTATAATGTATGAAGAAAGAAGTTATAAAAAAGTTGATTCTAATGACAATAGCAGCCTTAACAACGGCAAATATGCATTACACATCAGCTTCAGCGGAATGGGTTAAAGATTCGAAAAATAACTGGAGTTGGATAGAGAATAAGAGCAAGGTTACTGGATGGAAAGAAATAGATAAAAATTGGTATTACTTTAATGATAATGGAAGAATGTGTACTGGTTGGATTAAATATAGTAGTAATTGGTACAACCTATCTGGAAGTGGTGAAATGCTCACAGGCTGGAAGGAAATTGATGAGAAGTGGTATCATTTTAATAATGATGGGAAAATGAGCATTGGATGGATTAATGATAATGGCACTTGGTATTTTACAAATTCAAGTGGAGAAATGGAAACAGGAACCATTACAATTGATGGCAAAACATATGACTTTTCTCAGACTGGGGCAATGTTAAGTGGCAAGGAAATAGTTCAACAAGCGCAACCTGGAGTAGGAGATATAAAAAACACGGATAACTCGCGTATAGCATATGTATCAACTAGTGATGGGTTGTTAAATATAAGAGCAAAAGCTACTACTTCTTCAGATATAATAGGAACTTTGGCTAAAGGAACAGAAGTAAAAATTCTGGGAGATAAAGAAAATGAATTCTATCCAATAGTTATTAATGGGAAAGAAGGTTGGATCAGTTCCAAGTGGATTATATTTGAAAGGCCTCAAAGCACACCACCAATTGTTGTAATTGGGCCCGAGGATACTAACAACACAAATGTCAAAGAAGAAAACGATAATATTCCCCCAATAGATAGTGGTAAAAAAGATGATAGTATGGATGATAATGTTACTGATGATTCATTAAAGAAGGGGAAAATAAGAGATACAGCACCAAGCATGGGAAACAAATATTACTACTCAGATGATAATCTTTTTTACAAAGTTAGATTATCACCGCCATTTCTTAATGGAGGAAAAGAAATTAAAGGTAATTGTACATGGTATGCTTGGGGACGAGCTTGGGAACTTACTGGAATAAAACCAGTTGATGCAGGATTTATAGGCAATGGCTATGAGTGGTGGGAGGCGAATAAAAAAAGTGGTAAATATCAGTATGGATCTCAGCCACGAGTTGGAGCGATAGCAGTATGGAAATCTAGTTTACCGGGATCCAGCGGAAGTGGACATGTAGCTGTTGTAGAAAAGATAAGCGGTGGAAAGATTTATATATCCGAATCAACTTGGCATGGAGCTGCTTTCAGATATAGAGAAATATATGAGACAAGCTATTTGTACGGATACATTTATTTAGATGAGCCTAACTATTAATATTGCTAATGAGGTGGATTTTGTTACTAATTTGGAAAGTCAAAGAATAGTTTTTATTAGTGTAAAATAAATAAGGTTCTAGCAGATACTTTATATAAATAAAATTGAGTGAAGAAAGTATATACATAATGTATTAGGAAGTTATTAGGAAATAAAAGCCTTCTTTTAAGAAAATAACAACCGATATATCAATACTAACTATTAAAAACTATGCTGGAAAAGAGGTTAGATAATGAATAGAATTAAGAAATTATATGCCATAGTCAGCTTAATAATCTTTATGTTAATGATGTCTCCTGTATCATATACGATGGCAATAGCGGAGGAAGTAAACTCAAATAATGATCAAAAAATAAGATTACAAGATGATTTTTATGATGCAATAAATTATGAGTGGTTCAATACTGCAAAAATTCAAGAAGGAAACTCGACCACCTCGACATTTAATGATGTTGAAAAAAATGTAACAAATCAGATAAAAGCTATTATGAATGAATTAATATCGAATGAAAGTATATATAGTGAAAATAGTGATCAGAAAAAAATAATAAATCTGTATAATAATGTTCTTAATGTAGAAGCTCGAAATAGAGAAGGATTAAAGCCAGTAGAACAAACCTTAAACAAGGTTAAGAGCATACAAACAATCGATGATGTTACAAAATTGTGGATTGATAAAAAAGTAGCAAATTCAACTATAAGGTTTCATGTTGATAAAGATATAAAGGACGTTAAAAATAATATATTGTATATAAGCCCTACGGTACTTAGTCTAGGAGATTCAGAGAAGTATACTAATACAACCCAAAATACACTAAAAAATAAGAAGTTAACGCAAGATTATTATAATAAACTTTTAGTATTAAGTGGATATACTAAAAGTGAGGCGAATATAAAAGTAGATAATATGTTTAAGTTTGAAGAAATGGTGGCGCAAAGTATTTCAAAAGAACAAAAGGCGTCTACGGTTTCAAATTTAATTGATTCCGTTTATAATGTATATACATTAGATGAACTTAATGATTTAGCACCAAATTTGAACTTCTCGGCTATTTTTAGTTATTTAGGGATTAATAATCCTAATAAAATTATTTTAGAAGATCCTAAATGGCTTGAGGGATTTAATAAAATATATGTTCAGGAAAATTTGCCTCTTATTAAGAATTATATTGAAATAGTCAATTTATTATATGCGTCCAATTATATAAGCGAAGACTTCGAAAATGCATATAGGGAATATGAAAATGGCCTTCTTGGCGTAAAGGGGAATATATCAAAGGAAGAAGATGCGTTGGGTACAGTTAGTGGTATGATGGGCTTGGGAATTGGGAAGATTTATGCGGAAAAGTATATTTCTAAAAAGACTAAAGAGGATGTAGAGAATATTACCAAAGAAGTTATAGACGTTTATAAAAAACGTATTAAAAATCTTGATTGGATGAGCGATTCGACTAAACAAAATGCTATCAAAAAGCTTGATAATTTAAGCATTAAAATAGGTTATCCAGAAGAGTGGATGGATTACTCACAATTGAGCATTAAGTCTTATGAAGAAGGTGGCTCTCTTTTTGATAATATAATGGAACTACGAGTTTTTTCGCTTGATAAAGAATATAGTAGGATAAATAAATCAGTAGATAATAAAAAAGAAGTATTCACTCCTCAGACAGTTAATGCGTTTTATAGTGTAAATGAGAACTCGATTATAATACCAGGAGGGATTATACAGGGGCACTTTTATGACCCAAGTGCCAGTAAAGAAAAGAACTTAGGTGGAATAGGGACAATCATAGGTCATGAGATTAGTCACGCATTTGATAACACAGGTGCACAATTTGATTCAGACGGAAATTTTAGTAACTGGTGGAGTCAAGAAGATTATGAAAAATTCACACAAAAAACTCAGAAAGTAAAGGAGTTTTATAGTGAAATTGAAGCTATGCCAGATGTAAATATAGATGGAAATCTTACGGCAGGAGAAAATATTGCGGATATCGGAGGTGTATCCTGCCTATTAGATATATTAGGAACTATGGACAATCCTGATTATAAAGCATTTTTTGAAAGCTATGCAATTACTTGGCGGCAAATGACAACAAAACAATATGCGGAATATGCTATAATAGCAGATGTTCATTCACCTAATAAATTTAGAGTAAATGCAGTTTTACCTCAATTTCAAAAGTTTTATGACACATATGGCATAACAAATAAAGATCGTATGTATGTTAGTCCAGAAGATAGGGTAGCAATTTGGTAAATGCAATTTCATATGTCTTAAGTAAGAATAGATAGCTTTGGTGAAAAAAGCTATCTATTTATTTGACATTCATTAGTTTTGGGTTAATAATAATGTAAGTATAAAGTTAAAGGAGTAGTGATATTATTATGCCGGCAGGAAATGGAGTAAATTGCGGGGATTGCACAGAGTTAAAACAAGGGAAATGTGATGGAAAAGATTTAACGTGTTTATGTTATAAATGCCCAAGGAAATTAGCACAATGTATGTGCGTAAAATATTGTAGAGAAACAGAATCAGTATTATACTTTGATGAAGATAATTAAATTAATCTATCAAATATTAATCGCATAAAATGAGATTATTAAGATTTATTAAATATTACAGCATACTCTCAATCTACTCCTAAAGGAGTAGACTGTTATAAAAAAATGGTCAAATGATAATGTTGAAAGAGGTATGCTAAGAGAGTAGAATATAACTAATAAAATAAATGGAAAATAATATAAATATGCAGAGTGGCATATGTAATACTTGGTTTACGAGTTTTTACATATGCTTTTATTATTTTATATGAATTTAATTAATAATAAGAAAGGAAGTTTTAACATATGCGTAGTTTAGAAACAAATGATTGGATGGTGATAAACAATATTGTTTATCAAATTAATTCTATTGAGGATTCTGTGACTATGAGAAAAAATTTCCTTACTCAGATGGCGTTAATATTAGCTTTTGATAGCGCTGATTTTTACATTGCGTCAGAATTGAATAGCCACACATTGACTGACCCGGTTTTCTATAATTATAAACCTAGAGCAGATGAAAACTATATGGACAAGTATGACAGCATAGATTATAGCAGGGGACTAATGTTTGGTGGTAAAAGCAAAGTTTATAGAGAAAGTGACATTATTTCTGAGCAAAAACGAGTAGAAACTGAATATTATAAAAAATATTTTGAACCTAATAACTGGCATAATACATTAAATATGATACTAGCGCATAAAAATCAATTTGTTGGCGTAGTGTGTTTTTTTAGGCTAAAAGGAAAAGCAGATTTTGGATATGAAGATTCTTTTGTATTAGATATGATAAAGGAACATTTAGCATTTAGACTATATCAGGATTTAAATAATAATTCTATGGAGAGTGAAAAGTTATCTATTTCACAATGTGTAGACATTTATGGATTAACAAAGAGAGAAGAATCTGTTTTATCCGAACTTATGAACGGTTTAGAGAACAATGAAATTAGTGATAAGTTATGCATTACAAATAATACCTTAAAAAAGCATGTACTGAATATTTATAGAAAATTAAATATTAAAAATAGGGTTCAATTATTCAAAATGGTTAGGGAAAAATAATAAACATACTCCTTTATAAGTACTTATATATTAAAAAGTAGAATTAAAATGGTGTTTTTGGTGAATTGTTATAAAAAGATTTTGATAGTATATTATTCACAAGAAGTAGTGGACTAGTTAATTAGAAGGAACTTTTTATATAATTTTATAATTAGAGAGGAGAGAGGTTATGAAGGAAATAGTATTAATTATAAGACCAGAAAAATTAGAAATTGTTAAAAGTATTTTAGATGAATATCACTGTGGTGGAATGACAATCTCAACTGCAATGGGATGCGGAACCCAGAGAGGATCTTTAGAGGGAGTAAATGAAATCAAAGGATTAAAAACAAATATTAATTTACTACCCAAAATCAAAGTTGAGGCAGTAGTAGAAGATAATATTTTGGAAGATATCTTTTTAGCCGTAATAGATAAAGTAGGTACTGGTAATGTTGGAGATGGTAAAATATTTGTTCGTAATATAGAACAAGTTGTTCGTATTAGAACAGGTGAAAGAGGAAGTAAGGCTTTATAATTATAAATATTTAAATGCAAAGGTGCATAAAGATATGAATATCTTTATGCACTTTTTTATATGAAATTATAATTTGAGTTTAATCAAGATATTTTAAAACTAAAAAATGAGATTTATTAAGAGGAGTGAGTTAAATGATTAAGGGAATATTAAAAAAATTTATAGTAAGCATAATGATGGGAACTGTGACTATAATGAGTTTAGCAGGCTGTGGTTCCAATACTCAATCAACTTCTGGCGGAAGTGCTGGTGGAAATTCTAGTAGTGGAAGCAAAGAATTAAATGTTATTTGCTGGTCGGAATATCTTCCAGATGAAGTGCTAAAGGGATTTGAAGAAAAGTACGGAGTTACCGTTAATATGACTACATTTACTGACCCAGATGAAATGCTAGCAAAGGTTAAGTCGGGGAGTAAAGGGACATACGATATGATTATTGGTCCAGCTCAAGATATCCAAATATTAAAATCTCAAGATTTAATTCAAAAATTAGATACAAGTAAAATAGAAAATTATAAAAATATTGATGAACAATATTTACATGAATCAAATGATCCAAAGAGTGAATATAGTATTCCTTATTTGGGTACAAGCATATTAATTGCAGTCAATACAGATAAAATTAAGGATGATATAAAATCATATAAGGATTTATTAAACCCTAAATATAAAGATACAATGGTTGTAGTTGAAGATGCTAGGCCAATTGTTGGTATTGGATTAATGACAAATGGATATAAGATAAATGATACAAGTGATGAAGGGTTAAAGAAAGCAGGAGACTTTTTAACACAACTAAAACCAAATATCCATGCATTTAACGGTGATAGTCCAAAGACATTATTATTAAATGGTGAGTGTTCATTAGGTCTTGTTTACGGCGGTGAATGTGCTTTAGCAGCTAAGGAAAATCCAGCAATTAAAGTGGTTTATCCAGAAGAGGGCATCTATTTCACATTTGATATGATGATGAAAGTAAATGAAGCAAAGAATGCTGAAAATGCAGATTTATTAATGAATTATATATTAGATCCAGAAGTAAGTGCTACTATTTCAAAGACGTTCCCATATGTAAATCCAAACAAAGCTGCTAAAGAAGTTTTAGGAGAAGAATTTAAAAATAACAATATTGTAAATATCTCAGAAGCAGAAATGAAAAAGAGCCAAGGTCTACAAGATATTGGAGAAAATGTATCAAAAATAACTGACTTATGGACCAAGTTTAAAGGATAGAAAGAAGAAAATAAGACTTTGGAGGGGATAAAATGTCTGAGGTTATCGTAAAAATAGACAATATAAATAAAAAATACGGAGATAATCATGTAGTTAGAGATCTATTTATTGATATAAAAAAAGGTGAATTTTTAACTATGCTTGGCCCCTCAGGTTGTGGTAAAACCACAACCTTGAGGATGATAGCAGGTTTTGAAACACCTACTAGCGGAAGCATTTATATTGAAGGTGAAGAGGTTCAAAACACTGAACCATATGAGAGAGAAGTAAATACAGTTTTTCAAAACTATGCACTATTTCCTCATATGACCATTTATGATAATTTGGCTTTTGGATTATCAGTTAAGAAAGTTAACAAAGCGGAAATTAAACAACGTGTTACAGAAATTCTTGAACTAGTGCAGTTGGTAGGCTTTGAAAATAGAAAACCAGATCAGTTATCAGGTGGGCAAAAACAAAGAGTTGCAATAGGAAGAGCGCTTATAAACAGACCAAAGGTGTTATTACTAGATGAACCTTTAGGAGCTCTAGATTTAAAATTAAGAAAGCAAATGCAATTTGAGTTGAAGCGTCTCCAGAAGAAGCTGGGAATCACTTTTATTTATGTTACTCATGATCAAGAGGAAGCGCTAACCATGAGCGATAGAATTGCAATTATGTATGGAGGGGACTTAGAGCAAATAGGAACACCAAAGGAAATATATGAAAAACCAAAATCTAAATTCGTAGCAGACTTTATTGGAGAATCAAATATTTTTTATGGAGTTGCCAATAAATTAGGGAATGATCTATTAAAAGTAAAATTAGAAAATGGAGATGCTATAGTACTAGACTCTCAAGTTATGGATAACGAAATAATTTATGTTTTAGTAAGACCGGAAAATATAAGGTTATCTAAAGAGCCGGTAGAGGGATTCACCCTTGTAGGGAAGGTAAAAGAACATGTTTATATTGGAAATGTGAACAAAACTATAATTGTGCTTCCAACAGGAATGGAGATAAAGATGAATACCACTCCAAAAGTGGAATTGCTACCAATAGGCTCAGAAGTATGTGTATATTGGGAAAAGGAAGATGCAGTAGTTATTAAATCACAAAGTCAAGAAGTATTTAATGTTATAGACAACCCTGTATTTACAGTAGAGAAGCAAGCAAAATAAGGAGGTGCTTAAATGAACAGTAAAAAGAAAATAAACCTGCCTCTTATAACCACAGTAGGTCCAGTTTCAGCATGGATGATTTTGCTAGTAGCTATTCCTTTTGTTTATGTATTTGCTATGAGTTTCATGAATAAAGGGGCTTATGGTGGTGTTGTTATTGGATTCACACTAAATAATTTTATGCAGGTATTTGATCCGTTATATTTGAAAGTTTTTGCAGGATCACTTTTGATTTCAGCTTTTGCGACTATAATTTGTATAATAGTTGCGTATCCATTTACGTATTTTATAGCTCAAAAAACAACTATAAAGAAGACTGTTTTTATGGCTATGGTAATAGTTCCTTTCTTAGTAAGTTCATTAATTAGACTTTTTGGATGGATTAACTTACTTCGTAAGGACGGTGTTGTCAATTCACTATTGTTAAAATTAGGATTAATTAATGAACCACTTCAATTAGTATACAATACAACGGGCGTTATGATAGGTCTAGTATATATGTTATTACCATTTATGATTCTACCATTATATAGCTCGATCGAGAAATTGGACAAATCTCTTTTGGAAGCTTGTAGCGATTTAGGAGCAAAACCTGTTACTTCGTTTATAAAAGTTACCTTACCTCTTACAATGCCAGGAATATTTGCAGGTAGTATTCTAGTATTTATCCCAGCATTAGGATATTTCTTTGTTACTGATTTACTTGGAGGAAGTAAAACTCAAGTAATTGGTAATATTATTAGAACTCAATTTATAACCGCTAGAAATTGGCCATTAGGTTCAGCGATTTCAATTTTCTTAATTGTAATTACCTTAATACTTGTGTGGTTATACCAAAAGTCAGGTGGTAATATGGATGATTTAGGAGGTATGTAAAATGACAAAGGCACAGAAAAAAAATATATCTGGAATATTAAAAAATACTTATATCTATCTTGTTTTCTTATTTTTATATCTTCCTATCTTTTATGTAATTATTTTTTCATTTAATACTTCAAAGTTAAATATTACTTTCGAAAGTTTCACTTTTCAGTGGTATGGGACTTTCTTTAAAAACAGAACTTTGATGGAGGCACTTACAAATACCTTGATCATTGGAATTATAAGTACTATTATTTCTACTATTATAGGAACTATTGGTGCAATAGGATTAAGTAAATATAGATTTAGAGGAAGAGAGGTAATAGATAAATTGCTATATATTCCTATAGTAATTCCAGAAGTAGTGCTTGGTATTGCATTACTTTCAATATATTCAGCTCTCAGCATTCCTTTAGGATTAATTAGTATTACTTTATCTCATATTACATTTAGTATTCCTTTTGTTGTAATAACAGTCAGAGCAAGACTTGCAGGATTTGATAAATATCTTGAGGAAGCAGCTATGGACTTAGGAGCAAATAGGATTGTAACTTTCTGGAGAGTAACACTTCCTCTTATAATGCCAGGAGTTTTATCTGGTGCCATGTTGGCATTTTCATTATCCATTGATGATGTTATTATTAGTTTCTTCACAGCGGGTCCAGGAAGTACAACACTTCCACTTAAGATTTTCTCAATGGTAAAGACCGGGGTAACACCAGAGGTAAATGCTTTATCAACAGTAATAATGGTTGTAACTATTATAATTATAGCTTTAAATACTGCATTTCAAGTTAAAAAATTAAAGGCTATTAAAGCATAGAACATTAGAAGTGCAAGAGAAGGTGGTTGATTATGGAATACGATGTTGTTGTTAAGAATGGAACCATAATAGATCCAAAGAGAAAAAAGAGTACTGTTGCTAATATTGGAATCTTAAATGGAAAAATAAGCAGTATAACAAGAGAAGAGATAAAAGGTAATGTTGAATTAGATGTAAGAGGAAAAATAGTATGTCCAGGTATCATAGATATTCATGCTCATGTAGAGGGGAATTTAGATTGCGCTAAGGTATTAGCGGCAATGGGAGTTACTACAGTATACAATGGTAATTGTGGAATGTCTCCAGAAAATATTAATGAATTCTATAAAAAATATGATAGTTTTTTAATCAATCAGATAGAACAGATTGGACATACTACTCTAAGAGAACAAGTTGGGGTTACTGATCGTTATAAATCATCTAGTGATGAAGAAATTAAAAAGATGAAGTTTATCCTTGAAGAAGCGTTTGATTTGGGAGTAAGTGGGCTGTCTTTTGGACTCGAGTATGTACCAGGAAGTTCATCAAAAGAAGTTTTAGAGTTAGCTAAAGTTGCAGCTAAATATGGAAAGCTAGTATCTATTCATACAAGATCAGATTGTTATGGAGGTCTTTCAGCTCTAAAAGAAGCTATTGATATAAGTAGAAAAACAGGAGCAGCTGTAAATATCTCTCATCTTACTTATCAGTTTGGGATGGGAATGGCAACAGAAGCACTTCATATGATTGATGAAGCTTTATCTGAAGGCTTAGATATATCAGTAGATAGTGGATTATATAGTGGATTTGCAACTTCTATTGGAAGTGCTGTTTTTGATGAAGGGTGTGTAGAGAAATGGGGCTGTGATTACAGCAGTATAATAGCTGGTACTGGTAAATATAGAGGTCAGAGATTAACCAAAGACATGTATGAAGAGCTTAGACGAGATTATCCTGATCACACTGGAATAGGAATGGTAGGTGAAGAATATGAAGTATTTGAAATCCTGGAAAAACCTTATGTAATGGTTTGTACAGATGCAGGGACATTATACGATAATGGAGTGCCAGGCCATCCTCAAGATGCAGGTACATACCCTAAGTTCTTTAAAACTATGGTGCGGGAGCAGAATAGAATTAATTTAATAGATGCTATCAGCCGTTGCACATATATACCGGCAAAACGATTAGGGTTAATAAATAAAGGGTTTATTGGAATTGGAGCTGATGCAGACCTTTTAATATTTGATGCGAAAATAATAGAAGATAAGGCAGATTATCCATGCTTTGGAGCCACAGATACAAGGCCGGAAGGTATTGAATATGTATTTGTAAATGGAGTCATGACGGTAAAAGGAAAAGAAGTATTGGATGTAAGTGCTGGAAAGACTATTAAAGATAAGTGTAATCTGTGGAATTGGGAGTAATAAAAATGTTGAGGTTAATACGGTTTACCATAATCATTCCTAAAAATATCAGAATATCTATTTTAAAGAATAGATATTCTGTACCATATATATTCTTCAGAATATGCGCAAGAAATCAGGCTTTATAAATATTTTATAAGACTTTGAAAGTGATTGTTAATAGAAATTAGTTTATAGAATCAATAGAAAAATATAATTTACAGTAAAAATGAGTTGAGTAATTTTATAATAATTGAGTGAGAGGAAGAGATGTTATGGAAATTAAAAAGATGTATATTAATGGTGAATGGATAGAATCTATTTCTAAAAGAACAAGAGATGTAATAAATCCGGCAAATGGGCAAGTGATTGCAAAAACAACAGAAGGCGGAATTGAGGATACTAAGCTGGCAATTGCAGCTGCAAAAGAATCTTTTTATGGAAAAGGTGAATGGAGGAGAATGAATGCACAAGCTCGTGCTGATATTCTTTTACAAATTGCAGACAAGATAGCAGAAAAAAGAGATAAATTATCTATGCTTGATACCATAGATAATGGAAAACCTCTTCGAGAGGCAGAAGGTGACATAGACGACGGAATTCATTGTTTTAGATATTATGCAGGGTTGATCACAAAACCATATGGAGGAGTTTATGATGTAAATGATGGATTTGGGCAAATGCACTCATACACAGTTCATGAACCAGTAGGAGTATGTGGACAAATCACTCCATGGAACTACCCATTTTTAATGGCAGTTTGGAAGTTAGCGCCAGCTATTGCGGCAGGAAACAGTGTCGTATTTAAACCTAGCTCAAACACTCCTTTATCAACAATTGCACTATTTGAAATATTTGATGAAATAGGACTTCCAAAGGGATCTGTTAATTTGGTATTAGGTTCAGGTGGAACTGTAGGCCAAGAAATAGCGGAAAGCAATGATGTAGATATGGTCACTTTTACAGGAAGCACAGAAGTGGGACAAGGCATTGCAAGAGCTGCTGTAGGAAACCTTAAAAAAGTTGGCCTAGAACTTGGGGGGAAATCACCAAATATTATTTTTGCAGATGCGGACTTTGAAGGAGCAGTTGAATGGGCTATGGTTGGTATATTCTTTAATCAGGGAGAAGTTTGCTCAGCAGGGTCACGTATTATTATTGAGGAATCAATTAAAGATAAATTTGTAGCGCGTCTTGCAGAAAAAGCAAATGCAATGACTATAGGTAATCCAGTAAATAATCCAGATATGGGACCATTAGTTTCAAAGGAACATATGGAAACAGTATTAAAATATATTGAGATAGGTAAGAATGAAGGTGCAACTCTAGTTTGTGGCGGAGAAAGATACACAGAAGGAGAATGTGTAGAAGGATATTACGTGAGACCAACTATATTTGATAACTGTACTTCAGATATGACAATTGTAAAAGAAGAAATCTTTGGACCAGTTGTAACAATTCAAACATTTAAAACAGAAGAGGAAGCTATAGCTTTAGCTAATGATACAATCTATGGTTTAGCAGGAGCTGTATTTACTTCAGACGGCACAAGAGCATTAAAAGTAATAAAAGAAATCCGTGCAGGAATCACATGGATTAATTGTTACAATCCAACCTTCAACGAAGCTCCTTGGGGAGGATATAAAATGAGTGGGTATGGCAGAGAATTAGGTATCCACGGTCTAGAAGAATACCAAGAAATAAAACAAATAAACATCAATCTAACACCAGGACCAATCGGCTGGTACGAACACTAAAATCGGTATAAAAATACTTTCAGTTGTATGACGCTTTAAGTTTACTTCTAAGCAACCGAAATTGAATATATGTGTTTACTCCAGTTCTTGGAAGAGTTTTCTGGATGATTCTAAGAATACAAGTTGTGCCCAAAATGCTAGCCTCAAAGGCAAGCTTTGAACTAGCATATTTGGAACAACTTATATTCTAAGAATCACAGCCAGCAAACTCTTCTGATGAACGCTCCGCAAAAACATATATTCAATTTCTTTGTTTGGTGTAAATTTTTAAAGGCAAAGCATATGTAGGCAAGTATTTATATATTTCCTAGGCATCAATAGTATTATTAATAGTTTCTTAATAATAAATGATTTGATGAGTAAAAGTTAATGAGAGTCTTTCAGTAATTTTTGATACTGCATAGCAAGAAGCTTGTAATTCTAAACACTTAAAGTGAAAGCAAAACAAAGAAATAGAATACATATATGTTCAGCGAAATTTTTCACAGTCCTGAGGAACATATATGTATTCTATTTCGGTTGTCTATTGCCTCACTTTAAGTATTCGGTCATTCTCTAAATTTTAACAAGTTCCATTTTGTAGACACATCGAATTTTCGGTATAAATTCTGGATGTGTTTTTTTAATGTATAGCCGCTTATACATAGTTTGTCCGCAATTTGGTCATTATCTAAATCCTCAAAAATCAGTTGCAGAACTTCTACTTCACGATTTGTTAAATTATATTGTGCTGCAAGATTAGCAATTGAGTAGGATTTGGTGGAAGAATTCTTTGAATCCTTTGTATAATATTCATAGAAACGAAGATTGAGATGATCACTAAATGCTTTTACAATGAACATTTCATCAGATGTAAAATCTTTATCTTCTTTTTTTCGATAAAGGGTAACTACACCTAAGAATAAATCATTATATACAAGATTTAATTGTATCGAATAATGAAAACCGAATGGTTCATAACATTTTTTATAAAGAACTGTCTTTATTCGTTCCTCTTCAGGCATCAAATCACTTTCGCGAATAAGTAAGCACTGACCGCTAAGCATAACCCAACGCGTGTAATCTTCATCTTCATTTAGTAGGTAGTTTTTCTCAGCTTCTGAATAGATTTCGGGCACGCAAATTGGGTCACAAAGTAAATTATTTGAGCTGGTATGATCGGCCATTAGGATACTTGAAGCAGTACTTGGAAGTAGCATTTTGAGCAGGTTTAAGAATGTTATTTTCATAGTATCGAAATCAGGAATGCTATAGATCTGATAAATTATATTATTTATTAAGAGAAATTCATTATTTTGCATATAAATACCTCTCTGTAATTACATATTAGTTACACTCCTTGAACAAATGCCAATAATACATGCATTATATCCTGTGTATTCACTAAAAACAGTGTATCATAATCCAGATTAATTGTACATATTTTCAATAATACTTAAATATTAGAAATGCTACATACTAAGGAAGAAAAAAGGTACTTATAAAGTAGTATGTATACTCCTAAAATAATGCAATAACCATACGTATAGAGAATTGTATTCGTTGACTAGTTTGATTTATAATAATATCAATAAAAGAAATAGATTAAATACAACGGCGTATTACTGATTTAATAATCAAGGTAATGCGCTGTTTTGTTTTAGAGAGGAAGTAATATTATGGGACACAAAGAACAAGTTATTGAAGATTTAAACAGAGTAATAGGATATATTAAAAGCAATGAGTTAACAAATGAGGATAAGGAACTAATTACGAAAGATACAGTAAATTATTTTGATAATTATGTAAGCCCAGGCTGGCTTAAATACAGAAAGTCAGTATCTACAAATGCAGCAGTTATAGAGTGGACTGATGAAGGATCTTATTGTACAGGATTATATGGAGAAAAGTTTATCGATTGTTTGGGTGGTTTTGGAATTTATACATGTGGACATAGAAATGAGGAAATTCTAGATGTTGTAAAGGCACAACTTGATCACCAAGCATTACACTCGCAAGAACTATTAGATCCATTAAGAGGATATCTTGCAAAGGCAGTTGCTGATATTACTCCTGAGGATTTAGAATACTGCTTTTTCACTAATGGAGGAGCGGAAGCAGTAGAAATGGCATTAAAACTTGCAAGAATAGCTACAGGTGGAAGATGGTATATTTCAACAGTAGGAGCTTTCCATGGCAAATCAATGGGAGCAGTTTCAATGGGAGGTAAGAGTACATATAGAGTACCTTACACACCAATGGTGCAACAAGTTCAACACGTTGAATATGGTAACGCAGAAGATATGAGAAAAGCTATAAAAAATCTTTATGCAGTAGGAGAAAAAGTCGCAGCTGTCATACTAGAACCAATACAAGGTGAAGCAGGAATTATTATTCCGCCAGAAGGATACTTACAAGAAGTTCGTGAAATATGTGATGAATATGGAGTAGCATTAATATTTGATGAAATTCAAACTGGTATGGGCAGAACAGGAACAATGTGGAGATGTGAAGCAGAAGGTGTAACACCTGATATTATGACTTTTGGTAAAGCGTTTGGTGGTGGAATAATGCCAATAACAGGAATTATATGCAGACCTAAAATGTGGACACAAGATTTAATAGATAATCCATGGTTATTAGGGTCACCAACTTTTGGCGGAAATCCAGTTTGTTGTTCAGCAGCACTTGCAACAATAAAATATATGCTAGAAAACGATGTTCCTGGACAATGTAAAGAAAAAGGAGAGTATCTAAAAGCAGGATTAGAAAGTTTATGGAAGAAGTATCCTACAGTAATTAATGAAGTAAGAGGTACTGGACTTATGCTAGCAGTAGAATTCTGCGAAAGTGATATAGGATACTCTGTTGCTAAAGGTCTGTTTAAAAGAGGAGTTATGACTGCAGGTACCTTAGTAAATGCTAAATGCATTCGTTTTGAACCAGCAGCAGTTATTTCCAAAGAGGATATGGATAATGTAATCGAGAGAATGGATATCGCATTGGAGGATACTAGAAAAGAGTTCAATATATAAGTATATATAATTAATGCTTAGAATTATGTGATGACTTACCGAAACAAGTGACATGTCACTTGTTTCTAGTATATTAGACACATGAGTCTGACATGTATTATCCTGATTATAAGTAAAATATTGGGTTGAGCTATCTATAGTATTTCTAATAATAAAGGAGGGTAAGTACTTTATGAAACAATTAATGTTAAATCCTACTATATATATGTATAATGATTGTAAAACTTTCTGCAGAGAATTTCGTGTTGGGAAGGATGATCTTATTATTACTAATAAAAGGGTTTATGATAATTATTTGAAGACTAATGTGAATAAAGCAGCTGTATTATTTAGAGAAAACTATGGGAGTGGAGAACCTTCTGATGAAATGGTTGAAGCTATGTATGAGCATATTAAAAGGATATCTTATGAAAGAGTTATAGCTATTGGAGGCGGATCTATTCTAGACATTGCAAAGTTATTTGCGTTAAAAAACATTTCACCAGTTGTAGATTTATATGATCATAAATTAGAAATTATAAAGGAAAAAGAACTGGTTTTGGTGCCAACCACATGTGGGACTGGTAGTGAGGTTACTAATATATCTATTTTAGAATTGAAAGATAAAAACACTAAAATGGGGCTTGCTACAGATGAACTATATGCTGATAGTGCCGTTATGGTGCCAGAGTTATTACAATGCCTGCCATTTGATGTATTTGCGACTAGCTCGATTGATTCATTCATTCATGCAATCGAATCATATCTATCTCCTAAAGCAACAGCGCATACAAGGCTTTTCTCATTAAAGTCTATGGAGATAATAATTAAAGGATATAAAAAAATTGTAGAAAAAGGAAAAGATGTGCGAAACGAGATGTTGGATGAATTCCTTCTAGCAAGTAATTACGCTGGCATTGCTTTTGGGAATGCTGGGTGCGGAGCGGTTCATGCATTGAGTTATCCTTTAAGCGCAGCATACCATGTGCCTCATGGAGAAGCAAATTATGTGATGTTCACAGAAATATTCAAAGTATATCAAAAAATGAATCCAGATGGAGAAATTGGAGAATTAAATAAGTTTTTGGCGAACTTATTAGAATGTTCAGAAGATGGAGTCTATGAACAGCTCGAATTCTTACTTGATAATTTAATTGTGAAGAAGTCACTAAGTGAATATGGAGTAAGTGAAAGGGAGCTGGAAGAATTTTCGGATAGTGTTATTGGGAAACAGCAAAGGCTAATGGCAAATAATTATATAAATCTAGATAAGGATCAAGTTTATCACATATATAAAAGTCTATATTAATAAAATTAAGTATATATAGGTGAAAAATTAAAAAGATGAATTCTAACTCCATAAATTCTATTATATAAAGGTAAAAACTTTGGATTTTTCGAAATTCATTTAATATATTAACTAAAAGAAAATTTTTGAAATTTAAAAGTTAAATATAAGTAAATAAGGAAAATATGCGGGGGTTATTTGCCTAAAGAGTGTGAAGTTTTAATAAATTCCATACTATAAATAGGTAAAGATCCCTCTAATTTGTTTTACCTAATTTTAATATAATCTTGACATAAATAAATAAAAATATTATTATTATGATATTGTGTTACGAATAAATTAAATTTTAATAAAGAAAAATCAAATATTGATAAATCATTAATGAGAAAAAATAACAAAGGAGTTATTAAACGTTTGAGTGTGTTTAATGACTCCATTAATATATTATATATTTTTGAAAAGTATGGAAGCGCTTTCCTTAAATTATGAAAAATATAATATTTCAGTTATAATTTTAAATGTCAATAGAAATATCTAAATACAACAAATTAATATAAATTAATTTAACAATATTAAAGTAAAGATAAAATTAAGAAGGAGAGGAATAAATGCTAAAATATATTGGAAAAAGATTTTTAGTAAGTCTGTTAACCATATGGGTTGTAATAACAGTAACATTTTTTCTAATGAGACTTATGCCAGGAGGGCCATTTGATGGAGACAAGCTAACACCGCAAGTTAAGGCAAATATGGCAGCAAAATATGGAACGGATAAACCTTTATTTGACCAATACACAATGTATCTAAATAATTTGGTACATGGGGATTTTGGTGAATCGATGGTTTTTGAAGGAAGAGGAGTAGCAGATACTATAGAAAAGTCATTTCCAGCATCTGCTGAGTTAGGTATAATAGCTGTAATTATGTCACTAATTGGAGGTATACTTCTAGGAACGCTTGCAGCGCTAAAGAGTGGAAGATGGCCGGATAGGGTTGTAGTATTTATTGCAACGCTTTGTATTACAATACCGAGCTTTGTAATTGGTGCGGTTTTAATTTATGTATTAGGTGTTGAGTTTCAATTACTACCTCCAACAGGATTTGGTGAATGGAAAAATGATATAATGCCTTGTATTGCATTATCAGCAGCATCTCTATCATTTATTACAAGACTTACAAGAAGTAAGTTAATAGATGTATTAAAGTCAGATTACATAAGAACCGCAAAAGCTAAAGGATTAAGTAAAAGTACAATTATATTTAAACATGCTTTAAGAAATTCGTTGATTCCAATAGTTACATATGTTGGACCATTAACAGCCTCTATATTAACTGGTGGATTCATAACTGAAAAGATTTTTGCCATTCCTGGACTTGGTAATGAATTTATACAATCAGTTACAAACAGAGATTATTCTATGTTGCTTGGAGTAACAGTATTCTATTGTACAATGTTAATATTTTTTACATTCTTTGTGGATATACTATATGTATTGATTGATCCAAGAATAAAATTACAAGATGCGGAAGTCTAGGGGAGGAAAAGAAAAATGGAAAATGGATTAAAAATTGAAAAAGAATTGTTTGCTCCTCTAAGTGCAGAAGAAAAGAAAATTGATGCAATAGTTAGACCAAGTGTTGGATTTTGGCAGGATGCATGGAGGAGATTAAAAAAGGATAAGATGGCAATAGTGTCCTTAGTGGTAATAATACTTGTAGTTTCGGCAGCTATTTTGGTTCCAATGTTATCTAAATATGATTATGCAGCTAACGATCTATCACAAACATATTTAAAACCATCTGCTGAGCATTGGTTTGGAACAGATAATCTTGGAAGAGACTTGTTTGTTAGAAATTTTTACGGAGCTAGATATTCATTGATTATTGCCGTTTTAGCAGCTTTTATAAATCTAGTTATTGGAGTATTATATGGTGGAATTGCTGGTTATTTTGGTGGAATAGTAGATAGCATATTAATGAGAATAGTAGATGTTTTATCTTCAATTCCGATGACTATATATGTAGTAATATTTATGGCAATTTTAAATAAGCCAGGAGCAGCTGGTGGAAGTGGTCTTATTACCATAGTGTTAGGTCTTTCCATAACTTATTGGATTGGAATGGCTAGAATTGTAAGAGGAGATGTACTTCAATTAAAGCAACAAGAGTTCGTTCTTGCTGCAAAGTCATTAGGTGCAACAAATGGAAGAATATTAATAAGACATTTGATTCCAAACTGTATAGGATCAATAATGGTTACATTAACATTATTAATCCCAGAAGCTGTATTTACAGAAGCATTTTTAAGCTTTATTGGTCTTGGAATTGCTGCTCCAAGAGCATCTCTTGGAACATTGGCTAATGAAGCAATGCAAGGTATATATACATACCCATACCAATTATTTTTCCCAGCAGCAATGATTTGTATAATAATATTATGCTTTAACCTTTTTGGTGATGGATTGAGTCAAGCGTTAGATCCTAAGAACAAGAGATAGGAGGAAGAAAGAACATATGGAAAAGTTATTAGATGTAAAAGACCTACAAACTTCCTTTAAAACTAGTGCTGGTGAAGTACACTCAGTAAGAGGGGTATCTTTCTACTTAGGAAAAGGAGAAGCGTTAGGAATAGTTGGAGAATCAGGTTGTGGTAAAAGTGTTACTATGATGTCTATTATGAGGCTGCTAGCAGATAACGGAAGAATTGTTGGCGGAGAAATACGTTTTAATGGGAAAGACATTTCAAGTATCAAAGAATCAGAAATGGAAACTATAAGAGGTAATGATATAGGAATGATATTCCAAGACCCTATGACATCATTAAACCCAGTATATACCATAGGCGATCAATTAATTGAACCGCTTTTAAAACATAGAAAGATTACTAGAGCAGAAGCTAAGAAAGAAGCTATAAAAATGCTTGGACTAGTTGGAATACCAAGTCCAGAGAAGAGAATGAAACAGTATCCTCATGAATTTTCAGGCGGTATGAGACAAAGAGCAATGATAGCTATGAGTTTAATTTGTGAACCAAAGCTGATTATTGCAGATGAGCCAACAACGGCATTGGATGTTACAATACAAGCACAAATTTTAGATTTAATGAAAGAATTAAAAGAAAAGCTTGATACTGCAATTATATTAATAACTCATGATTTAGGAGTTGTTGCAGATGTTTGTACGAGAATAAATGTAATGTACGGTGGAATAATAGTAGAGACTGGAACTACTGAAGATATATTCTATAGAGGTAAACATCCTTATACATGGGGACTTTTAAGAAGTGTTCCAAATCCTAAAGAAGATATTAAAGAAAAGCTTATCCCAATTGAAGGGCAGCCACCAGATTTGTTAAATCCACCAGTTGGATGTCCGTTCGCTGCAAGGTGCGACTATGCAATGAAGATATGCCTTCAAAAGCAGCCGCCTCTATTTGAAGTAGGAAAAGAACACAAAACAGCATGTTGGTTATGCCACGAGGATGCGCCAAAAGTTGAATCACCTATAAGGAGGATAAAGTAGTGGAAGATAATAAAGATATAATTTTAGAAGTTAAAGATTTATGTAAGTACTTCCATGCAGATAAGGGTTTATTTAAAGGTAAAAGTTATGTTAAAGCAGTAGATAGAGTTTCATTTTCACTAAAAAGAGGAGAAACTTTGGGACTTGTAGGTGAATCGGGTTGCGGAAAGACAACTACAGGAAGAACTATATTAAAGCTTTATGAACCAACAGCAGGACAAATAATATTTAATGGAAAAGATATAACAAAAAATTCGGTAAAAGAAATGGTTCCTTTAAGAAAAGAAATGCAAATGATTTTCCAAGATCCATATGCATCTTTAAATCCAAGGATGACTGTTGGAGATATAATTGGAGAAGCTATTGATATTCATAAATTGCTAACAGGTGAAGCAAGAACGGAAAGAATAAGAAGCCTTTTATCAAAGGTTGGACTTGCGAGCGATCATATTAATAGATACCCTCATGAATTTTCAGGTGGGCAAAGACAAAGAATAGGTATAGCAAGAGCGTTGGCTGTAGAGCCATCATTAATAGTTTGTGATGAACCGATATCAGCTCTTGATGTTTCTATTCAAGCACAAGTTATAAATATGCTTGAAGAACTTCAAGAGGAACTTGGATTGACTTATCTTTTTATAGCGCATGACCTTTCAATGGTTAAACATATATCAACCCATATTGGAGTTATGTATCTTGGAAGAATGGTAGAAAAGGGAGAAAGTAGTAAAGTATACTCAGAAGGATTGCATCCTTATACGCAGGCATTACTTTCAGCAGTACCAATACCTGATCCAGAGGTTGCTAAAAATAATAAAAGAATAATTTTAGAAGGAGATATCCCGTCTCCGATAGATCCGCCACCAGGATGTAGATTTAAGGGAAGATGTAAATATGCAAAACCAATATGTTCAGAAGTTGATCCTGATTTAAAGGAAGTAAAACCAGGACATTTTGTAGCATGTCATTTATATGATTAATTTAGGCAAAGCAATTAAGTATTTAATTAAAAAATTATAAAATAATTTGACTAGTAAGTAGTATACTGTTAAGGAATTTTAGAAATAATAACTTAAACAGGTATTATAATAAATAATAATTATTTAAGGGGGAAATATCAATGAAAAATAGCAAAGTAAAACAATTATGCGCAGTAGCTTTAGCGGCAACAATTGGGCTTTCAGTTTTAGCTGGATGTGGTTCTAAGACAGCTGATAAAGCAGCAACTTCATCAAAACAAGAGTTAGTTTTTAATTTAGCAGCGGATCCGAAAACTTTAGATCCAGGCTTAAACCAGGCGGTTGATGGCTCTATCGTAGATGCAAATGCGTTTGAAGGTCTATGTAAGCTGGATGAAAATGGTAAAGCAATTCCAGGTCAAGCTGAAAAATGGGAAGTATCTAATGATAAGTTAACATATACTTTTCACTTAAAGAAAGATCTTAAATGGTCAAATGGGGATCCACTTAAGGCAAGCGATTTTGAATATGCATGGAAAAGAGTATTAAATCCTGAAACAGCATCTATATATTCATTCCAATTACTATATCTAAAGGGTGGAGACGAATATAATACAGGGAAAGGAACAGCAGATCAAGTTGGAGTAAAAGCAACTGATGATACTACACTAGTGGTTACTCTTGCTGCACCATGTCCATATTTCTTAGAATTAACAGCTTCTACGACATATATGCCTGTAGAACAAAAAATTGTTGAAGGTAATAAAGATTGGGCAAAAGATGCTAAAACTTTAGTTTCAAATGGTCCTTTCAAGTTCACAGATTATAAGATTAAAGACCAAATAGTATTAGAGAAAAATGAAAACTATCCAGATAAAGATAAAATTAAACTTGATAAAATTACAATGAAGATGGTTACAGAAAATACATCAGCATGGGCTAGTTATAAAACAGGTCAATTTGATATGGTATACTCTGTTCCATCATCAGAAATTGAGCAGGCTATAAAAGATAAGACAGCCACTACATTTAAGATGTTAGGAACTCAATATGTTGATGTTAATGTTTCAGAAAAAGCTAAAGAAATAGATGCAAATGCTGCAAAAGTATTAAGTAATGCAAAATTTAGAGAAGCATTAGCTAACGCTATAGATAGAACAACAATTGTTGAAAAAGTACTTAAGAGCGGCCAAACGCCTGCACATAGTTTTGTAGCACCTGGAATTATTGGTCCAGATGGAAAAGACTTTGCAAGTAAGAAGTATTTTGAAGAAAAAGGCGATATAGAAAAGGCTAAGAAATTATTAGCTGAAGCTGGATACCCAGATGGTCAAGGTTTACCACAACTTGTAGTATTATACAATCCTGAAAATGGTAATGGTGAATTATATCAAGCAATCCAAGATATGTGGAAGAAGATTGGTGTAAATGTTGAACTTCAAACTCAAGAATGGAAAGTATTCCAAGCAACAAGAGATGCGAAGAACTATGAAATGGCAAGAGGTGCATGGAATGCAGATTATTCTGATCCAATGACATTTATTGATATGTTTATATCGACTTCTCCTAATAATGAAGTTGGATATAACAATCCAAAGTATGATCAATTAGTTGATGCTGCTAAGAATGAAATAGATGCTAATAAGAGATTTGACATACTACATCAAGCAGAAGATGTTTTAATGGAAGATATGCCGATTATTCCTTTATACCACGATACTAAAACTTTTGGAATAAAAGATTATGTAAAAGGTGTAAAAGTATCTCCGCTTGGATATATATTCTTTGATCAAGCGTATATAGAAGGTAAGAAATAATCTATAATCTAAATCTTTATAATTATTCTATAAATTTTTGTTATAGTACAATTGATAGATGTAAATAATTAAGTTAAAAAAGGCTATTTTAGACGCATATTAATGCTATCTAAAATGGCCTTTTTATCGTTTGTTGAACTGTATTCAACATTATAAATTATTCTATTTGGGCGCAAATAATCGTTATTAGCCCTGCTTTTAAAAGATTTATAAAGTTTTTAAGAGTTCTAAGAAAATTAGTATTATTTAAAAATTTTAATTCAGAGCAATAAAGTCTTGAATTGAAGCTAAATAAGTAGTAGAATAAAACAAATGAGTTTCGGTATGTTTATAATACATATGCAAATTAAATAGTCAAATGTTATAGTAATTAATAGTTGAAATTGTAGAATTGCAAGATTTAAAAGTTATTTAAATAATTTAGTAAAGTTTAGATTTATGCTATTTTTTTAGCCTTACAATTCAGATGGTTTTAATAGGATATATAATTTGATAAATATTGCAATGATGTATTACTTAAAATGGGTAATTTACTAAATTAACTATTTTTAATCATGCATAGATCTCATGATTATATTGAAAAATAATAGTAATAAGCGCGATAAATTAAGGGGGATTTTTAAAATGATTAGAGTATTAACAAACGACGGATTAGAAAGTGCAGCAATCGAAGCACTACAAGAATTGGGGGCAGAAGTTGTTAACGAACATATCGAACAAAATGTATTAGGAGAAGAATTAAAGAAATTTGATGCTATTGTTATAAGATCAGCTACTAAACTTACTGCTGATATATTCGATGCAGAAAAGGGCGGAAACTTAAAATTGGCTATAAGAGCTGGTGTAGGAATAGATAATATAGATATACCTGCTGCAGAAGGTGTAGGAGTTACTGTTAAAAATACTCCAGCTGCAAGCTCAGATTCAGTAGCAGAACTTGCAATCGGGCATATGTTTGCACTTGCAAGATTTATAGCTGTATCTAATGTTACTATGAGAAATGGTGAATGGAATAAGAAAAAATATGAAGGTACTGAAATAGCAGGAAAAACACTTGGAATAGTTGGAATGGGTAGAATAGGTCAATCATTAGCTAAGAAAGCTACTGCTTTAGGAATGAAAGTTGTATATTTCACAATCGAAGGAAAACATGATGATTTAGCGTTTGATTTCGTATCTCTAGAAGAAGTATTAAAAACTTCAGATTTTATTTCGCTTCACGTTCCATATGATAAAGCAGCAGGTTCTTTAATAGGAAAGAAAGAATTAGAATTAATGAAGAATACAGCATACCTTATTAATTGTGCTAGAGGTAAAGTAGTTGATGAAGCGGCTTTAATAGAAGCACTTGATAATGGAGTAATTGCTGGAGCAGGTATTGATGTATTTGAAGAAGAACCAACTAAGAATGAAATATTAGTTAATCATCCAAAAGTTAGTGCTACACCACATATTGGAGCTGCAACTAAAGAAGCTCAAACAAGAATAGGTGAAGAAGTAGTTTCAGTAATTAAAGAATTCTTTAATTTATAATTATTTAGGAGGAGTTTTTCAATGGCGGTAGTTAAGGCATTTAAGGGGATAAGGCCAATTAAAGAATTAGCTTCAAAAATAGCAGCTTTACCCTATGATGTAATGAACAGCGATGAAGCAAGAGAAATGGTAGTTGGAAATCCAAACTCATTTCTACATGTTGATAGACCAGAGATAGATTTAGATCCATCAATAGATATACACAATCCAAAAGTGTATGAAAAAGCTAGAGAGAATCTTGATAGAATGATATCTGAAGGAGAATTTATTCAAGACGAGAGACCATGTTTATACATATATAGGCAAATAATGAATGGAAGGTCTCAAACTGGAATAGTATTTTGTGCTTCTATTGATGATTACATGAACAATGTTATTAAAAAGCATGAGTTTACTAGAGCAGATAAAGAACTAGATAGAATTAATCATGTTGACTATTGCGATGCAAATACAGGACCTATTTTCTTAACATATAAGGAAGACCAAATCGCTTCTGAGATAATTGATGCTTGGATTCAGAATGAGAGCAAAAGAAAACCAGCGTATAATTTTGTAGCTGAAGATGGAATTACTCATATTGTTTGGGTTATAGATAATGATATCATAATAAGTGAATTAATAGATTTATTTAAAGAGATAGATTATTTATATATTGCTGACGGTCACCATAGATCGGCATCAGCAGTTAAAGTTGGTTTAAAAAGGAGAGCTGAGAATCCTAATTATACTGGAGAGGAAGAATTTAATTATTTCTTAGCAGTTGCATTTCCAGATAATGACTTGATGGTTATGGATTATAACAGAGTTGTTAAAGATTTAAATGGATTGACTAAAGATGAATTAATAGAAAAGCTTCAAGAGAAATTCATTGTAGCAGAATCAACTAGCGAAGGACCAGTTAAACCAGCTAAGAAACATACATTTGGAATGTATGTAGAAGATAAGTGGTATTTGCTAGAGGCTAAAGACGGAATTTATAATGAAGAAGATCCAATAGATAGCCTTGATGTAGCAATTTTACAAAATAATGTCTTAACACCTATTTTAGGAATTGAAGATGTTAGAACATCAGATAGGATAGATTTTATAGGTGGAATTAGAGGCCTTAAGGAACTTGAAAAAAGAGTTCATACTGATATGAAAATTGCATTTTCAATGTATGCTACCGAAGTTAGTGATATAATGAGTGTTGCGGATATTGGAGAAGTAATGCCGCCAAAATCAACTTGGTTTGAACCAAAGCTTAGAAGTGGATTATTTGTTCATAAATTAAAATAGTTGTCCTCCAACAATAATCTTTGACAACATCATAAAAAAGAATGCTTACGTGATAAAAAAGATTGAAGATTTTAAGGCAAAAGGACAAGAAAAACGAATCAAGAATATTGATTTTTATATTGAAAACTAAATAGAAAAAAATAAGAGGGATAAGATTAAAGTATTGATTTTCAAGGCTTGAAAGAGTATTGAAATAAGATATTGATAAATCTTATCCCTTTTCTCATGTCATTTTTTCTGTTTAGTTTTCTGCAAACTTTATTATAAAAAACCTGTGATTAATGTGGATATATTGAAGGTAAA
The DNA here is from genome assembly GCF_003575225.1 of Clostridium chromiireducens. Taxonomy (NCBI): domain Bacteria; kingdom Bacillati; phylum Bacillota; class Clostridia; order Eubacteriales; family Clostridiaceae; genus Clostridium; species Clostridium chromiireducens. The sequence goes on along the minus strand of NZ_QXDJ01000009.1, from coordinate 15,723 downwards.
AAAGAAGGTTTTGTGGACAATTTTTCTCCAGACTTTATTATAAAGTGTGAATGTTTTGAAGATTTGATGGAAGAGAGAATGGGATGGATATATGGATGTAAGGGTGTTGGAAAATTTGGGATGTCGTCAATCATTTTTATAAAACTACAATAGTTGTCCCCGTCAAAAGAAGATTAACTACGGGGCGGAGCGGTAAAAAACAGAATATAAAGAGGAGCATAAAATCAGTAGAACAGAGCCTTCGGTTTAGTTTTATAATTCGAATTTATGCTCTTTTTTACTTTAAAAGTAAGAATCATTTTGGATTTTCCTAGAAACCTATATATGAATAAAACTATGTTTATGGGAATATGCTTTAAAAGGAATCTATGTTTATAGAAAACTATTTAGAAATGTAAGTATTTAAATAGAAAAATATAAACATATGTAAATATTTATTGGAAACATGAGGGTTTGATGCTAGTATATTTTTATAGATACAATATGGGAGTATCAATCTATTGTATAAAGAATTATTATTTATATCAGATACAACTTTAAATCTTACAAGGAATTTTATATAGAGTATTAATAGAATATTTAAATAAATAAGCGAGGAGTTAAATGAATAATCCTCACTTATTTATTTACAATTAAATTAAGCATAAAACTATAGCTTGCAATTCAAAAAATACAATAATCTGCTTCAGTATTTCTACACTGATTTAATATTTTAATGATCATCATATGAACTGAGTAAGTTAATGTAATAATTTGATTCTCTAAGAACATGATCTGCTAAAAGTGGAAGTATTATTGATCTTATTTTACATGTCAAAAGCCCTTCGGTTGCTTGTGTCTTAAAATCTCTAAATTTTATTGTTTTGTTTAGTGTTATTTCGGTAAGATTAGATAAATCTGATTCTGAATTTACCTGAGATGCTTCTTTTCTTAAAGTTTCAAATTCTTTTCCGAAATTATGGGCCATAATAAATAATTCTTTCTCGGTAGGATCTAGCATTCCTCTAATAGTAAATCCATGCTCATACATTTTATCATCCCAGAAGTTTTCAAGAGCAAGCAAATCTTTTTTCATATCAATCTTAATACCTTTTTGCAATCTTGTTAATAGCTCCATAAATATTATAGCTTCACTAAGTACATGATTTATTAATGATGGATATAAAGTTGTGAATACTTTGCAGGTTAGAACATCATTTTTTAATTTAGTTTTAAATCTGATGATTAGGTTAGTTGCAGTAATAGCTTGATGATTTAACATATAAACATTATCTGTAAACGTAGATACATCATTATCGCTTGAGTCATAAGAAAGTGAATTTTCCATAGAGGTTATGTTTGTATCTATAAAAATGCCAGTAGAAAATTGAGTTGCTCTTTCAGCATCCAATGTGTATTTTGTTACAATCTCATTTGAACTTAAAACTCTAGATGGTATGATTCCATCTGCTAATGATATAGCACGTGTAAGTAATATAGAAAATTCATTTTTAAAAGCATCAGCTTGGCTTACTAAGTCTTTATTTTTCTGTGGAATTGCCGCTTCAATGAATATTGAATGTTCCTTCATAATTCTTAAGAAGAAAAGGTTTAGCTCTAAAGATTGATTAATAAATTCTTGCTTTGATAGCATTATATACTCCTGAACAAAATATTATTACATACCTATTAGTATATTCCATCTAACAAAATAAGTGATTATATTATGCTTTGGACTTAGTATAATAATCTTTTTCGAGGATGTGCAGAATTGACAAAATTAAGAGTTGAATGATATACTGTATATCATACAGTATATCATTCAATGTGATGAAATAATAATAAGGAGGCGAACGGATGGGAGAAAATGATGCCAAGGAAAAATTAATAGATGTTACCATAAGAATGATATGTGAAGGTAAAAAACCAAGCGAGATTACCGTTAAAGATATTACCGAAAAAGCAGGCCTTGGTAACGGTATGGTAAATTATCATTTTCAAAGTAAGGATAACTTAATTCGATTAGCCGTAAAAAAGGTCATGAACTGTGCAACAAAGTCATTGAGCGAAAAAACGAAATCTAAAGATGGTGAACCGCCAGCTTATAGACTTGCCTTTATATTAAAAGAAGTTGCAAATTTTATTGCTGATAACTCTGAAATTTCAAAGATTGCTATTTTAGATGATTTAGAGACGAATCAGATGACAGCACATTTATTGGGTTCAGAGGAATCATACAATAAATGCCTTAAAGAACTTTATGGCGATGATATGCATAAATTTTGGGTTAAAAATTACTTAATTGCAGGATATTTAAATTACATATTCTTAAAGGCAGAAAACATAAAAAATGAAATGGGATTCGATTTCTATAACAAAGATGATAGGGAAAAGGCAATTGAAAATTTGGTTGAAGAACTAGTGAATTGTAAGATGACTAAGATTAAATGAAATTAATATAAAAGGAGCTAAATATATTATGATGATTGTAAACAAAGAAAAGTGTGTGGGTTGTGGACTTTGTGTTAAGGATTGTTTTCCAAGTGATATTAAGATAGTTGAAAATAAGGCTGAGATCAGAAATATTACATGTATGAAATGCGGACATTGTATTGCTGTATGCCCTAAAGGTGCAGTATCTACAGATGAATACAATATGGAAGAAGTAAAAGATTATGATGAATCTGAATTCAAAATAGAAGCAGATAGACTTCTTAATTTTATTAAATTTAGAAGAACTACAAGACAATTTCAAGATAAAGAAGTAGAAAAAGAAAAGCTTCTAAAAATTATTGAAGCAGGCAGATTTACACAAACGGGGACTAACAGTCAAAATGTTTCGTATATAGTAGTGAAAGATAATATTGAACAATTAAAAGAAATGGCTTTAGAAAATCTAAAAGTCAGAGGTGAAGGTATACTTGCGAATTTAAATGCACAAACATTACCTTACAAGAGATATGCACAAATGTGGATTAAAATGTACAATGACTATAAGGAAGATCCAAAGAAAAATGATAAGTTATTTTTTAATGCACCAATTTTAATTCTTGCGGTTTCAGAGTCTCCTGTAAATGCAACTTTAGCATCTTCAAATATGGAACTTATGACTAATGCTCTAGGACTTGGAACATTTTTTAGTGGATTTTTTGCAATGGCAGCACAAGGAAATAATGAGATTAGAAGTTTACTTGGGTTGAAAGAGAAAGAAGAGATTGTAACTTGCATGGTTATTGGATATCCAAATGTAAAATATGTTAGGACTGTACCAAGAAAAGATGCAAATGTTTTATGGAAGTAAAAACTAATATATCGAACTAATGATATAGCTATTTTAGGTTATTTAATCTAGAATAGCTATTTTTATTAATAAAAATATATAATACCAATCTTGAAAAAAGTTATTATATTAAGTTTAAAAGACAGATAAATAAATATAATTAATTCTATAGCAATTATCGACATTAAAATAGAAAAATAAAGTTAAAAATATTAAAATAGTTTAATTTCGACGACTTGAATATAATAAAATACAATGTTATTATAGAAATATTACATTTTACCCTATTTAGAAATATTATAGTAGTGAGGCAAATTACATTTAGTGTGTTATTTTTTTATAGCACATGGTTTTATGTAATTTATTTTTTTAATTAAGAATTAGTTTTATAGGAGGTTAAGTATGAAAAAAAATAGTAAGTTGTTTAGAAAAATAGTGGCATGTATTGTTATTATGCTTATGGTGCCAACGTTAACAGTTGGGATAGTATCCATTGTTAAATCTAATATTGTATTAGAAAATAATTTGAAGACAACAAGTATTCAAACAATCAAAGAAGTCGATAAAGGATTTACTCAATATTTAGAAATACTAAATACACAACTGAGAGTAATATCAAAAAATGCTGATATTAAAGATTTATCAAACCTACAAGCAGATCATTCGCTAATAGCTAAACATGTACAAGATATATTTAGTGATACAAAGGGTTCGGTAAATGGTATTATTAATGCAGGATATGCAGGTGAGTACGGTGAACTTGTATTAGATAGTGGGGTAATGACCATTAATGAATTTAATTATAAGGAAAGAGAATGGTATAAAAAAGCTAAAGAAGCAGATGGAAAAGTTGTATACATAAAGCCTTATAAAGATAGTGTTACAGGAAAGCAAGTAATGACAGTAGCGCAGTCAGTTAAAGATGATAAAGGGCAATTTACTGGTGTTATAGTGATAGACGTGTCTTTAGATTCCATGAAAGAATATATTAGTAATATACAGTTATTAAATTCAGGATATATATTATTGGTCGATAAAGATGGAGATATTGTGGCGAATAATGATAAGAATGAAGAAGCAGAGGATAATGTTAGTGGCTTACCATTCTGGGAATCAGCTAAAAATGAGGAAAGAGGAGTATATACTTGGAAATATAATGGAAAGTCATTCTATACATGCCAGGAGACGGATGCATTAACTGGGTGGAAGATGATTGGAATCATTGATAGCAAAGAAGTAACTGATAATGTTATGACTATGAAGACAACGGTAATTATGACTAGCTTGCTATGTATAATTATTGGAATAATTATATCGATGCTTTCTGCATCATATATTATGAAAGAGATAGGAAAATTAAAGAAGGCATTTAATAATGTTGCACAAGGTGATTTTACTCAAAGAATTGCTGTTACAGCAAAAGATGAATTTGGAGACCTTGGAGATAACTTTAATTCAATGATAGATAGTGTATTGAACTTAATGAAAGGTGTGCAAAGTACGTCATCTCATTTAATTGAAACGGCTTTTAGCATATCAAGCATGTCAGAAGAAACCACAGCGTCAATATCTGAAGTATCAAATGCAATACAGGAAGTGGCTAGTGGAGCAACAAGTCAGGCGCAATCTGCAACAGAAGTGGCAATGAGTGTTGAAGAATTATCAGATAGAATAGACGAAATCAGTAATGAAACAACGCATATTAATGGTTTATCAAAGGAAACTGAGAAATTAAGTACTCAAGGTTTAGTTATACTTAATGACCTAATAAGTAAGGCTGAAAAATCTAAAGAGAATGCAATTAAATCTGGTGGCATGGTTCATGAAATGGGCGAAAGTATAAACAAGATAAATTACATATCTGATGCAATAGCCGGAATAACTGAACAAACTAATCTTCTTGCTCTAAATGCAAGTATTGAGGCAGCAAGAGCGGGAGAGGCAGGAAAAGGATTCGCAGTAGTTGCAGAAGAAATTAGGAAATTAGCAGAGGAATCTAAGATGTCCACAGATGAGATAAAAGCAATTGTTGGAGAAATAAATAGCAAGAACAGTGCAACTAAAATAGCCATGGAAGAAAGCAAAAATATGTCGCAAAAACAAGGGGAGGCAATAAAAGAAACTGAAGATATATTCAATAGAATAGTTGATTCAATAATGCCTCTAACAGGTGCAATTGAAAATATTAAAGTATTAAATGAAAAGATGCACCAAAATAAAGAAGTTGTTAAAGCGCAGATTGAAAATATAGCAGCAGTATCAGAAGAATCAGCATCTATATCTGAAGAAGTAACAGCATCAGCACAAGAAGTAAGCGCAACAATGGACGAACTTACCCAATATGCAAGCAACCTTCACGATATATCAAATGAACTTAAAGATGAACTTAAGAATTTTACATTATAAGATTTATGATTTAGAATAGTAGAAATATGTAAGATAAATCAATTATAATTTAAATTTATGTTTTGAAATACATACCTTAACCAGAAAGAGAAGGTGCTCTTTTACGCAGTGTTGCATTGAAAAAATAATTGTAGGCATTTCTTCAGTAAAAGTTGTTCCATCCTTGCTTGTCATGAGCTTGCCTCAGGAACATGCAGGGATGGGCACAACTTTTACTGTTAGAAATCCACAATTATTTTTTCCGGCAACCGAGTAACAGAGCACCTTCTTTTTCGGCAGGGTATTGTATAAACTTAAATTACATCATTTCAAGCATTTGTTTAAGTATTCTAGTTGAATTTTTAACTGCAACTGGAATGAATTTTTGATAATCCATATGTGCTCCGTTATTTGCGTTATCAGAAATAGATCTAATAACTACAAACGGAATTGAATTTAAGTAACAAACTTGAGCTATACTTGCACCTTCCATCTCGCAAGATATTGCTCCAAACTCTTTATCAAGCCATTGAATTTTTTCTATATTCGCGATAAATTGATCACCAGAAACAATTCTTCCTGTAAAGCTATTTAATTCAGGAATTGATTCGCAAGCTTTTTTTGCTATAGAAATCATTTCTGCATTACATTTAAAATCAAATGTATCTAGTCTTGGAATTTGACCCATTTTATCTCCAAATGCTGTAGTGTCCATATCGTGTTGTACTAAATTCTCTGCAACAACAATATCTCCAGGGTAAATATTTTTACCAATTCCACCAGCAACCCCGACATTGATGATTCTATCTACTTTGTACTCAGATGCTAATATTTGAGTGCAGATAGCTGAGTTAACTTTACCAATTCCACAAACTACAGTTACGACATCTTTTCCATATAGTTTTCCTTTATGAAAAGTCATATTTGCCTTTTCGTTTTTTTCTTCAAGTGTTACATCTTTTAGTAAGATTTCAAGTTCTTCTGCCATAGCGGCAATTATTCCTATAGTCATTAAAAATAATCCTCCTAGAATATTAAATTAGTATAAATGATAAATATCTTGTTAAATTGTAGAGTATGAACAAAATATTTGAGTTAAATATATAATACTAATTTATATTATAATCATTGCTTCACAAATTTGATAGGTAAAAATATTAAATAATAATGTGAACAAAATAGATGTTTGTAGTTAAAAATTTTATTGCTAAGATTTAATTAATTTTTATGGTATAATAACAATTAACAAATCAAACTATAAAATAAAAGGTAAAATATATATTGTAGCGATAGCTATACAAATATTAAACATAAGATAAATTATAGAATTTAATTATTTAAATAAGGGGAGAAAAGATATGACAGCACAACATTCTTTATCAAGAACAGAACTTTTAATAGGTAAAGATGGGTTAGATAAATTGAAAAATAGTAAAGTGGTTGTTTTTGGTGTAGGAGGAGTAGGAAGTTATACTATTGAAGCTCTTGCCAGAGCTGGAGTCGGAGAGCTAATTATTGTTGACGATGATACAGTTTGTTTAACAAATCTAAACAGACAGATACATGCAACTTATAAGACAATAAGTCAATCTAAAGTTGAAGTTATGAAAGATAGAATTTTATCAATAAATAGAGGATGTAATGTAATAACACATGAAATCTTTGTTACACAAGAAAATATATCGACAATAATACCTGATGATGCTGACTATGTTGTTGATGCAATAGATACAGTTTCGGCGAAACTTGGACTTGTGGAATATTGCGATAAAAAGGGAATTAAAATAATGAGTTGTATGGGAACAGGAAATAAGCTAGATCCTACACAATTTAAGGTTACAGATATATTTAAAACAAAGATATGTCCACTTGCTAAAGTTATGAGATCTGAATTACGCAAGAGAGGAATAGAAAAGTTAAAGGTTGTATACTCTGAGGAAGTTCCAATAAAACCGGCTTATGATGTTGTTACGTGTAAAACTGGGTGTGTTTGTACAGGTGGTACTAAGAAGTGTGCTATTAAAAGACAAATACCAGGCAGTATATCATTTGTTCCTCCAGTAGCAGGTATGATAATCGGTGGCGAAGTTATAAAAGATATATTAGAAATAAATAAGAAGTAAATTCTACGAATAATAAACTAAAATTAGATATAGAAAAGTATATAACAAATAAAATTCACAATATATTCAATTAATAGTAGGTAGTATTAATAATATATTGTGCTTTTTTGCTTATCAAAGAAAGGTGATAATTATGAAACGTATTGATAGGATTTATAATTATATAGAAAGTAATTCTGAGAAGTTTACAAAGAATAATCTTTTAGAGATAAAGGGTTTCAGCGCCCAAGAAATTGGAGACCGCCTAGATATATTAAGAAGTAATGTGTCTAGGGAGCTTAATACCCTTTGTAGAGATAGAAAAATAATTAAAATAAAAAATAGACCTGTCCTTTACTTTGATAGGAAAAGCTTTGAAGAGATATTATCTGTGAAATTACCAGAAGATTTGGAAGAGATATTAAGTATTGAAGATTTTATATCTAATGATGAAGAAACTAATGACAGAGAACAATCTCCTTTTAATTATCTTATTGGAGCAAATACTAGTCTAAAAAATCAAATTGAACAAGCTAAAGCTGCATTATTATATCCTCCTAATGGGCTTCATACGTTAATAATTGGTAGTACGGGTGTTGGAAAAAGCTTGTTTGTTAATATAATGTATGAATATTCTAAGTATATAAAAAAATTACCAGAGGATGCTCCGTTTGTGGTATTTAATTGCGCAGACTATTGCAATAACCCACAACTTCTTTTATCTTATATTTTTGGTCATGTTAAGGGGTCTTTTACAGGAGCCGAAAAGGAGAAAGAAGGAATAGTTGAAAAAGCTAATGGAGGAATACTATTTTTAGATGAGATACATAGGCTTCCTCCAGAGGGTCAAGAAATGATTTTTTATTTTATGGACACTGGAACCTATAATAAACTTGGTGAAACAGACAGGCATAGAAAAGCAAATGTATTATTAATAGGAGCAACAACAGAAGATCCTAGCTCTACACTGCTTAATACTTTTATAAGAAGAATTCCGATAACTATAGTCATCCCTAATTTTGAGGAAAGACCTATAGAGGATAAATTGGAATTGATACATTATTTATTGTCAAAGGAAGCACAAAGGGTAAATAAGACAATCAAAATATCATCGGAAGCAGTTAAAGCTTTAATAGGGAGTGCTACCTATGGGAATGTAGGACAATTAAAGTCAAATATACAATTAGTATGTGCTACAGGATTTTTGAATTGCATGAATACTGATAAATGTATTGATATTAATTTAAATCTACTTCCCCTTAATATTAAGAATGGCGCAGCTAATTTCGAAGGCAAATTAAAGGATAATACAGAGGTCTGGAGTAGAATGCCAAAGAGTTTAATCATTAAGCCTGATGGTAATAGGACATTTTTAGAAACTGACGCCTATGAACCGCCATTTAACATATATAACATAATAGAGGATAAAGCTTTTGTTCTCCAAGAAGAGGGTATGAGTGATCATGATATAAAGAATTATATAGCAACTGATATAAATGTTCATTTGAAGCAATTTTATGCTAGGTTCAAAAGTGATGGAAACCGTAGAGAGGGATTATTGAAGATTGTTGATAAGGACATTGTTGATTTTGCACAAGAAATCAAGATGTTGGCTGAAAGTAGATTGAGTAAAAAATTAAATGATAGATTTATTTATGCTATAAGTCTGCATTTTAGTGCACTATTCAATAGAATAAAGAAAAATACAGTTTCTTTTTCTGCAAGTATTGAATTACCATCGTCAATTGACAGTAAAGAGTATGATGTAGCTAAAGAAATTCATAAGCTTATAGAAGATAGATATAATTTAATAATTCCAAGTGTAGAAATCGAATACTTGGCATTGCTTCTAAATTCTATACAAGAGTTATCGCATCAAGAAAGAGTTGGAATTGTTGTTGCAGCGCATGGGACAAGTACTGCAACCAGTATGGTTTCAGTAGCTAAAAGACTTTTTGATGCAGAGAACATACTTGCAGTGGATATGCCTCTAGAAAGAACGCCGTCGGAGATTCTAGAAAATGTTATTGAGAAAGTAAAACAAGTTGATGAAGGAAAAGGTGTACTGCTTTTAGTTGATATGGGGTCTTTGAATAGTTTTGGAGAAGCCATTACTGAAAAAACAGGAATTAATACTAAAAGTATTGATATGGTTTCAACTGCATTGGTTTTAGAAGCTGTAAGGAAATGCTCACTTTGTGATACGGATTTAAATTCGGTATATTCTTATTTATTTACTGATTTTAGAGGATATACAAGTAATATTAACCCAGAAGGAAAAGTGGGCGAAGACCATGTTATAATCACAATATGTTCCACAGGGAAAGGTGCAGCTATTAAATTAAAGGAATTAGTAGAGGCTGTAACTAAAAATATAGCAATGAATGATAATATTAGGATTATCCCAGTGGGATTAAACAATCTAAATCACTCAATAGAACAAATCTCCGCTAAAAATAAAATTTTAGCTCTTGTTGGGATAGCAAATCCGAATATGGGTATTCCATTTATATCAATTGAGGAATTGATTGATGGCTCAGGTGAGAACATTTTAAGAAATATTATTGAAGGAAAAAGCGTTATGCCATGCGTTAAAGGAGAAAATCAAATTGTTCTAAAAAATCTATGTAAGCAAACTTTAACTGAAATACTAACTTTCCTTAATCCAGAGAAAATATATTCTCTGTTAGATGATTTTATAAAATCTATTGAGGGCTCGTTAAATGTTAATTATGAAAATCCAGCTAAGTTAAGAATAATGTTTCATGTTGCATGTGCATTAGAAAGAATGCTGTTAAATAGCGGATTGACATATGATTCTGAAGATTTTGATCTAGACCCTGAATATTTAAAGGCTTTAAAGGGAGCTAATTTAATATTTAAAGAAGCATTATCAATAGAATTAACGGATGATGAAATATATTACATGGTTGATGTCATTAATGTGTGTTAAAATTCATTAATCTTAAATAAATAATGTGTTAAAAGAAATAAAAAAGTGTGTTGAAAGATACTTTAGTGTGTCAAAAGAGGAGTGGATATGCAATATATGCATTGAAAATTCACGATTGGACATAGAAGTATCTTTTGACACACTTTTTTGGCATGGTAATTGCTAAGTATATGAGTATAGAAACAATATATGTAGCAAGAAAGGATGATGAAATAATGATCTCAGTAATAGTAGGAACTCATGGCATGTTTTCAGAAGAAATTCTTAAGTCTGCAGAAATGATTTTTGGAGGCCAAGAAAACGTAGCCAGTGTTACTTTTAAACCTGGTGAAGGTGTAGATAATTTAGTTGAAAAATATAATGAAGTCATAAATGAGTTAGATAGTAAAGACGGAGTTTTATTTATGGTTGATCTTTTTGGAGGGAGCCCATTTAATGCAGCCAGTATAATTGCAATGAAACATGAAAATATGGAGATTGTAACAGGCGTTAATTTACCAATGATTTTAGAGGTTTTAGGTAGTAGAGATTTCTCAAGTTTATCAGAGTTATTGGAGATTGCAAATAACTCAGGGAAAGATGCTATCAAGGTACTAAATAAAAATTTAGAAGAAGATCTTGAAGACGAATTAGTATAGATATTTTAATTAGATAAAGAATTACATGTAATTTAATATAAAACAAATAAAAACATAAAGAAGGCGGGAAATAAAATTATGGAAATTAGTTTTGTAAGAATTGATGACAGATTAATACATGGACAAGTTGCAACAGTTTGGACAAAGGAGAGCGGGTGTAACAGAATATTTGCCTGTAGTGATGAAGTTGCAGCAGATGACTTAAGAAAACAACTAGTAATTCAAGTGTCACCACCAGGAATAAAAGCATATGTGCTTCCAATAGCAAAAGCAGTTGAAGCATATAAGAATCCTAAATTTGATAGTTTTAAAACGTTGTTTTTATTCACAAATCCAACAGATGTGCTTAGGGCAGTTGAAGGTGGGATAGATATTAACTCTGTAAATGTTGGTGGAATGTGCTTTAAAGCTGGTGATAAACAAATTACAAATGCATTATGTATGAATGAGGTTGATATTGAAGCATTTAAAAAGCTTCATGAAAAAGGCATTGAATTAGAGGTAAGGAAATTGGCAAAAGATCCTAAAATAGATTTAATGGATAGATTGAGAGAATTAAAACTTATATAGATGTAGATTTTAGTTAGTAATGTATGGTCATAAATTAAAGAAAAGTACTTTCGGGATTTCTTACAACATGGTATTAGGGAATATATAACTTGGACTAAAAATTAGATATATAAATTTAAAAATTTTATATATAAATTAAGAAGAAAGAGGGGAATTATAAATGAGCACTTTACAATTAATTTTATTAGTAGTAGTTGCAGCAGTTGCTGGTATGGCTAGTGTACTTGATGAGGCACAATTTCATAGACCATTAATTGCATGCACACTAGTCGGACTTGTATTAGGAGATATTCAAACTGGAATTATATTAGGTGGAACACTTGAGATGCTAGCGTTAGGATGGATGAATGTTGGTGCAGCTATGGCGCCAGATGCAGCCCTTGCAAGTGTAATTTCAGCAATCCTTGTAATTGTTGGTAAGCAATCAATCGGAGCAGGTATTGCAGTAGCAATTCCAATTGCAGCAGCAGGACAAGTTCTTACTATATTTGTAAGAACAATAACAGTATTCTTCCAACACTTAGCTGATAAGTATGCGGAAAGTGGTAATACAAGAGGAATTGAAATGTGTCACTTCTTAGGATTATCACTTCAAGGAATACGTGTAGCTGTACCAGCTGCAATCGTAGGAGTACTTGCAGGTACAGATGCTGTAAATGCAGCCCTTGCAGCCATCCCACCAGTAATAACTAGAGGACTTCAAGTATCAGGTGGATTCATAGTAGTTGTTGGGTATGCAATGGTAATGAACATGATGAATAGCAAATCACTATTACCATTCTTCTTCATTGGATTTTTACTAGCAGCATTTACAAACTTCAACTTAATCGGATTTGGTGCAGTAGGAGTTATTGCAGCAATATTCCATATTAAATCAATAGCTAATGAAGGTAAAGTAGCAACTGCTGGGACTTATGGTGTTGATGATGTCGATGATTCAGAATTAATGATGTAAATATGGTTGAGGGGGATACGATAATGAGTGAAAAGAAATTAAATAAAAGTGACATAATAAGCATGTTTATTCGTTCAAATTTCCTTTTAGGGTCATTTAACTTTGAAAGAATGCAAGCTATAGGATTTTGCGTAACTTTAATACCGGCTTTAAAGAAACTATACAAAGGCGATGAACTAAGTGCCGCACTTAAAAGACATTTAGAATTTTTTAATACACAACCATTTATGGCAACACCTATCATGGGAATAACAGCAGCAATGGAAGAGCAAAAAGCAAATGGAGCAGATATAGATGAAGGATCAATAAGCGGTGTTAAGATTGGACTTATGGGACCACTTGCTGGAGTTGGTGATCCAATATTTTGGGGGACTTTAAGACCTGTGCTTGCAGCACTCGGAGCAGGACTTGCACTTACTGGAAGTATAATAGGACCATTAATATTTTTTATAGGCTTTAATACAATAAGGCTTGCAACAAACTGGTATGGAATGTTCTATGGATATGAAAAGGGAACTCAACTAGTTTCTGATATGTCAGGAAATAAGCTTAGATATCTTACAGAAGGATCGTCAGTACTTGGATTGCTTGTTATAGGTGGACTTGTTTCTAAGTGGACAAGTATTAATATACCATTTGTTCTTTCTAGGTATACGCAATCTGATGGAAAAGAAGTAGTTACAACTGTCCAAAGTGTATTAGACAGTTTAATGCCAGGATTAGTTCCACTATTATTAACATTCTTATGTATGTACTTATTAAAGAAAAATGTAAATCCTTTATTAATAATATTCGGATTATTCGCGGTAGGTATCTTGGGCGTAGCTTGCGGAATATTACAATAAAATTAATATAGAATTATATAAAAATAAAAGCTAAATAGTAAAATTATGTAGAAGCACTCCAAAATAAAATCCACAACATGTTGAGAAAACGTAAAAGTTATCAACAACATGTTGTGGATTTTGTGCATAAGTATAGCTTTTTAGTAAACATTGTGGATTATATTTAATATTCCACAATGTTTATGTTAACTATATAATCTTAAAATAATGTATTTAAAGTATAAATTAGTATACAGTTAACATAAATAAACATAAATATAATTTTGTATTATAATGTAGTTTGGGATAATTACTAAAAGGAAAATTAATATAGATGTTGAATGATTTATTATTAAAGAATATTATGATTACTAAAATGGCATTTTACTAAGTAAAATTATAATTATATATCAAAGTACTGTTGTACTTTTTAGGAGAGAATTATATGAAATCAAATATAAGTGTGAAGATACAAGCGAATAAACAAGATAAAACAGAATATTTAATAAAGGATAAAGATGATATCATTATTGGTAGATTTACCACTATAGAAATAAATAATAATAGTAAAGCATATGATATTAATCTAAGATTTTATAGAGAATCTAATTATGAGCTGCTAAGTGAAACGTTAAACCTTATTTTGAAAGCTGCATTTAGAGATTTTAATATTTTTAAGGTTAATATAAAGACTTTGGAAACAATAGATGTAAATCCGTTTCTAGATTCGGGATTTACTCTAGAAGGTATACTTAATCAGAATGAATATTTAAAAGGTGAATATCTTGATGAACTATCTTTTGGTATAACTCGAACAGAATATAATCAAATGAGTAGATATTCATTAGTCGAATTGAATGGGAGGAACATTATACTTCGAAATTTGACTTCGAGTGATGCAGAAGATGTATTAGAATATTATAAAAAAAATAAAACTTATTTAGAACCGTTTGAGCCTGTGAAGGATAACAACTTTTATACATTAGAAACTCAAAAGAAATTTTTGAATAAGAGCTATAGAGAATTCTTAAATGGAACAACTGTTGAATTAGGGATCTTTAAGAAAGAAAGACTAATTGGAAAGATAAAACTTTCGAGAATTATACATGGATCATTTAAGAATGGTACACTAGGTTACTCTATAGATGAAGGGGAGCAAGGTAAAGGATATATGACGGAAAGTGTTAATCTTATGCTTAAATATGCTTTTGATGAATGCGAACTTCATAGAATAGAAGCATCTGCTTTAGTGGATAATAAAAAATCAAGAACAGTATTAGAAAAGAGTGGATTTAAGTTAGTTGGTATTAATGAAAGATATCTTTTGATAAATGGTAAATGGGAAGATCATGCAACTTATTATATTATAAGAGAAGAGTTTAAGGATAGGTAACATGATGTATTAAGGAATAGGTATATATCGATTCTAAGTTAAAATAATAACTTTTATAATATGAAACGCGCTGGATTTGAGATTATGTGGTGTAGTATTGGCAATAACTATTCCTAGCGTGTCAATAGCAGAAATATAGAGAAAATGAGAGAAAGATGTAGAATTTAGAGTTCAATTTTGTTATACAATGGATTTTATGGTATTTATCATGAGTATATATGTTAAGATAAAACACGTCGCTGAAACACATAAACGAAAACAGCTGAAAACTGAAATGCATTTAAATAATGAAATTTTAAAGTTTTAAAAGGTTGTTGACAAGGTTAGACAGTGATGGTATGATGTAATTCCTTACTGGGAGGCATTAAATTAACAGCTTAGGATTTGAAGAACTTACAGAAATGAAGTTCACAAAAACTAAAAAAAGTTGTTGACAAGCTTTGAAGGTGATGATATACTAAGTAGGCTGTCAGAAACGACAGTAAACAACAAAATATTACAACAGTAGTTGTAAGAGAGAAATTGGTCTTTGAAAATTGAACAGAATATATAAATACATTTAAGTAAACCAGCAATTCTTTATTTGAGTAAGCTAAGATTAAACTTTTTATTGAGAGTTTGATCCTGGCTCAGGACGAACGCTG
>NZ_QXDJ01000008.1:101480-228980 GCF_003575225.1 Clostridium chromiireducens | reverse complement strand
GGAATATCGTCTAATACTTGATTCTTAAATGAAAATACTATTATTCTTACTCCTCGTTCTGCAATTTTTGAAAGCTCATCTTGAAATCTGATTAAATTAATATCAGTATTTATATATACTTCTTTTTTTGCTTCTAAAAGTAATTGTTTTATTTTTAGTGTTACATTATCATATCCTACTATATTAATATATCGTTCTTCCACATCACATGTTTCTAAATCTTTTAATTTATTGGTTAGTAAATCTGTTGTTTCATTGAATTCTTTTTTAATTTTTTCCATTAATACTGATGGATTTTCTGCTTTATAAACTTGAGAATCTCCTGGCACTAAAAATATAACGCCCTTTTTATATAAATTATCCAGTGTAGAATACACTGATGATCTCGATATATTTAAATTTTTAGCAATTTTGTATCCATTTGAGCTTGAATTTTTTAACAAGTCGATATAAACTGCTGCTTCAGTTTTTGAAAAGTTTAGTTTTTCTAATAATCTTATTATTTCATCCATAAGTATTTCTCCTCTTTAGTTTATATTAATATTAATTTCTTCACTTACTAAAAGTGTATCCAAGTTATTCACTAATTCATTAAGTTCTAATAATATATCTGTACTATTAGCTGAAGCCAATTTTAATATAGTATCAGTATTTTTCCTCATATCTTTAGGAGCTTTTAAATTATTATCTTTAATAATCTTAAGAAGCTTTTTTTCTCCTGGATGTGGTATTTCGTTTACTGCAAATATAATATCAAAATAACTTGCAAAAAATCCTGCAATCCTGTGATTTACACTTACAAAATCCTCTCTCTTTAATGCTTTTTCTATTTGATTATAATATGCTGGCATTTGTTTCATTAATAACGGATAATTCTTTTTTATTATATTTTCTTTTAATTGTTTTGGATAATTTATTTTGTATTTATTTTGTAGAGCATTTAATTCATTTCTTTTATCATATAATATTATCGAATTAATGAAATTACTCCAGAAACAAGTTGTATATCCAACATCCGCTTCACATTTTAATAAAGTTCTACTTAATAAACCATCAATCCATCCTAGATCCCTATATATAATTTCTACTTCTACATTGTTATCCTCTAAGACTCCATCATCTTCTGTTTCCCAAAATGTATTATTTAGCTCTATATAATTAAAATATTTGCTCGTAATTTCTTTTCTCTTTTCTAAAGTTATTTCATTGATTGTATAAATATAAATGTCGTAATCTGATGCCTCATCGTTAGTTTTCATTGCATGTGATCCAGCTAATAAAATCCCCTCAACTTCTTCCAGTCTTGAAAAATCCTTGACTAAGTCCAATACATTTCTATCAATACTCATAATTCTCACCTCTATATAAATATAGTAGTACATCTAGTACTACTATATTTATATTAACTATTTATGCATTAATTGTCAATCTATTCAACACAAACTATCGTTGGTAATAGAACTCTTGCGACCAGCTTATTTCTAGTATCTCACCAAATAGCATCTACTCCATTTATATAAATATTTTAGCATTCTCTATTTATTATTTTTACAATATGTATGAACTTTTATAACAAATAAATAAGCTACCTAAAAAGAGAATTTAAATCCACTTTAAGATAGCTTCTGTTATTTCAATAAATTTATGGCAATTTATTGCCTGCTGCTAAATATATTTCATACCATTCTTGCCTTGTTAAATTTACATTTGATGCTTTAGATATTTCCTTAATACGCTCAGAATTCATAGAACCAACAATCGTTTGTATTTTTGCTGGATGTCTCAAAATCCATGCAGTAGCTATAGCAGTATTAGTTACTCTATACTTCTCTGCAATCTCGTTAATCTTCTTATTTAGTTCCGGGAATTTATCGTTATCTAAAAATACTCCACCAAAGAATCCATATTGGTATGGTGACCATGCTTGGATTGTTATATCTTTAAGACGACAATACTCTAATATGCCTCCATCTCTATCTATTGAAGCATCGTTTTTTATATTCATATTTAGCCCTGCATCAATCATTTCAGTATGCATTATGCCGAATTGTAATTGATTGATAATTATTTTATTGTTTAAATATTTATTAAGCAGTTCTATTTGCATTGGAGTATGGTTACTCACTCCAAAATATTTTACCTTACCACTTTCATGCAACTTAGAAAAGGCTTCAGCAACCTCCTCTGGTTCCATAAGAGTATCTGGACGATGTAATAATAGAAAATCAACATAATTTGTTTGTAGTCTTTTCAAACTTGCATCTACTGATTTTAAAATATGTTCTTTTGAAAAGTCATACATTACTCCGGGTACAATGGAACATTTAGTTTGGATAATCATTCTTTCTCTAATAGATGAATTCAAATTAATTGCATCTGCGAATATTTCTTCTGATTTTCCTCCTCCGTATATATCTGCATGATCAAAGAAATTAATTCCTTCTTCTAATGATGTTTTAATTACTTTCTCTGCCTCACTCTTTTCAATTCCTGACATTCTCATACAGCCAAGTCCAACTGCTGAAACCTGAATTCCGCTATTTCTAATATTTATATTTTTCATCTCTAACACCCTTTCTTGTATATTCAGCTTTTATTTTTTAGTTTAATTAAACTCACTATTTATTGATTATTTATTATATAAATTGTAGACTTCTTCATCATAAAAAACTTCTACTCATCTATACTTATATAAGTGTGATTCTCCTCATGTACTCTCTCCATTAAATTTTACCGTCAGCAATAGATTGTTCATGCTGACTGATCCAATTATATGAATCCTTTTTATCTCTTGTTAGAAGTAAATATAAAATTTCTATAACAACCATCGCAGATATTCTTGAAAAGCTAAATTCATCTAAAAATAATTTTTCCCTAGTTGATGTATTAATATGGTATTTACTCTCATTAGCAACTGGTGAATTTTCATGATTTGTTATAGATATAGTAGTTGCGCCTCTTTCATTGGCAATTTCAAGCAGTGTTACAAGTTTTGTTGATGATCCGGAATTAGATATAACTATTACTACATCTTCTTTAGTTAATGTGTAAGCAAATGCAAGTTGTGTCTCCCATATAGTATTAGTCACAGATGATATCCCTAGTTGATTAAACTTATAGGTACCATCCATTGCTACTGGTATTGTATTTCCTACCGCTGCAAATTGAATAATTCTTGCATTTCTAATTGCACTCAATATCTTTTTTATATTTTCTTCATTCATCATTGAAATGGTTTGCTTTAGTTCTTCAATCTTATTTGCTAATATATTTTGAAGGGATTGAGTTATATTATTAGAATCTAAATCATTAGACACATTAGTATCATTTTTTCTTACCATTTCCTTAGCAATATTTATCTTTAGATCGTAGAACCCTTTTAGGTCACACTTTTTGCAAAACCTAACTATAGTCGCTTCACTAACATTACTTTTAGTCGACAATTCCGAAACTGTCATTTCAATAACTTGCTCTTTATTATTTATAATGTAATCGGCAATTTTCTTTTCTGCTTCATGCAAACTTTTATAAATAGATAAGATTTTATCTAGAACGCTTTTCTCTATCTCTTTCACTTTTATAATTACTCCCTTTTTTCTAAAATCCTTTTTATAACTTCTTATAATATCCTAATTAATTACTCAAAAGAATATTTTAAACCCCATTGCTTTCTAACCTCATCCATTATATTCATTACATCAACAGATAATCCTAATGTATCATTGCTATTTTTCTTTAAAATGCAGTTGTTTATATCTTGAACTTCATAGATTAGTGCTTTTGAAATATCCCCATCTTCTATAATTTCCACACTTCCGTCAGGGTATGTGATTGTAGCCTTATCTGCTCTTGGGAAATTTTCGACAGTTATATAGCCTAATTCTCCACATACAATTCCTCTCTTTGGTTGTTTTGCCCTCATAGTTAATGAAACTACTGCCATTTCATCATCTACATTTTTGAGTATTATACCTGATTGCTCATCTACTCCAGTTTCAAATTTCTTAACTGTAGTTAAAATTTCATCTGGTTGGCTAGAAAGAAAATACCTTGTAAATGATAACGCATATGTTCCTATATCTAAAAGCGCACCGCCAGCCAAATCTGGACTAAAGAATCTATTTGTAACATCATATTCTTTAAGGCTTCCAAAATTAACTTGTATCATTTTTATCTTTCCTAGTTTCCCTTCATCTACGAGCTTACGTAGCTTTTTATATAACGGCATGTGATAAATCGTCATCGCCTCAGCTACAATTAAGTTCTTTTCCTTTGCTAACTCAACTATCTCCGCTAATTGCTTTCCATTTACAGTAATAGCTTTTTCGCAGAATACATTTTTATTATTATTAAGACTCTTCATTATATATTCATAATGATTACAATGTGGCGTTGAAATATAAACTACATCAATTTCTTCATCTCTTAGCATTTCATCATAATCTCCATAGGCCTTCTCTGCATTGTATTTCTTAGCAAACTCTTTTGCTTTTTCAATATTCCTTGAACCTACTGAATATAGGCTTCCATTTACTTCATTTATAGCTCTTGCGAAATCTTCAGCTATTGTTCCTGGCCCTAGTATAGCCCAGTTTATTTTATTCATATCCTTCACCCCACGATTTTTAATTTTAAAGTTTCCTAGAATTAAATTTCTGTATGTTTAATATTTTGAAATCACCCTAATCCCCTGTTCACTGGCAACAATTACTTTTGTTATGACATTCGTAAACAACGATGTTTCTACAACCCCACAAATGTTTATTAAACTATTATTAAGTTCATATACATCTTCCACATTGTTAAATGACACATTCATTAATAAATTTCCATTATCACTTATAGTAAAACCATCCTTTATATCACTGGTTCTAGTTACTGATTTACCTCCCAATGCTAATACTTCTCTTTCAACGTACTTTAAAGAATCTTCTAAAATTTCGAGAACTACAGGAGATTTAAATGATAATTCTTTTTCTACCTTGGCTTCATCAACAAGAAGAATATATTCTTTAGCCATACTAGCTATTAATTTTTCTTTAGTGTGGATACCTCCACCACTTTTCAATGCATTTAGGTTTTCATCCACTTGATCACATCCATCAAAAGCAACATCAACCTTATCCACAAAACCAGTGTGAAGAACCTCTAACCCATTTTCGATACAAATCATCTTTGTTTTTGTTGACGGAGTAACTATCTTAACCTTAATATTTCCCTCTTTTATATATTCTATTAAGTATGTAATAGTTCTACCACCACCAAGACCCACTACCATTCCATCTCTTATATATTTTATAGACTCTTTGGCGCATATTTTTTTAAAATCATTATCATTCATGTTAACCATCCTCCTTATACACCATTATATTACTATAATAGTATGATAGTTTTATTTCGTCAATATAATTAATTACGAAATATAATTTCACAAGAAATTATATTAATTTTTATAGATTTTACAAAATATAAAAAATGATGCGTTAAAGTAAAAATACACTTCAACGCATCATTTTTAGATACTATTTATTTTTAAATATATCTTGTATACTTTTTAAGAACTTTAGCGATTGGTAACGCTACTAATCCAATAACAATTTGAGTTACATTTCCGGGTATAGATGCTACTGGCGATATCCAATTTCCATAAAGGATCCCCTCAGTTATATAGTATCCAACTATCATCCATCCACCCGATACAATAATTGCAAAAATATTATACATAAGGTTATTTCCTTCTTTATTTTTACTCCATGTGATAGCTCCAACCATATATCCCATTATTCCTCTTACTACAAAAGTAAATGGTGCCCAAAGTGCCCATCCTGATGATAAATCAAAAATTGCCATTCCTACTGCACCAGCTATAGCTCCCTTTTCTTTCCCAAAAACTATTGCTGAAACAAATAGCATTACAGTTCCTAAGTGTACTAATCCTCCACTAGCTAAGATTGGTAGTCTGATATTAATAAATGCAGTTGCCACAAATACTAATGCTGTTAATAATGCTGTTTCTACCATATCCTTTGTTGTAAATTTACTTTTTCCTTTACTTAATTCCATAATTTTGCCCCACCTTTATGTATTTATTATTTATTTTTCATCAACAAACTATGTTTTTCAAAAATTAATATTAATTTGAATATTATCGTAATACTCTAAATTTTACTCTTTTAAGTATTTATTAAATAATCTAATTAATTCATTATCAGTTTTAAATCCCAAATCTTTCAGCCCATTATCAATTATGTTTAATGCAAAAACCATCTTTTCTTCCCTTGCATTTTCCCCCATATGTCCTATTCTCAAGATAACATCATCATAAGGTTTTAACGAAGTTATAATTAAGGTGTTATACTTACATAGCATATGACTTTTAAGCTTTAATGCACCTATGCATTCAGGTATTTTAACAGCTGTAACTGTATTAGAATATCCTTCTTCTAAAAATAGCTCAAGACCGTACTCATCAATTGCTTTTCTTGTAGCATTCGCTATTTTTTCATGCCTATTAAGTACATTTTTAATTCCTTCTTCTAAAATATTATCAACGGCTTTACTCAAACCCATAATATCACTTATTGGCATTGTATAAGGGAACCATTTATTTTCATAATAATTTTCCCATATATTTAGATTACAATAAAAACCTACTACTGGAGTTTTCCTATTTTTCATGGCTTCTTTAGCTTTTTCACTAATACTAACCATAGTTAATCCAGCCGGAGCTGAAAATGCTTTTTGCGATCCACCTAAAGCTATATCTATTTTCCAATCATCCACCTGTATATCTTCACCAGCCATTGCTGAAACAGAATCTACAACGGTTATAATTCCATACTCATTTAGCATTGGACATATCTTAGATAAATCATTTAAAACTCCTGTTGGCGTATCGCAGTGAACTATTGTTGCATACTTAAAATCATGATCTTTTTCTAAGAATTCTTTTAATTTATTTATATCTATAGCTTTGTTGTAATCATCCGAAAAATATACCCCTTCTCCTCCGTACATTTCTACAAAGTCTTTAAATCCTCTTCCATAAATCCCATTGTCTAAAACAAGCACTCTATCTCTCTGTTCAGTAAGTGTGGCACATGCAGCTTCTAATCCTAAAATCCCCTCCCCACTTAATATGTATACTGGATTTTTAGTCTTTATTATTTTGCCGATCTTATCGCAAGTATTCTTATAAAATTCTACAAATTCTTCATCAACATCAGGATTTGTAGTTGCTTTAGCTCTTTCTAATCTTACATTTTCCTTTACACTTGTAGGCCCTGGAGCATAAACAAATTTATCGTTCATCAAAGTCCCCTCCTCTTTTTCTCAGATTTTAATACTAATAAAATATCACACAAAATAAAAAAAGTAAATTGTATGGATACAATTTACTTTTTTTATATTAATATTTCATCTATCTCATAAGCCGCAATTATCTTACTAAAATATCATTTTCCCAAATTAGGAATTATAACAAATTACAGCTACACCTGAATTTATATTATTATACACTGTTTTTGCAACATAGTATGGAGCATTTACACATCCGTGAGAACCATCTGTCTTATATATTTCTCCTCCGAACTCTGATCTCCAGTTTGCATCATGAAGCCCAATATTTCCATTAAACGGCATCCAGAAACTAACTGGTGCTGCATAGTCTTCACCTCTTAGCACAGTATCTTTCTGTTTGTAGTAAAGTCTATAAACTCCTGCTGGTGTTGAGTGCCCAGCGTTTGCATTACCTGTAACAACATCACCTTCTACTACTAAGTAACCATCTTTGTAATACCACAGGTGCTGCTTAGTCATATCTATTTCTACAAAAGTACCTCCAACGTTTCTAAAATAACTAGCTGCTGAAGTTTGAGCATATATTGGATGCTTTTCTATAGTTTGTCCATTTTTTATATTTTCTATTAACGCACTCGTTTCAGCTTCTCTATTTATTATCCAGCTATGATTATTTCCATCGTAACCTCCACTAACTTTTATACTTGTCCCCAATAATGATGTATAGGCATCTGCTAAACTATCTACATATTTTCTCACAAGTGGTTCATAAAGGCTTACTTCATAGTCTTCTCCAATAATTATCCAATCTTTTATTGCCAATCCATCTAAAGTTCGCGTTTGTCCTGCAAAATTATAAGTTATATTAGCAGATATATATCTATTAAGCGTCTCTTTAGCGCTAACTATTTCCGAAGAAGTTGTAACAAACTTAGGCTCTTCATAACACTTTAATTCTTCCAAATTTATTTCTGTCTCTCTGTTATTAATAGCTTTTACTATATTTTCATATAAAGCGCTCCTATTTATGCTATTTCCATATATCTCCTTGCAAATTACAAAGCTGTTATTTTCATAAACTAGCTTAGCATTTTGAGATCGGATCACTTTACTAGTATCAAAGCATTGAAGTTTATTTATGCGTTCATTTAATAAATTTTCATCATAAGAAATTCCCTCAGGGACTGTAGAATCATATTTCAAGCTTATCTCAGCTCCTGTAATCTGTTCTTTTATGCCTTCCTTTTCTTGTAATGATAAAGTATAATCTTTAGCCGACTTTTCACTAAAAGTTTTAGCTGAGACATATGTTACATTACTAAAAAAGACTAATCCAAAAACAAACAAAGTAAATAAAGAAGTAATAATACCTCTTACTATATTATTTAACCTATATTCATCCGTCTCCATAATAACCTCCTGTTAATATTAAAAATACCCTATTCCTAATATCTTATAAGAACTCCATCCGTTCTCAACACTTTACAATCCATGTATTCTATGTGACTATTCCCCCTTTACAATCGTCTATAACATTGGGTATTTTATCTTTTTAAAAGCTACATGATAATTTGTACATTTAGTATTATACAATATTTTCCATAAATAACGCAATTATATATTTTATTCTTTCACGATATTATTTAATTTAATAAAAAGGTATGGCTTATTAACCCATACCTTAATTCAAATGCTTCAATTAAATTTTATTATTTATTAATTATTTTTTACTTAATAATCTATTTTTTTGTTATTAAATGCCTAATAATCTATCAATGGTATCAACAAGTTCACTTACCTCAGGTTTACTCAATTGAGCATCCGCCTTAACAGACTCCCCTTTATGTCTTAACTCTTGTGTAATTAATGATGAAAATATTACAACAGGTAATTTCTTTAATTTTTCATCTTCTTTTATTCTTCTTGTTAACGTAAGCCCATCCATCTGAGGCATTTCAATATCTGTAATAAGCAGTTGTGCTTCTTTAATAAAATTCTCTCCGCTTTCTTCTACAAGCCCTCTTAGATAGGCTAACGCCTGGCTTCCATCATCAAAAATTCTCAAATTTTTAAATCCTGCTTTTGTAAGAGTATCTTTCAAAAGTCTTCTAATCAAAGCCGAATCATCAGCTAATACTAATCTTATATGTGATCTATCTTTATAATCTACCTGGATAAGTCTATCCTCACTAATTCCAACGCTTGGACAAATATCTGTAACTATTTTTTCAAAATCTAACATAATTAATACTTTACCATTTAAAAGAATATTTCCAACAGCTAATGAATTTTCTGATAAGTCATCTGGTTTTCTTATTTCGCTCCATTTAATACGATGAACCGCTACTATATCATCGATATTAAACGAAACTTTAATCTTATTGAATTCACAGACTATAACTTTAGATCCAAGATTTAAGGCTTCTCTCTTACTTAAAACATATTTTAAATCAATTAAAGTAAGAATCTCATCTCTACACAAAATTAGTCCGGCTATTTCTGGTTTAGGGTCTGGTAATTTAGTTAACCCACTCTTTGGCATTTCTATTACTTCTTTAACTTTAACTACATTAATTGCATAATGATTTCCGTTTGCAATAAATTCAATAATCTCTAATTCTCCAGTACCTGATTCTAATAATATATTGTTATTCATAATGCCTCTACCCCTTACTTAAACTTTATATAATTCCTAACTTTTATTGACTAATAGAGAAACATATTTCTACTCTTTTCAAAAGTCATAATAGTACTAAAAATGTATTTTTCATTTGATTCATAATAGAATGTATATATAAAATATAACATAATTATTATTGATTCTCCAACAAAACCTTTACTATATTATCGATAGCATATTATTTTTCTTTATATAACGGTATTGCGAAGAATTCGAAATATAAAAATACTTGTAGTTTAGCGATACTTTAATGTTACTTCTATACAATCGAAAGAGAAAGATTTGCAATCTTTACTACAATTCCAATATAAATTAGGTAGGTATCTGTGGAATCCTTAAAGTTATAGCAAAACAAAGAAATATAAGACATATATGTGGAGCAGGTATAGAAAAATAAGCTGTCGGAATATCTTACCGAAAAATCGTTCCACTTCAAATTGTCCTGCGCTTGTCACAGGAGCATTTAGAAGTGGTGCAACTTTCCATTTAGATATTCCCAGCGATATTTTTCATAATCCTGAGGAACATATATGTCTTATATTTCAGCTATTTACTGTTTAACTCTAAGTATTTCATAATACCTTTATAGAAAAAACTACTATTCCTATAATTGTTCACCATTAGTTTCTATAACTTTTTTATACCATCCAAAACTCTTTTTCCTACTACGTTTTAAAGTACCATTTCCTTCATTATCTTTATCAACATATATAAATCCATATCTTTTCTTCATTTCTCCTGTGGATGCACTTACAAGGTCAATACATCCCCATGGAGTATAGCCCATAAGTTCAACACCATCAATAATCACTGCATCTCTCATAGTCTTAATGTGTTCTCTTAAATACTCAATCCGATAATCATCTTCAACATATCCATTCTCATCCGGAGTATCAACAGCTCCCAATCCATTTTCAACTATAAATAATGGCTTTTGATAGCGATCATATAAAGAATTTAAAGTGATTCTAAGCCCAAGAGGATCAATCTGCCATCCCCACTCACTTGCTTTTAAATATGGATTTTTTAACGTAGCAAATACATTACCTTCTGTTTGCGCATTTACTTCTGGATCAGCGCTGGTTAGTCTTGATGCATAATAACTGAAAGAGATGAAATCAACTGTATTATTTCTTAATAATTCTTCATCCCCTTCTTCCATTTCTAAATAAATATTCATTCTTTCAAACATCTTCTTTGCATAATTTGGATACTCTCCACGAGATTGAACATCAATAAAGAAATAGTTTTCCCTATCCTTTTCCATAGCTTTCCATACATCTTCAGGTGCACAAGTATTCGCGTAAGTATTACCTGCAGCTAGCATACAACCAATCTTAAATTCCGGATTTATCTTATGCGCTATTTCGGTAGCCTTTGCACTTGCAATTAATTGATGGTGTGCCGCCTGGTATTTTATAGCTTCTTCATTTTCTTCTTCAAAAACTAATCCAGCGCCAATGAAAGGTAGATGTAGTAACATATTGATTTCATTGAATGTAAGCCAATATTTTACTTTGTTTTTATAACGTTCAAATATAACTTCACATAATCTTTCATAATAACCTACCATTTTACGGCTTCTCCATGAACCAATTGTCTCTACAAGATGCATTGGCACATCAAAGTGAGTTATTGTTACTAATGGTTCGATCCCATATTTAAGACATTCATCAAAAACATTATCGTAAAATTTTAGTCCTTCTTCATTTGGAACTTCATCATCTCCATTTGGAAATATTCGAGCCCATGATAAGGATAAACGAAAAGTCTTAAATCCCATTTCTGCAAATAAGCCTATATCTTCCTTATAATTATGATAAAAATCAATTGCCTCATGGCTTGGATAATAATGTTCCTCATCAGATTTAAACATCTTCATTTTTCCAAGCATCACTGGAAAACGGTCTTTACCTGCAGGAATCACATCAACTGTAGATAAACCTTTGTTTCCTTCTAAATATCCGCCTTCACATTGATTTGCAGCAGTAGCTCCTCCCCATAAAAATCCATCAGAAAAACCTTTTGACATAATCATTTCCTCCTCATGTGTCATATAAATTCAGTTACTTCATTATTACTAAAATTCAAAGCATAAGACAAATTTCCTCTTATGCTTTGAATTCTTATTTTTTTAAATCATGACTCTTAGCAAATCTTCATTATAATCAACAACTTTTTTATCAGTTTCAATAACATCTAAATAATTATCAGAATTAGTAATAACTACAGGTGTTATTAAAGAATATCCCTCTTTTTCTATAGCTTTAACATCAAATTCTAACAATACTTGCCCTTTCTTTACGCTCTCTCCTTGTTTTGCCTTAGGGTAAAAATGTTTTCCTTCTAATTGAACAGTATCCATTCCCACATGAATTAATATTTCAGCACCATTAGTACTTGTGATTCCTAATGCATGACCTGTTGGGAAAAATGTTGTCAAAACTCCATCTACAGGAGCAACTATTTTACCTTCAGTTGGTGATATTGCTATACCTTTTCCGAGTGCTCCTTTTGAAAACGCTTCATCTTTTACTTCCGATAAAGATTTAACTTCACCTTTTACTGGACTCACCAATATTTCTTGCTTAACTAAAGGATTTACTGTGTTTGAATCGTTCATACTTTTACTTGAATCTGCATCATCTTCAAGCTTTGTAAAGAACATCAATATAAATCCAATCAAGAAACCTGCTATCATGGCAACTATTGAGCCATAGAAACCACTATCCATTCCATTTGGACCAATATAACCCGGTATTCCAAAAATACCCAAGCCTCCTACCATATATATATTAGAACCCATAATTCCTAATATTGCACCACCTAGTGAACCTCCTATACAACTCAAAATAAATGGTTTTTTACGTGGTAATGTAATACCATAGATAGCTGGTTCTGTAACTCCAAAAATTCCTGAAATAAATGCTGGTATACATAATGATTTTAACTTAGTATTTTTTGTTTTAAGTAAAATAGCTCCTACTACACCTGTTTGAGCAAATGAAGCTGCAAATATAAGTCCGAGAATTGGATCTTGATGTAATACTGTTAGATTATTTATTGCTATAGGAATAAATCCCCAATGTAATCCAAATATAACAAATACCTGCCAGAAAGCACCCATAAATAACCCTGCAACTACTGGACTTAAACTATAAATGGAAAGTGTTAAAGCACCAAGTAATTTACCTGCCCAAGTTGCAATAGGCCCTATAACTATAAAGGTTAAAGGAACAATAACTAGTAATGTACAAAATGGAACTAAGAATGCTTTAACTACATCAGGAATTACCTTTTTAAATCCATTTTCAATTTTAGCACCTACATATGTAGCTAAAATAATTGGTATAACACTTGATGTATAACTCATTAGTATAACCGGAATTCCTAGAAAAGTTATATAAACTGGTGATTCAATTAGTGTACCCGCAAATAAAGTATATAGAGGCTGAGCTGGAGGCACTGTTAATCCTGCTAATGATGGATAAACTAATGCTGCACCTATTGCCATACCAATAAATTTATTCGCTTTAAACTTATTGGCTGCTGTATACCCTAAGAAAATTGGGAAAAAGTTGAATAAACAGTCTCCAGTTGCGTTTAAAATTTGATAAGTTCCATCAGTGGTGTTAAGTATATGCAAAGCTATGAATAATGCATTAAATCCTTTGATCATTCCTGTTGCAGCTAGTACTCCTAGAATCGGAGTAAATACACCTGATACAGTATCTATAAATTTATTAAATGGACTCATTTTTTCATTTGAATTATCTTCTGAAGCTGTAGCAAATCCACCTACAGCAACAACATCTGCATATACATCTGGAACATGATTTCCAATAACTACTTGATATTGTCCGCCACTTTTTACAACTGTAACAACACCATCCATATTCTTCAATATATCAGTATTTGCTTTACTCTCATCCTTCAATTTAAAACGCAAGCGAGTAATACAGTGAGTTAAGCTATTAACATTTTCTTTTCCACCGACATTCTTTATAATGTCTTTTGCTAATTGTTCATACTTCATAATATATTTCTCCTTTATTATATATTTTTATAAAAAAACGAGACCTAATATAGATAGACATAAATTTTCTATCCATATTTGGTCTCGCCTGCTTTACCAGTAACAATCCAACATTTTATATTTATTTATCTTTGAGTTACACGTTGAATGTGTATAGTTAGATATAATTGTTCTTCATCAGATAATTCTTTCTCCAAATACTTCTGTATTTTCAACATACACTCATATGCTTTTTTATATTTGGTTCTAACTTGCTTTAATAAAAAATCATCCTCTTCTTTTTCCATCTTTTCATTTTTATTTAGTCGTTGAAAGAAGAATCTTAAATGTGTAACAAATCTCTCATAATTAAGAGATTTTTCATTAAGTGCAATATTATATGTGTACTTAATTATATTTAATATATCTTGTATCATTTTTGTTTGATGGGCAATATCTTCTACTTTATTGCTGGAATTATTAGTTTGCGCATTTATTAAATGAAGAGCTATATTACCAGCTTCATCTTCAGGTAATCTTTTATTGGTCTCATCTTCAATAAATTCTAATGCTTTTAACCCTATTTCAAATTCCTTGGGGTAAAATTTCTTAATTTCCCAAATTAGCGCATTAGGACGATTAAGTCCCTCCTCAAATAATTTTAATGCATAACTAATATGATCAGTTAAAGTAACATATATATAATCATTTAATTCAACACTTAATATATTGTTGGCGTATTCAATAATATCGTAACATAGTGAAACATGTTCTGTAGGAATATCTTCTAATAATAATTTAAATTTCTCTGAGGCATCTTTTTGTTTTAGTATAAAAGTTTTTTCAATTAGATTTTCATCTACTTCATCTCCTACACTTTTTTTAAATCCAACTCCACGCCCCATAATAACAATCTCTTGTTTTTTTGAGTCTTTAGCCAAAATAGCATTATTATTAAATATCTTTTTTATTATCATTCCTATCCCCCAATCACTATGTATTATATATTAGAATATAAAAACCCTAATTAATCAAAAGAGAACTATTCATATCTCTTCTCATTAATTAAGGTTTCGCCTGATCGAATCAGTAACAATCACAATATTTATATGTAAGCGTTTAATTTATATTCTTATGATATCTTATTTTATATTTATTGTCAATATTTTTTGTAAAATAAATTTTATCTTACAAAATCTCAATTTAAAGGTATTGTGAAGCATCCGAAATATGAAAATACTTGTATTAAGGGGTTATTTAAAGTTTACTTCTAAGCAACCGAAATGGAATATATGTGGAGTCAGGCATTGAAAAATAAGCTGCTAGAATATCTTAATGGGAAGTTGTTCCACTTTTGCTTGTCTTGTGCTTGTCACAGGAACACGCAGAAGTGGTGCAGCTTTCCATTTAGATATTCACAGTGAAATTTTTCACAGTCCTGCGGAACATATATGTATTCTATTTCGGTTGTTCATTGCTTCACTTTAAGTGCTTCACAATACCTTTGAAGTATGTAGTTTCCATTTTATTGCTTCATTTGAAGTAATCTATTTTTTAATTGTTCCTCAATGTTTTGTAATTCCGCTTCTGCAGCTTTACGCTTTTGACGTCCTTCTGTTTGTATTCGAAGTACTTCATCAAGAGTTGAAATTAACGATTCATTAGTTGTTCTAAGAGTTTCAATGTCAACAATTCCACGTTCCGATTGTTTAGCTGTTTCTATTGTTGACATTTTAAGTGTTTCTGCATTTTTACGTAAAAGTTCATTTGTCATATTTGTTACTTCATTTTGAACCTTAGCAGCATTATTCGAATGCGCTACTCCAAGAGCGAGCACAATTTGACTTTTCCAAAGAGGAATAGTATTAACAATAGTAGATTGTATCTTTTCTGACATAAGAGAGTCATTATTTTGAATCAAACGAATTTGTGGTGCCATTTGAAGAGATATCATTCTAGTTAATTCTAAATCATGAATCTTTTTTTCAAATCTGTTGCAGAGTGCTACAAGATCATTTGTAGCTTGCGCATCCTCTGGAAGACCACTTATTCTTGCTCTTTCTGCTAACTTAGGAAGTTCTTCTTTTTCTAATTTTGCAAGCTTCTTTTTTCCTGCTAAAATGTACATGGAAAGTTCCTTAAAATATACTTTATTAATTTCATACATTTTATCAAGCATAGCAATATCTTTTAATAGTTGTATCTGATGATTTTCAAGACTGGTACAAATCTTATTTATGTTTCCCTCAACTTTATCATACTTTGCTTTCATTTGGGAAAACTTTTCTGTAGTCTTTTTGAAAAGTCCTAAAAATCCTTTTTTCTCATCTACGGACTCAAAATTCTTCAGCTCTACTACTACATTAGTAAGCATATCGCCTACTTCTCCAAGATCCTTAGTCTTCACATTACCTAGAGCTGTTTCAGAAAAATCTGCAATTTTCTTTTGTGCACCAACTCCATATTGTAGAATTGAATTTGAGTTAGTTACATCTATTTTTTCTACGAACTGGTCTACCATTTTCTTTTCTTCATCTGTTAAAAAACTATCATCGATAGCGTCTACTGCTTTCTCTTCCTCTTGTACCTTAACAACCGAGGCTTCCTCCTGGAATGGCTCAAATGTTAAGCTTGGAGTAATATCAATATTTTCTTTAAACCCATCATTCATTTTCAATTCCTCCCTTTCTTATTATTACTTTTCAAAATCATTTTTGGTCAGTCCTTCTTGCGTAAGCAACGTTTCAAGAACAGAAATATCTGTAGAGATATCTAAAGCAATCTCTTCAAATAAATCATCTAACAAATTTTCAAAAGCAAAATTTATAATGTCAATTGTTTTTTCAATTTCATTTTTAGCATTCCTTATATTTTCCCCATGAACTGGTTGGTCATTAAGCTCTTTATATGAATTGACTAACTTTAAAGTCATAGGAAGATAATGATTAATGAATTTACTAACCTCTGGCAATTTCTTAGGATTTTGCTCTACATACTTAAATATTTGAGCTACAATATTTTGAAGTCTAGACAATTTTACTGATATCTCTTCTTCTGGTATAGCATCATTTACACTTTTTATTTGCTCTATATAATTTCTTCCCATTTCAATTGTAGTTCTTAATTCCTTCTTCGCAGGATCATTTACTTCTTGCTTTAATTGTTCTTGTCTTTTTAATTCTTCTTTATTACGCATCTTTAGAGCTTCTTGAGATGCTAAATAATTCTCATAAACTTCATCACTTAACATGAAATATGTATTTTTATCATCAATATGACCCTGAGGAAACATTCCTAGATCAATCATTTTCCTTAAGTCTTTCATAACATATTTATTCTTCTTTTTAATTGAGACAGCTAATTCCTCAATAGAACAATAATTATTACTATTAAGAGATCGTATATACTGCCTAAAACGCTTTACTCTTTTTCTCAAACTTATTCCTTTTAATGTAAGCCCCACACTTGGTACAAAAAGTGCAAGTAAACCACTTAAAGTAATAGTTTGGACAGTTGAAAATCCACTAATAAAATAACTGGAAATTGATATTGAAATTAGTGTAATTCCAAATAATCCACTCAAAATAGCTCCAAATACTGTGTAAATTATTCCTGATATACTTCCGGCTGGTCTTTTAGCAATATACATTTTCATCTTATTTTCTTCTTTTTTTGTTACACCGATATCTCTATATTTATTCTTAACTTTTTCTTTTATTTTTTTGTTATAATAATATGATTTATCTTTTAAGGTTGTTTTAACTTCATTAATAGCGTCTGCAGTTTTATCATCAACATCTTTTTTAATCCTAGCAAAATCAATAGCATCAAATGCATTCTTTACCGTTTCTCTAATTTCCTCTTCTAAATCAGAAAAATCTCTTCTGCCCATACCTATGCCTCCAAATTCTTTTCTTATCAATCATAAAAACCTTGCTATATATCCATAACATTTTGCCTTTATTATATATCATTTTTGCAAAAATTACAATTTGTAACATTTTATCATTTTCTTAATTTATCATCATAACTTATAGAAAAATTAAACATACCTTTATAAATATGTAACTTGTCAAAATATAAAAATCTGACTCTATTAATGAAATATTAAAGTCAGACCTTCGGGCTATAGTTTTAATTTCTTCCTATCTTGAAATGATGAATTAATTAGACAAACATATATCTATATTATTAAAACATGTTTTTCTAGATTATTATCCCTTTCTTCAAATTCTATTCCACTTTCTTCTAAAAGTAAAACTTTCGCTGTTTTAAAACATAATACCTCTAATACAATTTATTCATATTTATATATTTATTTATTCTACTACATCACTTATCTACACTTATAATATTGGCTGTTAAATAATTAACTTTTATTTTTTTTTATATACTATATAATATTAATATAATATATACCGTGGGGAGATTAAGTTTTTATGAATAACAAATTGACTGAAGAGAATATGAAGAAATTACAAGAAGAATTGGAATATAGAATGACTGTAAGGAGAGCCGAAATAGCAAAGGAAAAATTAATAGCAGCTGCACACGGCGATAGATCAGAAAATGCAGAATACAAAGAAGCTTGTGCAAATTATAGGGAAAATGATAACAGAATTCAATACTTATTGACCATGATTTCAACTGCAACTATAATCGATGATTCAAGCAAAGATAAGTCTACACTTGGAATTAATAGTAAAGCCAGAGTTAGATTTATAGATGATGATGATGAAGTTACTGTCACATTAGTAACTACTATGGATCTAGATCCTGAAAACATGCGTATAAGTATTGAATCAGATTTAGGTAAGGCATTGTTAGGTAAGAAGGTCGGAGACATAGCTGAAGTTAATGCCCCTGAAGACAAATATTCAATAGAAATACTAGAAATATTATAAAATCCCTTATGGATAAGAAACCCACGACAAATCTGTCGCGGGTTCTTATATTGGTTATAAAGCTCGTTATTGTTTTCATAAGATATAATAAATTATCATTTAATATAATAATTTATTATATCCCTCAAACATATTGTTATTAACAACCGGCACAACATCTATAACCAACGCCTGATATCCCGGAATCTTTTTTATTGATTCCCTTGCCATTTTTACACCTTTTATATCTTCGAAAAGTGTATCAAAAATTATTCTTATTCCCTCAACCTTTACAACTTTAAATGCATTTTGATTATCTATCTTTACGCTTTCCAATGCTTTAATAATATCATCCTGCCTCCATGCACAATTCACTAAAATCATATTATCACCTCATTTATACTATTTCTTTTCTGGCCTTAAAATAAAGTTATAAAGCACAAATATCCAATTTCCAAAATATCATCCCCAAAACCCTCTCTAATAAATTCTGTAACAGCCTCCGTATTGTTCCCAATAATTCTTGAAAACGTCACAATATACTCTTTAATATCTTCTATATCTATTTTTTTAGTTTTATTTAAGCAATATTTTAGAAATACGGCATACCTTACTAATAAATACTCTAGTATAATCATTTGAAATGAAATAATCATCTCTTCAATATCATTACTTATGCAGCTGCTTAAAATATCAGATACAATACAATTTTCACTTAACATATTATATTCTTTAAACACATCTTTATAATCATTCCACTTAATTGAAAGACTTTCAATTTCAATGTTTTCCGCAAAGTCTGAAATATCCCCAAGAAGAATTTCAAAACTAGAAACATCCTTATAATTCTTTATAATATCTAGAAATAGATAATTAATTTCTTCAACTGAATCGTTTATGTTAAAATCCATTCCCTTATACATATCTATAAGTTCTTGTATATACTCCCTAACCTTATACCTTTCTAACTCTTCTAGTAAACCATCTTCTCTTAAGTTATACTTTTCTAAAATAATTAATAGCATTTGAAAGCTAACAATTAACTTCTCTTCTAATAGAAACGCTTCCTGCTGCATGATATTAACCACAGCATCCCTGATTCTAAGTTCTAATAAATTACTTTTTAAATTAGTATCATTCTCTGAAATTATATTTATTTTTCCAGTTATACTGATTATAAGCTCTACTACTTCAGGACATGCACATGATAATGAAAGTTCCTTTTTATTTTCAAAGATATTCTCTATTCTAGGAAATGTATGGCATGTTGATGATAGGTATTCTTCTCCATGACTATTCACTATCTGACATAATCCCTGTTTATCCAAAAGCGGACAAGCTTCATGATTTTCTTTATTAATAAAATACTCTGTTTTATTTCCGGTTTTTTTTATTTTTACACTATCTAAAATATAATTAGCCTTATCATTTTCCCACTTATTATAGGTATCAATGTCTATACTAACGTCCCATCCTTGACAACATGTAAATCTGCATTTATCAGCAATACACTTGAATTTATCATAATTTGAAATTTTTAATATATCTATTTCTTTGCTCATATAATTTAACTCCGTCTTTTCATAATATTAGCCTTATATTAATCATTATAATAGACTTTACTAACTTTATCATAATTTTTGATTATAAATTTTTTTACATTACTTTATTAATGAACTTATCCTAAATATAGAAACCCACGAAAATGAACTGTTCAAAGTTCTAGACCTTCGTGAGTTTTATAGTGAATACAAAGTACAACCTTTAAAGTCCATCTTAAATTCTTATATAAATATCCAACATTTATTCCGTTATTCACCATATTTTCTACTATATTTTACCCGTACTTTTATTTTAGGATGTTTTCCACAAAACTGACTAATTACAAAATAGCAGCTAGGACACGGTTCCCATTTACTATACAAAA
Organism: Clostridium chromiireducens; assembly: GCF_003575225.1. NCBI lineage: Bacteria > Bacillati > Bacillota > Clostridia > Eubacteriales > Clostridiaceae > Clostridium > Clostridium chromiireducens. Next base: position 208,176 of record NZ_QXDJ01000008.1, on the reverse strand, counting down.
TAAGATCTCCTTCATTCTTCAATACTTTTGCTTCTATTTGTTTATGTATTTCTTCAAATATCTTTTTTTCACTATCGTTAATTCTGTCATACCCTATTCCTAATTCACCTAATTTATTAACTTTACTACTTTTAAAAATCGCCTCTTCAGGTGGTGGCGCTGCACAATAATCTAATATATTATTACTGCCACTTATTGCTTTAAATTCCCTATCATCATATACTGCTACTGCTATATTTATAGAATCCTGTAACGCTTTGCTTTGGTCTATCTTAAATATTGTTTGTTCTTTTTCATCAAGCTGAACATATTTATTTATATTATTTGTTAGACGTTGAATTCTTGATATATTGCTGCTTAAATGTTGGTGATATTCTACAGTTCCTATCTTTACCGGAATATATGGAGAATTTATTTTTTTAGGCATTTCTACCGATATTGTCTTAGTTTTAGTTCTAGTATTATATTTTTCTTTTACACAATCCTTTCTAATAAGAATCATTTTTTTTAATAATTCTATATCCTTTGCATAAAGATAATCTTTATCTAACTTCTTCTCCAAGTCATCTAATTTTTCATTTTCTTCATCACTTATTATTTTAGATGCATCACTTTTTACTTTTTTTATGACATTTAATATATGCTCAACATTATCTCGAGACCCTAGCTCCCGTTCATATTCAATTCTATCTATATGTAGTTTCTCTATTTTACTTAGTTTTTTGCATAGTTTGTTATGTTCACTCTCAAACAATATGATTTTTTCTATGTAATCAATGAAATCCCTTATATTATTTGCTTTATAAGTAATCTCATTGTCCTTTATACATGAATATAATTTTTCTGTCACACTATTATCTATTTTAAAAGTTTTTGTGATTTTCTCTTTAAATTTTTCTTCACTTAATTCATTTATTTTATACCCTTCTCTTTTTAATGCATCCTTGAACTCATTTAAATTTTTGATTTTTATTCGCTCTTTCTTAGTCTTTTTTAGATTTATAGTTCTTTGTGCCATCTTACCTCTTATCTTTAATATTCATTCTTCAAAATTAATGCTTATCTACTTATTAAAAAATCCTAATTGATAGTTCCACTTTCTTTACGTTTAACTAAACCCCAATAACTATTAGATTCTATTTATACCTTTAAATACATAATTTATCATATTATCTATAAACTCATTATCTACTACATCGCCTGTTATTAATATTCTATAGAATAACGGACCGAAAATTAAATCCATAACTAATTCTATATTCAAATCCTTATTTAGTTCTCCTCTTAAAATCCCGCGTTCTAAAATATATCTTGAATCAAGTCTACGAGGTTTAAAATATACTGTTCGGTAAGTTTCAGCTAACTTTTGATCAGATTGTCCTTCTGCTATTATCTCATTAATTACTTTCCCCTCGCGGCTAAGTAAAAATTTCGCTAGATTTTTCACTTGAATTATCATATCACTAATAACTGATCCTGTATCGGGTACCGGAAGTCTCACAACAGCTGCATCAAAAAAAGCATCCATAACAACAGCTGCTTTATTTGGCCACCACTTATAAATAGTAGCTTTACTAACTTCAGCTCTTTCAGCAATTTTTTCAATTGTAACAGCTCCAAAGCCATTTTCAAGCAATAAGTCATATGCAGCTGAAAGAATAGCATTTTTAGTTTTTTCACTTCGTGGACGTCCCAATTTTTTCTCCATTATAATTACCTCCATTGTAATTAATTTATAGTAACATACTTAGTAAACTATACGTCTATTATACTATATATATTATAGTTATCAATTATCCGTTATAAATTTTAGATGTCTAACACTCATCGGATCTAATCATAAACTTCTTTGTATAACCCCTCAACACAAAATAAAATTTTTTTATTCAAAAAACTATTTACAATACTGAACGTTTAGTATATTATATATTTATAAACTAAACGTTCAGTTTTATACGTGCTTTGGTATTTTAAAAACTCGAATTATTCAAATACCTAATGGAAATAATAATTATCATCAGTCAATTAATATCTACTAATTAATACACTTTTTAATATATGAGGAGGAAAAATCAATGAAAGTTATAGCATTTAACGGAAGTCCAAGTAAAGAAGGAAATACTTATCATGGAATAAAATTAGTTACTGACGAACTAGAAAATGAAGGAATAGAAACAGAAATAATTCACGTAGGAAATAAATCTCTAAAAGGCTGTATCGCTTGCGGATATTGCACAAAAAATAAAAATGGAAAGTGTGCTATTTCCACCGATCCTGTTAATGAATGGATTGAAAAAATGAAAGATGCTGACGGAATAATCTTAGGCTCACCAGTACACTATTCAGCAATTGCTGGTACAATGAAGTCATTTTTAGATAGATCCTTTCGTGTAGCAGAAGCAACTGATAGTATGTTAAGACTTAAGGTTGGCGTAGCAGTAGTTGCAGTAAGACGCGCAGGTGGAATTCCAACCTTCGATCAACTTAATAATTACATTAATCATTCTGAAATGATAATCCCTACTTCAAACTATTGGAATGTTATTAATGGAAGATTACCCGGTGAGGTAATGCATGACGAAGAAGGAAAACAAATAATGAGGATATTAGGAAAAAATATGGCTTGGCTTATGAAACTTATTAAGAATGGACAAGGAATTATCAACGAACCTGAACGAGAAGAAAAGATTTTCACTAATTTTATTAAATAAATTATGGTATTCCCTATCCATTTAAATAATTTTAAGCATTAATTCAATCAAATAATTTATTATAATCTGAGGAAGTGATTTAAAAATGTATCAAGCAAATAATGCTTCTATAAAAGCAAATTCATTAATAAATAATCTTGAAGCAAAGCCCATATTAACTAAGTTATTAATATTAGTTATGTCAATAGCTTGTGGGCTTACTGTAGCAAATTTATATTATATTCAACCTCTTTTAGCTGATATAGCAAAAACTTTTGATGTCAACCAATTAAGCATAGGCTTTGCAGCTATGCTTACTCAAATTGGTTATGCAGTTGGAATGATATTCATATTACCTTTAGGAGATATAAAAGAGAAGAGAAACTTAATCGTAATAATGCTTTTGTGCTCAATAATCTCGCTTATAGGTATGTTCTTCTCTCCAAATATATATATTTTAACAATTTTTTCCTTTGCTGTCGGGTTTACTTCTATTATTCCGCAACTCATTATACCTTTAGCTGCACAACTATCAAATCCACAGCAAAGAGGACAAACTATTGGTACAATAATGAGCGGATTACTTGTAGGAATATTGCTTTCTCGCACAGTCAGCGGTATCTTAGGTGGATACTTTGGCTGGAGAATAGTTTATCTTATTGCATCAATCATGATGCTTGCTCTTATGATTATTTTAAGAAAACTAATTCCTTTATGTAAACCAACATCTGATCTGAAATATACTGAATTATTAAAATCATTGATACATCTAATAAAAACAGAACCTGTTTTGAGAAGAACTTCTCTTAATGGTGCCCTTATGTTTGCAGCCTTTAGTGCTTTTTGGACATCCCTAATTTTCTTACTTGAAAGTTCTCACTACAACCTAGGCTCTGAGTCAGCTGGATTATTAGGATTAGTTGGAATTAGTGGTGCTCTGGCAGCCCCAATTGTCGGAAAACTTGCTGACAAAAAAGGTCCTAGATTAGCAATAAGCATATGCATAATTATAGTTACAATTTCTTATTTTATATTCTTCTTGTTTGGTTTCAAAATGCTAGGACTTATTTTGGGCGTTATTCTTTTAGATTTAGGTGTACAATCTTGTAATGTTTCAAACCAATCAATAGTGCAATCCTTAAATGAGAAAACACGTAATAGGCTAACTACTATATACATGGTAAGCTTTTTTCTTGGAGGTGCCTTAGGTTCATTCTTAGGTTCTTACAGTTATTCTCTCTTTGGCTGGTATGGTGTCTGCACTTTTGGAATGGCAACTCAAATTATAGCAATCATTCTACACAAAACTGGGAATAAGTCATAAAATTATATTTTTGCAAATTTAAGTATTATTTATCAATGGAGGTTAAGTCATGAGTTTAATTACAGTAAATAAAGATAAATGTTAATTTTGCAAGAGGAAGAGAAAATTATATTTTTTCATTGGCATACCTGGAATTATATGCTCCAACACTTGGACTCAGTTCTTGCTGGGTTGGAGTCTTTTAAAAAGTTGCACTGAAGATTAATTCTCCAATGCTTAAATTATTTAATATGCCTGAAGATAAGAAAATAACCGGAGCAGTTATGGTAGGATATCCAAAACATAATTATCCAAGGTTAGTTGATAGAAATTCACTGGAAGTTACTTTTTATGAATCTAGAATATAAAATTATAGAGTAGGACTTACTTAATATAATAAGTTCTACTCTATCTCCTTCTCTTTTCCTTATTCCTTTCTCAAAATATCTAACGTATGTGCACTTGCACCCAACAAATCTGGCCTTTCACACGTAGAAAAATGATACTCAAGAAAAATTTTAAAGGTATCCTCATCCATTGCATTCAAAACAGGTCTCATATAATTAGCTGGTCCATCTGCTGCAATTAATTTTATCCTTTTAAGGCTCACTTCTTCATTTAGCTTATTAATATCTTCAACCCTTACATAATCATATAAATCTTCTGGTTCCGATATAACATGAAAATCCTCATTAATTTTCCCATTATCAATACACTCACGAATATTATTTTCCTTAAAGCCATATGTTAATACACTATATTCATTCATACAATATGCTACTAAAATAACACCGCCAGGCTTAGTTACTCTTTTTGCTTCCTGCAACGCTTTAACCTTGTCCTCAAATTTATATAAATGATACATCGGACCAAACACCAACGTAATGTCAAAAGTATTCTCAGAAAATCGTGATAAATCTAATGCTGTTCCCTGCATAGCTTTTACTGTACTTCCTTTTGACTTTAAAATTCCTAAATTGTGCTTAACAAGTTCAATTGCAGTAACATCATATCCTTCATTTGCTAATTGCACAGAGTATCTTCCTGTACCTGCACCAACATCTAAAATTTTCGAATTCTCATTATTTTCTATGTACTCATGAATATACTTCATTGAAGTTAAAAACTCAACCTGCGCATATTTTCTCGTTAATCTTTTGTCCTCACAAAATTTATTATAATATTTTTCTAATTCCATTGTCATCTCTTTGTATCCCTCATCTATTATTATATTAGTAATTATTAAATACAAAAATTGTTCTTTGTATACATTAATTGGGTGGCAATTTATATTCTATTACTATGCTTCTTTTATATTATAACAAATATTATACTATATTTCGCAATTAAAATTTTTACATTTTTTCTTCCAATGTATCCTTTTCACGTTGCCTAATGTAATTATTCACAAACTCGACTGCCCCTGAGTATTACTTATCATAAGATCTTTCGGACTACCACAGACATATGAAGCTTTTCATGCTCAATTTTATTTTGTAATCTATAAAGTATGGCTCTATCAGTAAATAATGAAGTATAACAATTTCTTACAGCATGAATTTATGTTAACATAAGCTGCACTAATTTATTTTTTGTATCATCATCTATAGGCATTTGAATAGTTATACTTGCCCCCTCTATTTCTGTAGACTTAAATGAAATATAGCTTAAGTATAAATCTCCTACTAAAGGGTGATGTAAAAGTTTTTGCCCCTCTGGTGTTCCCATGATACCTTGATTATTCCACCATTTATTAAATAGAGAATTCTTTTTATTTAATTCACTTATAATCTCATTTATTGTATTATCATTCTCATAATAGCTGTAATTTGCTCTCAATTGTTCAACACGTAATTTAGAATGTCCCTCCCAATTATCTAATAATTCCTTTAGATAATTATCATTAAAAGCTCTCCAAACTGAGTTTCTTTCTTTTTCATTCATGTCTTCATAATTACCATAAACTTTTAGCGCCGCCATATTCCATCCAATCATTGTTAATTTGCTATCAGTAACATAAGCTATGCTAGGATTTTGATTGTCCAAGAATTTTTGTAATGTATTAGAAATAGTAACGGTAGTAAAGTCTTCCATAGGTAATTTTTTATCTGACAAATTAAATAAATATCTTTTTTCTTCATTATTTAATTGTAAAACCCTACTCAAAGAAAGTAGCACATCGATTGAGGGATTAACATTTTGTCCTTGCTCAATACGCACATACCAGTCAATGCTTACTCCTGCTAAATCTGCAACTTCTTCTCTCTTTAGCCCTTTCACTCTTCTTTTTTTATCGAATTTAAGTCCAAATTGTTCTGGTCTTAATGTGGATCTTTTCTTTTTTAAAAATAACCCAAGTTCTTTATTTTTAGATATCATTACCGTCCCTCCCATTTATATTTAATCATAAATGATAATACGAGTAATTATAAAAATTACATCCTATCTTCTAAACATAGTATTATTAATCATATGATAACTTAGCTTCTATTTAAAATAATATTTTCATTATACACTATTCTCATAACATAGGCATATGAAGGAAAATAACAAGTCCAAATATGCAGGTGGATTGACTTGTTATTTTTTGATAATGCCTTATAGAGAGGAAGATGTAAAAATGAATAGAGATTTGAAAAACAAAAATTTTTCAAACAAATTATTATTAATTTTATCAATTATTTGTTCAATTATAGTAGCCAATTTATACTACGATCAAGTTTTATTAACCAATATTTCCACTGATTTTTTTGTCTCAGCCTCATCATCTGGTAAGCTTGTAACAGCTATACAGATAGGCTATACAATAGGGTTGTTGTTTATTGTTCCACTGGGGGATAGATATAGTAGGAAATTATTAATCATTTTAAGTATTATCTGTTCAGCTGCATTATTGTATTTAATGACTTTAGTCTCTACATTTAACTTAATAGTGATTGTAGGATTTTTCATGGGACTTTCCAGTGTTTCAGCACAGCTTATAATCCCATTTGTTTCGTCAAATATTTCATCAGAAAAACGTGGTGCAATAGTTGGTCACTTATTAACCGGGGTATTTCTTGGAGTTCTACTCGGCAGGGTATTAGGCGGAGTTGTTGGCCAATTATTTGGATGGAGAGGAGTTCATGAATTCGCAGCAATAGTTCTATTAATTTTTGCAGTATACCTATATTTTTCTCTTCCTAATGATAACGTGGAAAAAGAAAGTTCATATAAAAAAATAATATTATCCCTACCACCATTATTAAAAAAAGAGAAAGTATTAAGAGAAACAATAGTTTTTGGTGCTGCTGCGTTTTGTGCATTCAATATTTTCTGGGTTTCATTGTCCTTTATTTTAGAAAATTCTCCTTATAATTATGGAAGTGCAATAGTTGGCCTCTTTGGTTTCTTGGGTATAGCAGGGGCACTCGCAGCTGGATTTTCTGGAAAACTTACAAACAGTAAAAATGCAAGCTTATGGAATCTTTTTGCTTTAGCTATAATGTTTATCTCTTTTCTAATCTTAGGTATAGGTTGGTCTAAACTTATAATTATAATTCTCATAACCTTTACTTTAGATGTTGGTTCAAGGATGAATATGTCTTTAAATCAAGGAAGGATTTACAAGCTTAGTCTTAAAAATCATAGTAGATTAAATTCTCTTTACATGGTTGGATATTACTTAGGCGGATCTCTTGGTTCATGGATAAGTACCTATGTATATGATTCATTTGGTGTTATTGGAATCACAATTGCAAGTTGCAGCGTACTTTCACTAGCGTATATCTATTATTTAATTACTAATAATCTTTTAAGTGAAAAAAACAGTACTAAATCTTCAAATGTATTTAACTCTAAAAATCAACCAACACATCAATAATCCGCGAAACTATTTAAGATATAATCCAAAATAACACTCCCGTCTACCTAAAAAATTATTTACTTGTAATAATTATATGATTATTTATCCTATGATAATTTATCATCTATTAAAAAAACTTTTTTAGTTGTATACTACTAGGAAAAGAATTTACTTAAAATTAGTTTTACATTATGAGGCTTATTATATAAATCATAAGTTTTCCATAACTATATACACCAAATAGATTTTATTATTTGATGTAATATGTTTAAAATAAAGGAGAAGATAAAAATGAATTTGATAACTGTAAATCAAGACAAATGTATTAAATGTGGCTTATGCGTAAATGAGTGCCCAGAAAGTGTATTAGCGCTTAGTGAAAATGGGCCTAAAGAACTTTGCGGTGAAGAGTGCATCTCCTGTGGCCATTGTGTGGCTATATGCCCAAGGGAGGCAATTGATAATATAAAAACACCATTATCCAATCAAATCAGTTCAAAAAAATTTCCAAAACTAAGTCCTGAGGAAGCAGAAAATTTTATTCGTTCAAGGCGTTCAATCCGCTCATATAAAGAAACTCCTGTTCCGAGGGAAAAATTAATAAATCTTGTTAATATTGCGCATTTTGCTCCTAGTGGACATAATCTTCAAGGAATATCTTATGCTATCATTGATGATAGAAAGATACTTGATAAAGCTGTTAAAATTGTAATTGAAGAATTTGAAAAAGACAATGTATCAAGTAACTTTACAAAACCATACCGTGAAAAGGGAATTGATACAATTTTACGAGGAGCCTCCAGCCTTATCTTAGCAACTGCTGATTCAAGCTTTCCACGAGGAAGAGAAAATTCAATTCTTTCATTAACATATTTAGAGCTATATGCACCAACTCTAGGATTAGGCTCATGTTGGGCAGGAATGTTTGAAAGAGTTGCTATGAAGGATAATTCCCCACTACTTAAATTATTTAATATCCCTATAAATAAGAAAATAACTGGTGCTATCATGGTTGGATATCCTAAATATACTTATCCAAGGTTAGTTGATAAAAACCCATTAGAGTTTACTTTTGTAAATCTGTAATATCACTCTATAAAAATTAAAACAAATATTCTAATTAAAATTCATTATAGATTGAACTGCCTTCAATAATAAAAACCCACGACCACCTGTAAGCAGCTATTTAAGCCATATACAAATGGTCATGGGTTTTATAGTGGAGCCGAAGCATGACCTTTAAAATCCAATAAAAAATTATTTTATTAAGTTCGATAATTTTAACAACTATTAATGGTGGTCAACTCTTCTTAAATATGGATCTCACAGCTCGTTTCACCACATCAAAAAAACTTAACGAATAAACCATACGATCTGGATCAACATAATTTCGAACAGCTCTGAGTACTTTTTTTGCTTCTTTTGAAGAAAAAGTATAGGTACCATTTTTCTTTGTTCGGATTGCATATCGTGGAATCCATTTCCCTTTAAATAATACGGATGCAATTACATAGTCAACCTCTTCCCAAGGAATTTGAATAAACTTACGATAATCACGAGAATTATAGAACTCAAAACCTTTGTCACCGATCATGATCTTACCATAATCTGAAAAGCCTGTAAAAGCTGTTGCATCAATTGCTAGATCCACCTTTGTATTGAGTGACTGAACCATCCGATCTACCTCTTTTCTACTTATATACACATTTATTTTTATTATATATTTTTTACATGTTTTTATCAATTATTCGAAGTGGATTAAACGTAACACACATTTAATTAATATTGTAAAAATCGGTTTTCTTGCTCTACTTTAGGCATTATCAAGAAAATAACAAGTCAATTCGTCTGCATATTAACAGCATATTGAGACTTGTTATTTTCTTTCATATGCCTTAATGTTAACAGAAGCCTAGGCTGGAAGCCTAGGCTAAGTAAAAATGTTACATTAAACCGATCAAGTGGAAAACAATACCGATTACGAATAATCCAAGAATAATGATAATTGGAGATACTTTCCTCTTAAGTAACCACATACAAAGAAGAGTAATTAATAATCCTACAAATCCAGGAATTAATGAATCCAAGTTATTTTGTAATGTTGTAACCTTAGTATCAGTTAATGACATACCAGATGCTTGTTGTAATAGAGCTTGCTTAACGCCTTCTGCTCCAGCAGGAAGTTTGCTCCAATCAATAAATGCACCTTCACTTAATTTAACAGATGATACTACTGGTGCAAATCTAACAGATACCCATCTGTTAACCAATGATCCTAAGATGAACATACCAAGGATAGATGCTCCTTTTGTAATATCTTGTAATAAAGTACCTGTTAAATCTTCACTAATACGAGATCCAGCTTTGTAACCGAACTCTTGTGTATACCACATAAATGCCATACGGATGATATTCCAAGCGAAGAAAAAGATAATTGGTCCAATAATGTTGCCAGCCAAAGCAAGTGAAGCAGCTAATGCTCCTAAAATTGGTCTTACAGTGAACCAGAAAACTGGATCTCCAATACCAGCTAAAGGACCCATCATACCAATCTTAACACCTTGAATAGTTACATCATCGATTGGTGCACCATTTGCACGTTCTTCTTCCAAAGCTAATGTTACACCAATAACTGGTGAAGCTACGTATGGATGAGTGTTAAAGAACTCTAAGTGACGTTCTAGAGCTGCAGCTCTATCTTCTTTAGTCTTATATAATTTTTTGATTGCTGGAATCATTGCATATGCCCAACCACCATTTTGCATTCTTTCATAGTTCCAAGAACCTTGAAGGAAAAATGAACGGAACCAAACAGAAAGACGGTCTCTTTTAGTTAATTTTAATTCTTTTGACATTTTCGTTTCCTCCCCCTTCTTAGTATCTATCTATTAGATCCCCTAAAGGATCGCCAGTATTTGAACTTCCACCATTACCTGAGCCACCTTGTTTACTAAGTGCTAAGTAAAGAAGTGCTAAAGCCACACCTATTGCACCAAGGCCGATAAGTGTAATTTGTGAAACAGTTGCTAATACAAAACCAATTGCAAAGAATGGCCATACTTCCTTTGTAGCCATCATATTGATTACCATTGCATAACCAACAGCTACAACCATTCCACCACCGATTGCTAAACCACCTGTTAACCAAGAAGGCATTGCAGCAAGTAATGAACTAATAGGACCAGCTCCAATTGCTAATACTAAAGCAGCTGGAATCGCAATACGTACACCTTGTAAACAAATAGCAGCGATTTGCCACATTTCAATAGCTCTGATATTTCCTTCTTTAGCAGCAGCATCCATAAAGTGTACAAACGCTGTAGCAATTGTACGACAAATAATTGTTAATAATAATCCTGCAACAGCTAGAGGAACAGCAATAGCAATTGCTGAAGCAACTCCCGCTTCACCTTGACCTCCAAGAACTAAAATAATTGCAGATGCAACAGCAGCTAGCGCTGCATCAGGTGCTACAGCAGCACCGATATTTGCCCAACCTAAGGCAATCATTTGAAGAGTACCACCTAAGATTAAGCATGGTAGTAAATTACCTGTAACTAAGCCGATTAACGTACAAGCAATTATCGGTTGATGAAATTGGAATTCATCTAAGATACCTTCTACACCAGCTAAAAATGCTATAAAAATGACTAATATAATTTGAACTATATTTAAAGTCATGGTTATTAATCCTCCTTTTTCTCTAAATAATTAGATTATTTTAATTTTTTTAATTCTTCTTGTGCCTTTTTAAGTATTTCGTCCATATTTGCTTTTGAATCATTTGGTACTTTACGAACATCAAAATTAAGTCCAGCTTGTTTAAGCTTATTAAATATATCGATATCTTCTTGATTGAAAGCAAGTACTTTGCTTGGTTGAACCTTACCTAGAGAGTGAGCCATTGAACCAACATTAATTGTCTTTAGTGGTATTCCGCCTTCTACAGCTCTAAGTACATCTTTTGGATTTTCAAAAAGAAGCATTGCACGTTGCCCTCCAAAATGCTGATCATCTTTTGCAAGCTTAATCATATGATCAACTGGAACAACATGAGCTTTAACCCCCGGTGGAGAAGCTTGCGTGATCAAATTCTTACGAAGTTTATCTCTAGCTACATCATCTGACACGACAATAATTCGTGTAGGATTCACAGTTTTTGTCCAAGCAGTTGCTACTTGACCATGAAGTAAACGAGAATCAATACGAGCTAAAACATATTCAAATGATCCAGGTGTACCTGCATTAGATTGCCCTGCTCCCGCTCCTGAAGTTTTACCAGCATCTGCTGGTTCCAATTCTTCCGGCTTAACTTTAACTCCTTCTTTACCTGCGTTTAAGATATAAGCCGCAATTTCATGTGCAGATTCCATTGAAAGACGTGCACCATAAGCTTCAATAAGCATTGGTAAATTCATACCAGCTACAATTGCCCACTTATCTTTGTGTTCTTCAAATAGCATATTCGCTTGGTTGAATGGTGTACCGCCCCAAAGATCAACTAAGAATAAAACTTCATCTTGGTTGTCAAAGGATGCAATTGCATCTTTCAATTTTGCTCTAAGATCATCCGGTCCTTCGCTAGGCATCAGCGTAACGGCTTTAACGTTTTCTTGTTCTCCAAAAATCATTTTACCAGATTGCAAGATACCTTCAGCAAATTCTCCGTGACTAGCAAGAATAATTCCTACCATTTTTATACCTCCTATTTTTTATTTGTTACAAAAACAAAAGGCATAAGCATCGGAAATAAAACAATACAAAATACATTCGCATTTCATCACACTATTTGTACACTAAAATTAAATCATAAAAAATATGATAATACCCTATAAAACTGTACAAAAAATATGATATAACGAATAAATATTAAATCATTTTACTTCTCTATGCTTATGCCTGATCGAATCAGTAACATGCTAGATATTATTATTTCATTATAATGTATTCATGAACCATCGCTAGATGTTTCTCTTATGACTACGTTTCCATAATAACATTTTATTTTATAATTTGCAACATACTTTTTTAAATTTATTTTATGTTGTTGAATAACCAATTTTTACACTTCTAACTTTCCAAAAGTATTTTGTACGACATCTGGTAACAACTCATAAATTGGACGACCTATTTTATCTTCAAAATATTTCTTAATATTAAGTACAGCCCTCCACTTACATAAAGTTAAACTATTAATTCCTACCCTTAATGCAGTTTCAACGAATCTCTTTTCTATTAAGGCAAAACCATTAGGTAATGCAAGTGAGTCGCAAAGTTGTATTAATAAATCATATTCATTATACTGAATACTATTTATATATCTCTCTACAATCTTGATCTCTGCTTCTGAAGAGTCCCACTGTCCATATATAGCATTTACATCCTTAAAAGCAAAAGTATGAGTCATACAAATTCTTGCCTCTTCTTCATAGCCTTTTTCCATTAAAAAATTATATCCTTCCAGTATGTGATTCATCCCATTTAAATATTTGTGCCTTCCTATATCATGTAATAACCCAAATATATATGCCTTTTCTTCATAAAGATCTAAGTCTTTACTCGCTATAAACCTTGCAGCTTCAGCCACATTTCTTGAATGCTTAACCCATGCTCCTGAATTTATCCTACTAGCTTCTTCAAAAATTTCTTCTGCTTTCTGTAAACTTAATGTCATGAAATAGTTCCTCCAAGTTTTAATAGACCACTTAACTTATTTATAACCATAATCATAATTATAGTAATGATTACACAAATAACAGCCATTGCCATACCAAGATTTAAATTCCCTTGTTCAAATTGGGAATATATATAGGTAGAGGCAGTTTGCATGGAAGGTGGTAATATCATTAAGGCAGCCACTAATTCTCTAATTGAAATTATAAAGGTCATAAGCCACCCTGCCAGCATTCCTGGCACTAATAATGGTAATGTAATTCTTCTCAAAATGTAAAAGCCTTTTCCTCCAAAAACTCTTCCTGCATTAAATAAACTTTCATCAATTTGAATATAGTTAGCCTTAACATATTGTACGGTATAGGGTATAAATAATATTACATAAGTCAGCACTACCATTCCATAGGTGTTATATAAAGGTACTACCATCCATTTAGAATTCCAAAATAATATTAATCCTACTACCATAACTATTCCTGGTATAGTGTTTGGTAATAAGCTAAAAAAGTCTATTATCTTTTCTGATAATTTTTTAGACCTTTTAACAGAAATTGCAAAAATAGTACCTAAAAGCATGCAAATAGAAGTTGCAATAAAAGCTACTCCCAAGGTATTCAAAAGTGCTTTCATACCGTCTGAATTTGTACTCAATAACTTAATATAATGATCGAATGTCAAATTATTTATTGAAAGACCTCCGCTCCTTAACTTCATAATAGAAGCAATTAAAATTGAGAAATATGGTATACCTATTGATGCTCCTAAAAGTAAAATAACGTACATCCATGCTATAATTTTTTTTGAAATAGTCAGCTTATATACTTTTACGCTTGTACCTTTTCCACTTACTAAATTATAAGAATATCGTGTATTAACTATTGAGCTAATGTACCATAAACCTAAGCAGGTAGTCAAAAGTATTGATGCTAAAGCAGTGGCTTTAGCAAAATCAATTGGCCAGTTAGAAACATATTGATGAATTTCAGTAGTTAAAACATAAAAACTTATTCTCTTACCAAATGTAATAGGTGTCCCAAATTCTGATATAGTCTTTACAAATACTAATAATGCTCCTATTGAATAGCTAGAAATGAGAAGCGGTATGGTAATTTTACAAAATACATAAGATTTCTTACCTCCATGAACATAGGCAGCTTCTTCCTTACTTACGCCTATTTTAACTATAGCATTTTTTAAAATAAGATATAGGAATGGAAAAATTTGAAGACTCATTACAAGTACCATACCAAATAAATTAAAAAAATGCTGATTAAGTTTTATTGGAAACCTTATAAATTGATCCCAATATCCATTAGGCTGCATAAATAAAATCCATCCCATAGACTCTATATAAGGTGGGGTCATGAACGGAATCATTAACACTACTTCCAACCATTTATATTTTGCAAAGGATGTTTTTGTCATAATAAATGCTAGTGGTAAGGCAAATACAGTGGTCGTTATAACCACTAAAATGCCTAAAACCATAGTATTTACAAAAACGTTCTTTACTTCACCAGTGAACAACATTAAAAAAGGGGCACTAATATCCAGCTTTCCATTAGAGAATATACTAGTTAACAATATACATAAAATAGGCATCACCATTAGTATAAGTAAAAGTGCTATTATTAAAGCCTTTTCAATTCCTCTAATGTTTTTCAAACTTATCACCTCCATATGCATATTTACTTTTTAAATATCCCAGTGAATTTACTTATTGTATTTTTTTGGTTTTCATACATCCATTCAGAGTCTGTTTTTAGTGTAGGGATTTCACTGGCACTTGGTCTTCCTTCTATTTTTATATCTGTTCTTCCTGGAAGCAAATAAGCATCAGAAACCATTTTTTGTGCTTCATCTGATAATAAATAATCTACAAATGCTTTTGCATTTTCAACATTCTTACTGGATTTTAATATTAGAGCTGGTCTTGCACTTATTACTGTACCTTCTTTAGGATACACTAAATCAACTGCTTCTCCTTTTGCTTTAGCACTATAAGTCATATAATCTACGCCTGATACAACTATGCTCTTAGCTCCTGTAAGTACTGGGTCAAGTGCTTCTTGATTAGCACCAGCCATAAGGACTCCATTATTTTTATACTCATTAAATAAATTCCAGCCTGCTTCACCATTTGAACTTATATAACCTGTAATAAAATCTGCTGCTGAGCCTGACTGTGATGGATCTGGTATATTAACTTTGTCCTTCCATTCTTCCTTAGTTAAATCTTTTAGACTTGTAGGTGGAGTTTTAACTAATTTTGTATTATACGCAATTCCTAGAGCAGATAAGCTATATGAGAAATAATTCCCATCTTTTTCTGACCATTGAGTAAATAATTTGTCACTATTTTTAGCTTCCTTATAAGGTAATGTTAACCCCTGCTTCATTAATCCTTGCGCAGAAGATAATGAGGCAAGTACAACCACATCCGCTGCTGGATTATCCTTTTCTGCTTCTAATCTTGATAGTATCTTTCCATTAGTGCTCTGAAACGATTCAACTTTCACTCCAGTCTTTTTTTCAAATCCATCCTGAATATTTTTAGCTAATCCATCTGGGCCTGCACTATAAACTACTACTGTGCCACTTAGTTTTTGCGTTTTATCAGCATTAGAACTTACAGTATTTTCACTTTTTCCACACCCTGCTAAAACCACTGTGCTAATTGATACTATTAATAATATTGATAGCATTTTTCTAAATTTCATTTAAAACACTCCTAACATATTGAATATATATCCTTTTTCTTAATAAACATCTTAAGCTTGTCACCTTGATTCTTTTTTTGTGAATCATACACTATAAAGTTTCCTATACTCATAATATCCACAAGAATTTCATATCTGTCACCAACATAACTTACTGCTTTAACTGTTCCTTCATAAGTTTCTACATCTTCTTCTTTTATCTCTCTTAAATGTACATTCTCTGGTCTTACTAATTGTTTTTCTGGAAAAATCCAATTAGACTTACCAATAAACTTTGCTACAAAGGCTTCAGAGGGGGAATTATAAATATATTCTGGAGAACCGACTTGAAGTATTTCTCCTTTATTCATAACTACAATTTCATCTGACATTGCTAATGCTTCGCTTTGATCATGAGTTACGTAAATAGCTGTAAGTCCTATGTTACGAACTAAATTTGTTATCTCTATTCTCATATCTTCTCTTAATATTGCATCTAATGCACTTAGAGGTTCATCAAATAGCACCAGCTGAGGCTTTAAAACTACTGCACGAGCAAAGGCTACCCTTTGTTGCTGTCCTCCAGAAAGCTCATGGGGAAATCTCTTTTCCATTCCCTCAAGTCTTACCATTTCTAATGCTTCCATTACTGCTTTGTTCAAATCTTTTTTCTTACCTGTAGCTTTTAAACCAAAGGCTATGTTTTCAAATACTGTCATATGAGGCCATAGAGCAAAATCCTGAAATACCATACCAAAATTCCTTAGGTGTATAGATTTATTTATCTTCTTCTCATCAGAAAATAGACATTCATCATCCATGTAAATTTCACCACTGTCTGGTTCTTCCAAGCCTGCAATAATTCTTAATAAAGTAGTTTTTCCACAACCCGAAGGTCCGAGTAAAGTAGTGAAATTACCTTTCTTTACCTTAAGGCATACTGACTTTAAGGCCTGAAGGTCACCAAAGTTTTTTCCAATTTCTCGTATATTTAACTCCATACTAATCTCCTTATATATTTAACTACTTCTTACTATAATCTTCTTTAATTAATTCATTGTTATCTTCATGTAAATATCCAGTTAACTTTTTCTATAAAAACTATTATATGGTATAGATTTTATCTATACTGTATTTATAAATATTATTATTTAAGTAGAAAATAACAATTCAAAATAGGCAGGTAGATTAACTTGTTATTTTTTTGATAATGCCTGCTTTAATGAAATACTGGCTAAATACTCACTAAAACTCTATATTTAAGGTTCTTAAGAAATCCCTAAGGAGGTAACCCATGAACATAAATCTTATTAAATTTGAAATATTAGAGGAACTTTATAAGCACAAAAAAATAACAGCTGTAGCTGAAGCATTAAAGCTTAAACAACCAACTATTACCTTTCATTTAAAAGCTATGGAAAAAGAATTTGGAGTAAAATTATTTGAAGCTAAATCCGGAAAACTTATTCTAACAGACGCCGGAGAAGCCCTTTATCACTATGCGTCTAAAATTAACGCCTTGGCAAAAGAATCCTTTAGGGTTGTTAAAGAATATGACTTAAAGAATGGAAGCATAAAAATAGGTGCTAGCTATATACCAGCAACCTACCTATTACCACGTATACTTTTTGATTATACTGAGAAAAATCCTAAGCTTTCAATTTCTTTAAAGGTAAATACTTCACCTCTTGTACTCAATATGCTTCAAAAGCATGAAATTGATATTGGAGTTATATCATGCGAGCCTTTTGAACTGCCAAATATAATAAGTCACCCTTTACTTGAAGAAGAAATGGTAATATTTTTCTCAACTAAACACCCTTTAGCATCTGAAGAACACATAAGTTCAGAATTAATCGAAAAAAACTCTTTTATCCTTCATGGTGAAAAGTCCAGTACTAGAAGTATAACTTTAAAATGGTTTGAAAATTCTGGTATAAAAGTTAATAGAAAAATAGAACTTAATTCTTTAGAATCTATAAAACATATGGTTTTGCAGGGAAGACATATATCACTTATATCAAAGCTGGCAATCCAACAAGAGGTTAATGACGGCAACTTAACCTATCGTGAAATTCCTTCCCTAGGGAATTTAATTACAAAGAGAAATATTTATTATGCTATTAATAAAGACAGACTAAACTCCTCTATCTTAACTAATTTTATAGAATCACTGACACATTCAATCTAGTATCGGATAGGATCAATTATATTTTCCATGACCTTATTTTATGTACTTTTAGCGCTTTCTGAAGTAACATAAATATTTTCAAGCCAACTTTTCTTGTTTTTATTTTCCTGTTTTAATTTATTTTCAGATCCTTTTCTTACCCTGAATTTGAAAAATAAATAAAAAATTCTTTTGTTCCGAAATTTACAATCTTTAAAAAATGAATTTTGCTATTATATTAGAAAGAAGCTTCTCACAAACATATATTTAAAAGTAATTTTTATTGAATTTAGGGCAAGGGTGCTCTGCTTAGCAGAATACCCTTGCCTTTTATAATTTGGAATATAATGGAGGCGTTTATTATGGAACACGGAAAATTGAAACGAACTTTAAAAACAAGCGATCTAGTAATCTTTGGTTTGGTATTTATGATACCTCTAGCTCCTGCAGGCATGTATGGCGTATATTTAGGCCCTTCTGGCGGAATGGTTGCATTGTGTTATTTAATAGGAATGGTAGCCATGTTTTTTACTGGGATGAGTTACAGGGTAATGGCACAGAAATTTCCAACAGCAGGATCTGTATATGTATATGTTCAAAAAGGTGTATCACCTGCATTAGGTTTTCTAACTGGCTGGGCTATATTATTAGATTATTTCTTAATGCCAGCAACTGTTGTTATTATTGGAAGTATTTATGGTAATGCACTTATACCTTCTGTTCCTGCTTGGATATGGATATTAATATTTATCGTCTTTAGTACAGTAATTAATGTTTTAGGTGTAGATTTGATGTCTAAATGCAGCTGGATACTCTTTACATTGCAAATTATTGTGATCATAGCCTTTATAGGATGTACTTTAAGACTTTTACTTAATGGAACAATTCATTTTAATATGATTTCATTTTATAATCCTGAGCAGTTTGACCTATCTAGTATCCTTAAAGCAACAGGTATTGTTATTCTTAGCTATTTAGGATACGATGCTATTAGTACATTGGCAGAAGAAACTATTAATCCAGAAAAATCTGTAGGAAAAGCAATTATACTTTCAATTTTGATTATTGGACTAATATTTATTGCAACTACTTTTTTTGCAGGAATGGCTTATCCGAATTATCAAGACTTAAATCCTGATACGGCATTCACAGATGTTGTTACCTTTGTAGGTGGGACATGGCTTAATATCTTAACAACAATTACATTGATAGTTTCCTTTGGAATAGCAACAACGCAGGCTTCACAAGTTGCGGTTGCAAGAGTACTTTTTGCAATGGGACGAGATGGAGTGTTACCAAAGCAGCTTGCATATGTCAGCAAAAAAACACAAAGTCCCGTAGTTGCTACTGTATTAGTAGGAATTATTATAACACCAATTTCACTGTTTTGTTCTCTTAACTTTATTACTTCAATCGTAAGTTTTGGTGCTTTACTAGGCTTTATCCTATTAAATATTGCAGTAATCAGCAGATTTTTACTAAAGAATAATGAACCAATCAGCTTACAAAAGAAAATAATAAATTATGGAATATGTCCTGTGATTGGCTTAGCAGTAACAGTCTGGATCTTTATTAATCTAGATGCAAATGCACATTTAATCGGAGCAATTTGGCTGTTAGCTGGCTGCTTATACTTAGCAGGTGTCACAAAATTCTTTAGAAATCCTGTTCCGCAGTTAGAATTAAGTTAAGCACATTCAAAAATAGAGTAGCTGCAACTTACTTATAAAAAAGGAATGCTCAAAGCATCTATTGCTTGGAGTATTCCTTTTGCATTTTATTCATCATATAATAATTATCCGTTTTTTATATTCGATTTCTTTTAATGACTTCATATACATCTTAGGCGTTGTATTTGTAAATTCGTGAAAATCCTTAATCATGTGGGACTGATCATAATAACCTAAATCCATAGAGATCTGTGCTAAATTAGACTCAAACATTTCTTTATCTAACTCATTTAAAGTACTTAATAAATATTGAAATCTCATAAGTTTACAGAATACTTTTGGAGATAATCCAAACTCTTTAGAAAATGTCTTATTTATATATCTAACTGAATATCCTGTTGCCTCTGCAAGTTCATTAATTTTAATTTTTCCTGCTGTCTGCATAATGTTATTTATCATATATTTCTTTAGATCTTTGTATTTATTTATTTCATTAAAATTAGCATAAAGCTTTATATATCTTTCTAAAAACACCTGTATCTGATAGTTAAAATCTCTGCTTGAAGTAATTTTTTCAAACAATTCATTATCTTTTATCACTTCTAAAAATGGAATTTCCTGTTCTACCAAATCTGACATGGTGATATTTTTAAATTCAAATGGACTTCCTGGTAAAAATCTTACTCCAAAGAAATATTTATTTTCACTATTATGGGTTAATGTTGGACGAAGAACTGTTCCACATATATGTGCATATGGAGCCTTATCATCACAACAGAATAAGATGTCAATACATCCATCTGGTACCGCAATAAAAGGTCTTTCTATAATATCTTCTTTTTGGAAGCAGTAGAAATGAGAAATTCCATAATTCATTATAACTGCCTTATAATAATGAGATGTAGTCATTACAAAGTATGGCTGCTTAGGCCTAATAATATTTCCTTTTGTTTCTCCCACCATATTTCCTCCACTCCACTTCTTTTCTCACATAAATTAAACTTCCTTGAATTTGTAAAATTATCTTTTAAAAAGTATAAATTTAATCGAAACTCACATATATAAATTCTGATTAACTTTCATCTACCATTAAACATTTTTGAAAATTTTTCAAAGAATTCCTTCAATAATTATCAATCGCTTAACATATATCTAATAAATTTCAAAAACAGATATTTATATCAACTATACATTATTTATTTTACATTGAGAATACATTTTTCATGGTTATGTAGGAATAAATTTATTCTTAATTCTATATATTATTCTACATTTTGAAAAATTCTGTAATGATTTAAGTTGTATTTATCAATTGTTAATCATGGCATATATATATTCATCAAATAAATTATTGTAAAAAAATAGCCAAGTCGATCTCCTTGGCCATTTGGACTTGGTATTTTCTTTAGTATTCCTAAGCTCTCTTATTGTTCATTAGTTATAATTACTGCATCCATTTCTATTTCAATTAACTGAGAAGGCCTATTAAGCATAGTAGTACCAACCATTGTAAAAAGCGGTTTGATATCATGAAAAATCTCTGAATAAGCTCTTGCAATTTCAGCTCCATACTTCATATCAGTTGTATAGCCTTTTATTCTAATAACTTCTTCTTTTTTAGAACCCGATTTCTCTAACAATTTCACTAGCTTTTCTAAAATATATTTTGTCTGCTCATAAGCACTACCCTCACCATAGACTGTGCCATCTGGTTGTACAGAAGTAGTACCTCCGATATAAACAAATGGACCTACCTTTACCATTCTAGAATATCCTGTTTTTTCTTCCAATGGAGCACCTGATGAATAATTTGTTCTCGTTAAATCCATATTAATTCTCCTTCTTTGATATTATTTATAAAAAATCTCATAATAAAAAAATTAAACTTATATTTTATAAATTAATCTTTGACTATTTAATATCTAAATCTTAGCTTTAAACCTATCATAACGGAAGGCACTTATATCAAGAGTAGTTCCATTTCCTTCTACCATTTCTGATAATAGCATACCTACTGTTGGAGAGATTCCAAATCCGTGTCCACAAAATGCACAGGCAAGTATAAGTCCAGGAGCTTCTTCTACCTGACTTATCACAGGTACATGATCTTTACAATCATCTATCCAGCCTGCCCAAGTACGAACTATCTTGGCATCTTTTAAATCTGGAAAATACTTCATTATTCCTCTACATATACATGAAGCTGTAATACTTGCTGTAGTTGGTGTTCCATTATCCTTATTAAGCGCTTCATAACCTGATGCACCACCAAATACAAAGGAACCGTGTTTACTTTGATGCCCATAAAAATCCGCTTCAGCAGTACCAAGCATTTGGTAGAACATTGGCTTTTGAGCTTCTGTAACAAGAACTTCTAGCAGAACTTGATTCATTGGAATATCTATCCCAACTGTAGCAGCTATTTTTCGGCTTTCATAGCCTGCTGCAAGAATTATATGATTTCCTTCATATACATTATCCTTAGTTACTACCTGCCTAGCTTTTCCTTTTATTTTTCTAATTTCAATAACTTCTTCTCCTGTGATAAAACGAGCACCTAATTCTCTTGCTTTATGATAAAAACCTAAAGTTGTAGTCAAAGGATTAGCGTGTCCATCAGTAGGACACCAGCTTGCACCTATAACTTCCTCTGAAAGATATGGATTAATTTCTCTTACTTCATCTCCAGAGATTATGTTCACCTCAAGCCCACAATCCTGAGCATTCTTTGCAAGATTAGTTAATATCTTCATATGCTCTACTGTTTTACCTAATCTTAAATTACCTTCTTGATAATATTCTACATCGACTCCTAATTCTTCTGAAAGATTTGGCCAAAGATTTTTTATACCATACATAGCAAGTGGAAGTTCTCTCTTATCACGCCCTGATTGACGAACTCCTCCACCATTTCTTGTTGAACCTCCATCTCCAATACTGTCACCTTTATCGAGGACAATAACAGAATGGCCTTTTTTTGATAAGTAGTATGCTGCTGCATTTCCAATTACACCACTTCCAATAATTATTACATCTGCACTATTTTTCATGCTATTTACCTCCTACTTGTTCATTTCCGAAGACTTCCATTTCTATAGGTCTCATAGGTGCACGCGATACTGCTGGCTCTAATTCTAAAGGTGATATTTTAAGCTCTCTTGCCACAATCCCCTTAACCAATTTACCGCAGGTTTGTCCCTGACAAAGGCCCATACCTGTTCTTAAATATCTTCTAATTTCAGTTATGGTAAACATACCATCATGTACTGCTTTTCGTATTTCACCCTTTGTAATTTCTTCACAGCGGCAGATTATCATGTCATCATCAGGCTGCGAAATAAATTCACCTATATCTCTTGATCTATCATTTACTTTACTCATAATCTTACCTCCTATGCCTGCTTAAAGAATCTTACTTTCATTCCCATTTCATTCGGAACCTTTATTGTTAATAAGTTTGTGTGATCAAAAGCTTTAACAGATTTAACACCTACTACTTCCACTTCACATGCTTCTTTTCCACTTCTATCTAAACCAATGCCTTTTGCACCTTTTTCTGGTAGCGGTAAAAATTCATAAGGAAGTGTTACTGAAGTATAACCTTCTTCAAAATCTTCATTCACAAGGAAAATTGATTGTCCAGAACAAGATGCAACACACATTCCACAACCAATACATGTTGATTCTTCATCAACAACTGGAAGAGAGGTAATATTTACTCCAATCTTAATACAGTTTTTATGGCACGCATCTTGACATGGATTACAAGGAATATTTTGTGAACATTCTATAACTGGATGTACTCCCTTCATAGACTTAACCCCTGGATATTTTATAACTTCTTCATCAGTTAAATATCCTTTCTTAAGAAGATTCTTTGAGACCTCAAAGCCTTCATCTGTCTTATCAATATCTTTTCCTTTATTTTCTGGACCAAACATACCTTGTCTTAAACTAGATAATGCCTTTTCCAATTCCTCTGCCTTTTCTTCTAATTCTTTTTTCTCAATAAATCCTAATCTATAAGAGGCTGCTACCCCTGCAATTCTTCCTTCTATCATGGCCGAACTTGCTTCTTCAATTCCTGAAACATCACCTGCTGCAAATATTCCTTTAATTGAAGTCTCACCATATTCATCGCAAACAGGAACATAGCCACCCTTTTTAGGATTCTCCTCCATAATGCAGCCAGCCATTTTAGTAAGCTGGGACATAGGAGAAAGTCCTACTGCAAGGCATATAGTATCCACATCAAAATGCTTTTCTGTTCCAGGTATTATCTGCCAATTACCATCAACTTCACCAATAGTAACTCCTGTTACACATTCCTCACCTTCCGCTTTAATAATTGTATGAGACAAATAGAAAGGAACTCCGCATCTAGCTACCTTTGCAGCGTGAACACCATATCCTCCGATTCTAGGTGCCGCATCGACTATTGCAACCACTTCACAGCCTGATTGTATAAGTTGATATCCTACAACTACTCCAACATTTCCGCTGCCAAGCATAAGAATTTTCTTTCCTGGTTGTACTCCGTGAAGATTCATCATAGTTTGGGCTGCACCTGCACCAATTACTCCTGGAAGTGTCCATCCATCGAAGGTAACCATATTTTCAGATGCACCTGTTGCAATTATTACTGCATCGCCCTTATAATGAATAACTTCATCATCTATTTTTACAGTAACTTCTTTATCTAAATAAAGACCAATAACTATAGCATTTAAAACAACTTCTACTCCTGCATCATTTGCTTCCTGTAAAAGCTCCTCACCTATTTTAAAACCTCTAATTTTTGCTCTATGCTCTTTTGATCCAAAGAACTTGTGTATTTGCTTAAATAGTTGTCCGCCAGGCTTAGAATTTTCATCAAATACAACAACCTTTAGTCCTCTTTTTGCTGCTTCTATAGCTGCTGAAAGACCCGCTGGCCCTGCTCCAACAACAATACAATCATATCTTTTCATACGAATACCTATCCTTTCCTAAAAATTTTTATGCTTCTTTTTGAGATGAAACGCCATATTGCGTTTGAACCTTCATACCTTCTACAAGAGGTGTTACACAAGTTCTTACATTTGGCTTACCATCAACTACCATTACGCAGTCTGTACATCTTCCAATAGCACAGAATATACCTCTTGGTGAACCTTTTTTAGTATGTCTATGAACTAATACGCCAGCAGCTCTTAGTGCTGCTGCTATTGGTTCTCCTTCATATCCTTCAAATGCTTTCCCATCAAATTCAAAATTCACTAAACGTCCTTTATTAGGCGCGCCTAAAATTGGATGCTTTTCAATTCTCATATAAAGATCTCCTTTCAACTGTAATAATTAAACTTAAGCTAATTGTGGCTCATCCCAAAGATTTAGCTTAGTCCCTATTCCTTTTTCAATAGCATTTCTATAAACTATAGTCCCCCATGCAACATCTTCTACTGGCATACCACCAACTGAATAAATAACAATTTCATCTTCCTTGCGATGTACTGGCACTTTACCAATTAATACATCTCCTAAATCATCAATTTTGTCTTTACTCATTTTGCCTTCTTCAATTAAGTCCATACAGTGTACTGCTGGAATTGGAATAGAATTATATGCTGGAAATTCCATTTCTTCTTCCCAAGCTTCATATAATTGAATATTATCTGTAACAGTTCTTGCTCTATTTAAAATAAAATCATCATCAAATCTTGCTGCTGCTGGACAACAGAGTACTGCACCCGGCTTAATCCATTCTTCATTTATATATGGATATTCATTTATATCACCCGTTGGACTTGATGTTGCAATATGTACAATATCACAATCTCTAACAGCATCTTCTATTGTGTCCACAACAATGATATCTTTAATTTGTGGATAATCTTCATTAAGATACTTTATAAATCCATCAATTGATTTTTTACTTCTTCCTTTAATTTTTACAGTTTCAATTTCCGATCTAACAGCCATAGTCGCTGCAAATGCTGTTTTACTCATAACCCCTGGTCCAATAATTCCGACAACCTTTGAATCTTCTTTAGCAAAATATTTCACACCAACACCAGGAACTGCACCTGTTCTATAAGCACTTAAGATATTCGCTGACATATATGCAATAGGAGCTCCTGTATCCTTATCATTTAAGGTAAGCATAAGTATTGATCTTGGAAGTCCTTTAGTTCTATTTTCTACGTTTGATCCATACCACTTCATTCCAGCCATATCGAACTTACCACCTAAGTAGGCAGGCATTGCCATAAATCTTCTGTCTGGACCATCTTTAGGCATATTAGGAAATGGTGATTCTTCAGGGAAAACCATCATAACTCCGTGTGAATTTCCATTAGGACCACCCATACGATAATCTCCCATTTTTAATAACTTGAACATTTCTTCCATGGCTTCTACGCATCCAGCCATTTCTTTAACTCCAGCTTTAATCATGTCTTCTTCATTTAAATATAAAAAATCAATTTTTGTTTCGCTCATGTTACCTTTACCTCCTAAAAAATAATTATATTTTATAAAAAAAGGTCTAACTTCTTCATTGAAGCTAGACCTCTTTGCCTTTCTTGAGTATTATATTACTCCATCTATATAAACAAAAATTGTAAAAATCGGAACTAAATCATCTATTATTGATAAGCTTTCTTTTTTTGTGATTTTGCTGTGCAAACAAATACTATATGATTTAAAAGTAGATCACCTAGTTTATTTTAATCGTACAAATTTCTTCTTTCCAATCTGAATTACTATTTCATTTTCCATTTTTATATCCTCAAAATTATCTACTTTAACATTATTTATCTTGATTCCACCTTGGGAAACTAACCTTCTTAATTCATTTTTGCTTTTTACAAATCCGTTTAGTACTAAAATTTCTCCAATATCAAAATTTTCCCCTTCAATGATAATAGTCTCTATATCTTTAGGCATTTGACCTTTCTGAAATACTGTTTTAAATCTTTCTTCAGCTTTTTCTGCTTCATTTTTTCCATGATACAACCTAACAATTTCTTTTGCCAATTTCATTTTTATATCTCTTGGATTTACTTTTTCATCTTTCAAATCATTTTCTAACTCTTTAATATCATCCGGGTGAATGTCTGTAACTAAATTAAAGTATTTTACTATTAATTCATCAGGTATTGTCATTGCTTTTTCATACATAACTTCAGCTTTTTCATCTATTCCAATATAATTTCCAAGACTCTTACTCATTTTTTCTTTTCCATCAAGTCCTTCAAGTAATGGCATGAATATTGTGGCTTGTGGTTCTTGACCATATTCTTTTTGAAGCATTCTACCCATAAGGACATTAAACCTTTGATCAGTTCCACCAAGCTCTATATCAGCATTTATTGAAACTGAATCAAACCCTTGCATCAAAGGGTAAAAGAATTCATGAACAGAAATTGGGACTTGATTTTCATATCTCTTTTTAAATTCTTCTCTTTCCAGCATTCTTGCTACAGTCATTGTAGCTGCGAGCTTAATTGTTTCCTCAAAAGTTAATTTAGATAACCATTCACTATTAAATCTTACTTCCGTTTTATCTTTATCTAACACTTTAAAGATTTGTTCTTCATAGGTTTTAGCATTTTCTAAAACCTGCTCTGTAGTAAGTGCTTTTCTCCCCTTGGCTTTACCCGTTGGATCACCTATTTTTCCTGTAAAATCTCCTATAATAATAATTACCTTATGCCCTAAATCTTGTAGTTGTTTCATTTTTCTAAGCACGACTGTATGTCCTAAATGTATGTCCGGTGCACTCGGATCTAATCCCAGTTTAACAATTAAAGGTTTATTATTTTCATTAGATTTTATTAACTTTTCCTTTAAGGAATCTAATCCTATTATTTCATCTACACCTTTCATTATAATTTTTACTTGTTCATCTATATTAATCATTTTAATTTATCCTCCTAGCTTCAATTTATAATTTATAATTTATATTTTATGATTTCTGTTTTAATATTAATTCTTAGGCAAATGAAAGAAAAATGCCATGGTTATTTTTTTGCATGTTTCTTATATTAAACTATATAATTATTGGCGCCTTAATAATTATATAGATAAAATAGAATACTGATGTCCTGGTAAGTATTGTTTTGATACAAAACAAAAAAGCTCTCATCCTTATAAAAGGACGAAAGCATTACTTACGTGTTACCACCTTAATTTATTGTTACCTCACAATAACAACCTCTTCAAGTACGCCAAAAATTATTGGTTATACTCTAGCACTATAACGTGTGCAACTAACGACATCTGCCTACTGGTTGTTATCTTTCGGAGTGCTGCTCAGAGATGTATTCAAATCAGCTTGTTTTGCCCCTCTCACCATCCGGGAACTCTCTTTAAAACTCTGTTAATTTTACTCTTTCTCTTCAAAGCTTTACTGTATTCTAATTTAAATTTATTTTATATTTCTCATCAAAATTTGTCAATATCTTTTTTAACAAACTGGTATAAATACTTCTGCAGTTGGTATTCCAAGTGAAACCAACTCTCTTTGCTATTGAACTTAAGCTTAGCCAAATATAACATCATCCCCCTCTCCTATAATTAGGACGACAAGAAGCCCCACTTAATAAAAATATGAAAGCATTCTTGCTGTAATGATGGTAAAATTAAGATATCATATATATTAAAATTCATGATTGGTGTAGGCCAAGAGCGCCCCTAATAATCCACTTGAATTCTTATAAAATCTGATACTCAATTAATAATACTTCAAGTTTAGAGTTTTTAAATACATATAGTATATTTTTTCAAAAACAGTTATCGGACATTATATTTATTTACTTATCAAACTCTATACCTGAATTCAATATATTTTATATACATAATAATTCTACTTAACACTATTTCGACAGTTTCTATAAAATTATATTTTTAAATATATCATATAACAATGATAGCTCATACTGACTCAATTTAATATGATATCGCTTTTCTATTTCTTCAAAAATATCCTTTGAAACATCATAAAATTCCTTTTCTTTATTTGTACATTCTATTTTATTATCATTTTCAGGGTATTCTGATGTCATTAATCGTTCAATCATAAAAGCAATATGCATATATAGATTAAGTTTAATATAACCAACTAAATTCATATCATAGTAATGTTCATATCTAAAAATAACATTTTCTACTTCGTTAATTACAATATTGGGATTTAAAAATGTCAATCTACTAGCAATTCCCTCAATAGAAAAGAATTTTATAAATTCTCTTTTCAAATCTTCAAATTTCTGTTCATTTATTTCAGATTTTAACGCTTCCCATACACACCTCTCACCTTTTCCATCTAAAATATCATAAACATTTACCCAAGGTATATTTGTAATATTAGGTAAATTCGAGGTTGTAATAATTAATTTTGTATGTTTAAAATTATCTTTATTGTTTTCTTCAATTAGATTTTTTAAATTCTTATAATCCATCGTAATAATATCCATAGTTTCATAATTAATGACTCTATTAATTATCTCTTTTATTTTATCCGAAATCCCAAGTCCAGACATACATGAGATAATAATGTTATTTCCCCGTGCAATCCCTTCAAAATATTGAACACCGATTGTATAAATACTCTTTGCTTGCTCTGCAATGTATTTAAATGATATATTCTGAATCATTTTCATACCAACATCTAGAGCAATTGCAGTTGTGACATTATTCATAATAAGTAAATCTCCCGATAAATGATTTTTAATAGATGAGTACATTTGATTTAATGAACCCATATCAACTAATAAAATCACCCCTTTACTATTATTAACCTTTTCAAGATAGGCATTTACTTTTTTAATAGTTTCTGCTAAAGATATATCCATAGGCATATCAATAGATTCAAATACAAAGGTACCACAATTTTGATTTGCTACAGATTGAATACTACTTGCAGTGGCATTTCCATGGGCTACAATCAAACCTTGAAGTTCAATAGTTTCTAGAATATATCCTTGAAAGAAAAGAGTATTAATAATTTCCACGCATTTACATGTTCCAGTTATTATTGTACCAAGTGCTTCTTCTAACTTCATAGCAACATAGTGTGCTCTTGGGGATACAAGATTTAAAAAATTTATAATTTTGTATAAATCAAATTTCAGTATCATATCATCCTGAAAAGTTAAAAGTACACAATACATAAGCTTGAATTCTTCCTTTGAGCACTGAATTCCGTATCGCTCTATAATTATTTGGCACTTTTCTAGATAGCTTTCTCTGATAAATAGATTCTGTTCCGAAAACAATAAATCTGAATTCTTTTTTAGAGAATGTGTTAGTTTTTTAAAGGCAATTACAATCTCTATCTTGGCAGTCTCAATATTTTCATAAGAAATCCGAGAAATCTCTTGAAAAAACACGAGAAATTTTTCCTTTACTTTTAAAACCTCCTCATCTTCAACTTGATGCAGATCCTCATTATATAGTATTCTAATAGAATGTAGTCTTTTGCTGGTGACATTAAACTGTATATCTGAAATATTAGGAATCTCTTCTAACGTGATGTTCAAAAATGGCTCGTTTTTCTGCTTTGTGAAAGCATTAGCACAGCTAATTTGAATAATATTTTGAAGGGTTCCAATGTTTCCCTTAGGTTTTGAAAAACATAGTGCCTCTACAACATTTTTATCTACTACAATATTCTTTTGTATTTTTTTTGCCTCTTTATAATAGAACAAATGAAGCATCTGTAATCTCTCTACAAAAGGACGGTTGATAACATTTTGAATATGAATATGAACCGCAATTCTACGTCTAAACGTCTCCAACAATACCTCCTCGGTACGCTCTGTGGTAGCAAAAATAAATCGTACATCAGATTTTTTCCATTCATTATCTCCCAATTGACGATATTTCCCTGTGTCCATAAAGATAAATAGCTTTTCCTGATTAGCATAAGATAATCTATGAATTTCATCCAAAAACAGATACCCGCCGTCAGCCTCATTTAAAAGTCCTTTCTTGTCACTATTGGCCCCTGTAAAACTTCCTTTCTTATATCCTAGTAATGTTGCAGACAATAGTTCAGGATTATTTGCATAATCTGCACAGTTTAATACTACAAAAGGGGCTTTAGAGGAAATTACCCTTTGTTCTAATGCATATTGATAAATTAATTTTGCAAGAAAACTTTTTCCAACACCACTTTCACCTGTAATAAGTATAGGCAATCCCATAGGAGGATAATTAACTGCAGCTTTACACTGTTCTACAATATTATTTTGGCTGCCATTACACCCAATTAGAACGCTAAATGCATTCATTTCCTGTTGGCAATGAATCTTTGTAATAATATCTTTACTATTGCTTTCAAAATTTGTATTATCTGATATTATGTATTCATTTTTAGTCTCACAGGCATTGTTAATACTCCAATATACAGGTCTTGAATTTGTTTTTTGAACCAAATTCTCCTCAAGTAAGCGGTTAAGGTAATGACTAACTACTTGACGACTTAAATGTAATGCTTCTGACAATTCCACTGCACTAATTTGCACCTCTCCCCCACACATTTTTTTCATCATATCATAAACTTTATCTTTTGCCTGCATCTCGGTATCCTCCTTCCATCTTAATTTATTTTATAATAAATATTATAATTTTCCCATGGAATAAAAGCTGCTTTGGGGATAAATATGCTAGAGAAACTGTTTCAAAACAGTTTCTCTAGCCGTAATAAATAAATTTTTATTTTCCATTTAATTACTTACTTTTACTATTTAACACTTTTAATAATAAACGCCTCATATGGTCTTAAATGCATATTTACACATATTTCCTGATAATTGCTAATAACTTTCTCCCACTTTTCATAAATATATGCTTCAATAACATCTATTGATGTCTCTTCTTCTGAAAAATTAGCCACAATAAGCCATTTTTCATCATCCAGTGCTCGTTCATAAACATATAAACTTGGATGATCTGCCAAATGAAGCTTAAATGTACCATCTGTAAGAATTTGTTCTTCATGACGCAGCTTAATTAATTTCTGATAATAATAGAAAATAGAATCATCATCTTTCAATGCTTCTTCTACATTAATTTCAGAATAACGTGGATTTACTTTAATCCACGGTCTGCCTGTTGTAAAGCCTCCATTTTGGGAGCTATCCCATTGCATTGGTGTTCTAGCATTATCACGGCTTTTCTTCCAAACTGCAGTCATAAAATCTTCTTTTGAAATAGACTTGTTTTTCTGTACTAATTCTCTATATGCATTATGAATTTCTACATCATCATATTCTTCAAGCTTATAATGAGCATTTACCATTCCGATTTCTTCTCCTTGATAAATATAAGGCGTTCCCTGCATACCATGAAGTATAGTTGCGAAAGCTTTTGCACATTCTTTACGGTAATTTGTATCATTTCCCCAGCGTGAAATAATTCTAGGCTGATCATGATTTTCAAAGTAAAGAGCATTCCAGCCGTGATCTAGTAATTTTACTTGCCAATTAGACAAAACACGTTTTAAATCCTTAAGATCTAGATCCTTTACAGCCCA
Organism: Clostridium chromiireducens; assembly: GCF_003575225.1. NCBI lineage: Bacteria > Bacillati > Bacillota > Clostridia > Eubacteriales > Clostridiaceae > Clostridium > Clostridium chromiireducens. The sequence continues at coordinate 175,607 of NZ_QXDJ01000008.1, read as the reverse complement.
TTTTCTATTTTGAGAATTTGGAATTCTATCAAGGTTCATATGTTCAAAGGTAATAATCATATTTAGTTCTTTTCTTTCCGGATCTACAAATAGTCTAGCAATTTCTGAGTCAGATCCAGGTGCTTCTCCAACAGTCATGCAGTCATATTTTGATAAAACTTCTGTGTTCATTTCCTGCAGATATTCATGAAGTCTTGGCCCGTTAGCATGCATAAAGCCTGTAATATATTTTTGTTCTGGTTTATCGGGATAATCTGGGAAATCAGTATATTTAGATATGGAGGCAATTACATCCATACGCCATCCATCTACTCCTTTATCCATCCAAAATTTCATTAAATCATACACTTCCTGACGCACTTTAGGATTTTCCCAATTTAAATCCGGCTGTTTTTTTGTATAATAATGGAGATAATACTGCTTCCTTTCCTCTGAGTATTCCCAGGCTGAACCGCAGAAACTGGAACCCCAATTATTTGGTTCGCTTCCATCTGCTTTAGGATCAAGCCAAAAATAATAGTCACTGTATGGATTATCATTTGATTTTTTACTCTCTTCAAACCAAAAATGTTCATCAGAAGTATGGTTTGCAACTAAATCCATTACTATTTTAATTCCTCTGTTGTGTGCTTGTTCAATTAGATTTTCCATATCAGAATTAGTTCCAAATTTTTTATATATCTTTCTATAATCGCTGATATCATAGCCATTATCATCTTGAGGAGACTCATAAACAGGGCTTATCCATAGGACATCGATCCCCAAATTCTTCAAATAATCTAATTTCTCTATTATACCATTTAAATCGCCATATCCATCCCCATTGGAATCTTTAAAACTTCTCGGATATATTTGATAAACTACTGCTTTTTTCCACCAATTACTCATAATAACTCTCCCTGCTTTAAAATTAAATTATGCAATACCTAATGCAGAAATTAAAATTCCTAGTATAATAACACCAATTAATAAAATATTTATACTTATTTTCTTCTTTTGAAGTAAATAGAAGCATAGAAGTGTTATACCTAGAGGTATAATACCTATGAATATTTGATCCAGCATTTCTTGAAGCTTAAGCACAGATGCACCACCCATTTTTAATTCAATAGTGGTCTTAAAGGTTACCATCTGACTAGTCATACCTCCTACCATTATTAAACCTACTATACTTGCAGCCTTAGTTAATATATTGATTAATCCGCTAGAATACAATTTTTCTATATATTTTGATCCCAAACTATAACCTAAAAATGTTCCATAATATTTCACAGCTATAGATGGAATATTAAATAGAAGTAAGAATACAATTGGTGCAAGAATATTTCCAGACTGACCCATGCTAACAGCAATCCCTGCTGCTATAACTCTTATAACTCCCCAGAAAATAGAATCTCCAATACCTGCCATTGGTCCCATTAAACTTGACTTTACTGCATTAATAGATGTAGTATCAAAATCTTTACGCATACTGTTTTCTTTTTCCATAGAAGCTGTAAGTCCCATTATAAACGTAGATACAGGAATAGTTGTATTGAAGTATGACATATTACGTACCAACGCCTCTTTTTTATCCTTTGAATCTGTATAAAATTTATTGATAAAAGGCATCATTGAATAACAAAAACCCGAAGCTCCTTGCTTTGCAGGACTTACTGAAGAATACAATGTAAATGATCTCCAAAATGTCTTTCTAAGCAATTTTCTTTCTTCTACCGGAATATCTTTAATAAAATTATTACTCATCGAAAAAATCCTCCTCTTCACTATCAGTTATCTGAACATTTTGACTAACACCGGCTTTAGCTAATTTACTTATCTTATAATCATTGGATGCAATAACAACTGCAATTATTATTCCAATAGCTGCAAGAGCAACAAGAGGTAATTTAAAGTATGCAACAACTACAAAGCCTAAGAAATAAAATACAGCTATCTTATTATTCCAAAGGAGTCTTAATAACATTGCCATACCAACTGCAGGCAATAAGTTTCCACATATTGTTAAACCATTTAATATAAAATGAGGAATTGAATCTAATAAAGCTTTAACCGCATCAGATCCTACAAGAATACCAAAGAATGCAACTAATGAATACAAAAACCAGTTAACAGTCCAAAGTCCAAAATGTAAGACTGTCATTTTCCCATCTTCTCCCTTTGCAGCAAGTTTATCAAAAACAGGGGCGAAGAAACCAACTAAAAAGATATATAAAATATTCTTAACTTGAAGACCTAAAATACCAATTGGTATCGCTAAGGTCAGGGCAATTTCAGATCCCTTTCCAAGCATAATTGAAAAAGCTACTCCTACCGCAGTAGCAATACCAGGTTCAGCTGCCTGTGCACCTCCGATATTAACTACTCCCATAAATACAGCTTCAAGAGCTGCTCCTATTAAAACACCTGTGTGTAAATCTCCAAGCAGAAGTCCTACTAAAGGACCTATAACAATAGGTCTGTTAAGCATAGTGAAACCTGCCAGTTCAGCACCTCCAACACATACAAAAACAGAAAGTGCTACTAAAATCGCTTGTACTACCATTTTTATTCCCCCTTCTTATCAATATTATAAGCTCATCTTTTCAATAATTTCTTTCATTGGTTTCATTTCATCTGAAGGAACCACCTGAAGACTTGTATTAGGCTCAATTTCAATAAGTTTTTTCAAAGAATCGATTTCATCTTTTGTAAGCATAACTGTTGGACTTATTGTTGTTTTTTCGGATGCATCAATTCCATCAAATCTTCCTACATTACCTATATTCATATATTCTATTCCTTCAGTATTCTCATGAATTTTCAAAGCATCTTTAATATTTCTTGTTAATACTAAAATCCTCATGTTTGCTGCTTTAGGATTATTAAGTACTACTATAGCCTCCTCAACAGATTTCACCAATAATTTAATATTAGATGGCACTGCCATTTTTAATGTCATCTTCTGCATTTCATCCTTTGCAGCTGAATCATTTGCCACAACAATTCCCTTAATTCCAAGATCCTTTGACCATGCCATTGCGATCTGTCCATGAATTAATCTATCATCTACTCTTAATGCTACTATCATTTTTTCATACCTCCATTTATTTAACCTTCTAAAAAGTCTTCATCACTTTCATTATTTTTATCGCTTACACCAATCTCCACCAAATTCATTTGACTTCTACATTCCTCAATAATATCATTTAATCTTTCTTTAGTTACTGTTTCTGTTTCCATCAATACTGTTAGTATAAGAGGAAGATTAAAACCAGCGATTATAAATACATTTAACCTAGATTCATATTTTACAATCTTTTGATTAACGCTGCCACCTAAAATATCAGTAAAGACAAATACTTGTTCTTCAGGCCTAACACTATCAAAAAATTTTGCAATACTTTCGAGTAAATCCTCACCTCCATCTACATAGGCATTAATACAGGTAATATCAGCCATATTACCTACTAAAAGTTCAATAGTACTTTTGGTACCGCTGGCTAAAGTTCCATGTGTTGCAATTAATATTTTTTTCACGTTCTTATGCTCCTTTCTCTTTATTTGATAATTAGTCGCAGTGACATTTATTAAATAAATACTAACAACTTATACTTTTATATATAGCAAATATCATGCCAAAACTTTTAGACACTAAAAACCCTCATTAAATACGACTATTTTCATTAAATTATTGTACATACCACACAAAAATTTAGACACTTAAAAAGAAAATTTATATCTGTCCAAAAAATATAATTTTTATCACAAAAATTAGACACAATTTTATTTTGTGTCTAATTATTTAATTAATGTGAAGAGTTTTATTCAGTTCAAAATATATTTAACTGAATAAAACATATAAAAAAACACGACCACTTGTAAACAGCTATTTAAGCCACATAAAAGTAGTCGTGGGTTTTATGGTTGAGGCGAATGACTTCGAACCCCTACCCACAATTCAAGTGCCCTTTATAATAAGGCACTTGAATTTAATATTAAACATTATTCTTGTAAATATGCCACTATAAAATTTCTATAGAATCGCCTTCTATAATCACTCCGCCTTTTATTATTCTTGTGAAGATTCCTTCTGTTGGCATAATACACGTGCCAACTTGATTTTTTATAGCACAACCTTTATGGCATTCTTTTCCTATTTGAGTCACTTCCTGAACTGTTTCTCCTATTTTCAACCTTGTTCCAACAGGCAATTCATGAAGAACAATACCTTCAGTTGTTATGTTTTCTGCAAATTTTCCAGCATCTAAGTCGCTTATCCCCATTTTAATCATTTTGTCTATGCTTTCCTGAGCTAGTAAGCTTACCTGTCTATGCCATTTTCCAGCATGTGCATCATCTTTTAGGCCATGCTCTTCTATGAAAATTCCTTCTTTTATAGGAGTTTTTATAACACCTTTTTTTTCACTAATATTTATTGATAATACTTTAGCCATAATTTTATTTAATTCTCCCTTATGTATTCTCCACTTTTTCCGCCGGTTTTCTTTATTAATCGAACATTTTCTATTACCATATCCTTATCAACAGCCTTGCACATATCATATATAGTAAGAGCTGCAGTTGTTACAGCTGTTAATGCTTCCATTTCAACACCTGTTTTCCCAACCGTTGAAACTGTTGCTTCAATCTCTATTTCTTCTTCACCTATATTAAAATTTATATCAGATCCTGTTATAAAAATATTATGGCACATAGGGATTAAATCCGAGGTCTTTTTTACGCCCATTATTCCGCCAATTTGAGCAACTGATAAAACATCACCTTTTTTAACAAGGCCATCTTTTATCAAATCTATAGTTTCCTTTTTCATTTTAATTGATCCTCTTGCAATAGCAACTCTCTTTGTCTCATCCTTTTCACTCACATTTACCATATGAGCTCTTCCTTTTTCATTAAAATGAGTAAATTCCATAAAATCAACCTCCAATTGCTGTCATTTCTCTATTAATATAATTTCCGTTCTCCAATTCATGTTCTTTGGGTTTGCTTTTAATAGTATCAGTAATTACTGTCTTAATATCTTTACCTTCTCTAAGCAATTTCTTTAAATCCACTTCAGCGTTTGAGTGAAGGCATGACTTTAGCTTTCCATCTGCTGTTAATCTTATTCTATTGCAATTTTCGCAAAACTTACATGATATAGGATTAATAAGCCCGACTTTCCCCTTTGCATTTGGAAGTTTATAATATCTTGCTGGAGAAGAAATATCTGCTGATTCTATTTCTATTAATTCTGGCATCTTTTCTAAAACTGTATCATTAGAAATATATTTATTAGATGACCAATGCTTTAGAGTACCTATTGGCATAAGTTCTATAAATCTTATTTCTATATCCTCATATTTTGTTAAATTTATAAAGTCTTCTATTTCATTTTCATTAAAGTCCTTTATTAAAACTACATTTAATTTAATTGGAGTAAGCCCACTCTTTTTAGCTGCTTCAATACCTTGAAGTACATCTTTGAGCTTGCCTACCTTCGTTATCTGTGAATATTTTTCTTCATTTAAAGTATCCAAGCTTATATTAAGTCTATTAAGACCTGCGTTTTTTAAATCTTTAGCATAATCCTTTAAGAGAATTCCATTTGTAGTCATCGCTAAATCATTAACTCCGCCTATTTTACCTATACCATCAATTAGCTTTAAAATATTTTTTCTTACTAAAGGTTCTCCTCCAGTTATCCTGACTTTATCTACACCTAATTCAACAAAACTTTCAGTAATGGCTTCTATTTCTTCCAAAGTTAGAATCTCTTTATGCCACATCTTATCTATTCCTTTTTCAGGCATACAATATTTGCATCTTAAATTACACAAATCTGTAACTGATATTCTCAAATAATTTATCTTTCTGCCATACGAATCAAACATAGTTTTCCTCCTGCCTATTCTTTCTATTATAAATTTCTAAATCTTCTTTCGAGTTAAGATTTATAAACATATCAAAAGAATAATCATATCTTTTCAGAACATTTTCTTCAATAAAAATAGGCTCTATAATATCAATTACTCCCGATATAGATCTTCTATTAAGTGCTATAAGTCTTTCGATTTTTGGCAATATATCTACAGAATAAAAAGCATTAAACGGCTCAACTTTGCCTTCCCTTTTAGCAACACAAGCATTTGCCTTACTATTTGTAAGCACTTTCTTAATATAACGTATATAATTTAAGTTTACATTAGGCATATCACAAGCTATAAAGTATACATATTGGCTCTTACTTTCTTTAAGCCCACCATAGATTCCCGATAGGGGACCAATTTCTTTTATTTCATCGCTGATTATTCTTATTCCGTCTTCTGCAGTTTTATATTCTTCTGGCTTATTTGTGACAATAATTATATCTTCAAATTCTTTACTTAGTTCATGAATTAACTTTTCCATAATTCTCACTTCGTTAATTCTTAAAAACTGCTTATCAAAGCCCATTCGTGAACTTTTTCCACCTGCAAGTATTACTGCTGTTTTAAAAACTTCTACATTCATACACTTATAATATATTTACTAAATTAGCTGCAGCATTTTTTCTCTTTTCTGAAATGTCTTCATCTATAATTTTAGATTCAACTAATCTTAATGCTTCTGTAGGACATACCTCTACGCAAGCAGGGCCATTTTCCCTATCTATACATAAATCACATTTGTTTGCAACTAATCTTTCTTTATATTCTAGCTTTCCGTCTTTATCACACATTAATCCTTTTTGAATAACTTTCTCTCCAGCTTTATGTTCAACTATTATATCAATAGCACCAAAAGGACAAACTATTGCGCAAGATTTACAGCCTATGCATGTATCTTTATTTATTAACACTACCCCGTCTTTATTGATAATTGAACCATTGGGGCATGCATTGGCACACGGAGCATTTTCACAATGCCTACATTGAATTGGAGCACTTACATCTGCTGTTTTAATAACTTTTAAGCGAGGATTAAAATTAACCTTATCCTTACTTTGTACAAGTATGTTTTCTTCAGAATGTGCAACAACACATGCAGCCTCACAAGTTCTGCAGCCTATACATCTTTTTGGATTTGCTATGACAAAATTATTCATTTATATTTCCTCCTTCTTTCTCGAAACAAACTTTGTATGTAGTAGATGATGAGATTTTTCACCAAGAGGTTCTATTAAAAACTCTTCATATAATTTTTTTATAAAAGGATTTTCATGAGATTTTCTTATTTCAAGTTCAGAATCATGTTTATAGATACCTTTTTTTCTGCTTACTAAGCCATTTTTTCTATCTATATCCAAAATAAACTTAGGTTGTCCACCACCACTTACACAACCTTCTGGGCAAGTCATAACTTCAATAAAATCAAAATCACATTTTCCTTCTTTTATATCTTCAAGTATTTGAACTACATTTTTCAAACCTGAAACCACCGCTACCTTTAGTGTTATCTTTGGTAATTTTACTTCTGCAACCCTAATGCCTTCACTGCCCCGTACAAAATTAAGTTCTAAATTAGGAATAGATTTCTTTGTAAGCATCTCATAGCCGCTTCTAAGTGCTGCTTCCATTACACCACCAGTTACTCCAAAAATATTACCAGCTCCAGTGTAACTTCCTAGTGGTAAATCGAACTCTTCATCCTTTAAGTTTTTAAAATCTATTTCATTATCTCTTATAAGCTGAGCAAATTCTCTTGTAGTAATAACTATATCTACATCCTTAAAACCGCTATCCTGCATTTCTTCTCTATCACATTCAAATTGCTTGCAAGTACATGGCATTATAGCTACATTATATATTTTCTTAGGATTAACCTTATCTATTTTGGCACCATAAGTTTTAAAAATTGTTCCAGCCATTTGTTGTGGCGATTTACAGCTTGAAAGATGATTTAAAAGCTCAGGATAACTTTGCTCTATAAATTTCACCCAGGCAGGACAACAAGAAGTAAACATTGGTAATTTCCCACCTTCTGTTACCCTTTTTATAAGCTCGCTGCCTTCTTCCATTATGGTTAAATCTGCACCAAAGTTAGTATCATAAACCCTATTAAAACCTAACATTCGTAGTGCTGCCGCCATTTTACCAGCTGTTAAACTACCAGGCTCAAGTCCAAATTCTTCACCTAAAGAGACCCTTACGGCTGGTGCACACTGAACTATAGTAAATAATTCTTCATTATTTAAAGCCTCTTTTACCTTAGTTGCATTTCCTTTATTAAAGGCTGCAAACACTGGCTCCTTTACACTTTCAAGTAAACCTCTATCTCTTCTTTTCTCTTCTATTAAATGACTGTTTTCTCTATTTTCAAACGCATAAGAATTACATACCTGTATACATTGTCCACAAGAAACACAAACATCATAATCAATGCTTTGAGGTTGTCCTACTTTACCTTCTATTGCATTTACAGGACAGACTTCAACACATTGCTGACACCCAGTACATAACTCTTTATCAATATTAACTAAACCAATATCCATAAATTAAATTCCTCTCTCTTATAAGTTTAAGTTACTTACCGTTCTTATGTTTCTTATTCTTTTTTCTTCTATGACGTCGAATAATTTAAGAGCATCTTTAGGACATGCTTTTACACAAGCTGGTTCATCTTGTTCTTTGCATAAATCGCATTTATATGCAACCTTTGTTTCTTTCTCTTCTAGGACTTCTTCAAATAATTCCTTCTGCACATTTTGCATGACTGCTTTTCCAGCCTTATATTTAGTTGCCATTTCAATAGCTCCAAACGGACAAGCTACTGCACATGCTTTACAGCCTATACAAATTTCTTCATCAATTATTATTGCATTATCCTCATTTTTAATTGCATTTATAGGACAGACCTTTGCGCAAGGTGCATTTTCACAATGTCTACATTGAACTGGAACTGTAAAATCCTTCTCTTTAATAACATGTATTCTAGAAATTATTGGTGTTTCTATATTTCCAACAGTGACTGCTTCATTATGAGCCTTAAAGCAAGCTATTTCACAAGCCTTACAACCGACGCACTTATTAGCATCTCCCACAATAAAGGAATTACAATTTGACTTCATATTAATTTCACTCCTTTGTACAATTAAGGCTTAATTCTATATCCATTAGCATATATATTCATTTTATTGCCTCTTACAAATCCAACTAAGGTAATATTTAACCTTTTTGCAAGCGCCACAGAAAGACTTGTAGGTGCTGATTTAGATATAATTATTGGTATTTCTAGCTTGGCCGCCTTTAATATCATCTCAAGAGAGACTCTTCCGCTAAGTATAACTGCTTTATCCTTAAGGAATATGCCTTTCATAAGTGATTCTCCAATAACCTTGTCCAATGCATTATGTCTAGCTACATCTTCATATACTACCAGCATTTCATTGCTATCACATAATGCAACGCAGTGAACTCCTCCTGTGTTCTTAAAAACATCTGAATAATCTAAATTTGTTCTCATAAATTCAAATATTTTTTCAGTATACATTTTAGCGTCACTTTCAACAGGTTTGCAGTTTAAGGAATCTAAGAAATTATCAATTCCATCAATTGATTGATCCTTTATACTTTCTAAATCAATTTTCTTTGAGAAAAAACTTTCACGAGCAGCATCTTTATTTTTAGTCTCAACCTCTGCAATCCCTTTTTCTTCATTTAAATTAAAAGATATTATATCATCTCTTGTATTTATCAAACCTTCTGTTCTTAAAAAGCCAACTGACAATGCTTTTAAGTTTTCTGGACTACATAATAGTGTAGCCAATTTTCTTCCATTAAGAAAAATTGTTAGCGGGTATTCTCTAACTAGAAGTTCATCTACATCTGCTTTACCTATGCCGTCTTCTATTTTAAAAACTTTACATTCTAATGTTTTTTCCATTATTTATTTCTCCTTTATAACTTTATCCTCAATAAATTCAGCTATCTTAGTCGCATTATTGATATCTAATTGATCTATGTTTAAATCTAGCTTTTCATCAGTCGCTACTGCTAAAAATTTCATTCTATCTAAACTCTCATCTTCACATAAAAGTTTTGAATCAACTTCTTTTCTATGAACTTCTATTTTAGGATATCCATTATTTTTATATCCCTCTATTATTACCAAATCCATACCTACAAATAGTTCCATTATTTCTTCAAGATCCTTTTCTTCCTTAGTTTTTTCTATCATAGCTATTTTTTCTTTTGACGAAATAACCATCTTATCTGCTCCAGCTTTTACAAATCTATAACTGTCTTTTCCCTCTTTATCAATATCAAATTTATGAGCATCATGTTTTAGGACTCCTATGTTGTAGTTTTTTTCTTTTAATATAGGTATTAATGCTTCTATGAGCGTTGTCTTCCCTGTTCCAGATTTAGTTGCAACTATAGATATAGCTTTAATTTCACTTGATTTATTTAAAGATGAATTTTCCACTTAAAACTTCTCCTGCCTTTTTATATCCGATTCCTTCTGGCATTATTATTATTCCATTTGCCTTACTCATAGTAATTAACTGGTTAGAACTTTGAGATCCGATCTTATATGCATATAACTTTCCATTCTCAGCTTTTATCTTTACATATATGTATTTACTTCTGCCTTCTTTTTCTTTAAAATCTTCAGCTAGTATAACTGGGAAAGTATTATCACTCTCTGTGTTTTTCCCAAGCATTTTTTCGCAAGCTGGCTTTACGAATTCTTCAAAGGTAGTTATTGCAGATAATGGATTCCCTGGCAAGCTAAAAAATAGTTTTTTATCAATAACTGCAAAGCTTATTGGTTTCCCTGGCTTTATAGCTACAGATTGAAATTTTATATCAGCATTTATTTCATTCAATACTTGTTCTACAAAATCAAAATCACCTACAGAAGCACCACCTGAAGTAATAACTATATCTGCTTTTTCTAAAGCTTCTTTAACTTTACTCTTTAGAGTATCCTTTTTATCTTCAACAATTCCTAAGTATAAAGCTTCTAATCCTAAATTCTGAATTAATGCTTTTAGTGAGTATTCATTACTGTTTCTTATTTGCCCAAACTTAGGAGTTTCATTTATGTCTACAAGTTCATCTCCTGTTGTAAGTATTGCTACCACTGGATTTCTATGAACTTTAATTTTGCTATAACCTAAAGAAGCTAAAACTCCAATTTCAGTTGGCCTAATCAGTGTTCCTTTCCCTAAAGCAATATCTCCTACTTTAATTTCTTCACCAAGTTTTATTACATTGCATCCATTTTTAACTTTCTCAGAAATATGAAGAGTATCTTCACGAACTTCTACTTTTTCAATTTGTATTACTGCATTTGCACCTTCAGGTACTGGTGCTCCTGTCATTATCTTCATGGCTTGCCCGTTTTTTAATTCTTTATCACTAGACTCCCCAGCTTTTATAAGATCAACTATCTCAAGCTCTATTGAAACTCCATCTTTATATAAATCAGTATCCTCACTTTTTATGGCATATCCATCCATTGCTGATTTATCAAAGGGTGGAAGATTATCTCTAGAATATATATCTTCTGCTAGCACCTTATTTAAACAAGATAAAATATTCTTCTCTTCACCTTCTAAGGCCTTAGACTCTTCCAAAATTATCCTTAAAGCTTCTTCTACACTAATCATTGCAGTTTCCTCTCCAAATATTATTTTTCAGATGTTATTCTCATTTTCTTTCTTATGTTCTCATATTCAGTTATTATATATTCCTCTGCCGACTTTTGATCTTCAATTCTTTCAACCTTAACTGCACAATACTTGAATTCAGGAGTTTTTGAAATAGGATCAAGGCTATCATTAGTTAACTCATTACATGCACCAATCCACCATTGATATGTCATAAATGTGGCTCCTTTTTTAACTCTTTCAGTAATAAGAGCTCTTGATAATACACTTCCTCTTCTCGATGTTATTCTTACAAGTTCTTGATCTTTTATATTTAACTCTTCTGCATCTTCAATACTCATTTGTATAAATCCTGGTTCATCTGCAAGCTTTTGAAGGGCACGGCAATTTCCTGTCATTGTTCTTACTGAATAATGTCCAACTTCTCTTACAGTTGATAAACTTAAAGGATATTCTTCATCTGTTAATTCAACTGGTGGTCTCCATTCACAAGCGAATAACCTTCCTTTACCGCTAGGAGTCGTAAATTTATTTCCTTCATAAAGATAAGAAGTTCCTTTGTGATCTTCTGTAGGGCAAGGCCATCTAACAATTCCTTGTTCTTCAATCTTTTTATAACTTGCTCCTGCAAACTTAGGACATAGACTTCTCATTTCATCCCATATTTCTTCTGTATTTTTATAATTCATTGGGTAACCCATAGCTGTTGCTACTGCACTTATTATTTCCCAATCAGTTTTTACATCTCCTAAAGGTTCTACTGCTTTTCTTATTCTTTGGAAGCCTCTATCTGCTGAACTATAAACTCCATCATGTTCCCCCCAAGAAGTTGAAGGTAAAATAACATCTGCATGAAGAGCTGTTTTATTCATAAATATATCTTGTACCACTATAAATTCAATTTTATCTAAAGCTTCTCTAAGTTCTGCTGCATTTGGATCACTTTGAACTGGATCTTCTCCAAATATATAGTAGGCTTTTATCTTATCTTCCTTAAGCACTAATTCAGGTACTTGAGTTAAGAAGTATCCATTTTTATCTGAAAGTTCAACACCCCAAGCCTTTTCAAATTTTTCTTGTGCTTTCTTATCTGTTACAAGCTGGTATCCTGGATAATTATTAGGTATTGTTCCCATATCACAAGTTCCTTGTACATTATTTTGTCCACGAACTGGTCCAATTCCTACATTAGGTCTTGCAAAGTTTCCGGTTAAAAGGGCAATAGACGCCAGGCCTCTTACTACATCAACAGCTTGTGAGAATTGACAAACACCCATACCATATAATATTGTGGCATTTTTAGCCTTTGCATATGTTCTCATTGCTTTTCTTATATAGTCAGCTTTTACTCCTGTTATTTTTTCAGCATATTCTGGAGTATATTTTTCTACTTCTGCTTTATACTTTTCAAAGTCCTCAGTATATTTTTCTACATAATCGTGATCATATAAATTTTCATTTATTAACACATTTCCAAAGGCATTAACTAGAGCCATATTAGTTCCACCCTTTAGTTGAAGCCATAAATCAGATAATCTTACAACATCTGTTTTTCTAGGATCTGTCACAATTATTTTTGCACCCTTTTCTTTGGCCTTAACTATTCTTCTTGCTACTATAGGATGAGTTTCTGCAGGATTATATCCAAATATAAATAAAACGTCTGAATTTTCAATTTCTGGAATTGAATTTGACATTGCACCATCACCTAATGAATAAGTAAGTCCTGCAACAGATGGTCCATGGCATACTCTAGCACAATGATCTATATTGTTAGTCCCAATAACTGCTCTCATAAATTTTTGCATTACATAGTTTGGTTCATTTCCTGGACCTCTAGCTGAGCCTGTCCCCATAATTGCATCAGGTCCATATTTAGCTTTTATATTCATAAGGTTTTCTGCTGTAAATTTAATAGCTTCATCCCATGAAACTTCCTCTAATTCTCCATTTTTTCTTATCATAGGCTTTTTAATTCTAGAAGTTAGTATTTGAGGGTCGTTCAAGAAATCCCAGCCATAATATCCTTTTAAACATAATTTTCCTTCATTATTATCACCATTTGCAGGCTCTGCTCTTACAATCTTTCCATCCTTAACTACAAGATATAAATTGCACCCACTTCCACAATAAGGACATACCGTTAACACTTTTTTTTCCATATTCTGATTCACTCCTCTTAATTATCTACTCATAAAATCAATATTATCTAAAAAAATAAAAAAACCAGTACAAGGGCTGTTTGTTCCAACAGTCCTAAGTACTGGTTTATCTTAAAGCTAAAATATTAATTAATATTCTTCTTTTCAATCCAACCTTAATTTATTAAATTTATTGTTATAACTACTGTTCTATTATCATTTTCTATATTACAAATTTTCCAGCTATAAGTAAAGTCTTTTTTTAATATATCTTTTACTTCCTGAAGAAAATTTTTTTCAAGATGAGGTTTCATTATTTTCCAATAATCTGTCACTATATTGACAGCACCTTCATTAACCAAAATTTCGCTGAGATTTGAAAGAATACCCTTTACGTCTACAGTTATCGTATCAGGGGAATCAATCTTTACTTTAACATATTCTGGACCTCTACCTCTGTAATATTTTATAATTTTAACTGCAACTTTTTTAATTTGTTCTTGTAATTCAAGATTTATAGTACTCATTTCTATTTAAATCTCCTATTTTATTAACAAAATCCAGTTCTATATATTTTACCGTGTTGTAATATTTTAGTCAATTCAGAATATTGATGTAATTTTTCATTTATAGCTTTATTTTGACATATTTCTAACTAATTATCACTCATTTTAAGTCTTTCATCTTTTTTTTAATTAATCTTATATTTGCTATTACTATTTTAATCTCTAATTAAACTATAGTATAATTATTTAAATTTAAATATTTACTAATACAAATCTTTCCTTAGGAGGTAAGCATAATGATAAGTACAGCAATACTAACTATAAGTGATAAAGGCTACAACAATCAACGCGATGATCTAACAGGTCCAGCTATAAAAGATATTCTACCAATTGATAAGTTTTCTGTAGAATATTATAAAATAATCCCTGATGAAGTTGAAATGATAAAAGAAGAACTAATATATCTTTGTGATTCCTTAGGTATTAATATGATCTTAACAAATGGTGGAACAGGTTTTTCAAAGAGAGATGTTACTCCAGAAGCCACAACAAGTGTTATCGAAAAATTAGTGCCTGGTATCCCTGAAGCAATGAGAAGTGCTTCACTAAAAATAACTCCTAAAGCTATGCTTTCAAGAGCTGTTAGTGGAATTAGAAAAAGCACCTTAATAGTAAATTTACCTGGAAGTCCAAAAGGCGCTGTAGAAAATCTAGAGGTTATACTGCCAGCCCTTCCTCATGGAATTGATATTCTAACAGGTGAGGCTTCTGAATGTAGTCGGTAATATTGAAAAATTTAGGTAATGCAATTACACACTCCATACTTTTAAGCTCATTCAAAGACTTATTAGCATAAGTAAATACTTACTTGAACTCTCTAGTGTTGCACAACAGTGCAATAAAAAAAAACTATGCTATATAATAAAGGACCCACAAAAATCCAAATTAGATTTTTGTGGGTTTAATAGTGTAGGGAAACACGACATTTGAAATCCACTAATATTCATGGCACTTTAGATTAGTTTTAATATCTTTTCAGTTTAATTTATGAACTCTTTATTTATTAACCACATTCATAGATTTATCCACTACATTTTCTACAGTAAATCCAAATTGTTCAAATAATATTTCTGCTTTACCTGATGCTCCAAAAGTGTCTAATGAAATAACTTCTCCATCAAGACCTACATATTTATGCCATCCAAAGCTGGTTAATGCTTCAACTGCAACTCTAGCTCTAACTGATTTTGGCATTACTGACTCTTTATAAGCTTCATCTTGAGCATCAAATAACTCAAATGATGGTATGCTTATAACTCTTGCGTCTATTCCTTTTGCTGCTAGTTCATCTGCTGCTTTAAAGATTAATTCAACTTCTGAACCTGACGCCATTAAAAGCACATCTGGAGTTTCGTTTTTAGATTCTTTAAGGATATATCCACCCTTTAATGCTCTCTTAGGACATCCATCATATAGTGGCAGTTTTTGTCTTGTTAATACTAATGATGTTGGAGTAGTTCCATTAGTCACAGCATAATACCAAGCTGCTGCAGTTTCTTTTGAATCTGCTGGTCTAAATACTGTCATGTTTGGCATACTTCTAAGTGCTGCTAATTGTTCTATTGGTTGGTGAGTTGGACCATCTTCTCCTACTCCAATGCTATCATGTGTTAAAACATAAGCTATTGGTAAATTCATTAATGAAGATAATCTCATTGCACCCTTCATGTAATCACTGAATACAAAGAAAGTTGCACAGAATACTTTAAGTCCGCCATGAGCATACATTGCATTAGCTATTGCTGCCATAGCATGTTCTCTTACTCCAAAGTGAAGATTTTGTCCGCTTCTATCTTCTGCTGAGAAATCTCCTTTTCCAGCCATGTAAGTTTTATTTGAAGGAGCAAGATCTGCTGAACCTCCAATAAAGTTTGGAATAAGTGCAGCTAATCTATTTATTAATATTCCTGAAGAATCTCTTGTAGCCATTTCTTTATCGAAGCTCCAGAATTCTTCATTATTTAATAATGCTTCTTTATCTATTTCACCACTCATCCATTTAGTATACTCTGCTGCAAGTTCTGGATAAGCTTTTTCATATGAAGTGAATAATTCATTCCAAGCCGCTTCTTTAGCTTCACCTTTTTCAATATATTCGTTCATGTTTGTATACACTTCGTCTGGTACATAGAATGCAGGTTCAGTCTTCCAACCTAAGTTTTCTTTCATCGCTAATACATTTTCTGCACCTAGTGGTTCACCATGAGCTGATGCTTTTCCTTGTTTTGCAGGACATCCAAAACCAATTTGGTTTTTAACTATTATAATAGATGGTTTTGCAGTTTCTGCTTTAGCAGCTTCTAACGCTGCTTCTATTGCTATTACATCATTTCCATCTGTTACATTTAATACTTGCCAGCCGTACGCTTCGTATCTTCTTCCTACATCTTCTCTAAAAGCTATGTCTGTATCTCCTTCAATCGAAATATTATTTGAATCGTATAATACGATTAATTTTCCTAAACCTAAAGTTCCAGCAAGAGATGAAGCTTCTCCTGAAATGCCTTCCATAAGGCATCCGTCTCCAACTATAGAATATGTATAGTGGTCAACTACGCTGCAATCTGGTTTATTAAACTTTTCCGCAAGGTGAGCTTCTGCTATAGCAAAGCCTACTGCATTACAAATACCTTGTCCAAGTGGTCCTGTTGTGATTTCTACACCTTTAGTGTGGCCATACTCTGGATGTCCTGGTGTTAAACTTCCGATTTGTCTGAAGTTTTTAATATCTTCTACAGTAACCCCATAACCGAATAAGTGTAACAATGAATATTCAAGCATCGAACCATGTCCTGCTGATAATACAAATCTATCTCTGTTATCCCACTCAGGATTTTTTCCATTATGGTTCATCTTTGACCATAACGTAAATGCCATAGTAGCTGACCCAAGTGGTAACCCTGGATGTCCTGAATTTGATTTTTGGATAGCATCTGCTGATAAAACTCTTATTGCATTAATAGATAGCTGATCTAATTCTCTACTCATTTCTTACCTCACTTTTATATAAATATGGCTTGTAAAACGCTATAACCCGCTTTATTACTATACCTTTTTATATTGTTTTATTGTTTTATGTTTTTATTTATATATTGTTATATTTTTAAGTTCTTATATTCTTATATTCTTATATTCTTATAAATATATATTCTTAAGAATATATATTTATAAGAAAAGCTACAAGCTTTTCATCCACAACTGTTCACTGTAATACGTTACTTGCCAAAGGCTGCGGTCCAGTCTGCTTTAAATTTTTCAAGACCTTGATCTGTTAATGGATGTTTTACCATTTGTAATATTAAACTATGAGGAACTGTTGCTATGTGCGCTCCTGCTTTAGCAGCTTCAATTACATGGATTGGATTTCTTACGCTTGCTGCTATTATTTCTGTTTCTAATCCATGGATTTCAAATATTTCTGCTATATCTCTAACTAGATCCATACCTATCATTGAGATATCATCTACTCTTCCTAAGAATGGGCTTACATATGTTGCTCCTGCATTTGCTGCTAGTAAGCTCTGAGTTGCTGAGAATATTAAAGTAACATTTGTTTTTATTCCTTCACTAGCTAAAACTTTTGTTGCCTTTAAGCCTTCAACTGTCATTGGAATTTTTACTATCATATTCTTGTGAATTGCTGCAATTATTCTTCCTTCTTTTATCATTCCTTCAGCATCTTCACTTACAACTTCTCCACTTATTGGTCCATCAACTATTTCCGTTATTTCATTAATAACTTCATTGAAATCTCTTCCTTCTTTAGCTATTAATGATGGATTTGTTGTTACACCACATATTACTCCCATTTCATTTGCTTCTTTAATATGTTCTACATTTGCTGTGTCTAAGAAAAATCTCATTCTATATTCTCCCCTTTATTAATAATTTTCTATAATATATTTTTTGTTATATTACATTTATATAAAATATACTATTACTCTACATTAATATGGTTTTTAGCAGCCTCATTATCAGATAAATTATCTTTTTTACTTATTAATAAGCATAGATCATCTAAAACTATATGAACAGATTGATCAAATAAAGAGCTCAAAAGCTGAATTGATTCAACAGCATTATCATTTTTTGTTTTTCCCGGAACTTCAAGTACTAGATCTGATACTTCTGCAAGAGGTGAATCCTTCTTGCTTGTAACTCCAATTATAGTTAGTCCCAAGTCTTTTGCCGCTTTTGCATTACTTAATGTATTTTTGGTTTTTCCAGAACCTGATATTGCAACATATATGTCACCTTTTTTTAGAGCAGGTGTTATTGTTTCTCCCATTACATAGGAGTTATAACCAATATGCATTAAACGCATTGCAAATCCTTTTGCTTGGAATCCACTACGCCCTTCTCCATCAACAAAAATTCTTATTTCCTTTTTAAAGATACTTACTATTTTTTTTATTTCCTCTTCATCTACTTTTGCTATTACATCCTTAATTTCTTCTAATATTTGATCAATTATTCTCATTTTTCTATTACCCCCTTAAATTGTCTTGCTTTTTCTACTGGATTTTCTGCACCAGTAATTGCAGAACCTACGATAACCAATTCTATATTATGTTTATTTAACTCAGGGATACAATCTAAAGTAATCCCTCCTGCAACTGCAATTCTATTGACTTGTGGAAATCTTTCTTTAAATTCTTTCACTGTTTTACCTGGATTTAATAATTTCTCTCTATCAATAGACGCATGTATACAATAAATAGCATTATTAAAATGTGATATTTCTTTAATCTTTTCATCTGAACATTCCAATAAATCTATCATCATTGTCCCATTATTTTGTTCAGAAACCTCATAGCATTTTTCTATAGTTTCCAATGATGCACTTCCCATTACAGTTAAAATATCAAAGCCTTGTTTAAACCCTTGTTTAAACTCGTAAGCACCTTCATCACTAGTCTTAATGTCTCCTAATAATTTTGATGTCTTTTTTTTACTAGTTAACTCTTTTAGCTTGAAAAGTCCGTAATCTTTAATTAACGAAGTTCCAATTTCAATAACATCTGCTAATCCATCAAATATTTCGGTTAAATTTTCTGCCTTTTCAAAAGGAACTCTATCTATAGCAACTTGTAACTTCATTTTGTCCTCCTTAATTATCATGAGACTTTTCTTTTATAATTTTTAAGAAAGTTATCTAATTCCTCAAATGTTGGTAACCCCTCATTATCACTTAAATTCATCACTTGAATACCGCCAATAGCATTTCCTCTTTCCAAAATTTTAATATCATCAAGATCTTCTAAAGTAGCACTAATAACACCTGCCGCAAAGCCATCGCCTGCTCCTACCGTATCTACAACTGGAACTTCAAAGCTTGGACACTCAAATTCCTTTACCTGTCCATTTTCTAATTTCTCTCTAGAATAGGCACCTGTAGTACCCATTTTTATAATTACCTTTTTTACTCCTTGCTTTAAATAGAAGTCAGCAATTTCTTCTTTTGTATCTTTCCCTGTAAATAATTTTCCTTCTCTAAAGCCTGGCAATACAATATCTGATTTAAAAGCTAATTCATTAGTCACTCTAATCATTTTTTCTTGGCTTTCCCATAATACTGGCCTTGGATTAGGATCAAATGTAACAAGCATTCCTTGTTCATGAGCTTTTTCTATAGCTTTAAATATTGTTTCTAATGTAGTTTCACTTAGTGCTGGAAAAATTCCTGTAATATGAAGAACTTTTGCATCTGAAAAACTTATCTCCTCTAAAATATCTTTAGTTATCTTTGATGCTGCTGCTCCTTTTCTAAAATACAGTACCTCTGGATCTCCCTCATCAGTTCTATTTTTAAATTGAAATCCTGTCGCTGCCTCCTTATATGTTTTTACAAATCTTGCATCTATATTTTCATTTTCTAAATACTTTTTTACATATTGCCCAAATGGATCGTCTCCAACTTGGCTTATATATGTTACTGTATGCCCAAGTCTCCTAAGCCCCATAGCCACATTAAGTTCTGCTCCAGCAATTAACCTTGTAAAGTGTTCCACATCACTAAGATGTTCCTTGGTATCTGCCAAAAACATTACCATTGGCTCTCCAATTGTTATTATCTCACTCATTTTTTTCACCCTTTCCCTTGTTAATGTGTTAAAACTTCTTTTATTTGCGCTATTTCATCTAATATCTCTTCCTCTTTAATTGGATATTCAATGATTACTGGTACATCCTTCGACAATTTATTTATCATTGACTTCCAATCAATTTTTCCTTTCGAAAGCAAAGTTGTATTAAGATTGTCATTCAAAAAATCTACATTTTTTAAATGAAATACAGTAATATTTGAATTCAAAATATCAAATGCATTTTTAGGATCTTCTTTTTGCCAGTACCAATTACCTAAATCAAAGGTGTAGCCAATTGACAATGAATTAGTATTTATAAAATTAATAGCATTTGTTACACATTTTAAATTCCCATTTTCAGGTGTTTGGTCATTTTCTATTGTGACTTTTATATCGAAATAATTAATAATATCTTCTAGTTTTTTTATTTCATCTAAATCTAAATTCTCTAAGTCACCTATGTTAAATTTGATATGAGTTGAACCCAATTGTTTTGCTTCTTCAAAATAAACTTTTATATTAGAATTTATTCTTTTTTCACAAGCTATTTTCTCAGGAACTGAATAGTAAATTTCTATGTTGAGTTCTTTAGCTAACCTACTTATTTCTTTTAATTCTTCATTAGATTTTTTTAGATATTCTCTTCTTATTTCAGCAATAGCCACTCCTAAGTTTCCTATGTTACTTAATATTTTTCCTTGTTCTATTCCGTTATCTAAATCATTTTTAAAAACTAATAAATTTATACCTAGTTGATTCATAATTATCACCACTTACTTTTTTATACTTCTTGTTGAGTAGTTTAAATGAATTTGAACTGAAATTTCTTCTAAGGCAAACTCTGTTGTTCTACTGCCTTCTATTCTTTCAAATAGTAATTTAGCAGCTTTTTCTCCCATTTCATATGGATTTTCATCTATTGATGTAATACCTGGACCGATTAAACGAGCCCATTTTTCATCAGCAAAACCAAATATGCCTATATCTATTCCAATTCTTATTTGTAAATCATATATGCACTCTACAAGAACCTTTAATATTTCATCATTGTTTGCAAAAAAACAAATATTTCTATCTTTATTTTTATTTAAGATATCTTTTATCTTCTCTTGTATCTCTCCTACCTCATTTTTTTTAATAATAGCAGTTTCTCCTGATACAAATGAATTTTGAGATAAAAATTCTTCCATTGTCTTTTTTCTTTCTAATCTAGAACTTATACCATTTATATTTTCTGTAAAATATACATAGTAATCATAGTCATTTTTTAGCAGCTCATTTAATATATTTCTTGTTACATCTGCATTATTTATGGTCACTGAATCATAAATTAACGGGGTTACATATCTATCTAGCAGCACTATTGGTTTAAAATTATCTCTGCTTTTAAATTCCTCTAAATATTCATAGTTGTTACCTGTAGTATTTACTAACAATCCATCTACTTGACTATCTAATAAAGACTCTATATTTTCTTTTTCCCGAATAGCCATATTATCTGCATTTGTAACAAGTAATTGATAATTATTTGCTCGACATACGTCGTTTATACCTTTGATAAGTAATGAAGAAAAGGGATTTCCTATATCTGCAATTGTTAAACCAATTATATTAGAATTTTTAGCTTTTAGTGTTTGTGCTATACGATTGGGTCTATATTTCAGCACTTTAATTGCCTCATCTATTTTTTCTTGAGTTTCCTGTGACATAAATTCAAAATTTTTATTTAAATATCTAGATATTGTTGTTTTAGAGACTCCTACATAAGCAGCAACATCTGCAATTGTGACATTTTTTTGTTTATCTGTAGAATTTTTTAGCATAACTTATTCCTCCATTCAATACTTTTATTATCAATCTTAAATGTTAAAGGTTCAATAATTTATGCTATTATTCTCTATTTTTCCTTAACATATTTCAAAACTTAATCTAATAAAACTAAATTGACTCTAATAATTATATATTTATACTAGTTTATCGTTTTAGTTAACCGGTTTCTAAATTGACAATTTAATGTTAAGACTTTCACAAAAAAATGTCAAGCCTTAGTTCTAAAGATTAAATTATATAAAAGCACTTCTTTATAAAATTAAGTGCCCTTTAAAAGTGTCTTAGGATTTTGCTCTAGATATCCTTTACATCAATTTTATTAGAAGGTTATCCCAATTCTCATTTTATTTGCATATGTCTTTCAATTAAATAAAAAAACTAGTATTATATAGCTTCTACCTCTACTATATTTTTTGAAGCTTTGGAACTTTTTACGGCAGCCATAAGGAATACTGATAATAGCAATGAACCTGACATAAATATATAAGACGCATTTACTGAACCTGTTATACCATTTAAATAACCTACAACATATGAACCTACAAATGAACCTAATGCTCCCATACTGTTAATTAAAGCACTTGCTCCTCCCGAAACATTTTTAGGTAATATTTCTGTAATTATTGCAAAGAATGGTCCATAAGGTGCATACATTACTCCACCTGCAATTACAAGTAAAATATATGATAACCAGAAGTTCGAAGTTCCAATTAAATAAGAACCAAAGAATGCTACCGTACCTATTAATAAATATACCCACACAAAGGTCTTACGATTTCCTGTACGGTCAGAATAATAAGATGATACGAGCATTAATATTATTGCTAAAGCATATGGCAATGAAGATAACCATCCTGCTGAAACAATTCCAATTTGTGGACTTGCTTTGAGAATTGACGGTAACCACATTACAAATCCGTAAACTCCTATACTCCAGAAGAAATACTGAAATGAAAGAATTATTACTGTAGGTGACTTGAAAGCTTCTCTATAATTTTTTACTGGTTTTATCCCCTTTTGTTCTTCTTCCATTGCCATCTCAATATCTTTCTTCTCTTGATCTGTCAACCATTTTGCTTCTTTAGGCTTATTATCTGCAAGCTTTAACCAGAAAAATGCCCATATAACTGGTGGTATTCCTTCAAGAATAAACATCCAACGCCATCCAACAGAGTTTACTAAGTAACCAGATACTATTGACATCCATAAAACAGTGGCTGGGTTGCCCAAAATTAAAAATGTGTTAGCTCTTGAACGTTCTTTTTTAGTGAACCAATTGCTTAAGAAAATTAACATTGCCGGCATAACAGCACTTTCAATTATTCCAAGCATAAATCTAGTGACCATTAAAACTTTTACATTTGTTATCATACCATTTGAAGCTGCAAGTACACCCCAAAGAATTAAACTCCAAAAAACTAATTTTTTTGCACTTTTCTTTTCTGCAAACCATGCTGCTGGTACTTGGAAAAAGAAATAACCTAAGAAAAATAATGCAGATAATAATGAAGCTATTGATGCAGTAATGTGTAAAGACTCACCCATTCCTCCTGCAACACCAAAACTATAATTTGCACGATCTAAGTAAGCTAAACTATAAGTAATAAATGCTACTGGTATTAATCTTTTCCATCTTTTAGAAGTTAGTTGAATATTTGATTTATCCATTTTATACCCTCCATAATAATCATTTTAATTTTCACCTAATTATCAGTTAAAAACAATTTCAACTTTAGTTTATCGTTTTAGTTAACCGGTTTACTAACTTGCAATTTAATGTTAACGCTTTCAGGACAAGATGTCAAGTGGTATTTTAAAAAATTCCTTATAGAATAATATATCCTTATTTCATTTGTATTTATATCCAATTAATAAATTCTAAAGTATATAGCATCAAATCCCTTTCTCTTATATCTTTCTTATAATATAAAATGTTTGTTCTATAACTTACGTAGGCATATAAACTGGAACTTTATTACCTGTGGAAGTATATCTATGAAATATATAGACATTTTATTTAGTATTCCACATACCGATGTTTCTGAACCTTAAAACTAGATGTGGTTATTTAATAAAATATAGGAGGCAGAGAATTAACATGTGTACAGCAATAACGCTACAATCAAAACAGTTGGAAAATTTTTTTGGCAGAACCATGGATTTTTCTTATAATATTGATCCAGAGCTTTATATTGTACCTAAATATTATGTATGGAACAATGTTCTTAACATGCATAAATCTTATGATTGCTATAGTTTTATAGGCATTGGACAAGAAAGTGATGGAATGCTTGGCTTTTTTGACGGGGTAAATGAAAAAGGATTTGCAGCCGCAACATTATATTTTGCAGGTTATGCAAAGTACAAAACACAGTCAGACTATATTGATAAGGAGCCTATTTCATCTTTAGATTTTCTCCATTATATTTTAGGAAGATGTGGATCAGTAGAAGAACTTAAAGAAATCCTACTAGAGATATGTATTGTAGGCCTTGAAGACCCAGTAACAAAAACAGTTGCGCCTTTACATTGGATTGCCACAGATAAAAGCGGCGAATGTGTTGTTATTGAACAAACTGAAACAGGTCTAAAGATATTTCAAAATCAAATTGGAGTTATGGCCAACAGTCCTGATTTTCAGTGGCATATGACTAATCTTAGGAATTACATGGATGTATCACCAAAACAAAACAATGATGCATACTGGGGAAAAATTCGTTTAAAACCATTCGGTCAGGCAGCAGGAACCATGCAGTTACCGGGAGGATACACATCCCCAGAAAGATTTGTAAGAACAGCGTATCAAAAAACGCATATTCAGACACCTAATAACAGTTTAGAGGCAATAAACGCGTGCTTTCATATTATGGAAAGTGTTTCTATTCCAAAAGGAATAGTAATAACAAATAGAGATACTTATGATTATACAAAATATACTGCCTTTATTAATACAAATACTTGTGAATACTTCTTTAAAACTTATGACAATACTATGATTACAAGTACAAGCCTTTGGGATAACTACACAAGTGGTACTCAGCTAATATCGTTAGGAAAGTTAAGGCGTCCAGTTAAATTTGAAAAAATAAAACAATGTTGAGCTTGTAAGTGAAAATTCACTCAAAGTTTTACTATGAAATCTTTACACACTCAAATCATATAAGCAGATATTACTTAAAGATAAAAAAAATCACTCTTAAAATGGGTGTATTATAAATTCCTTAAAACGTATAATAACCCACTAAAAATCCTAACCTTAGATTTTTAGTGGGTTTAATTGTGGAGGCGAAGCGTGGCCTCTGCAATCCACTACTAATATGATATATATATGAATTTCCAATTTAATTTATAGTGTCAAGTTTCAATTATTTCTCATTTATATCTAAATTTATTGTATATTTTTTTCAATCACTCCATAAATAATTGCACCGTTTTTTTTGCCACCATAATATTTTTTTATTCCTAGCTTTTCAAACTCATTAGAACCTTGTCTTTCTTTTATAACAACTCTTTTTCTGCAAACTCTAAGAGCCTCCATTAAAATCTCTTTTGTTAATCCTTTGTGATCTGCAAAGTCCCTAAAGGAATTTATTGATGCTGACTTTCTATTTGGTTCTTTAAACATAGGATCAAAATATACTACATCAAAACTATTATCACTTTGCTTTAAAATATAATTTTCATATGATTCGTTAACAACCTTTATATTATCTATGGTTTTACCATCAACATCATTATAGGTTTCTAATCCACATTTACTTAAATAGGCTATATACTTATTAACTTCCGTTCCTACTACATATCCCTTTTCTCCAACAACTGCTGAAAAGACAAGAGAATCACCTGCAAGACCTAATGTACAATCTAATATACTATTTCCTTCTTCTAATTTTGTTGCCTCTATTATAGCTTCTTTATTGCCTTGTCTTATTGATTTAATCTTAAGTTCTGACATATTAGGATGCCAAAACACCGTACTATCTTCTCCCTTTATAACAATCTTATCTCTTTCAATTACTAATAAGTAATCAAAACCATCCTTCAAAATTGTTTTTTTGATACTAAAATTACCTCTTTTTATATAAGGTATATTTAAATCTTTAGATACGTCCTTTGCTTTATAATTTAAACTCTCATCTGCATCTCTTGTAGTAGTAACTGCAATCTTCATTTCTCTCTCTCTATCTTTCTCCATATATATTGCAAAAATAATTATGAATTTATAATCACAAAATATATAGTTATTCTTTTGTTCTAACAAATATTATACTATATTTCAGTTGAAATATGAGTTTTCTTTATAAATAATGAAGCTGGTCTTTGTCCTTGTTCAGCTTCTAACTCTAAGCTGCCTTCTTCATCTTTAATTTCGCCACAAGCAACACATTTCAATTCAATATAACCATTACTTATATCCTTATTTAACGTAAAATAATTTAAGAAAAATTTGTTTACAATTTCCAATATTTATTATAATATATATTAAACATATAGTTTTAGTCGGATATTATCACAAAAGGAGGCATTAGTATGTTTATAGTCACTATAATTACATCAGTATTAATAACATTAATACTAGTCGCAATAATTTTTAAGTCTAATACTCAAAAATTATATACAATAAGTAATCATTTAGAAAAGATATCCAAAGGTGATTTAACAAAAACATTAACTTTAAACGGAATGGGGATTTTTAAAAAGTTTTCTTTAAATATAAATACATTTATATTATATATAAGAAAATTTATAAATGAAACCGCAACACTTAATGATAAGTTAATAGATTATTGTAAAGATTTAGGTAAATATGCAAAAGAGGTTGAATTCGCCGCCAATAATACGACAACAGTAATAAATCAAATATCTACTGTTGTTGAAAATCAAACCAATGATATAGTACAAGCCAAGAATTTTATCGCAGAAATCGTTGAAGAAAATAAGTCTATAATAGATAACGGAAATTCAATTGAAGATATGTCTTATTCCATGACACTTGAGATAGATAAAACAAATGAAATTTATGATCAATTAATACAAAAACTTAATAATTCTGCACTTTCTAATGAAAATTTAGCATATAAGACTAAATTACTATACGACAAAGTGTATACAATTCAAAGTATTTCAGATGCAGTAAACAATATTAGTGAAAATACTACTTTGTTAGCGTTAAACGCATCAATTGAAGCTGCACGAGCTGGAGAGCAAGGAAAAGGCTTTGCAGTGGTAGCAACCGAAATACAAAAACTTGCTAAAATTTCCTCTGAGCAATCAAAAGACATAAAAAATATAATAAATGATATAAATAACATAATAAAAGATATATCAGAATCAATGTCTGCTGAAGTAAAAGTAATAAATGATAATATTGAATTTTCAAGCATAACAAAAGATAAGTTGAAAACTATTAAGGATAAAAATGAAGCCACACTAAATTCAGTAAAAAATATAAATAAAATAATTGATATTCAAGGAAATAAGATAGATAAAATCGAAAGATTCATTGATGATATAGAAATTGTTTCTACCGCTATATCAGATTCTACAAAAAAAGTTGCTGCTGCTTCCGAAGAACAATTAAACTCTATAATCAATATTTCTACTTCTGCATCCTCTTTAGCTGATATGAATAACAATTTAAAAGGACATATTGATTCCTTTGCAAAAGATTATACTATAGATGATAAAACAAACCAATATATAAATAATGGATTAGAAATTCTCATAAACTTATCTAAAAACGATATTTTATGGAATATGGACTATAATAGTTCTACAAAAATACTAAAAGAAAAGATAGCTGAGTATCCTTATTTTGATCTTTTTGCTTTAATGCAAAAAGATGGTTTAAGAAAAGCTATAACTTTAGATTATACTGAAAATGAAGTTTACGTAAACTTTTCTCATAGGCCATATTTTAAAGAAGCAATTGAGGGAAATATTTTCAAATCAGAGCCTTATATTTCTGTAGATACAAATAATTATTGTATCGCAATATCCGTACCTGTTCTAAATTCTCAAAAGCAAATTGTAGGGATATTAATGGGAGACCTAATACTCGGCTAAGGTTTTTAAAAATCATTTATACCCTAACTTAATTTTCACATTTCTTTTTATTGATTCAATGTCTTCCTGGAATAAATTGTAATGTTTAAATTAATACTCTCATTATTCACACTATTAATTTTATCTTTTGATAATTAAAATAAACCCACGAAAATCAAAACTTTAGATTTTCGTAGGTTTCATAGTGGAGGCGAAGCACTACTTTCGAAATTCACTACTTCATATAATTATATCAATACATATTTTATTCCCTTCACACTCTGCCCATATCTTTCCTCCATGTAACTCTACGATACTTTTAGCTATTGAAAGCCCAATCCCTGAACCTCCTGTTTGATTATTTCTTGATTCATCAGCTCTATAAAACATATCAAAAATTTTATTCAATTCTTCTTCTTTTATAGGCTTACCTTCATTTTCAACCCTTATTATTGCTCTATTTTCAGTTTTAGAAATATTTATATTTATGTCACTTTTCTTATTACCGTACCTTATCGCATTAGAAATTATATTTTCAAAGACTCTTACCATTTTTGCTGGATCTACATCTACTTTTAAATCTTCATCTGATGCTTCTAATAAAATATTAAAATCATTTTGGTTACATGTAGGCATCATTCCCTCTACAACTTGTCTCATAAATTCATTTAATGAGATATTCACCTTTTCAAGTTTGATATCGCAAGATGTAAGTTTTGTGTATTCAAAAAGATCATTTATTAACTCTTCTAACCTACTCGACTTATTATCAATTATATCTATATACTTGTTTATATCATCTTTTTCTTTATAATTCTCTTTTATCAATTTTATGTAACCAATAATTGATGTTAATGGAGTTCTTAAATCATGGGATACACTTACTATAAGTTTATCTTTATTATTTTCAATCTCTTTTTCTCGCTCTTTTAAATTCATTAATTCTTCAGTCATATAATTTATATTTTTTCCTAGAATAGACAGCTCATCTCTACCCTTAACTTCAACTCTATAATTTAAATTCCCTTTTGATATTTCTACAAGTCCTTTTGACAGACTATTTATATACTTTACTTTTCCATAAGTTAATAATAAGAATAGAGCTAAAAATATTAATATTCCTAAAGGAAAAAGTTTTGAATTATCTCCCTTGTACAGAACATCTGAAACTACAACATATCTATCCTCCCCTAATAATTTTATGTCATAATATATAATGTTATTTTTATCAAAATTAGATTTATATTGCTCACTTAAGATTTTATTTATATCAAACTGCTTTATTCCATTATTTTCAGGACCTAATATTACGTTTCCTTGTTTATCAACTATAAATACTTTGAATTTAATCGTATCTCTGCTTACAATATCTTCAAGTCTTTCATCATTGTTTATATTTTCATCTATTTCTTCATATATTCCTTTACAATTGAAAGTGAAATTTCTTATTTGATCAGAATAATCCGTTTGCTTGTATCTCCAAACTCCATTCATAACAAGAGTAATTACTATACTAAAAATTAAAGATACTAAAAAGATAAGAAGAAATGCAGCCCTAATTCCACCAAAATTTTTACCTCTCAATTTTATATCCAACTCCCCATACGGTTTTTATATACTTTGGATTTTTTACATTATCGCCAAGTTTTTCTCTTATATTTTTTATGTGAGTCATAATGGTGGATTCTGATTCATAAAACTCTTCATTCCATACAATTTCATATATCTTTCTACTACTAAAAACCACATTTTTATTTTCTGCTAACAATTTTAATATCTCAAATTCCTTACCTGTAAACTTTATTTCATTCTCTCCTATTGTAACTTGATGAGTATTTGAGTTTATAACTAAATCATCAATTACTATTTCATTATTTTTAGGAAATATAGTGGTCCTAAGATATCTTCTAAGTTGAGCTTTTACTCTTACTACAAGTTCTAAAGGATTAAATGGCTTGGCTATATAATCATCAGCACCAGTTATTATACCTAAAATTTTATCATTATCTTCTCTCTTTGCTGACAGCATTATAATAGGAACATCTAAGTATTCCCTTATGTTTTTGCAAACTTGTATTCCATCAATATTTGGCATCATAATATCAAGAACAATAAGGTGAATTTTATCTTTCTTTGCTATGTTAAGTGCTCTCAGTCCATCTTCTGCTGTAATTACATTATATCCTTCATTTTTCAAATAGATTTCTATAAGCTCCCTAATTTCCTTTTCGTCATCAACTACCAATATGGTGGGTTTTATCACTTAGAATTCCTCCTTTAGCCCCTAAGGCACAATTAAATAAATAACAAGTCCACCTGCTAACCTATTTTCATGCGCCTAAATTAAAATAGCAGATAAATGTTGCAACTTTAATTATAAATACTGCCCTGCTATCTTTTTGAATATATTAATATTGTGAATATATAATTATTGGAATGATCATTAAGGTCGATATAATACTATCTCTTACCTTAAGCTTGTCCTTTCTTATTATAAAAAGTATTATGCCTTCACCTATGAAAATCACTGTAATAAAAATAACTATTGGATTTAATGTTTTGTTTCCTATGATAATATTACTACTAACTAACACGCTAATAAACCCTACCAATACATAAAACATTAATTTAAAAAACTTCTTAATGGCAACTTTAAATAAGCTCATATTACTTTTAACTGTAGTTTTCATAACAAATAAATAATAAGTTATGAAAAAAATCACAAACCAAATCATAGCTCTTGATATTAAATGTTTAAGGTTAGCTATAAACATTGTAGAAGAACTCTTTTCAAATTCACGTTCATCTATTGTACTTGTTACTTTTTCAATATGCTCCTTGCTGGTGTTATTTGTTAATATTTCTATGGCTTTACCGCTTACCCCTTCAATATGAGAAAATTCCTCACTATTTTTAAATCCATTATTTTTATCTCTATATGCAATTATCCCTTCTGCATCACTTTTACTCATACCCTTTAGTTTAAGTAAATCTTCTTTTTCGCAGGTATTTATATTAAATATATAATATGGAAATTTAAGACCTCTAAATTGATCAAAAATAATATTACTATGTTCTCCTTCACTAATGCACCATATTTCTGGAGCACATTCTTCAGTAAAATCATGACCTATACTATCTTTAAATATCTGTAATATCCTCTCCTTTTCTTTAGGATATTCCTGCATATATCCACTAACAAATTCTATTAATTGAGGTTTGCTATCCTTATTTAAATATTTATTGAAAACATTAAAGACCTTAGAATATCTTTCGTTTAATTCTGATGCATCAGTTGTTATTAGTTTAATAAAGAAATTAGAAACAACAATTTCAGTAGATAAACTCTGTTCCAAACTTTTCATCTTACTCTTATCTTGATAAAGTCCCATATTTCTATATAAAATTGATTTCTCTGGATCAATAAAATCATAACTTAAATTCTTGTATTTACCATCACCACTTAACCCAAGTTCATTCCTCTTTAGATTTTCATACTTTTGTTGCCAAAATGGTGATACTTCTCTATAATAATCCAATCTTAAAGGCAAGGTAAAATCTCTAGATCCACTATTCACAATAGATTTAGTAGTATTTTTTGTTCTTTCTATATCTTCATAAATTCCATCTTTAATTTCATTATTTTCTTCATACATTCTTGAAATAACTTCAAAATGCTCTCCAAACCCTTCACTAAAAGCAGTGCTATATTCTGTTTGTATATTGGAATAATGCATATCCACTACATTTTCATTTATCTCATGATTATTGGATGTAGTAATTTTCTGCAGGACATGCCCCATCTCATGAGGTAATATTTGTGTTATTGATTCAAGTGTATTATACCGTTTCAATTGGTCAATAGAGAGTTCAATATATGGTGATTTTGTCTTATCATAAAGCTGTCCATCCTTTTTTAGATAGAAACCAATCCTGCCATAGCATCCAGAGTTTTCTCTGAAAGCAAAATATATATCTTTGCTTTCTAAATTAGAATATTGCAAAGCCTTTCCATAAAGTTCAACTGATTTCTTTATAAAAGATTTATTGTAAATATCCATAAATAATTTATTGTCATCAATAAGTTCATACACAGGAAATCCACCCTTAGTTTCATCCGTTCCTTTAAGTACTACTACATTTGGTGTTTCTGTTATTACTTCTTTTGCATATACATTTTCTTTTATTGTAAAAGACATTATGCATAAAGCAAAAATTAGTATAAAAATATACTTATTCATAATTTGCTCCTCTAATTTTATTGATATACAATGTAAAATTTCAATTTAATTCTTTATTGAAATTGTATTTCTTGATTTAATTGTAAAATATATATATCAGAAAAATATGGAGCAAATCTGAAGAATTTCTGAAGAAAAATAAAATGTATAAACTCACTCTTACTCTAGTTTATACATTTTCATTTGTGGAATCGAGCCACTCACTCTCTATTCCAATATTTTATCGTATCTATTAATTATTGAAATCACTTAAAACCTTGAATTAAAAATATCATATCTTTACCTCTTCAAATTTAAAGAATATTTTTGTTCTATGATAAGGTTACTTAATTGAATAATTTTACAACTCTCATTATTCTTTCAGCAGTTTCTTCTAAAAGTGCTTCTGCATTATCTATAGCATCTTCTAACATCATAGGCTTATCTACTATAGAAAAAATACTGTCAATTCCCTTTTTATAAAAATCAGAAGCATCCTTACCTATTCCTCCAGCAATAGCAATTACAGGTTTATTATACTTTTTGCATACAGATGCAACTCCATAAGGAGTTTTTCCAAATTGAGTTTGATAGTCTATCATACCTTTTTACTTATCATTCAGTCAATAATAGCAATTATTCTAATTAAGTCTTGTTTTAAAAAAATCATTCTACTCGAAAATGTTAAAACGCCCATCTACATTTTATGTTAAACAAAGTATTATTTGGGTATAGAACTCGTTAAAGCTTAAATTCACTTTTTCAAAAGGCTGATTTGGAAATTTGTTGTCAAATTAAGAATATGAAAGAAATTATACCTTTTCGTCCGCTGCTTTACCGTGATTTTATGCTGTGTGAAAGACATGTAATTAACAGCGGCCGTCTCTTTACAAAATATACTATGCCCAATATATATTCCATAATAAGAGCCTATGAAACTATATTCAGACATCCATTTCCAGCTTTTAAACCTAAAAAGGCGTGGTATGATAATCCCGTATATTATAAGGGAAATTCTCTATCATTCATTGGAGATGGTGAATTAGTGAGTTATCCACATTATGCAACACTTAAAGACTATGAGTTAGAACTTGGTATGATTATTACCAATAATTTACTTAATGCGACTGAAGAAGAAGGTCTTGCTGCAGTAGGTGTTTTCTGTGTATTTAATGACTTCAGCGCCCGAAATATACAACTTGATGAGATGAGAAAGACAGGCTTTGGTCCATGTAAAGCAAAGGATTTTGCTAGCTCCATATCGAATATAGTTGTAACAGCAGATGAAATAATGATGATGTCACATTCGTCGCCTTGGAAGCCGTGTATTGCGCCAACCTGAACATCAATATTTTTCGATAAGGCAGTCGACTTATCGATCAGGTCTGGATTGTGCCTTATAAGATGCTATTAATCCAATACGGAAAAACTCATCGCCTTTTACCTGCTCAATCTTCAAAGATAGATACTTTTAACCTTCTTCTTGTTCATCAATATCGGACAAGTGGAAGAAGTTCTTACAGAAAGTAATATTTACTAATTGCAATTTTTAGCTTATGTGCAAAAAAGAGGTGACGAACGAATTCGCCACCTCTCTCATTATTTATACTGCTCTTTTACCTCAACTAAAACCCCAAGCGCTTTTGATGTGTCAAAATATTCATACGCCTCATAGCCCTTTTCGTGTTTAAAAAGTGAATCAAACCCTGTATTTTTCATAGTTTCTTCGTCATCTTCTAAAGGTCCATCTGACAACAAACAAATTGAGCAAATTGACGTGCCATGTTCTTTTAACCAAGCTGCCCACGGGTCATTATTTCCTAAAGGCTGGATAATTTCAAACCAAAAATTATCGCTGAAAACGCTCTCTACCTTCATTGGGGTATCAGTGATGTTGGCACCTTTATACTTCATAAAAGGTGTTCTTACCTCTTTATGCTCTATATTCTGCTCTGCAACCTCTTTCCCTGTGCCTAGTAAAGTTTTATATGCAGAAACTGTTTTTTCTAAATCGTCTGTTACGACAATAACCTTAAGTATATTTGTTGATGATAATGCCATTTTTTTACCTCCTAATGTTATATATTAATCACTATTTGTTTATTTATTGGTGAAACCGCCGTCAGCAATAATTTCAGCACCTGTCACATAAGAAGATTCGTCGGACGCTAAAAACAATGCAACCGCAGCAATCTCGCTAGGCTTTCCGATATGCCCTATGGGAAGTTGCGAAATTATATTGTTTCGTAGTTCGCCATCGCCGTGCACAAAATCTGTAAACGCCTGTGTTTCAGTTGGACCAGGGCTTATAGCATTTGCTCTAATACCCTTTTCTGCAAGCTCTCCTGTGAACGAACGTGCCATAGACCTGACCGCTGCTTTCGCCGCATTATAGACAATGCTGTTTTTCCCGCCCTGAAAACCTGCAATTGATGATATTAGAACAATTGAAGATTTATTAGACATAAAAGGAATTAACTTCTGTACTGTGAAAAATGCTGAAAAAACATTAAGGTCCATTGTCAAATGAAACTCCTCAGGTGTGATTTCTGGAATCGGGTTTTGTGGCCCGTTGCCAACAATTGGTAACACAGCCTTTAATTTGCGTCCTGTCTCTTCAACTGATTTCACTATTTTTTCCAAATCCTTTACATCTGTCGCGTCAACTTTTAGAATGTCAACAACCTGACTGTTTCCCTCATATACTTTTTTTGCGGTTTCAACATCAAAATCAGCCACAATCAAATCGGCACCTTCACTTATGAAACGTTCTGCGATTGCTCTGCCAATTCCATTCGCCGCACCCGTGATAACACACAATTCTTTATCCAATAATTTACTCATAAAAACCTCCATTTCGCCGCTACCGCCGGCGGCACAAATAGTAATGAAAAAATGGCGTGCGGTTTTCGCCATTTGGTTATTATTATATTGAGGAGAAGATGTACCACAAAACACGGTTAGGTGAGCCGTGGGCTGCTCTTCTCAACTTAAATCAGTATAAAACTAGTGTAAGAATCATCTTTCAAGCTCAAATAATTGCTTGTACTAGTATGCAGTCGCTAAATCGCATAAAACTAATCATGTTAACCAATTACGCTAAACTATATACTCAAAAAACTCAAATGTAGCTTTTGAATCGTAACCAGAATAATCAACTACAGCCAATCCCACAAATGCTCCCGTAAAAAAGCCACCATAATGTGAATTCACATAATCATCAGACAAAATCATTGCATCAAGTTTAATAGGCACTCTGTTCCAATTCTTTCCGTCAAATGAATATTCATAAAAATAGTCCAAATGATCAACAACTGTCTTGAACCAAACCCACTCCGTACCTTCAGGAATCCTCACAGCGTTATCTTTTAAAACTGAAGTGTATTTTCTATTGTCGCATTCTGCTACTTCTATAACATCATTACGCTCGTCATCTTTTGTGATAAAAATCCATGACCAATGCTCGCTGTTATAATAATTTACAAGACCAGCCATTGCCTGATAGCTATATGGGCTAAATTTCACCTTTGTCACAGCTGAAAACTCAAAATCTTTCCATCTTCTAGCAATAAACGATGGATTGAACTTATTTGAAAGTGAACCATGTCCTATCAGTTCAAGTTTTCCGCCTCCAACCTTTCCCATTTTTTCAGAAAAAGGAACCCTTAAAGTATTCCACTCCTCATTGAGCTTATCCGATGAAAAATCATCAAAAACAGCATTGGTTGCAGGAGCCTCAGTTAATATGGCATCTTTTGGTGCATCAACCTCTTTCAAACCACCATGCCCACCTACAACTCTTGGCCAAAGTTCATCATCCCAATAAACTTTCTGAATACTTGTTTCACGCCCAAGCGTACACCATCCTCTTGGGTCATAGATGTTCTCGGTAGAATGGTGAAGAGGCCTAGCGCAAAGTGAAGCATAATACCACTCGCCAGAAGGGGTTTCGACAAGAGAACCATGCCCTTGTTTTTGAAGATAGTGGTCTGGTGTGTCAAAGTTAGTTATAAATGGTCCGTCCGGCTCAGTTTCATAAGGTCCCAACAGATTTTTTGAGCGGGCAACAATTTCTTGGTGTGTCCAAGATGTGCCTCCTTGTGCTGCAAATATATAATAGTATCCATTAAGCTTATATATGTGCGGTCCTTCAACCGTCTTCACATCGGTACCATTGTATACAGTTTTTGCAGTCTCTGGTTTCAGCCTCTTATTGTCCACATCGTATTCAGTTAAAGTAAGCCCATTGAATGGATTGTTATACTCACGGTGATCCCAAGTTTGTTGAATGAAATATTTTTTCCCGTCATCATCATGAAAAAGAGATGAGTCAAAACCAACGCCATTTAGCTTTATAGGTTTGCACCAAGGACCTTTTATGTCATCTGCAATTGTCAGATAGTTATACATATCTTTGAACGCACCGTCTATAACTTTCACATCAGTATAAACGAGCCAAAACTTTCCATCAGCATAGGACAAATCAGGTGCCCAAATACCACCAGAGCAAGGGGCGCCTTTCATATCAAGTAGCTCCACGCTGTCAAGAATAGATGTGGTCAAATTCCAATGCACAAGGTCTTTAGATTCATGAACCCTGATGCCAGGAAACCATTCAAACGTAGAAGACGCAATATAATAAGTGTCGTCCACCCTAATCATTGACGGGTCGGCATGAAAACCCGTAAGAACTGGATTTATGATTTTCATAATGTTTCTCCTTCATATTTAAAATCAAGTTGTCGTCTAATTTCATCCATAATTTTCATCACAGATAATGTGTCTTCCCAAGGCATAACTGAAGATTCAACCTTGCCTTCTAAAAGACACCTTTGCACCTCAGAGGCTTCAAAATGCATACCAAAAAGCCCGCCTCGACCATCTTCATAATTTTCATGTGTTTTTGAAACATACTCAAATGTTGAGCCATCATTATAAAAAACAGTGAAGTCTGACGGCCTGTAAAATTGTCTTTCTATTTCTATTCTCCCTTTTGTTCCGCAAATTGCAGCGGTGATAGGAGATGATGCGAGCGAACCAAAAGCTAATATCGCAAGTGTACCTTTGCCATTTTCATATTCAAAGATAGCAGCATCATTTGAGTCTACACCTGTTGGCGTTGCAGAGCCAGCAGCGATTATTCTCGTTGGATTTCCAAGCAAAAACTGCACGAATGAAATTGGATATACTCCCAAGTCTAATAGAGCTCCGCCTGCAAGCTCAGGTGCATATAAGCGATGTTTAGGGTCAAAAGGAAAGTAAACCCCATGGTCAGCAATTATCTGTACAATGTCCCCTATTTCGCCCCTATCAATCAACTCTTTTACCTTGATGATATGTGGCAGAAATCGTGTCCAATACGCCTCCATAACAAATAGATTTTTCTCTTTTGCTAAATCTAAAATTTCTTTCGCCTGCTTATAATTTTGTGTAAATGCCTTCTCAACTAAAATAGGCTTATTGTGTTGCAAACACTTCATCGCCCACTCATGGTGTTGCGCATGCGGAGTTGCAACATAAATCACATCAATGTCAGGATCTTTTATAAGCTCTTCGTAAGAACCATATACTTTTTTTATTGACGGAAACTCACGTTGAAATTCCTGTGCCTTTTTTAATTCACGGGAACCAACAGCAGCGATGTTTCCACCAGCTTTGATCACCTGTGTGGAAAAACAACTTGCAATCCAGCCAGAACCAAGGATACCCCATCTATGCGTATTAGGCATTTTTTCATCTAGCTGAACAGGATAAGACCTACCTAGCAAAAATTCTTTTTTTACATTTTCCATCATTTTACGAACTCCCTTCTGTAAACTTGTCATATTATAAACAGCTTTCTTAATCGGAAATTTTTACCGACTTTCAAAATAAATTTGATGATGACAAGCCTGCATTCTTTAATTGCGAGTTTCGCAATTACCTATTTCTTTTACTTAATTTAATCAAACTTCTCTTTCGCCAAGGGACCAATTTTCAGCACTGTTTTCAACAACACAAACTAAAATATCATCGCGCCTAATTCCAATGTCAACAAGCCTCTTTGTTAGTTCTTTATATGTTATTTTCTTTTGCTCAAGTGAAAACATATTAACCATTGTAATTCTAATGATTATCAAATCATGTCTATCACGATTATCATAAGTTGGCGAAAAAATAATCTCCTCTTCATCATGCGGTCTAAACACTTGGAAAAGATCGGTTGTATCCATACCTAGACCTGCAACCAGCGAATTATGAATTGCATTTGATATTTCTTTTCCTTTATCCTCAAACACTGACCTTTTTAAGTCAACTTGAATCAACGGCATAATTATCTCCTTCTTTCACTATTATTCTGCTCTTGTTTCGATTATTTTAGAGCACCAGCACTCATGCCTTTTTCAAAATTCTTCTGCATGAACAAATAAACAATAATCTCAGGAATTGCAGTGAGCACAGCTGCAGCTAATATCTTCGTCTGGTCATTTGTAAACTCACCTTGGAAGTATTGTGGAAGCAGAGTTACCGTCTGCATATCTGGGCTTTGCAAGAACAGAAGTGGCATGAGATATGCGTTCCATGAGCTGATGAGTGTCAAAACAATAATTGATGATGCAATTGGCTTTGTAAGCGGAAGAATAACATACCAAAACGTCGAAAAAATACCCGCGCCATCAATTCTTGCTGCCTCCATTAACTCATTAGGAATTCCACTGTCAAAGTTTCTAGTAAGTAGAATTGTAAATGGCAATTGCAATGCTGCAATAGGTAAAATTACAGCCAAAAAGGTGTTGAATAGATGCATCTTTTGGAATGTTACAAACAATGGAGACAACAAAATTACTTCAGGTAACGTTAACGCAACAAGAATCAACCAAAAGAATACTTCTTTTCCAAATAGATGTAATTTTGCAAACCCAAAGCCAGCCGTCATACTGAATATATAAACCAACAAAATTACACTAGCTGATATAATGAATGAATTTCTAAAATAGATTGGAACTACACCTGTGTCCCAAACCGCCTTATAATTTAAAAACCCTGTTCCACCGATAGAGCCAAGAAACATTTGAACAAGTGGAATCGCATAAGGTATCGTTAGTATTAGTAGAATGATTTGCAAAACGACTTTACTTTTTAAACTTCTAATTTCAAACATTTTATCTCTCGTCTCCTTTATTAAGCCTATTTATAAGTATTGCACCGCAGAATGCAAGTACAAGGAGCATTACTGATATTGCAGCTGCATAGCCAAGATGAGCTTGCCTTATTCCCTGCCTATAAATATATGTGCCTAAAAATTCTGTTGCGTGATTTGGCCCACCAGTTGTAATCAGATAAGGAATATCAAATGTTTTCAAAGCACCTATGATTCCAAGCATTGCAAGAGAAACTGTCGTGCCTTTACAGTTTGGCAATACAATGCTCAATAAAGTCCTAAAGTTTCCTGCTCCATCTAAACGCGACGCCTCAAGTATTTCTTTATCTATTTGGCTCATTGCCGCATAATATAGAATGAAACTCATTCCTGTGAACTCCCAAATCGCAACAATCATGAGAATGAAAAGTGCCGAATTTGGTTTTGCTAGCCAATCAACAGTTATGCCTAAATGAAGTGTGTTAAATATACCTTGCAGAATTCCTTGAGGCGAGAACATCAATCTAAACACTGGTGCCATAGTAGCTGGTGCTAAGATTGTTGGTATAAAAATCAAGCACTTATGCAATGTAGCAAACTTTACTTTTGTATGCAAAATTGCGGCAAATATAAAACCTAGAAAGTTTTGAATTACAAATGTTAAAATGAAATAAACAATTGTATTTTTTATAGCTGTCCAAAAAACCCAGTCAGAAAAAAGTGCTTTAGTATAATTACTTATTCCCACTTTCGTCTGAATTGGATCAATCCCATTCCAATCTAAAGTAGACAGCTTGAATGTATACAATATTGAATAATATATAATACCTACAACAAAAACAAATGCTGGAAGAATCCACGGAAGTCCGTTTATCTTCGTAGATCTCAATGTTTTATTCTTTTTCATATTTTTCATGTTTATAATTCTCCTCAACACTAAATGATAGGGGCACTAGAAAAAATAGCCCCCTATAAAAATATTATCCCTTACTTACTATCAGCTTGAGTCGTTTCAAGTTGAGCAGCACCATCTTTAGGAGTGATACTTCCTCCTGCCACGCCAGCCAATACATCCATCATTTTTTGGTTCATATCTGCATTTATTCCTGCAAAACGAGGGTTATCATCACTTTTCATTGATTTTTCAATATATTTTTTGATTGCTTCGTTTTGTTTATCAGGATTTACAAGTTTTACTTTGTTCCAATCCGGAGTTGCTGATTTTAGAGAAGGAACAACATTTAAGGAATCTGCAATCATCTGTTGACCACTCTGAGAGGTTCCAAGCCAAACAGCAAATGTAGTTGCAGCCTTAATATTCTTTGATGTTGCAGACACTGCGGTTGAATAGTCTAAATCGCCAAACATAGATCCTGTTTTTCCTGTTCCAGCAATATCAGGGAAATCAATTGGAATCATTGTGAATGGCTTTTCTGTTGAAGATGCAGACTCAATAGCAGCCTTCATAGTATCAGGCAAAGTGTTTGATGTATACCAAGATCCCATCATAACCATAGCAGCCTTTTGAGACATAAATAAATTGTTTGCGTCTGGATATTGTTGAAGACCAAGAGCACCCTTTTGCATAATTCCGTCATCAAACAACCCTTTCCATAGCTCTAATGATTTGACAATTGAGTCATCAGTCCATTTAACTTCACCTCTTGTTGCTTTTGTGAAAGTGCCCGGGCTTACATTATCAGCAATTGCATGGAAAGTATCGATGTTAAATGCACCTTGACCTGCTCCCTGCACAAAACCTTCGATACCATTTTCTTCAAAAACTTTGCAAGCCTCTTTCCA
Organism: Clostridium chromiireducens; assembly: GCF_003575225.1. Classification (NCBI taxonomy): domain Bacteria; kingdom Bacillati; phylum Bacillota; class Clostridia; order Eubacteriales; family Clostridiaceae; genus Clostridium; species Clostridium chromiireducens. The sequence continues at coordinate 134,218 of NZ_QXDJ01000008.1, read as the reverse complement.
CTCATCTAAATTAGTAGGAACCTTTACATTGTATTTATCAAAAAGATCTTGGTTAATCCAAATATTCCCTGAATATACAGTTCCGACACCAAGTGCTTTCAACTGACCATTGACAGTCATTGTGGTGATTGATGCCTTGTTGAGCTTGTCTTCATAGTTATCGCCTAAAGCCTTTTTTACAGCATCAGTCAAGTCAATTGCTTGTCCTCCAAAAACTTTAACACCACCATTTCCTGAACCCGCTGAAACCTCAAAAGCATCAACACCCCCGCCATTTGCTAAAGCAGGTCTAATAGCCGCGTCATAATCATCTATTGATGTTTGTTTCCACGTAACTTTGATGTTTGGGTATTCTTTGTTAAATTCTGCAATATACTTTTCATTAGTTGGGGAACCCGGCGTCCACCCCCACCAAACTACTTCGCCTGACGTTTCAGAGGAAGTATCTTCTGCCTTTTTATTGCCACTACATCCTGCTAGCACTGTTGTCATCATAAACATTAAAGTAACTAAGCTCGCCACTAAAACTCTTGTTTTTTTCACTTTAACCTCTCCTTTTACTTTTATTACTCACTATATATAAACGCTTAGAGCGTCATTAGAGTCTTTATGTGCGTGACACTATTTAAATATTCTTCATCTGTATTAAGATGCTCTATAATAAACGGCATATTTTCATCAAAGGATAATCCTTGTTCGATTAGGTGCTTGATATTTATCCCTCCGTTTCCAGCACTGGTTTCCCTAAAAAACAGCGTATAATCGTCCTCCATCTTGACATCTTTCAGATGGCAACTTTTTATATGCTCACCTAGTTTCTCGAAGCATTCACATATAAATTCCTCATTAAAGAAATACCTTCTCGGTGTAGTTATCCAGTTAAAAATGTCCATATGAACAGCAAATCTATCTCTGTCCACAGACTCAAGCAACTGCAGATATTCATCCGGTCCAGTCGGGAACATCCATGGCATTGACTCGATTGTAAAATACGTGTTCTTAGGGTTTACCTCATCTATAATCTCCTGAATAGTCTTTACACCCAGTTTCCAGGTTTCCTTTGTAAAATTATCTTTATAAGCACCATCCCAGCGAGGGCCTCTTGCACCTATAATATTCACACAACAGCGAGCCCCTATCCTATCAGCAAGTTCAAGCTGCCCCACGGCGCACTTAATAGCCTTTTTACGTGCATCTTCATTTAAATCCAATGTATTGCGCCAAACTCCAACCTCTGCTATCACAAGGTTGTTTTTTTTCGCTTCTTTAACATACTCGTCAATAAGCTCATCATCATTTTCGTAAGAGAGTGGGAAATTTATACTTCCAAGTCCCAAGGTTTTATGTTTCATAGCCCATTCCTTTGGACTGCTGTGTTTTAATGGTGAAGATGTCCCAAGTCTCATATTTAGTATCATGCCTTTCTATTTATAGTTAGTGGTTAATATTACTTATTGTAACTCTCGAGAAGCTCAATTACACATTTTAGATCCGGAGCATCAAAATAATTATATTCGCCGCTGCCATCACCATAAACACCTCTTTGAACCAGCTTTAAACCAGCAGCTTCAGCATTTAGAGCAGCAGTCTTTGAATCCTTAACTTGAAATGCAACATGGTGAATGCCCTCGCCCTTCTCATCAAGATAGTTTCTCCATGTTGAAGGTTCCTCGTTAGGCTGAATCAATTCAAGCTGTAGTCCCGGACCAACATCAAAGAAAGCCATCCAACAATATGCATTTGGAGCGGGTTCACCTTTAAACTCTGTTCCTGTAATCGTATAGTCACCAATAGGTTGCGTCTCAGGGATGGCAACCCCTAAAAACTCAGCCCATTTTTTCTTTGTTTCCTCAACATCTTTAACTATAAATCCTACCTGTGCCACTAAATTTGTTCCTATTACTCCTGACATATTTATATCTCCTTTCAAAACTTTACTCAATCAAATTATTAAACTTCGTCCATATATCCACCTGCTTTTAAAGGCTCTGGCCTCTCACAGGTAGTTTTCATTTTGTAAAACTCGCCATTTTCAGATGAAATCATCATTCCCTCTATGGCTTCGGTAATGTGCATTATTAAACTTCCATTTGCTCTATTATTCGAGTTTGCTTCTATAGCTTTCGCAAGATCAAGCACGCCTAAGCCCCTTGAATAATCTTTAACTCTAGGATATAGCTCCGGAAGCTCATAGAATCTATTTTTTCTTGCCATAGCTTCATCTGTTTTTTGATAAACAGTGTCCGTATACTGTTCTTTCCTATACACACTAGGAGTGCCGCCGCCAAAATTCGGATCCGGATAGGTTAGTGTGCCACCATCTCCATAAATTTCAAACATCGGAAGGTTCGACCTATAAATATCAAAGCTTACGTTCAAATTTACAACCACGCCACTTTTTAACCTCAATATAGAAGAGTAATGAGTAGGGATCTTTACTTCAATATCCGTTCCAGCCTCTGGTCCCACATATATATGTCTAGTATCGCTACTCTTTGCATCAAGAGCAGCAATGCTCTCTATTGATCCTAACAATGATACAATCGCAGAGAGATAATACGGTGCCATATCAAATAAAGGGCCGCTGTTCTTCGTATAAAAAGGTCCAGGGTTAGGGTGCCAAGTTTCAACCCCGAAGGTGGTCATGTTTGCAGTAACAAAGAAAGGCTTTCCTATAAGATTAGCATCAAGATAATATCTCAAACTCTGAAGACCTGACGCTAAAAAGGTGTCCGGTGCACAACCAACTTTAACACCCTTTGCATCTGCTAAATCCAGCACTTCCTTTGCATCTTTTAAATTGGGCGCAAACGGTTTCTCGCTAAACAGATGTTTACCAGCCGTTATTATTTGCTTGCTCAACTCAACATGAAACTGTGGTGGTGTGAGATTTATTACAATCTCAACTTCATCATCATTTAACAATTCTTCCGTAGTATATGCCTTTTTTATACCAAACTCCGATGCTAGTTTTTGAGAAAGCTCTACATTTATATCTGCACAAGCGATTACTTCAAGATTTTTGTAAAATGCTATTATATCGGCAAGATATGTTCTGCTTATAACTCCGGATCCAAGTATACCTATTTTAAATATTCGCAAAATATTGCTCCTTTCTTATTAAATTTATATCTATGCAAACCATTTCTCAATGTGTTTTGCTATTAATATATTATCAATTCTACCTACAACTTACTCTTTAAAAATTATGAATTACCTGTGCATATTTTGTTATAATTATTTTTATTGCAAATATTATTACCATAAAAGAAACATTGATACTAAGGTATTTTGCCAAATTTGTATGCATATCCTTCCTTTAAACATATCAAATATTGCTATTTGACATCGTAAATGATAGACTAATCGTATACAAAGCTTTACATATATAACCATTAAAGGAGATTTCGCTTATGCATACGAATAATTATTTTGAGAGATTGAATTTTAGTAGCGGGAAAAAAATTAATGTATCAAAGAAAATCGATATAAATTTTTCTGATACGATGCATTGGCATCCTTTTATCGAAATACTTTTAAGCCTTTATGATAATAATGAAGTAACGATTAATTTCACCAAACATGTTCTTAAAACTAATGACCTGATCATAATTTATCCTGGTGACTTGCACTCGCTTGATCATGTAACTGAAAATGCTTTTATTCTCGTTCAGTTCCCTCTTGACTTACTGATGATTATGAGTGAGTTTAATAGCAATTTTTCTGTATTTAGCCAGTATCATTGCATTAAATATGACCCATCAGATATTGATGCCGACAGAATGATTTATTTAATAAAGAAATTGCCCGAGCTTTATTATTCCGACGCGCTTTTTAATGAAGTTCGTATATATTCCCTTCTCCTGGAGTTCTTTGCAAAGCTTGGACAATACTGCGTCGATGCCAAGAAAGAAGAATTCTCTGATGATGCAAACACAGGCTATAAGTCTACTAAGTTAATTACAGAAGCTTGCCTTTACATATCACAAAACTGTATTAAACCTCTTAAACTTGACGATATTTCTCATCACATAGGGGTTAGCAAGTCCCATTTCTCGCATTTATTCAAAAAATATACGAATATGACATTTATAGATTTCCTTACTACTGAGCGTATCAAAAGAACAGAATTTTTGATTTCGAATCCACAAGCACATATAATAGATATTGCATTTGACTCAGGATTTTCAAGCCTATCTTCATTTAACCGTGCTTTTAAAAAAATAAAAGGGATTTCCCCTAGAGAATTTAGGGAAAGGATGACTAATAAGTAAACGTAAAAAAATCCCCTAACGGGGACTATGAGTTTTGTGAATTTTAAAACGGAAAAGGTTTATCTTCATAAATTTTATGGTGGAGGCAAATCATGCCCCTTAAAATCCACCATTAAAATTTATATACTGCAACGGAGATTATTTTTTTAAAACCACTCCATTTGTAGCTATCACGTCTTTATACCAATAGAAGCTCTTTTTCTTATATCTTTCTAATGTTCCATTCCCTTCATTATCCTTATCAACATAGATAAATCCATAGCGTTTTTTCATTTCTCCAGTAGAGGCTGATACTAAATCTATGCATCCCCATGGAGTATATCCAATTAACTCAACTCCATCTGCAATAGCTTCTCCCATTGCTTTAATATGTTCTCTTAAATATTCAATTCTATAATCATCATTTATGGAACCATCTTCTTCAACTTTATCAACAGCACCTAATCCATTTTCAACAATAAATAATGGTTTCTGATACCTATCATATAAACTGTTACAGGTAATTCTTAATCCCTTGGGATCAATCTGCCATCCCCACTCAGACGATTTTAAATACGGATTTTTTACTGACTTAAATGCATTCCCTGCCGTCTCTCCTTTTAAGACTTCTGGATCAGTAGATACACATCTGCTTGCATAATAGCTGAATCCAATAAAATCAACTGTATGTTTTTCTAAAATTTCTTCGTCTTCTTGCTCCATCTCAATTTCTATATTATTTTCTTTAAAAAATCTTTTAGCATAACCTGGGTATTTCCCTCTTGATTGAACATCAATAAATAAAAGATTTTCTCTTTCTTTTTCCTTTGCTTTAAGAATATCATCAGGATTACATGAATATGGATAAAAATCTCCTGCTGCAATCATACATCCAATCATACAATTTGGAATTATTTCATGAGCAAGCTTTGTTGCGAGTGAACTTGCAATTAATTCATGATGAGCTGATTGATACTTAATTTGAAGTTCATTTTCTCCTTCTTTAAATCTTACTCCAGCTCCCATAAACGGTAAATGTAGTATCATATTAATTTCATTAAATGTCATCCAATACTTAACTTTTTCTTTATATCTCTCGAAAATTACTTTGCAGTAATTTAAATAAAAATCTACAAACTTACGATTTTTCCATCCACCAAACTTTTCAATAATTCCAATTGGTGTATCAAAGTGGCAAATCGTAACCACTGGCTCAATTCCATGACTTAGCATTTCATCAAATAAAGAATCATAAAATTTTATCCCTTCTTCATTTGGTATTTCTTCATCACCACTCGGAAATATTCTTGACCAAGCTATTGATACTCTTAAACATTTAAATCCCATTTCTGAAAATAATGCTATATCTTCCTTATATCTATGATAAAAATCTATAGCTTCATGAGAAGGATAGAATTCTCCTTCCAATACTCTTAATTCATCGATTTTTCCACGTATGATTTCAGATCTTTTTTTGCCAGTTGGACAAAGATCTACTGTAGTTAATCCTTTTCCACCCTCTTTATATGCGCCTTCACACTGATTGGCAGCTAAAGCACCACCCCATAAAAATCCTTCTGGAAAATTTATATTCATATTTTTCTTCTCCTCCATCTAAAACTATACTACATCTATTGTTATAAATTCTAACTTTTAATTTAATAGTAAAGGATGAAATTACTAAGGAGCAATGCTAATCTAAAAATGATGTTCAAGCTCTTATACTGATTTTACAGAACTTTTCTCATGCATTTTATATTGACCTTTCAGCCTTTTTCCTTATAGCTTTCATCCTCCATTATTAATTATAATATCTTCTACTTAATTAAGTTAATTAGTTGATCTTTTTCTTTTATATTTGCATCTTTGCTCGCAGCAAATGAAATCTCTCCATATTTCAATGTATTTGTTATTATAACAGGCGTAATAACATCATATCCTGCATTTTTTATTTCTTCTACATTGAATTCAACTAATAAATCGCCTATTTCTATTTTGTCTCCTACCTTTACATTGGCACCAAAGAATTTCCCACCTAATTTTACTGTATCTAGTCCTATGTGAATTAATATTTCTGCACCTTCATTTGAAGTAATTCCAATAGCATGTTTTGTATCAAATACTGCACTAACTATACCATTTACAGGAGAAACTACTCTGCCTTCCTTTGGAATAATAGCTATTCCCTCTCCCATCATCTTTTCTGAAAACATCGGATCATTAACTTCACTTAGTGAAACTACTTTTCCTTCAATTGGTGAATAAACAATACTGTCTTGTATAGTATCATTTTCATCTACAGCTATCTCAGCTGCATTTGTACCAGCTGTTTCTGAATCATTCTCTTTAGCTTCAATAATATCTTCGAATCCTATAATAAGAGTAGCAATAAACGAAACAACAAAAGCTATAGCTGCACCTATACATGCAAACATAATATTTTTAAAGCCATCAGTTCCAATATATCCAGGTAATGCTAAAAGCCCTGGTGAACCTGAAGTATATCTTCCAACTCCAGTAAGTCCTAAAAATAATCCTGATGTGCCTCCACCAATCATAACTGCAATCAGAGGACGTTTTAATTTTAATGTAACTCCATACATAGCTGGCTCTGTAATACCACAAACTGCAGTTATACCTGCTGATGAAGCTAATTGTTTTAATTGACTATTTTTTGTTTTAAGCGCTACAGCAAGTGCTGCTCCGCCTTGTGCAATATTAGATCCAAGCATACCTGGTCCTACAACTGTATCAAAACCAGCCGTTGCCAAATTATTAATGCCAATAGGAATTAATCCATAATGCATACCTGTCATTACTAGTAGTGGTGAGAATGTACCAACAATAAAAGGAACCAGCCATCTAGCATATGTATTTAAAAATGCAATAGCTCCAGAAATTCCATTACCGCAAATTATTCCGATAGGCCCAAGCACAATTAAAGTTACTAATCCAGTAGTTAATAGTGTTAATAGTGGCTTTGTGAAAAATTTAATTGCATTTGGCGAAACTCTATCTGCTATAGGTTCAACAAAGGACATAAACCAAACACCTAAAATAATTGGAATAACAGAAGATGAATAACTAGCTAAAGTTATTGGCAACCCTAAAAAGTAAATTCCTTCCCCACTCTTTTTAGCTGCCCCCACCATACTAACAAAGTTAGGGTGCAAAATAACTGCTGCAATTGACATTGCCATATAAGGATTACATTTAAATTTCTTTGCTGCTGAATTAGCAATTAAAAATGGTAAGAAGTAAAAGGCTGCATCTGCCATAAAATTAAGTACTGAATATACCTGACTCTCAGCTCCAATCACCTTAAAAGTAACTAATAGCGCCATAACAGCCTTTAACATACCAGCTCCAGTAATAGCTGGTATGATTGGTGTGAAAATACCCGCAATTGTATCAAGCACTTTTACTACTGGACCTTTATCATCCTTTACTTCACTTGAAGAATCATTGTCAAAACTAGCAATCTTATTTATTTCTGCGTATACATTTGCGACATCGCTTCCAATAATTACTTGATATTGTCCTCCTTTATTTACAACGCCCATAACGCCTTTTGTATTTTTTAATATATCAGTAGCTGCTTTACTATCATCTTTTAGATTAAATCTCAATCTTGTAGCACAATGTGTTAACGAGGAAACGTTTTCCACACCGCCAACATTTTTTATAATATCTTTGGATAATTGCTTATAATCCATAATATTTTCCCCCTGTTAGTTTATTTTTCTTTTTTGATATCATTTACAAATTAATTATATTGTCTTATGATTTATCTATCAATACTATATTTAATATGATGATCATAGTTTGTATCTATGAATAGGAGGCAATATAATATTATGTTAGAAATAAGATTATTAAACTACTTTCTAGTGCTTGCTGAAGAGCTTCATTATACAAAAGCTGCTGAACGTCTTAATATTTCACAGCCAACACTAAGTAATCAAATAAAAATTTTAGAAAGCATGTTGAATATTAAACTTTTTGATTATGTTCAAAAAAGGACAATACTAACAGAGCCTGGTAAAATATTAAAACAACATGTATATAAGATTTTCTTTGATCTTGAACAAGCAGAAGCAGATATTAAAAATTATGCAGGAAAATCAAGAGAACAAATCAAAATAGGAGCATCCGGCTCTCACTTGCTACTAATTCCTTGTTCAAGATTTAATAATATTAATAATAATATTTTAATTACAATGGAAGAGCACAGCAGCAATACAATTATTGATAATGTAAAAAATGGTAAGCTAGATTTAGGATTAATTTATGAGGCCTCAGAAGATTCCGCCATACATTCTGAGCTGCTAAATATTGAGTCTTATCTTGCAGTTGTGCCGTTAAGCTCAAGACTCGCAAAGTATTCTTCTGTCTTTTTAAGAGATTTGACTCAAGAGAATATCGTATTATTACCTCATTATTCCAATTCACGAAAAAATATTGATAAAGCCTTTAGCATGATAAATCATATTTGCAGACCTAGGATTCAAGCAACTAATTTAGATTCTTGTATAAGGTTAATAGAGCATTCAGATAACATTACTATTTTGCCAAACTCTTATATAAAATCTGTAAATAAAATTGACTTTAAAGCAATTCCTATTTCTGATTATCCGCCTAAGCAAACAATTAACTTAATATATAGGAAAGATTTATTTTTAGATGATATTTTAAAATCCTTCTTAGAGATTATTAGAGATTTTCATCAAAATAATTAGTTTTCTAACTTCGGTTATAAAGCGTTTTATATGCCAGATAGATATCAAAAATTATTAAGAGTATTTTTATTGCTTTAAAACCAAATATAAAATAAAAGACCCACGAAAATCCAATATTTTCGTGGGTTTCATAGTTAAGGCGAAGCGTGACATTTGAAATTCACCATAAAATTTATTTTGTTTAAAAACTTATTATTATAGATTAAAAGTTCATATCTATTCTTAATTTATTTCAATTGTAGGAAATTTTAATTCCTTATACTTAACAAACTTTTCTTTAACTGTTGTTAGATTTTCTTCAGTATAGAAGCCACCTTGTGTATGCATAATTTCTTTTACATGCTCTGCTCTTCCTTCAGTATCAGTACGATCACGGCTTAATCCATCTTCTTGAATTACAAACTTCCATTTACCTTCTTCTGTCTTTTCTAAATTTCCGCCTGCACCACAAACTTGACATTCAACTGGGAAAAGTAACCCATCCCATTGTAATTCTCCTAAAATTAATGCATTTGAATGACAATGTGGGCACCATCCCATGCCTTCATCTCCAAGCCATTCTCTTTCTGCTACAGGTGTATTTAATGATTTCATGATGTTTTCACCCATCTTATGAGCACGTTCAATCATATCATCATGTAATAAACATTGTTTTGGAGCCGGTACTCTTGTTGCTAAATACATATCTACTACTCTAAAATCATTTGTAAAACATGTAGCTTGCATACTTTCTAAAGCCATTGACTGCCATGAACGAGTAGATCCTCCAACAGCAATTAATCCTGCAACTCTATCTCTATGTTCAATTGCTCCAATAAATTCTAAAAATGCTGATTCATACGCTAAATTTCTATGCATAAATTTTGAAAATGTTGCTGTTGGCATTAAATCATAAGTTGGTGCTGATGCAATTATAGCATCCACATTTAGCATAACATTCATGATTGCTTCTTTATCATCTTTTTTACTTAATGTACATCCAACATTTTTTCCAGCACTCATACCATGTGTACAAGCTGTACATCCAGAACACTCCTCAATGTGATAATCTCTTAAGTTAATCATTATAACTTCTGCACCTTGTTCTTGACATGCAAGTAATGCTTCTTTTAATAAAATTTCAGAATTTGAATCTTTTCTTCCTGCGGTGATACCTAATACTGTAAAAGCCATAATATAATCTCCTTTTAACAACTTTAATATTTTTCTTAAAGTGTTTTATAATTTTATGTTTTGTTTTTTATAAGGCATGAATTTTCACTTACAAAATCAAATCTTTTGTTATAATATTATCATGTGAAGAAGTGAAGTTCATCCAAAATAAGTCTTAAAATAATGCTTTAAATTGCTTACTATTTAGACATTTTTCTAATTCGGATAAAATAAGGAGAAACTTATGCAGAAAAAAAATGACTTATATAAAAAAAAATACGAACTATACAATAGTTTATTTACTGAAAATAGTATGGATGGGATTCTTAACATTGGCGAAAATTTTTTAGGTAATCCTATTTTTATTTTAGATACCAGTTATCGCATTATGGCCCGTTCAAGCCTAGCCAAGCTTGATAATTCAAGCATAGAAACTCATAATGGAGAAAGTTACCTTTTGCTAGATATTGTTCAATTAATGCAAAAGAATAAATGTATTGATAACATCTATAATTCAGATAATGCGTTTTTTCATAACTCAGATGAGATTTTAATTTTTTGTTCTATCAGAATTAATAATATTACTGTTGGATATATATCTGTTTTGCAAAGTAAAAGGAAATTCAATGCAGAAGATTTAGAATTGACAAATGTACTGTCTAAGGTATTTTCCATTCAACTTCAGAAAGAAAATTTGTTTATTAGTAATTCTGGATTGGATGAAGAATATTATTTAACAGATTTATTGATAAATAGGATAGATAATATTGAATATATGACTGAACGATTACAATATGTAAATTTTAATTTATCCGAAAACTTGATTATACTTTCAATACCATTTAAACAAAAATATAAGGATTATAGACATAATTTCGGATTAAAGGAATTAATAAAGAAAATTAAAACTATATTAGGAAATTGTATTTCAACATATTATAAGGATACTATTACTTTTCTTATAAGTAATGGGCATAAAGAGGTTATTACTGATTCTCTTAAAGAAACTATCTTAGAATTTTTGAAATTAAATAATTTACGGTGTGGTATCAGCATGGTTTTCCAAAATTTATTACATATACAAGATTTTTTTTACCAATCTATATACGCCTTAGATTTATCATTATGTATGAAAATAGATAATACTATAAATTATTTTGAAGATTATATAGAGTATTATTTATTTAATATGTCTATGAGTACAACTAATGATTTATATAAAATAAATTTATTAACTTTAGTCCACCCTTATATTAAAAAACTTATTAAATTTGATGATCAAAATAAAACAGAATTATTTAAAACTCTAAAGATTTATCTAGAAAATAACAGAAATGCCAATGATACGTCTATAAAGCTAAATATACATAGAAGCACATTCTTTTACCGGTATAATAAAATTCAAGATTTACTTCATATATCATTAGGAAACAATAATAACCTATTCAAATTAGAATTATCATTTAAAATTTTAGATTATAATGCATTAACAGAAATCCAAATTATAGATTTTTTGCGGGTTTGATTGTAACTCTACCCCACGACAATAAAAAAACACGACCATCTGCAAGTAGCTATTTAAGCCAAATACAAATGGTCGTGGATTTTATGGTGGAGGCGAAGCGTGACCTTTGAAATCCACTATTTTTCAATTATTCGTTTTCCAAAAATTCAGGATCATGGCAACTTACTCCAATACCAAATTTATGATCTCTATCTATTCTAATTTCTTTAAATTTTTCTAATCCTGGATAAGGCTTTACTGTTCTCTCATCACTTCTATATTCCGGACATATTGTTTTAAAAGAAGAGTCCATGCAAGGCCCATATGTAACCACTAATTTTCCTTCATCTAATCTAAAATCAGAATTGATATATTTTCTTATATTATCACATATATAATTAGCAGCTCTTGTTAACTCTAAAACCAAATCTTGTACTAAGCAAACATGAAAATTATATTCTCCTAAAAGCTGTTGATATCGTTGTTCATTCCACTCATCAATATGATAAAACTTTTCTGTATAATACATCTTTCCCCTTTTTTCATAATGCTCATTAAAAATATTATACAAATCATTTAATACTAATCTGAAATTTTCAAATGAATCTTCTAATTCTACCAGCTTATTGGGCCAGATTCGTGAAAATAGCCATTCTCTTAGCTTTTCTACTTTCTCCCAGTTTTCTATAAAAATATGTGGTTGTCCACTGCCAAGCATCCAAGATGTCCATGTCCTCCAATTACTAATATCTGCAAAATCACACCATTTATCTATATAACTTAAATATAAATTATTATACTCATTCTTTTGCATATCTGTTAATATAGTCTTCTCTTTAATAACATCATTAATATTTAAGTTTTCCTCTACATTATCTTCATCAACAATTTTAATTATTTCTGCAAACTGTTCACTCTCAATTTGATCAGTATATAGGATATTATTCATATCAGCAATTATAGATATAAACTCCGAAATTGTATTTTTTATACTCGCTCTTTTTTTAATTTCATCTGAAATTTCTGCACTTGCTTCTCTTGGAATACGCTCTACCTTTTCTTTAAGCTTATTGTACTCTTCATCCCAATAATTTATATAATCAACCCTATCTTCAACTTTAAATATATTAGTATTCTTATGTACCAAGGGTATTATTCTTTCTTTAAAATCATTATCTTTAATAAATTCCAATACTTCATACATACAATTAATCGATTCTAAATATTCTTTACTTATTAGCATAATAACAAAATCTGCATCACGTACTTTTTCCATAAATTCTTTAATACTATCTCTATACTGTAAATCATGTTTGTCTCTAATTACTTTTATTCCTTCACTATTAAACAAATTATCTATACTATTTGCTGTCTCTTCATTTTTCCAACAATATGATAAAAATATTTTTTTCATATTTTCCCTCTTTTCAAATTTTTTAAAATTAATTTCTTTGCTAATATTCAATTTATTTTTTCTTTCATAAATGTAAAATTCTACATTTTTACTAGCAACAATAATATTATCTCCTTTATTTACAACTAATATATCTCTTATTGTATCATTTATTTTATCCTCATAAATTATATTCCCATCATAATCAATTGCTCCAAACTCTCCAAAATAATTACCAAAATATATCACAGAATTGGTAGAGTCATTTTCTAATACTCCAACTTCTTTATTAATTTTTATATTCTTTTTTATTTGATATTTATCTATTATAAATAGTTCTAAATTATTTAGTACAACAAATACTTTATCTGTATTTTCTATAATCTTTATTTTTTTTATTTTTACACTAAAATCTATTTCTTTAACACATTTAAGCAAATTCAGATCATATATAATTAATATATTATTATCTGAAACATAAACAATACTTTCAAAAACATCTACACATATATTAGAAGATTTTAATTGAAATTTTTTAATTAAAATTCCATTAATATCATATATTATAATATTAGATCCTGAAACTGCAATTATTATGTCTAAATATGAAATAAATTTAACATAAGTATATTCTTCTTCTCCATCACACTTGACAGGACATCCATATCTATCAATTCTCTCCCTAATCCAATCATTCTCACTTAACTCTTCTTTTCTATACGATGTTTTTACCCATATAAACTTTCCATAATCTTTTTGTATTTTGTATAATTTCAATGGTGGATTATAAGATTGCTCCCACCCACCAGTTATGATCTTATTCTCATTCATAGATATCGAAAAATCATTTATGTAGATCCCTGCTACATTTCTACTCTGGAAAAATTCTCTTGCATTAAAACTAATCTTAAAAATATTACTATTTAACAAACAATATATTTCATTTGTAATTTTATTAATCTCTATCTTTTTCAATTCAGTATGAATATACTTTTCTGCTTTTATATCTGCCCTACTATATACCAATATTTTTGTTAACATATCTAAAATCCCACCTATGACTATCATCTATATATCTGGATATTTATTAATTATAGAAAATATTTCTTGACATATTAACTACTACATATACTCAGTTTCTTTTATTATTGGCCCATTCATGTCGTAACTTTCAATGCAATATTCTCTAACCTTTAAATGTCTAAACTTCATTTTTACTAGATTTCTAAATTTTTCATCATGAGTTGTTAATACTATTGTTTTATTATTCATTTTGCTTTCATTCGAAAATAAATTTCGCAGAATGTCAACAAATCCAACAACGTTTATATCATCCATATTTTGAATAGGATCATCTATAAAAATTTGGTCTAAATTACTCCAACTTTGCTGGAATGCAAATCCTAAAAATATGCTTAGTGCCAATACATTTTTTTGTGCTGAACTAAATATGTAGTCTGCCTGTACTCTCTCAAATTCATTATTCAACTTAAATATTAATCCATTTGAACTCTCGATGTTAATGTCTTTATGAATAGGATGCGGGTTAATATTTTTATATATTTGATGCACTAATTTATTATCTAAAATATATTTTTTAATTATCTTCTCATTGGTTTTAGTACTACTATCTTGAATTGATTCAATAATACTCTTTATCATTACTAATTTATTATTTTTTTCTTGTAATTCTAGTACACTTATTTTCAACTTTTCATATTTTTCTAATTGCCTAATTATCTTTAAAGAAATTTTCTCAGTAGAATCCTTGATATACTTATTTAAGCTAGATATCTTCTTAAATTTATTTTTTATAATTTCCTTATTACTATTTATTTCTTCAATTGTTCTATTTTGATATGGGTCATATTTATCTAAATCTTGTTTAAAATTATGCAAAAATTCTGGACTATCAATAAGTTCGCTCATTACTTTTTCTTTTGGTAAAATTTCTTTTTCTATGAGCATTTTATGCTTTTTATTTACTTCTACTCTGATATTATACATTATCCCTGCTAAAACTTGTTTATTTAATACTTCATCTATTTTAGTAAAATACTTTCTTTTTATTAGCATTTCTATATGTTTTTTAATTTTGTTTTGTTTTTTCACTTCAATATCTTTCTTTATTTTTGCAGCTTTTAATTTTTCTACTACAATAGATTCAATATTAATAATACTTTGATTTTTTCCTTGTTGAGTATCTTCTACAATTTTAAGTATAGTATCTAAAGCTAAATCCATATTTTTTTTGATATCTTTTAATTTAATTAGTAAGTTCTTAATTTCATTATTGATTATATCTATAGATTTTTTCATTTCGTCATATGATGAATCATTGATGTCTAAAATTTTCTTAATATTAGATATTATCGCATCTGCTGTTACTTCACTATTACATAAAGGACATCTCTTATTTTTATTAATATTATCCTTATTATCTTCAACAAATTTTACATTCACACTATAAAATTTAATTATTTCATCTCTTACTTTCCCTAATTTGGCAATGTTATTTCTTAACTTTGTCTCTGTTTCAAGCTTTCTAGCATATTCTTTCTTGATATTTATATACTCTTTTATTAAACTCTTTGTAATAATACTGTCTATCTTAAAATTGGCTTCGAAAAATTGTATTAACTCTTTTAGTTTATCTATATCTTTTGCTTCTAAAATTTCTAAGTTTCTGAAATATTTAATATTAACTACATTACTCATTACTTTATCATTTATTTCTCTAAACTTTTTTTTAATTTTCTTTATTCTTTGAAACTGATTATTATATCTTGAAATTTTCTTTTCTTCTGTAATTCTTTTATTCAGTATATCTATATTCTGATCTATAAAAGCAAAACTAATAAAGTCTTGTAATTTAATATATAATTCATCTATTTCTTTTATTTTTTCTCTTATTTCAATAGACTTATCTATTTTTTCATTTATCTTTTTTAATTCTTCTAACTTATTATTACTTAGTTTTAGTAAGTTTGTAATATTTTCATACTTTTCATTTACTTCTATATCTTTATTTGTTATTTTACTTAAAATATTTTCATCAATATTATCAATAACTTCTTTCTGTTGTGTTAAATTATGTTGTATATTAAATATAAAATCATTAACATCTTCAAAAGATTTAAATTCAGTCTCTATTAAAACTTTATGTGGTTCACAGTTTTCAATGCTCTCTTTTAAAGTTTCTATTTCATCAGTATATTTATTTATATTTTGAATTAATGTTTGTAACTTATACTCACCATGCTTTATACTATCGAATAATTTATTATATCTGTCAATCCCAATTATATTAAATAGCTTTTTTTCTCTATCCTCACTTCTTTGATTACATAAAAAACTGTTTATAGTATCTTGTCCTAGCATATGAGTATGATAAAAATTTTCACAAAAATTTATCTCATTATCTTTATTACGTAGTAAACTTTGAAAAATACTTTCATTGTCAAGTTCTCCCCCGTCAAAATCTCCCTTTTGTGTCTGCTTATTTTTTCTTGTCAATTTTTCCCCATTATCAAATATAATTTTAATTTCCGCATTAGTTTTCTTCCCTTCTTTACCGGAAAAAAAATTAATCATTTGACATTTATTGAATCTTTTTTTATCTACTGTGCTTATTTCATTCAGATGACTTATATTTCCTGTTAATCCCCATTCAATACTATCAATTATACTTGTTTTTCCAAATCCATTAGGTGCATAAATTAGTACAATGTTACTTTCTGCCAATCTTATATTTATTCCATTATTACCTATTCCTCTAAAGTTTTTTATTTCAATCTTTTCAATCTTCATTTTCTTTCCTCTCTAAGCGAATCAATTCTCTCTCAATACTAGCGCTTAATTTCTTTGCATCTAATTTTAATATTTCTATGTAACTACACAAATCTTCTATACTCTTTAAATTTATATCAGTACTTTTATCTATATCATAATTTGCAATATCTTCATTTATAAAATTAATTAATTCTAATTCTTCATTGCTCAAATCGCTCTCAAATTCATTTATTTCTTTCCCTAAATTAAATTTATTATTTAATTCTTGTTCCAAATCTTTTTCATTTCCATTTATAAATATTTTTCTACAGCTAAACTTGTCCTTTTCTATTTCATTTTTTTCTTTAGGGTCTATAAAATATTTTTCTAAATCAAGTAAAATCAAATAAACATCATATTTTCTAAATCTATCTTCTCCTTTTACTGACTGAATAGTTGCTATTATTTCACCTTCCATCTCAGCAATAGGAATCCCATTTTCATCAATCACATAAAATGTCAATATATATGTATCATCTATTAAATAATATGATGTAATAAATTTATTATCATTTAATCTATATTCTCTATATCTATTCTTAAAACATTTATCCATAATTTCATTTAACATTTATTTCATGACCCCTTCGTAATCTAAAGCAATTTCGTCTTTTTCTTTTTCAGTTATTTTTATACACTCTCCACAATGATAATCTACCATTAATTTTTTTCTTAATTCTGAATAATACATATCATCATTTTCTTCTGGATCTGCAATGTTTAAAACAAGTTCCTTTATGGCCAAATCACTTTTGTTTCTATAACTCTTAGTTTCTTTAGAACATTCTTTAAATTTATTGCAATTTAATAATATACATTTTATATTTTCACTAGCTTCCTTTTTATGTATGTCAATTCTTTTATAATTTTTACTAAACCATCTTGATAATGCTTTGCTATAAATTGAATTTCTGTTACTAATATAATAGCCTATTCTCCTATTTCCCAATTTCATATTGTAAATCTCATCATCTACACACTGAACATTATTATCTTTACTATAAATTGATTTTAACATTGCAACATATATTATTAAATTTGCTAAATCTTCAGTATCAACATCGTCTAAAGTCTTATTATTCATTCTTTCTATATAGTTGAGCCAATTACCTTCATCCTTAAAGCATTCCAGTATTTCATCTATAATTTCATCTATTTTACTATTAAAATACTCAAATATTTCACTATCTTCTGTATAATCTCCTTCTTTTAGGTAATTCTTAATTTCTTCGCCAACCCTCCCATATAAGTTCATTTTCTCTATTCTTTCTAAACTCGTATAATCATTTATAATTTTCTCATATCTTTCCTCGAAATTTGATATTAATTTATTCACATCATTTATGCATAGTGTTTGTTTCTTGTGAATAACTTCATCGCCAATATCACAAATATTACTCCAAACAAAATCTTGTAAACATGCAAAAATCTTATAAGAATCATCTTTCAACTTTATGTTTACATTGCTAATATAATTTTCAATTTTTTCTTTTACTATTTTATGATCAACTATCTTATCAAATTCAAATCTAACCTTCTTTATAAATTTGATTAAGTCAATCTTTTTTAATTCTTCGTTTGCATTATCTTCCGCAATTTTCTTTAACTCATCTTCTTTTTTTTCTGAGTTTTTATTGCCTTTCACTATAGATTTATATATTTCATTAACATATAATTGTCTAATTTTATTGGATAGAGTAGTTTCATTCTCTTTTATAGTTGCAGGCTCTATCTTCTTGTTATATACATTCATCCATAAATTTAAATCTCTACTCATATCTTTCTTAGATGTATTAGTCATAAATACATACTCATTAACTGGATCATTTATTTCTATATCTATAAAGTTTCGAATACTATTTTTAAAACATTCATCTCCCCATCCAATATTACTTGAATAGTACTTTGATTCAATAGAAATACACTTATTATCCTTATATATGTATATATCTGAATTTCTATATTCACAAGCTATATAGTCATCTTCTTCCAATCCAATTAAATAACTTATTGTATTTAATATAGCATAATAATGTCCTGAAATACTTTTAGCTGCACCAGTATCTCTCAAACTCTCTCACCTCTTTATTTTTCTTCACCAATTGCAAGCATTATCTCTACATACTAGAATATATTAATATTTTATCATAATATGTATATTTATGTATATTAAACATAAAATATATTTATAGGTATTTTTAACTAAACTATATTTAAAAATGCAAAATTAATATTCCTATATATCTACAATATTTTATCCAAATCAAACCTTCTAATTTCTCTTATAATCCAATTAATAAAGTAGAAATATTTAAAGTCATTGCACTCTAAATATTTCTAGCAAATTTTATTAACTAACCTTTATATAAAAACTCTGACTATACCTTTCATACAAATCATACCTACTAATTTGGCTTATAACCTTAACTCCCTCATTATTTTTGAGCAAAGAAAAAGACACATTAAAGATAACTTCAATGTGTTCTTTATACACTATGACTTCTTTTACAAAGTATCTTATGAACTTTTTGCATTCTGAAATATTCCTGCTAATTACATAGCCGCTAAAATTGCTCAGCAGGCTTCTTACATCTGCTTCTGTCACAATTTGGTTAATATCCTTAACTTCAATTTCTGATAACTTAGCTTCTAATTTACTCTTACTATTCTTAAACTCATCTATTTTAGATTTGAATTCTTCTTGAACAAATCTATTTGTTATAGCAGTTACTTTACTCTTCACGATTCTTACTTTTAACTTTTATCTTTTCTATACTACTATAATAATCATTATCAATAATTGATACTGCCTTAAACACTTCACAATATTTAGTTTCCTTTACTATTTTTCTTTCTTCAGTTATTTCTTTACTCTGCCTAGCCATATACTACAACACCTTTCCTAATAATAATTCATGTAATTCTTTGTTTGAATAGACCATTACTGCATAATCTGAGGCTAATAGAAAAGTGCTGAATAGTATTTAGTACCATCATCACTTATTATTTCATCAGTATATTCAGGAAGTAACCTCTTCAACTTATTAACTTTTAATTCTTCTACATCGGTATCTGATTCTAATAATAAAACCTATCCTCCTAGATCAGCATCTACTGCTCTACTAATACTATAATTCTCATTAATTACTGTAATAACCTCTTCAATGCTTTGTAAAACCTCTTTTGCATATTTTGATTTTAGTTCTTCTAACTGTTCTAATTCCCATAACTTTCTCATGATTAACTCCTCCTTTAAAATAGAAAAAGGAATACTTAAAGCGTTATATTGCTTTAAATATTCCTTCTCTTTATTACATGATTATAATATATATTTGATTTTACATTTAATCCAGTAAATAGATTTTTGCTATTTGTAAATTTTTCATTTTTTCAATGTACTTTCTAATTTTTACTATTAGAATACCCATTCAACATGTAATTATCATGGTTTCCTGTAACATATAGACAAAATATATTATCAAAAAGAAAATCAAACTTATTATCAAAAGGCATATTTGATACTTATACTATAATAGTGCATTTTTACTTGAATAATTTTACAGTTGAATAAAAAAACAGATTCTTAAGCTATTTTTAATGACTCAAAAATTTCTTCTATCGGCGTACCGCTTGCAGCTGCTTCGTAAATATATATTACTTTGAATTTTTCTAAATCTTTCTTAGCAGCTTTATATCCAGTATTAAAGTGATGCGAATCATTACAGTATATTTTGCAATAAGTATAATTTGTTAACATTATTATTAGATATCTATTTATACTTTTATAACTTCTTACTTGATATCCATCGAGTCCCAAGTAAGTTTTGCAATCTCTAAAAAATGGTTCAATCGCCCAACGGTCGGTATATTGAGTTAAAATTTCTAACGGTGCTAATGATTTTTCTAAGGAAATAAAAGTTTTTAATGCTCCATCTTTTTGAAAAGCATCTTTAGGATAACTTAAAACAATAGAAACATTTTTTCTATCTTTTAAGTCGCCAACATAATTGTAAATATAGTATTGCTTATCTTGGACGGTGACAAGGTCAAAGTTTTCAATACTTAACGATGTAGCAAATTTATGAAGTTTTATGCCCAATCTTTCATTGCCTTGTGGAAAGATAACTCTATTAGTTTTTAAAGCACCGATATAACTGTAACCAGCTTTTTCAGAAGCATTAAAAATATCCTTACAACTATCAGCTAACACATATCCTTTATTTTCAGGCTTAGGAAGTGTTGCAATTAATTTTTGAATTAATTTGATTTTACTCATAGATTCTTTATCATAGATATCAATTGAATATGGGAGCACTAATCCGTCACACGATAGTAGAGAAACCAATATTTGATGACCATATACATTCTTACCTTTTAAGTGAGAATTATGAAATGAACACTTTTTAATTGGATTTTTAGCCTTTGACGAGGGCTTTGTCTTTTCAGAAATAGTGTCATCAATAATAAGGTATGTCGGCTGTTTAGATTCTCTTGATTTAGACCAAATAAGTTCTATGATATATGATTTTAATGCTCTTTCTAAAAGTTTTTCATCCCAATTACTATTTGAAAGAAATCTAGTAATACTAGTTCGATGCTTCGAAGTAGCAAGCTCCGCTATGTCGGAAATTTTACCGTTATAACCTTTTGATATCATAGCATTCATTACATTTTCTAAATGTCTTAATTGAGGCTTAGTTAAGTAAAAATCAAAATTTAATTGCTTGAAAAATTTGTATATTGATATCCCATCTGATATAATTGTGTTATGAAATATTTATGTATAGCTCTTGCTGTCATTGTTGTGTGCAAACTCAATTATAACAAGGATTTATCATAAATGTTTTTTTATTTTATTCAGTTGTAAAATTATTCAAGCATTTTTGCACTATTATAGCTTATATTTAACTTTTCCAATTTTTATCTATCTCTTCAATTAAATATATTGCAAACTGTTCTGTTAATCTTATCCTATCTCTTCCCCATTTTAGAGCTCCTAATGTGTCTCCTCCATTATAAGTGATATGTTTGTCTGGATATAATTTCTTAAATTCACTAACTAAATCATTAGTTTTCATTTCATATACCCACCATTCTTTACTAAATGGAATAGAATAACATTCTACACTAACTTTCCAAGGCCACCTATCATCTTTATTTATCTCTTTGAATTCAGAACTATCACTGCTTATTTTGTAGTATCCAACTAAAAATCCAGTACCAACACTATGACAAAATAGAATATCTCCTTTGTTAAGTTTATTTGCAGAATCACCAAATCCTATCTCATCATTTTCTTTTAAAGTATCTCCTTTTTTAAATGGATTACCAGTAACTCCAATAGGCTTAAGATAGTATCCCATCTTTATATTACCATTTTTACTTGGTTTGACATTTATATATTTATTAATCTTAAATACATTCTCTTTTGGTATCGGATTATTTTTTTTAAAATCTATTGCCGACTTATGTATTGCCTCAATTTGATGTTTGTTTAATTCGTATACAGTCATTTCTTCTATTTCTGAACGAAGTAATTTTTGTTTGTCGTTATCATTAATAGATATACCCCATTCATAATTATTTATCAATCCTTTTGATGTAAAGTTGGCAGAAGTTACAATAGCGCCTCTTTCTTTATCATTTTTATAAAATAAATAAACTTTTCCATGCAAGTCATCATTAAATTTTACAGATAATTTAATATTATTACTCTCACAGTATCTATATAATTCATGCACAGAATCAGCTTTATTTAAAGCATCATTGTATCCTTCAAAAACAGTGTAAATAGTCAATTTTTGAATAGTTTCCATGTTTTCTAGAAAAAAGCCTATATCTTTTGTAAAAAAAGGTGAAACCAATATTAATTCATCAGATTCCTTAGATAATTTTAATATTTCTTTAAAGTGATTTTTAGACTTATCATTACCTAAAATACCAATACTATCTTTCATAACTACTTCTCCTCTATAAATTTCCACATAATTTTTCATAATACTATTCTATTCTTTACTGGAAATCTATTCAAGAGACTTTTTATATTTTGGGCATATAAAAAAGCATTCTACCATGTGATTGAATGTACTTTTTTTATAAGCATTAATTATTTTTGTTATCAATTTTTTTAAAAATGTCATACATATTTATTCTATTTGGATCATTGAACAAATCATATTTTACAAAATCCCAACAACAATTTATTCTATTAAACTTAGAATATAATTGAATATTAGGTGAATATTCAAATTCTAAATCTAATTCAACAGACATACAATTATAATCTAAATTATAATATTGACTATAACCTTTATGTTTATTACATGGAAAATTTTCTACAAAATTAGTATTATATGTAGGTTTAAAGTAATTTATTAATGCTGCTTCTGTTATATTTATAACTTGATTATATACTGGTAAATTCATTATTCCATTTTGAAAGTGTTCTTCTTCTTCCTTTTCACTCACAGCATATTCTTTATTTATTCCATCAAATGTAGTATTCAGAATAGGTGTCATTTCTAATAACAATATAAATATCCTTTTATCTTGATATTTAGTATGACAATCTGTTAATATTTTTTGTAATTTTTCATGTGATGATAATCTCTTTTGTGCTAGTCTTTCTCCGTGTTCACCATATGCTTGTCCTATATATAACACTTCCATCTCTAAGGGTATACTATGTTGAATATAACTATCATTCAAAAAAACTTGTGCATCTATTGTTCTATTCAATGCTTCTTTAAATTCTTCTTCTGAATAATTTAATCTGCTTTTATTTTTATCATAATAATTTTTAATAACACTATCATCAATTTTACAAGTTATTGTATTATAAGGATATTTAATTTTTACATCAACTTTTCTATGATCAAATTCTGATAATATTTTAAAATTTCTAATTCTATGTAACTCTTCTTCCTCTCCAACTATTTTCTTTATTGTAAATTGAATTTCATCTTTATAGATTTCTACACTTTCTTTTTCTATAACAACTCTTGGTACTGATAATATCATATATATATGATATCTAGCATCATCTTTTACTTTGTCTAAATGTTCTACGGGAATTAAAGTTTTGTATGAAGTATATACGTTTAGTCCAAATTCACTAAAATATTTTCTCAAAAAAATCACTCCTTCTAATACTTTAATATTTTTCTACAAAACTACTTATTTTCCTTTAATTTTCAATGACTATAATATATCTATTTTATATATAATTTTAACAAATATTATATATAGGTGTTTACTTCTTCAAATCATAATTGTATTTTTCATAAAATAATATTCCCCTACATAACCATGAATAATCTTTGCTGTGTAAGGTAACATATCTATAATTATATTAAATCTAATATTTTCAATCCTTCTACTTACGATATACCAGAACCACTGTCTCCACATGTGTTTTATATAGTAACATAATTCATTACAGTTTTTGTCTATGTATATGGTTCACCTTTATAGATGCTAAATATCTTAAAATCTTTGCTTATAATGTAATATTCTCTTATAGGATTATAGATATAAACCCTTCTTCAAATCTATACAAAATAAAATAACCCACGAAAATCCAAATTTTAGATTTTCGTGGGTTTCATGGTGGAGGCGAGGGGTATCGAACCCCTGTCCGAAAGCAGCTGAATTTACCTTTCTCCGAGTGCAGTCTAAGTTTTAAGATTCCCCAAAAGCATCGCCCTTAGACAGGCTATACTTTCCGGTAGCTTCATAAATACCCCTCTAGCTCAAAGCTTTGCTAGGCTTCGTTTCCCACTTAAATGACACCAGTGATCCAAGCCGTAGGCAACCTGGGCTGATGAACAGCTTTAAACTAAGCTGCTAATGCAAAATTGTCTTCTGCGTTTACATTTAGTGCATACTTTATTAACGAGGCTCCATGCGTCCCTCGACTCGCTTAATAAACCCATCCCACCCCCGTCGAAGCCAAAACGCCCCCAGGTTAAAGATGGTTTAAAAACATATTCGGTTTTCAAAGAAATGTTCATCTTGTATAACCTATTCTATATCAATCACTACTAACTGTCAACTGGTACATTGTTACTCAGTTAGAACGAACACTCATTTAACCTTGCATTATTACTATAACTTTGTATATTTTGATTATTTTCCAGATTTTTAATTTTCAATTCAATTTCTTAATTAGAAATCATAAATATTTTTGTACAGAAGACATTATCATAGTTCTTCCGAACAAAAATATTTGCTGTTTTCAAAAGAGTGTTGATTTGTGTTTCTACTTTACTTCCATTGCAACCATTGTGCAGTCATCTTTTAATTTTCCGGCATCTAAAATACTATCGCTTAAAAATCCGTCTAAATAATTTTTAAATTCAAATATACTTGCATCTTCCATATATTCTTGTATTATTCTATCTTCATCTAAAATAAAATCTAATCCATCTGTAAAGAAGAAAACTTTATCTCCTGATTCAAAAGAAAGTATTTGTTCACAAAATTCACTGTTCTCAAACATTCCTAAGAAAGGACCTTCAACTATCTTTTCTTCTATCCCTTGTCCTTTCTTCTGAAAAAGGAATTGATTAATTCCTGCTCCAACTACTTTAAGTTCATTCTTATTAAAGTCCATACTAAAACAACATATAGCTATATAATTTTCTTCATAGTATTTAGTTAACTTCTCATTCAGATTTATTACTATATCCATAGGTTCATGAATCTTAGCAACTTCTTGAGAGCACAAAACATCAAATGCAGAAATATTTAGAGCTGCTGATATTCCTTTCCCCCTGACATCTGTAATTATCCCAAGTATTCTACTTTCACTTATTTCATAAATTCTATAAAAATCACCACTTATAGTATTTCCCGGGACATAAACACTGGTAGTATTAATAAATTTTTGAGCAGGGAAGGTATTTTGCAATGTGTTTTTTTGAAATTCGGCAGCTTTTCTTATCTCTTGCTTCATCTCAGTAATATCTCTTATAACTGCTATAATTGCAGCCTTGCCCTCATACACTATATAACTATATGAAATCTGTAAATTAACTAATTTATTATTTGAAAGATAAAATTCATAATCATATACATCTTTGATTCTTTTTTCTGTTATTATATTTCTAAATCTTTTGTGCAAAGCCTTTTTATATTTTTCTTGAAAGCGGTTATATACATTACTTCCAATCAACTCATTGTAACTTATACCAAATATATTACAAGTCTCGTTATTAGCTAACACAATTTTATTATCCACAATTATAACTACAGCCTCTGGTGAACTATTGATAATTTGCTTATATCTTTCTTTGCTGTCTTTAAGTATTTTATCAAGAATCTTCTTTTCTGTAATATCACGAAGTCTCTCAACAATAAACAATAATTCTCCATCTTCTCCCATTACAGGATTATAACATACATCCATAAATTTATTTAATTCTGGAATGTATCTTTCTCTTGATAACATTTCTTTAGTTTCTATAACTTCTTCAAAAGAACAATCCACGCATTTCTCTTTCCTTGCTAAAATTTCATAGCACATCTTTCCATTGACTTCTTCTGGCATCTTTTTATAGAAATTGTATCCAGCTTCATTAAAGAAAGATATTGTATAATCAGTGTTATATACTTTTATTACATCTGGAATTCCATTTAATATCCCCTTTAATTCTTTCTCTAACTTCTTACGTTCAGTAATATCCATAGCAATTACTAGGACAAAGTTTTTTTCACCATTACTGAAAATAGATATATCTGATTCAACAAAAATACTTTTTTTATCTTTTGTTCTTAGTATCAATTCAATTTTATTGATACTTTTTTGATATATTAACTTTCTAAATATCTCAGCTTTATCTTTCCAATTATCCCCTTTTAAAATATCTGAAGGTAGTACGCTTCTAAGTTCATCTTTAGAATAACCTAAATCACTACAAAATTTATTATTAAAATCAACAAAGTATACAGGCGTAAATTCTTTATCCAATTCTATAACAAATGCTAGTTCATTTATCTTATCCCAAATTTCTTTATAACTAGTTTCATTTAACTTTACGTCTTCATCTAATATTAGTGCTTTTTCTTTACCTTCATACATAAATCTATAAGTCCTTTCAATCTGATTTATTAACTTGTTAAATTCTCAGATGCTTTTTATGGACATATTTCAAATACTTTATCTAACCTTGTTAATTTAAATAATTTCTCAACTTCAGGTTTTAATGATTTTAATTTTACGCTGCCACCATTTTCAGCGCACTTTTTATAAATTGCTACTAATGCACCAAGACCAGTACTATCTATAAAAGTACAATCATTAAAATTAAATATAAAGTTCTTTTGACCTCCATCAATTAGGCTATTTATTTTCACTCTAAAATTTGCCACCTCATCAACAATAAAATCCTTAGGTATATTTATTTCCATCTACTATCACCTCATATTTTAAATCTTTCTACAAGTTTAGTTAATTCTTCAGCCATAGCACTTGTTTCCTCAGCTGTCGCTGTCAAATTATTAATTGCATTTGCCTGTTCTTCTGTCGCTAAAGACACATTTTCACTATTGGCAGTGTTACTTTCTGTAATTGTAGCTATATCATTAATAAGCTTTATTACTTTATCTGATGACGCTACTTCATCACCAGTAATATCAAGTATCTCATTTACATGTCCTGCTATATTTTCTATTGCGTTAATTATGTTAACAAACGCCTTATCTGTTTCTGATACTATCTTAACTCCATTGTCAACTTCTTCTTTCGCTCTCTCCATTGCAGATACTGCATTTTGTGTTTGTTTAACCATTTCCCTAACTAATATAGCGATTTCTTTCGCTCTATCATTTGACTCTTCTGATAGTTTCCTAACCTCATCAGCTACAACACTAAATCCTTTACCGTGTTCCCCTGCCCTAGCTGCCTCAATTGCAGCATTTAATGCTAAAAGATTTGTTTGCTCCGCAATGGAATTTATTGTATTTATGATCCCATTTACTTTGGTTGATAGGCCACTTAATGATTCAAGTGACTGTGCAGTTTCATCACTTCCAATACTGATAATATTCATTGCCTTTACTGTTTCTTCTACTTTTTCTCTTCCAAGGTCCGCTACAGCCATAGTATTTGCAGCATTTGAACTTGTTGATTTTGCTCTATTTTGAGCTAATTGAACAAGGCTTGAAAGCTGTACTAAAACTTTAGAAACATCAACTATAGACTCATTCTGCTTTTCTGCATCTTGTGCTACTTGTGTAACTGTTGCACTAATTTCTTCAGTTGCAGAACTGATTTCTTCTGATGATGCTGCCATCTCTTCTGACGCTGCATTTAAATTTTCTGCGGCATTGGTTACACTTCTGACTATTTCATCTTGATGTTTTATCATTTCATTAAATGAGTTTCCAAGTTCCTCTATCTCATCTTTACTCTTTATGCTAATCCTAACAGTTAAATCTCCCTCACCCGCACGTTTCATTAACTTTTCTAAGCTTTTAATTGGATTAATTATCCCTTTAGTTGAATACAAATAAGCACATAGCATTGCAACAATAATCGATATTATAACAATAATTATTGTATTATATCTAATTCCTAGCGCAGCTGACATATATTCATTATATTCTGCTGTCACTGCAATTACCCAATTATCTGCAGGTTGAAAAACAACGTATTTGTATTTATTTCCATAAGTGTAGAAACCTTCTGAGGATTTTCCTGCCTTCATTTCATTAATTATTAATTTTAAATCCTCACCTGCATTATCACTTGCATTTTCTTTTAAAATCTTACTACTATCTGGATGATAAACAATTAATCCATTTTTATCAATCATATATGCATAACCATTTTGTCCAACTTTAATTCTAGCTGCATAATTTGAAATACTTTCAAATTTAATACTTCCAACTAAAGTTCCAATTAATTTACCATTTTCTTTTAACGGATAAACTATAAAAATTGCTGGATTACCAGTGAACCTGGATGTTAGTACTTCGCTAACTACCTCATTCCCACTGCTTAACGCTTGTTTCATGTATTCTCTATCACTTAAATCTATGTCTGGCTCTTTTGTCTGGTTATCAATAATAACTTTACCATAAGCATCTGTAATAATTAACACTTCCATGAAATCCTTATTTTTATCTTGAACATTCTTTATGTATTGAAATGCTGTATCAATATTCTCAGTATTTGAATTTTGTATAGCTTTCCCTAGGTCACTATTTAAACTTGCCACTTCTAATGAATGTTTTACTGATACTATGGTTTCATCAATCAAAACAGATGTACTCGAAGTTTGTTCTTTTAATTGTTGTTCAACGGACGCTTGTATTGATCTACTAGCCATTTCGTATGATATGACTCCTAATATCCCCATTGGTATAGAAATAAGCACAAAAAAAGTAATCATTAATTTTATTTTTAAAGAAATTTTCATTAAATTTTCCCCTTTATATGTACAATATTGATTGAGTATTAATTATTTACTTTAAACACTTCAATCATTTATATCTTGTAGAAGATATTTTTTCATGATTATGGTGTTACCACTAAATATTAGTTCATCAGCATAGGAATTAATAATAAATAACCCTCTTCCTGATTCATCTAGTATTTTTTCTTCACTAATTTCTTCATGTAGTTTTTTGTCTTTTACTCCTTGTCCACAATCTTCCACTTTAATGCTTAATAAGTTATCTTTCACTTCCCACTCAACATATATTGGTTTATTTTTATCACTATTATTACCATGAGTATAAGCATTGGTGATTGCTTCAGATATAATCAATTTTATTTCAAAATGCTGATTCCTTAATTCTAGGGCTTTCATGATATAATCTAGCTTTTGACTAGTTTCACTCACCCCATAGAATACCACTTTACCACTGGTATCCGACATATTCATAATCCCTCCTCTTGCTAAAATATAATTACTCTAAAAAAATAATTTTTAAATTTTATAATATACAACTAGAATCACTCTTTATTATCACACTTATTTCACTATTTTTCAACATATGACAATATACTTAATAATTTCTAAAAATATATATACTCTTATTAAAATAAATATTTCAGTGTTAATTTCTGTATCACTTATCTTTGCAAAAAAATAACTGCTATAGACATTTTAA
This sequence comes from Clostridium chromiireducens, assembly GCF_003575225.1. Classification (NCBI taxonomy): domain Bacteria; kingdom Bacillati; phylum Bacillota; class Clostridia; order Eubacteriales; family Clostridiaceae; genus Clostridium; species Clostridium chromiireducens. The sequence continues at coordinate 104,227 of NZ_QXDJ01000008.1, read as the reverse complement.
TTATCTATAACAGTTATTTTTTAGTTATGTTTTTAATTATTATTACTTTAATAAAGATAGCTTATTATGCAGTAACTGCAGAACTATCAAACTCTTCGCTTTTTTGCTCTACTATTTTATTTACAAATTTTTCACCATAAGGCAAGAAGAATTGTATAAACGGTCCTGTTGATAACATTGATATTACTGTACCAAGACCAATTTTTCCTCCTAAAACAAATCCAATAATTAAAAATCCACCATCCAAAGCTATTCTAATCCATCGGTATTCTATCTTTGTTTTATCTTGTATTATAAATGGCACAATATCATTTGGAGCAACACCTACATTTGCCGCTGATAAAATTGAAAATCCTATAGCGATTATTAAACATCCAAATACTACTAATAAAGCTCTTATCATATAGTTATAAGATTCAACCGGAAAATACGAAACTACTTTTACTCCTAAATCTATGATTGGTCCTACTCCAATTACACAGATAAGTGTTCCTATTTTTATACGATGCCTATCTACTACTAATATAATAGTAAATAATATTAGTAGTATAATCATGTTGGCGATTCCAGGCGTTACTTCTGCTGCTCCACTTATTAATTTTACTATCCCTATATTCTTTAATCCTGTTTTATTTAACAAGAACGCTAGACCTTGAGTGAATACAGTAAATGGATCCGAACCAATGTTAGTCTTTAGAAATAATGCTACTCCAAATTGAATTATACTCATTCCAACAAAAAATAAGACTAACCTTTTAAGTAAATTAATTGCTTTGTTCATGTTTTTTCTCCTTTATTATATAATTTATTTTAATAATCAGGATGCCTGTAAAATTTTTCCACGCAAAAAAAGCACTAACTAACATAAACATCCTCAAATATCTATGTATAGTTAATGCCTGCCTACCAGTAACATACTATATCATGAATTAACTCTACCATATTTGCAATTATCCGTCAATAACCGCATTAATATTTCATAAAAAATCAGTTTCATTCATTTAGGCATATGAATGAAACTGATTCTAATTATTTGGCTCTATTTTCCTTGTAAATATTCATCTATTGCTTTAGCAGCTTTTTTACCTGCACCCATAGCTAATATTACTGTGGCAGCTCCTGTAACTGCATCTCCTCCAGCATAAACAGCTTCTTTAGTAGTAAGACCTGTTTCTTCTTGAGCTACTATACATCTTCTCTTATTAATTTCTAAACCTGCAGTTGTTGAAGAAATTAATGGATTTGGTGATGTTCCAAGAGACATTATTACAGTATCTACATCCATAACAAATTCTGATCCTGGAACTTCAACTGGACTTCTTCTACCAGATGCATCTGGCTCTCCAAGTTCCATCTTAACGCATTTCATACCTTTAACCCATCCATTTTCATCAACTAGGATTTCTGTTGGATTAGTTAATACATCGAAGATTACTCCTTCTTCTTTAGCATGATGTACTTCTTCTACTCTTGCTGGAAGTTCAGATTCTCCTCTTCTATACACAATATGGCTTTCTGCACCAAGTCTTAAGGCAGTTCTTGCTGCATCCATAGCAACATTTCCTCCACCAACTACTGCAACTTTCTTTCCAGCTCTTACTGGTGTATCATATCCATCTACAGCAGCTTTCATTAAGTTTACTCTTGTTAAAAATTCATTAGCAGAGCATACTCCATTAGCATTTTCTCCTGGTATCCCCATGAACTTAGGAAGACCTGCTCCTGAACCAATAAATACAGCTTTAAATCCTTCTTCTTCAAATAATTCATCTATTGTTATAGTTCTACCAATTATAACGTTAGTTTCAATTTTAACACCAAGCTTTTTAATATTTTCAACTTCATTTTTAACTACTTTTTCTTTTGGAAGTCTAAATTCAGGAATACCATATTCTAATACTCCTCCTGCTTTATGAAGTGCTTCAAATATTGTTACGTCATATCCCTTTTTAGCTAAATCTCCAGCACAAGTTAACCCTGCTGGTCCACTTCCTATAACTGCAACTTTAATACCATTTTTAGTTTCTGTTGCACTTAAATCAACATTATGTGATGCTGCCCAGTCTGCTGTAAATCTCTCAAGCTTACCAATAGAAACTGAGTCGCCTTTTATTCCTAATACACATTTTCCTTCACATTGTTTTTCTTGTGGACAAACTCTTCCACAAACTGCAGGAAGTGAGCTATATTTCGAAATTTCTTTCGCTGCTTCTTCAAAATTTTCATCCTTAAGGTATGAAATAAAACCAGGAATATTAATTGATACCGGACATCCCTCTACACACTTTGGAACTTTACAATTCAAACATCTTAAAGCTTCTTTTGTAGCTTCTTCTTCATTATATCCAAGACAAACTTCTTCAAAGTTTGTTGCTCTAACCTTTGGGTCTTGTTCTCTCACAGGTATTCTAACCATTCTTTCTTTCATATCCATTATTTATCACCTCCGCAACCGCAGCCACCATGATTGTGCGTGTTACCTTCTTCAACTTTTAATTGTGCTTTTCCTTCTTCACTTTTATACATAGTTTGTCTTCTCATTGACTCATCATAATTTACTAAATGTCCATCAAATTCTGGTCCATCAACACAAGCAAACTTAACTTCGCCTCCAACTGTTACTCTACATGCGCCACACATGCCTGTACCATCAACCATTATTGGATTTAAGCTTACTGTTGTTGGAATATTTAATTCCTTAGTTAACATAGAAGTAAATTTCATCATTATCATTGGTCCAATGATAA
>NZ_QXDJ01000008.1:0-101470 GCF_003575225.1 Clostridium chromiireducens | reverse complement strand
TCCAACTGTTACTCTACATGCGCCACACATGCCTGTACCATCAACCATTATTGGATTTAAGCTTACTGTTGTTGGAATATTTAATTCCTTAGTTAACATAGAAGTAAATTTCATCATTATCATTGGTCCAATGATAATTGCATGATCATACTTTTTACCTTGATTATTAACTAATTCTTTAAGCATATCTGATCCTGTCCCTTTAGACCCATATGAGCCATCATCAGTTGTCACATAAAGGTTTCCTGAAACTTTCTTTAATTCTTCTTCATATATTAATAAATCTTTGTTTCTGCTTCCTAAAATAACATCTACAGCTATTCCTTGTTCATGCATCCATTTCACTTGTGGGTATACTGGTGCTGCACCAACTCCACCTGCCACAAAGACTAAATTCTTCTTCTTTAATTCTTCTATATCCTCATGTATAAATTCACTTGGTACTCCTAATGGTCCAACAAAGTCAGCTACATAATCCCCTTCATTAAACGTAGCTAACTGCTTAGTTCCTTTTCCTACAGTTTGAAAAACTATAGTTACTGTTCCCTTTTCTGCATCATAATCCGCTATAGTTAAAGGAATTCTTTCACCCTTTTCGTCATTCTTTATAATAATAAATTGCCCTGGTTTTGCAGACTTTGCCACTCTTGGAGCTTCTATATCCATTAAAAATATATTATTTGTAAGCTCCCTTTTACTAACTATTTTATACATGCCTTAGCACCCCTTTTTATATTGTTAAGTTTAATCACTTTATTATATAGTTTACACTATTATTCTGAATTTTTAAAATACTTTTTCTGTATTACTATATTCAAAACTCATATTTATCAAATAAAACGTTCTCATATTGATGTACTTATAATTTTTTTTAAAAATAAATGGCAAGAAATATTTGCGTTTGCAAACATTCCCTACCATCATCTTTCTCTATGAATTATATAAGTTTTAGTAATCAGAATAACTAAAACTTATATTAGATTTCTTCAGCTATTGTTTGAAAATATTTATTTTAAATATATTTATGTCAATCTATGCACTTTGGACTATTGGAAGTATTATTTTAAATTCAGTTGATGTTTCAGTGCTTTTTACGTACACTTTTCCATTGTGACTCTCTACTAAATCTTTTACAATACTTAATCCAAACCCATGATTTTTATCATCATTTTCTTTAGTTGTGAAACCCACTTTAAAAATGTCCTTTAAATGATATTCTGGAATTTGGGGTCCATTATTTTCAATCTTTATTACCGCATTTCCTAAGTATTCATAGCTTTTTGCAATTATTATTCCTTCACCCTTCATTGCTTTAATTGCATTATTTACTATATTTGATACTATTCTATAGAATTCCATCTCACTCATATTTATTAATGAAAAATCACAATTCTCTTCTATTATTACATGTATTCCTGTCTCGATTGCTGGTTTTAATACCAACGATAGCATTGAATTATCACTTTTACTTACTTCCACAGCTGTTGGTGTCGATTCATTATTATTTATAATATCTTTGAGTGATCTCTTTAAATCATCAAACCGTTCCATTAAACAAAGTCCATATAAATAAGATATTTGCGCTCCATAATCGTGTTTGATTTTTCTAAGTTCACTATTCTTTAATTCTAATGATTCATTTAATCTATATATCTGTTGTGATTTTTGATGAACCTTCCAAAAATAAAGTAAAACTGCAACAAAAAATAAAAAAAACACTATATATATGATATTTTTTATTAGCTGACTTTTGTCACTTAATGCCAATAAATAAAATGTTATAATAAAATCCATTACCAAGCTCATAACCAAAAACACCATAGCGAACTTTTCATAGATAATGAATTTGTATATTTTCCTTATTCTATCTAAATGTTTGAAATACGCAAATAAGATGAACCATTCTGGAATATACATTATTAAAATTTTTTCATAATTAATATATTGTAATGGAAGCGTCCTCATGACATATTCAAAAATTAAGTTTCCAAATATAATTGCATATATTCCAATAATAACATAAATTATTGTGTATGCTGTTACTGCACTAAAAAAATTCTTTCTGTAGAATATAAATATTATAAATAGTGCTAACATATGAGGAATAAAAACTGCTGATGCTAAGTTATCTCCAAATGTCCCCGTGTAAAATTGACTAATTGCAAGAAATAGTAATGAAATAATTAATATTTTTACTTTATCTAATTTCTTATTCTTATCTACACAATATACTATTGTCCACGCCATTGCGATTGACTGCAGGACAGATGTCGCTACATCTATAATAATTAATTCCAATTTGCGCCCTCCTCGTTTTTAAAAACTAAGTTATCTTAAGTTTTTCATTGACTCAGGCATTTCTTCAACACCATGTCCACAAAATGATGCTGGCGCTAACGTAATCATTGAGTTAGAAATTCTCTTTAAAAACCCACCTATTAATTTTTTTATCATAAAAATCATCTCCCTTTAATTTACCTATTAAAATTATTAATTATTTCTAGCTTTCCCGCTTATTAAACATTAGTGCTGCATCAAATAGAAGTGTCCAAGTTATTATTGAATAATTATTACTATAGTAATATATACCTATAGATATTAATCCAAGCAATATTGATGTACTTAAACCTCTAATTCTATTCTTTTTTATCAATTGAGGGCGTGAAATTGGCATTTTGGAATTTATTACTGGAGCTTGATTCCATATACAAAATATACTAAGAAAAATCAAGATGCAATTACTTATAAAACTAAGATTACATTGCATACTTAATATCAAGATTCCAGCTGTTAATAGCACTGTGGCTATAAAACACTTGATTTGCGTCTCCTCATGATATCCTCCAATGAATGGTTTCACTATACACATTATCCCAGCAATAATAATAACTTTTTCAAAATAACCAAGCATTGAAAAAATAACTATTAAGGAAATCATTTTTATCAGCTCAAATGAAATGGTTACTAAGGCATATTGCATTCTTTCCAATTCATCTTTACTATAGTTATCATCTGTTGCTATACTATTAATAATTTTTTCAGAAATCCTTTTTACCATATTTATCTCACTTTTGAATTTTTTTCAAACTATAATAATATTATATCCTAGTTTTTATTCCTTTTCAACATATTCTCCCCATTTATATTGAAAATTTTACAAATAATGTAGATATATAAATCATTTTAGTTAAACAAAAATCAACGAAAATATCCCCCCTATGAATTCATTCTTAGGGGGGATATTTAAAAACTCGTATTATTAAGTTATAATCGCATCTATGATTATGTTGTCCGTTTGATTGGCAGAATTATTTTAAATTCGGTTGCAATATCAGTGCTTTTAACTTCTATTTTCCCACTATATTTCTTTACTAATTCTTGCACAATACTTAGTCCATATCCATGGTTTCCATCTTTATTATTCTTCGATGTATAACCTTGTTTAAAAATATCTTTCAAGATATTTTCTTCAATCTTTGGACCGTTATTTTCTATTTTTATAATGAATTTTTCAAGACATTCATAACTCTTTGCAATTATAATTCCTTGTCCATTCATTGCTGTTATTGCATTATTTACTATATTAGATACTATTCTATAAAGTTCCATTTCGCTAATGGCTACTAAGCTAAGATCACCTTTTTCTTCTACTATTACATGTATTCCTTCTTCTATGGCAGGTTTTAATGCGATAGATAATAATGAGTTTTCATTAGGGCTTACTTCCACTGCAGTTGCTATAGCTTCGTTAACATTAATAATATCCTTTAACGCTTTTTTCAAATCTAAATGCCTATCCATGAGACAAAGTCCATATAAATATGAAATTTGAGCTCCATAATCATGTTTGATCTTTCTAAGCTCATTATTTTTAGATTCTAAAGTTTCATTTAACTTAAATATTTGTTCCGATTTATTATGTATTTTTCTAAAATACAATAATACAACTACAAAAAACACAAAAAACATCACATATACAATATTTTTCATTAACTGGCTTTTGGCTCCGATTGTTAGCAAATAAAAAGTTACTATAAAATCCATAGCAAAACTGATTATCAAAGAATAAATTAATCCCCCCTCATTTACTAATACTTTATATACCCGATTAATCTTTTCAAAATATTTGAAGCATATAAATATTAATATCCATCCGGGAATATACATTATAAAAATGCTCGCTTGATTCATGTATTGAGGTGGTAAAATTTCTATTGTAGATGCGAAAATCACATTTCCAAATACAATAGAGTAGGTTATTATTATATTATACACTATGGTGTATGCCATCAATGCATTTCTTACATCCCTTCTATACATTAGTACTACTAGCCCTAGGGCTAATATATGGGTTAAAAAAACGATTATTGCAGGATTGTCAAGAAAAGTTCCGGAAAATGCTGTCCCTATAATGGTAAACATTAACACCATAAAAAACAATTTTAATTTGTTGGTTTCTAGTTTTTTATCCACACAATATATAAGGGCGTATGCAAATAGTAATGATTGTAATATGGAAGTTATTCTATCTATAATAATCAATGCCAAATCCCTCCAAATCAATTTATAATTATAATTTATCTTAAATTGATTATTGATTCAAGCACTTTTTCTACTAAATTCTACAAATATTTTATTACTTGGTAATATAATCATTTATATCAAGTATCTTTTAAATATAAATATTAATAATAATTCTTTTATGAACTTATTGTAGTGAACATTGAACGATGCTAACATAATATTGTTCATTTAATGAACTTGCTAAGTTATTTTTATTTAATCTAAATTTATTAGGAGGAAAGAGAATTATGGAAGATATGTCTTACTGGAAGGAAGTTTGGGAAAGAAAAGGGAATGGTAATACTAATTCTTTAGAAGAACTAGACGGATATGAAGATACTACTGCTGATGTAAAAGAAATAGCAAGACAGATTGTCGAACAAATGGATATTAAAGAAACTGATAAAATTTTGGAAGTTGCTTGTGGAGCTGGAGGATTAGCACAATATATAAAATGTGGAGAATATGTTGGCGTTGATTATTCTTCATCACTGGTTAAGAGACATATTGAGTTACTTAATAACTCTGTTTTACATGGAGAAGCAAATGACTTAATTTTCAAGGATAAAACTTTTGATAAAGTAATTTGTTTCGGAGCATTTCATTACTTTCCCAATCATGAATATTCCAAACAAGCAATTGCTGAATTAAAGAGAGTTGCAAAAGAAGCAATTTTTATCGGTGATTTGCCTGTTACATCACATAGAAAAGAGCACTTGCTTTATGACAAAAAAGATTTTGGTGAATGGGAAGTTATAGATGGATATTATAATCCATCTAGATTTAATGTTTATCTTAAATTATAGATTTCTACATGAAACTTAAATTTAAATATAATCAACCTAAATTGTATACATGCTTGTTTCATAGTACTATAAAAATAAGCAAAAAAATGCCTAATGTGTAGTCACACCATTTTTTTTAGCTTCACTAAAAATAGTGACAAGCAGTAAATGGAATAATCATTAGAGTAAACTCGACTGACGTTCATTCCCTGCTTAAGAACCTAGCCGGCTTATTTTAAACCTCTATTCCACAAGCACGTATCCAATTACTAGGTTGAGTATACCTTAATTTCTCATTGTAATCATTGCATAAATTATTATTATCTCGTTCCTGATGAACCAAAACCCCTTTCGCTTCTTTCAGTATCTGATAATTCATATGTTTCTATTATGTCAACTTTAAATACAGGTTTTATGACCATCTGAGCTATTTTCATTCCTTGCTCAACTTTAAATACTTCATTACCATGATTAATTATTATAACCCCTATTTCTCCTCTATACCCTTCATCTATAGTTCCCGGAGAGTTCAATGTAGTTATACCATTTTTTAATGCTAATCCGCTTCTTGGTCTTATCTGAGCTTCTGTGTTTTTAGGCAGCTCTATTTGTATTCCAGTATGTATTAATCCCCTTTCTCCCGGATTTAGAATTAATTCTTTTACAGCATATAAATCTAGCCCCGCATCGCCTTCATGGGCGTAACTCGGCAAAATAGCTTTATCATCAATTTTCTTTATTTTTAATGTATAACTTTCCATTTCGACACCTACTTTATTTAATAATATTATGATTATAGCTTAAATAAAGCAAAAAAATCTAGTATCTTATAAAATTTAATACACAACACAAAATTTATTACTCATAACTTTCTGTTATAATAGTTATGAATTGTAGATTATGCATTGTGCATTAATTATAGATATATTACTAAAATCAACTCAATTCTCATCTAAGAGTTTTATGTTTATTTTAAGGTATAATTTTTTTCACTCTATTTACTATTACTATTTTCTGATTTTTATTAATACTATCTATTATTATCTCATTCCAATTAATATATTTAGGTTTTTCAAAATATTTCTTATCAACAATTTCTATTATCCGATAACAACCGTCCTCAATTCCCGAAAAAACCGCTTTACCTTTATCATCAGTTGTCATAGATCTAATAAGAATTGGAGATAACCCATTTATCTTATATAGATTAATTTTTACTCCTTTTAAATATTCATGCTCTTCACATTCTAGAATTGATGTAACTTCAATTACTCCACCGCAAAGTTCTTTATTCTCCATTTTTTTATAGTTAGCATTTAATATATATTCTTGATCTTTTTCTTCATTTTCTTTACACTCTGCTGTTTTTATCATGCAATCTTCATTATAATTATTCTCTGATGATACTATAGCATTAATATTCTCCGTTTTTTTATTGTCGCCATTAGAAAGGATATCACTCATAAAAAGCTCCTCTTCGCTATTACTCTCTTTATATAATATGCTAAGGAACTTTTTATGTGCTTAACATTTACCTACTCTTAAAAATGCATTTTAATAAAAGATTGGAATTCCTATATCAGCAAAACAGTTTAATAAGTTGTAATCATTGCATGTAAATTCTTTTTTATTAACTGAAACAGAAAGATAGAAAACCGCTAAAACTTCACCATTACATATTACTGGAGTTATACAAACTGATTTCCAATCTGGTATTCCATATTGATTATAATGATCCATACTCTCCCAATCTATTAGGTACATCCCCTTTTCTTCTTCTATAATTTGATTAATTAACTTAAAATTAAATTTTTCACCTGTATGCAGCCCGTCTTTAGCTCTCAATTTGCTATATATATTGATTATTTTTTTATCTTTTAGTATAAATACCGTAGCTGTTTCACAGTCAATAACCTTCATAACTTCCAGAATAAATTGATAAATCTTTTCTTGCTTATCAGCTTTAACCTTAGATATATTAGCAACTTCCTTAAGAATTACAGCTAAATTATAATCTCTTGTAGCATTACCTGATAGGACTCCTGTCAGCTCATTATTAGTATAATTACTTATTCCGTAATCATTCTCCCAAACAATACATCTATTTTTCCCTTCGTATTTAGCCTTATATAGAGCTTGGTCCGCTCTCCCTATTATTTCTTCACTGTTCACTGATTCATTTGCACTCAATGCAATTCCCATACTAATAGTAACATTTCTTTTATCACCTAGTATCTTTGCTTCTTGCACATTTTTTCTGATTTTCTCAGCCATATTCAAGGCTTTTTCTTTGTTTGAATCAGGTAAAAGCACAATAAACTCTTCGCCTCCGTATCTGCCTACAACATCTCTCTTCCCAATACATTTCTTTACCTCTTTTGTCAATTTAACTAGAACTTCATCCCCTGTCTGATGTCCATATCTATCATTAACTCCTTTAAAGTCATCAATATCAAACATCATTACTGCAAATTCACTTTTTTCTAACCTTGCACTATCTAACATATAAAGTAATGATTCTTCGAAATATTTTCTGTTATACACCCCTGTAAGTTTATCCAAAGTTGAACTTATTGTGAGATTATATTTCTCTAATAAAAATATTAGAAACGGTCTAAATTGTTCTATTGTCTTCCTTGATTGCTGATTTATATAATTCATTGCATTATTAGTAATTAAAATTAATCTTGCATTGATTCCAGATGTACTATTTATATATCTCTCCCTGTTTATTATTTTCATATACATGCAAGATCTCATCCCATATTTTAATATGTTATCTTCTAATTGATAAATCCTTGTATCATTGTTAGAGATAACAAACACATCTTCATCAGAGTCAACCTTCAAAGAGAAATATCTATTTATTTCATTTTTATCACTAATTCTATATGTGCATATAACATCATTTTCGCCCTCATTATTTTCTATTACAATCATGGCTTTATCTGCTAAAGTTAATCTTGCCATATATTTAATTACATTTTCTAAATCACTAATAACATCAGTAGAAAATCTTTCAAAGACCTTATATATATCACTTAAATCATTGTAATAACATTTTTCATATATATTCTGAGCTAATTTAAATATAGATTTATTTCCTAATATATTAGTTAAATCTAATTCTTTCAGTAAAATGTCTATTTCTTCATATTTCTTTATACTTTCAATTAATTTAAATTTCATATTAATTGCTAGATCATCATTTAGACATTTTATAAATAACTTACGAGTTTCTATAAAATTACTATTATTTAAGTACAAAAGTTTATCGTTTTCCGGTAATGAATTCACTGTATCTATATGCAACGCAATAGACTCATAATAATAATTCATTGCCAAGGCATCGCAATTAAGTTCACTATATTTGGTTCCAATCATTGCATATATATCTGCTTTAGTCTCTTGGTTATTTATAAACGCGCATATTCTTAATGCTTTATTTATTAAAAAATTATAGTAATTCTTACCTCTAAAATTTAATTCAAGGTATATATATATACCTTCCATATTATAGTCTCTTGGATATTCATTTAGATTTAAGAATAACTCTTCTGCAAATTTTTTATATCCTAATAGTAAAATCCGTCTAATTGCATTTATCTTAATCCCAAGTTCGACATCATGATTTAGTATTTTTTTTATATTTTCATCCAGTTTACCGTATACATTTTTAATAGCATCTTCATTTTTGCATTTATGAAGCATTAATTCGTAATAGTTGCAAATTATAATTTTATAATTAAAGTTCTTTGCATTAAATATTAATGCATAAATACCTTTAAGATAATCATATGCCAAATCATAATTACAGACTAGTAAGTTATACAAAGCATATATATAATTTGTATTGATAACTTCCTCTTCTAGCAATTTAAGTCCCTTTTGCATTTGCTTCATTAAATAATAATACTTTACTGCTAAATTAATTCTTCCTAAATTTATATATAATAGACATAATCCACTACAAATACTAAATGAGTATTGATCTACACCTTCCTCTTGCTCTCTTTCCAATGCCCTTAATAAATACTCTTCTGCTAAAGAATACTTTTTTTCTTGGTTATATATATTGGCAATATAAATTAAGCTCAATATTTCTTTTTTATATACCTTGTATTTATTACTAAGCTTAGCTAGATCTAAGTATTGTTCTAGAATTATCTCATTACGTTCTCCTTCCTCCTTGCAAATAGACGCATATAATATCCTGCTATATAACTCACCATTAATATTATTATTACTTATAAATATTTCAACTGCATTCAAACATAAACTTTTAGATTCTTGATAGTCCCCTTCTTTTATATATGCACTTGCAAGGGTAGTGTTCACCCATCCATAAATATCCTCTTTAATATTATTTTCTTTACATATTATTAATGCTTTTTCTGCACAATTTAAAGTTAATTTATGATTATATTCTAGTCTATTTTTTAATGCTAGTGCGTAATAGTAATATACTTCACCCTTTGGATAAAAATCTCTATCTAGTAACCTTCGGACACAATTTAATGAATATTCGACTTCTGTATTAATATCATTAATATTGTTAATTTGAATAATTATTAATTCAAGTAATGTATATATTTCAGTCTGCATTTCATCATCTTGTATAGAAAATTGATTTGCCTTCTCAAAATATTCATAACTTTTTTCGTGCTTAGAATTCTTTTCATAAAGCTTTGCTATATTTATCGCTATTTCACTTCTATTTAATACATTTGGGTATTTTAAAACTTTTTTGTAGTATGAAATAGACTTTGTTATATCTCCTAATAAATCCTGAGCTTTCGCGTACTTTAAAGTATAAAATGCTGCCTTTTCATAATTGTTACTTCTTTCAAGATGAATTAAAAATTCTTCTATATAATAATCTGTTTCAAACAAAATATCTTCCATAAAAATAGATGCATTGGAATGTAAATTTTTTTTCTCTTCTTCACTCAATTTTAGATATACTACATTTCTCAATAAGTTATTAGTAAAGCCAATAAGAATTCCTTGATCACTTATTTTGTCTGCAAGAAATCCATTTAATTTTAATTTTTTATATGCAATTACATCATCTACTTCTGTTATAATGTTCTCTAAAATAATTTTCTCAGATAATGGATTTTCAAATATTGATAATTTTTTAATAACCTCTATTTCTTTTTCTTCTAATGTGGAAATACTTGTTTCCAATTTATTCTCAAGGGTTTTCGGTATTAGTATATCCTTTGATTTAATATCAGCTTTCCACTTACCGCTGTCTCCATCAAAATATAAAGATTTATTCTCATGCAGTTCCTTTATCACATCACTTATATATTGAGGATTTCCTAAAGTCTCAGAATATATTTTTGTTGATAGTTTATCTATTTCGCAATTTGTATTAAGCATGCTTTTAATCATTTTAGTTGTGTTATATTGATTAAAATAGTTTATTTTATACTCTTCGTATTGCTCATCACCTTTAAGTTCATTCATAAATCTTAATTTTTTTTCATCCCATCTACTTTCATTCATAGAAAATATTATCATGGTATTCTCTAGATTATTATTTAAGAAGGCGATATATCTAATAAATAGTTTAAAAACTTCACTTCTTTCATCTAAATCATCAATTATTATAATGAATGGTTTGGTCATGGTATATTCGCTAACAAATCTTCCCATTCTATTAATTAACTGATAATTTTGTTTTCTTTCACTAGAAACCGGATTATTTTCAATTAATATAGATATAAATTTTTTTATATAAATTTCATATTTATCTTTTAAAGTTTTATCTACCTTATCAAGGATGTAATTTACTATATAATTATATTTTTCCTCTTTATCTAAGTTAATGTTTATAAGATCATTTATATAAATTATGTCCTTGAAATACTTATTAGAAAGCCTATACCTAATTTCTTCCAATAACCGACTTTTACCACTACCATCCTCACCATTAAAAGCTATGATCTTATATTTTTCTTTGCTTTCTAATATTTTTTGAAAGTTTTTCTCTACTATTTTCAACTCTTCTTCCATTCCAATTGTATCTAAATTGTCCTGGATTTTAACTAAAGCATCATTAAAAAATAATTTATATTCTTTCTTCATTTTTTTGTTTATATCTTTTATAAAATGTTTAATGTTAAATGACTTATTTATAGAATTTACTCGATTATACATCTTTTTCACATAATTTAATTCAATAAGTTGCGACTGTAATTCTTCTTCTCTGAAAATATGGTTAAACAACTTAACGACTTGTCCTATATTATCTTTATTTGCATTTCCTTCATCTTTTGCTTCCATACTATATTGGTAAGGTAGTGAATTTATAGTTGAGTTTAATAAATTAAACTTCCGTAATTCGTTCTGCAATAAATTCCTTATTTCTATTGTGACATTATTTCTCGAAGTAGGTATCAATCTTATATCTTTTATTGTAATATCATCAAAGATATATCCTTGCATATTTAATGTATTTATAGCTGCACATAATTCCATAAATATGTCAAGTTTTTTCAGAGGTGTACATTTTCTAAGATAAGCTTGCGTATCTATCTTAGACTCAGTATACTCCATCAAATATCCATATTGAGGTCTATTCAATTTTATTCCATTCATGCTATAAATTACTTCGATACTAATAATATTAGTAATATACTTAAAATTAAGATTTTTAATAGTTTTAAATTTACTTAGTAAATATTCTCTTGTTTTTTCATATGTAAAATCGTTCTTTAAAATACATAATGCATATCTTTCATTCTTTTCCAGATCAAAAACTAAATAATTCGAAAAGTTTTCTTCAATATTTAATTCATATTCAATTTGATACTTATTATTTATATTCCTCACTATTGATTCATCTCTTTTCTTTATGTCTATATTTTACCAATATAATATTACTATACCATATTCTAGCATCGGAATAAGTATATTGCAATCAGAAGATATACATATATTCAAGGTGATTTTTCATTTCTTTTATAAGCTCTTTTTTACTAATTTTTTTGCTCTTTTTAACTTACTCTCTTAACTGTTTCTTGGTCATATAAATATAATTATAATTTTAGGACATAATACTTTTGTAGAAAATCTATATATGAAGGTGATTATATGTATCTAAAATTATTCAAAAAATTAATTTCAATTGTTTTAATCATAATTAGTATATTGGGCTATGAAAAAACGATGTTAATTGATGCTCACGCAGATGAAAAGAAAATAGTGTATCTAACTTTTGATGATGGCCCTGCTGGAAAAGTTACTAAGGATGTCTTAGATATATTAAAAAACGAGTCTGTACCCGCGACCTTTTTCTTAATCGGAAGTCAGATTAAGGGGCAAGAAAGCTTAGTAAAAAGAATATTTAATGAAGGTCACTCCCTTGGACTTCATAGTATGAGTCATAAGAAATCTTCTCTTTACTGCTCTAATGAATCATTTTTAAAAGAAATGCTCGATACTCAAGAAACTATTAACTCAATAGTTGGTATTAAGCCAAATATACTTAGATTCCCTTTTGGATGTAATAACAATGGCTATAAACTATCTCAATCTATGGTTGATTTACTTCATAAAAACAACCTAAAAATATATGATTGGAATACGGATAGTGGTGATGGAGAGCATCCAAATGCAAATCCAAGCAGATTTATACGAAATTCTAAAACCGATAAGGAACATGTAGTACTTTTAATGCATTGTGCATATATGAGCAAGAATTCTGTAAAAGCTCTACCAACTATAATTAAATATTATAAAGATAATGGATATGAATTTAAAGTAATAGATGAAAATACTCCTGAAGAATATCATTTTATAAAAAAGTAACAATTATTTTCAAAAATATTTCGTTACATTGCCTATTAGAAACATAATTTAATATTTCATATTATTATTCTTATTGTATTTCATCTTTAGCGTTTAAATAAAAAATAGATAATAATAAAAGGTAAATTGAGTAATACTTGTTCGTACAAAACTCAATTTACCTTTTATATATTTATTATTAAATTATTACTGTTTAATATTCTATTTAACTATTTACTGCATAAGCACCAGTAACTGAAATAGTTTTTTGAACAACTTTAAATAATACAATACCTATAACTACATTTAATCCTGCAGTTGGAAGAACTACAGCATAAAATAATGTGCTAAATTTATCGATTGGCAATCCACCAAGAGTCATTAAAGCTGTTAAGAAGATTGTCCCACTAAGTGCTGTCCCAAATGGTAATAGTATGCTAATTTGTAGCAGCTTACTGATTCTTTCTCTTAATGGAACTAGAACTAAAAACATTATATTAGAAGTTAAGAACTTATCAATAATGTTAGGCAGTTGTCCACCTGGAGTTTTGGTTGTTAATGCTGCAAAAACACCTACAATAATTCCACATACTAATGTAGTTTTATAATCCTTATTATATACTATTATAATAAATAAAATTGCTAATGATAAATCCGGTTGCATTGGTACCCCTAATAAAGGCGTAAGTTGATGTAATATTGCTCCTATAGCTATTAGAATTGCATTTGTTACCATTTTTTTTGTGTTCATAATAAAAGTCCCCCTTATTAATTCTTGCTTAATACTCTATATTTAAGTCGAAATCACTTTCTTTCACAACATACTTATCACACCCCAATATATAAAAATATAAAAAAACTCCGTCCTATAATTAATAGGACGGAGATTATCCGCGTTGCCACCTAGATTGCATAAAATGCCTCTCATTTCAGATACAAAAAATATCTTATTCGCTATAACGTGCGACTTACGACTAAACTACTCTCAAAAGATTTCATCTCGCTCCTCAAAGGCCCATTCATCACTAACTGCCGTACTGAAATCTCACCATCTTCAGCTCTCTTTAACTTTGTTTCATGATTACTATCCCTTTTCATAGGATTTAATTTATGATTCTATAATATACCCTTATACTAATTTTGTCAATATTTTTACGAAATTTCTTTTCCAATTATATTTCTTATTGCTTCAAACATCTTAGGTTTACTGAAATAATATCCTTGTACAACATCACAAAGTATAGATTTCAAATACTCAACTTGTGATTTCTCTTCTACCCCTTCTGCTACTACCTCTATTCCTAACTGATGGGATAAATTAATTATGTTCTCTACGATGCATTTACTTTTAGGATTGTTCATCAAATCAATTACAAAACTTCTATCTATCTTTAATACATCAATCGGTAGTTTAGTTAAATAATTTAGCGAAGAATAACCCGTTCCAAAATCGTCTAATGCTATACTTACACCTAATTTTTTAATTTCCTGCAGGATTTTAACATTTCTATCAAAAGATTTCATAAGCATACTTTCCGTAATCTCGACTTCAATATATTTAGGATGTATTCTATATTTCTTTATTAAACTTTTAAAATCCGATAAAACAACGTCTTCTCTAAGCTGCATCTCTGATAAATTTACTGCTATCTTAAAATTATCATTTCCTTCATTTAAAAGGCATTTTGTTTTCTTAAATACTTCTTCAAGTACAAAGCTGCCGATTGGAACTATCATCTTGGAACTTTCAGCAATCGGGATAAATTCAGCTGGACTTACCGATCCAAATTCGTGACTTTCCCATCTAGCCAGCGCTTCAAATCCATTAACTAAAGAATCGTCTAACGATACCTTAGGCTGAAACATAACATAAAATTCGTTATTTTGTAGAGCAGTCCTTAACCCTTTTTGCAAACCATATACTCTATTTAATTCAACTGAAAGACTATCATCAAAAAAATCGCACTCATTCTTCCCATTTTTCTTAGCCTCATACATTGCAGCATCTGCATTCTTTAATAGAGTATTATAGTCAATTCCATGATCCGGAGATAATGAAACACCAATACTTGCTGTTAAATATATTTTCTTTCCATCAACTATATTCGGTTCCTCAAAAGATTTTGTTATTTTATTGCATAGAACTACTATCTCTTGAATATCTATAATATCAGGCTTAAATAGTAAAAAAGTATTACCACTATATCTCGACACTAATATATCTTCTGTGACTGCTGATACTAGACTATATCCAACTTCCCTTAGTAATAAATCTCCAAAATCATGGCCAAAGGAGTCGTTTACATACTTAAAATTATCTAAATCAATTATTATCAAGGCTGCTCTTGTATTATTTTCAACAACATTTCTTAATGAATTAGCTACTATATTTTTGAAGAAATATTTATTAGGCAATCCTGTAATTCTATCACATTGAATAATGGAATTAATTGTTTTGTTAAGTGCTGATACCTTCCATTTATTCATCCAAGAATTTTTATTATTCTCCCCATGCAAATCCCCTAAGCAGTAACTACCACCGATCAGATAATATTTATTATTGTTTTTTACCACCTTGCCGGCAAGAATACACTCAATAATTTTATTATCTACGCTTATTATCCTGAATCGTTGCTGCAGTTGCTCTCTCTCATCATAACTTCTTTCAAGATTTTGAGCAAAAAAGTTCAGTATATTCTCCCTATCTTCCTTTTCCACAAATCGTACAAATTGATTTAGACTATAATTTGTGACATCATATTCTTCTATAATATTTATTATTTTATCATCAACTATTAACTTAAATTCCGAGGGGTCCCAAATCACGCCAATTCCACTAATATCTGTGGAATTAATTATTTCATCATGATTTAGATTTAATTTAAATTCCTCTCTAATCATATCAATACAATCCTTCGCATAATATCTAATTTAAATTATTTTTCTTCATTTATGTTCTTGTTCTTTTTATCATTCACTAATGATACTATTAACGCCGCTGTTGCTGCCATAAAAGTAACAACTTTTCCTGTTTTTTTCAAGTCCATGGCATATTTCCTCCTTCTTCTTTAAATAAATATCATAGATAATAAATTATTTAAATTGATTTATATCTTCATTATAATTATATCCAATACTACATAATCTATTTACAAGATCTTCCCGTGCTAAATTCATATCATCACAAAGAAGATCTAACGAACTATATTGGTCTCTTAATTTCATATTAATTATACTTAATAGTATATTAGGATCCATGTTACCTATTGAATCACTTGTCATCTCGCATCTTCCTTTTCACCTATATAGTTAATAATAATATAACATACATTTCCATGTTTATAAATACTTTTAGAGCAGGAGTGATTATTCTTCACCATAAAAATCTAAAAAAGAATATTTAGTATCGCCCTTTTGCCATCCAAGTATTGAATCCATGCTAACATTTTCTGCAGCTTTAAATATAGATTTCTCTACGCCACTAAAATTTTTCTTTAATTCTTTAATCAAATCCTTAATTTCATATCTTTTATTTCCTATTTTTTCTGCCGCAACCATACACGCACAATTCAATGGCCATATTCCACTATAGTTAATAAATTTCTTTATATAATCTTCTTCAATGTAGTACATCGGTCTTATTAATTCAAGATTCTCAAAGTTTTTTGACTTTAACTTAGGTAACATAGTCTTAAAATTACCTCCGTATAGTATATTTAACATTGTTGTTTCAATTACATCATTATAATGATGTCCTAAGGCAAGCTTATTGCAACCAAACTCTTGAGCCTTAGCATAAAGTGAACCTCTTCTCATTCTTGCACACAAATAACAAGGATAATCTTTAGCCATTTTGTCAACAACTTCAAAAATACCTGAATCATACATATGAATTGGAATATTTAAATACTCACAGTTTTCTATCAGCAAGCTTTTTATATCGGGATGATATCCGGGATCCATTGCTAAAAAGACTACATCAAATTTTACTTGACCATGTTTCTGCAATTCTTGAAATAATTTCGCCATAAGAATACTATCTTTTCCACCTGATATACCTACGGCAATTTTATCTCCCTCTTCAATTAAATTATATTCCTTAATAGCCTTAACGAATTTCGTCCAAATATGTTTTCTATAAGTTTTAACAATACTTCGTTCTATATCTTGTAATGTCTTTTTTTCCCCATCTGGTATAATTCTAGGGCAACCTTTTCCTGCAATTGTACTCATTATTCTATTTCTCCTTATTATCTCAATAGCATCTATTCTCAGTGCTATAAATTCGCTATATTTCAGCTTAATATATCTTTCTTTAAAGAGTTTATAATGAACACATAAGATTTACAAGTACTTTATTCATAATAATTTGTTCAAATGTTTATAGTATGAAATAAAATATAAATAACATGATTATTTATGGAAATTACTTATTAATTCCTTAGGATTTTCACTCTTCATTAAGCTTGACATTAAAGCAATTCCTTTCGCTCCAGCACATATTACTTCCTTATAATTATTTTCTCCAATACCTCCTATTCCAATTATCGGAATACATATTTTTTTTGATAGATGTTCTATTTCTTTTACACCTCTAGGCTCAAGAAACTTCTTACAATCAGTTTGAAATACATGCCCATAGATAACATAATCCGCACCCATTTCATATGCTTTTATCCCTTCTTCATAACTATGTATTGAAACGCCTATTATTTTATATACCTTATATTTATTCCCATCAACTTTAAAGTTATCCACCAAACTATTTTCGCCGTTAATGCTTTCTGTGTATAATTTTTCATTAATGTTAATAAAATCTTTAAACGAAAGTTGAACCCCATCTGCTTGAATTTTTCTCGCTACATTAATGTTCGAATTAATAATCAATTTTATATTTGTATTTTTTAATTTATCTTTAATAGTTAAAGAGAGCTTCAAAAGCCCTTCTTCATCAAGATCTTTTTCTCTGATAACTAAATAGTCTAATGATGATTTTGATATATTATTTATTTGTTCATAGAAATCTCCGCAAAGAATTCTATTAGTTATTCCCATTAAAATCACAGACTTTCCCCCGTATTTTCAAATTTACTAAATATTTAAGTTGATGTATCTGCAAATATTTTCACAAATACATCGTTAAAAGAAGCTCTACTAAAAGCGATTACTTTTAGCTTTGTATTAAACATCATTCTCATCTAAAATCAGCCTTAGTGCCATATTAGCCTCGTGGCAAGCTGCTATCCCAACTCTAGGAGCCATTAATCCTTCATTTATTTTAGCTGCATTCTCAAAATCTCCGCACATATATAATCTAGAGTTAACTCTTTTACTTACTATTAGATTATTTGAATAATATCCAGCCATACCTGACGCAGAAATTATCTTTGGTTTTTCAGTTTGAAGTAAAACTTCCCTTACTATCATTGCTTTATTTTCAGGCCCATCAAATGCTTCAATTACAATATCCATATCTTCAAATAATCCCTTAATATTATTATCATTTATACAAATATCAATATTCTCAACTTCTATAAACGGATTTATTTCTGAAAGTATGTCTTTTAATGCATCACATTTTTTCATCCCAATATGCTTAATAAAATATTGCTGCCTATTTAAATTACTTGGTTCCACTACATCGAAATCAATTATTTTAAGATATCCAACTCCAATTCTCCCTAGTGCTAACGCCACTGTTGATCCAAGCCCTCCTAGCCCAGCAATTGCTACTCTTGCTTTTTTTACTTTTTCATGTACTTTTGGGGTGTGCCTACTTACCATTAATGCCTCAAGTTCTTCCTTCTTAGGAATTTCTCCACGTTTAATTAATGTAACTTTATCCCCTTCCTTTAATTCATAATCCTCTTTAATAGGAAAACCATTCAAAATAATTATGTCCGCATCTTTCTTTACATTTTCTTTAACTGCAAAAGCTGTGATTTTATCATCTACAAACATTTCATTTTCATTTACTAAAACTCTCAATTTAATATCCCCCTTCAAAATTTAAATAAATAAAAAGGACTTACCATAAGGTAAGTCCCATAAAATTCATACATTTATTTACCAATCAGACTAATAAATAAATTTATTTTATTTACTGCTTCCCTACGGTGGTATTAACCACGTCAGGTTAAAAGAGTTAAAGCAAATAAGCTTCTCTCAGCCAATTATAATTGGCACCCCTAGCCTTCTATTTTATTATTGAAATTAGTAATAATTACATATTACCACTTTACTTTTATCAATTCAAATCATTTATATATTAAATACAGCCATAATTATAATTATTCCTATCAATACTGCTACCAAAATCAACAAAGCAGCCTTACCTAGTATGTGTGCGTAATTAAAATCTAATCCGTACCCAATTCTTTTTGGTACTATATTAGCTGGATCATTAGGATTGTGGTAGAATATTCCCCCGATATAATTTATATCATCATCATTATAAATTTCTTTTTCATCAGAAATACTATCTGATTTTAGCTGATTTGCCTTTTTAGTACTATAAATCAAATAAGTCATAGGAAAGAATATTACACCTATTGTTATAACAATGAATATAAAATTTGAAACATCATTAAATTTCATAATTCCTACAACAAGTAATACTCCATACAAAATCATTAGTGAGACTCCGATAGATATAATACCTAACATTTGAGTCATGGATTTATTTAAAAATGATTTTTTTAATATCAGTGAACTAAGTGTTCCCCCATTAAATCTAGTATTATCTTTTTTGGCTTGAATTTTAGCAGAAAAGAACATACTAAAAACACATATCATTGATACTAATGGCAGCATCACAACTTGAAGTTTACCAGTAAATGTTGTTGAATCAACCCAATTATCCGGACCATTTATACCAAAATGAACTGGAACCATTTTAGGTAATGATGATAATCTTGATATTGTTATTAAGAACCCCAATACAGATATTGCGACCGCTACATAAAATAACATTAAATTAAGATTTCTACTAGTATTGCCTTTCCCAATTTGTACATACACTTTATTTTCTGATTTTTTCTCCCAACCTATATTCTTTTTTACAATCTTGAGTTTCTTATTAGCTAAATAGCATGAATATAAATTTATGAATGCCAATAGATATGAATAAACTATAATAATATATACCTTTTGAATAAAATAAAATGCGCATATAAATAATATAAAACAAATTGCTGTTAATGTTAGAACTCTCTTATTATAATTCTTTATAATACTTATAACTCTGCTCTCTCTTCTATACTTTTCAGGAACTCTTACTCCAAAAATCAATCCTTCTACATTAAAATCATTAATTCTATAACTTTGCCATAATATCAACATTGTAATTATTAGTACTAAAAATAATAATATTATTTGTTCATTCATGACCTATTCACCCTTCCTATAATCGTTAAATATTTTTTCAATTTTTTCTTTTATCTTATCAAGGGATATTCCTCTGTTAATACATTCCGCCACATAAATTCCCATATCTTCATTTAATTTATCTTTAAATATTTCTTTACTATAAGTAAAGTCTAATGATATAACAGCTCCCTTTCTTCTATCAATTTTTATATATCCTTCATCTTTCAATAATGAATAACTCTTATTTACAGTATGCATATTAACTCCAATATCCTCTGCTAAACCCCTAACTGATGGCAGCTCATCTCCTTCCGATAATTCTTTATTAGCAATTCCAATTATGATTTGATTCTTTATCTGAAGATAAATCGGAACTTCTGAGTCAAAATCCAACTTTAAGATCATTATTTAATCCCCTTTCGTTCTATCTGTTATATATAATATATAACAGATGAATCAAATAATCAATAGTATTTCATAATTGCCTACACTTACCAAAAACATGTTAATTATAGCTTAACATCTTATGATTTTCTTATTTTTATATAAAGATACGCTGAACCCACTATCAAACCATAAATTCTTCTTTATAATATATATTAACAATACTAATAAGATATTGAGAATCTAGTGTTTATTCGAAGCAATCTAAAAATAGCACATAATAAAATTATGGATGGTGATCATAATGATTGAAAAAAAGAAGTTATATAAGGATGTTTCTAGGAAGAAAATTTCTGGTGTATTAGCAGGATTCTCTGATTATATTAATGGTGATGTTACCTTAATTAGAATATTATTTATATTACTAACAATAAAATTTTCTTATATCTGCATTATTGGATATATTGCATGTGCAGTCGTAATGCCTGATAAACAAGATATATTCAATGATACTAATCAATATTAACTAAAAATATATTTATAAAATATTGAAAATAAGGTTGAACATTTTTTCTAAAATGATAAAATACTATTTGTCGGTATTTCTTTGGAAACTGAACGGAAATTATATATTTTATAGATTTTTCCGAATTATATCCATAATATTAAGGAATAAGAACGGAGGTATTTTTATGGAACAAAATTATGTTAAATCAAAATTTTCAGTTAGGCAGATAACAATGGTTGGAATGCTTTCTGCAATTTCAATATTTTTAGGACTAACAGGTCTTGGTTTTATACCTATTCCACCTGTAAGAGCTACTATAATGCATATACCTGTAATAATAGGTGCCATTGTAGAGGGCCCTATCGTAGGAACACTAGTTGGCTTAGTTTTTGGTTTATTTTCAATGTATCAAAATTTTACAGCGCCTGGTCCTACATCATTTATATTTTGGAATCCGATAATTGCATTAGTGCCTAGGATTTTAATTGGAATTGTAGCCTATTATGTGTATATTATCACCAGAAATAGGTTTAAAAATCAAAGTGTAAGTATTGCTATAGCTTCAATATGTGCTACCTTGATTAACACAATAGGGGTTTTAGGACTAACTTATGTCTTTTACTTAGAGAGATACTCAGCTACTCTTGGAATTAATCCTCAAACTGCTGGCATTGCGATAGCAACCATTGGAGTTACAAATGGGATTCCTGAAGCCATAGTTAGTGCAGTGATCTCAATCCCTATAATAATAACAATGATAAAAATTAGAAATAAGAGATAATAATATAAGTTTAATTAATCTACATAGATTATCTTTTTAAGAAGTGCCTTTGCTTATGCACTTCTTTTATATTGTCAATATTAATTATTTACTGTTATATAAATTCATTTATTGAATATATATAAATATAATATTATAATAATAATAATATAAATATCTTAATAATTAATACATCATCATACAAATTGAAGGCTTTGTATTTTTTTTATATCATCAAAATGAGTGATTACTCACTTATTATATTTAGAAAGGAATTTGATTATGCAAAATAAAGTTAGTGGTATGCTTGATTCTTATTGTATAAAAGTCGAAAATGTTAATAAATCTTTTGGGAAGAAACAAGTTCTTTTTGATATTAGCTTAGATATACCCTATTCTCAAATTCTAGGTTTACTTGGTCCATCAGGTTCTGGAAAATCAACCTTAGTTAAGATGATTGCAGGGATAGATATTGCAACTAGTGGTTCTGTCTATTTACTAAACGAAAAAATGCCTAAGTTATCACTGATGAATAAAATTGGATACATGGCTCAATCAGATGCATTATATGAGGAGCTTACTGCTGAGGAAAATATTAAATTTTTTGCTTCAATGTATGGACTTTCAGGAAATGATCTAAAGCAAAGAATTTCTGAAGTGATGAATCTTGTTAATTTATCGGATCATCTAAAAAAACAAGTAAAACAATATTCTGGTGGTATGAAACGTCGATTATCTCTTGCTATTGCGCTTGTTCACGAACCGCCTATTTTAATATTAGATGAACCTACTGTTGGTATTGATCCCGTTCTTCGTAGGTCTATCTGGGAGGAACTATACAAGTTAAAAGATAGTGGTACTACTATTATTATCACTACTCATGTAATGGATGAAGTTGAAAAATGCAATAACTTAGGAATGATTCGTGATGGTAAACTAATCGCTGTAGGCTCTCCTGCTGAAATCAAGCATAATTCTAACTCAAGTACTATTGAAGAAGCATTTTTATATTATGGAGGTGCATCAAAATGAGGGTGAAAGCAATTGTAATTAGAATCTTACTTCAACTTGCCCATGATAAACGTACAATTGGATTGATGATTCTAGCGCCAATATTAGTTTTGACTTTAATGTCGTTTATATTTGATGGATCAAATTATCATCCTAAAATCGGAGTAATAAATGCCCCTATTAGCATTGTAAATAAATTAGAAGATAATGATGCTAAAATAATTCGATATACAGAAAATGATGCCTATTATGCCCTTAGCCTTTCAGAAGTTGATGCAATAATAAATTTTGAAAATGGAATCCCTAAAATAACTTTAGAAGGTAGTGACCCGAGCAAAAGTCAAGCTGTTATAAAACTTGTACAAAATGCAACTCAGCAGCTAGCATCAATTGCAGCCAAACCAGACATAACCTATCTATATGGTTATGAAAATATGTCTAGTTTTGATAATTTTGGACCTATACTAATTGGTTTCTTTGTATTCTTCTTCGTCTTCCTAGTGGCAGGTGTATCATTTCTTGGAGAGCGTACTTCTGGCACACTTGAAAGAATACTATCGACGCCACTTCGCAGATGGGAAATTGTTTTAGGTTATCTTCTTGGATTTGGAGTTTTTACTATAATACAATCTGCTCTTATCGCCTGGTACTCAATTAATGTTCTTAACATCATGATGATAGGCTCTTTTCCACTAGTAATCCTTGTAACCATATTAACTGCAATGGTAGCTCTTAGCATTGGTACTTTTATATCTGCTTTTGCCAATAATGAACTTCAAATGATTCAGTTTATACCAATAATTGTAGTGCCACAAGTATTCTTTTCTGGCCTCTTTGATTTAAGCACTATGTCAACTTGGCTGCAATCTTTTGGACACTTTATGCCTTTGTGGTATTCAGCTGATGCCCTTAGAAATATTATGATCCGTGGAAAAGGTTGGAGTGATATTTCATTTGATGTCTTAATTTTATTATTAATTTGTATATTTTTTATGGTTTTAAATATATTAGCTCTAAAAAAATATCGAAAAATATAACCATAATTAAGGGGGAACTAAATTGATGGAAAAAAAATCTTTAAAAGAACTTATGAACCTAAATAATGTAGAACATAATATGACTGAAAAACAAATAAATATACTTAGTGCTGCAATAGAACTTTTTTCTGAAAAAGGATATGAAGCCACAGCTACTAGTGAAATTGCTAAAAAAGCTGGAGTCGCAGAAGGGACTATTTTTAGGTATTACAAAACTAAAAAAGATCTTTTATTTGCCATTCCAGCGGCCTTATCTAAAGCATCTTTATTTGAGATTTTTATTAATGATTTTAACGAGATATTAAACGAAGAGCATGAAACTTTTGAGAGATTTTTAAGAAAAATAGTGCTAAATAGACTGAAATTTGTTAATGAAACTGGGCCAATATTAAAGGTCATAATTCAAGAGGTGCCGTTTCATCCTGAGCTTAGAAGTAAAATTCTAAGCACTGTAATCTTTCCTGTAATCAAAAAAGGCACATCAATTATTGATAAGTTTAAAGAACAAGGCGATCTTATAGATATACCAAGTATTTCAATTATTAGACTAATAGCAACTTCTATATTTGGATATATTTTTCTTCACAATATCGCACTCCCTGAACTAAAAAATAATGATGACGAATTGGAATATCTAATACAGTATATCATTAATGGAGTTTGCCTAAATAATAAAACCAAAAACTTATAGGCTCAGTATAAATTCACATAAAAAAATAATATAAATTCATTAGTAAAGGGTGGTCATATGAAAAAATTATTTATGTGTAGCTTAACGGTCTTATTTCTAACTACGGGTTGTTCTTTAAATTCTGATACCTTAACTTTAAAGGGAGATATTCAAAATAATATTGTACCTGCAACTAGTATAGTCTCTGGTAAAATCGTAGAAATGAAAAAAAATCAAGGAGAAGTTGTGAAAAAAGGCGATGTGATTGCTGTAATAGATAATGTTACTCAAAAATATACAGTTGATCAAACGCAAGCCATTGTAAATATAAAAAAAGCGAAACTTGATGAGTTAAAAGTAGGAACTCGTCCTGAACAAATAGAGCAAGCCGAAGCACAAGCTCGGGCTGCCAAGTATCAATTAGATCTTTTAACTGCTGGCAATAGAAGCGAGCAAATAAAACAAGCTGAAGATGAGGTATCAATTTCTGAAACCTCTGTAAATTCAGCTCAAGCAAATTATGACTATATAAAAAATCAGTATAACAACACTTCTCAGTTATATGATAAAGATGCAGTTCCTAAAAATACATTAGATGACGCAAAGCTAAAACTAGATACTACTTCAGACCAGCTTTCTACAGCCAAATATAAACTCGAAAGCGCCCAGCAACAGCTAAAGCTTTTAAAAGATGGATCCACTAGTGAATCTATCAACATTGCTCAAGCAAATTATGATGCTGCCAATGCTCAATTGAACTTACTTAAAAATGGCTCTACAAAACAAGCTATAGATGCAGCACAGGCTGATTTAGACCAAGCTGTTGCCCAATTAAATCAGGCTCAGAACAATTTAAACAACTATAATATCGTCGCATTAAACGATGGTATAGTAATAAGTAAAAATTTCTCCCTAGGTGATGTAGTTAATGTAGGTAGTGATATTGCTGATATAGCAATATCAAATGAATTGTACGTACTTTGCTATATCCCTGATGAACACTTGGACAAGATCTCTTATAACCAATCACTAAATGTTGTAACTTCAACTGGAAATCAAACCGGCTCAGTAAACTATATTGCATTAAAACATGAATATACACCAAAAGATAAACAATCAACTGCTGATAGTAAACATATAGCCACTAAGATAAAAGTATCAATAAATGATTCAGATGGTAAATTAAAATCAGGAATGACCGCAGATGTTCAAATTCCCATAAAATAGCTATGGGGTAACTTGCCGAAAGGTAGTGGACTATGTTGTTTCGGTTGCTATAGAATATGCAACACTGCACAAAATAGTCTACTACCTTTCTAGTGTTATCCACATATTAACGCACATGCAAAAGGAAACTCATACTTCTTCACTACTACAGTAAGTTATTGCTTAAGAGGTGATAAAACAGGCACTATAGTAATTTCTTCGTCATTTCCATCAATCATAACCTTAGACCCATAACTTAACTCACCCTTTATTATCATTCTAGCAAGTCTATTTTCAAGTGTGTTTTGAATATATCTCTTCAATGGTCTTGCCCCATAAACCACATCATATCCTTCTCTTGCTATTATTGTTTTTGCTTCATCGGTAACTTCTATTTCAATGTTCTTATCTCTTAATCTTGAGCTTACCTCTCTTAAGAATATATCTATTATCTTCTTAATCCCAGATTCAGATAATGGTTTAAACATTATAGTGTCATCAACTCTATTTAGGAATTCTGGTTTAAATCTTGACTTTAAGACACTCATTACTTTTCCCCTTATTCCTTCATCCACATTCTCTTCATTAGTATTTTCCAATAAATATTCGCTTCCAATGTTTGAAGTCATAATTATTATTGTATTTTTAAAATCTACCGTTTTACCCTTATTATCAGTTAGTCTACCATCATCTAATATTTGCAAAAATATATTAAAGACATCTTCATGTGCCTTTTCAATTTCATCAAATAGAATTACACTATATGGGCTTCTCCTTACTGCTTCTGTTAATTGTCCTCCTTCATCGTATCCTACATATCCTGGAGGCGCTCCAACTAATCTAGATACTGAATGTTTCTCCATATACTCTGACATATCTATACGAATTATATTTTCTTCTGAATCAAATAGATTTCTAGCTAGTGTCTTAGCGAGCTCTGTCTTTCCGACCCCTGTAGGTCCTAAGAAAATAAATGATCCGATTGGCCTATTGATATCTTTAAGTCCTGCCCTTGCTCTAAGTATAGCATTTGTTACAGCTTCAATAGCCTCGCCCTGTCCTATTACTCTAGCAGCCATTTCATCTTCTAACCTTAATAGTTTTTCTCTTTCACCTTCAAGTAAGTTAGTCACTGGAATTCCTGTCCATTTAGAAAGTACTGCAGATACTTCTTGTTCGGTTACTTCCTCTTTTAACAAAGCACCTTCATAATTATCTCTTAACTCAATTTCCTTTTGCTTAATCTCCTCTTCTAATGCTGGAATTTTACTATATTGAATTTCAGCGACTCTATTATAGTCAAAATTCCTTTGAGCGATCTCGATTTCTCCTCTAGCATCATCCAACTCACTTTTCAATGTTTTTATTGTAATAATCTGTTCCTTTTCTTTTGTATATTTTGCAGTCATTTCATCATTCTTCTCTTTTAATTCTGCAAGTTCTTTTTCAACATCTTCTAGTCTATTTAATGATCCTTCATCTTTTTCTTTTGATAAAGCTTCTTTTTCAATTTCTAATTTAAATATTTTTCTTCTTATAACATCAAGTTCAGTTGGAAGAGAATCAATTTCTGATCTTATCATAGCACCTGCTTCATCAATTAAATCAATTGCCTTGTCAGGCATATATCTGTCCTGAATGTATCTATCAGAAAGCTTTGCTGCTGCTACTATTGCTGAATCGTGAATTCTAATACCATGATGAATTTCAAATCTTTCTTTTAACCCTCTTAAAATGGCTATAGTGTCATCAACAGTCGGTTCATCTATAATTACTGGCTGAAATCTTCTTTCTAACGCTTTATCCTTTTCAATATATTTTCTATATTCATCAAATGTTGTAGCACCGATACAATGTAGTTCTCCTCTTGCTAATAGCGGCTTAATTAAATTTCCGGCATCCATTGCTCCATCAGTTTTACCCGCTCCAACTATAGTGTGAATTTCATCTATGAATAATAATATTCTACCCTCGCTGCTTTGAACTTCTTTCAGCACAGCTTTTAGCCTTTCTTCAAATTCACCTCTATACTTAGCTCCAGCAATTAATGATCCCATATCTAATGCAAAAATAATTTTATCTTTTAACCCTTCCGGAACATCTCCTCTAACTATTCTCTCCGCTAAACCTTCAATTATTGCTGTCTTACCAACACCTGGTTCACCTATTAATACTGGATTATTCTTTGTTCTTCTGGATAGAATTCTTATAGTTCTTCTTATTTCTTCATCTCTTCCAATAACAGGATCAAGTTTATGCTTTTTAGCAAGTTCAACTAAATTAGTTCCATACTTAGCCAAGGCATCATATGTTCCTTCCGGATCTTGAGTTTCAACTCTTTGACTTCCCCTAATCTCAGAAAGTACTTTTAAAAACGTATCTCTAGTTATATTGTATTGTTTCAATATCTTAGAAACTTGATTATTATTATTTACATCTATAATAGCAATCATTAAATGTTCAACACTAACATACGAATCTTCAAATTGCTTTGAAATTTCCTCAGCTTTAATCAATACTTCTTCTACTTTTCTTGTAATATATACATTTCCAATACCTTCACCTAAAACTTTTGGCATTGACTCTAATTCTTTGTTCACAGCATCTTTTAAGTTTTTTACTTGTATACCCATCTTAGTAAGAATATTAGGTACTAACCCATCTTCTTGATGAATAAGCGCTGCAAAAAGATGGATTATATCTATTTGCTGGTGATTGAACTTAACTGCTGTAACATTTGCATCATTTAATGCT
The DNA here is from genome assembly GCF_003575225.1 of Clostridium chromiireducens. Lineage (NCBI taxonomy): Bacteria > Bacillati > Bacillota > Clostridia > Eubacteriales > Clostridiaceae > Clostridium > Clostridium chromiireducens. The sequence goes on along the minus strand of NZ_QXDJ01000008.1, from coordinate 72,624 downwards.
TGTTGTACTCTTAGTGTCATTTTATCAATATTCATACTTAATCCTCCTAAATTTCTATATTAATTTTTTAATTTTTAATATTTTTTGTTCTCTACCTAAATAATTTCTCTTTACTTATATAATAATACATAGGTCAAAGAAAGTCAAAGTTTGTTTGAAGGTTTTTATATATTTTATTAGTATAAAGATTTATTTTAAATTTCATTGTTTTGTAGTACAATGAAATTATAATTATCTACATACATATCTAGTCATATATTAATTAATGATTTAGGAATACTAAATTTTTAAAAGAGGTGATAATAATGAAAATAAGTTCTATTATAAAACCAAATTTTCATACCATAAATGTAAACGATACTATAAATCAAGCTTTAGATTTAATGGACAAACTAAATGTTAATGGTATGCCAGTAGTAGATAACAAAGAGAAACTTGTCGGAATGGTAGTTAAAGCCGACATATATAGATTTATGGTACATCCAGGTCACTATGTTAGTTGCCCTGTTGAATGGGTTATGTCTAAATCAGTAATACTCGCGCAACCTGATGAAGAGATAATTGCAGTTTCAAAGCGTTTGAGAGAAAATGATATCATTGCTATGCCTGTGGTTGAAGACGAAAGAATTGTGGGTGTAATTAACATCGAAGATTTGTTAGATTATTTCCTAAAAGTTGAATAAGTTTTATATATAGTTACCATGTATCTATATAATTTATTAGCTATTTTACAACAAAAAGGTAGGAGGATTCTTTATAATAAAGCGTCCTCCTACCTTTTTATCTTCGGATGTCAAAAAATATTATATTTTCTTATCTACAGCTAAAGCTAAATTAAAATACTTTAATGAATCTGCTGTAGATCCAAGCTCATAATACAACTTGCCCATATCTATATATCTATTTTTCCTTTCATCTCTCGTTCCAAATTTGAACAAAGAATCTAATGATAAATTCATATATTTCTCCGCTTCGGCATATCTATTCATTCTTTGGAGAATTACTCCTTTTAAGTAATATGACTTTTCAATTAGTTTTATATTATCTGTAATAATTGCTAAATTTAATGCTTCCTCTGTAATTTTATAAGATATTTCATATTCTAAATTATCGATAAGTATTTTAGTGCAATAATTTAAAAATTCTACGTTTTTTTCTATATTATCTGTAGGAAATATTTTTATTCCTTCTTGTATTTCTGCAATTGCTTTATCTTTCTCTCCTATTTCAAAATAATATTTTCCATAGTTTCCATGTGATAACGCTAACGAAATAGGATTATACTTTTGATATTCAAAAGCTTTATTTTTATATTCATCAACACTATCCTTATTTAGTTTAATACATACAGCTGCATAGATATGATATATTTTACCTTTACTTTCATCAGTTTTAAGATTCTCAACATAACCTATGATTTCTGATAATATACTATAAGCTTCTTCTGATTTTCTTATATTCTGATAACATAACGCCTCATTATAACCTACTAAACAATATTCTATACCATCAAAGCCATCCTTTTTTTGTTGGAACATTTCTCTTAACTTACTATAGTAAGAAATAGCTTCTATGTATTCTCCATTCTGAGAAAGATACCTAGCCATATCTTTAAAATATATAACTGTATTTTCTTCATTATTATTTCTTTGGTAGAGGTCATAATACTGAGAAACTATCAATTGGATATTTTCAGCCTTATTCTCTTCCACATAATAAGAAAATAAGATGTGTATCAATTCGAAAGCTAAATCATAGTATTTATACTTAAGTGCGTAACTCAAATTATCTTTTAACTTATTCTCAGACTCTTTATCACATGAAATATTTTTTTTAATCATCTTTAGATTATTCAATATCTGCTCGTAAACATCTTCTACCAAATAGTCTAAATCAATTTCAATCTTTTCTGATATAAATTTTAATAATTCTTTATCTGCTTTAATTTTTCCATTTTCTATGCAACTCATCTTCGCTATTGATATTTTATTTTCACATAGTTCTTTTAATGTAATGCCTTTGAATATTCTAGCCCTTTTTATCTTTTCACCTATAGACAGTATTTCCAAATATATCACCCATTTACTCATTTTTTAGTTTTTAAAATTTTCTGCCTTGTTATATAACTTTATTCCTTGATTCAAATAATAAGAAGCTTCTTCCTCTTCCTTTTTATCCATGAAATATTTTCCAACCCTCATGGCTAATTCTGCTGCTTTTATTAGTCTTCCACTATTCTTGGCTAGTACATATGTATCAATTAATACACTTTCGGCTTGTTCTAACTTATCATCAATATTAAACATTGTATATTTAATAAGTTTACATTCAATTCTTCTATCAATATCGTTTTCGCCAATACTATTTTCAATATTTTTTAGTATTTTACCACACTGTTCAGTATTTTTTAGTTTTAAATAATTTTTACAAATATCAAGTAATATATCATTTAAACACCCAACACGATTTTGTACACTAACATTCTTAGATATCTCATAATGCTTGAGTGATTCATCTAAATCCCCCAATTCATAGAATAACTTACCTAAATTATGCTCTATATTAACTATGCTCCTGTTATATTGTATCTTTTTATAAACTTCTAATGTTTTCTTTGAGTATTTTATAGCATTTAATAAATCACCTTTTTTATTAAAATCTTCGGCAAGAGAGAATAGATTTTTCGCATAATCTTCATCATTGTATATCTGTTCAAATCTTTTTTTAGCTGAATACGAGTACTGTAGTGCTAAATCCAATTCTTCAATATCATAATATGTTCTAGCCATATTATAATGAATCTCACCCATTAAAAATTCATCTACAATTTTATTATCTAAATAAACTTTTTCAGCTTGTTTTAAGTAGCTGCTTGAAGAATGATACGCCTTCAATTCCAAAGCTATGTTGGCTAAATTTAGAAAAGTTTTTATTATTTGTTCATGATTGGTATTCTTTACGAAGATTACGTTGGCTGATAAAAAAAACTTTTGAGCCATAGGGAAATCTTTTTTATACATATATGATTTCGCTGTTATGAAATATATCATTGCTTTTCTATATTCTAGGTTATATTTGTCACAATAATATAATGCATTATCTATATATCTTTGACCTTTTTCATAATCTCCCTGAAAGATACACGATTCTCCTACCTGCTCATAATAAAGACTTATTTTTTCTGCTTGACTTTCCTCTGATTCCATCAAATATTCGACAGTTGTGTTTAATGCCTCTGCTAAATATTCTAACAAATCTACTGATGGATTTGAACGTCCCGATTCAACTAAACTTATTTGTCCCGGAGTTATTCTGTCTCTAGCCAAATCCTTTAAGGTCATATTTAGTTGCTTTCTTCTTCTTTTTATTTTTTCTCCTAATGATAGAATTTCCATCTTTTCAATCCTTTTCTATTCAACAAATTATTTAATTCATTTAATATAATTTTCTTAATTATAACATAAATTCATAAAAAACTGCATAAAAATATAAATCTACCCCAAATATTATATAATTTAATTTTATTATCCATTTTTATGGATAAAATTATAAAGAAAATAAACAAAAATAAAAAGGCATGAAATTTACTCATACCTTTTTATTTAAAATAATATCATTTATGTTGATATTTTTATAGGCGACTCAAATCATTATCTCATCCAATCTTGAATTCCATGATAAGTAGACTCAGCCACATCTTTCATTCTTCTTCCAGCTCTTTTCATTGTTCTTTGAGTCCTTCTGTTATAGTGTGGCATCATAGCCATTTCAACAGCTACTCCTACTAAAATTCCTGCTACCATTCCCTTTGAAAATCTTTCCATAATCAATAACACCTCTTTAATATTTATTTAATTTTATACAAATAGGTTATGTATTAATTAAAAAGTTATCCAAGTTAATTTTTTCTATTTATTCTAATTTATATTATCTAACAAGTATAAAATAAACTCTTCTTTTTCTTTACTTAATAATTTGGAGATAATTTTTTTGCCCTCTTTATAGTTGCTTCTATATAAACTTATAATCTCCTCAAACTTAATAGTATTAGTAAGTTCATGTTCTTTAATTACTGTATTATTTATGCTAGCGTCAGAATTTTCATCGCTTAAAATTATATTCTCAGCAAAATTAGGTGCTAAACTTAAAATTTTAGATTTCACATCATTATTAGAAACCCTTATTGTATTTTTACTTAACCATTTTTCGATAACTTTATCCGAATTTATTCCTAAACATTCTTTACATTTTTCATCTACAAGCTCATTAAATAAATCCCCCGTATGACTGTCAACTTTTACAAAAATAATTTCAATTCCAGATTTCATTAGCTCCTGCATCTTATTATAATACTCAATAGATGACTCTTCTTTTCTCCCCCATGCTCCAGTTGCATGATGAGCTATGCCTTCATAATCATGAAATACAACAATCTTTTTTTGTCCATTCTCTATAGCATACTCAACAGCTTTAACAGCACCCTTTAATTCACCTGCTATTTGTCTTATGTCTCTTCCTCCTGATAAATTTTTCTCAGCATTACTCTCTATATACTCTACCACATTGTTGTTAACACAAACTACGCCATAAGAGTATCTTCCATCAGAAGAATTATAACTACCATCAACATAAGCATGAATACAGTCCTTAGGATATTTCTCATCACTTTTCTTTAACATTCTGTTACCCTCATTTAAGTAAGCTTTAGCCTCATCTATACTTTCAAAACTCTTATATTTAGCACCTTTAACACCTTTTACATAAGTCAAGCACTCTGCCCATGTATCTACCATAATATTTTCTATACTTCTATTATTATTAAAATCAAATCCCGATTGTATTGCATAAATTTTCTTTGCCATAAATTTTATACTTTCTCCTTTAACTGCATTTCACTTTTTTATTCTATAAAATATAAACTCTTATTTTATAAAGTCGATAAATCCTCTATCACTCCATATAACTTTTCAACATTCTTTGCCCCTGTGAAATTAATTAAATACTCAATTCCTTTTTTTAATACCAAAAGTAAATCATTTTCTCCCTGCCAATTCTCCACAATTATTGGTAATGGAACATCTTTAATAATTTTATTCACTGCAAAAAATGCAACTCCTACATCATCAATTACTCCTATAAAAGGTATATTATTGGGTATTATATTGATTGGTACTGTAATATATGTAATTGCTATTGACATAACCAGTTTGGTTTTTATAGGTACTCTTTTATCCTTAAGTAACCTATAAACTAAAGAAGCTATATCAGGTAACATAAAAATATACTCTTTATACTTTTTAGATTTTTCCGGCAACTTATTCTCTAAGATCTTTCTTCCCTCTGAATAATTATCATGCACTTTATTAACACTTTCTAATTCTGATAGGTTTTCTTCTTCATTTTCTAAAGTTTCTTTCGTTTCAATACTCTTTATTAAATTTCCCGCTAATGAAATTCTAATGCTACTAGCTTCTACCCATACTTCTGATTTTTTCATATATATTTCATTTATATTTAAATCAACAAAGGATATATCCTTAAGTATTGTATTTATATCAATTATTACTTTATCTTTATCATTGCTTATTCCATATTTTTTAAACATTTTAGATAGTTGATTTAATGCAAAACTTCTTAATATCCTAAACATACCTAAGTTTAGAATCTTCACTTTAACTATTCTAGCAACGATTTTATTATTTATACATTCTATTAATTGAATCTTAACAAAAAATTCTATGTTTAATCCCTTTTTTAAGTTTCCTTCCAATATTATTCCATCATCTATAGATACATTTTTTATACTCAGGCCTTCAATCTTAATAAATTCATTTATGATACTTAATATATCACTCCCTAATAGTTTAACCTTAACCCCCGATATATCCATACATCATCCCCCTTTAATAATCTCTTTATTAATTTTAGGTTAATTTTTCCTAAACATACTTAAAAGTATACAATATTCCAATCAATTATTAAAGGCAGGCTTTGAGGATATTATTAATATTATCACACTAAAAAAGAGAGGCATATATGTTTGCATATTCGGAATTATCCTAATTCTACACAACATGTATGCTCTCTCTATTTATAGAATATCTCTAGGCAATTTAAGTAGCTATTACTATTCTATCTTAGAATACTGGAATTACTGATCCATTGTATTCTTTTTCTATAAATGCCTTAACTTCTGGTGAAGTCATTGCCTTTACTAAAGCTTTAATTTTTTCTTGATTTTCGTTACCTTCTTTTACAACAACTATGTTTGCATAAGGCTTAGCAGCTTCTGAATTTTTATCTTCAATAATAATTGCATCATTTGCTGGATTGAATTTAGCTTCAATTGCATAATTTCCGTTTATTACAGCTGCATCAACATCATCTATAGCTCTTGGAACTGCTGCTGCTTCTAATTCATTGAACTTTAAGTTTTTAGGATTTTCTGTGATATCCTTTGGTGTAACTAATTCACCATCTTTAATTTTTATTAATCCTTTTCCTGCTAATAACTTTAGTGCTCTAGCTTCATTTGATGGATCATTAGGAACAGCAATTGTTGCCCCGCTCTTAAGTTCATCTAAACTCTTAACCTTATGAGAATATAATCCCATTGGTTCTAAATGTACAGCACCTACAGATACTAACTTAAAGCCTTTTGATTCATTTTGTTCTTTTAAATAAGGCATGTGTTGGAAGAAGTTTGCATCTAATGATCCTTCAGATACTGCAGTATTTGGTTGAACATAATCATTAAATTCTGTTATTTCTACAGTATACCCTTCTTTTTCAAGTAACGGCTTAGCTATATCCACTATTTCTTTATGTGGTTTTGGTGTTACACCAATTTTTATTACCTTATCATTTTTTGAATCTTTACTTCCTGAAGTAGCTGTGCCCCCACATCCTACTAATCCAAATGCTACTACTCCTGCTAAAACTACTGATAAAATTGATTTCTTTTTCATATTTTTTCCCCCTATTTTGATAATTTATTGTAAAAATAATTTCCTAGAACTTGTAGTCCTTGTACTACTATAATTAAAACAATACATGTTACTACCATATAATCTGTTTGGAATCTTTGGTATCCATAACTTATAGCTACTTGACCAAGACCTCCTCCTCCAATGGTTCCTGCCATAGCAGAATATCCAACAATACTTATTATTGTAAGCGTGATCCCTGATGCTATTGAAGGAATGGCCTCTTTAAGCATAACCTTAAATATAATCTGAGTATTTGATGCTCCAAAAGATTTTGCCGCTTCAATTATTCCCTTATCAACTTCTCTTAATGATGATTCTATAATTCTTGCTACAAAAGGAGCTGCTGCAATTGTAAGTGGAACTATCGCCGCTTCTGTACCTATAGATTTACCAGCAATGAATCTAGTTAAAGGTATAATTGCTACCATCAATATAATAACCGGAAAACTTCTTAATACATTAATAATTAAATCTAGAATAGTATAAATAACTTTATTTGGTTTTAATCCATCCTTCGCAGTAACTGTTAATATTATTGCAGGTATAAATCCTAAAATAAGTGAACCAATAGTTGACGCAAAAACCATTTCTAATGTCTCTATTAAAGCTTTTACTATTACCTCATTCATTATTCAATCACCTCCAATAAAATATCTTTATTTTCAAGATATTTTATAACCTTATCTTTATCTTCCTCTTTAATATTTATTACAAGCCCACCTAATATTTCACTTCTAAATTTTTCAAGTTTTCCCCAAACTATAGAAAAATCTATTTCTAAATCCCTAGCCATTTTTGTAATAAGAGCATTTTCAGAAGAATCACTTGGGAAGAACAACTTAATATTAACTCCATCTTCTGGCAATATTCCATTTTCATCTTCTTCACCTAAGAATTTTCTTAAAGATTTTCCTGGTTTTAAGAACAGGTCCTCTGATTTTCCTTCAGCCTCTATCTTTCCTCCATCAATTAACGCAACCTTTTCGCATACTTCTTTTATTACTTCCATTTGATGAGTAACTATTACTATTGTTATTCCCAATTCTTTATTAATTTTAGAAAGTAACGCTAAAATATCTTTTGTAATTTTAGGATCTAATGCTGACGTTGCTTCATCACAAAGCAATACTTTAGGATCTAGTGCTAATGCTCTTGCTATTGCTACTCTTTGCTTCTGACCACCACTAAGTTCTGATGGTTTGCTTAATTTTTTATCTTTTAATCCAACTAAATCTAATAATCTTAGTACTTTGTTTTGAATTTCATTTTTACTATATCCCCACACTTCAAGTGGAAGTGCTACATTATCAAAAACATTCTTTCTTTGCATAAGGTTGAAATTTTGAAAAATCATCCCCAAATCTTTTCTAAATTCTCTAAGGCTAGTCCCTGCTAATGAAGAAACCTCTTTCCCCATTACTTTTACTGATCCTCCATCATAAGTTTCAAGTCCATTTATGCATCTAAGTAATGTCGATTTTCCTGCCCCACTATGTCCTATTATTCCATAAATTTCGCCCTCTTTAATACTTATTGATACGTCTTTTATAACTTGTGTTTCCCCAAAATTCTTGACTACATTTCTAATTTCTATCAAAACACATTTTCCTCCTTTGACTTTGTTTTGTTAGTTTCCGGATAACTAAGGTAGTAATTTAAGTAACTTTTCAGATTATTTAATTAATACCTCAAAACAAAAGCGCCAGAGAATAAATCTCTAGCGCATAAAACACCATTCAAATTTATCCTCTCATCTATCAGCTAATGCTGCTGGAATTAGCACCATATAAATATCGACTTTTATACAATATTTAGGTTGCCGGGTTTCTCAGGGCCAGTCCCTCCACCACTCTTGATAAGATATCAGATTATTTAATTTAGTTACTGAAATGATTATATAAATTTTTTTTTCATTTGTCAATCTCTAAATAATAACCATTGAATCCATTTAATCCAAAGTATTATGCTCGGATTACTATCATTATATATAGTAGATTAACATATTGCAAGAACTTTTTAATATTTACATATAAATTTTAAAATAATATTATAGTTTTATTATCAATAAGATAATTAAGCTGCTTTTTTCTGAGTAGAACCATTTGTTGTAATATTCCAGTTATTTGAGCATTGTGGAGATATTTGTCCATGTTCTTTAATATAATTTGTCATCAAGCTTCTCACTTGACCGTCATCTCCAAGAACTTTACCCGAATCATAATTTACAATACTTGCATCAGTATTACTCAATCCAGCTGCTTTCATAAAACCGCCGCCACCATTATATCTATAATTGTTTATGGCAACAGTAAATTCATCACTATCTTTTACTGCCACATCATTTACTTTTAAATTTTTTATTCTATTTCCAGAAATTACTCTTCCAGTTGTTTTATCCACTATACATGAAGGCTCTGTTAAATCTATATCATAGGTTGCTCCATATAGTTGATCTAAATTATAATCTGGAATGTTTAATGCCGAGTCCTTAGCAACTACATGATTACTGCTATTAGTTTGAGCATAATATCTAACAGAATACTCCATCCAATCTTTAAGCTGCTTACCATTCATCTTTATACCATATAAGAAATTCTCAAATGTATAAACCGCCATCATATCTTTTATTGTAATATCGCCTTTTGGTATGAATGCTGATGAACTTAAAGGTGCAGCAATTGAAAGCTTAGTTCCAGCAGATTCTTTTTGAACCTTATTAATTAGCTCCATAATTGCTGTAGGCTGATTTGTTTGTCCTTGCCCAGTGAACTCTCCACTTGAAGTTCCTATTTTTGTATCTACATACTTCAAAGTTGCATCTTGATATGGTTTAATTAGAGTTACTATCTCAGAATCCTCTCCTATATTCTTATCAATAACAACATTCTTAGTTGAAATCCCTGAAAGTTTTCCATTTGAATCAATATTCATTTCAAATTGAGCAATCCCTGTTGCTCCTTTTGTTGATTCCACTATTGGCACGACTTTTCCTTCTGGATTTTTCTTAGTTAAGTCATTGACTTTTAGATGAGTATGACCTGCAACAATTGCATCAATTCCGCTTACTTGCGTTGCAATTTCGTTAATCTGATTTTCTGGCAAAACATCTGCTTCTGTTTCTTCCCCACTATGAGCTGAAACTACAACAATATCTGCCCCTTTAGCCTTAACCTCTTTAACCCATTTTTTTGCTTCATCTACAAGATCATTAAACTCAAGCCCTTCATAGTGCGATTTGTCTTCCCAACTTGGTACACATTTATTTTCTAAACCTATTACTGCAAGCTTAACTTCTTTACCATTTACATTGAAGCTTTTTATAATATAAGGTTGAACAAAATTTGAATTATCTCCTTTATATACATTAGCAGCAAGGACTGATATTCCTTCACTTTGGTAATCCTTAATAACTCTATTTAATACCTCTAAACCATAATTAAATTCATGGTTACCTAAAGTCCATGAATCATATTTCATAGCCCCCATTACTTTCGCCATAGGATACTCTAAATTTTTATCCATTACATCATAATAATACGATAAAGGCGTTCCTTGAATAGTATCTCCATTGTCAATTAACATAACATTTTTATTATTTTGTCTAACATTTTTAACATATGTTGAGACTCTTGCTAGCCCTTGACCTTTCTCCGTTGCCTTTCCCATTGCGTAATCATAATCTAATACTGTTCCATGTACATCAGTTGTTGCTAATAATATTATTGAACTCGATAAGTTTATCATTCTTTCTATTTCCTTGTTAGGAATTGTATTTTTGCCATTCTTATCTTTATTATCTTTGCACCAATCAATAAATGCATCTCTTACTAAAATATGAGTATCATTAGCTACATTTAATCCACCATATTTTTTAAATGCTGTAAATGAATCTCCACCCTGAGCAACAAAGTCCGGCAATGCTACAGATAAGTTTTCAGAATCCTTAATTGCGCTTCCATCTTCTCTTGTTATATCCTTAATTCTTTCTCCAGATGGAAGATTTGAGTTATAGGTAAACTTAATTCCTGATACTTGCATTCCCTTGCTATTATCTGCAACTCCTTGTTCTAAAGCTTCTTTTAATTGAGCTTTTGTCATACTTAGTTTGTAAATGGTGTTATCAAAAGGCATAAATTGCCACATAGTACCTACTGTCATATCACCTTGTGGTATATCTATTCTTAGCCCTCCATTATTTTGAATTCCTACATCTGCGTTAACTGCATTTCTTGTGACATCTGTAGCCCAATTTCCCAAGACCGATGAACCATATGGAGAAATATTTATTTTTCTTGTAAGTTCTTTTTCATTATTGTACCCGATAACCTCATTAGTAGTTGATTTTATTTCATTATTAGCATTATCCACCATCTCATTAATATATCTATCTGTTTCTGGATTTTCGGCTTTATATCCCTTATCATTATCCAATGCTATATAAGAAGATTCTATTGTTGGCGTATCAAACTTCACTTTTTTATCACCAGTTATCTTAAACTTAGCATCTATAAATCCTTTACCTGCAGAATTTCCAATAAAAACTGGAATATTTGTGACTTTAGCAATTGCTGAAGTTTTAGTATGGCTGTGGCCACCAAAAACCGCATCTATATTTTTAAGTTTGTCTGCTATGTTAAATATAGCTCCAGTTGCATTATCTCCGTTATCTCCTTCATGTATTAATGCTAATATTATGTCTGCAGAATTATTCTGCTTCAATTCTCCTGCTATGGAATTAACTTCATTTGCTAAATCTTTAAATTCATAATCTTTCACATACTTAGGTGATACAATTGTTGATGTTTCTGGAGTTATTCCTCCTATTACTGCAATCTTTATTCCATCCTTAGTAACGATTTTATAAGGATCAAATATCCTTTTTCCTGTTGACTTACTATAAAGATTGCTACAAATTATTGAGTATGATGCTCCCTTCATAGTTTCATTTAAAAGTGTATCTAGTCCCCAATCAAATTCATGATTTCCAAGGGTTGTCACTTCCAGACCTATTTTTGACATAACTTCTTGAACTGGAACCCCTTTCATAATATTTGAAATTGCAGATCCCTGATATAAATCTCCACCGCCTAAAATTAGAGTTCTATCTGGATTAGAAGTTTTTATTTTATTTATTCTATCTGCTAAGACTCCTGCAACAGGCTTTCCTGATGCGTCATTTAATGCTCCATGAAAATCAGTTATTTCAACAACATCAAAAGTTTTATCATTTTCTGTTGCATAACCTTTTACGGAGACCCCTGTAAATAAAGTGATTGTGAAAAATAAACTTGTCAAAATTGATACAATCTTTTTAATTTTAAATATTTTTTTCAAAACAATTACCCTCCCCTAATTACAACTCATTTTACATATATTACCTGAAGTCAAATTATATACCATTGAATTTTGTAATACTATATGTTTATTATTTATCAAATTTGAATTTTCATTAAAAATAAATTATATAATATTATTAAATTTAGACTAATTAAAAAGCTACCAAAAATATTTCATCTATATTTTTGGTAGCTTAATTTATTAATATTTACTTCTTTCTTTTATCGCCCTATCCATATCTCTCTTATGAGCTTTTTCTAGCATAGAGTCTCTTTTATCATAATTCTTCTTACCTCTGCATACCCCAAGTGCAACCTTAACTTTACCCTCTTTTAGATATAATGATAGTGGTACTAACGTATATCCGTCTTGAGATACTAAACCATCAAGTCTTCTTATTTGATCTCTGTGAAGGAGTAACTTTCTTTCTCTTAATGGATCTACGTTAAATATATTTCCTTGTTCATAAGGAGAAATATGCATATTTTTTATAAATATTTCACCATTATATATATCGGCATAGCAATCCTTAAGATTGACTCTCCCATTTCTTATTGACTTTACTTCAGTTCCAACTAGAACTAATCCAGCCTCCATTGCTTCTTCTACAAAATAATCATGTCTTGCTTTTCTATTTTCCGCTAATGAATTTTCATTTCTTTTTCTTGCCATTATAATCACCTGCTATGGTTATATTTCTATTAAAATTATATTATACCAATCTTTGTAAAGCAACTTATTTTCAATACTTAAATATAGTGATACCTTAATGTAAGTATTATATATTATGGTATCACTTGATTAATCATCTGTATAGATAACGTCTATTTATACCTCAAGTAATTCTTTTTTCACTTCCTGAGTGTTTTCTTCTGGTACAAAAGATGTTTCTGATTCCTCTCTTTTAGGTTCTTGTGTAATTTTAAAGAATACTTCTCTATTTGTAATATCCACATGAACACATTCCACCTTAACTTTATCACCAAGTTTATATAACTTCTTGGTTCTCTCACCAATTAGGCTGAGATTTGATTCATTAAATATATAATAATCATCATCTAAATCAGTAATATGAACTAAGCCTTCAACTGTATTTGGAAGTTCAACGAAGACTCCAAAAGATGTAACCGAAGATATAATTCCTTCAAACTCTTGGCCAATCCTCTCTTGCATATATTCAGCTTTCTTAAGATCATCAACTTCTCTTTCGGCATCTTGTGCTTTTCTTTCCATTTCTGATGATTGTTTTGATGCATAACCTACTATATTTTTCAACCTATTTATTCTATTTGCATCTATTTCCTTGTGTAAATATTCTTTTATGATTCTATGAATCTGCAAATCCGGATATCTTCTTATTGGCGAAGTAAAGTGACAATAATACTGTGCTGCAAGCCCAAAGTGACCACTGCATTCCGGAGCATACCTTGCCTGCATCATTGAACGTAACAATAAAGTACTTACAACTGTTTCCTCATTTTTCCCTTTAACTTTATCCAATATCTCTTGAAAACTTTTCGGCTGTATTTCTTCTGTCCATTGAACAGTATACCCTAAATTATAAATAAACTCCTTAAACTTAGCTAACTTTTCTTCATCTGGACTCTCATGTATTCTATATACAAATGGTAAGTGAGTTCCAAACATATGCTCCGCTACTGTTTCATTAGCCGCTAACATGAATTCCTCTATCATTCTATTAGCTATTTCACGTTCATAAGGTTTGATTTCTATTGGTTTCCCAAGTTCGTTTAAAGTTATCTTAGCTTCAGCTATTTCGAAATCAATTGCTCCTCTTCTTGTTCTCTTCTTTCTCAAGATATTACAAAGTTCTTCCATCATTTTAAAATCTTCATAAAGATAATCATATCTCTTAATCAACTCTTCATCATGATCTCTTAAAATCTTTGTAACATCTGTATAAGTCATTCTTTCATCAGTCTTTATTACAGATTCTACTATTTCATGATTTACAACATTTCCTTTTCGATCTATTTCCATGAAGCATGTTAGGGTTAATCTATCTACTCTTGGATTTAAAGAGCATATTCCATTAGATAATTTTCTAGGTAACATTGGTACAACTCTATCTATTAGATATACTGAAGTGGCTCTTTTTAATGCTTCTTTATCCAAAGGATTATTTTCTCTTACATAATGAGTTACATCAGCAATGTGAACTCCTAATTTATAATTCCCATTACCCAATTTTTCAATAGAAACAGCGTCATCTAAATCCTTTGCATCCTCTCCATCGATTGTAACCATTCTTAAATCTCTTAAATCTCGTCTTCCTTTGTATTCTTGCTCATCAATTTCTTCTGATACACCTTCAGCAAACTTCAATACTTTTTCACTAAATTCTTCTGGAAGTCCAAGTTTTTTGATGATCATTAAGATGTCAATTCCTCTATCACCTTTTCTACCTAAAACTTCTGTAACAACACCTTCTGCCTTTCTATTTCCTTCTGGCCATTTGGTTATCTTAACAGTAACTACATCGCCATCTTTAGCTCCATTTCTATCTTTTTTGGAAATAAATATATCTTTAGATATTCTAGGATCCTCAGAAACAACAAAACCAAAGTTCTGTGAGTCTTCATACACCCCAACTATTTTAGTAGTATTCCTCTCAATAATTTCAACTACTTCTCCTTCCCTTTTTTTAGTGTTTGTATCTTCTCTTGTAACTTTAACAGCTATTTTGTCACCATTCATTGCTCCATTTAAGCTGTTGCTTGGAAGGAATACATCTTTTTGTCCTTCTTCTTCTGGAATAAGAAAACCAAACCCTTTTACATGCGCTTGAAGTGTTCCTACAATTAAGCCTTCTTCTTCATTTCCTTCTTGATCTATCATATATTTATTTTTTTTATTCCTTGTTATATATCCTTCATTCTCCATCATTTTTAATGTCTTTTTAAATGCATTATATTCATTTCTCTTTATATCAAATACAGCAACTAATTCATCAATATCCATTGGTTTATATGCAGGTTCTTTCATAAAACTTGATAACATTTGTTTAATTCCCATATAATACTTACCTCCATTATACAATTTACTATATATTATTACTTTATATCTATATACTACCACATTAATGTTATAGGATATAGGTTTTATCTTAATTTATACAATTAGTATTGACATATATATACTAATTTATTTATTTACTTATTTTAAATCATCCATAAGAAAAATAAATGTATCGATAATATATTTTAAATCACAAAAAAATAAGAAGTTTATTAAAAACTCCTTTCTGTTTTCTTATTAAATTCTATCTTTAGTCAGATGATTAAATATAAAAAGGCTACTCTAAATAAAGTAGCTCAAATTAATTATTTTATTAAATTTAGTATAACTGTATTTATTGCAAAAAGTGCCATAAACATAAATGTTAATCTAACAAGAATTACTTCTTTAGTTCTTGATTTATTTTTTGAAAAGAATGTATCCTTTGTGCTTCCTTGTATTAAACCACTTAATGCATCGGCTTTACTAGGCTGCATGTATATTGTTAAAATAACTGCTAATCCTAATATTACTTCAAAGACTAATAATATATTTTGCATAGGTAACACCTCCTATAATAATCAACAATGTCTAATCTAAATAATACCACACTTATTTACTTATTACAATCTTATGTATCAAAAATTGTAAATAAGCTTAAGAATATTACATAAATTTATAAAAAAAGTTATAGGGAATTCCCCCTATAACTTTTTTTATGATTAAATTCAATTATAAGTTTTTATAATGCGTAATCACTTTTACTTATTGCTTTATATTAAAGAATGCTTTCTTACCTCTGTACTCAGCAACATCATCTAATTCTTCTTCAATTCTTAATAATTGATTATACTTAGCAACTCTTTCAGATCTAGCTGGAGCACCTGTTTTTATTTGTCCTGCATTTACAGCTACAACTAAATCAGCTATAGTAGTATCCTCTGTTTCTCCTGATCTATGGGAAACAACTGCTGTATATCCAGCTCTATTTGCCATTTCTATAGCGTTTAAAGTTTCTGTTAATGTACCAATTTGATTTAACTTAATTAAAATTGAATTAGCTACACCAAGGTTTATTCCCTTTTCAAGTCTTTCTGTATTAGTAACAAATAAATCATCACCAACTAATTGAACTTTCTTTCCTAACCTGTCAGTTATTAACTTCCAACCTTCCCAATCTTCTTCTGCCATACCATCTTCAATTGAGATAATTGGATATTTATTAACCCAATCTTCAAAGAAATCAACCATTTCAGCGGATGTTAAAGTCCTTCCTTCATGCTCTAATACATACTTACCATCCTTGAAATATTCTGAAGAAGCAGCATCAATTGCTATAAATATTTCTTCACCAGGCTTATATCCTGCTTTTTCTATTGCTTCAATTATTACATCAAGAGCTTCTGCGTTTGACTTTAAGTTAGGTGCAAATCCACCTTCATCACCAATACCAGTTGAATATCCTTTATCATTCAATATTTTCTTTAAAGTATGATATACTTCTGCACACATTCTTAGAGCTTCACTGAAAGTAGGTGCTCCAGCTGGCATTATCATAAATTCTTGTAAGTCAACAGAGTTATCTGCATGTGAACCACCATTTATGATATTCATCATTGGAACTGGCAATACCTTTGCATTTACTCCGCCTATATATCTATATAATGGCATATCTAAAGCTTTTGCAGCTGCATTTGCAACAGCTAACGAAACCCCTAAGATAGCATTTGCTCCTAACTTGCTCTTATTATCTGTTCCATCTAGTTCGATAAGCATTTTATCAATATATGTTTGTTCAAATACATTACATCCTATTAATTCTTCCGCAATAGTTTCATTAACATTTTTAACAGCATTTAGAACGCCTTTTCCTAAGAACTTACTCTTATCATCATCTCTTAATTCAACTGCCTCATACATTCCTGTTGATGCTCCTGATGGTACTGCTGCTCTTCCTACTGTACCATCTTCTAAATATATTTCTACCTCTACAGTTGGAAAGCATCTTGAGTCTATAATTTGCCTTGCAACTACATCTACAATTTCTAAATAATCTTTCATATCAATTACCTCCTTATTTTGGAAAATTCATTTGAGAATTATTATCAATTTAATTATAATACATAAATTGCTAATTTAAAAGTACTTTTTTTAACTTACCACAATATTATTAGTAAATTCCCTAAGTAATATTCATATTTTCTTCTTTTCAATATTATTTATTCTATTCTTTATGCAAAATAAATATTCTCAATAACTATCATGCTAAAGTAAAGATCAAACTTGTTTAAGCACATTTCTTGATTTTCTTTATAATAAGTGCGATAATATATTTTGTTAATAAATGGAATTAAACTCAGGGGGTTTTAAATTGATCAGAAAAATTATATTTGCGGTCCTAATATCAGGAGTGACAGCTCAAACTTTCATACCTACTATATCAGTCTACGCAGATAATCGAGATTATTATGTCAGCGATAATTCAAAATTTCTAGGCCAAACAATCCCGCCAACAGGCAAAGAACATGGTTGGTATAAGTTCCCTGATGAAGAATGGGGGTATTATATAGATTACGGAAAACTCTTAAAAGATGTTTGGGTAAATGAATCTGATGGCGACTATGGTATCGGTGACAATGGTAAAATGGTAAAGGGATGGTTTAAAAACGCTATAGACAATAACTGGTATTATTTTAGTCCAGATGGTAAAGTAAATAAGGGATGGCTTCAAATGGATGGTGTATGGTATTACATGGACAGTAAGGGAGCTATGCTAACCGGTTGGCAGTTAATTAAGCAAAGGTGGTATTATTTTGATACAGTCACAGGGGTGATGGCTTCAAACCTCAAAGTCGATAGTTATTACCTATCAGGTGATG
Organism: Clostridium chromiireducens; assembly: GCF_003575225.1. NCBI lineage: Bacteria > Bacillati > Bacillota > Clostridia > Eubacteriales > Clostridiaceae > Clostridium > Clostridium chromiireducens. The sequence continues at coordinate 54,401 of NZ_QXDJ01000008.1, read as the reverse complement.
GTTCTTTACAATAATAAATATCCCTTTTTATTTATACCATATAGTATATAAATAAAAAGGGTCATCATCAAGAATCGTATATTTAAGCATATTATTCGTAACACTTGAAAATTCACTTACTATTCTAGCAAAGACAACTGTTGCATGTCACAATATCTTTTAAACTTCAATTCCCATTCTATTGCTTTTTTAGGATTTATTTTTTTTACTCCATAAAAGAATTCTTCCAATACGCCTATTTTATTTAAGCCTTTCATTAAATGCCTAGGATAATCAACTTTTCGTGTATAAGCCTTCTTAGGATCTATTACCATTAGTTTTTCGCCGCCTGAAACATAAATATCCTTGCACCTGATATCTAATTTTTTAAATTTAAGCCTTTTTAATTCTAAAAGTAGTTCATATATATTTTTAGTCAATCTGTCACTTAAACCACTTTGCCTTATATACTTATCTAATCTTTTCCCCTCTACTAAGTCTCTTACCACATAAAATTTTCCCCGATTATATAAACGTGGAAAATATTTCGATCCATTAGTTCTCGCAAGAATGCTACCCTCATCGGTACAAACTTTTCTCTTTAGAAATATTTTTATAGCCTTTTTATTTGGCAATTCATAAACTACTCCATTATGTCCTTCGCCTAAATAACTTGCTTCTCTAAATAACTTTTCTGTAACTTCATCAAAATCAGCGGAATATGCATAGCTTTTTTTCATACTACCAACCCTAAATCTTTTTTATAAATATATTAATTTAGGATTCAGTTTATGCAAATTTAATTAAAGTATTCTCTATATGCCATCAAAAATCCTATTTTTCAAATATTTTATTCGCTTAAATTTGTCTTAACAGAGAATAAACTTGTATACTTCCAACAATATCAAAACATTTATTTCAGTTAAATATTTAAAATAAAAAAAGACTCCCTAAATATAAACTTAAATTATTTAAAGAGTCTCTTAACTATTTATTTATTTATTACTAAATTTTCTCCAGTCATTTCAGCAGGAACTTCAAGTCCAAGTTGATTTAACATTGTTGGTGCAATATCTGCAAGCTTTCCATCATTTAGCTTTTTACCTTCTGTATGATTTGATACCCAAACAAATGGCACTGGGTGTGTTGTATGCGCTGTGAATGGATTTCCTGTTGAGAAATCTATCATAGTTTCAGCATTACCATGGTCTGCTGTAATAAATGCGCATCCATCCATTTCTAATACTTTATCTACGATTTTTCCTACACATTCATCTACTGTTTCAATTGCTTTAACAGCTGCTTCTACAATACCTGTATGCCCAACCATATCTGGATTCGCAAAATTTAAAATTATCATATCATATTGATCACTATCTAATCTATTTAATAACTCTTCAGTTACTTCATAAGCACTCATCTCAGGTTTTAAATCATAAGTTGCAACTTTTGGTGAAGGAATTACTTTTCTGTCTTCACCTTCGTTTTCTTTTTCTACACCACCATTAAAGAAGAATGTAACGTGAGCATATTTTTCAGTCTCTGCAATTCTTAATTGCTTTAACCCTTTGCTGCTTACATATTCTCCAAGTGTATTATTCAAAGTTTGAGGACTATATGCAACATTAACCCCTTCTAATGTTTTATCATATTGAGTCATTGTTACGAAAGTAAGGTTTAAAGTTTCTCTCTTAAATCCTGCAAATTCTTTATCATTAATAGCTCTAGTTATTTCTCTTGCTCTATCAGGTCTAAAGTTAAAGAATATAACCGAATCTCCATTTTTTATATTTGTGATTGGATTACCATTTTCAGTTACTACTGTCGGTAATACGAATTCATCAGTTTTATTATCGTGGTACGATTTTTCTATAGCTTCTACTGCACTGTTTGCAGTTTCACCTTTACCTAAAACTAATGCATTATATGCAAGTTCTACTCTTTCCCATCTATTATCTCTGTCCATTGCATAGTATCTACCACTTACTGTAGCGATTTTTCCTGTACCTATCTCTGCTAACATTTCTTCAGTTTTTTCTATAAATTCTTTTCCTGATGAAGGCGGTACATCTCTTCCATCCATAAATGCATGAATATATACATTTTGAACACCTTCTTTTTTAGCAAATTCCAAAAGTCCTTTCAAATGTTCAATATGTGAATGAACTCCCCCGTCCGATAATAATCCCATTAAGTGTAAAGATGATCCAGACTTTTTAGCATTATCCATTGCAGTCTTAAGAGCTGCATTTTCGAAAAAGTCTCCATCGCTAATTGCTTTTGTAATTCTTGTCAATTCTTGATATACAATTCTTCCTGAACCAATATTCAAGTGACCAACCTCTGAGTTACCCATTTGACCTTCTGGTAATCCTACTGCTAAACCACTTGCTTGTAATTGTGAAGTAGGGTATTTTTCAAGTAATTTATCTAAATTTGGCTTTTTTGCTAGGCCTACTGCATTTCCTTCTGATTTTGGTGCAATTCCAAAACCGTCTAATATCATTAACATTACAGGTTTCTTTGACATCTTCCTATCCCTCCAAATACTTTTGTTAAAAATCATAATATATATTAATAATTCTATATCTCTATACTAATATATTAAAATAGACTATTCTCTCTAGATTTTACTAGCATTAATATATATTAAATATTATTATTTTTTTTATTTATCATACTATTAATCATATAAATTATATTATCTTTTTACACTTATTGCAACTTATAAACTCTAAAAGCCAAATTATTACTTTTTACTCTAAACTACGATATTACTAATTACAAAAGACTATAAACATTATGTTTATAGTCTCCTTTGCTATACTAACTATTAATAATTTACTATTGCAGCAAAATCAGCTGGAACTAAGCTAGCTCCACCAACTAATGCTCCATCGATATCAGACATTTCCATTTGAGCTTTTATTGTGTTTGGCTTAACTGATCCACCATATTGGATTCTTGTTTTTTCAGCAGCTTCTGATCCATACATTTCTGCAACCATAGCTCTAATTGCTTTGATTGTTTCATTTGCTTGTTCATCTGTAGCTGTCTTACCAGTTCCGATTGCCCATATTGGTTCGTAAGCAATAACAAGTTCTTCTACTTGTGCATTAGTTAATCCAGCTATATCAGCTTTGATTTGAGCTTCAATAACTTGATTAGTAGTTCCGTTTTCTCTTTGTTCTAAAGATTCTCCACAACAAAGAATTGGAGTTATATTATGTTCAAAAGCTTTTTTAACTTTTTTGTTTAATGCTTCATCAGTTTCATTGAAGTATTCTCTTCTTTCACTATGACCTAAAACAACATATTCTATTCCCATAGCTTCAAGCATTCCTGGAGAAACTTCTCCTGTGAATGCTCCACTTTCTTCAAAATGCATGTTTTGTGCAGCAACTTTTATATTTGATCCAGCTACAGCTTTTTTAACTGCATCTAGGCATACAAATGTAGGGCATACAACTACATCACATGTTGCATCCTTAACTAATGGTTTTAATTCTTCTACCATTTTAACTGCTTCATCAATAGTTTTATTCATTTTCCAGTTTCCTGCGATAATTGCTTTTCTCATCTTCTTCACCTCATAATTTAATTTAAATTTATTAAACAAAAAATTCTTTTACAAAGGACAAGCTTAAGGAAAGTGATCAATTTCCCTTAAGCTTTATATATATCTGCTGAAATTCATAAATCTACTCTTAACAGCTGAATCCTTGGCCTTGGATTCATCAAATCCCGTCGAATTTGTCTCCTAAAAATCAATTTATTCTTTTCTCAGTATATAGGTATTAATTCTTCAAAGAATTTATAATTTAATAAAAGTTACAAATTTCTTTTTAAAATATTGCTTACTTAAGGCTAATTGTTTTGAAATTAGTCATTTAATGCAGCGATTCCTGGTAATACTTTACCTTCTAAGAATTCAAGAGATGCTCCACCACCTGTTGAGATGTGAGTCATCTTATCTCCAAATCCTAAGATATTAACAGCAGCAGCTGAATCTCCACCACCGATTATAGTAGTAGCATCTGCATCTGCCATAGCCTTAGCTACTGCAATTGTTCCCTTGTTGTAGTTTTCGAATTCGAATACTCCCATTGGTCCATTCCAGATAACAGTCTTAGCATCTTTTATAGCATCAGCATATAAAGTTTCTGTTTTTGGTCCGATATCTAATCCCATATTTCCAACTGGGATGTTTTGATCTTCTGTTACTGTAGCTTCAACATCCTTAAATTCTGCAGCTACTCTGTGATCTACTGGTAATAAGAATTTAACACCCTTTTCTTCTGCTTTAGCTATCATTTCTTTAGCATAATCAAGTCTATCTTCTTCTACTAATGAAGTTCCTATTTCATATCCTTGAGCTTTTAAGAATGTATAAGCCATTCCTCCACCAATGATAATAGTATTAACTTTATCTAAAAGATTGTTAATAACAGCAATTTTGTCAGAAACCTTTGCTCCACCTAAGATAGCAACAAATGGTCTTACTGGGTTTTCAACTGCACCACCTAAGAATTTTAATTCTTTTTGAATTAAGTATCCACATACAGCAGTATCTAAGTAATCAGTTACACCAACTGTTGAACAATGAGCTCTGTGAGCTGTACCAAATGCATCATTAACAAATACGTCAGCTAATGAAGCTAATTCTTTAGAGAAGTCTGCAATATTTTTAGATTCTTCTTTTCTGCATCTTGTATTTTCTAATAATACAACATCTCCATCTTTCATATCAGCAACAGCTTTTTTAGCGTTTTCACCAACAACTTCTTCATCTCTAGCAAAAACAACTTCTTTTCCAAGCATTTCGCTTAATCTTGTAGCAACTGGTGCTAATGATTTTGAAGCATCTTTTCCTAAATGTGAGCAAAGAATAACTTTTGCACCTTTTTCAACTAAATATTTAATAGTTGGAAGGGCTCCTACTAATCTATTTTCATCAGTTATAACACCATCTTTTAATGGCACGTTAAAATCACATCTTACTAATACTTTTTTTCCGCTTACTTCAATATCTTCAATTGTTTTTTTATTGAAATTCATGTATTTTCACCTCTAACATTTATTTTGGACTATTTTAAAATAGTCTGGCTTTATAGCCTTATACTACAAAACCAGACTTATTTACTTTATAACATAAATTTGCGCTTTTATGTTTAAATACGGTTCAAATTACTTTAAGTTAGCGAAGTATCCTAAAGTTCTGATTAATTGGTTAGTGTATGACATTTCGTTATCATACCAAGAAGCAACTTTAACTAATTGTTCTCCATTAACTTCCATAACCTTAGTTTGTGTAGCATCGAATAATGATCCGAAACTGCTTCCGATGATATCACAAGAAACTATTGGATCTTCAGTATATCCGAAAGATTCAGTTGCAGCTTCTTTCATAGCAGCATTTATTTCGTCTGCAGTTACGTTCTTTGATAAAGTACAAACTAATTCAGTTAATGAACCAGTGATTGTTGGAACTCTTTGAGCTCCTCCGTCTAATTTTCCAGCTAATTCTGGGATAACTAAACCGATAGCTTTAGCAGCACCAGTTGAGTTAGGAATGATAGAAGCTGCAGCAGCTCTAGCTCTTCTTAAGTCACCATTTCTGTGTGGAGCGTCTAAAGTATTTTGATCGTTAGTGTAAGAATGGATTGTAGTCATGAAACCTTTTGTTAATCCAAATTTATCGCTTAATACTTTAGCAAATGGAGCTAAACAGTTAGTAGTACATGAAGCACCTGAAATAACTGTATCTTCTGCTTTTAATATATCGTGGTTTACGTTGTAAACTACTGTTGGTAGATCATTTCCTGCTGGAGCTGAAATAACAACTTTCTTAGCACCTGCTGTGATATGAGCTGAAGCTTTGTCTTTTGTTGCAAAGAATCCAGTACATTCTAAAACGATATCTACGTTTAATTCTCCCCATGGTAAGTTTGCTGGGTTAGAATCTGCAGTAACTTTGATTTCCTTTCCGTTTACTACGAAAGCTCCTTCTTTAACTTCGATTTCTCCATCGAATCTTCCTTGAGCTGAATCATATTTGAATAAGTGAGCTAACATTTTAGCATCTGTTAAGTCGTTGATTGCAACCACATTAAATTCAGGGTTGTTAATCATCAATCTTAAAGCTAATCTTCCTATTCTTCCAAAACCATTAATTGCTACGTTTACCATTACAATTACCTCCTAAAAAATGCTTTTCTTTTTTATAAAAATAAATTTTACAAACTAAATTAATCACTGAATTGATTTTCTAATGTACTTATTATTCCTTTAGCCGCAGCTTCATCGGTAACTAATACACCACTAAAATCGTTATATTCAGTTGCTATAATAGACTCAACTTTATTCTTCCCACCTGCTACTGCAATATGTGTATTTATTTTTCTTGCTTCATTAATTTTTATTCCAATTGCGGTAGTTTCTGAGATTATTTTAGAGTCTTTGTTAAAATAACACCCAAACGCTTCTCCAACGGCTCCGTTATTTATCAAATTATCTATTTCTTGCTGTGGAACGCCTCTTTTTCTAGCCATTTGCACAGCATTTCCTATACCATAAATCAAAACATCTGCTTTATGTATAGTATCGATAACAACTTTAACTGCCTCTTCTTTAAGTAAAGTATCTATTATATCTAGACTTAAATTTTCTGAGATATGAAGCATCTTATACGTGCCATTTAATTTTTTCGCTAAAGTTGCGGCTAATGAATTTGCCTGGGTTTCAACTTTTTTCCCCATTCCACCTCTAGCGGGCACTACTTGTATTTGGGATAAATTTGTTATTCTAGGAAAAGCTTCTACAACTTCTTTTAATGTACTCCCACCTGTTAAAGCTATAATAGAATTATCTTCTAAAACATCTTTAACATAATTAGCACATGCCTTTCCTAAATCCTTTAATACTAAAGGATTTTCTTCTACGTCTCCTGGGACTATGATCACTTTTTTTAAATTAAGAAAAGATTCTATTTTCTTTTCTACTTCGGAAAGTCCTTTTATTTCATGAATGAAATCATTTAATTTGTGTATAATTTCCACACCTTCACTTGTAACTGTCATTCCAGAAGTATTAATCTCAATTAAACCTTGATCCTTTAAAAAACCTATTTCAGTTCTAACCGTTCTTTCACCAACATTTAACATATCAGCAAGTACTCTTCTTCCTATAGGTTGATTATGAAAGATTGTTCTGAGTACGTTATACCTTTTCTCCAATGTATTTACAAGCTCAGGAACTATCTTCTTTTGTAATTCTAATATTTCCTGCAACTCAAACACTCCTTTGGTCTCTATGTGTCCCATGCTATTTCTTTATGTCCCACATTTATTATTATAAAACACCTTTATAAAATTTGAAAGCCTTTCGCAAAACTTTTTTTATAATATTTCAAAAAAAACAAAAAAACTCTAACAAAATTAATTATTAGCAATCTTTTTTGTAATTATTTACAAAAATTCATAATATAACTTTTAATATATATTATGTAACCATTTTCTTGATTAATTTTAAGAAAGGGTATTCTACCAAGAGTAAAATACATATACTCAAATTGCTAAAACTCAATCATCGCTGCTTTTCTTTAGAATTCATAATTGAATATTAGCAATCGAGTACCTGTAACAAATAAGTATATTACATTAATTACTACAAACTAAAATATAATATACTACAACCTTTTTCTCATCGATGATGATTTAATTGCCATCTCCTCTCTGTACTTAGCAACGGTTCTACGTGAAATATTCATTTTTTTATCAGCTAACATAGAACTTATTATTTGGTCTGAAAGCGGCTTGTTTTTATTTTCCTCATCTATTATTTTCTTTATCTCATTTTTTATTTTTATGGTTGCCATATCATCATCGTTATTTGAAGAAACACCACTTGCAAACAAGTCTTTTATCTTGATTGTGCCAAAACTCGTTAACACATATTTATCTTTAATTGCTCTACTTACAGTTGAATCATGAAGATTAATAATTTCTGCAACTTCTTTTAGTGTTAAAGGTTTTATATATTGTTTGCCAGATTTAAAAAAGTCTTTTTGTTTATCAACCACGCACTCCAATACTTTGTATAATGTGTTTTTTCTTTGCTCAATTGATTTAATTAAAAATAATGCTTGATTAATTTTATCTTTTACATAAGCATTTGTTTCAGAATCTTGATTATTTTGTAAAACATCTTTATATGTTTTATTAATCATAAGCCTTGGCAAAACACTTTCATTCATAATTATAAAAAATTCGCCATCTATATTTTTCACTTCGGCATCTGGAATTATGTAATTTACTTCTTCTCCAGTATAAAACCCTCGTGATGGCTTTGGCTCTAGCTTTTTAATTAAATCACCATATCGTTGAGCTTCTCTTGGCGTGATATTAAGATCCTTCGCAACCAACTCATATTTATTATCTGCAACATTTTCTAAATGATTTAAAATTATTTTCTCTATTATATTATCTAGAATATTTAATTTTAAACTCTGAATAAGTAGGCACTCTTTGATATTCCTAGCACCTATTCCATAAGGTTCCAATGACTGAACTATTTTCAAAGCTTTTTCTGCTACTTCTTCTGGTATTTTTAACTCCTTGGAAATCTCTTCTATTGGTATTTCCAAATATCCTCTGTGATCTAATGATTCTACAATATATCTACATATAATTAAGGTATATTGATCTACATTTGTCTCGACTAATTGCTCTTGCAAATAATCCTTTAACGATATCTTTTTTTCAATAAAATTAAGCGGAGAAACTTCCTCTGTAGAATAGTTTATTTCTGATTTATCTCTATAATTATCAGCATATAATTCTTCAACTAACTTTTTATGATCGTATATTTCCTGTGTACTTATTTCCTCACTAACTTTTGAGTCATCATATGAATTTATCTCTTCATTGACCTCTAATATTGGATTTTCTGAATACTCATTGTCAATATACTCTCTCAGATCATGAAGAGACATTTGCAATAGTTTTATAGACTGCTGCATGCTTTGTGTTAATATCATTCTCTGTTCCTGGGTCATCTTCATGCTATAATCCAAATTCATAACTCTCCTCCTTATCAATTGAAACCTGATTTAGTCAGCTTTTTAATCCCCCATCTAAATCTTGGTTGAACTTATACCCTCAAGGGCTAACTTGTCTAGTATCTAGCAACTGTTATCTTGCGCTTAAGGAAATGTGAACGTATAGGAACTAGACATTAGATAAATTGTACAGTTTATCTTTAATTTAATTAAACGTATTCATAATGGTCATATTGATTCAGAACGAATCTTTCTTTAAGTATACCTGTCTCTATTTAGTATTGCAAGTGTGCTCTTTATCTCGATAAAAGGAATTTAGACTTTTCCTTAAATTTATACTCCTAAAATCCCCTTACTATTCTTAATAATCTTTTTGTTATATTTCAAAACATGCTTTAAAATATAATCATACATAGTTTAACTAGCAGTATCTTAATAAATTATTTAAACTATTATAAGTATATACTTAAAAGCATGTCTTTATTTTATATTATTATTTTATTTAGTTAAAAATGTAAGACCACAACATCCTGGACCTGAGTGTATGCACACTACTGACCCAACTGGACATTCAATATAGTTTATATTATTATTTTTTAAATATTCTTTAAGTGCTTCTTTAATTTCAACATTGTTAACATCAATTAATAATACCGGTAATTCATCATCTAAATTCGCACTTTCCAAATCACTAATAATTTTCTTAATAGACTTTTTATTTCCTCTAACTTTATCTTTTACAGACATTATCCCAGCTTTTATCTCGAGTATCAGCTTAATTCCAAGCATACCGCCAACTATTCCAGCTGTTTTAGAAATTCTTCCACCTCTCACAAGATACTCCAAAGAATCAAAATGAACCGAAAGTTTTATATTATCTTTAACTCTATTTAATTCTTCTTTCATTTGGATAATGTCATATCCTCTTTCTTTAAGTTTAACTGCCTTTAGAACTAATATTCCAAGTGCTGCTGTAACACTTTGAGAATCAATAACAATTATATCTTCGCTTTCTAAAGTTTCTTTCGCAATACACGCCGATTGATATGTTCCGCTCATTACAGAAGACATATGAATTGATATAATTTTATAACCTTCTCTCAAGTACTTTGTATATGCTTCAATAAATCTGTTAGGAGTTACTTGAGCAGTAGTAGGAAGTATATTAACTTTCTCTATTTTTTCAAAAACTTCATTAGCATTTATTTCGATTCCATCCAAGTAGCTTTCTTCTCCAAAGTTTACCAATAAGGGCAAAACCTCTATATCATATTGCTTATATATTTCTTTTGGTAAATCAGCAGTGCTATCTGTTATGATTTTTATCTTTTCCATATATCTTCATTCCTCTTCATTTATTTCATATTAGGAAATCCTATCTGTCTTAAAGCCTCATAAGCTACTATAGCTACTGTGTTGGATAAATTTAAACTTCTAGTACTTGATTTTACCATAGGTATTCTAAATCCACTGTGCCTTGTATGCACTTCTGGTGGCACCCCACTAGATTCTCTTCCGAACATTATAAAATCCCCTTCTTTAAAAGAAACTTCGTCAAAATGAGCATCTCCATGAGTTGTAGACAAATATATTTTATTATGTCCGTATTTATCGATAAAATCTTCATAGCTTTCATGAATTTCTAACTCTAAATCCTTCCAATAATCTAATCCCGCTCTTCTTACTTGTTTCTCATTTATTTCAAAACCCAAGGGCTTTATTAAATGTAGCTTACTATTCGTAAGAACGCAAGTTCTCGCAATATTTCCTGTATTTTGAGGTATTTCAGGCTCGTATAATACTATATTTAAATTCAAAATTTCACCTTCTTCTATTTTTGTACAAAAAAAAATTAGTCTTCTATGTATTTTAAAATTATACTATATGGTTCATAACAAGTCAAAAATATTCATTTCACCTTTTTACAGTAATATATGAAACTATAACAAATTTATATTCATACCTTTTTAGTTTTATATTAAATTTATACACTAATTTAATCTTTTATAATTTCCTAAATAGTAAAAGCATATTTCCTTAAATATTTATACATTAAGAAAATATGCCCTAATTTCTTTTTATTGACCGGCCTGAACTACTGGTGGTACTATTGGCTGAGCCTGGTCAGCTGGCACGGTTGGAGTCGTTGATGCAGCCGCCGGTTGAGTGCCTTTTCTTACTATTACCCCAACACTTGCATAATTATCCGTCGAGATAACTTCACGTTTTACTTCAACACCCTTTTCATAAGTAATCTGGTATGATTTAGCTTTATATCCCGTCATTCCTGCGCCATCTTTTTCTTCTTTTCCTTCTGGTAAAGTACTATCAGGAACAATTTTGGTTTCTGGAGGTATAGTTTGAAGAATTTCGCTTACCATATCATATGTCTTTCCATTAAGAGCATTAGGATCTCCGTATATATTATAAGTTAGTGTTTTTCCTGATGTAAATCCTTGAATATAAATCGGAAAGTCGTATGTATTTTTGAATTTATAATCTAAATACCCATAAGAAACTGTTGCATCAAGTCCTGGCTGAGCGTATCCCACCACCATAGAATGATTAGTTCTTTCAATAGATCTTAAATTAACTTTCATTGCTGCTCTATAAAGTGTAGTAGATACTTGACATATACCTCCGCCAATTCCCGGTTCCACTTTATTTCCTACATATGTCCCTGCCTCCTGATAACCCCTTTCAACAGTTCTAGGTCCAACAATATCGTTAAAACTAAAAATTTCTCCTGGCATAACTACACTTCCATTTATTACAGAAGTTGCTATTTCAATATTATTACATCTGCCTGGTGTAGATGTAGCATAACTTGTTGAAAAAGTTCCCATTATCCCTTTAATCTTAGACAGATCCTCTTTAGTTATTTTAGGCTTCGTTATTTCAATTTCAATTTCAACTCTATTTTCCGAATTTATTTCACCATTTAAACTTTCTTTTAGTTGTTTGTCTAACGTCTCTAAGTTTATTGTTCTTCCTTCGCTTTCGGGTTTAATTACAATATTATTTTTCTGTATACTAACCTTCGCATCACTAGCTGATTGAGTGGCATCATTTATTAATTTTTCCTCATACTTTTTTAATTTTTCTTCATCATATGAAAAACCTAATTGAACTTCACTTTTTTTGCTACTGCCACTTCTTATGGTCATATATTTCTTCAAAATCCCATCTTCTTTTCCGAATTTATACGCATTTTCCACAGTTTCATCTATATCATATTTAGGTATTATATCAGAATAAATAAGTTCGTATTGTTTGTCCCCTACTGATATAGATAGTTTCTTATTCCCTATAACTGTTTCAAATGATTCGGTAAGCTTGTTTTTTGCTTCCTCCTTAGTCATCCCACTAAGATCTACTCCTTGTACAGTTACTCCTGGATATATCTTATTATCCCACTTTGTAACTATATTTTTAATTGATAATGAGTATCCTGCTAATGCGGCCGCACATATTACTATCAGCGCTACAATTCCCAGCATAATTTTCTTTTGCTTATTAAACGCCTTTTTTGAGACTTTCGCTCTTTTGCTAGTCCGTTTTTCCACTCGTTCTTCTCCTTTCGAGAAATTTAGTCTTATAAAAATATATTTTAATCATTAATTTAGACATATTAATGATTAAATTTACATTAATATTAAAATGTTATCAATATTCCCATTATATCATATTTCAACTGTTATATGATAGTCTATTATATACCCAGCTGAAATATGATAGATTGTTTGTATTATAAATTTACCTTTGAACGCACTTTTGACGTTTCTCCATCATAGTCAAAAGCTTCAATTGATACTTCTATTGGTGTATTCTTCTTCACATTGACCTTATTACTAATTATTGTAAAGTTAGTGGCATTTTCATCTACTGTTCCAACCCACTCCTTATTAATAAATAAGTTATAACCTAATAAATCTACATCATTATTTCTATTCCACGAGACATTTATGTTGCCATTCTGAAATCTTGCTTGTAGGCCTGTAACATTATCAGGTTGAGTCAATAAATCAATATTGTCTGGGCCCCAATTTGCATCTACTGGATTTCCAATACCCTCTACTGTTTCAGATTCACTGTATTGCCATATTTTCCACCTAGTCCATCCTCCTACATTCGGTGGTATTCTTGGATTTGTAGGTACTCTCAAATACATAGCTATCCATAGAGGCATATTTTTCAAGGGAAATCCACGCCCAGGAATATTAAAATTATTATAAAGTTCTATAAAAAATAATCCTGTGTACAACATGAGCCTTCTTCTAGTTTTTCTCTCAAATCTTTTTCTAAACCTATCAATCCAATTAATTAACACAGTAGTTGATATTGATTTATCTACAGGTGTTTCTACATCTAAAACTGGAAATAAATCACCATAATCGCGATTTCCAAAACCTTGTTGCAACACATTTATAAAGTCGTCACATTGTCTATCAGCATCTGTTAAATCATAAGAAGGGACTCCAAAATGATACGCTCCAACTGGGATTCCATAATTTCTACTAGCTGCTGCAAATTCTAAAAACCTCCTATCTACCCTAAACCTCCCAGTAGCCGAGCCTGAAGATCTTAAATATAGAAAGTCTACTTTGGTTGCTATTACATCGAATTGAACATTTGTAGTATATTCATTTATGTCTATCCCAAAAAGACTTCTAGGATTTCTGTCTTGCATATTTCCTCCAAATAAAAATACTCCTATAATATAAATATTAATTTATATAAAAAAAGTGCCTATAATTATTAAATAATTATAGGCTTAATTGAACATAAAAACTTATATTATTACCTACAGATTCAGCCCATATCTTTCCTTCATGTAATTCCACGATATTCTTTGAAATTGCAAGACCTAAGCCAGATCCCCCAGTATTTGTATTTCTCGATTCATCTAATCGATAAAATCTATCAAATAGCTTATCTGTTTTTTCTTTTGAAAGATGATCTCCTTTATTTCTAAATAAAACTATTGCGAAATTATCTTTTTCATATAATCCTATCATTATTTCTCCTGGTTTATATGAATATTTAATAGCATTAGTGATTAAATTCTCAAATACTCTCAGCATCTTTAATGTATCTATAAATACATATATCTTCTCAGACTCAAATTTCTTATATACGGTTAAATTATTTTCATCAAATAATGGTGTTAATTCCTCAACTAATTGTGATAAAAACTCTGCTAAATTAACTTTCGTTTTTGTTAAAGTTATTCCATTATTATTAAGTTTAGTATATTCAAATAAATCTTCAATTAACAATTTTAATCTTTCAGCTTTATTAAAGGCTATACTCAAATATTCTTTCATTTCATCTTCATCTTTATATCTTTTTTGCAGAACAAGTCCTAGGTATCCCATCACAGAAGTTAGCGGTGTTCTCAAATCGTGAGATACATTTGTTATTAAATCTGTTTTTGTTTTTTCCGCATCTCGTTCAGTATTAATTTTCTCTCCTATCTCCTTTGCCATATGATTTATATTAAAGGCGATATTCTTAATTTCATCTGTTCCCCTTTCTTGAATTCTATAATTTAGATTCCCACTAGCAATTATCTTTAAACCAATTGCAATTTCATCTAAATACTTCATTTTATTATTAGTTATAACTACAAAAGAAACTATAAATACCACAAATGTTAAAATCAGAGCAAGCGACGAATTAGATGTATTAATCGTACTATATGTTATATTAGCCTCAGGTATTTTGGAATATATTAAATAAATTCTTTCCCCTCCTATTTTTAATGGCATTATATAATTTTTTTCCTTTACTTCACCAGACTTTTCATAATTAACATTTGTCATCGCACTTTTTAACGCACTATATATGTCTATATTTTCTTCCACCACATTTTTAGTTTTATATAATACTTTCCCATCTAAATCAGTTATGTAGCTCTTATCTCCTCCTGATACATTTTCCAAAATATTATCGATTTTGCTTTTATCCTTTAGCGTTAAATTTTCTTCTGATTCTATTTGCTTCGCTAGATTGCTCGCAGTCCTTTCAATAGAATCATAATCGTAAGTTATTTTAGGCTCGTTATATTCCTTTTTAAGAAAGTTATTGGTAAAGCTATAAAAAATAAATGATATTAAGAAACATATACCAATAACCATCATCAATTCAAACCTTATGCTTTTCTCGATTTTCTCTTTTGTGATACTTACCATTTTTTCAATGTACTGCAGTATCTTTGAATCAGAGACATTATCTTTCAAGTTTTTATGATTCTTTAGTTCGCTATTTTTCAATTTTATAGCCTACCCCCCACACAGTCTTTATAAATCTAGGATTTCTTGGATTCTCCTCTATCTTTTCTCTTATTTTTCTTATATGGACCATTACAGTATTATCTGATGTCATAAATTCCTGATTCCAAACACTCTCGTAAATATTTTCTATAGAGAATACCTTTCCGCGGCTTTGAGCAAGTAATGATAAAATATCAAATTCTGTTGGGGTAAGTTTTAATAAATTATCTCCTAATAACACTTCATGCGTTTCTAAATTTATACTTAAATCTTCTATTTGTATTAGGTTTTTATCATCTGCAGTTGAAGCACTTTCTTTCTTTCCAAACCTATAAAATCTTCTTAACTGAGATTTAACTCTTGCCACAAGCTCTAATGGGTTGAATGGTTTTGTCAGATAATCATCAGCTCCCATATTAAGACCTAGTATCTTATCAATGTCTTCACTCTTAGCTGAAAGCATTATTATAGGCATTTCTTTCATTTCTCTAATTTTCAAACAGGCTTCTATACCGTTTAAGTTAGGCATCATAACATCTAGAATAATTAAGTCTATTTCATTTTCTTGAAGTATATTAATTGCCTCTAATCCATCACAAGCTTTGATCGTATTATATCCATCACTCTTAAGATATATATCAACTAAATCTCTTATTTCCTTCTCATCATCAACTATTAAAATTGTTCCTTTATCCAAAAAGATCATCTCCTATTTCAAAATTTCTATGCCTAATTCTATTATAATTTCATTTTAACTGAAAGACCTTAAAAAAATCACTAATAGTTCTTAATATTTTCTAAATTATAAACATACTTAATTAAGCAACACATTTATATTAATTAATAAAATTAAAATAGATAATTAATGACTTGATTTTAAATAAATCACTGTATCATTAATTATCTATTCTTTATTTTTCTATTTAATTTTAATCTATAGTTGAGAGTTCTTCCCATTTTTCATAAAGCTTTTCAATACTTTCTTCAATAGCTTTGATTTCCTTATTAACTCTTCCACTTTCAACAGGATTAGAATAAACCTCTTCTTTGCAAAGTTCCTCTTGTAACTTTTCAAGTACTTCTTCATTTTCCGTTATTCTAGATTCTATCATCTTAATCTCATTTTGTTTTGCCTTAGCTTCTTTCTCTAAAGCTTTCTTCTTTTTCTTTTCCTCATTTATTTGAGTTTTAGTCTTTCCAGTTGCTAAGCTCTCATAGGTTTCAAATCTCTGAGGATTCTTTTTCTTTTCAGTATAATAAGTATAATTTCCTAGATATTCATTTACTCCGTTTTCTTCTAGTTCTAATATTCTATTAATTACTTTATTTAAGAAATATCTATCATGGGAAATTACTATTAGCGTACCATCATAACTTAAAATTGCTTCTTCAAGCGCTTCCCTTGAAGGAATATCTAAATGGTTTGTAGGTTCATCTAAAAGAAGCAGATTTGATTTAGACAACATTAGTTTTAAAAGATTTACCCTGCATCTTTCCCCACCACTTAGCTTGTTTATCTCCTTAAATACATCATCTCCTCTAAAAAGAAACGATCCTAGAAACCCTCTAAGTTCACTTGTAGTTAACTCCGGAAAATCATCCCACACTTCATTTAAAACTGTTTTATCAAGATTAAGATTAGATTGCTCTTGATCATAATATCCCACATTAACATTTACCCCTAATACCTTAACCCCAGAATCGCTCTTAACCTTATCCATTATTATATTAAAAAGAGTTGTTTTCCCTCGCCCATTTTCTCCTATTAATGCAACCTTTTCTCCCCTTTTTAAGTCAAAAGATAGATTAGAAAATAGTTTTTTATCACCATAACTCTTCGCTAACTTTTCAAGATGTAGTACATCATACCCACTTTTAACTGATGCCTCAAATTCAATTTTAGAAGCAGACTTTTCCTTATCCGGTGCATCTACAAGTTCCATCTTATCAAGAGCCTTTTCTCTACTTTCAGCAGCTTTAATACTCTTTTCTCTATTAAAAGATCTAAACTTTTCTATTATCGCTTCTTGTCTTTTTATTTCTGCCTGTTGTAAATTATAGGCCTTTAACTTAGCATCATAATCTTTTTTCATGAGCTCTAAAGACTTTGTGTATGGCGCATTATAACAGTTCACATGCCCATTTATAACTTGGAATGTTGATGTTGTTACAGAATCCAAGAAAAATCTATCATGTGAAATAACAATAACAGTTCCTTTATAAGCCTTTAAATATTCTTCGAGCCATTCAATTGCTTCCAAGTCTAAATGATTTGTAGGCTCATCAAGTAATAATATATCCGGTTTCAATAGTAGAAGTTTACAAAGGGCAACTCTAGTTTTCTGTCCACCACTTAATGTTGATATAGATTTATTAAAATCTTCTTCTATAAATCCAAGACCTTTAACTACACGAGAAATTTCTCCCTTGTAAGTATATCCTCCTCTATTTTCATAGAGGTCATGCGCCATTCCATAATCTTTTATATTTTTTTCATGGTAAGAGGCGTTTTTTTCATCATAAGGCTCATTCATTTTTAATTCTAAATCTGCAATTTTCTTTTCTAATTTTTGAAGATCTTCAAATACTAGAAGCATCTCTTCATATATAGTATTACATGTATCTAAGGCCAAATGTTGAGCAAGATATCCTAATGACCTATTCCTATCAATAAATACTTCGCCCTCATCCTGAGCTAGTTCCTTTGAAAGTATTCTAAATAAAGTTGTCTTTCCTTCTCCATTTGATCCAATAATACCAACTTTATCTCCTTCATTAATTGAAAATGTTATATCTTTTAAAATAGTATCTATTCCATAACTTTTACATATATTTTTACAACTTAAAACAATCATTTTTTATCCTCCGGTAATTTAACTGAAAATCAAAATACACTTAAGTAAAATTTAAATTAATAATTAGCATAGATCCACAATTAAAATTCTTTGTAGCTCTTAATAAACCTAATTGTGCTGAAACAATTTTGATTGCGCTTTAGGATTTTTTCAACAGTTCTAACTTTTTCTATCTGTGAGAAGTTCTTAATTGTGCTTAATAAGTTCCGAATTGCACTTCTCGCTCTTTCTATAGGTGCGCACTTTTTTTATCTGTGTAGATTTTCTTTCTTAATTATACTATTTTCTTGCTGTTATATCAATTTAAGCAAATTTGAAAGATAATGTCTGTATGTATATATACACTTTCGCTTTGATTAATATATAATTTGGATTATTAATTAATTTGATTTATAATTAAAGTGAAAGTATACTCTGGAGGCAGCATATGACTTTAAAAAATATAACAACAAATTTCACAAAAAATAAAAAACAACTTAAGGAGAAAGAATTATTTTTATCAGCCTATGATTTATTTCTCAAGAATGGCATAGAAAAAACTTCTATTGATGATATTGCCAAAAATGCTGGTGTTGCTAAAGGTACTTTCTATTTATACTTTAATGATAAATATGATATTTTAAATAAACTGATTCTCCAAAAAAGCAATGAAATCATAAGGGAAGCTTTAGCCAAAACAAATAATTCAGGAATTAGAGATTTTAGGGAAAGAACACTATTTTTTATAGATTATATAATAAACTACTTAAAGAATAATATATCTTTACTAAAAATAATAAATAAGAATATTTCATGGGGATTATACAGAAAAGCTATAATGAAACCAGAATCCTATGATGATGTAAATAAAGTACTTGATATTTTCATTAAAAACTTAACTAGTGAAGGTATGAGCAAAGAAGAGGCCGAAATGACACTATTTATGATAATTGAATTAGTGGGAAGTGTATGCTTTACAACAATTATTCTTAAAGAACCTACCGATATTGAAAGTATAAAACCAATCTTATTTAAAAAGATTCTAGCAATGATAAAAGTTTAATTTTAAAATTATATAATTAAGAATCCTCTAAAAACTTTAAATAAATTAATTTAAAACTTTTAGAGGATTTTTACATCCAAGTACATGTTTATTTATGTTTATAACCCTTATCACAGTATGCTAATGTTAATTTTATTAACCTTTTAACTACCACTCTTACTATTGGTCGTGGAATTCTATATGAGTAAAGCGTAGCAAAGATACCTGGGTGTGCTCGTTCAATTTTTGAATAGATTTTATTTACATCATTTTCAGATTCAGCTCTTTCAAGATCTTCTGATTCATTTAAATCAAAATCTAAATTTCTAAGAACATCAAATGTACTCGGTATCGTATCATTAGCTATATTGTAATCATCACCTCTACTAAAAGCATCATTAGGATTATCAGAATAGTAACATAATTCTGGAAGTCCTGTTTCAGACGGAAATAAATCTAGACTACGATTTTCACTTCTAGAAAGAAAGTTATCATAAATGTTACTTTCCATAAATGATGGTGGAACAAATCTAATGTCACTATCATCTTGTCTAACTTGAGACATATATTTCTCAGCTGGATTCATTTTGAATTACCTCCTATAAATAATATTTACTACTTTTATTAATATGCATCATAAATATATATAGTACAGAATTTTAAAGAAAAGGAATGAATTTTAGTCCATTATTAAGTGAACAATATATATATTATAGGAATAATATATATTGGAGGAGATGCATATGAAGATAGAAAACAAAGAAGACATCAGAGACTTATTTGTTGGATTAGATGAAAAAGTTTGTGACTGTAATGGTAACTGTATAGATGCAATAAATTTTGATAATGCAGCCACAACTCCGCCTATTAAGTCAAGTATTGAATATATAAAACAATTAAGCAATACTTATGCCTCTATAGGTAGGGGAACTGGACAAAATGCTGAAATAACTACCAATTTATATAGAGAATCTAAAGATTTTTTAATGAATTTTTTTAATGTAAAGGATAAGGAAAAGTATATTGTAATCTATGTAAGCAATACTACTGAAGGTATAAATAAATTAGCAAACACTCTTTCAAAGAGTCCTAATGAATTAATACTAACTTCAAGAATGGAGCATCACTCAAACGATTTACCATGGCGAAAAAGAGGAGAAGTAGATTATATTGAAGTAGATGAACACGGCAGACTTAAAATTGACGAATTAGAAGAGAAACTAAAGAGAAATAATGGCAGAATAAAGTATGTTTCTATTACCGGTGCCTCCAATGTAACAGGCTATAAGAATGAAATCCATTCTATAGCAAAATTGGTTCATAAGTACAATGCTAAATTAATTGTGGATGGTGCGCAGCTTGTACCTCACACCAGAGTTAATATTAGCGGAGAAACAGACGATGAACAAATTGACTTTTTAGTATTTTCATCACACAAAATTTATTCTCCTTTTGGCGTTGGAGTGATAATAGGTTTAAAAGAAGATTTTATTAATCCAGATCCAGATTATATTGGTGGTGGAACAGTTGAATTAGTTCTTGATAATGAGATAGCACTTCTTCCTCCACCAGAGAGAAATGAGGCTGGAACTCCGAACTTTTTAGGAGTAATGGGGTTAATCAATTCACTAAGAATTGTAAATAGTATTGGATATGATAATATAGAGCAGCATGAACGAATTCTATTAAAGCATACTATAGAAGGTTTAAATGAAATTCCTAAAATTATAAATTATGGTGATACCGAAGATATTAGTGACAGACTTGGAATTACAACCTTTAATCTAGAAGATATGTATCATCATGACTTGGCAAATATATTAGCTAAAAGAAAAGGAATTTCAGTAAGGCATGGATGGTTTTGTGCTCACCCTTATTGTAGGAGACTTATGAATGTAAGCGAAAATGAGGCGAAAGAATTTCTTCAAAATCCTGCAAAAAAAATGTTTGGAATGGTAAGGGTAAGTTTTGCTCTATACAATACAATCGATGAAGTAGATATTTTTCTCAATGTTATAGAAGATATAAGTCTTGGAAAGATACAACGATAAGTCTTTATTTAAATCTGCACCTAAATATATTATAAGTTAGTTATCATTTAGATTAATTATTATTATTTTAGGGATGTAATTAAAATAATATTTTAATTACATCCCAACTTTGATAATCAATTATGCTTACTGATTAAATACTCTATACTTAGGAAGATTCCCTTCAAATGTTAAGCTAGGAAGTTCCTTGATAAGTGGTTCAAAATAAGAGTACGCTTCACTAGTCACAAAATTCCCTTCTTTATTAATCCATTCTGTCGGGAAGTATTTCACATTATTCGCTACATCTTCAGCGTTAACTAAGGAATACGAAACTGTATATTGTTCGCTAACTTCCCTATTTATACTAACCATTTTTCCTGTCTCACCTTGTACCGCATATTTTAGAGCCATTTTACCTGCATTATAGGCTTCTGTTAAATCTGTATCTGACGCACAATGCATCGCACAACGTTGAAGTATTCCAAGTTGTAGTGCTTTTACTCTTGTTGTAACACCAGCGTCAAGAATTAACTTCCTTAAATAATTTGAAACACCACCTAACTGAGCGTGTCCAAAATTATCTTGAGATACACATTCAAATTCAGAAACAAAGTTATCATTTTCATCTTTTATACCTTCTGATACTATTATGTAAACTTTATTTTGTTCTTCGAATTTTCTTTTGACATCAGTTAAGAACTTAATCCTATCAAAAGCTGCTTCAGGAAGATATATAAAATCCGCAACTGGTTTATCATTTATTTTAGCTAGACATGCGGAAGCTGCAAGCCATCCTGTATCTCTCCCCATAGTTTCTAATATAAATATACCATTATTAATATAAACTGAAGCATCTAAATATGTCTCTAACGCTGTAGTACCAATAAACTTCGCTGCACTTCCAAAGCCTGGAGTATGATCAGTAAATTTTAAGTCATTATCAATAGTTTTAGGAATACCTATAAATTTTATATCAATGTTATTTGCCCTTGCATACTTAGAAAGCTTGGCAATAGTGTCCATAGAATCATTTCCACCAACATAGAAGAATGCTTTAATATCATATTCTCTAAGGATTTCTATTAGAGATTCATATTCTTTACTATTGGAATTAACATCCTTTAATTTGTATCTGCAAGATCCTAATCCTGATGATGGCGTAAATCTAAAATTATGTATATCTTCATCACACACAGATGATAAATCAATTATATTCTTATTTAATATTCCCTCAATTCCATTTAAACCGGCATATACCTTTTCAAAAGCTTTTTGTTCTTTATTCGCATTTAAAAGTCCCACCACACTTGAATTAATTACTGCTGTTGGACCTCCTGATTGGGCTATTATACAATTTGACATGAAATTTCCTCCTTGTCTGTTATACTAAACAGTTCGAATATGATATACTATTTCACTCATAGTAATACACTATTTATTAATATACAATAAAAAAAGTATTTAATAAAGACTTTTTTTAAATTTTTTGCATATATTAAAAGATTTTTAATTATTATAGAGTAAGTTTAATATTTAGAGGGGATGAGAATATGAATTTATATGATGTTATAATAATAGGCATAGCATTAGCCATGGATGCCTTCGGAATTACCTTAGGTATTGGTCTAAATTCATCAGTTAACAGACAACATAAGGTTAAGTTTTTATTATCTTTTGCATTTTTTCAATTTTTATTTACATATGTAGGAGGAAGTTTAGGATATTTATTTGATACTTATGTTACAAATATCCCCTCTATTGCAGGTGGAATAATCATGGGAATTGTAGGAATACTTATAATGATTGATGGATTTAAAGAAAAAGAGAATGAAATACTAATAAAAAATAGTACCTGTATCATACTTGGAATCTCTGTAAGCATTGACGCTTTAGTGATTGGTTTTACTGCATTTCATCATATTCAACGAAATTTACTACTTTGTGTTAACTCAATTTTAATAGGGTTAATCACATTATTTATTTGCACTTTAGGATATTTTATTTGTAGATATATAAAAAAAATAAAATTTGTGACAACATATGCAAATTTCTTTGCCGGTATTGCGCTTATATTTTTTGGACTTGAGATGATTTTTTTCTAAATAATTAGTATATCAAGTAAAAAATTATGAAATATTTAGCTTATTACTATTTTCATGTGCTTGCTTATATATGCTATAATATACTTAATTATTTAGCTGTTAGGGGATATCAAAATGGAGTCAAGAAACATTCTAAAAGAAAAAGGTATTAAAATAACAAAAGGAAGAACAGAAATCCTAAATATATTGCAGACTTCTGAAAATAGTTTGTCAGCTGAAAAAATGTATCAAATTTGCAGGGGCAATAATATAGATATTAATCTAAGTACTATTTATAGAACACTGGAATTATTCGAAGAAAAGGAAATTGTAGAAAAAACTCCTTTTAATGATGGAGTATTCTCTTATAAACTCAAAGGAAAAACTCATAGACATCATTTACAATGTGATATTTGTCATAAAGAAGTTGATATTCCATGTCCTATGATTCAAATAGAAGAAATAGTTCAAAATTCAACCGGTTTTACTTTAACAGATCACGATTTAGTAATGAAAGGTGTATGCAAAGACTGCAAGAGCAAATAGCAGTCTTTTTCATAACATGGATTATTGTACAATACTTAAAGTGAAGCGATTAACAACCGAAATAAAATACATATATGTTTCGCAGGACTAGAAAAACTTCGCTGGGTATGTCTAAATGGGAGGTTGCGCCCATTATGCGTGCTCCAAAATTTATTTTGGACAAGCAAAATGGAACAACCTCCCATTAAGACATACCAGCAGCTCATTTTTCAATGCCTGCTGCACATATATGTATTCTATTTCTTTGTTTTCCTATCACTTTAAGAGTTTCACAGATACCTATTCCAATTTCATATGTTTCTTGTATTAAGATGATATAAATTGTTTTGAAGACTATAAATATCATTCATTAAGGATATTGATAACTAGAGAAATATAAAATACTTGCTTAAATATAATTCACTTTAAGTTTACATTAAACAAAGAAATGGACTAGATGTTTTTGCGCAGTGTTCATTAGAAGATTTTGCTGGCTGTGATTCTAGATTATAAGTTGTTCCAAAGGTGCTTGTTCAAGGCGTAGTCCTTGAAGCAAGCACTTTGGGTACAACTTATAATCTTAGAATCACCCAGCAAAATCTTCAAAGAACCGAAGCAAACACATCTATTCCATTTCGGTTTTTTATCAGTAAACTTAAAGTATCCTCACACAGCAAGTATTTTTATATTTCGGCGCTACACAATACCTTTATTATCTGCTGATTTTTATTGAGTCTTCTATAATCATATCTATTAATTGAGAGAAACTTATATTTAGGGCTGCTGCACTCTTAGGGATTAAGCTATTTTTAGTCATTCCTGGAAGTGTATTCACTTCTAATATATACGGTGTTCCCTCTTCTGTAATTATCATATCAACTCTTGAATATATTTCACATTTTAATGCTTTGTAAGTTTCTAAGGCCATTTTTTCTACTTCTTCGTGCAGGTTCTTTTCTAATTCAACAACAATTTCTTCTGCTCCGCCATCTTGATATTTTGAAGCAAAATCAAAAAATTCTGCTTTTGGCTTTATTGCAATTACAGGAAGCATTTTATCCCCATAAACCGGACATGTTATTTCATCACCTTTTATAAATTTCTCAATCATTACTTCACTGTCCCATTTAAATGCTTCTACAACACAACTCTGGATTTCGCTTTCTTCTTTTACAATGAATGTAGCCACACTTGATCCTCCATGAGTTGGTTTAACTACAACTGGATATCCTAATTCGTTTATCTTATCAAAATCTATACTGTCACCTTTTCTTAGATTAATCCAAGGAGCTGTTCTAATCCCGGCAGCTTTCAAAGTTGATTTTGTTATATCTTTATCCATACACATCGCACTACTTAAAGGACCACATCCTGAATAAGGTATTCCTAATGTTTGTAAAACTGCTTGAACTGTTCCATCTTCCCCAAATTGGCCATGCAATGCTAAAAGTGCAAAATCTATTTCTTTGGTTTTAGTTATTATATCATCTTTTTTATCTATTATTATTGATACTACTTCGTATTTATCTCTATTTATATTTTCAATTATAGAATTCCCACTTTTTAGTGATATTTCTCTTTCCGATGATATACCGCCCATTATAACTCCAATTTTCATTGATTTCCTCCAACCATTTATTTATAGTTATCAATATTCTATAATTATAATTATAGAATATTGATAACTAATTCTTTTATCTATATTAATTTTAATTTACTATATATAAATTTAAAAGAACCACTAGTTAGATAAATTATCTTAATTGTGGTTCATATTTTTAGTATGTATTTTTATTATAATTATTAATACTTAATAGCAACTATTAGATATCTTTATTCCTTGTTTTTATATACCTTCGCCTTATATTTACAGAGTTCATTTAACGGACACCCTCCGCAATTAGGATTTCTAGCACTACAGCATCTTCTTCCATGAAATATTAGAAGATGGTGCATAAGTGTCCACTCTTTCTTAGGCAATTCTTTTTGTAGATGTTTTTCTACTTCTAAAACATTTTCTGAATTTGCTAAACCTAATCTATTTGATACCCGAAATACATGAGTATCTACAGCTATAGATGGCACATTAAAAGCATTTGATAATACAACATTGGCTGTCTTTCTTCCTGCTCCTGCAAGAGATATTATCTCTTCCATAGTCTTTGGAACTTCTCCATTAAACTTTTCCTTAAGCTGATTAAACATAAGGATTAAATTTTTAGACTTATTTCTATATAAACCTATTTGTTTTATCCGTCCCTCAAGCTCGTCATTTGTTAAAGTTAATAAAGAATCTAAATCTGGATAATCTTTAAATAAATCCTTTGTTACTTCATTTACTTTCTTATCTGTTGTCTGAGCAGACAATATTGTAGCTACAAGTAATTGAAGTGGTGTTTCGTAATTTAATTCGCATTTTGCATCAGGGTATGTTTCCTTCAAAATATCTACAATCTTTTTTGTCCTTGCTTTCATATCTTTTGTAATCTCCTTACTTATAAATTCCCTTATACTTTTCAGGCAAAAGATTTGCTATGCTCCTCATTAGAATATCCATACACTTGTCATCATATTCATGTTTATCTTCATCCTTTTGCTTAGGAGGAAATATAATTTTCCCGCCTATATTTATGGTAACATCTGCAGGCTGCCACTTTTCCGAACCCATATTTCCATCTTTACTTATTGGTAGCAATACATCTGTACCAGACATACCAATTGGAATTATTTCTGCCTTTGCCATTCTGGCAAATAACAAAATGCCTTTTTTCCCCTGTATAAGTCCACCAGTTCTACTTCTAGTTCCCTCTGGAAATATCAAAACATCATTACCTTCTTTAAGTGCCTTAACCACCCTAGTAATAGCTTCTTTATCAGCCGAGCTAGGCTTGATCGGTATATTTTTGACTATCTTAGTTCCTAGTTGTGTTATCGGATCGTCTGATAACTTTACTCCTGCAACAAAGTAAGGATCACTTTTTTCTTTTAATACTCTTGACAAAACCAATCCATCAGAGTTACTCAAATGATTACATACAAATATTCTTGGCTTTTTAGCCTTCTCTATATTATCTATTCCATGAATGTTTATTCTCGCATATTTTCTTATATAATTATTTACTATACTTTTCGCTATTTTTATAATTAATCCTTCAGGCATCATTTTTATTATTTTTATTGCAATTGGTGATAACATTACATTCCAACCTTTCTTAATAAGCACATATATATTTATTATATTATGCAATACATAATTTTCCAATAAAAAAATAGTAATTTCTACTCATATCTTAGAAACAACGCATAATATATTTGAGCCTATATCAATATACATTATATATTCTTTCAAAAATCTATGCAATTCTTAAAATATTAATAACCATATTGTAAGTTTTTTGTAACAATCTCAATCTGCAGATGTTAATAATAATGTTCTACATAGTTTTTATTAAAGTAAAAAACTAATATTTTTCATAATATTTTATCCAAATGAAAAAGATATGAAATCTAAACTTATTAGTTTATTCTCTCATACCTTTGTATAAAGTTATTCAATAATTATTAAATAATATCAAACTAAAATTACTTAACACTAAATTTAAATAAATCTTCTAGTCATAGAAACTTCTCATAATTTAAACCCACTGAATCTATATTAAATAAATCACCACTAACCTATCCAAATACTCCCATACATATATCACTAAATTACCATATCATTAAATATTTTCTTTTTATGGCCTTTTACATCACTTATTTCGATTATAGTCGCACTTGCTGTTGTTCGAACAATATTTTTGGCTTGACTTCCTACTGCAGTTGCTTTTGCTGGTACGTTTTTCACAACTACCGCATTAGCTCCTATTTTAGCTCCCTTTTCTATTGTTATAGGACCAAGAACTTTAGCTCCAGTACCAATTAATACATCATCCTCAATAGTTGGATGCCTTTTCCCTTTATCTTTCCCTGTCCCACCTAATGTCACTCCATGATAAATAGTAACATTATTTCCAATCTCAGCAGTTTCTCCTATAACCACACCCATTCCATGATCTATAAATAATCCTTTTCCTATTTTAGCTCCTGGATGAATTTCAATTCCTGTAAAGAATCTAGATAATTGAGAAATTAATCTAGCTAGAAAAAACCTCTTCTTCAAATAAAGAAAATGTGCTATTCTATATGATATTAATGCGTGGATACACGGATATAGTAACAATACTTCTATTTTACTCTTAGCTGCTGGATCTTCGTTTAAAACCCGTTCCAAGTCATAATTCAATTTTTTAAACACAGCGTATTCTCCTTTTCTATAGTTTTCAGTAGAGCTTTTGTTTAAAGTGAAATTACAATTTATATTTAATGCATTTTCTAGTATTTAACTTTCCCAAAAGATCATAAAATAATTTATTTTCTCTTGTAGTTAATTAATTGCCTAGTCATATAATCCCATTGATATATATTTCTCTCCTCCATCTGGTGCAATAGCTAATACTTTTTTGCCTTTTCCGAGCTTCTTAGCAACCTGTAAAGCTGCATACACTGCTGCTCCTGATGATATACCAATTAGTACGCCTTCTGTTTGAGCAAATGATCTTGCTGTTTTAAAAGCATCTTCATCCTTTACTTGCAGTATTTCGTCCACATAATCCTTTTGATAAATTCCCGGAACAAATCCGGCACCAATACCCTGAATCTTATGTCCACCTGGATTTCCTCCACTTAACACTGGTGAGTTAGCCGGCTCAACTGCAAACGTTATAAGCCCCTCAATTTTCTTTTTTAAATTTTTAGATACTCCTACTACAGTTCCACCACTTCCAACTCCTGCTACAAATGCATCTAAATCTGGAATGTCTTTATATATTTCTTCTGCTGTTGTTTCATAATGCTTTTCAGGGTTAGCAATATTCTCAAATTGTTGAGGAATAAAATACCCTTCCCCACTTCCTATCTCTATTGCTTTCTCTATTGCACCTTTCATACCTTTAGCCCCTTCTGTTAATACAAGCTCTGCCCCATATGCTTTTATCAAATCTCTTCTTTCCTTACTCATTGTTTCTGGCATCACTATAATAACTCTATAGCCTTTTAGTTTTCCTATAAGAGCGAGTGCTATTCCTGTATTTCCACTTGTTGGCTCTACTATTATTGACCCTTGCTTTAATATACCCTCTTTTTCAGCTCTTTCAACCATTCCTAAAGCCGCTCTATCTTTAACACTTCCACCTGGATTGAATTTTTCTAGTTTAACATATACCTCAGCAATATTTTCATCCTTAGTTAAATTATTTACTTTTATAATTGGTGTATTCCCTATTAATTCAAGTCCTCCATTATAAATCATACTATTATTATCCTCCTTAAATTTCTACTAAATTATTTCATGTTTTTCATTTATATAACAAAAAAACTTCATCCTCTATAAAATTATAGAGACGAAGTAAAATTCGCGGTTCCACTCTAATTGGATTAAATAATTAATCCCTCTCAACTCAGGCACATAAAATGCCGTATCACTGTAACGGGCGAACCCGGAGAATCTTACTTAGGCAGATGTAAAATGATATGCCTATGTTCAGACTTCAACTCCAAAGGGCACTTCACACAAATTCTTGATGAAAAGTTCTCAGCTTCCTTTTCTCTCTGTAAACGTCCTCTATGTTACTTTCCTTTTTCCTAGTTTTTAATTCTTAGTGTTTTGATAGGGTTTATAATATTATTATATATAATTTATATAAAAAAAGTCAACACTTTTTAAGAAATTTCCTCAAAAGTGTTGCTTGCATTAATTTTTCTTTTTCCAAAGAGGATATAAAAACTCGTCTATTAAATCATGAATTATAACTATACCTATAAGCCTTTCATTCTGATCTATTACTGGTACAGAATTTAGATTGTATTTTGCTGCGACTTCTATAACTTCATTTATCTTATCATCATGCTTTACTCTAGATACTACACCATCCATTATCTCTTTTATTTTAACATTGGTATCATTTATTATCAAATCCCTCAAAGGCACTACACCTTGAATATGCTCCTCTTCATCTGTTATATATATATAATACATAACTTCCTCATCTGGCTGCATTTCTTTTAGTATTTCAATTGTATCTCCAATAGTAATATCCAGGTTTACAGATATAAATTCCTTACTCATTATACTACCAACAGTTTCATCTTCATATTGCAAAAGTTCTTTAACTTCATCTGCATCTTCTTTTTCAAGATTTACTAATATTTTTTCTCTTTCTTCTTCATCTAAATCATCTAATAAGTCAGCAATCTCATCGTTAGGCATATTCTCTAATACTTCAACAGCTTTACTATCAGATAATTCTTTGATAATAGCCCCCTTATACTCAGAGTCAATCTCTTCTAATGTATCAGCGGCCAAATCTTCATCTAAAGACTCTAAAACTTGTTTTCTTGAATTAGTATCAAGATTTTCTAATATATCCGCAAGGTCTGCTGGATGCATTGTAGATAACTTTTTGTATGGGACAGCTAATTTTAAGTTGTTATCAACCATTTCTAAAGACTCAACGTCTTCCCATCTTAAAACTCTATCCTCAATATCTTTTCTCATTATTTTATAGAAAAACTTCATAATGCCTGCTACTTTCAATCTTCTATATCTCGCTAAAGGGCCTGTTTCAACTGCAATTACTCTGTATTCTCCAGCTATTCTAGCAATTCTTAAATCATTAACCCTAACGACTTGTTTTCCATTAATATCAACGATCTTTTTGTCTAGAAGGTTTTCAGATAGAAGATAGCTATATCTCATTGGAAGTATTTCCTTACTTCCTCTGGTTTTTATTTTGAACTTCCCCTCTTTTTGAGTGAACTCTATATATCTGAATTCATAATGAAAGGTAACTCCATCTTTCTTAAGCTTATATCCGATTACTCTAGGATAACCATCCTCCGTAGTTACATAAATATCCCTTATGCTCCCTAAAACATCTCCAAATTCATCATAAACTTTTCTATCCAAAATGTTTGTGTATAGAAATGTAGTTAATTCCATCATAATAATTTCCTCCCCACTTTCACGCAGAAAGGAAGTCTTTAAGTGGAATTCACACTTATAAACTGAACTTTAATATAGTTATTTACATTTACACTAAATATGAATAACCATAAATAGAAGACTCCCCTTCTGAATATATTTAGTTTTTGCTGTATTACATTTTATATTCTGAGGTCCATCCTCCATCTTGTACACCACCTTGTATATCGAAATATTCTATTCTCTAAAATGATTTATCTCTACTTATTATATTACATAGAAGTAAAAAAACAATATGTTTTTGCAACTTAATTAACTTGAATTAATCGTTACTCATCCTATCTTGTCACTAATACTGTATAACTTATATTTATGCTTAATTCATAAATTGAATACATTTTTTTACACTTATTCATTAGTTCAAATATTTTGGATTCCTTTTGATATATTTCATTAAACTTACAAAATGATTATTGATACATATTATTTGTAAACTAATTATTGTTATGTTAATATACTTTAAGAATGGGCTTTAAAAGCCTATTCTCAAATCATTGATAATTATGATAAGTAATGAATATTATACTTATTGGAAACTAAAATATTCATTATAAATTATCATCTATTGACTTATATATACTATCTTAAAGTTAGATAATTTTAACAATAAATGATTTTAATAAAATAAATTAAGAATTGGAGTTAATAATATATGAAACTTTGCAAGGAATTTTTACCCATTAGTAAAGAGGACTTAACAAAAAGAAAAATTGAACAATTAGATTTTATAATAGTTTCTGGCGATGCTTATGTGGATCATCCCTCTTTTGGTACTGCAATTATTGGAAGAACTCTTGAAGCACAAGGTTTTAATGTTGGTGTAATAGCTCAGCCTGACTGGCATAGCTCTGAGGATTTTAAAAGATTAGGAAAACCGAAATATGGATTCTTAGTTAATTCAGGAAATATTGATTCTATGGTTAATCACTACACTGCTGCGAAAAAAACACGACGTGAAGATTTATACTCGCCTGGCGGTGAAGCTGGCCATAGACCTGATAGAGCACTTATAGTATACTGCAATAGAATACGTGAAGCCTACAAAGATACTGCCATTGCAATTGGCGGAATAGAAGCAAGTCTTAGACGTTTTGCACATTATGATTATTGGGATAATAAAGTTAGACGAAGTATCCTTGTTGATTCTAAAGCCGATTTATTAATGTATGGTATGGGTGAAAAAACTGTAGTTCAAATTGCCGATCTATTACGATACGGTGCAAATATCAAGAATATTACAACCGTACGTGGAACTTGTTATTTAACTAATGATATAACTAACATAAAAAATTCAATTATAGTGCCTTCCTTTGAAGAAGTATCTACTGATAAAAAAGCCTACGGCGAAGCTTATAAATCAGAATATTATGAACAAGACTCCATTCACGGAAGAGCTATAATACAAAAATATGGAGATCGATATTTGGTTCAAAATCCCCCTCAAGAAAATTTAACTCAAGAAGAAATGGACTTAACCTACGACCTACCATATACAAGAACGTATCATCCAATTTATGAAGCAAAGGGTGGCATACCTGCAATACAAGAGGTCAAGTTTTCAATAACAAGTCATAGAGGATGTTATGGCTCCTGCTCGTTTTGTGCATTAACTTTCCATCAAGGAAGAGTAATTCAAAATAGAGGCCAAGAATCGATTATTGATGAAGCAAAGCTTTTAACAACTTTACCAGATTTTAAGGGATACATCCACGATATCGGAGGTCCTACTGCAAACTTTAGGCATAGAGCCTGCAAGAAACAAATAGAACATGGGACTTGTAAAAATAAACAGTGTATGTTCCCAGCCCCTTGCAAAAACTTAATAATAGACCACACTGAATATCTTTCACTATTAAAAAGAGTAAGAAAACTTCCTGGGATAAAAAAAGTATTTATCCGTTCTGGACTTAGGTATGATTACTTAATACATGATAAAAATGATGCCTTCATGAAAGAATTGTGCGAGCATCATATTAGTGGTCAATTAAAGGTTGCTCCAGAGCATGTTGTTCCAAAAGTATTAAATCAAATGGGTAAACCAACAAGGGAAGTATATGATAGATTTGTAAATAAATATTTTCAAATAAATAAGAAATTAGACAAAAAACAATTTTTAGTTCCTTATTTAATGTCTTCTCATCCTGGTTCTGATTTAAACGCTGCTATAGATCTTGCTTTGTACATTAAAGAAATGGGGTATACACCAGAGCAAGTTCAAGACTTCTACCCAACACCAGGTAGTCTATCAACTACAATATATTATACTGGTATTAACCCTCTAACTAATGAAGAAGTTTATGTTCCAAAGACACCAGAAGAAAAAGAAATGCAAAGAGCATTAATACAATTTGCTATACCTAAAAATTATCAAAAAGTAAAAAAAGCTCTGATTAAAGCTCATAGAGAGGATTTAATCGGAAATGGAAAAAATTGCTTAATAGGCTTTACTCCTGGAAAAATTGGGTATCAAGGTAAGCATAAATCCAATAATGACTCAAAAGATGATTCAGCTAGGAACACTAAGAATGCTGATAAGTTGAATTATAAAGAAAAGACTTCTTCTAGCAATAATCTAAATAAGGGTTCAGCTAAGAATAATAAAAAATCTTCAGCTAATCATACATCTAATAGTTCTTCTAAAAAAAGAAGAGTTCAATAAAAAAAATCCACCAACTAGGTGGA
The DNA here is from genome assembly GCF_003575225.1 of Clostridium chromiireducens. Lineage (NCBI taxonomy): Bacteria > Bacillati > Bacillota > Clostridia > Eubacteriales > Clostridiaceae > Clostridium > Clostridium chromiireducens. The sequence goes on along the minus strand of NZ_QXDJ01000008.1, from coordinate 20,814 downwards.
TTTTTTATTTTTTAGCCTCTTTCAATTAATCATTTTTTTGACGATACCTTAAATCCTTTTAGTACCAAATCCAAAATTATCAGAAATAACAATTCTCCTAATACTGAATAAGGGAATACTTTAATTCCACCTAGAATAATAACATCTTCTAACATTACTATTGTAATAGCTATAATTATAAACCATATTCCTTTCTTATTAGCAAAAGGCTTATCTAATAAAATTACATTTAATATTAATAGAACCGCTAGAAATATTAATGAGAATAGGAATAAAATCGTTCCTCTATTTATTTCTAATATGAATCCATACAAATAGTTAACTTGTACTGTAACTTTTGAGTTCTGCATTATAGCTGCATATATTAAACACGCAACTCCCGCAATAGCATAACTGCCGCCAAAGTTTAATTTCTCTGACCGTAAGTAAACAAAAGTTATAGCAAGCACAATAAGTGGAATAGCTAAATGATTTAAAAATATTATTGGCTTTAAATAATATATTACAGTACTATTCTCAAGTATGCATAAAAGAAATAGCGCTATATGTCTTAATAAAAATAATGTAATTACTATGGCTAGATATATTTTTATTTTCTTTGGTGAAACTTCTAAATTCTTTTTTATAATCGAAATAGACAAAAAAATTATAAGTAACAAAAATAAATAATATGCAAAGTTCACAAACTACGCTCCAATCCATATTCCTGTTACTTATATTTATTATAAATTATGTTATTTTATACCTAAAAGTTTAATTCCACCTTCAATACATTTAATTCTCAAAGGAAAATCTGGCCCTCTCTCGCCATCAATATCTGTGACTATATCTTCTAAAGATTCAATATATAAATCATCTGTTTTAAAATAAACTACTTTATCTGAATCTAAGTGTTCACCTTTTAAAAGTTTTATAAATAGCGGCAATAATTCTATTACTTGTATGGCCTTAAATATTATTACGTCTAACTTACCATCTGTAATTTCTGCTTCTGTGGCTAAATTAAAGTTTCCTGCTGTTTTACCATTAAACACTAAAAGTAAATACATTTCTCCATCATAATTACATTCTCGAGACAATAATTTAATTTTTAGTTTTCTAAAGTTAGGCAGTTCCTCAAGCCCTTTCAAATAATATGCTAATTTTCCTATTGTATTCTTTAAATTTACATCTGTCTTTTGAGATACATCCGTAAAAAGCCCGGAGCTGGCTACATTTATGAAATACTTATCATTTATTTTACCTACATCAACAGCTACAGGCTTTGAATCTAGAATTTGTTTACATGCCTGTTGTATATCATTAGGCATATTAATAAACTTACCAAAGTCATTTGCGGTTCCTACAGGTAATATCCCTATAGGTATATTTATGTTTTTATTTTTCATGGCATTTACAACAGAATCTACAGTTCCATCTCCACCAGCTATCAAAATATAACTATATGTTTCATCTATTATGTCCAATGCCTCTGCAAGATCTTTGCCTTTTTGTATTCTATACGGAACAACTGTTAAACCCACTTCTTGATGTAACTTTATGACATTATCTAATTCACTTATTATACTATTTTCTCCTGAGTATGGGTTGTATATGAATCTTACTTTTTTCATAAAATAACCTACCTCCAATAATTTTCTTAAATCAAAATTTAGTTATATATAAAGATTTCTAGAAAAATTTAAAAATATTTATAGCAATTTGATTAACAAAGTTGTAAATCTTTTAAGTTTCTAATAAAATATATTACATATAATGGCTATTTGACGACCTTTATTATATCATTATACTTATTCAATGTCGATACTAGATAATCTTAATAAAATCTTAAAGTTAATTTATACCTTATATTATTTTAAATAATGTGTTATAATAACTCTTTGTAAGTATTTTTTATAATTTTAGGAGTGATTTTATGAGGAAAAGTTGTATTCCTAATGTATTTACCTTTATTAATTTGTCTTGTGGAATTATATCTATATTATCAGTAATGAATGATAAATATGAATTATCAGCTATATTTATATTACTTGCAGGATTGGTAGATAGATATGATGGTAGGATAGCTCGTTTTTTAGATGTCTCCAGTGATTTAGGTAAAGAATTAGATTCTTTAGCTGATTTAGTTTCATTCGGAGTAGCTCCATCTATATTAGTATTCATACTATTCAATCTTGAATCTTTTGGACCTAAAGGCTTATTAGGATTTATAATACTATTATTATTTCCAATATGTGGAGCATATAGATTAGCTAGATTTAATACTGCTCAATTTGATGGTGTATTCACTGGTGTTCCAATAACTATAGTTGGCTGTTTTATAGCGCTTATTTCGCTAATCATAGTCATGCTTGACCTAAAATTGGCAATGTTAATTTATCCTGTTGTCATATTAATGATTGTCGGCTCATATTTAATGGTAAGTAAACTTCAATTGAAGAAATATTAAGGAATAGATATTATTGTTATCTAGAAGATTTTCTTCTTTATAAAAAACTCTGTCTTATAACTTGAGACAGAGTTTTTTATTAATTTCTATTCTTCTCTTTCTGAATTTTGAAAGTTTAGCTCATTATCTATTTCAGTGAATATTTTATCTTTCTCAGTTGTTGTAGTAATGTAATCATTTTTTATCTTACAATATCTTAAGTATGCCCCTTCACATCTATCTAATGTGCTAACCAGTTTATCAATCAACTCGCCTACATTCTCAACTCTCTCTAAAGCTTTTCTCACTTCACTTTTCTTTGTCAAATTCACATTATATAGCTCTGAAGCTCCTGCAATCAACAATCTATAAACATCTACGTAACTTTTTAGCAACGTACTTAGATTATCTATATCTTGATACTGCTTTTTAGCTAAATCTTCAAATTTCATAATCATTCCTCTACAATTTTAATATTCACTATTAGTATATTTATAATTGCATCGATAAATAATTAAATATATAATTATTTATTATATTCTTAAAGTCTCGCTATTTGCATATTCATCATCTATATCACTTAATATATACTTAGCATTTACATCATCTAAATTATCATCAATTAGATTATCACAACATATTTTTTTATTATAAGTATCTTCATCACTATTAAAAGAATAAATATAAATGTCTTTTGATTTCTCATTTTTATTTATATGAGAAGTTTTATCTTCCTCTGATTGATCAAATGGAACTATTGATTCATCCATATATAAATATTTAACTTCCCATTCTCTATATATTGGATTTAAATCTTTCGTATAAACAACAGGAACTACAAAGTCTTCAGGATATTCATAAATCATATATTTGCCCCCTATTTGCAATCCTCATCATCATTTTTCTTAAAATATGATCTTGGATATCTGCATAATGGACATCTCATAGGTGCTTCCTTACCTTCATAAATATAGCCACAATTTAAACATAACCATTCTGACTCTCTATCCAATTTAAACATTTTCCCATCTTTCACCCTTTTAGCTAGCGCCAAAAATCTTTCCTTATGATGCCCTTCCACTTCCTGAAGTTCTTTATAAAAATCAGCTATTTCTTCAAAACCTTCTTCTCTTGCTATTTCCTCAAATTCCTTGTAAATAACTTTATTCTCTTCTGATTCTCCAAGTGCGGATTCAATTAAATTATTTTTTGTATTATTAACTCTATCTAAAAATCTTCTATATACCTCTCTAGCATGAGCCATTTCATTGCCTGCTGTTTCCTCAAAAACATTTGCTATATACATAAATCCTTCATCTCTTGCCTTTTCTGCATAAAATGTATATTTATTTCTAACTCTGGACTCTCCAGCAAATGTCTTAAATAAATTTTTCTCAGTTTTACTACCTTTCAAGTTCATCTTTATCTCCTAAGACTATTACTTTCTTACATAAATAGAATATTCATTTCTACCCTTTTGGTTACTTTTACGTAAGAAATTAAAGTGGAAGAAGCTGTTACAAAGATGAATATTCTACTAAAATTTCATTTTGTAACAACTCCTCAAAATAATTAGCATATTCTATTTTAATTGCAATTCTTAGGATACAATTATTCTCTTTTCTTGATTACAAGTTAAAATCACATCCTGCTTATCGGTTGATTTAGTGATTAGCTTAACATCATGTCCCCACAATTCTTGAACATACTTTAAAGTTTCCTTTGCATATGAAAGTTCTAGGGCTCTACCATCAAAAACATTTTCTAATGTTAATGTATAATTTTTCTTATTCAAATCTACAACCCTAATATATGGTATATTACCCACACCAGCAGTATAACTTAAAGTATCTCTTATTGCTTTCCAGCCAGTTTCATCTGATATTTCCTCTATAACAATATCAAAAGTCCTTTCGTTATATTGGAACAAGTTAAGTTCTTCACACAAGTCACGAGTTAAATAGCGTCTTAAGAAAGATGAATCTCTTTCAACTTCTCTAACCTCAAATATTTTATCTCTTCCATATCTTCTTTCTATGTCCTCAAATACTTTGAAACCAATGTAATATGGATTTAATCCTCCTATTGCAGGCGCTATTACATCATTGTGTCTTTTTAAGAATTCAAGATGTAATTCTTGAGGTAGATCTAGTTGTTTTAAAAGATTATAATGTGAATAACTTGCCCAGCCTTCATTCATTATTTTAGTTTCGATTTGTGGAATAAAATATTCCGTTTCTCTTTTAACTATCCTTAAAATAGTTTTCTCCCATTCCTGAAGGTGACCATACTCTATTATAAATCCTACAAGATCATCAACAGGTTCTAAAGGAATCTTCTCTAAATCAGGTAACTGTATATCCTGGTACGCATCGAGAATCCCTCTATTTTCTCTTTTACTTTCATACTCTTTTAATATATTTTCTTTAATTTCATCATTGGATAGTTCCCTAATACCAATGCTTCTTTTAGCTTGATATCTTATAGCATGGGCAGCATCTAATATTCTTTCTACCTCAGAATATCCTATACTTGGATCGTCAATGTATCCTCTTATTATCTTCGCATCCAAATTGAACATTTCTAAAGTGTATTTTGCATTTGTCCCCTGTTTAAATAACCTATTATTTTTGAAAAAATCATTATGTCCATATACATGTGCCATAGTTAATATTTGTAGCAATAATGTATTATCTTTCATCAAATATGCCAAACAAGGATCTGAATTAATTACCATCTCATAAGGGAGACCCGTAAGGTTTAAAGAGTAAAGGGTTTTGTTCTTTTCATAAGATTTTCCAAAGCTCCAGTGAGGGTATCTTGAAGGCATTCCTACATAAGCCTCGTACCCTATCATTTCATTGAAATTTATCATTTCAAATTCTTGAGGATAACAATCTAGTCCATATTCTCTAACTTTTTTCTCTATTTTCTCATTCCAAATTTCAATATCCCTAAAACTATATTCCAATTTCTTATTCCTCCTTTAACTCCTTCCTAAGCATAATCTTAAGTGCTTCCCATAAATCTTTCTTTTCCTTTATAATTACAGGAACAAACTTCTCATTTGTAATCTCTTTCCTGAACTTGTGATACATTGTAGTTGTATATGTGGACGGTAAAAGTTCTGCATATCCAAACATGTTACTAACTTCACATATGTTTTTAACTGCAGCAACAGCTCTCTCGTTATCTTCAGACCAGTTATCCCCATCACTTGCATATATACTGTATATATTCCATGCAGCTGGAGGATACTTTTCTTCAATTACCTTTAAAGCTTCGTTAATACCACTTGATATATACGTACCACCTGATTCGGATTTATGGAAAAATTCATATTCATCCACCCTCTTTGCGACAGTAGTATGGTATATGAATTCAAAGGATATATTATTGTATTTTCTTTTCAGAAAAGTAGCTAATACAAAAAAGTAGGAACGAGCTAAATACTTCTTTGTTATATCCATTGAACCAGAGGCATCCATAATAAATAGCATTACCGCATTACTATCTTTCCTCGGTTTTAATTTAACTCTATAATACCTTAAATCTTCTTCTCTAAATGGGAACCTCTCTAACTCCTCTTCACTTTCCAATTCTTTTAATGCTCTTTTCTTCCCTTGTTTTCTTGCAATCTTAGACATAACTGTTTTCTTTTTTGCAAGTCGCGGATTTATTCCATGAGTTTGATATCCTCTCTTTTTACCAGTAGTTTCGGTAACTATCTCCGAATATTTCTTTTGATCTAAATTAGGCAAATTTAGCTCTTCAGAAATATAATCCATCAACTCTTCAAGAGTAATTTCTGTTTCATAAACATCATCACCCTCTTCATTTCCTGCGCCTTGATTCCCTTTGGCTATCTTCTTACTTCCATTGCCAATTTTTTCTCCTCTTTTTTCATTTCCAACGCCACTAGCTACTCCCTTAGAATTCTTTCCATAAACAAATTGATATTCTTTAATACCCTTAATAGGTATTTTAAACTTTTTATTTTTGCTCTCTCCTACTATACTTTCTTCAGATAATATATCGCCTAAATTTTCTTTTATCGATTTCTCTACAAGTTGCCTATGTCTTCTTCTATCTTCTATGGATCTGTCGTGATCAATTTGATTTTTAGTGTAATCTCTAAATATGGCCATAATTTACTTTAATCCCTCCATAAATTATTAGCTGCATATTTTAGAATCACATCACAACAATGAAGACAATATCCATTCCTTTTCATTTCTTCTACCATAGAATCATATTTTTCAGCTTGGTCCTTATCTCTAACTTTTGATTTAGTTATAATTCTTGATAAATCTTTAACTGAAGCAGTCAATTTCTTTTCTATGGCCTCTTTTAAAGGCTCATAAGACATATAATCCAATCTTCCACCATTTCTAACTATATAGAACATATATGAAGTAACATCAGATCTAAATCCTTTAGCAGATGCTGCATAAACACCTATTTGTTCTTCTATACTTCTCATAAATTCTTCATCTGGATTAAGTTCTTCACCTGTTGAACCATCTTTTATCTTAGTCTTATTTACATATGCTTCAGCATTATCTATATAATTGTTAAACAAACTCTCAGCTTGTTCTCTAAAAGAGTGAATAAATGCTTTTGTAATTTCTCTTTCAAGAATTTTATTATATTCTTTTCTAATATTGTCTTGAATAAATCCTAAATACTTCTTCTTATCATCAGCTGCAATATCAAGTTCTTTTACTGATTTAATTATGCTTTCCATTATGCTGAGTGGATTTATACAATCTTGACCTGATTCAGAAAGAGCATTATCAATAGCCTTTATTATGAATCTTGTACTTATTCCTTTCATTCCTTCATATTGGCCCGCTTCTTCTCTAAGTTCTCCAATATCAATTTTCTTAGTTGTTCCCTTTTCAACAATTTCTTCTCCATTATAAATTTTAAGTTTTGTCATACCATCTACTTTAGCAGAAGGTGTTAATCTTGAAAGTATTGCAAACATTGCAGCTATCTTAATAGTATGCGGTGCTATATGAGCTTTAAAATTACTCTTTTTTATTATTTTTTCATAAATTTTCACTTCCTCATCCAACTCTAAACAATAAGGGACTTCAACTTTTACAATTCTATCTAATATTGCTTCGTTCGTATGATCTGATTTAAATTTATTCCATTCTGCCTCATTTGAGTGAGCAACTATAACTCCATCAAAGTATATCATTGACCCTTTACCTGGAGATGGTACTGATTTTTCTTGAGTTGCAGTAATTATTGTATGAAGATATTCAACATCATTTTTAAATACCTCTATAAATTCTACAAGTCCACGGTTACCAACATTAAACGCTCCATTTAGAGAGAAAATTCTTGGATCATCTTCTGAATACAAATCCATCTTAGAAATATCAACTGATCCTGTCAAAATTGATGTATCCTGATTATTTGGATCAACAGGAGGTACTACTCCAATTCCTTTTCTTGATCTGATAGAAAATCCTGTTCTTTCAACTGGAAAATCCTCATAAACTCCTTTAAGTTCATGAACAAGTCTATATCTGCAAACTGGACATAGATCTCCTTCAATTTGTACCCCAAGCATTTCCTCAAATTTGGGTCTTAAATGCTTTGGAATCAAATGAAGTGGTTCTTCATGCATAGGACAGCCCTTCAACGAAAAGACTGACTCACAGCTTTCTAAAGCAGATTTCAAACTCTCTACTATTGAAGATTTACCAGCCCCTACTGGACCAACAAGATATAAAACCTGTCTTGCTTCTTCACCTTTCATGGCTGCAGATTTAAAATAACTAGCAAGTTTCATTATAACTTTATCAATTCCAAAAAAATCATCTTTAAAAAAGCCATACCTTCTTATCAAATCATTTCCATAGATTTTTCTTACTCTGGGATTCTCTTCAGCCTTTAACTCTTCTACTCCCTTACTCATAATCATTTCATGTAATCTCTTATGCGCAAGTTTAACCATTTCTGGATTCTCTCTTACAAGTTCTAAGTAGTCTAAAAAATTTCCTTCAAACTTTTGGGTGTTATATTTTTCTCTATCTATTTCTATAAATTCTCTAAAGTTCATACTCATAAACACTCCTCCTCCTTTATACCTAAAATATATTCAGTTAAACAAAGACATTATGACTACTTTTTTTAATTAGTTGTTCTTTAATTTGTATTAAATAAAAAGATAAATAATGACTATAGAATTTTTTCACTTTATAGCCCTTATTACATTATTTTATTAAAAAATATTTAAATACTTAGATAAACGACATATAACTTACCGAAATTATAAATTTATAAATGCTGTATTTGTACTTAAAAAAAGGAATATTTAAGTTTCTCAACTTAAATATTCCTTTGACTATTATTTAATTATTTTGAATGGTACTATATACCTACTAATCAAAAGTTCTTGGAATAAACTCAGAATCTTTAGCTTTTGGTTCACCAAAAACTGCCTTTACGCTTTCTGCTTGAGGATTATGATTTAAAGTTTTATGCTTATTGGTATGTTTTCTTTTCATACTATTGTCCATCTTTATCACACTCCTATTCCTTTAGGCACATAAAAGAAAATAACAAGTTCAAAATGTTATGATTATTTTTTTGAGTGTGCCTTAACTCTCAATAATAGTATGTACATCTTTTATATTTTTATACTTTGGTTATTTAACACTCTATAAGCTTACTTATTTCATCAATGGGTGCAGCTATTGTAAAAATGATATTTTCATCAATTCTTAATTTGCTTTCGTTTTCATTTATTTTTATTTGATTAATAGTTAGATTATTGGGATTTATCTCTTTATATCGGGTACTTGAGATATCTATCTTAAATTTCTTATTCTTAATCCCAGTAATTTTTATTGTTATTCCTTCTAGACTTTCTTCGTTCTCAACTCTTATATCAATGATATTATCACCTTTTCCACCGCAGTCTGTTTTTTCACCATCTGGATACTTTAATATTGAAGCCGTGCCTCTAATGGTCATCCATCCTCCATTTAATATTAACTTAACTAATATACCCAACTTATATTTTTCTTCTATTTTTTTTAAGGCTTTCCCTAATTCACATACATCTAACTCTAATTCCATTTTAATATTCTCCTTTTACATAATATTTTAGCATAAATAAGTTTATGTAAAATTATTTTTTACATAAACTTATTGAGTAAAAATATAAAAGGATATATCAAATTAAATATAATAATTATTTTGATATATCCTACTTATTCTATAGGTGATCCTTTTCTTTATGAGGCGGCGCACCTATCTTTTTACCGTCAATAATCCCCAAATCTGCATTCCCCTTAGGGTCTATTTTTCTACGTTCAGCATTAGATTTAGGCCTGTCTTTTATTCTATTTTTATTATTATCCATTTGTATCACCTCATTATTAGGGTGTACATTTAAACGCTTTTTATACTTTATTAAATTGAAAATAATAACCTATTTACTTTCTACTTATGTAAAGTTATTATTTAATAAAAATTATGATTTTGAAAATTTTATTTATTTAAAGCTTATTAATTATGCTAGCATTATATGCTGCTCCAAATCCATTGTCTATATTAACTACACTCACTCCACTAGCACAACTATTTAACATAGATAATAAAGCTGCAATTCCTCCAAAATTAGCTCCATATCCAACACTTGTTGGAACTGCTATTATAGGTTTATCTACTAATCCTCCTATAACACTAGCTAAAGCTCCTTCCATTCCTGCAATTACTATAACAACTTTTGCTCCTCTTATAACATCTAATCTTGAGAAAAGCCTGTGTATACCTGCAACACCTACATCTGTTATCTTCAGAGCTTTGTTACCTAAAATCTTCGCAGTCTCATAAGCTTCCTCCACTACTGGTAAATCTGAAGTTCCTGCTGCAACAATTGCGATATAACTTTCTGTTGGAGATTGTTCCTTCTTTTTAATTGTTATGGTTCTTCCAAGTTTATTATATTCTGCTTCTTCACATATTTCTTTCACCGCATTATACATTTCTTCAGTAGCTCTAGTTCCTAATATATTATTATTTTTTGTTAGCATAAACTTAACGATTTCTTTAACTTGCTCTACTGTTTTTCCTGCACAATATATTACTTCCGGATAACCTACTCTAATTTCTCTATGATTATCTATCTTAGCAAAACCTAAATCTTTAAAAGGTAAATCTTCCAATTTTTCTAGAGCTTCTTCTATATTTACTTTATTATTTTTTACACTTTCTAATAAGCCTTTAATTTCTTCCTTATCCATTTGCCTTATAATCCTCCTAAGATTCTTGTTCACTATTTATTATGCCATTTAAATATACCTTGGTAGTCATCACATTCTGTCAATTTTAATTTTTCGATACAAACATGCAAACTATGCTTTTACTTAATATTTGAATTAACAATCATAATTTTTTACATATGTTAATCAATACACTAGAAATAAGTAAGATAATATGTTACTTATTTCGCCGGGTTGTCACCTAAGTCTAAATATCACTCTGAATATTTATAGTTTCATTAAAACTTCCTACTCTATATCCTTGTAGATCTAATGTTACATATTTAAATCCACATTCTTTTATTTTTTCAGAAATAGTGTCTAAAAGTTCTTCATTAAATAACCTACTTCTATCTTGTCTGCTTACCTCAACTCTTGCTAGCTCCCCATGACATCTTACTCTAACAGCTCTAAAACCGATACTCATCATAAATTTTTCTGCATTTTCAATTTTCTCAAAATCTTCAACTTTTAATTCATTTCCATAAGGTATTCTTGTTAGAAGACAAGCATATGGCGGCTTATCCCAGGTATTAAGGCCTAATTCTTTAGAAAATTCTCGTATTTCCGCCTTAGTTAACTTACACTCTAAAAGAGGGCTTTTTACTTCTAATTCTTTTAATGCTTTAAGGCCTGGCCTATAATCACTTATATCGTCAAAGTTAGTTCCGTCAATTACACAATCATATCCTTGTTCTTTTGCAACAGTTAATATCATACTAAATACTGCTGTCTTGCAAAGATAACATCTATCTTCAGGGTTAAATTTAATTGAATCAATAATTGGAGCTTCTATAATTTCATGCTGTACTCCTAATTCATTAACTAATTCTTTAGCTTCTGCTATTTCCCATTTTGGAATATATGGTGATAGTATTGTAACCGCTTTTACATCATTTCCCAAAGCCTCTTTTGCTACTCTAAGCAAGAATGTGCTGTCTACTCCTCCTGAAAATGCTAAGACTACTCTTCCTAATCTTTTAAGATACTTTACTAACTCATTATATTTATCACTCTTTATCATTTACTTCTTCCGCCTCTCACACATATATTTTCCATTACTAATCTACTTATTATAAATATCTGAAGTTTTACTATAAATTTCTTTATAAAGCTTTTCCATAGTTACATTATTTTCTTTTGCAATCTTCTTACAATCCTCATATTCCGGTTTATATTTAACTAAATTTCCTTTATAAAAAGATTTTTTAATGGTAACTTCCCCATATTGGGTTTGTACCTTTGAAAATTCTCTATCAAGCATTATCTTCTCAACTTTATATTTTCTTACCCCTATAGAAGTGGTTTCCTCAAAAATTATACCCAAAACTTCTTTTTCGATTTCTTCGCCAATTAATAAACTTAACTTTATTCCTGGTCTTCCCTTTTTCATAAATATAGGTGTTTTAAAAACATCTAACGCTCCCGCATCAAAAAGTCTTTCTTCAACATAACCATAAAATTCTGGATTCATATCGTCTATATTAGTTTCTAATATATATTGCTCTTCTATTTTCTCTGAACTTTCTTTTTCTCCTAGATAAACTCTTAAAACATTAGGAATCTCTAGATCTCTATGACCAATTCCATATGCTATTTTATTTATTGAAAAATCTATTTTTGTTGTAAACTCTTGAACATTAGCTGCGAGTATTGCTGCCCCTGTAGGAGTAGTTGTTTCAAATTGCACTATTCCAGTATTAATTGGAATATTCTTTAATATTTCAACTGTCGCTGGTGCAGGAACTGGCATAAGCCCATGAGCACATTTAACAAAACCGCCTCCAACTTGAACTGGAGATGCAATAATTTTATCAATCTGTAAATAATCCAAACAAATAGCTGCACCTACCATATCAACTATAGAGTCAATAGCACCTACTTCATGAAAATGCACTTCATATAAAGATTTTCCATGAACTTTTGCTTCAGCTTCTGCTACTCTCATAAACATATCTAAACTTAATTTTTTTACATTATCATTTAAATCACTAGAATTTATTATATTTTCTATATCTTTTAAATTTCTATGGTGATGCTCATGTTCATCCGCATGACTATGGCTATGACCATGATTGTCTAAATGATTATTCTCATGATTGTGGCCATTTCCGTCATGATCATCAGAGTGATCATGATCGTGCCCTTTCTCGCCATGTGTATGAGAATGGTCATGGTTGTGAGAATGACTGTGTTCACCTTTTTCATTATTATGTAACTTATTCTTTAATATAACATCTACTCTAGTTCCCGTTATCCCAAGTTTTGCAGCACTTTCAATCTTTATCTCATATTCAGAATCTAAATTAAGTTTTGAAATTTCTTTCAGCAAATATTCCTTAGGCACTCCTAAATCTAATAATGCTGCTAAGTTCATATCTCCACTTATGCCGCAAAAACAATCATAATATAATATCTTCATTAAATTCACTCCCTCAATTTATTGGTATAGGCTAAATAAATTAATTATCACTGTCTTAAACTATATAATGTTGTATTTTCTTAAAAACTCTTCATCTTTTATGATCTTCTCATACTCGTCATCTCTTATTATTTTATGTTCATCAGAAAACACAATAGCTCTATTAAAAACGCCTTCAATATATTCAAAATCATGAGTAGCACAAATTATAGTTTTACCACTTTTATTTAAACCAATTAGTAATTCTCTTAGAAACCTTTTCCCCTTAGGATCTATACCATTCATAGGCTCATCTAGAGTTATCACCTCTGGATTCATAGCTAAAACGCTAGCAATTGCTACTCTCTTTTTTTCTCCTCCACTTAGATTGTAAGGATGCTCTTCTTTTAATTTATCTATATTAAGCAGATTTAAACAATCACTTACTCTCTTATTAATTTCTTCTTCTGGTAAACCCATTTGCAAAAGCCCAAATGCTATTTCTTCAAATACAGTTGAACAAAAAAGCTGAGCGTCAGAATTTTGGAATACAAAACCCACCTTCTTATGAAACAATTTTAAACACTTAGTATCTTTTAATGTTTCTTCGTTTATCTCGATTTTATCAAATATATATTTTCCATGGCTTGAGAAAATAATAGCATTTAATAATTTTAAAAAAGTTGATTTACCACTCCCATTTGGTCCTATTATAGCTATAGATTCACCTTCTTTTATATGGACATTCACATTATCAAGCGCTATTTTATTCTTGTATGTAAATGAAATATTCTCTAATCTTATCATTAATATTTCTCCTAAATTTGTTTAGTAAGACATCTGAAAGGAAATTATAATATAAACAAAATGACCAAAAGTATATTTACAGCTAAATAAACATAATCTGCTTTTTTAAACCTAAGATTGATCTTTGAAGTATATTCTCCCACAAAGCCCCTACATTCCATAGCATGGAACATCTCTTCACTCATTTTGTAAGACTTTATAAATAAGTTCCCCATAATTCCAGTTAGCGAATTATATTTGTTATTAGTTATACCAATTGATCTAAGTCTTAATGCATATAGTAAGTTAATAGAGTATTCACCAAGAAGAACAATATATTTTATGGTTATATCCATAATCCATATAAATATATCTGGTATAAATAATAGTTTTAAAGATTTACTAATTTCACTCCATTTAGTATGATGGGATAACATATTCATAAGTAATATGGTTATTATTAATTTTTGAAAAAGCAATAAACTATTATATATATTTCCATAAAACATAGATGGCATTAATGCTATTAGAGTTATTAAAGGAAATATAATACTTCTAATTAATATTCTTTTTCTAGATCTCTTTTCCATAAGAAAAAGATTTGCTAAAACATATATATCTACTATCAGTAAGTATCTAAGATTTCTTGAAAGAGATATACATAAGATCATTATTATAGTACTTATAACTTTTAAAGTTGGATTTATTAGATAAAGTACTTTATCTTGATTTTTGCTTTGTCTAATAATTGAGATTATCCTAATTATTGAAAAAATACTTTTTTCAATATATAAACTTTTTTCTTCCTTCGGAACATAATTATCTTTTGCTGAAAGCCATTCTGGAATCATTTAATCTCCTTTAATATTTTTCTTCAAATTGATTTTGCTTATTACTTTGAAAATAATTAAAATTATTGTTACTCCTATTAATGCTGATAAAATATATCCGAGATATTCTTTAAGAAATCCAAAACTGTAATCTGGAATTAGAGAATTAAATTGAACTCCTTTTTCCATACCTTCAGGCACAAATCCTACTAAATTCTTTACTTCTTCCGAGCCCCATTCTCCCCAAGCAGTTCCATTTGCTAATAACCCTATCGGAGTAGCTAAGATAAGAATTCCTATAGTAATATATAACGATTTGGCTTTATTTGATTTTCCTTCATATATTAATTCTGGTGATGCCTTTTTGATATAGCTATAGGCTCCTAATGTAATTAATCCTTCTAAAAAACCAACTATCAGCAAATGCGGCAGCATCATAGCAGGAATAGATATAGCTAGACCATATGGACTGTATAGTGGCAATCCTAAGAAATCCTTAAAAAGCAAAGGTTGGACACCAAACTCAAGTGCCGCAAATAAAGCAGCTGTATTAACAGAAATATAACCGCCTATAAACGCTCCAATATATTCGCCTTTTTGAGTCTTAAATAATTTTTTTGTTAATTGAAATATATAAAATGCTGTAAATGGCATTATAAAAGCCATATTAAAACAATTTACTCCAAAAGCTAAAATTCCTCCATCACCAAAAAACAATGCTTGAATTGCAAGAGCTATAGTTACAGCAAATACAGCAGAGTATGGCCCAAGCAAAATAGCAACAAGTGCACCACCAATAGCATGACCTGTAGTCCCACCAGGAAGAGGTATATTAAACATCATAATTAAAAACGAAAACGCTGCTGATACTCCAAGCAGCGGCATCTTTTGCCTTGTAATTTCTGACTTTACCTTTGTACTAGCTCTTCTCCAAACTGGTAACATAGCAATTCCAAAAGTAGCACAGGTTGAAGGGCTTAAATAATTATCAGGTATATGCATATAGTTATTCTCCTTACAACATATATTTCTGGTTCTCTTAATTATATTTAATATTCTTAGTTTTATGTACACAAAAGCGCTTTGTTTAATGACTGCTCCTGCTTATATTAATACATATTCTTTAGAATATATATGTTTAAGAATATATATGGTAAAATTCTTTAGAATTTTACCATATTAATATATAAGATTTATCCTATTTCATTCTATGCAAATAATGCTGTAACATTTTTTAGTTCCTGACGGATTTTAATCGCTTGAGGACAATGTCCTTCACATTTTCCACATTCAACACATTTATCTGCTCTTTCTGATAGCGCCACTCCATTATATCTTTCCTTAAGTTCTTTTTCTGTTGCCGGAGTAAGAAATATGTTATATTCATTATATACTGCAAAATTCTTAGGAATGTTTACACCTGCTGGACACGGCATACAATACTCGCAAGCTGTACAGTTAACTTTTATTCTTTCTTTAAACGCCTTCTTAACATTATCCATTATTTCTAATTCTTTTTCTGTTAGTGAATTTGGTAAGGCTTCACTTGCTACTCTAATATTTTCAGTAACATTATCCATTATGTTCATACCACTTAGTACTACCGATACCTCTGGATGATTCCATACCCATCTTAGTGCCCACTCAGCTGGAGATCTCTTAATTTCAGCTTTATTAAATGTATCAGTAACTACTTCTGGAAGATCTCTAACTATTTTTCCACCTCTAAGTGGTTCCATTATAACAACTCCCAAACCTCTATCTGCAGCATATTTTAACCCTTCAGTCCCTGCTTGGAAATCTTCATCTAAATAATTATATTGGATTTGACAGAATGACCAATCATAGTAATCTACTATTTCTTTAAAAACTTCTAGTTTGTCATGGAATGAGAATCCTGCATATCTTATTCTTCCATCTTTAATTGCTGAATTTAAGAATTCATCTATTCCTAACTTCTTTAGGTTTTCCCAAGAACCTTTATTCAAAGCATGCACTAAATAAAAATCTATCTTGTCTGTTTGTAGACGTTCTAATTGTTCATTTAAATATTTGTCCATATCTTCTCTAGTCTTAATTGCCCAGCTAGGAAGTTTTGTTGCTAAATTAACTTTCTCTCTATATCCATCTTTTAGTGCTCTACCTACAAATGGCTCACTTTCTCCTCCATTTCCCATTCCTGTTCCATGATAAGGGTATGCAGTATCTATATAATTAACCCCTTGATCAATTGCATGACGAATCATTTCAGTGGCTTTTTCTTCATGAATTTTAGTTGTATCTCCATCAATTATAGGTAATCTCATACAACCAAATCCAAGAGTAGAAACCTTTTCATTAGTCTTTCCAAGTGTTCTATATAACAAAACAATCCCTCCTAAAATACGATAATTTACACAATAAATTGCTATACATATATATTCTACATCTTAGAGTTAGCTCTAAGTCAACATATTTTTTGAACGTTTCCTCTAAAATAAAAAAGTAATTTCGTGATTGCAACACTTATTTCGTTATTCATGATTTTAGTATTACACTTTTTTGATACAAGGTGAAAAATTCATTTTAATGGGCTCTTCTTAAATTATAGGATTTTACAAATCTCAACTCTTAGAGTATACTCTAAGATATAAAATCTATGATAAAACTTAAGGGAGGATATATTTTATGGGATACAGTATTGCCGAAGTTGCCGAAAGAACTCATTTAACACCACATACTCTTAGATATTATGAGAAAGAAGGTATATTACCATTTATTGACCGCAGTGATTCAGGTAATAGAGATTTCAAGGAAAAGGATTTAGAATGGCTTGAGCTTATTTGTTGTCTTAAAAATACAGGTATGCCTATAAAACAAATAAAAGAATATATTCAATTATGTCTTAAAGGCGATAATACTATTGATGTTCGTAGAGAAATATTCATAAAACATCGTGAGGAAGTTATAAGCCAAATTGCAGAATTACAAAAAAATCTTGATAAAATAAATTGTAAAATAAACTTTTATGACTGTGCATGCAAAAAAACTGTATAAAGGTATTATGAAAAACTTAAAGCGAATCAATGACTAACTGTGGAAATATGAAAATTCTTCATTTATACTTAAGCTATGTTTAGAAAGGGAATATGTGTGTTTGCTCAATATTTATAAGAATCAAACACACATATTCCCTTTCAGTTGTTTAGCTGTAAATTTAAAATAATCTCTTTATGCAAGTATTTTTATATTTCTAATATTTTTGAAGTTAACTACTTCTTCTTAGGTTCGTTATATTGCACACCTTTTGTATCAACAGATATCGATGTGATAACCACATCTTTCTTTGGTGCATCCGATGAATTAGTTTCTACATTCTGAATTTTGTCAACCACGTCTAGTCCTGATATAACCTTTCCAAACGCAGCATATTCTCCATCAAGATTTTGAGCGTCTCCTGACATTATGAAGAATTGACTTCCAGCGCTATTAGGATCTTGAGTTCTTGCCATAGAAAGAACACCCTTTGTATGCTTTAAACTATTTGCAAAACCATTTGATGTAAATTCTCCTTCAATTGAATAACCTGGACCACCAGTACCATTTCCTTTTGGGTCACCGCCTTGGATCATGAATCCTTTAATTACCCTGTGAAACTTTAAATTATTATAGAAATTCTTATTTGCTAAGTCTATAAAATTATTAACTGTATTCGGAGCTATTTCTGGATATAATTCTGCTTCTATAACTCCATATCCCTCCACATTTATTGTTACTATAGGCAAATTTTTATTTTCTTCTGATGAACTTGAATTATTCTTTTCACTGCTCTGAGAAGTGTTATTAGCCTCTGACTTGTTAGAGCTGCTAGTCTTCCCGCAACCAGCAAATACAAGTAAGCTCATTACTACCGTTAATAATATTAAATTTAAATATTTTATTTTCCTCATTTTCTTTCCACCTTAACCTTGTATATTATTTTAATAGTATAATTATACCATAAGTTTAATATTGTATAATTTATTGTAATTAAACTTTAATTTTATTATGTGCAATTAAAATATTTATTTTTCTCTCCAATCAACAATGCTTTATATATTTTTACTCTAAATAATTCTCTTTTAATAATTTTATTTCTTTAGCATAACCATCTAATTCATTTGGTGTTTCCAAAAAAAATGGCAGCTTACGTAGAGCTGGATGGTTAATAATATTTATAATCGCATCTAATCCTATCGAACCTTCTCCAATCTTTTGATGTCTATCCTTATGGCTTTCAAAAGGATTCATACTATCATTTAAATGTATGGCGCATAACTTATTTAAACCTATTATTTTATCAAACTGTTCTAACACATTGTCTAGATTACTTACAATATCATAGCCTGCATCGTAAACATGGCAAGTATCAAGACATATTCCAACCTTATTTGATAGCTTTACACGTTTTATTATTTCCTGTAATTCCTCAAAAGTACGCCCTACTTCCGTTCCTTTACCAGCCATTGTCTCAAGCAATACAGTTGTTGTTTGATTTTCAGTTAACACTGAGTTTAGCATACCTGAAATATATTCTATCCCCATTTCTACACCCTGCTTCACATGACTTCCTGGATGAAAGTTATAAAAATTGTTTGGTATATATTCCATGCGCGCTAAATCATCTTTCATCACTTCTATAGTAAAATTTCTTGTATTTTCATCCGCAGAACAAGCATTTAAAGTATAAGGAGCATGAGCCAAAATTGTAGCAAAATTATTTTCTTGTATAAGTTTTAAAAACTCTTGTACATCTTTTTCATCAATATCCTTAGCTTTGCTCCCCCTTGGATTGCGAGTGAAAAATTGAAATGTATTTCCTCCCAGTTTAATTGCTTCTCTGCCCATATTTGCAAATCCTTTTGAAGCTGATAAATGGCAGCCTATATTTAACATAATGTTTCCTCCTTATATCTTATTTAACTCATTATATTAATACTATAATGCTTTTGTCTACATATTATTCATACTGTTATATAAATCATATACACCAATATTCCTAAACTAATATGTACTTAATTATTTTAAATCTATACATTTTATAAATCCCATGATGAAATGGAGGAAATGTCTGATGAGATAACTTCATTCTTGAAGATATAATAGGTTGTTGAATAATTAATTTTTCAATAAATTCTATACATTAAAAAATTAATTATTCAACAACCTACTTTATTTTATAAATATAAATCTATACTCAGCTTCTACTGCTATTTATATCATTGATCATAATGCTCATTAAATCGTCTAGTGATACATTTTCTAGTCCTTGGGGCATTTTAAAATTATGCTCCCTTAAATCTCCCCCAATTTTTGCAATAATCTGTTTTGCCTTTTCTGCATCATTTTCTTCTGCATTTACGATAACCCTATAATTTACATCTGCAATTTCTTCAAATCCACCCATACCACTTACCATTGGACTAGCAGCGGCTAATGGACCTGCATCATGGGCATCATTAGTAAGCACAAGATCAGACATATTAATTGGATTTCTACCGACTTCTAAAATATTTGAATCACTTCCTCCTACGTAATGCTCATTTATATCAGCTACAGCATCTTGTATACCTACTTTTTTTAAAGCATCAACAGCTTCATTTGCAGCTTTAATACCACTAAAGTAACCTTCTATTTTCATATAACATACCTCCACTTTATTTATTAATTAGTTTAAAGGTATTTTTTCACTATGATATAACTATTATACTTAAATATAAATTTAATGATTTTCTTTGTTATATTTAATCTTCGTATCACATATCTTAAGGGTTCAAAGTCCCCAGCGCGGTCATAATCAAATTCCAAATAAAAACATTTATATTTTCGTTTATAAAAAGGTCTCTTGGTACACAGTCATCCCACTGATAAGCATATATGGAATGGAAGTTTTCACGTAAAATAAAAAAGATAGTTATTACAACTATCTTTTACAATTACCTCGCAACGTCCTACTCTGCCACACAGTCGCCCGTGCAGTACCATCGGCGCTATAGACCTTAACTTTCCTGTTCGGAATGGGAAGGAGTGTTACCTCTATGCCATCATCACGAGATTAAGTGA
>NZ_QXDJ01000007.1:0-257118 GCF_003575225.1 Clostridium chromiireducens | reverse complement strand
CTAATTTAAACCATGCATTATTTTTCATAATTACTTCTCCTCCTGATTTGTTTTATTTTCTATTAATTCTATATTTTTATCATAGCTATAAAAATTATTTTCTACATCATTAACACTTACATAATAAGAACTTTAACGTTCTATAAACAAGCTTGCAATATAGACATACTATATTAGAATGACACTCTTGCTTGATAGATAATTTTGGACTTATCTGCTAGAACTTTTTATATAATTAACTATAGCGTAATCAAGCTTTTCACTTATAGCTAATAAATTTTTATATTTATCCTTGCTCATATATTTAAAATTTATAGTAACATCTTTATTGAGCTTGTCTCTCAATTTTTCTACTTCTTCTTTTAATACATGTATCTCTTCTGTTCCGTTCAAAATATATCCCTCCTAATATAGTTTCTTATATTTGCAAGCCTGATTTGAAGATTATCATATGAACTTCTTGGTAATTATTTTAAAACCATAAGTTTAATAATCCATAATTAAACTTCTTCATATTGAACTGTTTTAATTTCTTCTTGACCATTCGATTTTTTATTTTTGAAAGTTCCTTTCAAAATTTCAATATCTTCTGGTGTAAATATATTATTTTTTACTATTAACGCTATTCCTCCTAGTAAACTAACAACAAATACTATAAATAGTATTTTAATTAAATAAAGCAATAATACTGCTCCTATTCCCATAGTAACTCCTCCTTTAAATTATCTTAAATTAATGTACAGCTGCCAAATTGTTATACATGAAATTGACAGCCTTATTCAGTTATATAAATTATTATATTCTTTCTAACAAGATTCTTTTTACATCATCCCATTCATCATTCCCATCATCCCATTCATCATTCCCATCATGCCGCCACCTTGTGACATACCACCTTGAGAATTCATGCTTCCTTGCATATTCATTCCGCCTTGAGTATTCATGCTTCCTTGCATTGGCATATTGCCTTGCATATTCATTCCGCCTTGAGCATTCATGCTTCCTTGCATTGGCATATTGCCTTGCATGTTCATTCCGCCTTGAGTATTCATGCTTCCTTGCATTGGCATATTGCCTTGCATGTTCATTCCGCCCCCAGCATTCATATTACCTTGCATTTGCATTCCGCCTTGAGTATTCATATTACCTTGCATTTGATAGCCATTAGTATACTTATACGTGTTATATTCTTGTAATCCAAAAAGCACACCAAAACTTAATACTATACCTGCAATCGATACACCTGCTAATTTAAACCATGGATTTCTATTTATCATTTTATATTCCTCCCCATATTTGTTATTTTGATTATAATACTTTTAATTATTATTTTTAATTTTATACTTTGGTTGTTTTTTTAGCTTCTTTTTCGTATTTTGAGTTTCTTTATTTATATTATCATCTTGTACATTTATGTTTTTAGTTTCCTTTTTCAAATTTACAATTTCTGTATTTACACTCTCGGCTTTTATATTTATACTTTCAATTTCTGTTTTTGTATTTTCAGTTTCCTTTTTTATATTTACGATTTCTGTATCTACACTTTCAGCTTCTATATTTATACTTTTAGCTTCTTTTCTACAATATGGACAAAACTCCCATATTAAATCTAAATCTTTTCCACAATCATCACAGATTTTCTTAGTTGTTTTATTCTTTAAATTGAAAGTACCTTTTATAGTTTCAATATCATCAGTAGTAAAAATATTATTTTTTACTACTATAATTAACCCTATTATTAGTGCTGCCACAAATACAAAGAATAGAATTTTTATAAAGAACATTAATAATACTGATATTGTTCCACCAACTCCAACACCATAAACATTTCCGACATACATATGCCCACCTCCATAATTTCCTCTAAAATTTATATTAATTCCATTTCCTGCTGAAAATAATAAGCTTAAAATTTACTTCTTTCATAATTTCCCTTCTTCCTTCTAAAATTATTATTTTTCTTCACACTTATATATTTAGCAAAAACCATGCCAACTTTTAATGTTATTTTATCTTTTCATATATTAAAACTTATTTATGTTGATTTCATGAAGTTATCCATGTTTTTTAATTTTTTATCATTACTTTATAAATATAATCCACTCTAATTTCATTTCGCTGCTCCATTTAATATAAGCTACTATTTATACATAAATAAATCTTATCTTATATTTATATGAACTGTTCATATTTTTACAATTAACTGTTGAATCTTGTACAACTTTTATCTAATCTCTGGCTTACAACATAAAATGCTCACTAATTCAATTTACTTTCGAAAGATAAAAGAGGTTGTCGCACTAAAATTTGTGCACGGCTCTTTTTGCATAAAAAAATAAATCTCAGATTCTACGAATCTAAGATTTATGATAAAATATTTTTATTTATGCTTATATGAATAAACTATATTCATATAGAGACATTGAAAATGCATGCATTAGAGATATTAATTTTATGTTTTTACTTGAGGGTTTCACTGCTCCGGATCATGCCACATTTGCAATATTTAGAAGCTTACATTTTGCTCTATGTGCAGAATAAATTCTTGCAGAGATGACTAACTTCATTTATGATATTAAGTTATTTATAAAAATACAGTTCAAATGAAACATGTAAAAAAGCTTAGAAAAAAACTTTATGCACTGAAAAAGTCTGAAGGCATAGAATTCGTCTACAGATGTGGGAAAAGAAAGACTACATTACAACGTTCAATTGAAACTCTTGAAGGATATCTTGAAAAATTAAAAAAATACACAAAAAAGTATACACTTGCGTTAGCCATAACAGTTATTCAAAAACTGCTGTTGATGCTATAATTTATGAGAATGAAAGAAGATGCTATAAAAAATGGACAACTAAAGCAGCTAATAATTTGCAACATGCTAATAAATGTAAAATTATTTTATTATTCTTCATGACGAACACCTCTATAATTTTTAAATTATTATTAATTTTTATATAGGCAATTATCATGCCACCATATACATAAGATTTGTTATAATAGTATATATTTTTAAAGTATCGTAGCATAAAAACAGTAAGAATAAGTCATATATAATAGGATTTCCACAAATTTAGTCTTAATTAAATATATTTAATTTTACTCTAAATCACTTATCTCACTCTATAAATTGATTTATTTGTACTTAAATATCGATTCCTTTAATTTTAATCAAAATAACTTATAGATGTTGGTATTCAGTACATAATAAAAGCTGCTAACTTGTTTTATACAAAATTAGCAGCTTAACTTGAACATTATATGTTATTACATTGATCCTGGTGGCATTAATACGTACATGTAAATTAGATATCCTACTACTGCAAGTGCAACTATTCCTGCCGCTATTAATAATTTTTTATTCATACTACATCACTCCCACTATTTTTTCAGAATATTCAACATTAATACAGCGCCGTCAAGTTGTTGTATATAAAATTGACAGCATTTTTTAATTATCATAATTATTACATTGATCCTGGTGGCATCAATACATACATGTAAATTAAATATCCTATTACTGCAAGTGCAACTATTCCTGCTGCTATTAATAGTTTTTTATTCATATTCTGTCACTCCCAACTATCTTTTTAAATTATTTAATATTAATAAAATGCCGTCAAATTGTTTTATGTAAAATTGACAGCCTTATTTCAGTTATATAAATTATTACATTGATCCTGGTGGCATTAACACGTACATATAAATTAAATATCCTACTACTGCAAGTGCAACTACTCCTGCTGCTATTAATAATTTTTTATTCATAACTTGTCACTCCCAACTATATATTTATTATTTACTAAAAATATTATTTTATTACATCATTCCATTCATCATACTCATCATGCCACCCATCATGCCGCCACCTTGTGACATACCACCTTGGGAATTCATATTACCTTGCATATTCATACCGCCTTGTGCATTCATGCCTCCTTGCATTGGCATATTACCATTCATTCCACCCATCATGCCCATGTTTCCTTGCATGTTCATTCCACCTTGTGTATTCATATTACCTTGCATTTGCATATTGTTATTTCCATTGTTCATACCATTTTGCATTTGGTAACCATTATAATTACTATACGTATTGAATTGTTGTAAACTAAAAAGTATACCAAAACTCAATACTATACCTGCAAGCGATACTCCAGCTAATTTTAACCATGGATTTTTATTCATTTTAATTCCTCCCCATATTTATCTTTTCGTAATGACCTTAATTATTACTTTTATTTTTTTATACTTCTATTGTATTGTGAACTTCTTTTCCACAGTATGGACAAACTTTCCACTTTGTATCTAATTCTTTACCACAAGCATCACATACCTTTTTAGGTAATTGATTTTTTGAAGTAAAAGCACCTTTTATAGTTGCTATATCTTCTGGTGTAAAAATACTATTCTTTACAACTAAGATTAAACCTATTATTAACGCTACTACAAATACAAAAAGTAGAATCTTTATAAGAAACATTAATAATACTGATATTGTTCCTCCAAATCCAAAACCATAACCATTTCCCATATACATATGTTCACCTCCATAATATCCTCTAAAATTAACACTAATTCCATTTCCAGTTGAAAATAATAAGGAACTTGCTAGCCATAGAATTAGTAATCCTAATACTGAGAAAACAATAACTTTTAAAGTTGCATCTTTCTTCATACATTTTCACCTTCTCAAAATAATTATTTTTATCTATACTCATATTAACTAGCAAAAAGTATGCCAACTTTTAATATTGTTTTATCTTTATTTTATTTTACGATTTTATTATGTAGATATTATGAAGATATATATTCTTTTAGATATTTATTCTTCATTATGATATCCTTGGGATTTATCGCATTTAATATTAGATAAATAAAAACTATTATATTTTTATTAAGAGAACTTTATCTAATAAGGATTATAAATACTGTTCATATTTTTACACATAACTGTAGAATTTTGAACACCTGCATTTAATTATTCGCTTACAAAAAAGCAATCGTCATAATATACGATTGCTTCCTAAAAATTCAAGTGCAGATACCTGCAGCATCTGCATTTAAAGATTATTTATTTTAAATTATATTTATCCATTCTATATATAAGAGCATGCCTTGACATTCCTAATAATTTTGCTGCATGGGTTTGATTTCCTTTAGATCTCTCTAGCGCCTGTCTTACAAGACTTTCTTCTACTTCTTCTAGATTAACTCCATCTTCCGGTAATACGAAAATGTCTTTTTTATTTGAGTATGCACCTTTTACTATTTCCTTAGGCAACATTGATGCTTTTATTACTCCATCGACTGATAAAATAACTAGTCTTTCTATTAGGTTTTCCAGCTCTCTTATATTTCCTGGAAAATCATAAGCCATTAATAGTTCTATTACATCTTTTTCAATGTGAATTTTTCCTTTATTTATTTCACTTGAATATTTATCTATGAAAAAATCAGCTAATAAAGGAATATCCTCTTTTCTTTCCCTTAAAGCAGGCATGTTTATTGGTATAACCTTAAGTCTATATAGTAAATCCTCTCTAAATTCCCCTTTCTCAGCCATTTTTTCTAAATCCCTATTGGTAGCAGCAATTATCCTAACATTTGATTTAATAACTTCTGTACCACCTACACGCTCAAATTCTTTTTCCTGCAGTACTCTTAATATTTTTACCTGAAGTGCAAGACTAAGCTCTCCAATTTCATCTAAAAATAAAGTTCCTCCCTGTGCCCTATCAAATCTACCTAACTTTCTGCTAGCAGCTCCTGTAAAGGCACCTTTTTCATATCCAAACAATTCACTTTCTATTAGAGTTTCTGGAATAGCACCACAATTAACTTTTATATAAGGGTTATCTTTTCTAATACTTTTTTTATGAATGGAAGCTGCTATTCCTTCTTTACCAGTTCCACTTTCACCAATTATTAAAACAGTAGCATTTGTATCTGCCACTTTATCAACAACTTCAAATACCTCATGTAGCCTTTTACTATTACCAATTATCTTATCATCAAAACTTTGAGATACTGTTTCTTTTAAGTAATCAATTTCTTTATTTAATTTATCAAGATTTAAAGCTTTGGCAATTGATAATTTCAATTCTTTAATATCAAAAGGCTTTGAAATATAATCTGATGCCCCTACTTTCATGGCTTCTACTGCAGCATCTGTACTTCCATGAGCTGTTATCATTATTACAGGCACTTTTTCATTGATTTTCTTAATTCTTTTTAAAACCTCCATGCCATCAAGCTTTGGCATTTTATAATCTAGTATTACTATGTCAGGCTCTTCATCTAAAAATTTATTAAAAGCTTCTTCCCCGTCTTCTGCTTGCACAGGTATAAAGCCATCTTCTTTAAGATTCTTTTCTAATATCCATCTCATATTTTTCTCATCGTCTGCAATTAATATTTTCAACTATATTCCTCCTTCCAAATTTCGTGGAAAAAGTATTTCAAACCTAGTTCCCTCTCCAATTTTACTGTAAACATTAATTATCCCGCCATGATCCTCTATAATTCTGTGTACTATTGGAAGTCCCAAACCTGTTCCTTCATCTTTTGTTGTATAAAACGGATCAAATATCTTTTCAATGCTTTCTTCACTTATTCCTTGCCCTGTATCTTCAAAAATTATTCTAATCCATTTATCTTCATATATCTCTGTTGATATATTAACAATTCCTCCATTTGGCATCGCATCTACAGCATTAAACATTAAGTTTACAAAAGCCTGTTTTAATTGTTCCTTATCAAGCTCTATTATAGGAATATCAGACGTTAACAAATTAACCTCAACATTGTGCTGATCAGTATATTTATTTACTATAATTAAAACATCTTCTATTACTTGATTTAGAGAGTATAGATTTCTTTCATTCTTACTTGGTTTTCCAAATTCCATTAGCGACTTTATAACCTTATTTGCTCTTTCTATTTCTTCATCAATTATCTCTAATTCTTTTACAACCTCTTTATTGTCCTTCAGTTCACTTACCATGGTTTGCTCTATCATTTTAATAATAGCTAATGGATTTCTTATTTCATGAGCAATGCCTGTTGCTAATTGCCCTACAGAAGCTAATTTATCATTTCTCTGCATTTGATGCTTAATCTTCTTGATTTCTGTTATATCATCAATAATCAGAACTAGACCTTTATTTCTATTCTCTAAACTTAGTGGATATACATCTACTTTAATAACAATATTCTTATCATTATTTGATAATTCTATTTCTATATCTTTTACAAACCTTTCATTCTCTACAGCATTTATCATTTGCTTTTTAATAACTTCGTCCCATATATTTAAATCAAAAAAGTTCTGTCCTATGACATCACCTGGCATATTTAAAATCTCTTTAGCACTATTATTTATTGAAGTTATAAAAAAATCATTATTTATAGCAACAACTCCACTCTTTATACTTTGAATTATTGAATTTGTATAATTTTCAAGGATCATATATTTCTTTAATTGACTATCTACTTCTAAAAAGGCCAAGTTTCTCTTTTCAATTAAAATTCCTGAAATGGCACCCACTGCAAAAAATAATAATATATCTAGCAATTCAGTAATAGCCTCAAATTTAAAACCTATAAATAATAACCTTTGAGGTGAATATATTAAACTAACTAAAAGAGTTATGACTATAGAGCCTTTAAATCCAAAATTAAAAGCTGCAATAATAATTGGGATAAAATA
Source organism: Clostridium chromiireducens (assembly GCF_003575225.1). Taxonomy (NCBI): domain Bacteria; kingdom Bacillati; phylum Bacillota; class Clostridia; order Eubacteriales; family Clostridiaceae; genus Clostridium; species Clostridium chromiireducens. Next base: position 249,406 of record NZ_QXDJ01000007.1, on the reverse strand, counting down.
TAATAACCTATAAAATTGATGAAGGGGAGAATTAACTGTATCTGACATATAGTGCAGTATTGATATTATTGTAATTAATATAATAATCAATAACTTATACTTTAGTTTTTGCTTCATTTTTCTTCACCTTTTCTCAAATTAGCTTCGCAATAAGGGCAATATTTCCAAGATGCATCAACTATCTCACCACAATTAAAACACTTCTTTTTCAATGTTTCTTTACAAATTGGGCATACATTAAAATTCTTTTCTACAGGATTCCCACAATTAGGGCACTTCTTACTCTCATCTATTTTTAATATATTTTTGTGATTTTTCCCATAAATTAGAGTGTAGTAAATAATTATCGCTAATATAATTAAAAAGAATAATGTCATTTCTTATCACCACCTCTATCAAGTAGCTTTGTTCCGCATTTAGGACAAACCTTCCATGTTTCACTATCAATTTTATAACCACATTTTTTACATTTATTATCACTTACATTGGCAAATATATAATTAAATACCATCAACCCTAAAATAACTGAAATAAAGATAAAAATAATATATGGTAAGTATGAATAATAATTAAGGGAATTATTTGAATTTCTATATCCGCCCATGTGCATTCCCATCCCCATATGCATGCCGCTATTATAATTATTGAAAGTTCCTGGTAAAATGAAATTATATGCAAATATAATTAATATAACACCTAACAATAAATATATAATTATTTTATTATTCTTCATAGTTGTATACCTCCGTAAATTTTATTCCTTACTAATTTTATACAAGCAATTATTGTGCCAAAATATTTAACACACATACTTATATTACATATTTTTATAGCATGCTTATATAAAATAAAAATTCAAAGCCTATATTTTAACAAATATTATTTCTACACTTATACATATAATATTATCAGTATTATTGCGTTAAAAAAAGTAGATATTCAATTTGATTTAAATTCAAATTGAGTATATTTAGGTAAAGTTAAAATAATAAAAAAGGATTACCCAAGAAACTAGCTTTAGGTAATCCTTTTTTAATTCACTTTATAATACTTATATTTACATTTACTTAACTCTACAATGTGATTGCTGCATAATCAAATGAGTCATGTTGTGCATCTCTTAAACCTGTTTTATATTTATTGGCATTTTTCCATCCGCCAAGTGCATTTAGCATAATAGCATTTTGACTAAATATCATTGGTATTCTTCCTAACTCACTTTCTAAAATATGTTTAAATAAAAGTGATCCTCCGCCATTAAAAATTAATAAGCCTATATCAGGAAGTTGTACACCTGCGGCAGCTGCTTTGGCTGAAAACTCATCTACTAATTGGCGCCCTTCAAATTCTATAATCTCACTGCAAAGATCTTTAAATCCTGGTATTTCATTACCATATACCAGTAATTTCTCATTTTTAATAATAGTATTATCTATCTTGTGTCTTGGGACAGTGACTTTATGTTCTGTCTTTAGATAATCAACTACTCTATTTAATGGATCTATGGTTCCTTTCTCCATTCCAAAGAAAGTTCTGAGTTCAAAATTTTGCATAACTGTTATATCTGTAGTTAAAGCACCAATATCAAAACCTAGTATTGTACGTTCTGAATACTTCTCTACATATTCGTTAAGAAGTTCACCCTCATCATCATACATTACTGCATTTATTGCGCTTAGTCCCTCTGGCTCAACAGTTACTCCTACTATATCGAATTCTACTTCAATCCCATTAAATATAGGATTTAAAAATTTTACATGATGAATTCCCATTAGTTTGTCCTGAAGAATTCTAACATTTTCTTTGTTATTCTTGAAATATTCTTCTGTAGGTAACATTGTTCCTAAAACAACTTTCTCTTTAATTCGTGTCTTATTAGGTGTAATTAAAGATAATGCAATAGAAGTTAAAAGTACAATAAGACTATTTTTATCTTCAGCTTTTCCATTATGTCTATCTACCACAGTTTTTTCTTTTATTATACCTCTATTAAAATTATAGGCCATCCCACCAACAAAGTATTTTCCTATATTTTCATTTTTACTTTTAATATCTACTTCTAATAAGTTTAATGGATATCTTGTATCCTCATTTATAACTCTTCTAACATACCATGGAGATGTTAAATTTAATACTAACAATTCCTTCTTAGTTGGCCCTATAATTTTAAAAGCGTCATTTCCCATATCCACACCTATTGACAATATATTGTTTTCCATACTAATCCTCCTCATCTGATAACCCTCGATTACTACCATTTTTGTAAATCACTAGTAAAATTATACAGCATCAAACATAGAACTTCAATATTTCTTACAATATTTGTTAAATAAATCATATTTCATAAATATTTATTATTCACTCATTTTCGCCAATTAGATACTTTTGACTTTTTCCCAATAAATGTATATAATTTTATATATTATGGCATTGGAGTTGTTGTTTATGATAAATAATAAATTTGTACAAAAAAAATGTAAATCCTGCGGAAAAATCATTGATGAAAAATGGGATTATTGCCCTTATTGTAAAGTTAAACAAGTAAAGGTTAAATGTATATTCTGCAAAAATGATTTAAACCCTACCTGGAACTTTTGTCCTTATTGCAAAAATAAAAGAAATCAAGATAGTAGAGATAAAGTACTAGAATATGGAAATGAATGGTTAAAAGAAATTCTTAAAAAATGACATTTTTCTTCATAAAAACTTCATAGTTAAATTATATAATTTATTTTGATATAATTACATTTGAAACACTTATGAAGATATCATACTTTTGAAATTTTGATAATGGTAATATAAAAATTACTGACTTTGTAATTTTTAAAAACTTCATTTTTATGTCTACCAAAATCTGAAGTTGTATTAGATACTAACCGGAGTCTAGATGATAATATACATAGTTAGTATTTTAATTATCTCATACCTCTTTATAATGATGTGACAAAATAATTCACAGGCTAGAAGCAACTCAGAACAAGGAGGGTTAAATCAAAATGAAAAACAAAGTTTTAGTATTCTGGAAGAAGTACTCTTATTTAATTATGCTATCCAATCTTTTAATAGGTCTTATACACCCCATGGTTGCGCTAATATTTACCATATGTATGATGGGACCTGCCGTTGTTGGTTTTTTTACCGGGCGTTTTTGGTGTGGTAGCATATGTCCAATTGGTAATTTCTTTGATAAAGTAACCATTAAAACAAGTAGAGGTCATAAAGTTCCCAAAATTTTCAAATCCACTTTTCTGAAAATTATCATAGCAATTACTATGATAATCATGTTTATCTATGATATGAAATCAGCCTGGGGAAATGGTAATCGAGTTGGTTTTATTTACTTCGAAATGATAATGGAATCTATTATTATTGGGACTCTGTTATCTCTTTTATACAATCATAGAGTTTGGTGTCATTTCTGCCCCATGGGAAGTATGGGATCATTAATGGCAAAGTTCAGCAAAAATAAGAAGGTACTCGAAGTATCTGCAGATTGTATAAATTGTGGAAAGTGCTCAGATAATTGTCCTATGGGCGTTTCTCCATCTGATTTTAAAGATAATAAAATCAATTCACCTGATTGTATTCAGTGTAGAAAATGTGTGTATGAATGTCCTCAAAAATCTATATCTTATGATAGAACTAAGTTTAAAAATAATTTTTTAGTAAACGAAAAGCTAACAATTAAACCCAAAAAAAATAGTGTTGTTGTTAATACTTTTGAAGAAAATATGGTAATATCAATAATTTTTACACTACCAATTATAATTCTATCTATGAATATGTTTTCTAGCCATTTATTAAGCACTACAGCTTCGCTTGCAAAAATAGCAATTACTAAGTTAATATTAACTTCAATTGTTATGTTATCGATTATTGATTTCTTACAATTAGGTTTAACTTCACTTTTTAAAGGACATCCAAATAGATATTCTGTAATTGCTACTGGTATAATATCTTGGTATGCTTATCAGGTATTAGTTGTTTATTTAGTGCTTACTGTTAATCCAGCATTTACATATAATATAAATTTATCAACGTTAGCCATTATAATAACTTGTATAAATATTATTAGATATTTAAAAGTAAAGAGAAATTAAGATTGCTCAATATTACTTAATCAAAATATATACAGATTCAGCATGATTTTAGAACTGTGCCAATATATTTTTAATGTCTTGGTACAGTCTGTATTATTCAATATGAATAGAACAATAATCTATGAAAATTAATAGAAGTTAAATAAAAAAAGAGTTGCCTTAAAATCATTGTAACTAAAAAAGCCAACTCTTTTCATTATATTTTTATAATATATTTATTTTAAAATAACTTTTTAAACAACTTCAGTATTTGTACCCTTGAATAATAAATAAACTACATATACTCCCGCTACACCGACTATCCCGCAAACTACTCTATCCACCCAAGACATTGCTACAGGTGCAGATCCTAATAAAGAGCCTATGAAGTCAGCTCCAAAAAAACCTATTATTCCTAATCTTATAGCAGCTGCAATAACTAATACCCATGTTATTGTTCTCATTGTAATTCACTTCCTTTTAATAGATACATTTATTTTGTTATGTCTAAATTTAATTATGAAATCCTAAATATATTCAGTTATATTTCAGTAGATTATATCAAATTACAAGCTTATTGCACGTAATTACATTTACTTAGGTATTAATGTAAATAAGCAATTAATAACTTAATTATATTATTAATTACTTATTTTTTTGTATTACATATTGCCCATTTTTCTACATTCATCAGCGCATGTGCGACATTCAGAAGCACATTGTTGACAATGATCATCTTTAAACATTTCACATTCTTGTGCACATTTATCACAAACTGTAGCACATAATTGACAATGTTGTTTTGAAAATTGACTATCCATTGCCATCATTGATGAAGACATTTCACACATTTGCGCACATTCAACAAGAAGACTTATACAATTTTTTCTTGCTTGGACGTCTGCTTCATTTAAGCATGCTTTAAAACATTCATAACACGCTTGCGCACATCTGTTACATTCATCTATACATACTTGATATTTGTTTTGAGTCATTACAGCCATACTCATTTTATTTTCCTCCTAAAATAATGATTTAGATATTTTAAATACCTAAACTATTATTTGTATATGAATAAATATTATACTATTAAATTAACGCACAATATAAAATTATAAGTATTATCCCCCAATGGATAAGAAGTCATTAATTATTATTTATGGATATTTAAAATTTATCTTCATAATAATACGCAAATTATATAGTAAAACAGATTTTTATACAAAAAAGCCATGTAGAAGATTTAATTATCAATCCAAACTCCGTGCTTATCAACTTTCCATCCGTCAGAAGTAACACAATCACAATGCATTTGTCCATATACATTAAAAGCATAACAACCATCATCAATCCACAACCACAAAGGCTTCTCCTTATTTCCCCTAACCATCTTACAGCTTTCATCTAAGTAATACCAAGCCCTATCACCTTCATCATAATACCAGGAATTTTGTAATGCATATCCTCTACCATCAAATATATACCATTCCCCATCAATATTTTTCCAACCATTTTCTGCTGTATAATAATATTTATTTTCCGTATTGGTGCAAAACCACCACCCAATATCATTTTTATTCCATCCCGCTTTCCATTCTCCATTACTAGAACCATCTAATCCAACTAATGCATTAACAATAGCTCTTGCAATAACTTCTGGATTATACATAGATACATCTGAACTATCAGCAAACAAACACTCAACTAAAATTGCAGGCATAACGGTTCTATTTAAAACAATAAGACTCCTTGTCCTTACACCTCTATTTGGTAAATTTAAAGTACTAGCTAAAGCATTAGTTACCTTCACTGCATATTGATTAGCCACTTCTGATTTTCCAGTAACCAATACTTCTGGACCAGTTCCTCCCCCTGCATTAATATGAATCTCAACATATAACTCCACATTTGCTGTCTTTGCAATTTCATTAGCTTGGTTTGCTCTAAGATAACAATCTTCACAATTATAACTATTGCTTTTATCTATTCTAAGTAAATTAGCACAATGACCTTTTTCTTGTAAATACTCTGCAACCAAAGCTCCAATTTCTCTTACACAGTTACTTTCATCAACTCTATCAACAACACCACATCCAATATTTCCACTTGCAGTATGACCAACAGCAATTATAAAATCAATCATTTTTTACACCATCCTTCAAAATTTTATGCTTAATATTAATTTCTCTTATACGTTATATGTCTATTAACCATATATACTATATGTAGAGGTAAATTTAATACTAAACACAATATATGTAAATTAATTGATTGATTTAATTCCTAACTCTTAGTTGAAGAAGGAGGTTTATATGGATTTTGATTATATTGAAACTTTAGTTACCAGATGCAAAAATAATGATGAAAAAGCAAAAGAAAAATTAGCTTATGAATTTAGACCTTTAATTTATAATATTTCTAAAAGAACTTTCGTTGATGGGTATAACCAACATGATATTATCCAGGAATGTTATCAGTCACTTTTTAAATCTGTTTCGATGTACAATCTAGAAAAGCATAGATTTGTTGCCTATGCTACTAATGCAATTAAAAATAATATGAATGATTTAATCAAGAGAATTAAGACTAAAAGTTCTACTGAGGGTAATGATGCATTAAGCTTACATGATGATGTTGAAAAAGACTTTCCTTCACTTGAAGTCTCCACTGAAACTTCATTATGTGAAATGTGCGATTATGAAGATTTAAGACTGGCTCTAATAAATTTAAATGAAGAGGAAAAACAATTTATAGATTTTGTATTCTTTAAAAATTATACAGTTCTGGATTATGCTAATATAAAAGATATGTGTTACTCTACTGCTATTCTAAAAAAGAAAACTATTTTAATGAAAATTCTTAATAATATTTCATTGTATTATTAAGCAAAAAAATCTAACAGCTTCAAGGTTCAATGTGATCCTTGGGGCTGTTATCTTTAATATAATAATATCAATATTTCATTTGCCTAATCAAAATTAAAATTATTCACAACCTCAGTAGTTTTGTCCACATAATTATCAACTACCTGATCTATTCCATCACAAATATATTTTAAACTACATCCTAAGCATTTATCTAATATTCCGTCCTCTAACAAAGAACATTTCAAATCATCCTGAAAAGTAGAATTTCTAATTGCCAATGCTATTTGCTTTTTATCAAAGCACTCTCCTTCTTCTGAACTAATCTTAATTTCATCTCTAATCATTTTTAAACACCTACCATTAATTTATTCACAGCTCTAAAGATTTAGCTACTGCTATTATGGATATATGTTTTATGCTGTACCATAACATTAAAATTATAATTAAATTTGCATACCCAGCCTCTTAACCTGCATTTTACAAGCAAATTCTTAAGTTCTAAAATTCTATTATTCTAAAGTTCTCAAGAATACTTATTCTAAAATTCCTTAGAATTTTAGAATCCTAATATGAAGAACCATATATCTTTATTAAGAGACTAAATTACATAAAGATTAACCTAATATAACTTACTGAATGGAGGATAATTTATGGCTAGAAAAAGAATATCAAAGGTTCCTAAAAATGATTTTGAATATGATGAAGGTGAAGTATGTGGATTTACTAGTGAAGCTCCTATAGCTGGTGACTGTATCTCTTCCTTCTCTTTTGATGATTCTGATGCTGATAAGATTCAGACTGATTATAAATTTGAATCAAATAATAAAACTGCTATTCAAGAATCTCCTAAAACTAATACAAAATCAACTATTACTTTTGGTAATACTGACAATACTAAAGATAATACAACTGATTCTGCAGAAACAAAAAATACGTTAAGCTCTACAAAAGACATATTTGATAATAGAAAGACTCCCCTTCCTAATGGTGCTACCCCTGCTATTGATGGGGAGACTCCAACTATTAAAAGAAGCTATACTCTTAGAAACTCTACAATAAGAAAAATAAATGAATTAAAACATCTACATCCTGATATAAATGTATGTGTCAGCACTATCGTTGATATTGCCATAGATCAGTATCATAACTACATTGTAAATGAAGGCGGCACTCAATAATTATTCTGTTAATTATTTTCAATATAATTATTTTTTCTAAAAATAAAATCATCTCTTTTCCCTCATATATCTTTTATAGGAGGTGATGAGTTTATGGAAGTAAATCAATTAATAAATCTAATTGTTAATAATGGTTTTCCCGTGGCAGTTTCTGCATATTTGCTAATACGCTTAGAGAAACAAATTGTTAGCTTATCAAATTCAATTAACAAACTAAATACCATAATATCAGCAAAACTTGGGGTTGCTCTAGATGTAGATTCTAGTGATGACTCTCATAAAGTAGCTTGAATAAAGGCGATAAACATTTTGTTTTAATTGTTTATCGCCTTTAAATTTGCTTATATGTGAACTCATAACTAAGTAGTTCAATTTAAATTATAAAGTGATACACAAGTTAAGAAGAATGCGTACTAATAATTATACTTATTAACTTTAGTCATTGGATTTTCTCCTCCAAGCAGTTCCAAAGATTAATGGATTCTTCCTTCGGCACCATAGCTGATTATCGAAGTATTATAATCATAAACAATGAGATACTCTTGATTCCTTGGAGGGGTGTCGCCGACATTGCCGACAAAACCCATGCTAAAGTAAAAGGTGGTGAAAAGTAGCTATCTTACCCACTTTAATCCATTTTATTGAATTGAGTTCATCAACTCAAAGAAATATTTTGACTCTTGGGTTTTATAAAGATTGTACCAGGAATCTAGGGTTTGCGGTAAGAATACATCTAAAATTTTCAATATATGCAAAGCAAATTCAAGGGGAGCTATTCCAGAAGCAGTAATCAAACTTCCATCAGTTACTACACATTCCTGCTTATAATACTTTTCTCCATCATAGCTTGGGCAGACCATTTTAAGATACCCCAAGTCATTGCTTGTATGAGCTCGTTGATTCAATACTCCCCCCATAGCAAGTCCTATTGTAGCACCACAAATTGCCCCTACAACAATACCTTTCTCTAAATATTTTTCAGCCATTCTTATAATGGGAGCATGAATTGCTTCTGTCCATGTATTCCCACCAGGTAGAATCAAAGCAGCAGTATCTTTAACACTACACTCCTTAAGTTCAATTTCTGGCAATATTTTCAGACCTCCCATTGTAGTAATAGGGGTCTTGGTAATTCCTACAGTTACTACTTTTAGCGGCATTAATCCCTTTTTGTAGTACCTTCCCGAATTGATTTCAGTGCTTAAATAACCTATTTCCCAGTCTGCCATTGTATCAAATACATAAAGATATACTGTATTCTTCATTTTCTATTCCTCCACATTCATTTCATTGTTGCTATTTGTTGCAGGATGGTCTCAAACTCCATCTCGATCTATTGTATATTATCTTCACTGACAAATTCAGTCAGTGAAGATAATGGGCCATCAAATCTCTAAGAATTGCTGCCATAGCATCTTTAAAACTATTTGGTTCAAGCACCTTTATTGATTTACCATATTGAAGTAGAATATGAGGAACATAGGTATGGATTGAGTCTTCATCCATTAAAAAATTAGCTCTGCAATCAGTTCGTTCTATCAGATGATATCCTAAAAACCAATGTGCGCAAAGATCATTCAACGCTTCTGCTTTGCCCTCGATTACTAAAGTGCAAAGTCCTACTTTGCTTTCCCCATTGGATAATAAGTTTTTTGTAAAAAACTCACGTGCCGAAAAAGCTTCAGGACGCTTAAACGAATTTTTAGTGCTTATAATATTTACTATTCTGTCTACCCTAAAACTGCGAATTTCATTCCTAAGATGGCAAAATGCAATAGCATACCATTTATTGTTCCAATAAAGCATACCATAGGGGTCAACAACCCTATGCTTAAGATGTCCTTCATAACCTGAACAGTATTCAATTTCCATAGAGCATTCATTAGCAACAGCTTGCTCGAGTTCCATTAATATAGGTTTGACAGCTGGATCGCAAATACGGCTCACCACTTCAAATCCAACTAAATGACGATTAAGGACTTTTTCTTGTTCTTGATTCGAGAACATCTTTAACTTTGATGTTGCACTATTTAGTGCTTCCATAAAAGGATATCCTGCTTCCATTGCAAAAATGGCAGCATGTAAAAGTGATTTTTTCTCTTCAAGGTCAAAAAACAGGGGTGTTCGGATAAAATTGTTAAGCAAACTATATCCGCCGTTATGACCAGGCTCCGATATTATTGGCACTCCACTAACACACAATGCATCCATATAACGATAAACTGACCTTATGTTTATTTCTAACCTTTCGGATATTTGCTTTGCAGTTATTTTTGTACCTGAATTCAGCATCCATAAAATTGCTAGCATATTATCATTTTTTGGCATAATGCGCCCCACTTCCCTAGATTTTTAATAGTATCATTTATAAATAAATGTAATGCATCTCATTGCCACGACATATTTTTCTCATATTTAAGTTAGTGTCTTTGACCTCCTTTGTTTGTTAAAGGGAATCAATGAAGACAGTTCTTTTTCTTCATAATATATAAACTAATACTAACTATAGTTAAGTCGTCATAATTTACTATCAGGAAATACTTTTTTAAAAACTACCGCAAATTCACTTCTGAATAATGTATTATTTAGTAAAGCAAATTATAAATATTACTCACTTCTTATTTTTTTCTAGTTCATCTAAAATGATATCTAACTTTTCATCCATTTGTTTATTCTTTTTTATAAAATTTCTTAATGCTTTTATTCCTTTATATATTCCTATTACTACTAAAATTATTAAACCAAAATTAATCCAATTCATAATTAGCGTCATATAATTAATTTCCATAAACTTTCTCCTAACTGCATAAATTGTATACTTTTAGTACAATTTTTATAATCATAGTATTTTTAACTATTCCTTATAATTTCTTTTTCTTAATTCATCTCAATTTACTATTCCACATCATTATCGCCATATATTATTATATTATAACTGTATTTCTTTACAAGTTTTTCATATTCCTATATCAATATTATTATGTAATAAATTTATATATTAAAAAAGAAGATATTAATATACTTCAAGCAAAAGAAAATCTACGTTTTAAAAAACTCCATTTAATAAAGTTTCTATCTCTCCTATATTCCTTTCCGCTTGAACTAATTAATATCTTTTGATTATGCTCGTTACACTCGTAAATTAATGTTTCCCTCATCCATCCCAGCTTACTTTAAATTCACTTTTAAACTCTAAATCCAGAAAGAGTCAATACATAATACCAATACGCTCTGCTCCCTTGGCATTACATTGACACTTTCTTCAGCAATTACTTTAAGTTTGGAGTCAGGATTAAAGGCTGCGCCTTCAATCCCATAGTTAATGTTTCTCTACGTAAAAGGAGTTAAGATGGACATAATAAAGCTATTTATAGTTATGATATATTTTAAAGTTTAGCTATAGCTTTATTCAGTCCATCTTTTGTAATCCAATAACGTCACTTCGCTCCTAAGGAAGATAAGTTCAAGCTATTTCATAGATTTCTCTATTTTAAGAACATAGATGTTATGGTAGTATATTTTAAAACATTCTAAACTCTCTATATCTTGAACTTCTCATTAATTGTTGTAGCCTGCGGCAGCAAGTAATAAATATATAGGAGCACTAGTGTTCCTTGTGGCTACGCCACTCCAAGTATTACTCTTATATGTAAATCTACATAATTATTATCTGATAGTATCTATAGTTATATAATCTTATAATTAAATACCTTTATTACTCTTACACTATTTACAGTTAGTATTACTATATACGTATTTTCTAAAGGACAAGTTTCTTTATTAGATAGTTATTTGGGCGCCTTAACCACCACCCAAAAAAGGACATGTCATCAGCATGAGATACTAAAGCTTATAAAAGTCTCCTCAAAAATCTGAGCCTTTTATAAACTAAGTATCTCTATGCATTAGACTAGTCCTTTGTTTGGGTTCCCGGTGGGGCGCATTTATTTTAAACTATAGTATTTGTATTATTTATAGTACATGATATATTGGGGTTCTATGTATGAGGAAATGGTAAAACTAAAGAAAGTAGGCCAGACAAGCTGGCAATGGATTTCGGGGGCTTGGACTTGCCATCACCAATACTGAATAAAGTTTGAAAAGGTGATGGCAGTTCCATCTTGTACTGGCTTGCCTGCTAATCCTTTTTAGAAATGGAGTTATTTACGCTCAAATAAATCCAATAACTAAAAATAATCAAATCTTATTCGTGAGTGAAATTATTTTTAATTATTCGGTTTATTTTTGCTTCAATAACACTCATTCCTAAAAATGACAGGCAGAAAAGCTAGTACAAGAACGCCCCCTGTTGAAACTATAGATAAGGTATTAACTGTATTTTTTCATAAGTTAGGGTATATTTATTTAAAATCATTATCAAGACACGCTTCGCTTTTGATCTTGACAATAATTTTAAATAAATATGTATGGTCATTATGAAAAACTCTATGTGATAGTATGCTGCTCGGTTGGACACGCTATCATTAGATATTGTATATATAGAAAAATAAATAACTTTTCCTATGAATGTTACTAGTCCTTATCATCGTGAAGCTTGTCTACCTTTTAATGCTGCACCTGGTCTTATCTATATTCTAATATTTATTTGTGGGGGATTGTTCCCCCCTATGTACTTAAAATGGCAACTCATCACCTGATACTTTTTCTAGTATATTTTCATGCTCTATACTTATCTGCTTGTTATATTGCTCCTGCCATATTTCCTCATATTGATTATTACATTCTTCTTCCCAATCTACAAAATGACCATTCTCAATATCACTTCTAACTGCCTTCCAGAACTTATATTCTTTATCATCAATACTATAAAGCCCTTTTCTTCCTATGTTCTTTTTGAAACTTAATTTTAATCCATAAAGACTTAAACAAGCACCATCAAATTCAATAATTATTGAATTATCTTTTAATCTATAGGCTGTTTCTGAAAATCTAAAATTTTCATTTTCACTTAAGTATCTGTACTCTGCAATTAATGTTTTTGACTCATATTTTCTCTTATCCATTTTAAAACCACCTTTTCTTCCTAATTCCTCTCCTCCCATATTTTTATTATGCCCACTTACAGAAATTTTAGACATTATTTATGTACAAAAAAGCACCTTTTTAGGCACTTTCATTTTTATAATTTATTCTCCAATACATAATTTCATATATCCTCTTATTGCCTTACTAACGTCTTTTCCATTTCTATGACAATATGCTTCAAAGTCTTCATACAACTTGATTTCACATTCCACATGTAACTGTTTTGTGGGCGGTTTTACTTTTTTAATTTTCTTTTTATGTTCCAATGTTCTCCCACTCCTTTCCTGTCAAATAGTCTAGCCAATAATGAAAATTCTTATACTTAAATTCCTTTAAAATTTATACAAATAAGTACAAGTTATTACGAATATTCGTTCTCATAATTGGCAATAATTATAATATCAACTTAAGAAAGGGTTTTACATATATATGAGATACTTTTCATTTACCAAATGGCTTACTACTAAAGAATCTTTTAATTCATATGGACACTATAAAGAATGGCTTTCTATTTTATCAAAAGACGAGTCCAATAAAACTGATTTATATTATCACGAGAAATACAAATATTTTGTGAACTACCTACAGACAGAATGGGATTAGCAGCATATGCTTCCCCATCTCCTATATAAAAATATATACACGAAAGGATTTGATTGAATGACCTTTACAACATGGCTTATAAAAGAAAAAGGCTTTGTATCAAAAACTCAATTCTATTCACTTGTAAGTACATTACCTTATGAGGGGAGAAGAAAATTAATCCTATACTATAAAATAGAATATAAACATTACCTTGATACAAGACCAATACAACTTGAACTTGAAATAAAATAATCATGGAGAGGTCCTCTCCATGATTATTTTATTTCTTTTAATATCTCCAAAAACTACGAAATTAACTTCCAAAATTACAGGACAAGCCTCTGTTGTTTTTTGGGGCAAATGCTTAAGTTCCATAGAAACTAAATATTGTACAGGGGTGAGAGCTCGCAATCCCCTTTACAATATTTAGTTTCTACTGGTATAATCGCCCTCCCCAAAAACATTATTTTAAAAAAGCTCTATTATTTAAATCTGAAATACAGACAGCTCTTTATTCTATATTATCTAATTTATTAAAATTTTCATTATTAATAGAGCTTGTTTAAAATTCCCTTTTTGGTACTTATATATACCATAAATTATCTAGCTCTATAAATAAAAAAGAATGATCTACTAGGGTGTATAGACCATTCTCAATACTGGTTAATATTTATTTAATAGGGGTAAATAATGTTTAACTACTTTATATTTATATATTACTTAATATTTGTGACAGTAATATGACAAAATGTATATTTGTATTATTTGCAACCTATACTAAAATTGCATTGTAAAAATAGCAAATTTAATATCTAGAATGTTGTGATCTTACGTTTCTTTATATATGATTATTTAAAAATATTGTTCCGATTATAGAAAAAAATCAGTTAGTAAAATTTATAATAAGGATGTGTCTTGTATGAAACTGCTAGTATCTTTACTTACTACTTTAAGCATTACTTTAAGCAGTATCCCCTTTAATTTATCTAGACAAAATCCCCCAAGATTATTAGATGCATTTATTTTAGCTTACGATGCAATGTATATTGATGCTAGAGCTTATGAAACAGATTATATTATATTAGATATGGAGTCTTTTTATTTTAAGGATACAACTCATGAGGATAGAGAGAAGATGATCGAATACTTTAGGAAATATGATAAAACTGTTTTAAATGCTTCATTATTCAAATTACAACAAATTGGTTTAGCAGATAAACTAGGTGGATTGAAAATATCTGCCCGCGTATTAATGATAACAAATATTCAATCAAATGATTCACAAGGAATATTTATTGAGGGTTATAATTGGGGTGGTTCCCTTGCGGCCTCTTACTATAGAATTCACTTTAAAGTTGTAGATAATAATTGGAAAATAATCAAAGTCGAGTTATTAGGATTTTCATAATTTTCACCTAATCTGAATACTCATACACCCTTGATTATAGTTATTATTTATCATAAAATTTATCATAAAAAGTAGAATTTTTAATTTCTACTTTAATTTCTACTTTTATTTTTATTTAAGTTAGCCTTAATACAGAAATATCGTCTGTTTTGAATCAATTATAATACAAATTATAAATATCACACTGTTAAATTTTTATATATTATTTTTTAAGCTACTATGTCAAATCTCTATAGTTTATGAATTACTGTTCTTAGTATCAAATTACTTTTATTTTTGCTGGGCGCCGTCAATGTACTCGCTTTTCTGCCTGTCCCTATTAGTAATGAGTGTTATTGGAGCGCAAGAAATCGTATCACTAAAAATAATTACCTTTAAATATCTATTTCTATTATTTTTAGTGATTGGATTTCTTAAGCAGAAATAACGCTATTACTAAAAAGGACTAGCAGGTAAGCATGTACATTATGGACCTGCCCTCACCTTTCAATAAATCTTATCTCCATCTTGTGAGGGCAAGTCCAAGGCGCCCTTTCTTTATGCATATGCATCACTTTTCCAGAAATCATGTAATAAACCAATGGGACCTCTCCATAATCTTTAGAATAATCTATATTTCATATACTTTTTATGGTTAATAGGATTTAAGGCGCAGCCTTTAATCCAATCACTGCATCTAAATTAACCGCTTAGGAAAGTGTCAATGTAATACTTGGAGCAAAGCTCCTTAGTATTGCATATTGACTCTTTCTGGAGTTAGAATTTAGAAGTAAATTTAATGGATCCTCTTTTAAAAGAAAAACATTACCTCTTATTCCCACTCTAACATTTTACAAAATCCTTTATCTTCGCATGCAGCATTATCTTCATTAACACAATACACCAGAACCATGTTAACACCCTCTCCACCATCTAAAACATTAAACCCTAATACCACAAAGAAGGCATGTACATTTAGCTAAATAACGTTTCCCGAAGTGTGCAAGCCCCTTGTGGGCTTGTATCATTTACGGGACAACGGGTTATTCTAGCGAAGTGTGCATGCCTTCTGCGCCCACCGGGTACCCAAATAAAGGACTAGTCTAATGCTTAGCAATTCTTGACTTAGATGAAGTTGGAGCTTGTCGGAAAATTCATCTAAGTCTCTAGAATTCTTGCTGATGACCTGTCTCTTTTTTGGGTGGTGGATTAAGCGCCTAGATAATTATTCAATAAAATAACTTGTCCTTTAAAAAAAACACATATGTAGTAGTAACAGATGTATATATATGAATAAGTCCTTATAATTAACTATATGTATATATTAATAATTACTTACGTAAAAACTATGAAGTGGCGCAGCCACAAAGGAGCACTCAGTGCTCCTTAATAAATTTATTCCTTGCTGCCGCAGGCCATAAAAACAATAAGAAGTGCAAGCTATAAGACAATACTTTCAAGCAATCTATATCACATTAATATAGCTTATAAAAAATGCTTAAAGGTCTTTCTTTAGCTTGTACTTCTTTTCCTTTGTTTGAGCATAAGCGAGTTAAAATCAAGGTAATAGGCTAGCTTTAATGAAATAACCTGCAGCAGGACCTATACAATATCAACATACTTTTAAATAATTATTGCAGGAATAATGATAAGCTTGTCTATTACTTCCTTTGACTTGAAGGCGAAGCCTTGAAGTGACTTAGCTGGCCTTTGAGATTAGAAGAGAATTTAGAGCTAAGTTGTAGCAGAAAACATTAACTTCCTTCAATATTTTCTAAATCTAAAACTCGCTCTTATCTATTAAGTAATCATATTACAAAGCTAAATAATACATTTGAAGAATGCCATAGTATATATGTATTTAGGCTTGAACATATTACTTACTTATTCTGATATATTAAATCCTAGTTGTATGAATAATGTTTATTTGTATTCTATTTATAATAATTTATCGTATCAATAGCAATTGATAGCACTTATAACTTACTCTACGAAATTGGAATTTACATATGCTTGGATAATATCAATCGGCATTCTCCACTTTTCTGCAACTGGAACCATCTATTACATAAAGTTGAAATTACTTAAATTACTATAGCTTCTGCGCCGATACCAATACTTTCAAGATCTAATTTTAACCGCCAATAAACATCATTCTCATAAAATTCCATTTCAGAACCATTTCCTTGAGATGCGTCAATTTTATACATTTCAGGAATGTTGAATGAAATAACATATCCTAATTGTGCATCACTCCAATTAACACTTACCTCCATGTTAGTTGTTTCTATATCGTAGTTGTCATTTCCATAATTCTTAGCAATATACTCAAAAGAATAGGAAAAATCATAGCTGTCATCTTTTTTTAGTGATCTTATGTAATCCTCCTCGTTTGCAAAACCGTGATTATCGTACTCCGTCCACATAAGTTTTTCTCCTTTCGTTTATGATTTTGTTCCATGGAATATTTCTGCTTATCTATCTACTAGCTCATTATTTGAAATAATTTACAATTGCAATTATTTACATTAATAAAACCTACATTATTCTCTTTTTGTTTAATCATGCAAATTGGAATTTAACTGTTTCATTATGCTTATTTGGTGAGGTTATGCACGAAAGCCCTCCGCTCTTCTTGTTGTCATTATTGTTGCTTTTTGAGTTTAACCGTTGTAGTCGTGCCCATAGCCGAAGCTTCATAGCTTAATACACCATTTTCGTATTTCATAGTTTTAGTATCATCACTCGAAGCGAGCAAAGCACTCTCAGTTTTACTATGGTCATTTTTCGAAGTCCATGAATAAGGGTCGTCAGCGGTTGTTGGAGCGACAAAAGAACCAGCCCAATAAAGTGATTTTGTGTCTCCGTTATCACTTATCCAATAAATTGTAATCGTATCCCCGCTTATTGTTGCAGCTTGATAGGACTTATCAGATTTACTATTTTCTTGTTTCCATTCACCCATCAAGTCAGGTATTTGCTTTTCTGTGTTTTTACCACCATTGCCCGAACTACACCCAGTAAATATTGTTATGAGTAGAGCCACACAAAGGCTAATTATCGCCAGTTTTTTTATTTTCATTTTTATTATCCTCCTTATAATTTCTTTAAAAAACTCTATAGTTGCTTTTATTTACAACTGTCCTTCCTAACATGCACTATATATTCTTGTATATATTAAGAAATAAGCTTTTTTAGATTTACTTAGTGTTACCATTATTTCACTTTGAAGCGTGCTGAAACCTATAACTTGAACGGATCTACTTAATAGCAGTAACTTAATGATGTTCAAATCATTACCACATTGTGTACATTCCTAAATATATTTATGGTTATCAAACCCTGACTGACCATTTAAATATGCGTTGCAATGATTGCACCACCAATCAACATTAGGAAATCTTTCACCCATAGATTTTCTTCCTCTTGGTCTAAATTTTGATTCTATTCAGACTACTGTCTTTGCATAAGAGTTGACCCATGTTTGATGATCTCCTAAGGAGATGCCATACTGTGCTGCCAACTCAATCTTGCTTTGCGATGCCTTACACCCATCAGGAAGATTTCGCAAATGCTCGTTCACATTGATGAGTTTATTGCTGGGCAGATTCGATTCATGGCACGCCTCAACAACTACTGAATCTACTGAAATTACATCAACATGTGTTTTTAATCCCTTAGCCGCGACTTCTTCAATATTTAGAACATTGGTCGCTGTTCTGTTTTTGACGATAACTATACCCACAACCACAGCACAGGTTGTTATAGCTCCAATTGCAATTATTTTCTTATGCTCCTTTACAAAACCAAAGAGTGTTTTCTTTTTTTCTATATCCCGGGTCATCTTCATATCCAAGTTGAATGTCTGTTGCATTTCTATCTCCTTTCAAATTTTCGTATCATTACAATGCTATCCTTGATGATAATTATCATCTACTTACAATAATATCTTACACTAATCTCAGGAAGCTTGCTTTCACAATATGTGAAGCTCATATCAGACCCAAGGCAATTTAGCTAAATCCTATTTAAGAATACTTAAAATTATTATTCGTCCTCAAGGCTTTACAGACATTTCAACAAAATGCAAAGCATAAGGATTTCCTAACTGCAAAAAAGATAACATCATCTGCATGCCGACTGCGGTGTTCATTTCTGAGCTTAATCCAGTATCTATCATAGAAACTACATATCGCAATGCCAGATAGTAATCTGCAAGCTCAGCCAAATTCAGAGATGATTTCAGATCCTTAATTAATTCAACTATAATATCATCAAAGTCATTAATAAAATCTTGACGTTTCTTTTTTGTTTCTTCACTTTCATTTGCTTTTGCATTCAAATATGACTTAACAAATGGAGGTGTATTTCTACGTGGATACAGTAATGATTCTGCAGCCTTCATCATCTCTTCATCTATTATTTGAGACCACAACACAAATATAAGCCATATATTGTTAGCTGTTGCTTCTGGTATTTCCCCCTCATCAGTTGCTTGCTCAAACACCTCGAAGCATTCAAGTATTATTCTTCCACTTATACCCTCATTATTGGAAAAGGCATCTATAATACGACTACATAAATCATAGCCTTTCTTGAAAGCAGGACTTTTTAGCGCATTATCAGAGCACGAAAGAGGAAAAAATATCTTCATCATTTTTGCAATATCTTCTGATCCGTCAATTAAAAACTTTACAGGACCTAATTCAGTCAAATCTGAGCATAGTATTTCATCAACGGTTTTTCCATAATGTTTTGCTAACATGTGCAATGTTTGCGGATCAGGCTTACGTTCTCCATTTTCATAATTTTTTATAGTAGTATTCCCAAAGTGCACGACTTCTCCTAATTCCTTCAGAGTTTCACCATGAATACTTCTCAAGTGCTTAATGTTTTTACCGAGTTTATTTACAGATTCATTTTCTGAATTTGTTCCCATAATACTGCGCTTTACCCTCCATTCAATTCCATTGATATAATCGATTCATTAACATCATATAAGTTATTCAACATTTCTTTTTATTTACTTTTTTGATATCTTACAAAATTTCTGTACATTAGCGATTATCTAAGTTCACATTATAAGAATAAAATCTTATAATTACCTATCAGACTATATAACCCATTATAATCCAATTTTTTCACGTATGGAATAATTATCTACTTCTACAAAAAAATAAATGCAGCAACGCTTATTTATGCTGCTACATTTTAAATTTCCTAAATATTTTCTTTGTTAGATATATCATTAATTTTTATACGCTCTGCCTCTACAGTAGGAACTCTATACTTTTTTGTATACTTTATTATTCCTATTATATATACTCCCGTAACAAGCACCGTAACTATACATCCACGCAATAAGACTAGTGTTAAATTATATAAATCATTTATCATATAAGCCATAACTGCCTCCAAAATCTTTTTATTTTAATACTTGCCTTATTTCTAAAATTATAATCATATATAAAGATTTTCTAACCTGTGCTTCTTGCTTTTATTCTGCTAATTCAACATTCTTATAGTAAAAAGCAGTTTGTTTACCATCCCAAACTACATTTAAGGTTTCTCCATTATTATATATTCTAACTATTTTTCCTATTGATTTGATTCCCTGATACTCAATATAAACTTTATTTCCAACTTTATAATCTATATCTGATTCTCTTATATTTTCTTCAATAACTTTATTTATAAAATGCTTTTCTGTTTCAAAAATTTCGTTTTCTTCGAATTTAGGCTTCTGTATATATTCCAATATCCATCCCTTAGGATTTATAACTATAGTTTTCTCTCCAGGTATTATTAAATTTGCATCACCTTTTCTTTTGATATATTGCTTAGGCTTAAGATCTTTTAACTTTTGTCTTTGTATTTCATTTATTTCCTTATCAATATTCACAATAAGCATTTCTTCTCCAGGCATTATTCCCACATCTTTAGGTAAATTAAATTCATTTACTTCATCTGAATTAAAATATAAGGTTTTATCATTCAATTCAACTAATAATGCTCCACTAAGTGTTTTCACTATTCTACTGCAGCTATTAGAATATAATTTTATAATACTATTAAACTTATCTATTTCTTTATTTTCCTCTTTAATAATTATTTTCTTTGGTTTTACAACCTCTATAGCAGGCAAATCAAATATGCTAATTTGTCCTTCAATAAAACATTCACTTTTCATGATCATCCTTTCAATACTTTTAATCTGTTTTAGTTCTTTTGTTGATTAAAAAACAAATAAATTTTATTTGTTTATGTAATAGCGAGTATTTGTTCATATATCCTTTATGAAAACAAAATGAAGGAGGTAAAAAACTATGGCTGTAACAAAATCAATTCAAACTGCATCCCTAAGCATTGAAGTTCAAAGTGGGACTGATAAAGCGGGCGACGCGATATTCAGCAAAAAGACTTTTTCTGGTGTAAAAACAGATGCTGCTCCTCAAAATGTCTATGATGTTGCTGAAGCAATAAAAGGCGTTATGGAAGCTTCAACTAGAGATTACTTTATAAATGAATCTTCTAGTTTAGTAAATGCTTAGGATAGCATTCCTAAGTAAATTTTTAAGATTGGAGGTATGTTAAATGGAATATACTTTAGCTATGACTTTTTTAACTGCTGCTGGCTTAAAGACTACTTTAAGCGTTAGTGGTGTTAAATCTACTCTCACTAAAGATGAAGTAAATGCACTTATGGATGTTGTTATTGCCAAGAATATTTTCAAAACTAATTCTGGCGATTTAGTTAAGAAATCTGGTGCTCAATTGACTCAAAGACAAGTTACTAAATATGAAGTAGCTTAGTCGCTGGTTTTTAAAAATGGAGGTTGTCCTTATGAATAGGATAGCCTCCATTTTTATATATGAATTTTCATACAAATCTTTAATTTATAACTCTCTAATCTTTCTTCCTATAAAATCTATCCCCTTCTGAAATACCATGGTTTTTATATTAATTTTAGTTTCTCCACTAGGTACAGTATACTTTTGTTCCAATATGCGAAAATAACCAGAATCTACAAACTGCTGATAAGGAATATTATTTTTATCTAAGATTTTTTTATCTCTTAATAATGAAAATAGTCTATTTCTTCCCATTCTCTTAATACCAAGAACTTTTGCAACATGTCCCATTTCAATTGCATCTTTGGAGCCTGCAACATCATCATAGAATTGTGCTTTTGGTTCTAATAATTTTACTCTCTTTTCAGCTTCTAATCTTCCTTCTCTTTCTTCTTTTAACTTTGTAGCTGCAGCAATTAATAAATCTGGATTATCTAATAATTCATCTGTAGCATACATTCCTGTTTTTCGTATACAAGGTAGTATTTCATCAAAAATCCATGCTTCAAATTTTTCTGCACCTGGCAATTCTGATTTTGCAACCATCCTAAAAATATCACCTTCTGGAATTACAGTCATTTCTATATTTTGTATAGCATCTGTTCCGTCCTTCCTTTTTCCAGTAACTACCCCCACTCCGTGTTTCAGGGCCCCCCTGCAATGCCTTGAAATTGCATCATTTGGCTTTTTATATCCTAAAGCTTTTGCTATATCAATTCCAACAGCATAATCTTTATTATTAACTTTTACCCATCTTATTACTCCAAATTGTTCATCTTTAAAAATTTGTAAACCTCCCATTTTCCTTTCCCCTTTCCTAAGAATATGACCTATTTTATAACTTTTAGATTTGGCTTATTAGCTTCTTTTTTATAATCTTCACTAAACTCATTAATAAAATAATCAAAATTACATTTAACATTAAGCAACCCTTTTCTTTCATTCCAGCTTAAAGCATATATCTTATTTATTCTAATTTCAGTATCTTGGTTATATATAGTCCATCCATCTTTCCACATACCAACTGGTGGAATATCACTATATAGATTAAAAGGTATACTTTGATCTAAATTTCTTATACAGCCTTTTTCATCCATACTAAAATAAAGACAACCTTCTTCATTTCTACTGATGCTTTTCCCCTGACATTCTCCGCCATGCTTATAACACCTTTTGCAATGGGCACATTCCAGGCGGCTAGGTAAATCCTTTTGCCTGTCCATTTTAATTCTGGCCTAAAGCCTTTCTGCATCCATCACAAACAACAGCTCCATTGAATTCAACAACATCTTTATCACTTCCACAAAATATGCATCCCTTACTATATTTCCTTAAAACTATGTCATTATTAACCCTAACTATTTCAACTGGATCTCCTTCATTGATGCCCAACACTTTTCTTATTTCCTTAGGTATTACAACTCTTCCTAATGGATCAACATTTCTTATAATTCCTGATGCTTTCATTTAAAACAACTCCTCTTCATACATTAATTTATATTAAATTTCAAATATTCAAACGCTTAAATAGTTAATTTCATCTTCACTTTAGTCTATAATTATTTCTAATATCCTTCTCAATTTCCACTACATAATCTTTGGCCATTTCATAGATCCTTGAGGCAACACCTTCATCAAAGGCTAATAACCTATCAATAGAAAATTCACTGCTGACTATAATAGGCAGAAAATTAAGATACCTGTAATTAATGATTTCAAACATAATATTTATGTCTGTTTCATTGACTTTTCCTTTGAAGAGGTCATCAATTAAAAGTACCTCACATAATTGATACTTTGAAATAGTCTTAGTATAATATTCTTCATCAATCATATTTTGTTTTATCTTTGTAATAACATCACGATAAGGCATGTACACTACTTTAATCCTTTGTTTTAAAAAGTTTAATGCAACAGCAATGCTGCTATGAGTTTTACCGCTGCCAACCTGGCCGCATAATAAAATACTGTTTCTTCTCTTATCTCTAATTTCATCAAAATCAGTACAATAAGCTCCTGCAGTATCCTTCATCCTTTGAGAAGCCTTATTCCAAACTACAAAACTAGAAAACGTAAGTTTACTTTGTTCAACATTGATTCCTGAATACTTCCACTCACTTTTTAGCTTTTCTATTTTCCTGCATTCACAGGCTAAAGCAAGAGGCTGCATATGCTCCTGTGGTACTAAAATCCATCCAGTATCACCACATTTACTGCACTTATATGAGTTTTGCTTCAATCCTCCTTCTTTCAGCTTCTGTAAGTTTTCGTGGTTCCTTTGGCTTGAATCCTGCAAATTCATTTTTATCTGCTGTGTTACTCTTTCCAGTGCCTCTAAAGCCATTTCTTTTCACCTCCATATCATTTTCCGTATACCCATCTCTCTTCCAGTTTTTTAATACCCCAATTGCATATTTTATATCAGGACAGTTCTTTTCAAAGCCTACATCCATAGCCATTTTAACCCATTGCTGTCCGTAAATTTCAATAGCTGCCCTAAGTGCAACATATTCACATCCTCCTGGTTTTCCAGTTACCTTCTCATGATAAAACATAAGCTCCATTGCCTTAGAATTTATATCGCCCTCTTCTATCAATCCACTTTTAGTATTATTATCCTCAAAGAGATTAGGCTGATTTATTTCTTCACCACAAATTGAATTTTTATTATTTAAATCACATGCATTATTTTTATTACTCTCTATGTTTTTATCTTTATCTATCTCTTTTTTCTCTTTCTTATTCTTTTTCTTATTCTCTATCTCTTTCTTATTCTGTACCGTTACTGTAACGTTACTTTCATTTTGCGTAACGTTACTATTATTTTTAGTAACATTAGAATTATTATCAGTAGTTTCTACATTATTATTACTGTGATTTTCATTATTATTAGCATTTTCCGCACTGATATTACTAGCTTCTTCACTAGTAGCAGTATTGGTTTTATCATCACTAACAGTATTTGTAGAAGCTTTTTCACTAATTTCCAATGCCTCATTTTTATTTAAAGTTTTATTTTCTCCTAAAACATCATTATCTTTTGAATTTTTCTTTTCTTTTATAGTTTTATTTTCATCCAAATCTTGATTCTCTTCTAAGACTTCATTTTTCTGAGTTTCTTCTTTATTACTTTTATCCGCTTTCTTCTCCTCTTTTTTCTTTTCCCTATGATTCTCAGCTCTTTTTCTATTTTGCTCACGAACTCTTTCCATTCCTTCTATATTTTGATACTTGTCCCAGTTTACAATTTTAATTACTTTATCAGGAGCTATTTCTATCATGCCAAATCTAGATAAAACTTTTAATGCAAGTTTAATGGCATCTATTGGTCTGGAAAATAATATAGCTAACATATTTGCAGTAAGGGGTTTTCCCTCTGATAAAAAGATTTCTCCATCAGCATTAATCTTTCCACCAAGTAAGAGTATTCTTATCCATACATAATGAATTGTATCCCTCTCAGGCATTGCATCTATTAACTTCATTTTTTCATCATCAGGCATACAAGTAGCTAACTTAATCCATTTAATATCTGCCATTATTTTTCACGCTCCCACACATAAAATTTTCTAAACCTTTCAAGTCCATCCCAGGATGGATTTATTCCAATTGAATCACATACATAGATATAACATTTTAAGATTTTTAAATTCACTCTTCTCCCCTTATCTAATGATGTCTTATTTTATCAAAACTCCCTTATGTCCCTCTCCTCTTTTACCCTTTTCAAAGTCATAATAAATACATTCTTCAACTTGTTTAACCGGGAAATTCTCTCCAAGCATTTGATTACATACTTTTGTATCCCTTGGATAATTCTTTAATATTTCTATTAAATCATTGGCTGTTAATCCTTCAAATTTTCTAATCAATCTAAATCCCTTCTTTCTAAAATGATTAACTATATGCATGAAAATGAATTTATTCTACTATTACTCCCTATCAAAAGTTAATTCTTTAATATCATCTAAATTTGATAAATCTTTTCCATTGCTCTCTTCTAAAAATTTCATTAATTCTGTCCTGGTTATTTTTAAACTTCCAAGCTTTAACCCTCTTATTACATTCTTCTTTAATAGATCATATACAGAATTCCTATTAACTTTTAATAACTCTGCTGCTTCAGATACAGTATATAAAACTGGCTCCATACTAATCCCCCTACTCTCATCCCCATAATTCTTCCCTTATAAATTCATCTTCCATTATTCCAAGTGCTTTGTTTAAATTAGAAATTCACCTCTAATTCTTTACTTGCATATTTCTCACTTTCCACTTATGTTAAGCATTCTTACCAGTTTTCATATTATTAGATTCATCAATAACAAATATTTCTTCTATTGTTTTTCCAAAAAAACTTGAAACCAATTTTGCCTCTGTTACACTAAAATCCGACTTGCCGTTTATTTTATAATTTAAAGCACTTCCAGTTATTTTAAGTATTTCTGCTAACTCCAGTTGAGTAACTCTTTTTTCTACCATAAGGCCTTTTAATTTACTATACATCCCTCATTCTCCTTTATAATTATTTAAATCTTAATAGATATCCATTTAAATTTTCATTATGATAATCCACTTTCAAATTATTATCCTAATGCTAATTTAGCTTTATTATAAATTAACATTTAGATAATTTCAACATATTTAAGCCAATTTAATAAAATATATTTTTTCTTTTAGTTAATTTAGTGTTTATTAATTAGCAAATAGTTTATAATATAAGTTAGTGAATTGTGTATCGTATATAGGGTGGTGATAATATGAGTAAATTTCCTACTAGACTTAAAGAGCTTCGCGAAGAAAAAGGATTATTAGGTAAAGAGTTCGCTAAAATTATGAGCGTTGAACCTGCGACAGTAACTAATTGGGAAAAGGGAAATAGATTTCCTAAGGATGATGTATTAGTTAAAATAGCTGATTATTTTGACTGCAGCACTGATTATCTTCTAGGTAGAACTAATGATAAACTTGCAAAAGTATACTCAGGGACATTACATAATCAAACTATAGAAATTGAGATTGACAAAGGATATCCACATGAATTAACTGCTGAAGATGTTCAAAATATCCTTAAGCAGCTAGGTGCCGTAGGTTTAGATGTAAATAAATTAATTGAAAACTTTAAAAACAAATAATACATCAAATAAACTATAGATTTCTTATCTATGGTTTTTTTTATTACTCTTTCGTACTATTTTTGACTTTAACATATTAAATATTTACACTTTCTTTTAAAAAATTTAAAACTTAATTACAAAATATTGAAATTAAAATCAAATAATGTTATAATTTCCCTTAGAACAACAGTTCGCTTAATGTTAGGGGGAAATTTTAATGCCATGGAAATATATTTTAAAGGTAAGACTCAATAATGAAATCGTTTATAAAAGGGATATAGACGAAAAGGAAAATTCCATAGAAAAAAATGATGGAGAATTATCAAGTATAAATAATGCAAATTACGAAACACTAGCTAACGTGGAGGTGTTAAAACATGGAAGGAAGCGTTAGAAAGAAAGGTAGCAAATGGTATTATAGTTTCGAAGTCGGAAGGGAGAATGGAAAAAGAAAAAAAATTGAACGTGCGGGTGGTTCTACAAAGAAAGAAGCACTAGAAGCTTTAAGAAAAGCAATTATCGAATTCGAAAATGCGGGTAGTTATATCGATGAAAGCAATATTAGCGTTAGTGACTACTTTGACTATTGGTTTAAAGAATACGTTTTGCTTAATTGCAAACCTAATACTCAAGTTAGTTATAAACAACTGATTCAAAACCATATTAAACCTCAAATAGGTATATATCATCTTAAAAAAATAACTCCTGCTAAATTACAAGAATTAATTAATACAAAGTATAGAAATGGATTTAGTAAAAACTACTTAAACAATCTATATGGAGTTTTAAGTGGAGCTTTTAAAAACGCTGTATATCCCTATCAGTTAATAAAAGAAAATCCTATGACATTTGTAAAAATGCCTAAGTACAATCAAAAACTAATTAATAATCTAGAAGATTTAAAAATTATAACCTTAGATCAGTATAAAACTATACTGAGAAGATTCCCTTATGGCAGTAACATGCATATCCCACTTCAGATAGGCTTTCATACTGGAATGAGAGTTGCAGAAGTTATGTCATTAACTTGGGACTGCATAGATCTTGAAGCTCATACTATTAGAGTTGAGAAAATATTGTATAGAAACGAATTTAAGCAATGGGTTTTTGGCACTCCCAAAACTCAAAGCAGTTATAGAACTATAAAAATTGGAGGCACATTAATTTCTTTATTAAAAAGATTTCATACTGATCAAAAAGCAAACAAATTACGTTATGGAGAATATTACATTAAAAATGATTATGATTTTGTTTGCCTAAAAGAAAATGGTGAACTCCTAACTGCAGATAGTATTAAGTACCTAAGCAGAATTGTAAATTATGAATTAAATATACCATTTAAATTTCATTCATTAAGACACACTCACGCAACCATGTTATTAGAAGCTGGTGCCAATATAAAAGATATTCAAGAAAGACTTGGTCATAGTAAATCTTCTATTACCATGGATGTTTATTCTCACGTTACTAAAAAGATGTCAAATGATAGTGTTAATATTTTTGAAAATATGTTAAAAATGAATCTTCCGACTACATAAATCCACGGTCGGAAGAATGTCGGAAGTCGGAAGATTTTCATCTAATTATATTCTCTAAAATGGCTTTATTTCTTGATAAGTTTCACTACAGTTTCAACGTGAGGCGTATTCGGGAACATATCCTTCACCTTGGTCTTAACTACTTTATATCCCTTCTCTGTAAGCACTTTTAAATCTTCTACTAATGTCTTTGGATTACAAGAAACATATATTATTTCAGGCGCGTTAAATTTAATCACGTAATCCAACGCCTTAGGATGCACCCCTGTTCTCGGTGGATCAAGGATTATTATCTCCGGCTTATCTTTTACCCTTTTTATGATTTCAGCCACATCCCCAGCTATAAATTCGCAGTTATTTAATCCATTTAATTTTGCATTTTCTTTTGCTGCTTCAACCGCTTCTTCTATAAGCTCAATTCCAATAACTTTCTTTGCATTTGGAGCTACTATTTGGCCTATTGTTCCTGTACCACAATAAAGGTCAAATACAATCTTTTCTTCACTATCTCCCATAAATTCTTTAACAATTGAATAAAGGCTTTCAGCACCTTTTGTATTTGTTTGAAAGAAAGAGAACGGAGATATATTAAATTGAAGTCCAAGTAATGTTTCTCTTATATAATCCTTACCAAATAGAACATTAACTTTTTCAGGAATAACAGCATCAGATCTCGAATCATTTTCAGTATGTAATATTGATACTAATCTTCCTTTATAGCTATGCTCTCTCAACAAATTTACATATTCATTTAGGTCAAAATCTACTTGAGTTGTAGTTACTATATTCACTAAAATCTCACCTGTATTTTGAGCTTTTCTAATAACTAAATGTCTTAGATATCCCTCTGCTTTCATTATTCTGTAGTATGGCAGATCTTTTGTTCTAAAATACTCTACAGTTAATTTAATAATCTTTCTGTAATCTTCATCAACAAGTTTACATTCATCAACAGTTAATATTCCAAAAGATTTCCCTCTCATATGCATTCCAAGAGAAAGTGGTTCACCTTTAGCTTCATCTCCAAAAGTAAACTCCATCTTATTTCTATATTCCCACTGTTCTGGACTTCCTTTAATGCCTAAGTATTCACCCATATCAACATCTGCTTCTTTAAATAAAGCTTTAACTTCTTCACTTAAAAACTCCAATTGCTTCTCGTAAGGTATGCTTTGTGATGAACATCCTCCACAAATCCCAAAATGTGGACATACTGTCTCAATTTCATAATCTGCTTTTTCATCTACACTTATTAATTTTAACTCCGCATAATCTTCTTTCTTCTTTTTTACTCTACCTGTAACTGTTTGACCTGGGAAAGCATTTTTTACGTATATTGTTTTATCTTCTGCATACCCTATTCCAGTTGACGGAAATTTTAATTGTTCTATTTTAACGCTTAGATCGCTTCCTCTTTTCATCGTTTACTCCTAAATATATTCATATTTTTAACGTATTTCATCCCTAACAAAACTATAGAATATAAAAAAAATTTATATTCTATAGTTTACTAATAAAATTAGTTTATATTTAATATTCTCTTCGCAATAGTAACTTCTAATTTACTTCTTTCCATAATAGGAATATAGATGCAATTTATAATGAAGTATATTATACCTCCAGCTAGAATTAATGCTCCATTTTCTCTTACGAACATATAACCAAATAGCTTTAATATTAAATCACATAATAATAACAGTAAGGCAGAACCTGCAACTATTAATAATTGATCAAGTGCACTAGCCACAATGCTTCTCATAGATGATTTTTCTCCGGTAATCAACTCATTCTGAGTGTTACTATATTCAGCATTTGTTTTTTCATCTGCCACAGCACTTATAGCTGTCTCATCAGTTCCTGGATTTAAGTTTTCCATTTCTGTTTCTTCAACCTCACTACTTATTTTGTTTTCTTTAATATTTTCATTTTCCAACAAAGTTTCCCCCTTTAATCTACTTCATACTCATTTCACCATCTGCGAATTTGTATTTCTTTGTAGATAATTTATATATAATACAATCTTTGGTGGCTATAATCTCTTCTTTTAAGCCATCTATTGTGTTATTTATCTTTACCTGACTCTCTCCATCTTTTAATTTACTAATTATTTGTTTATTTATATCTGTGTAGTCTATATCTTCTTGTTCTGTAAATGCTTCTATATATTTTTTGACAGATGTTTTTCCTAAATCGAAATCATTATTTTTTATAGCACTTTCCCTATCAAATTTCAAGCTCACCTGTAAACTTATGTCACCTGTTTCGAGTTTTTCTCCATATGTTTTCATTCCAAAATACAAGCTTTCGATTTTATTTGTTTCAGGTTTATTATTATCAAAATATATGTAGTTATCATTTATAGGTTCTTCTTTTTCTTTTTTAATTTTTTCGTCCTTTTCATATTTTACCCCTAATTCTTTGGTTATACTCTCCATCTTTGATAACTTTTCTTTATAAAGTTTTTGTGTTTCTTCTAATGTGTAATTCTTAGCCCATTTCCCTTCTAAGTTTTCATCACTTGAATCAACCTTATCCTCTGTCTTTGTCTCTGCTTTCTTTTCTACATTCACCTCTGCAGTTTTACATCCTATTAATGAAGCCGCAACTATTAAGCTCATTAATATGCTTATAATCTTTTTAGACACCAAGTTCTCCCCCTTGTTTTATCGATATTGTTTCCATGTCTAATTTTATATGTAATAAATGATTATTACTATAGTAACACTTTTGTATTACAAAAATGTGTCAATAATATACTTTCTTGTTTATTTTCTAAATATTATTCCAATTCGTCTTGTATTTTTACTTTAATACAACATGTATGTTTATTATATATTTTTTTACTCATGCACGCAATTACAATCATATCCAATTTATCTATAAATAAACTCTACATTTTTAAATTTCAATTTGCTCCATTATCCTTTGATACATTTTTTCTCCTATCCCAGTAACATTTTTTATATCCTCTATTGATTTAAAATTTCCGTTTTGCTCTCTGTATTCAATTATACTTTTAGCTTTAGAGTCACCTATACCATTTAATGTTTTAAGCTCCTCTAATGTAGCACTATTTATATTTACTTTTTGGTTAGCACTTTCTTTATTTGCCACATCTGTACTTGGACCTACACTTTTGACTTCTATATCTCTTTCATTTTTATTTGCAATATAAACTAATTCATGATTTTGTAGCTTTTTTGCTCTATTGATATTACTTACATCTGCATTTTCAGTGAGTCCTCCTGCCATTTCTATAAGATCTTTTATTATAGAATTCTCATCTAATATGTATACATCTGGTTTTTTTACTTCCCCTTTAATTTCTATCACAATGCTTTTGTCTTTTATTGGGATACTTATCTCTTTATTATTCATCTTATCATTATTATCTTTTGTTTCTTTACTATTTTTATTAGCTAATGAACTAATCGTATCTGTATCATCTACAAATATACTTTCTGTATCATTTTTCTTTAATTCTTTAAAGCCCGATTTTATATATATAATACTAGCCGCAATGACTATAATTCCTAATATAACAAATATTCCTATCCTTTTCTTATTTTTAAGAAATTCTTCCACCAAAAATCTTTCTCTCCTTAATAATATATTTCTTTATTATCATTTCCAATAATATTCAATTTTAGACCACCATTGGATTTAATAGAACTTTATATGGCGTAATCATATTTTTTTTGGTACAATGTAATTTGAGTATAATTAAAAATATTTGAATATAATATGGAGAATTTTATGAAACGACTTTTGAAAATATTTAATATATTATTTTTATTTTTATTTTCTTTTACCTATACTACTGTACAAGCCGAAACTACTCAACCTCAAATTAATGCCGAAGGCTGTGCCCTCATTGACGCATCAACTGGTGAAGTGTTATTTGGAAAAAATGAAGAGAAGGTATTAGAGCCTGCGTCAACCACTAAGGTAATGACTGCAATTATAGCTTTAGAAAAATGTAAATTAGATGATGAGGTCACAGTTCAAGAAGACTTCACAAAAATAGACGGAACTGCTATTGGCTTATTAAAAGGCGATGTGGTAACTGTTCGCGAATTGCTCTTAGGTCTTATTTTAGAATCTGGAAACGATTGTGCTAACGCTCTAGCTGATCATATATCAGGAAATATATCTGAATTTGCTAAACTTATGAATGCAAAAGCAAAGGAACTCGGGGCTTTACATACTAACTTTAAAAATCCTAGTGGACTCCCAGACCCAGAACATACAACAACAGCTCATGATTTAGCTTTATTTTTGAGAGAAGCTTTAAATAATAAAGATTACATGACTATATCTAATACTCCATCTTACACAATAAACATAAAGAATAACCCTCAAAAAACAATTTTAATTAACAATAAGAATTATATGATTAATAAAAACTCAAAATATTATTATCCATTTGCCATATGCGGTAAAAATGGCTATACAACAAAATCTAACCACACTTATGTTGCTGCCGCTGAAAAAGATGGTCATGTTCTTGTAGCATCCTTCTTAAACGCACTTGATAAAGACAAAAACTTTCATGACATGCAGACAGTTTTTAATTATGGTTTTGATAATTATTCACTTGTGCACCTTTATAAAGAAGGAGATAAAGTTTCTGAGTATAAAATAAATGATGATCTTACTATACCTCTTATAATCTCAAAAAATATTGATTATATAGTTCCGAAGGGAAAGGAAAACTCCATATCTTCTGAAATTAAGTTAGAGGATAAAGACTTGAGTAAGCAATCATTTGATAAAGATGATAATATAATAAAAGGAACAGTTTATGTTAACAATAAAGAATATATATCAGTTGATTTAAAGGCTGGAACTTCTAGACATTATGAGTCTCCAATTTCTATTAACTCTTTATCTCAAAATAATAACACTCCTATTTTAATAGGGGCATCCGCCACCATATTGGCTGGACTTTTTGGATTGAGAAAGCTTATAAAAGCCAAATATGGTAAAAAATAAATTAAAGGAAGCCTAACATCGGCTTCCTTTAATTTATGCTAGGTTTTTTAAAATCTTCACATCCAAAATTTATTATGTGAGCCTCTTGATATTCAAGGCTCATACCAGTTCAGAAATCTACTCACTTCTTATATATTTTTACTTTGCAGTTAAATACCCGCAAGCTTTTAGATATTCTGCTGACAATACTCCTCCACCTGCTGCTCCTCTTAAGGTATTATGAGAAAGGCATACAAATTTATAATCGAATATTTTATCTTCCCTTAGTCTTCCCATAGTTATTCCCATACCATTTTCATAATCTCTATCTAAATTAGTTTGTGGTCTATTATCTTCAGTGAAGTATTTTAAGAATTGTTTCGGTGCACTTGGAAGGTTTAAAACAATTTCAGGTGCTTTAAAACTTTCCCATGCCTTTATTATTTCTTCTTTTGAAGGTTTCTTTTTAAAGTTAACAAAAACTGCTGCTAAGTGTCCATTTGTTACCGGCACCCGTATACATTGTGTTGTGATAATTGGATTTTGAGCATTTATAATTTTATTGTTTTCAACCTTTCCCCATATTTTTAATGGCTCATTTTCACTTTTTTCTTCTTCACCATCAATAAACGGGATAACGTTATCAAGGATTTCTGGACATTCATTAAAAGTCTTACCAGCTCCCGATATAGCTTGATAAGTACAAGCAAGAATAGTTTGTGGTTCATATTCCATAAGAGCATTAACAGGAGGCACATAACTTTGAATTGAACAATTAGGCTTTACTGCTATAAAACCTCTTTTAGTTCCTAAACGTTTCTTTTGACTTTCAATAATTTGTGCATGTGCTCCATTTATTTCTGGAATCAGGACAGGCACATCTTCTACATTTCTATTAGCTGAATTATTAGAAACAACTGGTGTTTCGTGTTTAGCATACTCCTCCTCGAGTAACTTTGTTTGTTTTTTGTTCAAAGAAATCGCACAAAAAACAAAATCTACCTTATTACATATATCTTCTACCTCAAAAGCATCTTTTACGACCATATCTTTATATTTTTCAGGTAATGAAGTAGTCATTTTCCATCTATCTTTTACAGCCTCCTCATATGTCATTCCAGAGGAGTTTTTACTTGCTGCTAATACTGTCACCTCGAACCAAGGATGATTTTCTAAGAGACACGCAAACCTTTGACCAACCATACCTGTAGCACCTATTATTCCCACTTTCAATTTATTCCCCATTATTAATCACCTCTTAAAATTATTTTGCTTATCTATTATAGATATGATATCATCTATACATATATTAGTAAAATTGATAATTTCTATTAACATAATCAATTTTTTTGATGGAGATGATTATATGGATTTTAAGCAGCTCAATGCTTTTTTAACAATAAGCAAACTTCAAAGTTTTACTAAAGCAGCTGAAATATTAGGCTATGCACAATCTAGTGTAACAACACAAATTAAACTCTTGGAAAGTGAACTTGGAGTAAAACTATTCGAGCGAATAGGTAAAAATATTACTTTAACGCATGATGGAAAAAAACTCCTTCCATATGCAAAACAAATGCTAAAGCTATCAAATGATATAAAAAATACAGTATTCAACACGGAAACTCCAAGCGGAACTTTGACTATTGGTGCCGCTGAATCTTTATGTGTATTAAGACTTCCAGAAATTCTTAAAGAATATAAAAAGCTTTATCCGAGCGTTGAAATATCTCTAAAGTTTGGAAGCTGCGCTGAATTTAGACATTTCCTAAATGATAATATTATAGATGTAGCCTTTTCCTTAGGCATAAAAATAGATTCAGAGGAATTCATATCCGAAATCGAAGTTCCAGAACCTATGTTACTTTTAGCTTATCCCGGACATCCTCTTATAAATAAAAAAGAAGTACTTCCAAAAGATATTGAAACCGAGCCTCTCATTTTAACAGAAATGGGCTGTAGTTACAGAGCTGCGTTAGAGAATATTCTACATACCTGTAACGTAAAACCGAATATAACTCTGGAAACAGGAAGTGTTCAAGCTATTAAGCAATTTACAATGAGTGGTTTAGGCATAACTCTTCTGCCAAAAGTGGCTGTAGAAGATGAAATAACTACAAAAAAACTTATTCCTTTAAATTGGATCGGACCAAACTTTGAAATAATTTCTCAAGTTCTTTACCACAAGAACAAGTGGATTTCTCCAGCACTAAAAGAATTTCTTAAATTATCACGAGATTTTATGGATACCTATTCAATCTAATCATATCCATACACAGGTAGATAATAATAAACATAAAAAAACAGTTATTATTAAGATTGTCCTCACTTAATAATAACTTGTTTATTTTTTAATTATTTTAGTTTCTTTATCAATTCATTCATATCATCTGGAAGATTTGCTCTTAATGAAAGTACTTCTCCACTTCTAGGAGATTTAAAGTCCAATCCATAAGCATGAAGTGCCTGCCTTTTAATCAAATCGCCTTCTTCATCACCATATCCATATAAAGTATCTCCATAAATCGGATGCCCTAAATGACTTAAATGAACTCTAATTTGGTGAGTTCTTCCCGTCTCAAGTTTACATTCTACTAAACTTGATTCATTGTATTCCTCAACAACTTTATAATGAGTTATACTCCTTTGACCTCTCTCATCAATAACTCTCCTAATACCATTTTCAATTCCTTCAGGCTTATATATTGGTAAATCAATTGTCCCTTGTTTTTCTTTCATAATTCCATGAATTAATGCTAAATATTTTTTTTCTACCTTATTTTCGCTCATTTCTTTAGATAGCATTCCATGAGAAAATTGATTTTTAGCAATTATAATAAGACCTGATGTATTCATATCTAATCTAGAAACTAATCTAACTATGCAATTTTGGCCGCTCTCCATAAAATAATAAATTACTCCATTTGCAAGTGTCCCACTTTGATAACTTTTAGTTGGATGAACAACCATAAATGGCTTCTTGTTAACTACTAGAATATCTTCATCTTCATAAACAATATCTATATCCATCTTTTCAGGTGCTATATCTTGACTTTCATCTTTAGCCAGATCAATTTTAATAACTTCTCCTAAATTTAATACTCTATTCATTTTTACTACTTCACCATTAACAAAGATCCTTTTATCAAGAGAAGCACTTCTTATTAATCTGGTTGATAGTCCTAGCTCTACTTTTAAATATTCTCTTATCTTAGTTCCTTTTTCTATATTATCAACTTGTTTTTCTAAAATACTCATTTGATTGTTCTACTCCTCATGTAACTAAATTCAGAATAAATTATTATTTTATCCACAAACTTTGATTTAGTATCCTAATTTTACCCACAACTTATTCATCAAGTGTTGCAAAATCTTTACCTAAAATTATGATCACATCATAATCATTGTATTCTGTTTTATTTTCTTTCCTATCAGTATTTTTAATATTTAAATCTTGTAGAATCACCTGTAATTTATCATTATTATTTGAAAGTATGACACTTTTATCACTAAGTTCAGTATTGCCTGTATCAATTTTTTTATAGCCCATACTGTTTAATTCTTTTTCTTCTTTTGCCGCTAATCCATTAATCTTAGTTGCATTCAATATTTTTATTCTAATATCATCCTTTGATATGTTTTCTGGTAAGCTTTTAGAAGATACAGACGAAACAAGTGATGATAAAATATCTTTATTTGCGCTCTTATCAAATATTAAAAATGATTCGCCATTTATTGTTTTAGGTGTTCCAGCCGAAGTTGCCATTATGGTATTTTCTTTCTTTATATTAGTAAACTTTAATCCATAATTTAAAACCTCAAAACTTGACATATTGGTTTCTATATTATCACCTAAAGCTGACATAATCTTAGGAACTCTAAACATTATAAAAGGACTTGTACATTTTTCTATAACTTTTGAAATAAATTTTTGTTGATTCTCTATTCTATCCAAATCCCCATTAGCAAAGCCGCTTCCATCATTATTCTTTCTCCATCTGAAAAATTCCTCTGCTTTTTTTCCGTCTAGAGTTACTGTTTCACCCGCTTTAAAATTTATATGGAGATTTTGGCCTTCATCATCATAGATCATATTTCTATCTATCTTCATCTCAATCCCTCCGATTGCATCAATAATTTCTCGGAAGGCATTATAATCAATTTTAACTATATAATTTATATTTACATTTAGTAACTTTTCAACCTCAGATTTTATTTTAGGATATCCACCAATAGCATAAAGCGAATTTATTTTAGCATTTTTGCCGTTAACATTAATTAACGTGTCTCTTGGAATTGATACAAGATGCATTTTTTTATTTTGTGGATTATAATTTGCAACCATTATAGTATCTGTCCTTTTTATTGATTGATTATCAACTTGGCTCGGATCCCCTATATCCATTCCTAGTAACAGTATATTAACTGGTCCATTTAATGACACATCTACACTCCTTGGCATTGATTTACTTCCTATTTTCATTAAGGCAGAAACTCCTGATACCATTGAGACAATAATAAAAGTCACTATAAGAGCAATTGCACCTAATACTACCTTTTCGGGTATCGTTGTAGAATCAGTATTTTTACTAAAAATTTTCAAGAACAATTTTTGCTTTTTTTTATTATTAGATCTTCTTCTCATGTACCCACCCCTCTTATGCTCTAAAGCTAGTTAATAAAATAACTCTTAAAACTTATTTAGCCTAGCTAACCTTTATATTTAATTAAAATTCTAAAAATTACCCTTTAAATTTAGAATCAAGTAAAAAATAATTTCTTGCTTTCATAGTATTTTCATCAATCATTAAATTTCTAGTTAATAAAAATTCTATACTACGAGTCAATCCATAATATACCCCTCTGTCTAAATCTTCAAAAGTAAGTTTTCTTATATCCTCAACACCTTCAAATTTTCTACTTGGTTCAATCATATCTGCAATATAAATTATTTTTGTTAAAGTAGACATATCTTCTTTCCCTGTTGTATGCCACCTTACCGCATCTAATATCTCCTCATCTTCAATTCCGAGTTTATCCTTAGCAACTATATCCGCAATTATGCTATGCCATAAATTCGCATTGTTTTGTTCAACTTCAGATAAAATTATATTATTTTTCTCCATTATTTCTTTCATCGTATCTATTTTTAAATTTTTTGCAACATCATGTGAAAGACCTGCAATTTCTGCTTTTTCTTCAGATATTCCATTTAGCTTAGCTAACTTCTTAGCTGTATCAGCAACTCCTAAAATATGAGTATAACGTTTCTCCATTAAATTTGTCTTAAGATATACTTTTATTTCTTCTATAGATAACAAAAATTATTCCCTCCTAATAGGATTTAACCTTTTATTAAATAGTTAAAGTTTTATTTACTTTAACTTACAAATTCTTATTTTTATTAATATATAACCCTTTTTCATAAATAATATCAACAACTTTTGGCGGTACAAAAAAATCTATCCTTTTATTCCTATCTACCAAACTCCTTATTTCTGTTGAAGATATCTCAAGCTGTTTTAAATCCAAAAATATTATTTTTCCAGAATACCTTTCTTCTATTAATTGCTTTCTTTGAATCATTTCTTTCCTATTAATTCCTCCCCTTGAGAAAACTACAAGAGTGGCTAACGAAAAAATCTTTTTAGCTTCTTTCCATTTCTCAATGGTAAATAAGCAATCTGCTCCTGTTATAAAAAACAATTCTTTTTCTTCACCTACAGAATTTCCTTTAAAGTATTCCAATGTTTCATAGGTGAAACTAAGCCCACCTTTCTCTATTTCATAACTTGAAATAGAGAATTCTTTAAAAGGCTCTATAGCTGCTTTTACCATTTCATATCTCAGTTCAGAATCTGTAATTATATTATCAACTTTAAGTGGCTGCTTCCCAGCTGGCATGAAAATTACTTTATCTAAATTCAATTGTTCTTTAGCTTCATAGGCTATATATAAATGTGCATAATGAATAGGATCAAAAGTCCCACCAATTATACCATAACGTTTCATAAGCTTTCCTCCAAAAGTAAGACACACAAAGGAAATATAATCTCAATGTGCCTAAGGTGATTTAAATAAAAAATTCCTTTCTTATTATAACATGAACTATAGTTAAATATAATTTTTAATATCTTAAATTTTATATAGTGAAACCTTTCAGGTGAATCTGAATTTAGGAAAAGGAGTTTCCTCCTATATTTAGGAAGTGCTACGGATGCTAGCTATCGTATAAAAAGAGAAGCTTTATATAAGCTTCTCTTTCTTAATTATTCCCAAAAGTTTTGGATTTATTTAGTTGGTAATTGGATTTTTCTTTTCTTTTCATTACTTGATCTTTTATATAGGACTATTTTATTTCCAATTGCTTGTATTCCCTCGCATTTAACTGCTTTACAAATCATATCCGAAGTTTCTCTAGTTTCTAAACCACTATTTTCTAATACTTTAATTTTGATTAATTCTCTAGCTTCTAAAGCTTGTGAAACTTGTATTAGAAAGTTTTCTTCAACACCATTTTTACCAATTTGGAATATTGGTGACATATCGTTTGCTAAACCTCTTAGATAAGCTCTTTGTTTTCCTGTTAACATTTTATTAATTCCTCCTAAATCTTTTTTTCAACCCATAAGTTGTATTAATTATCCTTGGGGGCTTTATTTATAATGGAAACTCAACTCACATACGTTCGCTGAGTACTCACAGAGTAAGCGACCATCATCAAATCATAGATTTGAGATGTCTGCTTAACCGATTCACACAAAATCATAGATTGCACTGTGTGAAAGTTCGAGAACCCAAATGCAAGATTTGGACTCTCACTTTTGGTTCTCTGCTTAAAGTACATATTCAAATTCAAAATCATTTAATCTTACCATGTCTCCATCTTTAATTCCCATTTCTCTAATTTCATCAAGAATACCCTTATTTCTAAGAACCTTATGGAAATATCTTAGAGAATCTGCATCATTTACATTAACAGCACTTAATAATCTATCTACAAATGTACCTTCAACTATGTAAACATCATATCCTTCCTCTGCATTGTTTTCAACATGGATATCATAAGTAAATCTTTTTTCCTCTGGTATATATCTTTCATCTTCTGATATTTCTAATTCTTTAACTGGAATTTCTTTAAGCATTCTTGCTGCTTCTTTCATTACAGCATCAACACCTTCATTTGTGGCTGCTGACATTTTAAATATTTTATCAAATCCCATTTCTTGAACTCTCTTTTTAAAATCTTCAAATATTTCTTCATCATAAAGCATATCAGTTTTATTTGCCACTACAATCTGAGGTCTATCCCAAAGTTTAACTGAATATTTCTTTAACTCTTCATTAATTTTAACGAAGTCTTCAAATGGATCTCTTCCTTCAATACCTGAAATATCAACTATGTGTATTAAAAGTCTAGTTCTTTCAATGTGCTTTAAGAATTGTATTCCAAGACCAACACCTTCTGCTGCACCTTCAATTATTCCTGGAATATCTGCCATTACAAAAGGTTCAATTCCTTCAACTGCAACAACTCCTAGGTTTGGCTTTAAAGTAGTAAAATGATAGTTTGCTATCTTTGGTTTTGCTTTTGTTGTCATAGAAAGTAATGTTGACTTTCCTACATTAGGGAATCCTAATAATCCAACATCGGCAAGTAATTTTAATTCTAATATTATGTTTAATTCATCCCCTGGCATTCCTGGTTCCGCATAATGAGGCGCTTGTTTTGTAGCAGTAGCAAATTTAACATTACCTTTTCCGCCTTTTCCGCCTCTTAATAAAATTAATTCCTGTCCCTTATGAGAAAGGTCTGCAATGACTTTATTTGATTCTGCTTCCCTTATAATAGTTCCCATAGGTACTTTTATATAAAGATCTTTCCCATCTTTACCATAGCACTTCTGCCCACCACCATTTTGACCTTCTTCTGCAATAAATTTCTTTTTATATTTAAAATCTAGTAATGTAGTTATACCAGTTTCAACTTGAAAAATGATACTCCCACCTTTACCTCCATCACCACCATCTGGCCCGCCGAGTGGTACATACTTTTCTCTTCTAAATGAAATAGCACCATCGCCACCTTTTCCAGATTTAACAAAGACCTTGGCTTTATCTATAAACATATAATCACCTTTCTTTACATATTTCTTGCTTCATTTAATATAGCTGTACTAATAACAGTTTACCTTATTACAATATAATCTATTCTTTCCTAAAAAATCTCATCTTATTAGGCACATGAAAAAAATAGCAGCAAGTAATGATAATTTATTTCATGTCATAATAAGTTGTACCTTAACTATCAGGCTCACTATGAGGAAAAGTGAACCATACAATCCTTGACTTGTTATCTTCTTTCATATGCCTAAAAAAAGCACTCTTAAACTAAGAGTGCTTTATTTCTAAAATAATTATTCAGCTATTGCTTCAACGTCTACTGGGTAAACACTTGCTTTTTTCTTATCTCTACCAAGTCTTTCGAATTTAACAATTCCATCGATCTTAGCAAATAAAGTATCGTCTTTACCTCTTCCAACATTTTCACCTGGGTGGATCTTAGTTCCTCTTTGTCTATAAAGGATATTTCCTGCAAGAACAAATTCTCCATCAGCAGATTTAGCTCCTAATCTCTTTGATTGAGAGTCTCTACCATTCTTAGAACTACCTACTCCCTTTTTGTGAGCGAATAATTGAAGGTTCATGATTAGCATGTGACTACACCTCCTCTTTTATTAAAGTTATATATTCTCTACGTTTCTTTTGCCCTACCAATTGATCAAATCCTAAAATTACACTTTCCAAGCTTTTTTCAAAAGTTTTTAATAAAACTTGAGCTTGATTTAGTTCTTCTAGACTGAAATCTTGAAGATCTAATTTTAAGTATCCATCTTTTATTTCGTAAGTTGAATTAAGCTTTAAAACTTCATCCAATCCAACAATTACACTTTGAGATAAAACTGAGACTGAATTACATATCATATCAAAAGCCTCTCCTACTAAAGCAGAATCATTTGAAAAATCTCTGTCACCACCCATTGCATGACCGTTTATTACGAATCCAACAATGATGTCATTATGTTGTTTGATTTTTACTTTAACCATAATTTTATTATGCTTCGATCTTTTCGATTACTAGCTTAGTGTAAGGTTGTCTGTGTCCATTCTTTCTTCTATAGTCCTTTTTAGACTTATACTTGAAAACCACAACTTTCTTTGCCTTACCTTGTGCTGCAACCTTAGCTACAACTTTAGCTCCTTCAACTACAGGTGCACCAACTTTGATACCTGCGTCAGTTCCTACAGCTAAAACTTCGTTTAATTCAACTGTTGAGTCAACATCAGCGTTAAGTTTTTCAACGTATATTACGTCTCCTTCTTGAACTCTGTATTGTTTTCCTCCTGTTGCTAATACTGCGTACATTAAAACACCTCCTCATAACGGTCTCGCCACTTTTGGTACAAAGATTCAACTTTGTTTTACAATAAAACCTTACGTGCGCGGTCTACAAAAGCCAGTTTACCATAAAATTTCTCTCATGTAAAGAAGAATTTATGATAAATTTATAATTAATAATAAATAACAGGAAATTATTGATGAAGTTCCTATATAAATTAGACTTTCTCTATAGCCGTAACTTTATAATCCTTCAAATTGTCTTTCTGTGCCTGAAATATTAATGGTTCAATCTTATAGCCTTCAATATTATCTACATAATTTAAATATATTTCTTTATCCAAAGCATCTATTTCTTTTATGAAATCAAAGATATTTTCTTTAATTTTATCTTTATAAACACTATCTACCTCAATATGAAAGCAATTTATTGAGTTTTCTTCCTGCATTCTTACTATTTCGTTCCTTATAAGACCTTCTATGTAGGATAATTTTAAAATTATACCTCTTCCTTTACATAAAGAACATTCTTCTTCCATATACTCATATATGCTTTTTCCCTGTCTCTTTCTAGCAATCTGAAC
This sequence comes from Clostridium chromiireducens, assembly GCF_003575225.1. Taxonomy (NCBI): domain Bacteria; kingdom Bacillati; phylum Bacillota; class Clostridia; order Eubacteriales; family Clostridiaceae; genus Clostridium; species Clostridium chromiireducens. The sequence goes on along the minus strand of NZ_QXDJ01000007.1, from coordinate 205,799 downwards.
TAAATCCAATTGAGTAAACGGGAATATTCTTATATTACCCTTATCTGGTTTTAAACTTTCCTTAAGCGCATCCATAACAATATCCTTCTGACTTTTATCTCGCATGTCAATAAAGTCTATAACTATAATTCCACTTAAATTTCTAAGTCTTATTTGTTTCCCAATTTCTTTTGCTGCTTCCAAGTTAGTCTCTAAAATAGTCTTATTAAAACTTCTTTCTTTTATATTCTTTCCACTGTTAACATCAATTACGTACATGGCTTCTGTTCTATCAATTATTATATATCCTCCACAGGGCAAATTAACTTTATTATGTCGTAATTTTAGTAATTCTTTTTCTATCCCATAGAAGTCAAAAATATTTCTATATCCTTCATATTTTTCTACCTCAAGATTTTCCTGACCGTTAATAAAATTAAATATTTTTTCATAATCAATCTCATTATTAACATAAATTTTTGTAATTTCTCCACCAAAAGAATTCATTAAAAGCTTTTTTAATGTTAAATCTTCGCCATAAAGTTTCTTTAAACCTAATGAATGCTTCATTTTTCTATCTATATCCTGAAATTCCTCATAAAGCTTAGCTATTTCTTTTTTAAGAACATCTATCTCCACATTAGCACCTTCTGTTCTAACTGTTATACCTGCGCCTATTAATGGTTCAAGATTATTCAAAATATTATTTTTCTTTTCTTTATCTTCTATTCTTTTAGAGAATTCTATTCCTTCTTCATAACAATTTAAGACAACATGTTTCCCGGGAATTGATACTTTAGAACTTAATTTAGCTCCCTTATCATTAAGAGGTTCTTTTATAACCTCTACTAGTATTTCATCACCTTTTTTTACCCCTTTAACCTTTAATTCATCACTGTAATACATGTAGCCTTCTTTATCTAAACCTAAATCCACAAATATAGAATTTATTGCTGGAAGTATATTTTTAATTCTTCCTTTATAAATTTCTCCTATTATAGGCTCATCTTTATTTTCCTCTACAATACTTTCAATCAACTCTTTATTTGATTTAACAGCTATTCTTAAAAGTTTATCTCTTCTCTCAATAAAAATCTCTTTCATTTTTATAACACATCCTAGTCACTGCACAATTCACAGCTAATGATACAAAAAATTGGCTAAAATCAATAATTGTTCATTAATCGCTGTGAATTATACTTTATATATTAAATTATCCAACTCAATATTTGTATTCAGTAAAAGTTTATATACATTTGTATAGTGGCAGAAGTTTATTTCCTTTATAAAAATACATTTCTTCTCTTTTTATATTAACAAATGAATCCAAAAGTGCATTTGAAGTCTTTTCTTGAATATAGCTAACAAGTAAATCTGCACTTAAATGTTCTCTACTACCTGTGCTTATAACTACATTTAAGATTAAAAATTCATCTTTAATCCAAAAGCTAAATTCTTTAACCAAAGGTCTTATATTTACTTCTTTTTCGCCTTTTTTACTTTTCTTTACTGTATTCCATTCGTTAAATTCTAAAAGTTTATTCACTTCCTCTTCTAAATTTGAAACTTCTGAATATTTAATTTTTATAGTATATCTTGCTGCATCTATTAATGCCATAGCCTGTGGAACTTTCTTTTCTCCCTCTTTATAAGGAATTGCAAGTGCACTTATGTACTTTATCCCACTTGGTGCAGTTTGATTTAATTCATCCACAATTTCCTCTTCATTCATTTCAGTTGTTAACACCATATCCATATATTCGCCACTTGAATACACTCCAACTGATAGAGGCTGAGCTATTGATGTATTCATATGTGGATTAAACCCTTGAGAATATTCTATAGGTAATCCCGCTCTTCTAATATTTTTTTGAATAGTTTTAAGTACATCTAAATGAGATATAAACTTAATATTTTCCTCTTTAGTAAATTTAGTTAGGTAACGCAATTTCAAAACACTCCCCATTCTTAAAGTTCACATTAAATCCACATCCTGTACACCCTTCTCTACAGTTTTGTGTTAACTCAACCTTTTTAGCTTTCTCATTTTCTATTTCTAAATATTTTCTGTTTACTCCGATATCAATGAAATCCCATGGTAACACTTCATCATAACTTCTTTCTCTATATGCATAGAAGTCTACAGTTAAATTACATTCCTCCATTGCTTCCATCCATACATCAAACTTAAAGTGTTGATCCCAACCATCAAACCTAGCGCCTTTTTCAAAAGCCTTAATTAAAACTTCACATAATCTTCTATCGCCTCTTGCAAATATAGATTCCATTACAGATGTTTTTTGTTCATGATAATTATAAACTATACATTTAGATTTAATTGAAGACTTAACAGCTTTAATTTTTTCAGTAACGTCTTCAAATCTTGCCATAGGTGCCCACTGGAATGGAGTAAATGGCTTAGGTATAAGTATTGATGTACTTACTGTAAGCCTTAAGCCTTTATTATTATTTATCTTATTAGGAACTTGTCTATATCTGTATACAATTTTTTCTGCTAATTCACCAATACCTCTGCAATCTTCAAGTTCTTCATAAGGAAGCCCAACCATAAAATAAAGCTTAAGAGTCTTCCATCCAGCTTCAAAAGCACTTGTAGCAGCCTCTAAAATCCTCTCTTCAGTTAATCCTTTATTTATTATATCTCTCATTCTTTGAGATCCTGCTTCCGGAGCAAAAGTTAAGCCTGTTTTTCTTACTTTTTGAATATCTTTAAGTAAATCAACTGAAAAAGCATCTACTCTTATTGATGGGAGAGCTACTCCCACTCTATTATCTTCATGCTCTTCCATTAAATCTTCAATTAGTCCCTTTATGTCTGAATAGTCACAAGTACTTAATGATGAAAGAGAAATTTCCTCATAGCCTGTATTTTTAACTAATTCTCTAGCCAGATTTTTTAAATCTTCTCTAGTTTTTTCTCTAATTGGTCTATAAATCATTCCAGCCTGGCAAAATCTACAACCATTTGTACATCCTCTAAATAATTCTAAAACAATTCTGTCATGAACAATTTCTGAATATGGAACTATTATCTTTGTTGGAAAATCTACTTTAGTATAATCATTTATTATTCTCTTTCTTACAGTTTTAGGCACATCATCATACTTTGGTTTAAATTCTTTAATTGTATTATCTTCATTATAAACAACATCATATAATGAAGGTACGTATATACCTTGAATTTTAGATATCTCTCTTAAGAATTGCTTCTTATTTCCCTTGTACTTTTTATAGACATCTAAAACATCGTTCATCATTTCTTCGCCTTCACCAATTTCAAAGAAATCAACAATATCGTATAATGGCTCTGGATTATATGCACAAGGACCTCCGGCCATAACTATAGGTTCATCTTCGCCTCTTTCCGATGCTCTTATAGTGATTCCTGACATATCTAACATATTTAAAATATTTGTATAACTCATTTCATATTGTAGAGTAAATCCTAAAATATCAAATTCTTTTAATGAATCCTTAGTTTCCAATGCAAATAAAGGTATGTTATTCTTTCTAAGCTGCTCTTCCATATCTGGCCATGGTGCAAATGATCTTTCGCAGTATGTATCGCTTCTTTGATTTATAGTATGATAAAGTATTCTGCTTCCTAAATGAGACATTCCAACTTCATAAACATCTGGAAAACAAAACGCAAATCTTATGTCGACTTCTTTTGGGTTTTTAACAATCTCATTTAATTCTCCACCAGTATATCTACTTGGCTTTTCAACCTTAAATAAGATATCATCTGAAATTTTATTCATTAATAAATTTCCTCCTTAAACACACTTTCTTATATAGTGATTTATCTCTAAGTTTAGTAATTTTATAGCTTCTGTATAAGTAAAATTTAGAATCTTTTATCCAGGATAGATTCCATGTAATGTAATTATCACTCAACTTTAACCAAAAATTAATTTTTACTAATAATTTTATAGTTTTGTGTTTGCTATATATAGATAAAAAAGAAGTATAAACACCTTTTACTGCCATACTTCTTAATTTACTCTCCCTATTCTAACACAATTAATTGTTATTGGGAATATTCTTGTTATTATCAATAATCCCCCCCTAACACCATTGCTAAACATGAAAATACGATAATTTAAGTATCATTTTCATGTTTAGTAATTTATTATGGGTTCTTTTTATAAATCATGGAGAGTATCAAAATCTTTTTTCGAAGCTATCTTACTATATCTCCAATCTACTATCCACAAAACAAATGACAATCCGGCATTAATACCGAATATAAATCCAAACATTCCATAAATACGTAGTTTGTCAAAAAAGTCTCCTGCAAAGGAATTGAACAATATATCAATTTCTTTTGGATTAAGTAAATCAATTTGTTTATTACTAATATTCTTTAAATTTATTTCCTGTAATATCGGAACAATATAGTCACTAATTGAATTTAATCCTGTATGCATCGTTTTATTTGTTAAGTAATCTTTTGTATCTTTTGATATGAAATCAAAGTTACTGTTAATTGCATTTTCCAATACTTTTGCAATTAATTTTCTATTTCTCTCATTAAACTCTACATTTGCAAGCGTGTATTTTATAATTCTATCGATATCTTGATTTAATATATTTTCATCAGAGATTTGTTCAACTTTCAATTCTGAAAGTGTATTATCATAAAAACTTCCTAAGAATAAAGATAGATATTTTTCAGTTTCTTCACTTTTGGAAATTATATTTAATATGTTACTTACGCTTGCTTCAATTTCTGCACAAGTAATTCCTTTAAACATAACAGAATTGTATGAATCAAGTAATTTGCTTATCACTCTTTCATCTAAAAACTCTCCTATAGTTTTTGATAAAGCATCTCTATTGACATTTATATTATTATAAATGTCCTCCTTTACACTATTAACCTCATTGTAGAATTTTTTATGAACCAAATTTAAGCTGCTTAAATTACATAATTCAAGGTATTCTATAAGCGGAGCTCCCATTAATGAATCTAAGATTAAATTACTTGCATTGCAAATATACCTTTTAGAATCCATGCTTTTACTTAATTTTTCGAATATATTATCTATTAGCATTGCTACATCAATTTCTTCTGCTTTTATCTTTAAATTACTTACCTTCACAGGATAGATGCTTTCATTTAACGTTACTCTTGCTGCACTAACAACCTTCTCTGTCTCATCATTAAGCATTGCTGGCAGCTTTTTATTTAGAACAATAGCAACAGCCTTATAGGCTATATCGTCTCCACCAAAAGTTGAATAAGCTATCTTTTCAAAGAAATTAAGTTCACTTTTAATTGTTTCTTGCACATTTTCAGCAATGATATCCTGCTTATTTTGTAAATAAACTATTAGTTTCTTTGTAAGGTAAGCTGTTAGCACATGTAAATTATCGTCAATAATTCTTTTAACTTTTCCATTAAACATTGAACCAATGTCATTCTCTTCATTTAATTGGTCATGTAACGATTTTTTTATTAAGTTACTTAAATACATTTTGAAGTCATTAGAAAAATATCTATAAGCTTTCTCTTCAGTATTAAATTTTATTTTTCTAATTGAATCTTCGCAAAAAATTTCGCTTAGTGATTTCTTTATCCCTTGGGCATAACCTTCTTCATACCTCTGAATAATTAAATCAATAAAATCTATATTTCTAATATCATTGAGCTTATCTTGAAGCAGCTTATCATTTTCCTTTATAATATATTTTTTTATCTCGATAGCTGCTCCTTCTGGCACAATAGTATTAACTTTATAATTTGAAGCGAGTTTGCTTTGTGCAAGCTGTGTAAAATGAGTTATAGTATTATTAATGCTGCCAATTAACTTAGGTACCATATTCAAAATATAGTCCTTCTTAATGAAAGTATTAACTTTACTTTCCGATAATTTACTTGAAATTCTTTTAGACACTTCTGAACTATCATCACAATATTTTAGTATCTTCTCATAAATATATTTCGTTAAATCTTCCTTCTTACTTCTAACAAAATTGATTAGAATCTGATAATTATTATTTGCAACTAAAGTCATTAATGCTGATTGAGTATTATTTTTATGGGCATTAAAGCTTTTATTAATTTCTTCTCTGTTTAATAATTCTTCATCAATTAATTTAGCCATTCCCATAGCAAATTGGTTTTTATGTGCAGGTATATATCCTAAAGCGAACTTCTTAAAGAATGGTATTTTGGCTATAATTTTATTTTCTTTGTATGGATGGAATATCATCCATAGAGCTACCACATTTGTTATATACCCTATAAAAGCCATAACTGCAAGTGATAATGCACCATTAAAGAAGTCACTTGGAAACCCATATCTTCCAATAGAATTTGGAAATGCTAATTGATATATTACTCCTACTACTGTTCCAAGAACAGCTCCAAAAACAGAAAGAGGTTTAAGCTGATTTCCCATAAAATCTTGAACAATATCACAAATTTCATCTTCATCGTACTTACTCAAATTATTCTTCGCAAACTTTTTAATATTTCCATTTAACAAATTTGGAAGCTTTGAAATCAACATAGGATAGCCTTTATTAATTAAAATATCAGCTAGTTGATCTCTACTAAAATACTTATTAACTAACTCTATAACTTCATAATTTTTATATTTATCCACAGATTCGTTATAAAGACATATCGAATTATCCACAAAGAGTTCTAATATATCCCCTTTATAACTTGCTAATGCACTTGTTAAATTTACATTTTTAATATTTAAAGCTATAGTTTCTATTATGCTTTCACTATATATATCTTTATTCTTTTTAAGTAGTTTACTAGTTACTCTTCCAAATGTTTGAGAAAAACCAGAAACATTGTTGTATGTAAATAATTGAGATAGCTTTTTACTAAATAATTCATTAACTTTTGAATTTATAAATTCTGCAACTAAATTATTGAGCTTTTCTCCAAGCTTATTTCTATTTTTAATAATATTTTTATAAAGCTTTGGTTTAAAGTTACTATGAAATAATTCTACTAAATCAAAATTAACAACCTTATGTATTTTCTTTGAGAATTGGACTTTTATTATAGCTCTTAAGATATCTTTTCCATGAGATGCAAATTGCTTAGCTATAATTTCAATTATTTCTTCAGATGTTAATAAACTTTGTTTTTCCAACGATTCTACTATATCTTTAACTTTTTTATTCTTTAAGTAGTCAATAATAGAATTAGCCAATTTACCATATGAATCATCATCTACACTATTGTTAATATAACTTATAATTTTATTAACAATATTATTTTTAGATGAGATATCTCCCATAAGTGCGCCTCTAACTTTTGAAACTATAAGCTTCTTAATATTTTCATCCATATTATCAATTGCTTCGTCAATAGCAGACTCGATCATTTCATCAAAAGATTCCTTATTGCTTGAAATCCATTCTGAAATGTAAGGCATAACCTTCGGAACGATTGTTTTTATGAAATGGGTAAGTGACTTTTCTGTTTCTTCTGGAAGCATTTCATAAATTGTAAAATCAATGCCTTTTCCAATTAAGACAATCTCATTAATAATATTTAGTATTAATTCCCTGCCTTTTGATGAATCGATGAAATCACTAACCTTATTAGATAATTTTAAAGCTATTTTATCTTGTTCATCACTAGAAATAAATTGATTAATTTCATAATCTCCAAGCAAACCTTGCAATTTAGTAAGAGTCAAATCAATATTTATTGCCGAAAAAATCTTATCTAAAAATATCTTGCACGCTTCGTCATCTGCTAATATGTCATCATTAATAATTTTTATAATGCATTCTCTAATATTATTAATTAATTTGTTTTGAACTTCCTCTGGAAAAATATCAGCTAAAGTCATATTGGAATTTTCGTTATAAAGATTAGAAATGAAATCATCTAATGAATTAGTATTATCTAGTTCATTAACCAATAAATCATAACTTGAATTTACTATTTTAGAAATTTGATTTTCGCTTAGGATGTCATTCAAATTAATATTCATCATTAAATTTTCTAACAATTCCGGCAAAACTTCATTTAAATTATTTCTTACAAATTCTTCACTCTTAAATATACTATTTGAAAAATCACCTATTTCATATAACTTTGTATTACCAAAACTCTCTTTTAAGTCTCTTTCAAAAAAAACTGCTGCGATCTGCTCAATATACGGATTTAGATTTTTATTCAAAATTTCAGCTTTTAAAGTTCCCGCATTTATTATATCTCTTTCCACTAACTCGCTGATTTCTTCTATGAATTTTTCTTTCTTCTTTTTAATTACTCCCCCTAATTTTAAAGGAGTATACTCTTTAAATAGCATATCTACAGCATACTTATTAGTAATATATCCTGCTACTCCCCCTGAAAATCCTTGAAAGATTAATAGTAAAATTGATGTCAACATGAACTACTCTCTCCTTGTTTACTCAATTATGATTTAATTTTTTTAAATATATCAAATTGATTTTTTCTTTTAATCATAATTATACTAATTTATGAATTTTATTTCCACACCTATAGTATAGCCAATCAATCATATAGAATTACATACTAACAAATTAAAGGTATTGTGAAGAACTTAAAGTGAAGCAATGAACAACCGAAATAGAATACTTGCATGAATATAGCCTTACTTTAAGCTTTCTACTAAATAAAGAAAGTGACTATATGTTTTTACGCAGCGTTCATTAGACGATTTTGCTGGCTATGATTCTTAGAATGTAAGTTGTTCCAAATGTGCTTGTTCAAAGCGTAGTCTTTGAGGCAAGCACTTTGGGCACAACTTATATTCTTAGAATCATCCAGCAAAATCTTCAAGGAACCGGAGTAAACACATATGGTCACTTTCGGTTATTTAGCAGTAAACTTAAATCAATCTCTTACTGCAGTATTTTTATATTCCAGTTATACATGATACCTTTATTTTGAGTTACTTTTTATTAGGTTATATATAATTGTGGCCGCTTGAGCGTTAGTTATATTTCGAGTTCCATTAAAGTTTCCATTATTATCTCCCCTAATTATATTAAGTCCATAGCACATTGCTGCATAACCCTTATATTGTTCTTGTACATTGTCCTTAAATGGGTTGATAAATACTTCTGGATGAGCTGCTACTTTATCATATCCGAGGAACCTCACTATATATTTTGCAGCATCTTGATTAGAAACAAATGAACTAGGAGACTTTTCCTCTTTTTTTATTATACCGCTTTGCATAAGCATATCGTAAAATTCATCATCATTCAAATTACTTACCGAAGAAGAATATAAATATTTTAGAAAATTAATTTGATTGATATTCATATCAGGATTAAATTTATCTCCTTCAAGATAATATCCATTATCCAATAGTTCTTTTACTGTTTTTTCGCACCAATGTCTACCTATATCAGAATAACTTGGTACTTTATTTTCCTTGTATACTTGTCCTGTGAAATCTAATCTTGTGCCATTTATCGGATCTATGATATAGCCTTCATTTAACCTAGTGAAATTATACACTAATCCAATTTTGTTTTTATCTATCATAGTATATTGTAATGAGAAACCTGAGATATTCTTTATCTTGTTAAAAGCTTGTTCTTTACTGATAGCTTGGCTTATATCTGGGAACGAAGCGTCATCATACCAGTTACTATCATATCCAATAATTTTTCCTTTTGTTTTATCAACTTCAACACGCAATGAATTACCTGAAAACTCTATCCCGTTTACTAGACGAACATAATTTAAAGAATAAATATTTCCATCTTGAATAACATTAATTTTTAAAATTGGATTTTCAATATCTTCATATTTTGTTTTTGCAAATTTATCTGGTGTAACTTTCTTTAAAAAGCTTTCTGCTATATTTTTCGCTTCGTCTTTAGTCATATCTTTATTACTTGAACTTTCAAGATTATATGAGTGTATTGAGATTACTTCACCGGATTTAGCATCTACCGCACCATAAGCATTATCAAGAGAAATATACCATATATATCCTTGATTAATCTCATTTTTATTTAAAGATATATCCCTTACTTTCATATCAGATGTTATTATATCAGATGTTCCTCTAAGGATACTTTCTGCTTTCTCTTTTGAAATAAGATTTGCTACATTATTAACTGCTTCTGTTTCTTCCTTAGTTAATTCTTGATTTGTTTTCATAACATTATTATCTGAAGCAGCTATCCCTGCATAATCACCTTTGCCATTTGGAAATAAACTTCCTCTTACAAGAGATATAGCCTGTCCTGTTTTTGCATCAATAGCACTATTTACATTGCTATCAATTGAATATCCAGCAAAAATCTTCATTTTCTTTTCTTTATAATCATAGTAAGAGTAGTATTTTAAATTAACTCCTAACTTTTCTAAATAAGATTTTTCAGCTGTTGCCGAATCAATTATTCCCTCTAAAGATGGATATTCAGTTCCATTAATTTCTGGATTCTCTCCATTAAAATAAGTGATTTCACCACTATATTTATTTACACCTATATTTATATTAATAAAATTAACAGGAACTTCATTCATGAACTCTTGATAAGAAAAATTATACTCTTCACCTGAAATAATATTGTTATTATTATCAACTTTTTTCATTTGGGCTGCATATTTAGGAGTTACTTTCTTCAAAAACTCTTCCGCTAAAATCTGTGCTTGGTCTTTCGTAACTTTAGCCAATCCCGAATTATTATCAATACCTGTATACTTGTTATATTCATATAAAAAACCGTCTTCTCCAACAGATGCGGCTACGTAACCATTCTTTCCTTCTTTTTCCGTCCAGTTAAGTCTCCATAATCTCATTTTACCAGTGCTTGTTTCACGTTCGCTCGAACTATGTGTAAATTCAGTATAAGTATCCGGTACTGTTACAATATTTTTTGCCGCCACTATTGCCTTTTCAAGCCCCTTACTATCTTCTTCTGCTCCAAAAGCCTGAATAGAGATATTAGATAGCATTAAACAAATTGTCAGTATTAAACTTAAGGTTCCCTGTTTTTTCATAATGCACACCTGCCTTTATATTATTCTACCTATATTTTACATCAATCACATCATAATTGTCTTGAAAAAAAATTTACTTTATTCCTCTATCCCCCTTCTAATACTAATACGATTTATATTAGGAAAACTTTGCATTAATATATATATTTTTTAAATTTATACTTAATCTAAATTATAAGCTTTTAATTTACACCTAAATGCTCGTTCATAAAAAACCTAATTAAATTAAATACCTTAAATAGCTATTTTTATTCTAAAGTTATGGGATAAGTTTCTTATTATAAAGCTTATTAACTAGTTTGAATTTATAATCCTTGTTGGGTAAATCCGCCATGAATAAAATATATAACTAAGATAAAAATATTGATATAATAATAATTTTTTAAATAAAATATCTGTTAATAATATCAACATTGCTTTATAATCTCTCACTATATATTTTTATTTAGATAAAGGAGAACTCTTTATGAAAGCATATATTACAACATTAAGCACAGATAATTACGTTACCGGAGTAATTAACCTAAAAAAAACTTTAATGGCAGTCAATAGCAAGTATCCTTTATTCGTTTACGTTGATAGATTCCTAAAAAAAGAAACATTTGATAAACTACAACAGTATAATATAGAATATATAATTCAAAAAAATAAAATAGAATTACCTAATAACATACTTGAAAGTAATACTAAAAATGGTGTATCTCACTGGACTAATACATTTATAAAATTGGATTTATTTAAACTTATAGAATTCGAAAAACTTGTTTACTTAGATTCCGATATGATGATTTTTGAAAATATAGATGAGTTATTTGACAAACCTCATATATCAGCTGTTGTCGCAGGAAAAGAATATAAGGGAAATGAGCAGTGGGAAGAATTCAATTCAGGCTTAATGGTAATAGAGCCAAAAAAAGACGCTTTAATAGGTATAGAAAAACATATTGAAAAAGTATCAAAAGAAAAAGCTTCTTTTGGTGATCAAGATATCTTAAATTCATTCTATAGTGATTGGAAGTATAAGTATAACTTACATCTTAATCCTCAATACAATATGTTTGCAATATACACGGATTATTACGTAAAAAAATTAGGTTTTAAGTTATCAAATAAAAATATTAATAATAAAAAAGGAAACCTAATCAAAGTAGTTCACTTTACTGGCAGAGATAAACCATGGATGTTATCAAAAAAAACAATATTAAGGAAATTATGCAGTTTACTTATCCATCATAGAAATACTGAATTAAAAATATACTTAAAATATTTCAGATTATATACAGATTAAAATAGTAATAAAGATATTATTTTTCCTTGAATTTTGATAAAAAATATATAGATTTCCATATAATAAAAATAGAGTTAATGGCGTTTTTATAATAACTATTAACTCTATCTTTTATAAGTAATTTATATAGTCTTTCAGTTGTTTTTAAATACTGCCTAAATTAAAATATATTGATATTTCTCAATATATAAAAAAATTAAAAGCTAAAAGTTTTTCTTCTTATCGATATTTCTTATTTTAATATATTCTTCGAGTGTTATATTTCCATAGTCCTTTAACGCTTTAATAAGTTCATCCTCGTGAATTATTCCGAGTAGTTCCATATCATCATTAAGAGCATAAAAACTATTAAATTTATTCTTATCAACTAATGTTAATACATTCACTAAACCTTTTTTATAATACACAGAAATAGATTTATTTTCTATGTAATTATGTTTTTTTAACCTTCTTACCTTCTTAATCATATCTCCCATTATTATATACATGGTTTTTTGCCCTTCGAGAATTGTGGCGTATATGATTAATAGTGATGCAAGAAACAAACTTATATTCACCTTATGTAACAACATCATTATAATAAATATTAATAATAATACTCCCGAAATGATGAAACTAAATATTCCTGTAATCTTCTTTGATTTTTTATATAAAAATTTCCTAGATAATAAAATTTCACACACCCTTGATCCATCTAAAGGATACGCTGGAAACAAATTAAATGTACCTAAGCATAAATTTATAACTATACTATCTTTTATATACTCATAACTAAAATAGTTGTAGAAAAAATTTGCAACTATAGCCATAAAAATATTGAAAAACGGTCCAGCTAAATATAAAATCAATTTTTTCTTCTCATTTAATTCATCAATATCGCTTAATTCAGCTTTAGCACCTAATATGCTAATATTTACACTGCTAAATTTGCACCCAAATTTACTTGCAACCACTATATGTGCAAATTCATGCAATATTACCCATAGGAAACTTATAGCTATATAGCTGCTGAAATCTCCAAGCCACATCAATATTGATAATTCTAAGACTAATACTATATACCATTTTTTCATTCTTAACCCCTATAATATTGCTTTATAAAAACAATTTGCAATTTACAAGTAAAAATGGAAATCAAAACAAAGATTTTCTTTAAAAGTATTTAATTTATATGTATTAACTTATAATACTTATATACAATTTAAGATTTTCACTAAGATATATCATCATTATTATTTTTCAAATACTCAACAAAATTCTGAGCTTTTATTTTCAAATTTTCTATTTTCAAATCTTCTGTAGTGAGACTTCCAACCTTTAAATCTTTTCCTTTTATATTTCCTATTTGTACTGAATTAAATGCTTCAATATATTCATTATAGTTAGAATTATGGCTCAATAATTGCTTACACTTAGTATGCATATCTCTAACTTGGTCTGATGGAACATATTTTAATCCCACAAAAAAAAATAGTAGGATTGTAGCACCTGTTAATTCTCTAGTCACTCTTTTTATAATAATATTTGAAAATGGCTCATCATTTTTTATCCTATTGCCGTATCTTGGCCCCAAATAATTATCAGCTTTTTTTCCCATAAGTTTATTATTATTTTTATCTTTTTTTCCTTTTGAAGTATTATTAATATTCTTATAATAATTTTCATAGGCTGTTCTGTAACTGCTCATAATACACTCCTTTAAATTCATTATCATTAAAGTATATTTTATGCCTAGTAAATTTATGAGAGTAAAATTGTGACAAATGGCATGATAAAAAGCATAAAAGCAGGCTTGGTATTTAACATCATACTATGAAATTCTACTTTACACTTTTCATAGTATATATTAATTCTCCAATCCTGCCTTTAATAAAAGCTGCTGATATTCTAGAAATTTATTTTTTTTCTTCTCATTCCTATGTTTATTACAAATCCAATTGAAATAACTGTTGTTAATAACGAGCTGCCGCCATAACTTATAAGTGGCAATGTTATACCTGTAATCGGAACTAAGCCTATTGTCATTCCTATATTCTGAATTATAGCAAAAAGAAAATATGAGACTATTCCGGTACATATAACTGATCCAAAAATATCTTTTGAAGTTCTTGCTATAGAGATCATCCTATATATAAGAAATCCATAAAGAACCAATAGCAATATCGCTCCTAACAATCCCCATTGTTCTGCTATTGCTGCAAAAATAAAATCTGTCTGAACTTCTGGTACATTTTGTGATGCATAACCTGTATTCCCATCAAGCATTAATGATGGTCTGCTTCCTAAAATCCCTCCTGAACCTATTCCTATTAATGATTGAGTTAAGTGATAACCTGTCTTAGCATCATCAGCAGCTGGATTTAAGAATCCTGTGAATCTTGCCTTCTGATAAGGTTCTATAAGTCCTGAGTTCCAAACTATTACTATAGCTAGAACTAAAGACATTAGTCCTCCACCGATAATTTTCATATCCAGTCCCATTGTAAAAAAGATTCCCAAGACTATAAAGAAACACACCATACTCATCCCCATATCAGGTTGGGTTACAATAAATATTACTGGCACTATCGCATAAAAGGCTAAAATAAAGAAGTTTTTCACCTCATTTATCTTTCCGTCCATCTCCTCAAGGGTTTTAGCTATCATAAATATAATTCCAAGTTTAGCAAACTCTGATGGTTGCATATTACCTATTCCCAAGTTAATCCATCCTCTGGCACCATTGACAACAATACCAATTCCAGGTACCTTAGTTAATATAAGTAGTATAACTATTCCCCAATAAAATATTGGCACATAATTATATATAATTCCATAATCCACAGCAATAAAAAAATAGAGAGCAACCATAGATATCATAAACCAAGAAAATTGTTTTTCTGCAAAAGCTAATCCATATTCCCCCTTTGTACACAGATATATATTTAATGTACCATATAAAATCAACAGAATTAAAGAAATTAATATGCCTTTATCAATTTCCTTAATTAATCTAATATCCAATTTTAACTGCCTAAACACAATACCTCACCTCCAAGTTATATATCCAAGAATTATTTAAAAGTACATTTTTATATAACTTAATTCATCTTAATTATACATTATTATTACTACATTCTCCATAACAAATACTTATAACAAATAAAACATAATAATTTTGTAATAATTTCGCAATATACTAGTATCATTATCCATCAAAATATTTCTTTTTAAATGTGTTGCAAAACATCCGAAATATAATTTACATCTTTATACTGAAATGCTCATATATTCTTTAGGTGTATCTGTGAAACACTTAAAGAAATCGCTAGCAAACAAAGAAAGAGAATACATATATGTATTCTCTTTCTTTGTTCATTACCTCACTTTAAGTTCTTCTCAATACCTTTATATTATGTAAATCTACCTTATCTTCCTCTAATGTTTTTAATAGGTATATTAGCAATAAGTGCAGACGTATTTTCTCCCTCTTCATCGCCATTCTTATTTACAGATATTTCAACGTCATCAACCTGTATATCAATATACTTGGAAATAACTTCAAGGATTTCTTCCCTTATCTTCTCAATAATTTCCGGAGCTATTTCTCCCCTATCATGAATAAGAATTAATTTCAACCTATCTTTAGCAACTTCTTTAGGTGTTGGCTTACTATTTAAACTTTTAAAAAACCCCATCTTATTATCCTCCTCTAATTGCGCTTAAATAGCTTTTTTAAGGAGCTAAAAAATCCTTGATGATCTTCTATATGTAAATTCATTAAAGGAACTTCTTCTCCTATGATTCTTCTGGCAATATTTTTAAATGCCTGTCCAGCAAAAGCCCCTTCCTCTAATACGATTGGCTCCCCTTTGTTCGTTGAAACAGTTACATTCTTATCATCTGGTACTACTCCAAGTAATTCTATTGAAAGAGTTTCAATAATATCCGATACATCAAGCATATCTCCATTTTTAGTCATTTCATAATTTAATCTATTAACAATTACTGAATGATCTTCTAACCCTTTTGCATCAAGTTTGCCAATAACTCTATCCGCGTCTCTTACCGATGTGATTTCTGGATTTACTACTATTATTGCTTTTTCTGCACCAATTACAGCATTCTCAAATCCTTGCTCAATACCAGCAGGCGAGTCTATCAGTACATAATCGAATTCTTCTTTTAATTCATTCACTATTTTTAGCATATCTTGAGCACTTATATCATCTTTGTCTTTAGTTTGCGCAGTAGGTAAAAGAAATAGATTAGAAATTCTTTTATCTTTTATAAGCCCTTGTTTTAATCTACATCTTCCTTCTATAATATCAATTATTGTATAAACTATTCTATTCTCTAATCCTAGTAATACATCTAAATTTCTTAGTCCTGTATCACCATCAATAACAACTACTTTTTTTCCTAATGATGCTAAAGCTGTTCCTATGTTAGCTGTAGTAGTTGTTTTTCCAACACCACCTTTACCTGACGTTACTACAATAGATACTCCCATTTATAAATCCCTCCGACATTCTAATATATATATTTATTTGGCAAATACGGTTCAACTATTATTAATCCATCCTTTATTTTTGCTAATTCTGGATAGCTTGGCTTTTCAATATCATCTGGAGGCATTGCTATAATATCAGCAATCCGTAACATTTCCGGCTGTAACAAAAATGCTGCTATTACAGCTTTTGCATTTCCATTAGTTCCTGCACTTACCTTGCCTTTTATACGTCCTAAAACAATTACATTTCCTGCGGCATAGACTTCTGCCCCGCTATTTATATCTCCCACAATAACTATGTTACCTTGATAGTTTATGCATTCTCCGCCTCTAACTGTTTTTCTTATAAATTTTGTTTTTCCTTCATATACTCCCAAAAATACTCTAGCCTCTTTTTCGCCTACTTGTTCAATTTCTTTTTCTAAATCTTCCAAAACAATATCTTTTAATCCTATTTTAGTTAACAATTCTTGTTTAAGAACTTCTACTTCTTTCTTGTTAATTGATTTTAAATCTATCCTTAAAATTAATGTTGTTCCTTTATAAAAATGCTTTCCTTTGGAAAGCTTTTTGATTAACACTAACATCATATCTTCAAAGCAAGCAAATTTATTCATGTTAATGGTTGTATTTATTCCATCTTTATTTCCTTTTATTAAAATACCATCATTATTATACATTGATTACCTCCAATGAATTTTGCAGGTTAAAATAGTTAATTCTTTTGAAAATGGCAACCTCTTTAAAATTATATCATTATACTGACTATTTTTGTATATATCTTTCAATAATTTTTGATTAAATTTTACAAAAGAAGATAAATAACTAACAATATGATAACCATGTATACCATTCCTGGGACAACTATATAATAACTTCAACATAATCTCTTATATTAATGCTATCTTCTTCTACATCGCAATCAACAGCGATTATATTAACACCATATCCCTTTGCATATTTTAGCACTTCTGCAAATTCTTTATGAGTATCATCATTAGGTTCAAAATGCAAAACATCCTTCATTTGTATTACAAATATGACATAAGCTTCATATCCTTCGGTCATGCACTCACAAAGTTCTTTAATATGTTTAACACCTCTTTCTGTAGGTGCATCTGGAAATTTAACAATCCCCCGATTTTCTAACGTCACTCCTTTTACCTCAATAAAAGCTTTTTGGGTTTCCGTTTCAACATAAAAATCAAACCTTGAGTTACCATACTTAGCTTCTGGTTTTATTAAAGTAACCTCTGAAAATAAATTGCCTTTTAATATCCACTCATGAACAACCTTATTTGTTACCTGAGAATCCATATTAATTATTCTGTTCTCTTTTATTACTCCTATAAGAGAAAACTTAGTTTTCCTCTTAACACTGTTATGTTCCTGTACAAAAACTGTTGCATTAGGAGTTAGTAGTTCTTTGCACCTGCCCGTATTTTTAACATGACAAACTTCAACTATCCCATTAACTTCTACGTTAGCAATGAATCTATTGGGCCTTGATATAAATTTTCCTTTTAGAATGTTATTGTATTTCATTACTTCCCTCCCACTAAACTAATTTTATTCATAAAAATATCTCTATCAGGCTTAATTTGTACAACATTTACTCGTTGTATGCCTAATAGAGATATCTATTTAATTATTTATTAACCTTTTACTAATTAACATAAACCATATTTTTATTATTTCATTTCTAGTTTGTTTTAATCCCAGTATTGGCACTTGTATTTACATCTTTTTCAGTTTGAGTATTTCCTTGAGAACCAGTTGTATTTTTATTATATGGATTATCTACAACATACTTTTTAAATGATTCTGATGCTGATGTATAATTAGGATACTCTTTTAATAACTTATCCTTAAAATAAGCATCGTAAACAGCTTTTACCGCAGAAGCAATACCACTTCCATGTCCTCCATCAAATACTACAGCAACCACAGCTATTTCTGGATTATCAGCGGGAGCATAACTCACATATGTTGCATACGGTGATCGCCCTTTTTCTCTTTGATCTGTAGAAAAGTCAGCTGTACCAGTCTTACCTGCTGTCTTAATTGGAAATCCTGCAAAAGCAGTACTAGCCGTACCACCTTCTTCATTATTAACAGCTGTCATACCTTGCTTAACTGCCTCTTGAGCTGCATTTGAAATTGATACAGAATTTAATACTTCTGGTTTAAATTCTTGTATTACTTTTCCATCATTATCTGTAATTTTATCAACTAAATGAAGTTTGTATCTTGTTCCTCCATTAGCAAGTGTTGAAATATATGATACTAACTGTAATGGTGTAAAGTTATTCATACCTTGCCCTATTGATGCATAAACAAGTTGAGCAGGTGACTTTATTTCTCCTGGTTGGTCATTAATTGTAAATTGAGCTATAACTTCTGCTACCATAGATATCTGATTTTCTATATTAAAATTACGCCCTGAATCTGCAACATTCTTTTTGTATTTTTCAGAATGCTCCATTATATTTTTTACATCTGCCTTAATTTCCTTGGCAAATGCGTCATGACCAGTTAACTTTTCTTCAGTACCAACCTTATTCAGATTTTCAATAACCTTATCTTTAATTGCTTGTTTCGATTTTTTTACTTCTTCATTATCATCATCTGAAGTTCTTATATCAAATGGTATAAAAGTTGCACCATTATAATTCCCTTTTTCTAAAAAATCTACTAAATTGAATTTAGAAAATGCTATCGATTTATCTTTCCATGACTTAAAATTATAAGTCTGCCCAAAATTTTCTCCAGTTTCTATACCCGTTGAAGCCTTTTCTTTACTATTAGGATCAACGCCAAGACCAAACTGCCAGGCATACTTTGCAATAGAATCTAATGCTCCGATACTACCTAATCCGCCATTTTGCATATACATCCTATACGCAGTTTCATAAAAATAATAGTTAATTGATTCCGCTATGGCTCTTGTTAAAGTTGTTGGCCCAGTGGCAGCTTCTATCCCTCCTGGTGCGAAACTCTTACCAAAAACCTCTGGATGTTCAGTAAACTTACCTCTATCCACAATGACTGTGCCACCATCTATTGCACCTGATTCTATTCCTGCAACTGCAGTAAGTGGTTTAAATGTAGAACCTGGTGGAATTAGTGACATAGTTGCATAATTATAAAACTGACTTGGATATAAATCATATTGGTCTGTTCTAGAACCATTTTTAGTTAGAGGAAATAAATCATCAACAGTCTTATTTAATCCCATCCTTTGTATAAATTCTTTTCCAAATGAATCTAGGTCAGGATTAAAATATTGCCTATTTTCTTCTGGCGTTAATTGACCCGGAACAGTAAATAAATTTGGATTAAAATTTGGATAACTTACTAAAGATAATATTCTTCCCGTCTTAACTTCAACGGCAACTAAAGCTCCTCTTGTTGCATTTAAAAACCTATTTCCATTCTCATCTATCACATTATTTTTTATATTTGTAATTCCATCAACTAAAGCTTGTTCTGCTGCATATTGGACATCCCTATCTATTGTAAGATGAACATCATTTCCTGGGTAAGATTCAAGTTTAAACAATTCCTGAGTTACTCTTCCTTGAGAGTTAACTTTAACAGTTGTTCCACCTTTAACTCCCTTTAACTGCTCTTCAAATGCTGATTCTATACCAGTCGCCCCTATTAGATCTGATGAAATATCATATCCTTTAAGTTCATATTTTTCTTTTTGAGTATCATTAATTGAAGTTACATACCCTAAAACAGAAGATGCTAAATTATTATATGGATAATATCTTATTGGTGATAAACTAACATCTATTCCTGGAAAATCACTAAGCTTTTGCCTTACAACCAGTGATGTATCTCTCTTAATATTTCCTGCAATTGTAGCAGTCCTAAAACCTTTAAAACTTTGCATTTTTATGGAATCTTTTATTACCATAAATTCTCTAATATCATTTAAAGAATATCCACCTTTTATAATCAGATCAGTTAATTCTTTACCAGACATATTCAAATAGATCTTCTTTTTATCCTTCCCATTATAATCTGGGTCAACAAGCCCAATTAAATTATAGGTTTTAACTAGCTCATAAAATGCTTCTTCTGGTGTAATTTTTAAAAGCGCCTCATCTAACTTTGTACTTTGAGTATCAGATAGCTCTTCAACATCCTTAAACATTTTATTCTTTAGCGTATCATTTAATCCTCTATCTTTTTTGAACCTTAACTCCTCTGCATTTTGGGAATCTTTATCGTTAGTTTTATACTCAATATATACATTATTATTGCTATCAATTTTTAATGGTAATGTATCTTGAATCTTTTCTCCATTCTCATCTAATATTTTAAAGAGTTCTTTCATTGTTGTATAAAATTGTTTTTCTGCATCATCTGTCTTTGTATATGTAAGAGTATAGGTTTGAATATTGGTCGCCAATATATTACCTTTGTCATCATATATTTTTCCACGTGGAGCTTTATCTGCTGCAAATCTTGTTGATGTTACGTTAGCCTTTTCCTTATATTCTTCATAATTAAACACTTGGATATATACTAACCGTAAAGTGATAGCTCCAAATATAATACCCATAATAATACATAAAACAGTATATCTAGAGATTTTCTTTTTCTTTTTATTTGTTGGTTTATTTACTATCATTTAAACCTCCACCTTTGTTTTGAATATTCATCATCATAAATATTCATTACTAACTTGTAAACAAAAAACATTACTACTGAATTATATATACCCATAGCTATAGATCTGCTGAATTCTATATTAATTCTTAATATATAAAATATTGTGAGTATACCCATATATTTGATTATTGTAATAAAAAAAATAGAAACAACAGGTATCAATCTCTTATTCTTTATTATTCCCGCTCCAATAAGACTCGCTAATAAACATAAAAATAAATTTAGCAAAGAGTTAACCCCAAATCCATTGAAAAAGAAAATATCTTGAAGCACTCCACTTATAACCCCTATAAAAACTGCCTTTTCTTTACCATTTATTAATGAAAAAGCGATAGCAAATGTAAATAGTAGGCTTGGATATGCGCCCTTAATTGAAAAAAAGGGAACTAAAGAATTATCTAATATAACTAACCCAATAGAAACTAAAATAATAATTAATTTTTCCATTTATAAACCTCTAATTATACTTAATTTCTCTCGTATCTTTCGGAGAGACAATAAATAATTCTTCTAATTTATTAAAATCAACATATGGCTTTACAACTGCACTCTTCATTACTTTTACCTTATCTTCTTCAACCGAAATTACTTCTCCAATTCTAATTTCTTTTGGATAAAGCATACCTACTCCAGAAGTCATTATCACGTCGCCTTCTTTAACTTCTGAATCCATTGGTAAATCATATACTTTGGCTAAGTTTCTATTTTTACTGTCTTTAAAGCCCTTTAAATAACCAGTTGCATCTCTAGTACTTTCAACCATAACACTTACTGCTATATTCTCGTTAACCAAAGATTGAACTATACTCCAATTTTCTCCTACACTGGTTACTTGTCCCACCAGACCTTGTGCCGCTATAACAATCATACCTTTTTGTATATTAGCATTTTTACCCTTATTAACTATATACCCATCCAAAAAGTTTCCGCCACTGTATCCTATAATGTCACATGGTATATAATTATAATTGTTTCTTTCTTCTGTAAAATTTAGTATTCCTCTTAGCCTATCATTTTCTTCTTTTAAATCTGAATAAGTACTTAACTTACTTTCAAGCTCTTGATTTTTTTCAATTAATTCTTTATTTTGAGCTTTCACTTCTGAAAAGTTTAAGAAAAAATCCAAGGTTTCTTTTATTCTATTTGTTCCACTATATAGTAGACTTTGTACAGGGTTTAAAGTACTACCGGCACCACTTTCAATAATACTTCTATTTTCTTTCTTTACAGTATAAACTATTAATCCCAAAAAGCTAACTGACAGTACTATAATAGTTACTGCCAGTTTATTTCTAAGAAGCTTCATATACTAACCTCTTTGATCTCTGCTAATTTTATCAAAATCTTCTAGTGCCTTCCCTGCTCCAAGTACTACGCAATCAAGAGGTGCCTCCGCAATATGTACAGGCATGTTTGTTTCTTTGTTTATTAATACGTCTAATCCTCTAAGATAAGCTCCACCGCCCGCAAGCATAATTCCTTTTTCCATTATATCTGCCGCAAGTTCTGGTGGTGTTTTTTCCAATGTAGTCTTAATTGATTCTATAATAGCATACACAGGCTCTTTTAACGCTTCTCTAACTTGAGTTTCTGATATTTCAACGATTTTTGGAAGCCCTGTTATCATATCTCTTCCTTTTATCTCCATAACCATTTCCTCTTCTGACGTTCTATAAGCTGATCCAATCTCCATTTTAACTTGCTCAGCGGTTCTTTCTCCAACCATTAAGTTAAATTCCTTCTTAATATAAGATATTATAGATTGATCTAATTCATCGCCAGCTATTCTAAGTGATTTACTAGTTACTATACCGCCTAAAGAAATAATAGCCACTTCAGTAGTACCACCACCAATATCAACTATCATACTTCCTGTTGGTTCACTTACTGGGAGTCCAGCTCCAATAGCTGCTGCCATTGGTTCTTCCATTAAAATAACATCTCTAGCTCCTGAAAGTTTTGTAGCTTCTTCAATAGCTCTTTTCTCAACTTCTGTAACTCCTGATGGATAACAAACTATTATTCTCGGATTTTTAAATGCATTTTTAGTTGATACTTTTTCTATTAGACTCTTCATCATTGTTTGAGCTGTATCAAAATCTGCAATTACTCCATCTTTTAACGGCCTTATAGCTACTATATTTCCAGGAGTTCTACCTATCATAAGTTTAGCTTCTGATCCAACTGCTAGTGTCTTTTTAGTCATAGTGTTCATTGCAACAACAGATGGTTCTCTTAAAACTATTCCTTTACCTTTTACAAACACTAAAGTATTTGCTGTTCCTAAATCTATCCCCATATCTTTTCCTGATCCAAAAAATCCCATTTATTTTTTTCCCCTTCCAATTCTATATTAGTCCTCGTTCTTTGAGACTAACAAATTTATTATTTCCTATTATAATATGGTCTATTAGTTGAATTCCTATAATATTTCCACATTCTTTAATTCTTAATGTAATATTTATATCTTCTTTACTAGGTGTTGGATCACCTGATGGATGGTTGTGGCATATAATTATAGATGCACTGTTTTTATTTATTGCTTGTTTGAAGATTTCTCTTGGATGAACAACCGATGTATTTAAGCTGCCTTTGAAAACATCCTTAGTTCCAATAATCACATTTTTTGTATTTAGGAGTACAACTTTTAATACTTCCTGAGTCAAATCGTTCATTTCTCCCATAATAAGGTCCGCTAGTTCTTTCGGTGATGTAATCTTAATATCATTTTTAATCGCCTTTAATGTTCTAAATCTTTTAAACAGTTCAGATAAAGCTAAAATTTGTGAAGCTTTTCCTCCCTTAATTCCTTTAATTGATGTAATATCATTAATGCTTGAATTTAAAATTCCATCTAATCCTTCTAGCTCCGATAAAAGTCTGCTGCTTAATTGAAGTACATTTTCTCCTTGAGTACCAGTTCTAAGTATAATTGCTAGCAATTCAGAATTACTTAAACTCTCTGCCCCGTATGTTAATAATTTTTCCTTAGGTCTTTCATGTTGTGGTATATCCTTAATCTTAAGGCTATTATTCATTAATATACTACCTCCACATATATGATACCCTATCCCCTAAACTTTATTGTACTGCTTTTAGCATAGACTTTAATTTGTTTAATGGAAGCCCAACAACATTATAATAACATCCTTTTATTTCCTCAACAAATATTCCACCTATACCTTGAATCCCATAAGCCCCTGCCTTATCTAAAGGCTCACCTGTTTTTATGTATTCTAATATTTCATTATCACTTATCTCAGAAAAAGTAACCTCAGTAGCTAAACTTTCCTCCTTGATTACATTTTTAGCTGTGTTCATGACAACAATTCCTGAATAAACTAAATGTTTTCTGCCTTGGAGTGATTTTATAATATTAAAGGCATCTTCTTCGTCCTTTGGTTTACCAAGTAACTTATTATCTAGTGTAACTATTGTATCTGCAGCTATTATTATTGCATCCTCATTTAGTTTCTTCTTAACATGCATTGCCTTTCCTAAAGCTATCTCTTTAACATATCTATCTATTGATCCTTCAAAAAGAACCTTATCTTCATCGAAATCACTAACGATTATATCAAATTCTTTAATTAACCTATTTAAAAGTTCTACTCTTCGTTCAGACGCAGAAGCTAATACTATTTTCATAAATTCACATCCTAAAATAAAGAATATACATATATTATTGACAAATTATATGTATTATAGACATGTTAATTTTTTAACTAAAAAACTTATTTAATTAAAAAGGCATAGAAATAATCATACTGAAATAAATCATTTCTACACCATATAGTTTATCATTTAAGATGTTCTTAAACAAGTGTGTTACACCAAGTTATAAGTTTTTTTATATAAATGTAATTTAGTTGTAATAATTCTTATCTATTTCTTTAATTTTTAATTAATTTATATAATTGCTGAATGTTAGTGTCACTATTTGTTTTATCTATTTCATCTGGTAAATTCTTTATATAACTCTCAATATAGTTTAACTTTTCAGATTTATTGCTACCATTATCATTTAAAATTTTATCTGCCCATTCTTTAAATTCTGCTGTTTTTATACTTTTTACCCCATTATCTTGTAGTTTATTTCTAACTGTAAGAAAGCCATCTATGATTTCAAGTATTTTTTTATTATCAACATTATCCTTGGATATATTTAAACTCACTTTAGCAACATCAATATTATTATTTTTAAATTCTTCAATTTTTTTTAATCCATCATCTTCCTTATATATACCTGCAAGCACTCTAAACTTTCCATCTTCCTCGACTATAAACGGTTGACAATATTTCGAAATTGAATTAACTAATTCCTTGGCATTTTCCTCCTTAGAGTAATACCCACATTGTAATACTACAATATTTTGAATATTACTTTCATAATTCACATCAGTTGAATACCCTGAATTACTACTATTACTTTGAATTTCTTTTCCATTAAAAATAACGTTACTTAAATATAATCCGCCACCTATTGATACCCCCGCAATAAGTGCAATACTACATAAAAACTTTATCTTATTAGATCTTTTATACTCATATCTTGTGTATCTCATAGTATCCCTCCTTCTTATACTCTTATACAATATATTTATTCGAAAAGTTACACATATATGAGTTATGTTAAATAATTTAAGATTTATTACTAAATTGTACTTTTTATAATCAATAAAAAAAGCAAATACATACAAGTATCTGCTCTTCATATAAAATATTATTTATTAATAGATTAATTTAATATTCTTCTTGCTGTTGCGTACCTTTGAGAGTAATACCCATCAGATAACGAGCTTACCATTACTGGCTTTCCAGATCTCGGTGCATGTATGAATTCCCCGTTCCCAATATAAATTCCCACATGACTGATAGACCCTTCTGTATTGAAGAATACTAAATCCCCTGCTCTAAGTTCATTCCTATTAACCTTAATTCCTTCATTTACTTGAGTATATGTAGTTCGAGATATGTTAACTCCAAACTTATTATATATAAATTGCGTTAATCCCGAACAATCAAAAGCATTTGGGCCAGCCGCTCCATAAACATATGGCTTTCCTAAAAACTTATATGCATAATTAACAACCTCAGTTCCTTTGCTAATAGCGCCCCTTGAAACCTTATCATTATCATCTGACGTTACTCCTGAATCAGAAGGTGCTTGAATCACTTTAGTTGTTTTAAGTTCGCTAGTCTTAAGAGTAATTCCTTTGCTAGTAGTTAGCGTAGTATCCGCTTTAGCATTTTGAGTGTTAATAAAACAAAATCCTAAAAAAACAAAAGCTGTAATCATGCATTTTTTAAGAACATATTTTTTATTTTTCATCTCTATTTCCTCTCCATGACCTAATTTATATTATTTAGAAAACATTTTCATTTTTGTTTATATATCGCCTCTAATTTTTCAAACATGTTCTTAGTATATTAATAAGTTGGATATAGGTCAAATTATTAACACTTTTTTATCTTTATTTACAATAAATTATCTTCATCATTCTCATTATTTCTCTTAATAATGCCAATTTACTGTAAATTTATAATTTTCAGACTTTTTAGTTTATTTTTTGCCATGCATAATTCGTTCATTTCCCTATATTTTCTTCTATTCCTTATATCTTTTATATGGTACTTCCACACAAAATAATAAGCTAACCATAAATCTTATCTTAATAGATAAAATCAATAGTTAGCTTTATTACCATTTTCTTATTCCATAACACTCTTATACACTATATGACTATTTTATTCTCTTATTTCTTTTAGAACCTCTAACAAGTATTCAAAGCATCTAAGAGCAGATGATATACTCATATGTTCATTTGGTGTATGAATATCGAATATATCTGGCCCAAAACTAATCATGTCAAGGTCTCCTAATCTTTCTTTAAGTATCCCGCATTCTAGTCCAGCATGAATAGCAACAACCTCCGGTTCTTTTCCATACATTCTTGAATATACTTCTTTACATATATCTCTTATTTTTGAATCTGCTTTATATGGCCATTCCGGATAACTTGAACTAGATGTAAATGTTCCCCCTAAAACTTCAGTCAAACATTTATTCCTTTCAACTATCTCTGCTTTTAACGAGAGTACAGAACTTCTTACTGCACTGTGATATTCTATATCATTATCATTGGTTATAACTACTCCAAGATTAGTTGAACTTTCGGTTAATCCTTCTATTTCAGCACTAATTGTATTTATTCCATTTGGATATAAATAAGATAGGCTGATTGCCTTACTTGTAGTATCATCTGAAAATACTTTTTCTGCCTTTACATCAGTTTCTAATAATACTACTTCCAAACCTGGATCCTTTTTACCAAATTCATTTTTAAGCTCTTCATATACCCGTGTTTTGATTTCAACTAATTCTTTTTCTTTTGATTCATCAATTGAAAGAACAGCAGTGGCCTCTCTTGGAATAGCATTATCTTTAGCCCCTCCATTTAAGGAAATTAAATTCAAATCAACTTCTTTGGATATTTCTCTTAATAGTCTTCCTATTATCTTATTAGCATTTCCTCTTCCTAAATGAATCTCTGCTCCTGAATGGCCACCTTTTAATCCCTTAACTTCAAGAACAAATTCTTTTGTGCTTCCTTTTTTATTTATCCACTCAATTGGTAATGTAGATTGAGTCCTGATTCCACCTGCACAACTAACCCAAAGCATTCCTTCCTCTTCTGAATCTAAGTTTAATACAATCTTTCCATTAAGATGTTCACTTTGTACAGCTCTAGCTCCACTCATTCCAGATTCTTCATCTGTAGTTATTAATACTTCAATGGATGGATGCTCTATTGTATTATCTTCTAATATTGCCATTGCATATGCAACCGCAATTCCGTCATCTCCACCAAGGGTAGTATTGTCAGCATATATATAATCATCCTTAACGATAAAACCTATTGGATCTTTTGTGAAATCATGAACTTTATCATTATTCTTTTCACATACCATATCCATATGACCTTGAATTATTACCGTTGGTGAATTTTCATATCCCTTTGAAGCCGGCTTTTTTATAATGACATTTAAAGCTTTATCCTGAATACATTCTAATCCTAATTTCTTTCCAAACTCAATTAAATAATTACTTATTTGCTCTTCGTTCCCCGATCCCCTAGGTATTTTATTTATCTCCTTAAAGTGATAGAAGATCCTCTCATCTGTAATATTCTCTAAAATTTTCATACTTTGCTCTTCCTTTCTCCAATTATGTGATAAAATATCATTATACATATCTTTTTTCTTAGTTTATCATAAAATATTGCTATATTTATATTATTATTATTTTATGATTTATTATTTCACACACTATAAGTATAATGTATAAAATTTTAATGTGAGGTGTTTATATGCAAAAAACAAAAATGATTTTTACTATTGGTCCAGCTAGTGATAACGAAGAAACATTAAGAAAATTTATTGAAATCGGGATGAGCGCTGCAAGATTAAATTTCTCTCATGGTACACATGAATCACACAAAGAGAAAATAGAATTAATCCAACGTTTAAGTAAAGAAATGAAATCTGCAACTGCTATAGTTCTTGATATAAAAGGACCTAAAATCAGAACACATAATTTCGTAAATGATGGCGTAACTCTTCACGAAGGTGATGATTTTGAGTTTATCTGTGGGAAAGAAATCCTTGGAGATGAAAAAAGATGCTCTATTTCATATGATGTTCTTTATCAAGACATCAAAGTTGGCGGAAAAATTCTAGTTGATGATGGACTTTTAAAGTTTAAAGTTACTGGAGTTGAGGGTAAAACAATTCACACTAAAGTTGTAGTTGGTGGAGAAATAAAAAATCATAAGGGCGTTAATGTTCCTAATGTAGTAATTAAATTACCATCTATTACTGAGAAAGATGTTGAAGATATTAAATTCGGATGCAAAATGGGCGTTGACTTTATAGCTGCTTCTTTTATAAGAAAGTCTAGTGACATACTAGATGTAAAAAAAGTTTTAAAAGAAAATCATGGTGAGCATATAAAAGTAATTGCTAAGATAGAAAACCAAGAAGGTGTGGATAACATAGATTCAATCATCGATGTTACTGATGCTGTAATGGTTGCCAGAGGAGATATGGGAGTTGAAATTCCAATTCAAAGAGTTCCTATAATCCAAAAAATGATAATTAAAAAATGTAATGAAGCAGGTAAAGTTGTTATAACTGCAACTCAAATGCTTGATTCAATGATTAGAAATTCACTTCCAACTAGAGCTGAAGCAAGTGACGTTTGTAATGCTATCTTTGATGGTACTGATGCAATAATGCTAAGTGGTGAAAGTGCTTCTGGAAGCTTCCCTATAGAAGCTGCAAAAACAATGTCTAAAATAGCTCAAGAGGCTGAAGAATATTTAGATTACGATCATTTAACAGCAAGATTAAGGGAACCTTCTCTTACTGATTATGCTGCTGCAATAAGTTATTCTGCATGTAGAACTGCGAACATTTTACACGCAAAAGCTATCGTTGCTGCTACTAAGAGTGGAGCTACAGCAAGATTACTTTCAAGATATAGATCTAAAGCTCCGATCATAGCTATAACACCTTACGAGCAAGTACGTAAGAGCTTAAGCCTAAACTTCGGTATATTCCCAATGCCTTGTAAAATGTTTAACTCTACAGATGAAATATTAACTGAAGCTAAAAATACTGTATTTGATTTAAACTTCACACAGCCTGGAGATGATATTATTGTTGCTGCTGGAATGCCAACAACTCAAACAGGTGGAACTAATATGTTAAAGATTGAAAAACTTTAATTTTTAACTATCTTGTAATAGAAAATAAGTATGGATTTTTCCATACTTATTTTTTATTGATTACAAAAATGACATAGTTCAAAATAATTATTCAAATTTAAATCCTTTAAGTAAATCTCCAAGAGATGTTCCTGAATTATCAGCATTATCAACATAATTAAGATATTCATTATTAGTTTCAACAGCCTCTTTTATACTTAAAGATATCCTTTTATCTTCTTTATTAAAGTTTAATACTTTAACCTTTACTTTTTGGTTAAGCTCTAGAACATCGGAAGATTTTGCAATATGGTCGTCAGTTATCTCTGTTATATGTACTAAACCTTCTACTCCATCAAATAATTCTATAAATGCGCCAAATGATGTTAAACGTACAACTTTACCTTCTAGTATATCCCCTACTTTTATATCGCTGCTATGCACTGTCCATGGCTCTTTATTTACGTCCTTTAATATTAATGATAATCTTTCATTCTTTTTATCTACCTTACCTATAAATACTTCTACTTTGTCACCTTCCTTAACAACATCTTCTGGCTTGTTAACTCTTTCCCAAGATAAATCTGAAATATGAATTAGACCTTCTAACCCTCCAATATCTACAAATGCACCAAACTTAACCAACTTCTTAACAACACCATTTTTCTTTTCGCCCTCAACTAAGCTATCCCAAACAACTTTTTTATTTTTATTATATTCTTCTTCTTCAATTATTCTTCTCGAAGCTACTACCTTGTTATTTCTGAAATCTAATTCTGTAATTTTAACATCAAGTTCTTTTCCAATTAAAGTGCTGAGTTCAATTCTTTCTCTACTTGCAAGTGATCCAGGAATAAAAATTCTAACATTTCCATAGTAGGCAATTACTCCACCTTTAGTTTCTTCCTTGATTTTAACAGTAATATTTTTTTGATCTTTGAAATATTTTACCAATTCTTCTTTTTCTTTAATTTGTCTTGCTCTTATTAATGAAAGTTCAACGTATCCCTCTCCATCATTAGGGGATAATACATATACATCGATTTCATCATCCTTATTAACTACTTCTCTAGGATCTTTTTCATCTACTGACAACTCTTCTTTAGATATCAATCCATCAAATGCATAGTTTATATTAACTGAAACTTCCTTATCATTTACATCGATGACTTTTCCCTTTAAAATGTCCCCTTTGTTTAGCCTTTTTACATCATAATTATTCAAAAGTTCACTCATGCTCATTTCTTCATTAGCCATTAACAATCACTCCTTAATATATAATTTACTCTACTTACAATATTAGCCTAATAAAAAATAATATACAAGTATAGTTCTTTTACTTAGAATATAATTATGATATATATTTAATCATATCAAAACACAAATAGTATTAAATACCTTTTAAAAAGTTTAAAAAAACTATT
This sequence comes from Clostridium chromiireducens, assembly GCF_003575225.1. Taxonomy (NCBI): domain Bacteria; kingdom Bacillati; phylum Bacillota; class Clostridia; order Eubacteriales; family Clostridiaceae; genus Clostridium; species Clostridium chromiireducens. Next base: position 174,166 of record NZ_QXDJ01000007.1, on the reverse strand, counting down.
ATTGAAGAGATATTATAACCTTTAGCAAGGATATATAACTCTAGTAATCTTTTTTAGTCTTTTTTCGTTCTTATTCCATATTGTGTATAAGGACGCTTTTTAATATAATAAATACATAATCTTTAAAGGGGTGATCACTATTCATAAGATTACTAGAAAATATGTTTTAACTATTTTTCTAACATTTATATTTACATTTTCTAATTTACCATTAGATGCCTTATCATTTATGGGCATGAATATACCAACTAATAATACAATTGCTTTTGCTAAATCTAGCAGTAAATCAAGTTCTAGTAGTAGCAAATCTAGTTCTAGCAGTTCAAAATCGAGTAGCGGATTTAGTTCAGGATCTTTTAGTGGTTCTAGTTCATCTGGCAAATCCTCTACAAGTACAACTAAAGATTCTACTAGTTCAAAAAGTGGCGAGGGCTTTAAATCTGGAAACTTTTCAAGCAGTAGTGATAGCACCTCTAGTAAATCTGATTCAAGTACATCGTCCACAAGTAATGGTGCTGCAAAAGGATTTAGTAGTGGTTCGTATTCTTCGACCGATAAGAGCAAAACTGATGACTCTTCAAATACAAAAGATAATAATAATAATAATAATAATACTACTCAAACATATAATAATACCGGTTCATCCAGAAGTTCTTTCTGGCCATTCTTCGGTGGAGGAGGCGGATATTTTTATAGACCATTTTATTTTGGTTCCATGGCAAGTTCTATAATAAATGCTTTAATTTTAGCTGGAATATTCATCCTAGCTATTATAATAATAAAAAAATATTTAAATAATAAAAGAAAATAATAAAAAACTCGGAGGTATTAATATGGGAATTTTTACAAGAATGTCAAATATGATAAAAGGAAAGGTCAATAGCACTTTGGACGAAATGGAGAATCCAATTGAATTATTAGATCAAAAATTAAGAGATATGGACGAGCAGTTTAACAAAGCTAAATTAAGCTCGGCTCAAATATTAGGTAACGCTCATGAAATCGAAAAAAAATTAATCCTTGCAAAAAAAGAATCTGAAGATTATGATCAAAAAGTTAAATTAGCATTAAGTAAAGGGAATGAAGATTTAGCTAAAAGAGCTTTAGCTAAGAAAGTTGAAACAGATAAAAAAATCACTTCATTACAAGCAAGCTATGATAATGCTAAAGCTCAAGCTGATACAATAAAGGCAAATCTTCGCGCTTTAGAAGAAGAAATAACAAAGACTAGGAGTTACAGAGATGAAGCTGCTGCAAGATTTGCCAATGCTGAAGCATCTCAAAAGGTTAATGAAGTTCTTGCTAATGTGCAAACAAAGAGCAATTCAATACAAATTGATAGTATTGAAAGAAAAATTCAAAGAAAAGAATCACTTGCTCAAGGATTAGGTGAGTTAAGAGATTTAGATAATTTTGATAGTGAGTTTGAAAAATTAGATGAAGTTGACTTAGATCTTGAATTAGCAAAATACAAAACCAACTAGGTGATCAGATGGATAATGATAAAGATATTGATTTTATTAATGAAGAAAGAAGATACTGGGGAAAGATATATACTGATATAGCTTATGCAATAAGCGAAATTTCTCCTTTCATATCAGAAGAAGATTTAAAAATCAGAAAATATTATACTAAAGCTTCAGTTCTTCAAGAGTATACTAAACTATTAGATTCCGCTGAAGCTGACTGTAAAAAGAAATCTATATTTTCAATGTTTAAATCTAATCCAAGTATTGGCTTACTACAAGATTTTAAGACAAAAAACAGAGATACTTTTAAGCAATTAGAAAAATGCTCTAACTGTGAATGCCTAAGCTGTGCTTTTGAATGTAATTTCAAAAAATGTTCAAGTTGTAGGGATGCATCTATGATTTGTTTCTGTGACAAGGAAAGAGTTAATGTTAGAAAGTTTGAAAATTTCACACTAGACCTTACTAACAATGATAACGGAAGGGCCTCAAAATATAAAGCTTTAGCTGTCGTCGAAGATTGTACTCTAAATAACTTATATATTCTTCTTGAAAATCTTAAAGACTCTAATGATAAATTAGTATTATATTACTACCCTGGAATTCGAGAAGATTCCTTTGGTGAAATAACTGATCCTAATGAATTTGACTTTGTAGTAGAGACATACCAAAATGCATAGTATGGTGAAAACTTAAAGTGATGGAATAAACAACCGAAATAGAACACATATATGTTCCTCAGGACTATGAAAAATCTCACTGGGAATATCCAAATGGAAGGTTGCACCACTTCTGCATGCTCCTGTGACAAACACAGGACAAGCAAAAGTGGAACAACCTTCCATTAAGATATTCCAACAGCTTATTTTTCAATGCCTGCTCCACATATATGTGTCCTATTTCTTTGTTCTTGTATCACTTCAAGCGTTTCACATATACCTATATAAAGAGTATATTTATATTATAAAAAAAATATGAATTGTGTTAAGACTTGTGAATTTTCTTCAATGAGAAGGTATTGATAATCGGACAAGTATAAAAATACTTGCACGAATATATCCTTTACTTTAAATTACACTAAACAAAGAAATGGAATATATGTTTTTGCACAGTGTTCATTAGAAGATTCTGCTGGTTGCGATTCTTAGAATATAAGTTGTTCCAAATATGCTAGTTCAAAGCTTGTCTTTGAGGCTAGCATTTTGGGCACAACTTATAATCTTAGAATCACCCTGCAAAATCTTCAAGGAACCGGAGCAAACACATATATTCCATTTCGGTTTTTTAGCACTAAACTTAAGATAATCTCCTAATACAAGTATTTTTTACAATACACTAACCTTCGTAATACATTGAGAATTGTTGCACTTCTAATGCTTTTCTTTTTTCCATTTCATTGAAACAGTAATTTATTATATCACTTCTTTTTATAATTCCTATAAAAGTTCCATTATCATCAGTTACTGGAACAAAATTTTGACTTTCTGCCAAAGAAATTAAGCTCTCTATATTAGATGTTATAGATACTGATTTATGATTTATTCTTCTTTGTATATCTTTAACCCTAACAGATTCAGTATTTTTAAAGTTTAAATTATTCGTATTTTTTAGTTTCCATAGTAGGTCTCCCTCTGTTAGCGTTCCTACGTACTTTCCCTCTCTATTTATAATTGGAATTGCAGTATACCCATGATGCTCCATTCTCTCCATGACTTGTCTCATTGTTGCATCTTGATTTTCACATATTACCTCATTTTTAGGTGTAAGAAAAAAGGCTATATTCATAAATAAAATCCTTTCCTTAAATGTATTCGTTTAATTTTTATTTACAAATCTATTTTATCATATTTTTTCTTAAAATTCTTTTAAGAAATTATTACTTATCATTGAATTTTTATTAAAATCACCTCTTCTTGCCACTATTCTCTAACTTATATATATAATTTAGATATGACTCATCTTTTAAAATACTATTAACTTCATCATATCCATCTTCTCCTTGAAGAGTTTTCTTTACCATGATTTCACACAAAACATTACTCTTACATTTAGGGCATGTTCCTACGGATGCAAATCTCCAATTTAAAAGTTCAATTGCCGTTTCCAATTCAACCCTCTTACCACACTTTGGACACTTTAACTCTAACTTATCTTCATCAATTTTAACGCTTTCAAGATCTGATATATGAATTGCAGGCATATTATAAATATCCTTAACCAGATAATTCTTAATAATCCTCGAATTGTATACCCTTCTAAACACCTCTACTGTATATTTTGCATCATTTAACGCATCGTGCAATTTAGTGTCATCAACTTTAATCTTCAATTCATCTAAAGCTGCCTTTAATCCCAGCGCCTTTTTATGAGCTAGCATCTTAGTAGTATATTCCTGAATATCTAAATACTCATTAAGCCATTTTAGACTGCTGTAATTATAGTAATGCGCATTTATGATTAATTCTGCGACATCATCTTTTGCCCATGAACAAAGAACATCACCCTCTTCGAACATATCCTCGAGCTTATCTATAGCTTCTTTAAAAGTTATGCCCTTTTCATTAAGTATATTCATATCTATTTTAGTAATTTCAGTAACAATAGGATTAATTACAGGAAAAACACTTGGTTTTATATATTCTCTAATTTCGCTTATAGGTTTCATGTATTTATCTACCTTTACAGCTCCTATTTCTATAATCTCATTTTCTATACCTATAGATTCAAACTCGCCATACATTTCAAAAAAGTTCTTATAATAGTTTGTTATATTCTTTAAGTTATTAAACTCTAAATCAATAATAATGTACCCCATATCTAATCCTTTCTAAAATCACTTTTAATTTAAATTCTAAAAATCTATTCCTGCAAGTTTCATTAAGTGAATTGCATTTTGCGTTTCACTCTTACCTTTTCTTAATATATAATCAAATTTAATTTTACCATCTTTATAGAATTCTCTAAAGTTATAATTTATTATACTGTTATTTTCTTTTTCTAAGTCACATAACTCTAGATCATGAGTAGATACAAGACCTACTCCTCCATATTTTATTAACTGCTTAATGAGAACTATCGCCCCAACATGCCTATCTTTAGAATTTGTGCCCTTAAATATCTCATCTAAGAGAAAAAATATTTTTTCTCCGTTTTTACAGGCCTCTATTAACATTTTTATTCGTAAAATTTCTGCATAAAATGAGGAGATGCTTTCTTCTAAATTATCTTTTGTTCTCATGCAAGTATAAGTATTCATAATTCCACAAGAAAATTCATCGGCACATACTGGGGCTCCAATATAGCTAAGAATTAGATTTACTCCTAATGTTCTTAAAAACGTACTCTTTCCAGACATATTTGAGCCAGTTATTAGCGATACCTTGTGCTCCCCTTTTAATGAAAATGTATTTCTAACCGCCTTTTTTCCAAGTAATGGATGGCCTATATTTATTCCTTCAATTTCGTTTTTATCCAATATTATAGGGTAGGCCCAATTATCATTTTCAAATGATAAATTCGATATACTACATAATGCATCTATCTCATGCATTACTTCAAGCCATTCTTCAAGCTTTTTACCATTTTTCTCTCTCCATTTTTCCAAACTCCTCATAAGGAATACGTCTGAAAACACGAGTATATTCAATATTAAATAATACGCATTGTATTTACTGTTTCCAGCCCAATCAAGTATATTAGAAAATTTTTTAATTTCCTCTTTGCAACTTACTGAATCATTTCTTAATTTACTACTTATTTTTATCAAATACTCAGAATTAAAATTTTCATTTTCTATTAACCATAAAATTTTACTATATGCATACACACTATGTTTTATAGATTCGAATAGCTCAAGTTCTCTTCTCATCCCTTTAGATAATATCTTAATAACAATAAAATTAACAGAAAAATCTAAGAGTAAAAATGACTGCGGTATTATCCCATTTACAGCTGCCAGTATAGAACATATTGTTGCCAAAATAAACGTACAAGCAATAGCTACTCTCAAAGGACTTGACGATTCATTATCTTTACTCCATTTAAGAAGACTACCTAAATCTATATCTTTTGATTTTTTAACACTGCCTTCAACAATTAGATTTTGTCTCCATTCGGCTTTTTCTCCTAATTCTTTAATTGCTTGCTGCCTTTTTACTATCTCATTTTTACTTAATTTTTTCTCATTTTTTAGTAGACTCACTAGTTCTTCTCTTCCACCCTTTGTTACAGTAGTATTAATGTATTGAAAAATTGAATTCTCACCAAATACATCCAAGTCATTTATAAATGGATGCTCATCGTCCAAGTATTCCGAGCCATTATCATCAAAACTAGTGAATTCATTATTTATTCTTTTTAAGCCATTTTGATTTATATATACTAATAAATCAATCCTTTTTTTTAACTCGAAAATATTATTATGATAAAATATTAAAAATAGGAATAACCCTAAAAGAACTATTGTCACTACTATTGCTAAACTTATTTTATTTTGTTTATATAAGAAATAATCAATTAAAACACAAACAGCAAATACAATCAATCTACTCCATCCAATAACTTCTACCTTTGAGCTTAATATTTTACTTTTCCTTGTATTCTTTTCTATGTTACCTTTATAAAATTCTTCTGCTAATCTCATAATTCCTCCCATAATAATTTTTTATTTTAAACCTTAATAAGAAATTATAATATCTCTACCACTCCTAATAATCACTATCTTTATTTTACGTCATTAAAACTATGTGTCAATTATTTCCTATATAATTTTTAAAATTAGTTTTATAATAAAATAAAGTAAATTAAAATATCTATTTTCATAATGATATTTTAATTTACTTCATATTTTCATTTACTTAGTCACAGATGTATTCATAATTCACAATGTAAAGTTAAAATTTTATTTTTGCTCTGATAACATGCATCTATATATTTCATCTAGATTATATCTCATAGCCTCTAAATAACTCTTATCATCTTCTTTTGATTCTAGGGTTAGTATTGGAACAACATTTGCTTGAACTTCTTTTGCCAACGTTTCCGATACTTTAGGGCTGGCTAACGACTCAGAGAAAACAGTTTTTATGTTATTTTCTTTACAAAAACCAACTAAACTTTCTAATTGTTTTGGAGTTGGCTCTCCCTCTGCAAATAAGTTTTCTACTGATTTTTGTGTTAATCCGAAATCTCTGCACAGATACCCAAACGCAGCATGACCTGTAATAAAATTCTTTTGATTTACTGCATCAAATTTAGGTTTATATTCACTATATAGGCTCTCTAGTTCTTCTTTAAATTTATTATAATTAGCTTCATAATAATCTTTATTTTTTTCATCTGATTTAACAAGCGCATCTTTAATGTTTTGTGATTGTATTTCTGCATTCTTTAAGCTTAACCAAATATGAGGATCAACTGCATCTTCTTCTTTCCTAACTTCAATGCCAGAACTTGAATCCACAATCACTAAATTTTTATCTTTTATAGTTTCGTTAACTTTGTCTACCCATGATTCCATGCCCAATCCATTGTAAATGAAAACTTTGCTTTTAGTTAAAGTTTGAAAATCTTTGGTTTTAGGTTCATAATCATGTGGCTCCATATTATCTGGTACTAAGCACGTTACTTCTGCTTTATCCCCAGCAATCTTTTCAGTAAATTCCTTTAATGGATATATAGAAACTATAACACTTAGTTTATTATCATCTGTATTTTTTGTTGTAGCTTTAGTATTGTCTCCACAGCCAATTAATGTAATCCCCATTAATATAGCTAATACTCCCGAAATAATCTTCTTTCGCATATAACCCCTCCACTTGCATGTGATTTGCATTTGCAACTCTTTAATAATATTACAGTGAAAGTTTAAATATGTCAAGAACAGTAAAAAATAATAACCATTTATATATTTCCCACTAACGAAATCATTATAACAAGTCATCCCAATATATTTTCTGATTTTAGCTTAAAGTTATTAAATTATATTTATAATCATTACTGTCCAAGATAGATTTCTCAATTTCCTGACAAGTAAATAAAATTATTTGGCTGAATTCTTCTTTCATTAAGAGTTTTATTGCTTTTTCTCTTCTCTCATCATCATACTGAACAAAAGCATCATCAAGAAATATAGGTATATCTTTATCATTAAATAGCATATTAATAAATGAAAATCTAAGTGCTAGATACAGTTGATCTTTAGCTCCATTACTTAATATATCTCCATCAAATAGTATTCCTTTATTCCTAACTTTTAATTTATACTCCTCAGAGATCTTAGCTTCTTCATATTCTTCACCAGTTAAAAAATTAAATTTATTAATAACTTTATTATTTAAATCTGGACCAACATTCTTTCTAATTTCATTAAACGATTCCTGAAATAGTTCAGCAGTTAATTCTAGCGCTTTAAACTCTTTCTCTAATTTACTAATTCTTTCATTATTAATGAGGACATCTTCCTCTATTTCTGAAATTTCCCTTTTTCCAAGATATCTTTTTTCTATAAGATGTTCCAAATCTTTTATTTCTTTCTCGACTATTAATAGCTCATTAGATTTAGCTCTAATCTCAGCATCAATTTCTTCTTCAGATTCATAAGAATAATTCATTATATCCTGATTTATCAATTGTTTCATTTCTTCCTTTATTTCATCTATATTCCTATCTTTGAGTAAAACTTTATATGTTTCTTCCACATTATCAAGTGCATTCTTTATTTCTTTCATTTTACTTATTTTCTCTTTATATTCTTTTAAACTTATATGCAAATCCACTATTTCCACATTTTCTAATCCTAGAACAGTAGTCTTCTTTTTTATTTCAAGCTCTTTATCAGATAATTGTTCATCAATATTTTTAATTTCTTGCTTTAGTCCATTAATTTCATACTCATTCCTAGATAGATCTTCTTTTAATTTTTCGTATACGTCTAATTTATCTAATACCTCATCTAAAGTATTGCACGACAGAATGCTATATAATGAAGCCATTACCCCTTTAGTTTTATTGTAATTTGATTTCAGTTGAGTAATATCATATTTACTAATTTCTTCTTCCTTATTTTTAATAATTAAATTTATATTATCATTATAATTTTTAAACTTATCATATTGAGTTATCTTGTTAATAAACTCTTCATAAGACAAAGATTCAGTTTTATTTATATATAAATTTAATTTTTCTTCATATTCATCAATTTGCTTCTTTGAAATGACAATAGCCTGATTACTTTTTTCTGCTAATTCGTTATTTTTTATTATTAGTAAATGTTTTAAATATAATCTGATTAATACAATGAAAATAGGAATAAATACGATTATAATAGGCATTATTTGCTTTAGTACACAATAAATAAAAGCTATAATACTAACACTCCCCAAAATATAAGTAAATTTTATAGTATTATAAGACTTCCTTGAATTTACTTCTAATTTGCTATAACTATTATTTTCCATCATGTATTTTAACTCTTTCAAGCTTTCTTTATACAAATTAAGAGTCTCTTCTATATCTTCTCTGTATTTCATAATAAATTCTAAATTATGAATGTTCTTAGCTTTTTTGTTTATATCCATTTTATATCTGGCTATTAAATTTTGAATATTAATAACATCATTAAGCTTTTCTTCTAGACTCTTCATGTCAAGTCTCAAAGTGTATATCTTTTCTTTAATATTTTTTCCCATAGAATCAAACACATTGTATTTTTTTATATTATCTTTTTTTTCTCTGGCACTTTCTTGTACAATATTAAATTTATTTATTTTTTCTTGCTTTACATCTAGTAAACTTAAATATTTAGAACATTTTTCATTAATATCTTCTAAAAGTTCAATAGTTATATAGCCATCACCTTTTTTGAGTTCCTCACTAATGGCATTTTGCTTTCTTTTGAGTTCTTCTCCTTTAATTAAATAATTACTTATTTCCTTATAGTCTTTTTGTAATTTTACCTTCTTAATATATTTTTTATATAAGTCTAATTTTTGAATATTATCCTTTATACTAATCTTTTCCTCATTCTTTTTTAATAAACTTTCTTCATTCTCTATACTTTCTTCTCCTAATTTGTACGCTTCCCACAACTCTGCTTTAAGAGAATTACTATTCTCTTTTAATAAGTCAAGTTCTCCTCCCTTTCTAACGCCAACTAGCTGCTTCCTTCTTTTTTCAAGTCTTTCAATAATTTTTCTTATAGATGTATTTTCATCTCCTGTATTATAAATGTTTGTTATTTTTTCCATAATTTCTTCTTCTTTATCTTTAGAAACCATAACACCTAATTGATTTATAAATAAAGTCTTCATGAATGTAGCTGAATTTATATCAAAGAAATATCTTCCCGGTTCATTATTATAGTCAATTTCTATAATTTCACCTGTTATTTCATCAAATATTTCACATTCATCTTCTTTCCTCGTAACTCCAAAGGCACGTTTTATAATATATCCCCTGCCTTTATCCTCAACAATTAATTCACCAGAGATTTTTTCTCCCGTTAATGGCAAGTATTTTTTTCTATCGTTAAGCTTACTTCTAGAGCCATCAATTCCGTATAACCATATTCTAATAAAATTTTCAATGGAACTTTTTCCTCTTTCATTTTTTCCATAGATTAAATTAAATCCTTTTGCAAAATCTACAGATTTTTCTTTTATTCCTGCAAAAAATCTTATGTTAACTTTCTTAATTATCATACATTTTAACCTCATCACCTGATATACTCTGAAGCCCTATTTTCAGTGCTGAATTAATAATTTCCTTTTCCTCTTCTGTTTGTGCACTCTGTAATTTTTCGTATATCTTCTTTGCAAATATACTTTTTAGAGAGTATCCTTTCATTAATTCATTTATGTCTAACCTTATCTCACTTTTATCTATAACTTTTACAAAATAAAATTCGGTTTTAAGTAACTCTTCTAAAACTTCTTCATTTATTGAAAACTCTTCGGATACTTGTCCCTTTAAAATTATCTTATAGAAATTATTTTTTCTATCAAAACCTAAAATCTCGTTGATAACCTTATCTTTAACTTCATTATACCCAAAACATCCCTCGATACTTATTTCCTTCTCATAATAATTTCTTATTGAAGTTTTAATAAACTCACTTTCTACAAATCTCTCTTTAAGTTCTATCAGAACTATTCCTTTATCGTCGAGTTCATCAAACCCTCTACCTTGAGGACAGCCGCAATAACTATAATAGGTATTATCTATCTTTTTCACTTCTGAAAACTTATGCCTGTGCCCTAAGGCCACATAATCCATATTGCTTTTAGCTATATCATTTTCAGTAACTGGATTATATTCATTTGTTTCTTTTGAAGTTGTAATTTCTCCATGCATAACCATAATATTGTTATACCCATCTATTCTTCTAATTTCTTTTAATAGAGATTTATTAACATGTGGAGTATTAAATCCGACGCCCCACACTACAGTATTCAAATCCTCAAGAATTACATTTTCCATTTCTCCCTTAAATATATAAACATTACTTGGCCAATCTACAATACTATAAAATGATTTTTCATTAAAAGGATCATGGTTGCCCGGACTTATAAATACTCTTACTTGACTTATTTTTTCAAAACAACTTTTTATAAAATAAAGTGTGGTCTTATTTACAGATAAATTATCAAATACATCTCCTGCTATTAAAAGAATATCAATTTCCCTTTCTAGGGATATTTTCATTATTTTATCGAATACTTGCTTTAGCTCTTCTTTACTTTTTAGCGCTCCCTTGGGTGTCATTCCACTAAAGGGTGTATCAAAATGTATATCTGCTGTATGTAAAATTTTTATTCTTCTCATATTAATCACCTGCAATCATTTTATACAACGAACCTTTGTTCTAATTCTATCATGAAACTTATGAAGAGTCCAAATCTAAAGACTATTCTTATGCTTAAAATTTTCTAATTTTCATAAATAAAAGAAGAGATACATTACATATCTGTGTAATGTATCTCCCTGCTTTAGAATATGATTATGTTATTTATAACATATATACTTTCAAATCTAGTTTTGAGAATCTTCTGATTCCAATTAAATCCTACTTTCATATTCCTCTACCATTCTTTTTACCATTTCTCCGCCTACTGAACCACATTGTCTAGAACTTAAGTTTCCATTATATTCTTTAAATGGAACTCCTAGTTCTTGAGCTACTTCGTTCTTGAATTCTTTCAAGCCTCGTCTTGCTTCTGGAACTAATGTCCTATTATTACTTGACATAACGATCCCCTCCTCGGTTAATTTGGTATAAATCAGCAGATAAAATTTAAATTAATTTCATCTACCGATATTAGTATTTTAACCTTCACATACTATTTTATTCTTATTAATATACGGGTATTTTTCAATATTTACCCTTCAACCACTAAGTTTACCTAAGAGAATAAATTTTCTAATTGTAATTTGTCATAACAATTCTTACTATATATTATATTCTCATCTACTTTTATTAAACAACGATATTCTTTAAAGTAGCCTCTATATCTCTTTTTATATCGACAAAAATGTTATTCTTCTCAGTTATAAAGTTATTCAATAAATCAATGGCAATTAAATTTAATTCATTTATATCCTTCTCGGTAATTAAATTCATTTCCTGAATTTTTCTTAAATATCTATTCATAACTTTAAAGAATCTAATTATCTCATCTTTAACAAGTTCTTTGGTTGCAAATTCATTGCTTATACTTATAAGTCTTTGCTTAAGATCTAAAACCTTCATTGGAAATAGCAGATACATATCATTTTCGAGCAGCTGCTTAAAGTCATATTTCCAGCCCTTAATTACAGTAACTTTGCAATCTGTATTTTCACCCTCAGCATTAAATTTAAATTCGCATACATCAGGAACCTCAATATTAGAGTTTAACATTATAATACATCTATCACTACTGTATTCTTTTAAGCTATTATTTAAGTTATGCTCTTTCTTCTTTTGGTTAAGACTTATTATATTTTTAGTTTCAGTATGATCTGTTCTATTTATAATTATAGCTAAGTTCTCATCATCTTTAGCTTGAAATTTTATCCTATATTCAATTTTTTTATACACATCTTCCACTAAAATTCTAACGCTGTAAACAGAATTCTTTAATAATATCACTTCATTTTTATTTACAACTTTTTTGATTTGTATATACTCAAGCTTAGTGCTTGTACTTAGATCATCATTATATATAGAATTGATAAAATTAATAAAAGGTATATTATTTTTCAATAAAAAGATTCTTCTCATAATTTTATTTAAATTCTTCTCATTTTTATTATATTTAATCCCCTTTTCATTTATTTCATTTAAATTTATTATCTCTTCTCTATCTTGAATACAATTGAACTTCTCTTTGAAATCAATGTATGATTTATCATTATCTTCTTGTTCGTTTTTAAACCCATTTAATTTTAATGAATAATTACTATATCTCATTTTTTCTTTTTTTATTTCATTTAATAAAATCAATTTATTCATATCGTAGTCCACCTCATAATGGATTATTACCATAATATGTTTATAATATGCAAATATTGAATTCATTTTATATAAAATTATATAAGACACAAAATGACATTCAATTAACGTAAAATCACTAATTTTATTTTAGTTTTTATCATATTAGTAAATTATATACTTCTTTCAACAAAAATCAAGTTTTTTCAAGAATCAAATTTATACTATTCTACGATTCAAATCCATTATGTATGGTAACCATAAATTATAATTTATACACTTATTATTTAGAGATAGATTTCAATGTTCAATTATATATTTACTAGAATTTAAAATAAATAATTATAATATTAGATTTTAAATTTTTCAAAATTAAAAACCACTAATTAGCTAAAGTTTTTTAACTAATCAGTGGTTAAACAAATTCTAATCTATTATTAAATATGTCCGAATCTATTTGAATTATCATCACCCTTTCCACAAACATAATTTTTATAACTACTCCTGCACACCTCCCTTTAATTTATATTAATTGCTACAAAACATTGTATCCTTATCAAATATTATTATAGATATCTCATATAAACCTTTAAGTTCCAACTTAACAAATTTATTTAGGATACTTTCAGTTACTTACTAATATATTTTTGATAGCTTGTACTTAGTAAATCCAACTTAACCTTACTCTATGGATAATATTGCTAATTTAACACTCCTTCCGTAATATCTACTAACTAATATGAGTGGATATAAAATTTTAAAATTTCATTTTTTATTAATATTATAGACTAGAATTTGTTAAAAGAAATTTACTTTCTTCTTGTATATATATTAACATAATAATTTTCAGAATTCAATATGTTTTCTGAAAATTCTTACTAACATTATAATTTATTTTAAAACTTTATGAATTTATCCCGTATTATATAAAAATTTAATCGTATTTTCATGCTTCAACTGTTATATATTAATTATGAGCATATTTACCAGACTCACCACAATATTTCTCATAAATATGCTCTTATTATAGTCTTATAATATAATTAAATGAAACTGATAAAAATTATTACGTAATTTTCTTATACGTGATTATATCAATTTATTTAATTTGAACTTTTAAATCCTTATACCTTCTAATTGATTCTTGAGCTTCATTTATCCATTGTTCTTTTATTTTATTCGCTAACTCTTCTAAAATTCTTTGTCTATTTGCAACATGATATCTATTAAATTGAACAATTTTCCCTTCTTGAATCTTCTTAGCATAACTTGTATTCAAATTCCCCTTAAAAGGTCTGATTTCCATTGTTCCATGTACCTTGTCAGTCGATAACATATACATTTTTATCCCTCCTTATTCACATATTCAAATCTTTTTAATAATTATCGACCTATATTTTTCTTTTTATTCCTTATCTATAATCTATTCCTAATTTTATCTAGATGTTTTTGATAATCTTCAATTACAATATCCGCCTTAATTCCTATCTTCTCCAATGCACCTAACGAGGATTGAACTTTATCCCAAAATTCCTCTATTGCGTTATTAATATCATTTTTAATTATTGCCGTTTCAAACTCATCATTTTCTTCTTCAACTTTTCTTAATTGATTTATTAACGTTGTTTCATTCCCTCCTGTATTCTTAAGCTCTACGCATAAAGTATTCTTAAATCCAAGTATACAAAACTCCTTATCTAATCCACGTTCTCCACCTTTGAATACATAAGAAATTTGTTTAATGATTTCTCTTTCTGTGTATCCGGTAATATCTCCATATTCTCTTAATACAAGTATATCTTCAACATTGAAATTTCTATCATATTTTCTTAGTTCAAACGTTTTACTGCCTTCTTTTATTAATTTATAATCTTGTGGTAATATCTTCAGCTGATGCACCATTATATCCCCTACTTCCGCTCAAAATTTTGATTTATATAAACGCTTTATAAAACATTTTAACTCTTGAAAAAATAACTTTGAGTCAATAATTTTATGTACTATGTTTCATAAAATTATTCTCTCATAAAAGAGTTGTTACTATTCCTTTATTAAATTTATAGATAGTCAGTATATAAAAAAAACCGCAAATTCATTTCTGAATAATGCGGAATCATAATTCTAGCTCATAAGACTTTTAAAAGGAAAATGCCATTATTATATTTAAAACTATATGTTTACGGAATTCTTTCAATTGCTTTAGTTAATTTTCACGAAAAATAAAAAAGCCGTAGTACAACGTACTACGACAATTATGGCAGGGGCAGTAGGATTTGAACCCACAACCAATGGTTTTGGAGACCACTACTCTACCGTTGAGCCATACCCCTAAGACATTTGTTATTTTATCACGTGTTAATAGTTTATGTCAAGAAATTTATCATTATTAATTTTAATATTTAAATATTGCTTCAATTCCTAGACTTTTTACCTACTGAAAACGTATTACAAATAGTAGTTTTTTTAAATACTTCTTGTTTAAGTATCAATATTATTCTATAATATAATAAAATAATTTGATTGTCAAAATATTTTATTGTCGAATTTCTCGTGAAAGGATATATGTAAAATGAATTTTAATTCTCTTAAAATTGGAAATTTAATTGCTCCTATTCCTATTATTCAAGGGGGTATGGGAATTGGTGTTTCATCTTCTCGCCTAGCTTCCGCTGTTGCAAATGCTGGTGGGGTTGGAATAATTTCTGCTGCACAGCTTGGTTACGAAGAAGATGATTTTGAAAAGAACCCTTTAGAGGCAAATTTAAGGGCTTTAAAAAAACATATTACTCTTGCAAAGGCTAAAGCAGTAAATGGTATTATAGGTATTAATGCTATGGTTGCAACAAATAATTACGAAGAACATATAAAGACTGCTATAGAAGCAGGAGTTGATTTAATAATTTCTGGTGCTGGACTTCCTACTATGCTACCTAAAATAGTAAAAGGATCATCTGTAAAAATTGCGCCAATTGTTTCTTCCTTAAAAGCTGCAAAAGTAATTTTAAAGCTTTGGGATAAACATGATAATGTTGCCCCAGACCTTGTTGTAATCGAAGGACCAAAGGCTGGCGGTCACCTAGGATTCAAGGTAGAAGAATTAGAAGATGAAAATCTTAATTTTGATAAAATCGTAACAGATATAATAGATGAAACAAAGAAATATGCCGAGAAATATAATAAGGAAATTCCAGTAGTAGTAGCTGGCGGAGTCTTCGATGGATATGATATTGCCAAATATCTTAAGTTAGGAGCTAGTGGTGTTCAAATGGCAACAAGATTTGTTGCTACTGAAGAATGTGATGCTTCTGATGCCTTTAAAAATGCTTATGTTAACTGTACGCTGGAAAATATACAAATAGTAAAAAGTCCTGTAGGAATGCCTGGAAGAGCTATTACAAACCCATTTGTTAGTAGAACTGCTGTTGAAAGGGAAAAAATTACACACTGTTATAATTGTTTAACACCATGTAATCCTGCTAATACACCTTACTGTATAAGTAAAGCATTAATAAATGCAGTAAAAGGAAACCTTGATGAAGGTCTTATCTTCTGTGGTGAAAATGCAAGTAAAATAACAAAAATAACTACCGTTAAAGAACTTATGGATGAGCTAGTTTCTGAATTAAAAAATGCCTAATTCATCTTAGATAAAAAATTGCCACTTATCTGATTCTTTGGATAATAGATAAGTGGCAATTTTTATTTCTGTACATTATTATTTTTAATACAAGAGTTATCTAAAATAAAATTTAAATTTATTCTCTTACTTACCAACTATAAATGTCTAAATTATACGTTTTTACATGCTATTACTTCAACTTCGCATAAGACTGACTTAGGAAGTTCCTTTACGGCTACGCAAGAACGTGCTGGCTTACTAATAAAATATTTTGCATATACTTCATTAAACTTAGCAAAATCACTCATATCTGCAAGAAAACAAGTTGTTTTTATAACATTATTAAAATCAATATTATTAGCTTCTAATATAGCTGTTATATTTTTCATAACTTGTAAAGCTTGTTCCTCTACGTCTGTTCCTACTACTTCCCCTGTTACTGGATCCAAAGCAATTTGTCCTGATGTAAATAATAGATCCCCAAAGCTTACCGCTTGAGAATATGGACCAATAGCTGCTGGAGCATTTTCTGTATTTGTTACTTTTAGCATTTCTAATTCCTCCAAATCAAGTTAATTTAATAGTTTATTTATTTAAAACCCTAAAAGAAAAGTTAATGAGAAACTCAACATTTTCTTTAGGTTTTATATCTTACTTACAATTGTACTCATATTATGTTATATGTTCAATATTTACACTACAACTTTCATATCATCCCCACATCTTATTTTTCCACCAACAATAACTTTTGCAAACACACCATTTCTAGGCATAATGCAATCTCCCATTTTCTTATAAATCTCACAGTGATTGTGGCACTCTTTTCCTATTTGAGTAATTTCCAAAACAACATCGTTGCATCTTAGTATTGCCCCAATAGGCAGCTTGGTAAATTCAATTCCTTCTACTACAAGATTTTCACCAAAGGCTCCATCTATTACATTTGCACCTTTATTGTTAAATTCCTCTATTTTTTCATAAGACAATAAACTTACTTGCCTATGCCAATCTCCTGCATGAGCATCACTTTGTATTCCATAGTTTTCTATAAATTTTCCCTCTTGAATATTTTTCTTTTGTGTACCACGTTTTTCACTAATACATACAGCTACTACTTTCCCCATAGTCATCCTCCAATCTGTGACATTTTCTTTATTTCAATATTACTAGATTTCTTTTCTTTATTAAATTCATGATGTTCTGGTTTACTTAATATGCCTTTTTTTATTTCATCTGTTAATTCTTTTTCATTAATTCCATTTCTAATTAGACCTTTTAGATCTAGTCCAGTACCGTAGCATAGGCATGGTTTTAAGAACCCATCAGCGGTAATTCTAATTCTATTACAATTTTCACAAAACTCATTACTCACTGCACTTATAAATCCTATATGTCCCTTAAATTCTTCATTCTTATAATATACGGCTGGCCCATTACCATTAGATCCTTCTAATCTTGAGAATTTTCCATACTCCTTCTCAAGTATATTTAATATTTCTATGCTTGATATTCCTTTAAAGGATTCTCCTAATCCAATAGGCATCATTTCTATGAATCTAACATCTATATTTTTATCTTTACTTATAGCTGCAATATTTACTATTTCATCAAAATTAAAATTCTTAATTGGAACACTATTAATTTTTATTTTTACTCCTATATTTTGAGCTTCTTTTATACCTCTAATAACTTCATCATATTTATCTCTTCTAGTTATATCATTGAATTTTTCTTTTATTAGCGTATCTAAACTAATATTTATACTATTAATTCCTGCTTTTTTTAATTCATGAATTTTATCATAAAGAAATACTCCATTTGTAGTTAATGTAACATTTTTTACAAGTGGAAGTTCTTTTATTGACCTTATTAAATCTGTAACATCATCTCTAAGTAGTGGTTCCCCACCAGTTACTTTAATCTTTTGAATTCCTAATTTGGAGGCACTCTTGCAGATTTTAATAATTTCATCAAAGGTTAAAATTTCATTATTCATTAAAGTAGCAACTCTATCTTCTGGCATACAATATTTACACCTAAAATTGCATTTATCAGTTATAGATATCCTAAGATAATCTATATTGCGTCCATATAAATCTAACAAAATCAGTATACCTCCTTATATGCTTAAATTGATCCTATACTCCATTATTTATAAAATTGTATCTATCTATTGTTTTCTATATCTCCACTTTTCCCACCTGTTTTATTATGTAAATAAACTTGATTTATCTCCATATTTTTATCCATAGCTTTACACATATCATATATAGTAAGAAGTGCTACTGATACTCCTGTTAATGCTTCCATTTCAACACCAGTTTTGCCACTCACTTTAACAGTACATGTAGCTTCAACTTCAAATCTTTCTTCAAACATCTCAAAATCAATACTACTTTTTGTAATCATTAGAACATGACACATTGGTATTAAATCTGATGTTCTTTTAGTTGCCATTATTCCCGCGACTCTTGCAACACCTAAAACATCTCCTTTTTTAGATGTCCCATTCTTTATTGCTTCAAACACCTCTTTATTTACTTTGATTCTTCCTTTCGCAATAGCTGTTCTTTCTGTTACTTCCTTATTTGTTACATCTACCATTATTGCATTTCCCTTATTATCAAAGTGGGTCAAATTCATTAGTATTCTCCTCCTTTTTTACATTCCCTTTCCGAATCCACAATTAGGATAAGTACATATATCACATGATAAGCACAAACCGCCATGCCCCATTAAAGCTAAATCCTTACTACTTAACTTTATATCTGCCATTATTCTTGGTAGTACTAAATCAAAGATAGTTCGCTTAGAATACATTACACAACCTGGTAGTCCAATTATAGGAATATTATCTTTATAATATGACAATAAGAACATTGCTCCTGGCAACACAGGTGCTCCATATGATATAATTTCAGCTCCTGTATTTTTTATTGCACTTGGCGTTAGATCATCAGGATCAACACTCATACCTCCTGTACAAGCCACAATATCTGCACCTTTTTCTAAGAATTTGTTGATAGCATTAGTTATGTTGTCAAGGTCATCATTAACTATTTCTTGTCCTAAGATCTCAACGTTATATTCTGATAATTTTTCTATTATAACAGGACCAAAAGAATCCTTAATTCGTCCATAATACACTTCATTCCCTGTTGTAACAATTCCAACTTTCTTACGATTAAACTTTATAATATTAATCAGCGGCTCATTTCTTGCTATTTTTATAGCTTCAGTCATCTTTTCTTTTTCGATGATTAGTGGAATAATTCTAGTTCCCGCTAATTTATCTCCTTTTTTAACCGAAAAATTATTATGACGTGTGGCTATCATCATTTCGCCTAATGAATTAACCATATTTAATCTATCCACATCAACCCGTAGAAGTCCATCAACGTCTGCTATAAGATCAATTTTTCCTTCCCTAACATCACTTCCACTTATATTCTTTCCTTTACAGATGTTGAATAAAATATCTGCTGCTTCATTTTCATGAAGCATATCTTCACTTTTTTCCCATATATAAATATTATCCTTACCTAGTGAAAGCAATATTGGTACATCTTCTTCCCTAATGATATGACCTTTTTTAAAAGCAACATCTTTAGTTACATCTTTTATTATCCTAGTAATATCATGACATAAAACATGCCCAACAGCCTCTATAGTTTTTATCATCTTCATTGCTATACTCCTCCTCTCCAATCACATCTCTTATATAATAAATCTAATTCACTTTCTTCAGTTTTGTATTATAAATATGTATTTTATATATCAATAAACTCAAATAAAACTTTTATTGTTCCTCCACATGCCATACCAAGTTTTGAAGCAGCTGAATTTGATAAATCATATTTCTCTACTAATGACTTTTTACATTTAACTAAATCTAACGCTTGTTCATACACTGCATTTTCTACGCTTCCTCCACCTACGGTCCCTATGAATTCTCCATTCTCATATACAAGCATCTTAGCTCCAACCCCTCTTGGAGACGACCCATGTTTTTCAATTATTGTCGTAAGAACCATAGATTCTTTTCTATTGAGTATTTCATTTAAAATATTATCCTCTATATTGCTGCTTTCTTTTTTATTCTTCTCTAAAATTATTTCTCCAGCTATACTTACAGCTATTTCAGCCGGAGTTTGTCCTCCTAAGCTAAGTCCAATTGGCGTATGAACTTTGTCTATTTGATCCTTTGTATATCCACTTTCTAACATATTATTGATAACAAAAGCAACTTTACTTTTACTTCCGATCATACCAACATAAAAGAAATCATTTTGTAATATCTTTTCCAAACATTTTCTATCATCTTTATGTCCCCTAGTAATAATCACAAAGTAAGTACTTTTATTAGGCTTTATTTCTTCTATTGCTTCATTGAAATCATTACAAAAGACTTTATCTGCTATTGGAAATCTTTCATTATTCGCAAATTCAATCCTATCATCTATAATAGTCACATTAAAATCTAGCATCTTAGCAATATTGCATAAAGGTAATGCAATATGTCCACCACCACAAATAACTAAATGAGGTTTACCTACAACATACTCTATAAACAATTCTACATTGTTTTCTAATTTGACTACACAAGTTCCTTTAGTAAAATCTAATGTTTTCAACATAGAATTCCAAAAGTCTTTTAGACTCTCATCCTCTATAATAATGTGATTTTCACTTTTAAGAAGCTTCTGACCTACAATATCTTTACCATCGTAAATTCCGCTAATTACAGTAACTACATTGATTTCGCCTTTTTCATTGAGTGCATTGATTAAATTACTATAAAAAATTTTTTTCATATTAGATCACCTCATATCTTTATTTTTTATTCTTAGTTAATTGCATTAAATATCTACAAAAGTCCAACTTACACTGAGCGCATGCCTTTATTAATATTTTTGTCTGTATAAAAAATTCTTCAACTCTTCTCTAGTATCGATATCCATCAATTCTATTTCATTCATTATTCTAACTCGCTCTAAATCATCAAGGTGTTTTTTCATAATGGACTTACCTCCAACATCTCCTTTTAAACTTAATAGATCATTTATATATTTCTTAGAGAATATAGTTGGATTTCCAAGGTTGCCCTCATACTCTAAACAAGCCATTCCCTTATTACTTTTTATAAATCTATCAATTAATATTTCAATGCTCGATAATGATATAAACGGTTGATCACATACCATAAACATATAAGCATCAGCTTCCATATCTACTTCAATTCCAAGCCTTATAGAATGAGATATGCCAAGTTCACTATTCTTATTCATGACAACTTCAATTTTTTGCTTTAATAAAGCGTCCACTATTTCTTCATATTGCGTAACTAAAATTATCTTATTAAAATTTATCCCTAATGCTTCTTCTACCACATTCATGTACATAGGTTTATTGCTTACTATAGCTAATAATTTATTTCCTTGAAATCTACTACTATTTCCTGCAGCTAGTAAAATTAAATTTATCTTCATAACTCCCATTCTCAGTTATACCTGTGATTTTTTTGCATAACTTTCCTTTCATTACTTCATTTAATTTTTTTATATCCAATTGCAGCTGCTCCAATTGCACCTGCATATTGACATAACTCATTAGTCATCACTCTTTTATTAAGATAACTTTCAAGAGTTGTTCTAAATGTTTCCGATAATGCTAATCCTCCGCTAAAAAATATGTCTCCTTGCAAATTTAATTTTTGTGCAAAGTTAGCTGTTCGTTTGGAAATTGAATGAATTATTCCAAGGGCAATATCACCTCTATGAATATCTTTTGCAAGAAGACTAATAATTTCACTTTCAGCAAAAACAGTACACATGCTAGATATACTTACTGGATTTCTATCTCTTACAAAATCATCAATATTCCTCATATCTTCTTCTAAAATTCTCATCATAACATCAACAAATCTTCCCGTTCCGGCAGCACATTTATCATTCATTAAAAAATCCACAACATTTAATGAGTTATCTAACAAAATAACTTTAGAATCCTGCCCTCCTATATCTATAACTCCTCTAATAGTAGGATTAAGAAATACTGCACCTTGCGCATGACAAGTTATTTCAGTGATGGTTTTATCTGCTTCCTCTAATAAACTTCTACCATACCCGGTGGTTATAGTATATTTCACATCCTTAGAATAGAGTTCATCATAGACTTTACGAATGCTATCTTTTGGTTTTGCAGATGTCTTTATAATCATAGTCTTAACAATTGTTTTGCCATCAAATAATACACCTTTTGTAGTTGTGGAACCAGAATCAATTCCTAAAGTATATTTACTCATAATCTATCACCTTATATTCATAGCTATGCTTACAGCATCTCTATAAATGCCGCCATTCTTGTATTTAATTGGCCTACATCATTAATAGAAAAATCTGTTTCAACACTCATATATGGTATATTTTTTTCATTGTTTACAAATCTCTTAATTGATAATGTTTCTACACTATACGTATGACAAGCTGTCAATATTACATCAATTACAGCATCTATTTTATAATCATCAATCATTTTATTAAGAAGTTTAATTCTATTAGGATTAGGACTCATACAAGAACAACCAATTGATACATATTTACGTGAAAGAGCATTGTAAACATCAGCATTTTCTTCATCTACTAACTCATCAACTGCTTTCGCAACACTGCAATTTTCAAAAGCAACTACGTACGCTCCATTATCTTCAATTGCTTTAATAACTTTTTCTGCTGCGCCACCAATGGGACAACCAGTAATTAATATACGCGGCTTAGATTCATATTTGTTCTCCATTTCATATTCAGAGTTAATCTTTTCAATTAATTCATCCATTTGTTTTGGAATTTGTTCTTTATCGAAACTAAAAGTTGTCCCATTTATAACCTTAAATATATCTTGACCAAGCATTGCAACCGGTTCTTTTTTACCTAATTCATAAAACTTCTTTAAGGCTTTCCGTTCGTTATTTTTTACCCTGATAGCTTTTCTTATATCATCTTCACTTATTTCCACATTAAACATTTCTTCTAAAGTCGACTTTAATTTTATAATTTCATGCCTCCACAATTGGAGTCCTGCTTCACTTTGGGAATTTGGAAGCTCCATAACATGTACTGGTTTAAAATCCGAAAGATATTCATACATTTTCTTTTTCCCATCACAAGTTGTCTCACCAACAATCAAATCTGAAAAGAAAAAGAATGGACATTTATCGGTTTTAGCAAAACCATAGCTTGATTTAATTAAAGGACATAAATTACGTGGGAGATCTTGTTCAGCATCGGCAATAGTTTCATCTGATGTTGCACATAATGAAACAGTAGCAGCCCCCATAGCTAATGCTATTTCTTGTGGAAAGTAAGTACAAAACACACCTATTAGTGGTACATCCTTATCCTTAAGCTCCTTAGCTTTAATAAAGGCATTTCTCCTTCCTTCAGCAAATTCTTCAAATATTTCAGGTAATTTCTTTTGTAATTCCATAATTGCCTCCATTTTTTGTATAGCTTCTAAGTAATACTCTATATTTTTATAAAAGTTCTTAAATCTCTGATGTTTCCTATAAATTGTTAACTTTTTTTCTTTTTTTCTTCTTAAATTTTTTCATTTTTAACTTTTAAAACATTTATCTTTAAACTAATATTTCTTTAATAAAGTATTTATTGTAACCTTTAAAAACATATTGCTGTTTAAAAAATTACATTTGGATAAAGTACCTACTTAATCACTATAGATTTATCGCCTTTATCAATTACTTGCCCAATAACTCTCGCATATGGAGTAAACTCTTCAATTCTTGATAAAAACTCTTTAACATTTTTTTCTGGAATTGAAAGTAGCAATCCACCTGATGTTTGTGGATCTATCAACACATCTTGTAGCTCCTGCGTAACATTTGAAGCTAAAGTGAATTTATCTTTTAAATAATCAAGATTATTGTACATTCCTTCAGGTATAATTCCCATTTTAGCATAATCTAACGCTCCATCTATAATAGGTACCGACTCACTAAAAATCTCTATTGTTTTATTGCTTCCACTTGCCATTTCATAACTATGACCTATTAAACTAAAGCCAGTTACATCAGTACATGAATGTATATCAAGTTTAGAAGTACATTCTTTAGCATACTTATTTAATGTAGACATTATCCATGTAACTTCTTTAATCTTACTTTCATTCAATAATTCTGCTTTGGCAGCAGTATTCATTATTCCAATACCTAAGGGTTTTGTAAGCACAAGCATATCTCCAGTTTTAGCATTGCTATTTGAAAGAATCTCACTTGGATGTGCAAATCCACTAACGCAAAGACCATATTTAGGAGTTGGATCCGCTATTGTATGACCACCAGCAATTACCGCACCAGCCTCTTTAACTTTGTCATATCCACCAGCAAGTATGTCATGCATAATTGATATATCTAAACAAGAAGGAAAGCAAAGTAAATTCATAGCTGTTGCTGGATTTCCCCCCATTGCATAAATATCACTAAGAGCATTAGCCGCTGCAATTTGACCAAATATATATGGATCATCAACCATTGGTGGAAAAAAGTCTACTGTTTGAATTGCTACTGTATTATCATTAATTTTATATACACAAGCATCGTCATTAGTATCAAATCCAACAATCAAATTTGGATTTTCAAACTTAGGTAAACTATTTAAGACATTATTAAGTACACCAGGTCCTATTTTTGCAGCACATCCTGAAGTTTTAGTTAAACTAGTAAGTTTTATATTTCCAGGCAAATTAATCTCCCCCCTTATTAATCGGTTGACAATTAAGAGTTAGCTCTAAATGGTTATAAAATGAATTGCCTTTATATATTTTAATTCCTTTAAAGCGTAATAACCTTTGATGCCTCTTTCATGCAGTTTGTTATGTAATACATGTTACTTACTTTTCCGACCTTTAACTTTTCTTCTAGCCCATAAAAGTTAAGGCATGCGCCACAAACTAGTATTTCAACACCTTTAGTTTCTAAATCTCTTAAGTGCTCTGCTGCTTGATGATTTAATGTTGGTACCTTTACGCCATCATTCATAAACAAGATTGATTTTGGTAAATTATCAGACTCCGAAATTGTATAAAAATACATCTTTATTAGCGACTTTCCAAGCTCTTCATTACCTGCTCCAATAATTTCTTTTCCAATAAATACTGACCAATTACCTATTTCCGTTTTATTCTCTTCTAATTTGTCAGATGTTTCATTAAACACTTCAGCTTCGCTCAACTTATCTAAATCCTTTGAGAAGTATACTTTAAATAAAGTATTCTCTTCTTCAATTGATACTGCAAAACCTTGACTATTAGCTAATTTTTTAAGATTTTGCACAGCAATATCATTGTCTACCTCAACTACAAAACTATTATTTCCACCATCTATCTCTTTTTTTGCCATTATTACTGGCGTCGGGCATTCTTTTCCTTTTGCATCAATCACCTTATTCATTTAGCATTCTCCTTAATCATTTATGATAATTCAGTATTGTCTTTTTAATATTCATAGATAAACATTCTATACTTTCTTATAGCTTTACCAGAAATGACAGAGTACATCTCATTTCAGCTAATTAGCCATAAAACCAAAACATACATTGTTTATCTATAACATGGATTTTAAATATAAAATTGCTTCTAGTACGCCTCCCCCAATAGATCTGGCTTTATCTGAAATTGTAAAACAATGATTTTTTTCACACCTAGGATCGATATCTCCACTTTTCATTCCTTTAAATACATTAACATCCTTTTGAAGCATTCCACGAACTATTCCGCTTATTTCCGCCAAAATTGGAATTTCATCTACATAAGCTACAATATCACCATTTTCTACATAGTCTCCTATTTTAGATACGGGAATTATCTTTCCATCACTTATAGCTCTAATTATTCTTTCACTGGTATATCCTCCAATGTCACCTGGCACACCAGTATTAGGTATGGCACTTCCACTATATACTACCTTCCCCAAATAATGACCCCTTTGAGTCTCAACGACACAATGACAATCAAAGCCAGCTGTAAATCCTGGTCCAAGAGCAATAACAATTGGAGCATCAGTGATCTTTGTTCCTAAATTATCTTTCGCAATTATAGCATCCACTACTACATCTGGATTAAGATCTTTTATAATTTTTGCTTTTTCATCTACTATTACAGGAATATTTCCTTCCTTAATAACCTTGCTGATTTCTTCCATTTTAGAAACAAGGATTGCTTTTATGCCTTCTACTTCTACAGTATTATCATATACAGCCTGTGAAAATGCTACTGTTCTTCTGACTGTAGTAGGTTCTGAAATCTCTGTCATAACTATATCGAAGCCACATCTTTTTAATCTATGAGCTACCCCTGTTGCTAAATCTCCAGCACCTTTTATTAATACAATCATTACTACTCCACCTTCTCATTTAAGACATATAAAATA
Organism: Clostridium chromiireducens; assembly: GCF_003575225.1. Taxonomy (NCBI): domain Bacteria; kingdom Bacillati; phylum Bacillota; class Clostridia; order Eubacteriales; family Clostridiaceae; genus Clostridium; species Clostridium chromiireducens. Next base: position 147,167 of record NZ_QXDJ01000007.1, on the reverse strand, counting down.
CTATTCCAATGATGACTTGTTATCTTTTAATATGCCTAAAATAATTATTGACTTTATATCATAATTTCTCTTTAAATGTTGTTATTATTGTTTCATTTATTCCTAATTCAGATAATTCCTTAGATATTTCCTTGGCTTTCTCCAACTCTATTATTGTATCTGCTTTATTAATAATAACTTTGTAAGGGCATCTTACATCTTTCCTTTGACCTTTATTACTTGCTAACATTTTCGCGACATCCCAAGCACTAATGATATGTTCCTCGTCTGTATTTAAAAATCTTGAAACTAAATTTGACCTATGGCATATTTCTTTAATTTTCTTTCCTACTGCATCAATGCCACATACTCCTACAACCAAAGTACTTTCTGCTAAAATTACAGGCTCATGCTCAGCTGGAACCTTTAATGGTAATCCTTTTGCTCCATCAGCCTCCACTAGTACGAAATCAGCTATTTCTATAAAACTTTCAGCTATTTCTTTTGATACTCCACTTATTTTTCGTGGAATATGTTCTTCGCAGCTCCCTAGACTACTCCTATCTTTTAATTTGTTATAGTCAATTTTTTCATTCTTCTCTTCACATAACAACCCTACTGTAATCATATCTTCATCATTTAATAATCTAATAATGTCCTCTTTTTTCCCCGTAATAACCGTATTGTTCTCGGGCATAAACATACGCGTAGTTGTAGTTATAATAACTTTTTTACCTAACGCTTTTAATTCTTCACCTAATTTATATATTGAACTTGTTTTACCTCCTCCTCCAACAAATGAAATTATGTTCTTCTTATTAATGTCTATTTTTAACGCCTCTATTAATAATATTTGTTCTCCTATTTTTCCATTACTATATTTAAAAATCTTCATAGATTAACCTCAGCAACTTTTGAAGCAAAGTCTACATTTTAACTTTGCTTCATGATATACCTTTCAAATTCAATTCTTATTTCACTTTTGAAGCAGCAGGTTTTGGTTTACGGTAATAAGTATTTTCCAAAGGATAACTATATCTGAATATACCATCTTTTTTGTAGTATGCATTTTGACATGCTGGCGCACCCATCACACATACTATCTCACCAATTCCTTTAGCGCCAAAGGCAACACTGTCAGGATTATTCTTTTCTATTAAGTGTACTTCAACTGTCGGCATTTGATTTGCTCTGAAAACGCCTAAAGTACCAAGCTTTGCTTGCGGAATACCATCTTTCAATGGAAAATCTTCTGTTAACCCGTATCCAAGTCCCATTGCAACACCGCCCTCTACTTGACCTGTAGCAGAAAGAGGGTTAATTATCCTTCCAATATCGTGAGCCGCAACAACTTTTACTAATTTACCATCATTATCAATAACAACTAGTTGTGTTGCATATCCATATGCAATATGACTAACTGGATTTGGTTTTGAAGAACCAATTGGGTCTGTCTTAAACTCAAATTCTCCAATGTACTCTTTTCCTTCTAAATCTTCTAATGTATATCCATTATCTAAATCCGCCTTTAATTTCAGTGATGACTGATGCGCTGCCTCCCCAGCAAATGTTGTTTGTCTGGATGCTGTTGTTGTTCCTGAATCAGGTGTATATTTAGTATCTGGATGCTCAACAATTATCTTATCGGGTGTCAGTCCAGTTATTTCACAAATTATCTGAAGCAGTACTGTTTGAATGCCTTGACCTATTGCACCAGCAGAGGACCTAGCATGAACTTTTCCTTTTATTATCTTTAAATTACAACGTCCTATATCCTGAACCCCTACACCAACACCAGCATTTTTCATTGCAGATGCTATGCCCACATAGTAATTAGGATCTGCTTCATATTTTTCGAATTCTTCTTTAACTGCTTCTAAGGTTTCTACCATGGCAGTCCCATCATCTGCAAGTTGACCATTTGGTAGTGATTGCCCAGTTCTTATAGCATTACGATAACGAATTTCCCATCCTGAAATACCAACTTTTTCAGCTAATTTATTTATCAATGGTTCTACAACTGCACAGGATTGTGTTACCCCAAAACCACGAAATGCACCAGCTGGTGGATTATTTGTATAATAAGCGTTTCCTTCAATATCTACATTTTGATAATTATAAGGACCTCCGGCATGTGTGCAAGCCCTTTGGAGTACTGGCCCCCCTAAGGAAGCATAGGCGCCAGTATCAGAAGTAATCCTGGCTTTCATACCTTGCAATATACCATTTTCATCACAACCGATTTTACAGTAAATCTCCATAGCATGGCGTTTTGGATGATAATTTATGCTTTCCTGACGACTAAAAAATACTTTTACCGGTCGTTTTGTTAAATATGCACACAGAGCTGCTTGATGCTGTACGCTCATATCTTCCTTGCCACCAAATCCACCTCCAACAACTGCACTTTGTATTCTAACCTTTTCCATTGGAATTCCTAGATAATTACTAATTTCATGATATTCATCATAAATTCCTTGAGCTCCTGTAATGACCATTATTCCATCTCCATCTGGCAATCCAATAGCAGTTTCAGGTTCCATGAAAGCATGCTCAGTCGGCGGAAGATAGAAAGTTCCTTCTACTATAAATTTGGAATTTTCAAGTGCAGTTTCTGCATTACCTCGTTTTACTTCCTCATGATCAAATACATTGTTTTCTGGAATTCTAAACTTTCCAAATTGCATAAAACCTTCTCCATGCACTTGGTATGCACCATCAATTCCAGCCTCTTTCGGATTACGAATAGGCTCTAATTCTTCATAATTTATTTCAACAGCCTTTACTGCAGCCATAGCCTCTTCTCTTGTTTCAGCCACAACCATTGCAAGAGTATCTCCACAACACTTTGTTTCTTCTCCCACATCAATCATTCCAGGCCAATCTTGTGCTAAGTGGCCAATATATCTCTGACCTGGAATATCTTTTGCAGTATATACGGCAACAACTCCTGGCATTGTTAAAGCCTTATTTATATTAATAGATAGTATTTTTGCACGTGCATATTTACTAAATACATTCTTTCCATATAACATCCCATCAAAAGTATAATCATCTACATACTTTGCAGTTCCTAGTGTTTTATCACGAGCATCTACTCTACATGTTCTCTCTCCAACCCTTCCAGTTTGCTTCAATTCAGGTATTTCTAAGTTTTCTCTTAGCATTTTTGCTGCTAAAAGAATACCCTCCTCAATCTTTGTATAACCAGTGCAACGGCAAATATTAGTACGAATTGCTTGCTTTATATCTTCTCTCGATGGATTCAATTTTTGATCTATTAAACACTTCCCGCTAATAACCATTCCTGGAATGCAAAACCCACATTGTACAGCTCCTACTGCAGCAAAAGCATATGCAAACACTTCTCTTTCTCTTTCTGTAAATCCCTCTATAGTCTGTACCTTTTTCCCTTCAAGCTTAGAAAGTTTTTGAATGCATGCACGTGTTGTCTTCCCATCAATAATAACAGTACAAGTTCCGCATGCACCCTCCTTACATCCGTTTTTCACTGATGTTATCTTGAGCACATCTCTTAGAAAATCCATTAATGCCATATCCGTCTGTGACTCATATTCTTTTTCATTTATATTTACTTTAAACATTCAAAGCACCTCTCCCACAAAACATAGATAAATCAACAGCTACAAGATAATACAGATAAAATTGTATTAATTCTCTAAAAAAACTTCTAAATATGTATATTCAAAGAAAAGCCTATATAGGCTTTCCTCATTATATTATTAACTGTTAATTATCAAATTCTAACTTAATTTTTTTATCTGTCTTCTCTAAAGTATGCTTCTCCGAGAGCCTGCGGTGATGAATTTAAATTATTCTTCTTTAATCCACCTAATACCAATACTACTATTGTAGTTGCATAAGGAAGCATTGTTATAAAATATTGATTTACTTCTATCCCTGTTCCTTGTAACCTTAGTCCTAGTATATCTAATCCCCCGAATAGAATAGCCCCAAAAATAGCTTTTACAGGACTCCATCCGATGAAAATTACTAATGCTACAGCAATCCACCCTCTACCTGCTGTTACATTTTCCTGCCACGAAGGTATGTAAACTAAAGATAAGAAGCTTCCACCAAGTCCACATAAAGCTCCACCAATTAATAAATTAATATATTTATATAGTGAAACATTTATTCCAGCTGCATCTGCTGCATAGGGGTTTTCTCCAATCATTTTCATGTTTAATCCATATTTTGTGAAATTAAGATAAAAATAAATTAATATAGCGCATATATATCCTAAGTACACAAATATACTTTGATTAAATAAGGCCGCCCCTACAACTGGTATATCACTTATTAAAGGTATTTTTATAGGCGCCAAAATACTTTTAAAATTATCTGATAGTACTTGCCCAACATAATTCTTTCCGATAAAACTTGAAAATCCACCCCCAAATATTGTTAATGCAAGGCCTGTAACAACTTGGCTTGCTCTAAGCGATACTGTAAGAATAGAGTATATTAGTGCTCCGATAGCCCCAAGTAACATACTAAATAGAAACGCTAAAAATACATTCCCTGTTGTATAACCTAAAATAAATCCACCAATAGCACCCATTAACATCATGCCTTCAATTCCTAAATTTAAGTTTCCAACTTTTTCTCCCAAAATACATCCAAGTGTAGCGAAAAGTAATGGTGTTCCTGCTATGACTGCTGATGATAAAAATAAACTAATGTCCATATGTTTCACCTCCCTTAGTCATATCTATTTCACTTTCCGATTTATCTGAAATTTCAAATACAACTTTATATTGTAAGAAGAATTGACATCCTAGTACACAGAATAAAATCATAGCTTGTATAATATCTGCTGCAGCTTGGGGTATTTGAAATGCTGTTTGTATATAAGATGCTCCCTGAATCAAAACAGCAAAAGCTACTGAAACTAATAGTGTCCATATAGAATTAAGCCCTGAAAGCCAAGATATTATTATCGCAGTGTTACCTACATTAGAAGTCAATTGAGTACTAAGTGTATTTGTAACAGCAGAAGCTTGGATAACACCCGCGAGTCCGACTAATGCACCACTTATAAAAGTTGTTAATAGTATTATCTTTTTTACGCTCATTCCGGAATATTTCGCAGTATTTTCACTTTCTCCTAGTACAGAAATTTCATATCCTTTTTTTGTATAATTTAAAAATACATGTACTGCTATTACCAAAATAAGCGCTATTATCCACCCTATATGAATTCCAAATACCTTTGGCAAGGTTGCATTGTCACTAAAATTAGCTATCTTAGGAAATCCTAGTGATGCTGGATCCTTCCAAAGTTCATATTGAAGATAAATAATCCATTTTAGAGCAATATAATTCATCATTAGTGTTATTATAGTTTCATTTGTGTTGAATCTTGACTTTAAAATTCCTGCAAATAAAGCCCATAGACCTCCACAGATCATCCCCACTATTATCATTAGAATTATTACCAGAAATTTAGGAGAATCTTTAAAATTTAAAGCTATAAAAGTTGCACCAAATCCTCCCATGAGCATTTGTCCTTCTCCTCCAATATTCCAAAACTTCATTTTAAATGCTATTCCAATACCTAATCCAGCTATTACGAGAGGTATTGTTTTTACAATCGTCTCCTTGACTCTATGTCCACTTCCAAAAGATCCATCTAACATCGATACATAAACTTTAATAGGATCATGACCCATAAACAAAATGAAAATACCAGTTAGCACTAAAGCCAGTAAGACTGCAAATGCCTGAAGTAATATTTTCTTTTTCTTACTTAGCTTCTTTGCTTTTACTACTCTCATTCTAATCATATAAGTCCCCTCCCTTCAAACTCGTTACTTTTTCAATTTCACTTTCTTTAATATCCAATGCTGCTTCTTCCATGTGTCCTGCCATCATCATACCAATTTGTTCTTTTGTCGCATCCTTTGCAGTTACAATACCTATTAATTTTCCATCACATAAAACCATTATTCTATCACATAATTCCAAAAGAACATCTAAATCTTCCCCTACAAATAATATAGACACTCCTTTTTCCTTTTCCTTATTTAAAAGATCATATATCTGATATGTAGCCCCAATATCTAATCCTCTTACTGCATATGAAGTAATAAGTATATCTGGGCTTAAACTTATTTCCCTGCCTAATAATATTTTCTGTATATTTCCACCTGATAATTGCTTAACTGGATGATCTATGTCTGGTGTTTTTATATCTAACTGTTCGACCATACTTGTAGCAATATCTTTTAATTCATTCCTTTTTAACAACAATCCTTTTTGATCATAATATTTTCTAAGTAATAAATTATCTACAATCCCCATACTTCCAACTAAACCCATACCTAATCTATCTTCTGGTATAAGTCCCATTTTAATTCCTTTTTTATAAACTTCTCTTGGAGATTTATTAGTAATATCTTCTCCTTTAAATATGAGATTCCCACTTTCTACTTTTTGTAACCCAAATAAAGCTTCGCAAAGCTCTTTCTGACCACTTCCTGCAACTCCAGCTACTCCTAAAATTTCACCTTCAGCCATATTAAAACTAATATTGTTGAGTACTTTTACTCCTAGTTTATTTCTAACTGAAATATTTTTTACATTATATATCAATGCGTTTTTATTTGATGATACTTTATCTATCTTCAAATCACTTTTATAACCTACCATAAGCTCTGTTAATTCATTTATATTTGTATCAGCTATATTTATAGTCTTTATGTTTTTTCCTTTTCTTAAAACTGATACTTTATCACAGATAGCCATTACTTCATGCAGCTTGTGAGTTATTATTATAACTGCACACCCTTGTTCTTTCATTCGTTTCACTATATTAAATAATCTACCTACCTCTTGAGGCATTAATACCGCTGTTGGCTCATCTAGTATTAAAATATTTGCACCTTTATACAATACTTTAATTATCTCCAGCATTTGTTTTTCAGCTATAGACATTTCACTTACTCTTTTGTTTAAATCTATTTGTAAATTATATTTATCGCATAAGCTTAGTATATTTTGATCTACTTCTTTATTTTTTGTAAAAAATTTTCCCTTATTGCCAGCAATTATATTCTCTTTTGCTGTAAATCTCTCAACTAATTTAAAATGTTGATGAACCATACCTATTCCACATTCAATGGATTCCTTTGGAGATTTAAACTGAACTCTTTTTCCTCTTATATAAATTGAACCACTATCAGGATTGTAAATTCCTGATAGCATGTTCATTAGAGTACTTTTTCCAGCCCCATTTTCCCCGAGGAGTGCATGAATTTCTCCACTTTGTACCTTTAAATCCACATCTTCATTAGCTATGACAGATCCAAAAGTCTTTGTTATTTTTTTTAGTTCAACACTCACACATTGTTCCATAAAGAGACCTTCTTTCCTCATTATTATTTACTAATTTGACCTTCTACTCCTTCAACAAGCCAGTCAAAGCTTAGCAATTCCTTATCTGTCATTTTTTGACCTTCAGCAACCTTTACAGCTCCTGATTGATCTTTGATTGGTCCTGTAAATACATCCCAAGATTTGCTCACCATTTTAGCTTTTGCTTCGTCAACTTTTGCTTGTGCTCCTTCTGGTGCATTCTTAGTTAATGGTGCTATGTCAACTATTCCTGTATCTATACCACCCCAGTAGCTTTCTGATTTAAACTTTCCATCCATAACAGTTTTAACGGCTTCTACATAATAAGTACCCCAATTCCAAACAGCACTTGTCATATTAGCCTTTGGCGCTGATGCTGACATATCTAAATCAGATCCAATAGAGAATGCGCCTCTTTCTTCTGCAGCTTGTTGTGCAGCTGTAGTATCTTGGTATTGTCCAATTACGTCTACACCTTGATCAAGCAATGATATAGCAGCTTCTTTTTCTTTTGCTGGATCATACCATGTGTTAGTCCAAGTTACCTTTACTACTGCATTTGGATTTACTGATCTTACCCCTAAAGCAAATGCATTCGTTGCTCTAACAACTTCTGGAATAGGGAATGCTGCTACATAACCGATTTTACCGTTTTTACTCTTCATTCCTGCTACGATTCCTGTAAGGTATCTAGCTTGATATTCTCTACCAAAATATGTGCTCATATTATCAGTTGTCTTATACCCCGAGCAGTGGAAAAACTTTACGTCTGGATATTCCTTTGACACTTTTTCTATATAATCCATATATCCAAAAGAAGTTGCAAAAATTACCTTAGCACCTTGATCAATCATATCTGTAGCAACCTTTTCCACTTCTTGACCTTCTGGTACAGATTCTTTCACTATAGTCTCAACATTTGGAATCTTTTCTTCCAAATATTTACGGCCATTATCGTGTGCTTGGCTATACCCTCCATCAGAAGCTGACCCAATGTAAATGAATCCTACCTTAAGCTTTTCGCCTGAGGCCTCTGTCTTTGTTGCCTTTCCATCGTCTTTTGTTGCTTGTGTAGATGCTGAGCCACATCCAACTAGCAGCATAGTAGAACATGCTACTGCAGTAATTACTGTTAATAATTTCTTTTTGATATTCTTATTCATAACTATTTCCCCCTTTAAAATTATTGATTCTATATTTTTGTATTTAAAAAATATTGAATAAGCCTTAATGCTACTGTTTTTCTATAAACAGCTGTAGATCTTTGATCATCAATAGGAACTATTTCTTTGGAGTAAATTTTATATATTTCCCCCATCTGTGATTTTATATCCTCTAGATTTTTTTCTTTTATAAAATCTTCTGCCTCTCTCACTCTGACTACTTTAGGAGCCACTGAACCTATTGCAATTCTTATGTCTTTTACTCTTCCTTCTTTTACTTCTGCAAGACCAATAAAAGAAAGTTTTGAAATAGCAGAAGCTTTTCTAGCTCCAACTTTTTCATAATATAATTTGTTTAATCCTACTTTTGGTATGATTATGCTTTTTAAAATTTCAGTTCTTTCAAGGATAATTTTTCTTGGTCCTAATATAAAATCTTCTATATGAACTTCTCTTGATGAATTTTCGCTAACCAATTTAAGCTTTGCATCTAATGCATATAGTATAGGCAAGGTATCCCCAGCTGGAGATGCATTACATATATTTCCTCCAATAGTCCCTATATTTCTTATAGCTGGTGATGCTATTTGTCTTATGGATTCTTTTAATGCTTCCGGAGTCTTTTCTGATCTTAGTAGTGATGATAAGGTGCAAGCTGACCCTATTTCTAAGCTATCTTCTAATCCATTAATTTCTTTCAATTCTTTTAAATGTCCAACATATAACAAGTTTTTATCAAACTTTGGGAGAAGCGATGCAGCGTTTTTATTTCTAACCATTAGGTCAGTTCCTCCTGCATAAATGATTACATCTTTCTCGTTTAATATTTTTAATGCATCATCCAAATCTTTTGGTAAATATCCTTCTACCATAATCCATCACCTCTTTTAGACGCCATAAGTATTCCATTAATTATCATGTTATATCCTGTACATCTGCATAGATTTCCTGAAATTCCATCTCTGACATCATCTTCTGTTGGCTTTGGAATTTTAGATAAAAGTGCATGTGCTGCCATTATCATTCCCGGTGTACAAAAACCACATTGCACAGCTCCTGCTTCTGCAAAGCATTTTTCCAAAACGTCAAATTGTTTTGTCCCTTTTAACCCCTCAACAGTTATAATCTCTTTTTCTTGTACAGATCCAATTGTTACCAAGCACGAATTAATCAATTCCTTATCTATAATTACAGCGCAAGCACCGCATTCCCCTTCGCCACAGCCTTCCTTTGGACCCGTTATATCTAAATCTTCTCTAAGGAAATCTAAAAGTCTCTTTGTAGAACTCTCTTCTGTAGTTATTGTTTTATTATTTATCTTTAATGTGATTGTGTTACTCATTTACTATCGCCTCCATTATCCATTCTGGAGTTACAGGCAATCTATTAACTTTTACTCCTAGTGCATTTTCTATTGCATTAGCATAAGCTGGTGCAGTTCCTACTAAAGTTAGCTCCCCAGCGCCTTTAGCTCCAAATGGGCCAAGATCACATGGATTATCTACTAATTCATTTTTAATATTTACAACATCCTTTGCAGTTGGAATAATATAGTCAGTTATACTATGCTGCCTAACCTTTCCATCCCGATCGCATTCCATGTTTTCACAAGAACCATATCCAAGACCTTGTATAACTCCTCCCTGTATCTGCCCTTCCATTATCGTTTCATCAATTGGAATTCCAATATCAAAAACTGTATATATTCCAGTCACTTCCGTAACAGCCGTTATAGTATTAATTTCAACTTCTACAACATTTATTCCCCATGAATAACTTGGGTAGGCATCACCATTAAATTTTGTTATATTCCAAGGTATTAAATCTGGGTGTTTATAATTTTCCTCTATTACTTGTTCTTTTCCATCAAGCCAATTTTCTTTAAGTCTTAAAGCAGCTCTTTCAAGCAATTTTCCTACTACCATAATTGATCTTGAAGCTACAGTTGGCCCTGAATCCGGAACTCTATCTGTATCTGGATTTTTGTAAATTATATCTTGATAATTCTTATCAAGAACCTTTGCTACAATTTTCTTAAATGTTGTTTGTAGACCTTGTCCCATATCTGTGTTAGATACTAGAATCTCAATAACTCCACTTTCATACTTTAACAACTTTACCTTGGCTTTGATAAAATCTCGCTCTCCGCTTCCAGTAAAACCGCATCCATGTAGAAATATTGACATTCCGATTCCCTTTCTCACAATTCCTTGTTCACCTGAATACTTACTATATTTTCTGCTAAAATCACTTATTTTTTCAGCTTTTTCTAGCATTTCTTCAAGCTTTACATCATAAGTAAACTTTCCACCAGTACAAGTATCATCACCTGTTTTAACAAAGTACCTATTCTTCAATTCTAAAGGAGTACATCCTATTTCTTTAGCTATATGAGCCATATGTGTTTCAATTCCAAATATGCTTTGTGGACCACCAAAACCTCTAAAGGCTCCTGTAGGAACAGTATTTGTTTTTACTACACGCCCCTTAACTCTGATATTTGGTATGTTATAAACTCCTATTGCACATAGCAAAGCTCTTTGAAGAACAACACTAGAAACAGTCGCATATGCTCCACCATTTAATATGATATCTACGTCCATTCCGATTATTTTGTCATTCTCATCAAGAATTGTTTTGTATTTTAGCAAAGCTGGATGCCTCTTTGTTGTAAATGCCATATCCTCAACTCTATCTAAAATTAACTTAACTGGCTTTTTAGTTTTATAAGCTGCCACTGCAACCTGTGCTCCGAGTAGAGACGGATAATCTTCTTTACCACCAAAGCCACCTCCAGTTGTGGTTTGCACAATTCTCACTTTATCTTCATTAAATCCTAACGCTTGAACAACAGCACCTTTAACGTAATATGGGCATTGCATAGTTCCATATACTGAAACTTTCTCATCTTCATAAGTTCCTACTAATCCTTGAGTCTCTAAATAAGCTTGTTCTTGATATCCTGTATAAAATTCTTCTTCTATTATCTTTATAGATTTTTTAATTGCATCTTCTATATTGCCTTTTTTGTATTCATATTTATCAAAAACTTCTGTAGATCTTCTCATGTCAAAAACAGGATTGCCCTCTTCATATTCAACCTTAATATTATTTAAAATACCTATGACTTCTTCAAGATCAGGGCCTAATACTAAAAGGATCGGTTCTCCTATATAATTAACTTCTTTATCCGAAAAAACCGGCATATCATTTTGAATTATCTTCACCTTGTTTATGCCAGGAACATCTTTTCCTTCAACTACATAATAGCCATCTTTTAACTCAGGAATAAAAATTCTTTTTATAACAGCTTTTGATTTTTCTGAACGAAGAGTCTTAGCATATAAACTATTTTTAAATTTAATATCTGCAATATATTTAGCACTTCCGTCTACCTTAATTTCATGATCAGCTTTTATAACTGATTTTCTTATACTATCCATAATCTTTCCTCCATTTCATAAGGAGCTAAAATTAAAATACGTTTTTGATTGCTTTCTTTGGACATTTAGATTCACATAATCCACATCCAAAACATTTACTCTTATCCATTTCAACTTTTTCATTTTTACTACTAATTGCAAAATACGGACATATATTTTCGCATAATTTGCAGTTAACACATTTATCGTAATCAATAGATGGATAAATAGGATCATACTTTACATTGCCAGTTTGTAATTCAGTATTTAATACTTCTTCAATAGAGTTAAATCCATACTTTTCTAAAGCACTTGGAAGATCATCAACTATCTTTTTATATAAATTCTTTCCTTTAAGCATAGCAGCAGACAGCATTTGAACTGCAGTTGCTCCAGCAAGTAAAAATTCTATTACGTCTTCTGCTGAAGCTATCCCGCCTACACCAATTATTTCACATTGTGGAAGGGCTTTCTTAATTTTGTTGATAAGTGCTAAAGCTATTGGTTTTATCGCTGGTCCTGAAGTCCATACTTCTCCTTCTTTATTCCCTATTAATACTTTTCTTGATGCTACATCTATTTTCATAGTTGGTCCTAAAGAATTAATCGCTACAACTCCATTACCACCGTTTTCTATAACCATTTTCGCAAACCCTACTGGATCAGGTATGTGTGGACTCATTTTCATATAAACTGGCTTTTTTGTATGCTTTCTTATAGTTATTAACGTTTCTTGTATTGTTGATAAATCTTTTCCCACATAATGAGTTGATATTTCAAAAGCATCAGCATACTTATCTAGCTTTGGAATTAAGTTTTCCATGTCCTCTTTTGAATATCCTACACTTATAAATAATGGTTTATTTATCTCTGCCTTTATTTCAGGTAGAAATTTATCTAACCATACTTCTGGATCATATTCTGACCACAACTCGGCATTCATAACAAAGTCTTGTCCACCATATATACATGGCCTAACTACTTCTGCACCTTTACTAGATATTGTTTTGGTAACAATTCCTCCAACTCCAAAGTCAGATAGTATTTTCATTTTTTCGCTATCTCCAACTAATGGTCCTGATGCTGGCATTAGAGGATTTTCTAAATTTATTCCACTTAAACTTGTATTCAAATTCATATATTATTTCTCCTTACACTTTTCCCAAATCTCACGTGCTATTTGAGTTGATTCTTTATATATTTTTTCTTCATCATGCAATACCTTATAATCTTTTAATTTAATTTCACCATTACACCAAACATTCTTAGGTTTAAAATTATCTAACATCCCATAAAAAAAATGACCGAATAAATTATCTTCTGTTATTGGCGTAGGTGCAGTATATTCTAAAGTTAGAAAATCCGCTTCGTATCCTTCTTCAATTTTTCCAAGCTTACAACCTAATATGTTACTTGCATACTCGTAGTTGTTCTCTATAATCTTCCTAATATTCCCTAAAGAATACGCTGTAGGGTTCTTATACCTCAAATGCATTCCAAACATTAAATTAACCATGTCTCTAGTTAAATTAAATCCAAGTCCATCATTACCTAAAATACATTTTATTTCTCTCTTCTCAAGTTCCAACACATCAGCTAAACCCACTGCATTATTAAAATTAGAAGTAGGATTTAATGCTACATAAACCTTATACTTTTTTAAAATATCCATATCATTTTCACTTAAGTATATGCAATGTGATAAAATCGAGTTTTCTCTAAGCAATCCATGTTCTTCTAATCTCTCTATAGGTGTTTTGTTGAAATTTTTGATATTCTCTATATTATCCTCATCACTTTCACCAACATGAATGTGTATTGGCATTCCCTTACTCTTATCGGCTATTTTCTTTAGGGACTCATCACTTAATGTCAAACATGCATGCATTCCAAATAATCCACTTGTCATAGTTGAATGTATTTTACTAAACTCTATGTTTTCTTCGACACATTCATCTATCGGGAATCTATCGCTACTTTCAAAACAAAATACTCCTCTGATTCCTATCTGATCACATAAGGCACTTTTTAATAAATTTAAGCTGCCTTTTATTTTTTTCCCACTAGCATGATGATCTACTACTGTAGTTACTCCATTTTTTATAAATTCAATTCCACTTACAAGAGCACTATAATAAACATCTTTTTCATCAAGAACTTTATCTAATTTCCACCACATTTGCTCTAATAAATCCACGAAACTTTTTGGATTAAATTCAGTAATCCATCCCCTAGCAAAGGTTGAATATATATGACTATGACAATTTACAAGTCCAGGCATTAATATTTGATTATTGCAGTCATATACTTCATCTGCTCCCTTAAAGTTTTCCATCGAGCCTACTTCTATTATCTGTTTATCAAATAACACATAAGATTTTTCTTTTAATGAATCAAAATTAAATATATTAACATTTATTAATGCTTTAATCATACTTGTAACCTCCGTGGTAAATACTCACCTTGTCCACCTAAAAACTTACCTTCGCTAACTACAATCTTTCCTTTAGATATAGTTGCACTTATTTCACCTTTCAGGATTTCATCATTATAAATAGAATTATCATCCATTATTTTAGTTGTCTTATTTGGGTCAAAAATCACTATATCTCCATCACTTCCTGGCATTATTGTTCCTTTTTTAGGGTATAATCCATGAATCTTTGAGGGTTCTACTGTAAATTTAGAGATTATGCTTTCTCCAAAAAGAGTAAACATATTTAAAAACGAATATTTTACTCCATCTATTCCCATAGGAATTTCACTTGTATACTTCTTATTTTTTAATCTTTTAGAAAACGGACAATGGTCTGTACCTATTACATCAATTGCATCTATATTATTAACCATCTTTAATCTTTCTTCTTCGCTTCTTAAAGGTGGCGTCATAGTATATAAGTATCCATCTTCTTTTTCATATAATGAAGAATTAAATCTAAAATAATGAGGTGCGCTTTCTAATATTATTGTTGAATGTAATTCATCTGAATAAACTTCCTTTAGTCTTTCAATAGTAGTCCCACAATTGGTATGAACAATATATAAAAGACCATCTCTATATCTTGCCATTTCAGCTAATTTTAAAACTTCTGTAATTTCTGAAAGTGCTGGTCTTGCTTTCTCGTGATCTTTTACCAAAATATTTTTTTCTCTTATCATGTCATTATTTTCTGCATGAACTAATACTCTAGTTTTCGTTTTCTTTGAATACTTTAGCAATTCATCTATGTAATAATCCTTTGTTTGTCTATTAGTTGATGCATATGTTGTAAATAATTTTATAGTTGGCATACCAAGTAAGGAACTTTTATTTAAAAGCTCTTTAACATCCCCATCTGGATTTCCAAGTGTCACATGAAAACCATAATCCACAACACTTTTTTTTGCGAGTTCATATCTTTTATTAAAAGCTTCGTCTAGCTGACTAACATCATTAATTGGATCTAAAAAATCTATGAATGTTGTTATCCCTCCCATAGCTGCCTTTTTTGAACCTTTAAAAAAATCATCGCTTGAAGTATTTTCTCCAACGCCTAAATTAAAGTGTACATGTGCATCTATGAAACCTGGTAAAACCATTTTCCCATTTGCATCATATTTTTCTTTGCAATCCAAAATTGATGTGGATAGTGTATCTATAATTCCATTTTTTATATATAGATTGCTGTATATGAAATTTCCTTCTAAATATAATCTTCCATTTAATATTCCTAAATCAAAAATAATATCTCCCCCTACCTTAGATAATTTAAAAATTTTATTTTTATTTCTGTTATCCTTTTAAGTAATAATCAGCTTATAAATTTGCATATCTTTAGTTTAGTTTTTAAATTGAACTTCTAAATTTTTATATTATACTTATCTAAAATTATTCTTAATTTAGCCTTATTAGAATTTTTTAAGTGATAAAAAAACAAAAAGAGGCCTTACTTCTAATTTTGAAATAAGACCTCTTTGTCTATGCTTAACTTTTATTAAATTTTTTTATTTTTATTAAATATTATATATCTTCTTTCTCCAATAAGTCAATAATATTGAAAATAATTTATTATTATAATTATTTTTTAATAATATACTTCACATTTTCGTAATCTTCCATGGTATCAACATCCAATAATATTCCCTCATCATCTATGTTAAGGTACGAGCACTGCTTCTTACTTAAATATTTCTTTAGATTAGAATCATCAGGTTCATCTAATATTTCTCTTATTAGATTTCTACTTAATAAAACCGGATGTCCTCCTCTCCTATTAAAACTTGGTATAACTATTTCCTTCTCTTCACACAGTAATTTCTCTACTATATTTTTATTTATTAAAGGATAATCTCCAGGGGTAAGTAAGAACTTTGATGCTTTAACATTTTGTATTCCCTTTTTTATAGAGCTAAACATTCCCTTATGAAATTCATCATTATATACTACTTTTGCCTTTGTATAATTTTCTACCAGTCTATTTATCTTCTCATGCTTATATCCGCTAACTACTATTATATTATCACAGTTATCATATAAAGCTTCTATGCATCTCTGTAAAATTGCCTTGTTATTAATTTCAAGTTCCATTTTAAAAGCATTAGCTCTACTTGAATATCCCGCCGCTAGTATAACTCCATCTACATCCATCATTCTTCGTTCCTCTTCATTTAATATATAGAATTCTTAAGGCTTAAATGATATAGTAAAAGTTTATTCTAATTATCTCACTTTATGATCACTCCATAATTGCCTGGAGAGTAATTTTCATTTTCTAAAACAATATTTCCATTCACAATTACATATGATATTCCTTCTGGAAATTGCTCAGGTTCTATAAATGTACCTTTATCTATTATCTTATCTTTATCAAATATTACTATATCAGCTTTAAATCCGACATCAAGACATCCTCTATCCTTTATTCCCATTGTGACTGCAGATTTACTAGTCATTTTATATATTGCTTCTTCCAATGTTAAAGCCTTAAGCTCTCTGACATATCTACCTAATACTCTTGGAAAAGCTCCATATACCCTTGGATGGGGTTTTCCTCCAAGCAAACCATCAGTACAAAAATTTTGTTCTGGCCTTTTCATAAATTGGATTATATGTTCTTCTGATCCATAGTAATCAATCATACCGACCGCATTTTCCTCTTCTATTAATAAATCTAAAGTTGCTTCTATCGGATCTTGATTCCTTATTTCACCTAGCTCTTTTAGGCTTTTTCCTATAACAGCTTTACTCTTATCTGTTTTTACTGACGTAATATATATTCCATCTACTCCTGCAAATTCAACAAAGTTATCCCAATTGCAGTTTTTTTCATATATTTCACTAATAATCTTTTGTCTTAAATCTTTTGACTTTATTCTTTCGAGCATTTTATTAGTTCCACCATTATGAACCCATGGTGGAATAATAACACTAAGCATCGTGCTTCCAGCATCATAAGGATATTGATCAAAAGATATATTTACTCCATCTTTTTCTGCTTCTTCTATAAGAGAAACTATTTCATCTATTTTATGCCAATTATTTTTTCCACAGATTTTAAAATGAGAAAAATGTATTTTAACACCGCTTTCTTTACCAATTCTAATTATTTCTTTCATTGAATCAATAATTTCGTTTGCCTCACTTCTTTGGTGTACCACAAAAATCTTATTATATTCTGCAACTACTTTGCAAAGCTCAATTAACTCTTCTGTATCACCATATGCACATGGAATGTATATGAGTCCTGAAGATATCCCAATAGCACCAGATTCAAGCTCTCTTCGTAAAATTATTTTCATGCTTTCTATATCATCTTTTTCTGCTTTATTAGCAGAAAGCCCCATTGCCTCCATTC
This sequence comes from Clostridium chromiireducens, assembly GCF_003575225.1. NCBI lineage: Bacteria > Bacillati > Bacillota > Clostridia > Eubacteriales > Clostridiaceae > Clostridium > Clostridium chromiireducens. Next base: position 129,389 of record NZ_QXDJ01000007.1, on the reverse strand, counting down.
TAATATTACCGTGGGGCACAAGATAACATACATTAGATATTAATCCTTTATCTTTAATTGCATTAAAATAATCTTTTACGGTTTCATAATTCCACGAAATCTCATCACTGTCACCTTCAAGACCACTTAAGTTTTTCCTCCAATCCTTAATGAACTTACTTGGCAGTGGCGCCATAGATATACCGTCTTGTCCTAAAACCTCAGTTGTTATTCCTTGGTAAATCTTAGGCTTTATATTTTGATTACTTAATATTTCTAAATCCGAGTGACTATGAGTATCGATAAATCCTGGAGAAATAATCAAACCTCTTGCATCTAATACATAATCCATAGTTTCTTTTTTATTTTCTAAATCGCCAATTTCTACAATTGTATCATCATTTATAATTAAATCTCCACTATATGCTGGTTTATTAGTTCCATCAACTATAGTTCCATTGCTTATCATCCATTTCATTTTCTTAGTCCTCTAATCCTAATAATGTTTCCATTATCTTATAATAACCTGCACATGACTTAGCTAACTGTTCTATTTCAATATATTCGTCAATAGTATGTGCTATGTTTTCTTTTGATGGACCAAATCCTATAGTTTTTATACCGGCTTCACCAGCATAATGGCTCCCATTTGTGCAGAAAGAATAATTAGTTATTTCTGGATTCAATCCTATATCACATAACCCCTTGAAAGTTTTTTGTATAAATGCTTCTTCTTTTTTATAACACCAAGCTGGAAAGAATCTCTCTCCTTTAATCACTTCTCCTGTATGACATTTCTCTGTTCCTTTAGCATAAGAGACCTTGTAATTAATATTAGCTGATTCATTTTTTAACTCATCTATTAATTTTATTATTGGCTCTAAAACACCTTCTTTAGTTTCACCAACTAGTAACCTTCTATCATAGGTTGCCTTACAATAGCTTGGTACAACAGATGCTCCTGGATAAGGCGATGATTTAATATCTGTAAGTTCTAGAATTCCTTTTCCTAAAAACTCATCTTCTTCATATTTAATTTCTTGAAGCTTATCAATTATTTTAGATATGCTATAAACTGCATTAACTCCTTTTTCCGGATTAGCTGAATGAGCAGGAACTCCAAAGGTCTCAACAACAATTTCAGCACGTCCACGCTGCCCTATTTTAAGATTAAGTTCAGAGGCTTCTCCTATCACTACATAATCTGGTTTTACAAATTCGCTTATATTTCTTGCTGCAACTCCTTCGAAACATTCTTCGTGAACTACCCCAGCTATATATATTTCTCCTGGAAAATCCCTGTTATTGTCCTTAGCAAAATATTCTGCTGCAATTATCATAGCTGCTAAAGAACCTTTCATATCAGATGTGCCTCTTCCATAAATCTTATCCTCATATATTTCTGCTCCAAAGGGATCATGCTTCCATTCTTCTGGATTATTTACTGGAACTGTGTCAATATGAGCATCAAAAAGTACTTTGTTACCCGGTCTGTTCCCTTTTATTTTTCCAATTATACTTCCATACTTATCTACAATAATTTCATCGAAACCAATACTTTTCATATTCTCTTCCAAGCACCCAACTACCTCTCCTTCGTTCCCTGAGTAGCTTTGAATCTTAATAATATCTTGGCAAAGTTTTATTAATTTTTCTTTTCTATCCTTATCCACAAATATCCCATCCTTCCTATATTTCATTTCCACATACGTACCTATTTGTTATATTTTTCTTATCACCTAGATATACTAATCTTTCTAATCTTTCTTCAATCGTTCCTTTATCAATTTTCCATAAGTTATCATCATCTATTATTAATGCATCAAATTCATATCCTTTTTCAAAGCTTCCAACTTTTCCAAAAAAGCTTCCTCCACCTTTTGTTGCTAAATAAAAAACTTCTTGAAGTGATAAAGATTTTTCATCTTCCATAAAGCATACTTTTCTTAATTTTGATATTTTAATTGCGCATGCCATTACAGAAAACATACTTAAACTTTCTCCACCAGCTATATCGGAACCAAGTCCTATCTGAACTTTTTTCTTTAATAATTTATTTATTGGAGATATTCCACTTGATAAATTTACATTAGAAGTTGGGCAATGAGCCACTATAACATTATTTTTTACGATTGTGTCTATCTCTTCTTCTGTTAAGTGAACACAATGAGCCATTATAGTTTTAGTTTGTCCAAAGAGATTGAATTGATTATATACATCACCATAATTTTTACATTCTGGGTGTAATTCCTTTACCCATTTAATTTCTGATAAGTTTTCTGATAGATGTGATTGGATTGGTACAACTTGGTTTGTTGCGATATTACCTAACGCTTCCATTAGATATCCTGTACAACTTGGCACAAATCTTGGTGTAATTATCGGTTTTACAAATTTATATTTTTTACTACAATTATCTAACCACTTTATTGTCATTTTTATTGACTCTTCACTGTCTTCTCTTAATATATCGGGACAATTTCTATCCATATTCACTTTTCCTACATATGATATTATTCCTTTTTCTTCAATTAAGTTCATTAAAACTTCTGTAGCTTCAGGGTGAATTGTTGCAAAAATAACAGCTCTTGTAGTTCCTTCAGCATATAGTTCATTAGCAAATTCCTTATACACCTTTTTAGCATAAGATGGGTCTCGAAATTTTGCTTCTTCCGGAAAAGTATATGTTTTAAGCCAAGGTAACAATTCTTTATCATATCCAATACCTTTTATAGCAAATTGAGAAGCATGCGTATGCAAATCTACAAAACCAGGAATTATAAGTTTATTTCCATAATCATTAATCTTTATATTTTTATATCTTTCTGGTAATTCCTTATATACTCCTTCAACAGAGTTCCCGCAAACTACTATATATCCATTTTCAACTATATTAAACAATTCACTTGTTTCTGTATATACTATATTTCCCTTTAAAATTTTAGTGTCATTTTCGCAACCTTTCATTTAATTCCACCCTCCTTAGTCTTATAGATAAAAACTGCATAAAATGTTCTTATAATTTAAATATCATATATATTAAACTTCTGTGTATCCCCATACTACATAACCAATGCTAACTTAGTCCTATGCGATAATTTATCGAAAGTATAAATTATATGTTGTTTATCTATAGCTTGGATACTTTCCATTCCATACTATGTCTCTATAGCTTTCTTTATCTGTATTTCCTTCAGTGCTGAAACAAAGGATTCTTGAATTTTCATCAAGCTTTAATTCTTCCTTTAACCATTGTAAATCTTTATTCTCCAAAATTTCTGCAATGAGTCCAACGGTAACCGCTCCGCTTTCCCCTGAAATAATTTTTTTATCACTTTCAACAGGGTTTCCCATAACTCTCATACCTTTTGCCGTCACATAATCTGGACATGATACAAAATTATCACTATAGTCGTGTAGCACTTCGTACCCTATTCTGCATGGCTCCCCACAAGCAAGTCCTGCCATTATTGTATCCATATCACCTGTAACAAAATGGAGCTTTCCATCATTTTTTTCTGAAGTTCTATAGATACAATCTGCCTTATTAGGTTCAACTATTGTTGTTATTGGTCTATTTTCACCATAGACACTAGCAAAAAATCCCTGAACCGCTCCTGCAAAAGCTCCAACCCCTGCTTGTAAAAAAATATGTGTTGGCATATCTTCTTTCATTTCTTGCAACTGCATATAAGCTTCATATGCCATTGTAGTATATCCTTGCATAATCCAAGTAGGTATTTTTTCATATCCTTCCCATGCTGTATCTTGAACCATTACCCATCCATTTTTTTCAGCTAAATCATTTGAAAATCTTACGGCCTCATCATAATTCATATCAGTTATTGAAGCATCTGCCCCTTCGGTTTTTATATTATTTAACCTTTCTAAAGAACTGCCTTTTGGCATATAAACTACGGATTTCTGTCTCAAGCGATTTGCTGTCCATGCTACTCCACGCCCGTGATTTCCATCTGTTGCAGTAATAAATGTTATATCACCAAGTTCTTTTTTTACTTCATCAGAAGTCATTTTGTCGTACGGTAGATTATCTATATCTTGTCCTAGTTTTTCAGCAATATAATTACCTATTGCATAACTTCCTCCAAGTACTTTAAATGCATTTAATCCAAATCTGTATGACTCATCTTTTACATATATATTACTCACGCCTAAAGCACTCGCTAAATTTTTTAGCTCAGTAAGCGGAGTCATACTATAATTATGAAAACTACTATGAAATTTTTGTGCCTTTCTTGCAACATCAATATTTAAAAAATCTAATGATGTTTTCTTTTCATTTTTCCTCTTAAAGTTAACATTCTTAAAATTTTCAGTCATTATGATTATCCTCTCTACTCTTTAATACATAAAATCAGTTGCTATTATTTTTACCTATACTTAATTTTTCATGATACTTCTTATTCTATCTAATTATTTAACAATAGATTAATGATAATATACGCCTTTGCACAAACCGCTTACTCTATGTTTATTTTAATTAAAGAATACTTATTCAATATCTCGTACCAATAAAAAAAAGCCACCACAAATAATTATGTGATGACTCCATTGTCAATATAAGTTTAATGTGACTAAATTTATTTAATGTCTGTATAATATCATTTCTTAGAGAGGTTGTCAATAAATTCATAATGATTGTATTATTTTTTAGAATTGAGGAGGAGTAATGGTTGAAATAAATATTAGTTCTTCTGTACCGGTATTAATAATTTGATGTGGCGTTGTTCCAAAATAATAAATCGTATCTCCTTCTTCAAGGGTATACTCATCTGAACCTATTTTTATCCACATAATACCTTTTAAAACATAGGTTACTTCTTCTCCAGGATGAGTTAATGGTTCACTGCAAGTCATTGCGCCTGGCTCCAGCTTAGCCATAAACATTTCAAGCTGCCTATCCATATCTGGACATAGTAATTCATATGTCATATGAGATTCGGAAAATCTTATTTTCTTTCTTCCATTATGTCTCACTACTGGATTTTTGGCCTTATTATCTATTAAGAAGTAAAACACAGCCACTCCCAAAACTTCTGCAATTTTACGTAGTGATGAAATTGATGGCTCTGATAAGTCCCTTTCTATTTGACTTAAAAAACCAGATGTCAAATCTGTTTTTTCAGCTAATTCCTTTAGGCTCAATCCTAATTGTTGCCTTCTTTCTCTTATTTTTTCTCCAATCATATAAATCTCTCCTCACAGTCAGCAGGTTTTTACACTTTTTTTCTACGTATCTATTATTATCTATTAGCTTATATAAATAGTCAACATATCTAAACTAGAATTTTCCTATTGCATGTTACTCTGGATGATTTCCTCTCTCATAATTATTATTATTTTCATATTTTATTTAGTATGTGTAACTTAATATAGTCTTATTGTAAGTTATTAAATTATGTGAAAATACTTGCTCCTTAAATAATTTATTACCAATCATTTTAAATATTATAGCATTAACAATCAACTCGAGCTTTATATCTCAAATCAATTGTTAATGCTATATTTCTAGTAAATCATCAAATTTAAAGCAATTGTCAACTTATAGAATAATCTATAGCTGCATGTCCATTACATTCAGGTTTATTTGAGCTTATCTTAACTGTTATAGTGGTTTTATGAAAGAAACTGGTACTTATAATACATGATATTTCCTCGCTTGCCTTAATACTTTGCCATTGGCCACCACCGCCATCTGAAGATACAATACTTACTGAATAACTTCCATCTTCCGGTGCTGTAATCTTTCCACGAATCTTTACATTTTTACCAAAACCATACTCACTAGCTGTATAAATATAATCTCCATTTTTATCGAAAATAAAATCAAAACCTATAGAATCTTTATCTTTATTAGAGTATTCTTTTGACATAAAAATTAACCTCCAAAATATTTTTCATTTCCTTAATATTGTAAACTTCATTTACTAATACAATTGCATATTTTACTTAAAGTAAAATAATATATTTACAAATTCAACACCGTATATTATATTCTCAGATCTTTTCAATGTTGCATATATTAGATATATTTATCTTTATTGATCGTATTAGCAAGATTTCGTTTTTACATCAGATTTTAAGTAATGTGAAATTTTTCAGTTAATTAAATTATAATTCTTAAATCAATTTTCCTTAAATTGCTCTCAAATTTATAGTATTATATATTTTTAACAAAATAAAAAAGCCGTAGTACAACGTACTACGACAATTATGGCAGGGGCAGTAGGATTTGAACCCACAACCAATGGTTTTGGAGACCACTACTCTACCGTTGAGCCATACCCCTAAGACATTACTCATTATATAATATATTTATAAATAAATCAACAATTTTTTTAAATTTACCTTTATATGTCTAAATTAAAACTACCCTAAAAAGTGCATCTAGTAACGAATAGACATGCTTTTTAAGGTAGTAGATAATTAAATAACGGTTAATACAATATACTCATAATTTATATTATGCTTCACTCGTTGTAGTAACTGATGTTGTTTCTTTTGCTTTTGCCCACTTTGATAATTCCTTTACATTATATAAAATCAAATCATCAAAAGACATATCACCATAATATTTCCATAATTTTATGGTGTTATATGCTGATAAATCTAATTTAGTTCCATTTTCTCCATCTACTATTATAATTACTTTTTTAGGATCCAAATTATTTATCTTAATAAATTCAGCTATTTCGTGATTATCAAGTTGAATAGTATTCAAATTTAATGATTTAGTTAAGTAATCAAAATCATTATTTAGTGTTATAAATCTATATTCACTAAGTGATTTTAACTTATCTTCATATAATTTAATATTTTTATCAAACTCTTTTATAGCTATGTTATAATTATCCTCATAATAATCTCTATTTTGAGGATCCCTATCTTGAATAGCTGCTTTTACATTATATAATGCTATCTTATATTCTTCTATACCTTCAAAATAATATGGATTTTCTTTAGTATTATTTTCATTAGAATAATTTAAAAGTCTAACACCTCTAGCTAGGTTTATTATACCTAGATTCCCCTTTTTTAGCTCATCGATGAGCGAAACACTCCAGGGCTCAAAAGAAGTACCTGAATATATAAACAAATCCATATTTGATATATTATTTAAAACACTTTCACTATATTTGAATTCACTAATGTCCTTTTCATTAGTAAACATATACTGTACATTACACTTATCTTTTATAATTTTCTTAACCATATCATACTGTGGTTTATTAACTGTCATTATGTTTAAATACTTATCTCTACTTTCAGTTCTATTATTTTCTGTATTGGCTAATAACGGGCTTGAAAATAAACTCATACCTAAAGACAATGCAATAGTTATGATTACCATCGCAAAGGTAATCTTCTTCAAAATAAGTCACCTCCAGAATTCAACTCATTTACTTATAAATTTTCTAACTTATTCTTAATTAATTTCTAAAGTTTATTCCCCAATAAATTTATTAATTTAAACATAGAATCTTATGTTAGTATCATATGTAATAATGCATATTTACTTTCTTATTCATCTGTCAATTTAAGTTTAGTATGCATTTGTTCTTATTATACCAACTAATTCAAAATAAATATATACAAATTTATTACATTTTTCTGATTATTAAATTTGTATTATAAAGATTTAGGTTAATAATATATTTTATAGTAAATATTATTTAATAATTTGATTTTATATAATTTTGTTATAAAATAAGAAGATAAGAATTCATTATCTTTACATTTATTATCCCATAATAAGAATTATATTATGTGAACATATAATAACTTAAAATCCTACAATGTAAGATTTAGATTCTTACCCAAAGGAGGAATTTCATGGAATTTGAAGTTTATAATGTAGATACTACTACAAAATTAGGAATACAACTTGGCAAGATGCTAAATCCTGGTGATATAATTTGTTTAACCGGAGATTTAGGTACCGGCAAAACTCATATTACAAAGGGAATTGCTCAAGGCCTAGGTATATATGATACTATCACCAGTCCAACATTCACAATTGTTAACGAGTATGAAAGTGGAAGATTAAAACTTAATCACTTTGATGTATATAGAGTAAGTGATCCTGATGAGGTTCATGCAATCGGATTTGATGATTATATTTTTTCAGATGCCGTATCAATTATAGAATGGGCAAATTATATAGAAGAAATCCTGCCAGAGGATTTGTTACATATTAAGATAACGAAAGATCTTAATAAAGGTGAAGATTACAGAAAAATACTTTTGACTCCTTATGGGGAGAGATATAATTATATAAAGGAGCTGAAAATATGATTACACTTGCAGTAGACTCATCTTCCAAGGTTGCAACTGTTGCTTTAATGAAAGATGGAAAATTGCTTGGAGAAATTACTCTAAATGACAAAAAGGAACATTCAGTTATTTTAATGACAATAATTGAAACTTTATTAAATACAAATAATATGAGTATTAATGACATTGATGGTTATGTAGTTTCAAAAGGACCTGGTTCATTTACAGGACTTAGAATTGGCATGGCAACAATAAAGGGTCTTAGTTTTGGAAGCGGAAAACCTTATGTAAGCGTATCTAGCCTAGATGCCCTAGCACTTAGTGTCGCTAATTTTGACGGTATTATATGTCCAATAATGGATGCTTTAAGAAATAGTGTCTACACATCATTATATAGAGGACATTCTAATTTAACTAGTTCAAGCAAAACAAAAGATTTAGATACAAACACTGACCTGCAGGTTTATCTTGAGAAACTTTTAGATTATTCTGCTTTAGACATGGATGAATTAATCGAAATAATCAAATCAAAGAATGAAAAAGTAATTTTTATAGGTGATGGTCTAGATAAGTATAAGGACTATTTAATTGAAAATTGTCCAAATTGCTTCTTCCCTCCTAATCACCTTAATTTAGTTCGTGCATCTTCTTTAGGAGAGATTGGCAGTTCTCTATTAAGAAATGGAATATTTGATAATTCAGATTCCAGTCCATTTTATCTAAAAAAACCGCAGGCTGAAAGAGAATATGAGCAAAGGATGAAGTAAGATGTGTGTAAATATTGATTTAATGAAAGAAGAAGATATTGAGGCCGTTTTAACTATCAGCTCATTAAGCTTTGCTGTTTGCTGGAGTAAAAGTTCCTATATTCAAGAATTAACTAATCCTGTTGCAAAATATTTTGTAGCTAAAATTGATGATAAAGTTGTTGGTTTTGCAGGAACATGGATTGTATTAGATGAATCACATATAACAAATATAGCAGTACACCCAAGCTACAGAAAGCAAGGAATCGCATCTAAACTACTTGAAGAATTGCTTTCTCACTGTAAAAGGCAAGGCTGCGTAGCCTATACTTTAGAAGTAAGAAGCAGCAATACAGCCGCAAAAGCTCTTTATGAAAAACATAATTTTAAGCAAGATGGCATTAGAAAAGGCTATTATGAAGACAATAAAGAAGATGCAGTGATAATGTGGCTAAGATAAAACTAAAACATAAATAGCTCATAAATAAAACATACACTTATATTCACAAGTGTATGTTTTATTAGCTAAAAACCATTATTAAGGTATTAATTGTTTTTTCAAACTTTCTAGGGTCATAACCATATTAATTATGCAGGTAACTATTATCAAATTAATTCAATTTCATTGTTTTCTAATATATCAATAATTTGCTCATTGGGTTTTTCGTCAGTTATTATAGAATTTATATCATCAATCATCGCAAATTTATAATTACCATCTGCAAAGAATTTCTTATTTTCCATAACTAAAAATGTCTTTTTACTAGATTGTATTATCGTTGCTTTTGTTATTCCGTCTTCGATCTCAAAAGTGGTTATACTTCGGTCAAAGGCATCTATTCCACAACTACCTATAAATGATTTATCAAATTTATATTTTTTAATAAAATCATTTGTTGCAGATCCTATAAATCCATTTAAGGATTTATTTAAAACTCCAGCCGCCAATACTACCGTTATATTATTATTTGAAGCCGATAAGATATTTGCAATTTCTAGCATATTAGTTACTACTGTTACTCTTTTAGCAGTGTTCACGATAGCTTTTGCTATCAAAATATTAATTGTAGATATATCTAAGAATATGGTTTCCCTATCTTCTATTAGATCTAATGCTTTCTTGGCAATTTCAGTTTTAGTTGAAATATCGACTTTTTCTCTTTCTGAAATATCATGTAATTGGGACGACTGCCTAATTTGAATAGCGCCTCCATATGTTCTTTTTAGTTTTCCCGCATGTTCTAACTGTTTCAAATCTTTTCTTATACAATCTTCCGTTACTTTAAATTTTTGACTCAAATCTTTGACTTTTATTTTCCCCTGTATATTTAGAATATTTAATATCTCGTTAAGTCTTTCTTCAGTAAACATACTACTCATTCTCCTGCTTGTTATTGTTGCACTACATTATTAATTAATATTTATATAAATAAGGGACTTTCAAAACTTTTATAATTATTTTGATAGCCCCTTATGGTTACATCCCTAGAAATAAAACAGTTCTTAAAGCTACTGTTTTATTTCTCCTTATAAAATTATATCCTTATTATTGTATAAAAAACAATACAAATTATTGTTCTTTTTCAAAATCTGATTTTGGTACTCCACATAGCGGGCAAACCCATTCATCTGGAATATCATCAAATTTTGTTCCAGGAGCTACACCATTATCTGGATCACCTTCTGCCTCATCATAAATATAACCACACACTGTACATACATATTTCTCCATATTAAAAACCTCCCTTAAATTAATTATATAATATAATCAAATATATATATTGTATTAATAATTACATACTAAAGTGCGTATTTTTATTTCCAATATATATATTAATTAAGCATTTATATCATAATTCCTTTGCTTAAATAACACATCTATATTTAGCTTTATAGTTGAAATATTTTAAAGCTAACATTTTAAATTTTAATAATATGACATTATTATTACTTATTATTTACTCTGCTATACATTATGTTATTATCTATAAGCTTTATATATTCTTATAAACTTTAGTATTTCCTCCTATCTTTTGGTTAATAATGATTACAATACCTTTATATTAATATAATACTAAATAATCCTTTATTAATCAATATTAATTATTAATTAATATTGATTTTTTATTTTTAAGTAAAATATAATAATTTTGAAATATTATATTGGTTTTGGCTTGGTAAAAAAGAAAGGCGTTGTGAATAATATCACATATGAACTAAAACTAAATAAAAGGCTATAACAAAATTTTCAAAATCTTGTTATAACCTTTAATAAACTACACTATTATTATACAGTTTTTGTCTTCTTTCCTGATCCACCAAAGTTTGGCTCAGCCTTAAAAATTGATACAGACACTTTTTTATACAATATATATGTTAATACTGATACCATAATAGCCTTTACACCATTAAACGCTAGCAATGCCCAAATATAGCTTTGTAACATATCCGCTGGCATTTTCATTCCATAAGCCGGTAATAATAAGTATATGTTACCCACTATTCCCATTATCTCCATAACAACTCCACCAATGATCATTCCTAATATCGCATTTTTTTTGCTTTTATTTCTATAATAGATAAATGATGCAGGTAATATTAATGAAGCACCAAATAAAAAGTTTGCAGTTTCTCCAACGAATCCTGTTTGGCTTCCTCTTATTAGTGGAATCAAAAGATTTTTTATTAATTCTATTATAACTCCAGCTATAGGTCCAAAACCAAATGCCCCTACTAATGCTGGTACATCACTTAAATCGATTTTCAACCATGAAAATGCAGGTATTATTGGAAAATCTAAATACATAAGAATAATTGCAATTGCTGATAATAAAGAAATTTTGATTAGTTTACTTGTTTTTTCGTTCATTTTAACGCCTCCCAAAAGTTTATCTTCTTGGGGTAGCTTATTAGGCTTAATCTTTTCAAACCTTCTCACTTTATATAACTTAATTGTTTGATTTATAAAAGGAAATAAAAAAACCTGATGCAAAATACATCAGGGCATATACTCAAACAAATAAGAATAAAGAAAATCTTAATTCCTAATAGGTTACCTTCTTTCATCCAGACTATACTGTCGGCTTCGGAGTTACACCGAATCTGCTTTTATAAAGCTCGCGGGCTATACCGCCGGTAGGGATTCACACCCTGCCCTGAAGATATAATATTTATTTACTTTTATTATATAATTATATAATAAAATATGCAATACTTTTTCTATATACTAATTCTTAACTTTTATATCTATTTCAATTAATATATTATTGTCCTATAAATTTATCTGTTTTTAATATATGTTCTGTTAACCAATCATTTAAAAAGTTCAAAATTTTAACTAAACTTTCATCTTGATCTACATCGATGTGTTTATAATCTATATTTTCAAGGGACTCGATAAATTTTGCATGTTCTATTTTTTGAGTAAATAGCCTTTTATAACCTATACTCTCCATATATTCTTCTTCTGATTTAAAATGAAAAATAGTATAATCCTTTAGTTCGTCTAGTATTTCTACTATTTTATCATACTTATCAATTGCAAACTCATCTTTTAATAGTATATATGCCCTATCTGCTAATTCAAAAAGTTTCTTATGTTGTTCATCAATCTGTTCTATACCAATTTTATACTCTTCTTTCATTTCATACATGAATACATCAACCTTCCTTCTAATAAAAATTCAACTTTAAATAAGCCCATTTTTTATTAATATATCATTTTTTTCCGACAAAGTCACTATGATTAATTTTTTTCACTCATTGATTTTAATGACATAAGTTATATTAATAAGTTATATTTTGTCTTAATATTTCTTCAACTAATTCAATATAATTTCCTTTATATATGAACATCTTATTAGATAACATAGTTGCAAGACCATGAACCATTGCCCACATAGCAATTATATCTTGTATATATTTTTCCTCTTTTACATTTTTACTTTTCAAGAAATCAATTGCACAATTTTTAAAAATATTGAATGTACCATAATCAGAGCTTTGTAATTCATTATTCTCTACAGTTATTCCGTACTCATTATTTTGAGAAAAGGCAAATTTTAAATAATCCGGATTTTCTACCATGAATATCACATACTTTTTTCCTAATTCAATAATTCTTTCATATGGATCAGTTCTATATTTCTCTACTATTTCGCTTAATGAATACTCAAAATTACTAAATACATAATCTGATATGGCGCTAATTAACTCCTCTTTATTTTTAAAATGTTTATAAGGTGCCGCATGACTTACATTACATAATGCCGCAACCTTTCTAATAGAAAATTTCTCAGCACCTTCTTCATTATATAGCTTTAATCCCATTCTAATTAAGCTTTCTCTCAAATCACCATGGTGATATTTATCATTTTGCATTTAAAAAACCTCTTTTCTAAATTCCTTTATAGATATACAATATATAGCTTACGCTTATATGATAACTTACCGAGATTATATATATAATACCACGGCATGTTGACACTGTAAACTTAAGATGTTATGATATTATCAAGTTGACAGTGTAAACATAAATAAATTATACATTGAATATAAATTAATATTAATATAAGGAGGACTTATAATGTTATTAGTTCATGATTTAAATGACAAAGATTCAAAGGAGATTATCCCACTGCTGCCATCTGAATCTAAAATTCTCTCAAGAGAGATAAACAATATTAAAGGGTGTATAGGTTGCTTTAATTGCTGGATTAAAACTCCTGGAAGATGTATTATAGAAGATTCTTATACTGAAATGCCTAAATACATCTTAGAAGGTGGTACTTTCGTAATTATTACTCAAATAAAGTATGGATGTTATACTTCCTATGTCAAAAATGTTATTGATAGGTCCATAGGATTTTTATTGCCTTTCTTTCAAACAGTTAATGGTGAACTTCATCATCTTCCTCGTTATAATAATGACAATCTTAAGTTTATTGTTATTGGATATGGTGATGATGTTACTCCTGAAGAAGAGCAAACCTTTAAAGATTTAATTAAGGGAAATGCTACAAATTTATGTTTTTCCGATTATAAAACTTATGTAGTAAAAAAAACATCAGATATAAGAACAATAATAAAAAGTTTGTAGGGGGTTAAATTAATGACTAAATTGTGTATTATAAATGGCAGCCCAAGAAAGGGACAAGGCACTTCCAGCCATCTTATAAATGAATTAATGAAATTATTAGATAAAAATATTACTGCGAAAGAATATTATATAGGTACATTTATGAAAGATAAATCATTGTTTGAAGAAATTGCATCCTATAATAAAATTGTTTTTGTTTCCCCTTTATATGCTGATTGTTTTCCCAGCACTATGTTAGAATTTATGGCTGCTTTTGAAGATTTTATTAAAGAAAATGGTACTATAAAACTTGATATGTATTGTATTATCAACTGCGGCTTTATAGAAGGTACTCAGAATAAAACCGCAATTAATATTATGAAACACTTCTGTGATAGACTTGATTTCAATTGGCGCTTTGGAGTTGGAATAGGTGGGGGAGAATTTATGAAAGGCTCTAAAGATATGCCTCTTAATTCTCGAATGAAAAAACCTGTTTACAATGCATATTTAGCATTAAAAGAAGATATAGAAAATTCGACTTCTACTCCTGCTAAAGAAAATATACTTGTTAATGCAAAGATGCCTAAATTTATATTTAAAATTGCCGGAAATTCGAGTTGGAAATCTATGGCCAAGAAAAACGGCTTAAATCCAAAAGAACTTTATAAACAGATCTATTAAATAAATAATCCACAGAGAATATAGTTAATACTAATATCTATGTGGATTATTCTATATATTATGGTTATTATTTAAGAAGCTAATTAATAATTATATATTTTTTCTTATAGACTTTTTACTTTACTTATAACTTCAGCACAATATTCTGTAACACCTGCTGCTCCGTTACTTTTATATACTTTATTCAAATCACTACCAATACCGCTGCAGTCTGCTCCAATTTGTATCCATTCATCTATGTTATCTTTGTTTACTCCACCAGTTGGCATTATGCTAAGGTCTGGAAATATTGATTTTGCTGCTCCTATAAACGCTTTTCCAACAACATTACCTGGGAATACTTTTATAAATCTTAAGCCTAACTTATAAGCTTTATTTAATTCTGACATTGTCATTAACCCTGGTATTATTAATGCTTTTCTTTGATTTGCATAACTTATTACCTCTTCATCTATACAAGGAGAAACAATAAAATCAGCATTGTTTTCAATACATGCATCTACAGCATCTTTAGTTAATACAGTTCCTGCTCCAACGCAAGCATTTTTATATTCTTCTTTTAATTCCTTTATTAACTTAGGTGCATTTGGAACACTCATTGTTACTTCTATAATGTTCATTCCACCTTTAATTGCTGCTATACTTATTTCTTTTGCTTCTTCGTATGTCTTTGTTCTAATAACAGCAACTGCTTTTTCTTCTTTTAATGTATTATAAATTTTTTCGAACATTTTAACACCTCATCTAATTATTTTAATATTATTTTTAATCTTAATTCTATCTTTCTATTTTTTTAGCTTGCCCTAAATGTACTAAAACATCCTCATGGTAAGGTAATCCTTCATTATCACCTTCAACACCAACCACTAGGGATCCAACTGCATTTGCATATCTAACACAGCCTTCTAAAGTTTCACCCTTTATTAATGCATTTAAAAATCCTGCTGCAAATCCATCTCCAGCACCTACTGTGTCTACTAATGCTTTTGGCTTAATAGCATCTACTTCATAGATATTTTCTCCATCTGAACCAAGAGCACCCTTAGCTCCTTTTTTTACTACAACCTTACCAATTCCATAACCATGGAAAGTTTTGATTGCATCTTCTATAGTTACATCCCCTAATAATATTTCAATTTCTTCATCACCTATTAAAAGAATATCCACGTCTGTTAATAATTTTTCTATATATTCCTTTGCCTCTTCTTTTGTCCACATTTTTAATCTAATGTTAGGATCAAAGGATACAGTCAGATTATTTTTCTTTGCGAGTTTTACTGCTTCTAATATAATTTCTTGATTATTATTAGTTATTGAAGGAAATACTCCCGTGATATGGAGTACTTTTGCACTCTTAAAATATTCCTCATTTAAATCTTCACACTTCATTGTACTTGTAGGAGATTTTTCTCTGTAGTAAAATGACCTACTTGATCCGTCTGCTAAAACTTCTCTAAAATATACTGAAGTTGGATATCCATCTACAAGTTGAACTTCTGACGTATCTATCCCTTCTCCTCTTGCAGTTTTCAATATATGTTTTCCAAAATCATCATTACCAAGCCTACTTATCCATCCTGATTTTAATCCTAATCTTGCACACCCCATTGCAACATTTAATTCTGCTCCACCTAATTTTCTTTTGAATGTATCACAAAATATTATTGGTCCCTTTTCTTGAGGACACATTGCAATCATTGCATCTCCTATAGTAATTACGTCCATAAATTAATACACCACTTTCAACTTATATATTTATTTTTAGCCTTACCAAGTACGTAGAGATAGGTTTATATATTTATACTTGATAAGGCTATGATTAATTTTGAAATTAATATCATATATAATTAAAAAATATTATATATCTCATTATTAAATTTTTTATTAGGCTTAATATTATCTTCACTTTATTTTTATATCGTTCCACATAGTGGAACACCGTTTCATTTATATCTTAATTTTAATATTATCACGCATAATTGTCAATCATACTAGTATAAAAACTTTAAATTTTCTATTTGTTAAAATTTACTTTAGACATTACAATGTAATATAAAGAAAATATTATTCAGGAGGATTTAATATGTCTGAGGATTTAAATAATTCTAATTTAGTTCAATCTGTAGAACGTGCTCTAGATATACTGGATTGTTTAGCAGAATCTCCAAAGGGATGCGGAATTGGTGAACTATCAAAAAGCTTAGGTTTGAGTAAAAGTACTATACATAGAATAATTACAACTTTAAAATATAAAGAATATGTTACCCAAAATAAAGAAAATGATAAATATCAACTTGGAATTAAAATTCTCAACTTATCTTCTTCCATAACAAGTAGTATGGATTTAATTAATGTCGCTAGACCTCATATATATGATTTTGCGAATAAAGTTGATGAGGTTATACATCTTTGTATTCCAGATGAATCATTTTCAAACATAATTTATGTGGATAAGGTATCTTCTGAAAATACTAGTAGAAATATAATAATGTCTTCCAGCATAGGTAAAAAAGCACCTATTTATTGTACTGCCTCTGGTAAGTTATTACTGTCTCAATTTTCTGATGATAAAATAAGAGAGCTATTAAAAGATACAGAGTTTGTAAAGTATGCAGAAAATACAATAATTGATGTGGATATTCTTATAGAAGAAATACGCGATATAAGAAAAAATTTATATTCACTAGATAATATTGAATATGATACAGGAGTAATATGTATAGCTGTGCCTATCTTTGATCGAACTAATAAAATTATTGCTTCGATTAGCCTTTCATCAGTTACTATATTTAATACTATCGAAGATCTACTAAATTACAAAAATGAATTTATGAACGTCGCTAATAAAATTAGTAGACTTATGGGATATGTTCATTCTTAAAGTAAAGGTTGGAAATTTCAATTATTTTAGCCTTATCAAGCACTTAGAGATAGGTTTAAAACTTGTGCTTGATAAGGCCATTATTAATTTATGGGATATTATTATATATGATTAAAGAGTATTATATATAGTTTTTGCTATCATTAATTTAATTACAAAATGATTGTAATACTTCTTATATAATCTTCGATTTCTTTGCATTTGCAGGTATTAAAGAAATATCCTTTAAATTTTTTCCACTTACGGATCCCTCTGATAAATCTTGATCTATTTCTTTTTATTATGATTATTTTACCAGTACTTTTCTATATCAGGGCAATAATTTTTCTTAATTGCTGCTCTCATCTCAACAAAGCAACCACAAATTTTACACATGCCGTTAATTAAATTATCGCATTGCATACATATTCCTAGTCGTTTTTTATATGCTTCATCTTCTGTTTTTATATGCTTATCTAAATTTTTAATATAATCCTGCATATGCTGATATTCTCTTTCTTCAAATATCTCATCTAATAAGCATTTTTTACAAAATCTCTGTTTCATATTATTCTATTACTAAGTGAATCACACTACATTTAGGAATCTTAAAGTCGACCCCTTTATTTGTAATCTTGAAATCTATAAATTCTGCAGGTTTCACTACTTCTGGTGCGTCAAAATCATTGTAAGCGCCCATTTCATTTGATAGAATTGTACCTTTTACAGATTTGATTTCTCTGTCCGCAAAGATTCCTTGTATGTCATAAGACTCAGAAACAGATAAGTTATTTAACGTTACATTAATTCTTCCTTCTGCATCTACAGATACTGATTCATGTAAATTAGGCACTTGATTTTCTTCTTCAACTCCAATATCTTGAGTTTCTATATAGCTTTCAACAAGTGTTGCTTCTTGATGGCTTTTATACATATTAAATACATGGTAAGTTGGTGTTAATACCATTTTTTCTCCTTCTGTTAAAATAACAGATTGAAGTACATTTACTAATTGAGCAATATTTGCCATCTTGACTCTATCACAGTTTTTGTTAAAGATATTTAAGTTAATACCTGCAACTAAAGCATCTCTCATTGTGTTTTGTTGATATAAAAATCCTGGGTTAGTTCCAACTTCAACATCAAACCAAGTTCCCCATTCATCAATTATTAATCCAACTTTTTTTTCTGGATCATATCGATCCATTATAGCACCATGTCTATAAATTAACTCTTCCATCTTTAATGTCTTCTTTAATGTTGTATACCATTCTTTTTCGTCAAATTTAGCTGCAGCGCCTTTTTCTACCCAATTCTTTGTAATGGTATAGTAATGAAGAGATAATCCATCCATGAAATTACTTGCATTCTTCATCAAAACATCTGTCCAATCATAATCGTCTGCATTTGCTCCACAAGCTATTTTATAAAGTTTATTATCAGCATAATTTCTACAATAAGTTTGATATCTTCTATACTCATTCGCATAATATTCTGGTGTCATATTACCACCACAGCCCCAATTTTCATTACCAACTCCAAAATATTTTACCTTCCAGGCATCTTCATT
This sequence comes from Clostridium chromiireducens, assembly GCF_003575225.1. Taxonomy (NCBI): domain Bacteria; kingdom Bacillati; phylum Bacillota; class Clostridia; order Eubacteriales; family Clostridiaceae; genus Clostridium; species Clostridium chromiireducens. The sequence continues at coordinate 110,178 of NZ_QXDJ01000007.1, read as the reverse complement.
ACCATTTTTCTTTCTAAGATCAGCCATTGGAGAGATACCTTCAAATGTTAAGTATTCAACCCACTCAGACATTTCTTGAACAGTTCCACTTCCTACGTTACCATTAATATATGGTTCACATTCAAGTTGTCTACATAGTTCCATAAACTCATGAGTACCAAAGCTATTATCTTCTACAACTCCACCCCAGTGAGTATTTATCATTTTTTTACGATTTTCTTTTTGTCCAATTCCATCTTTCCAGTGATATTCATCAGCAAAACATCCACCTGGCCAACGAAGTACTGGTATTTTTATTTCTTTTAAAGCTTGTACTACATCATTTCTCATTCCATTTGTATTAGGAATTTTAGAATCTTCACCTACATATAATCCTTCGTATATACATCTACCTAAATGTTCTGAAAAGTGTCCATAAATTTCTTTATTAATCTTTCCTTTTTTATTTTGCACGTTTACAAATAGCTTGCTCATAATATCCCCCTTTGTTTAAGTAAATACTTTAATATTTAAGTTTTAATTTAACCTTATTTATAATATACTATAACCAAATAATGTCGTCAATGCATTTTATATATTTTTTATCCTCATTATCCCTATTCTTTATTGATTTACAAGCATTATCATTTTTGCTATAATTCAGTTATCATTTATGAGATGCATATATTTCAATTCTTATTTATTTAAGTTATAAGTTAAAGTAATTATTGATATCCTTGTTAAGGTATAATTTCTGCTGAATTTTGGTTTACTATTTATTAAAGACTAAAAATCTACCTCTGACTTAGAAAGGAAAATTTATGTTACATTTTGAATCAATGAAAGATGCCAGTGAAGTTTTCAAGGCCCTCGGTGCTCCTATGCGTCTTAAAATAATGGAAATATTATATGAAGATGGCGATAAAAACTTAAATGATTTAGCTACAATGCTTAATTTAACTAATAGTGCTATATCTCTTCATATTAAAAAGCTAGAAGAAGTTGGTTTAATAGAAATCCATACTATGTCTGGGAAACGTGGTTCTATGAAAATTTGCAAACCACTTCATGATATGATGGTAATAGACTTGCTTCCTAAGAAATTAGATATTGCCTCATATAAAGATGAAATTGAAGTAGGCTGCTATTCAAACTGTCAAATTACAGCCACTTGTGGAATTTCAACGAAAGATCATATTATTGGTGAATTTGACGATCCTCGTTATTTCTTATTTCCTGAACATTTTCAAGCATCAGTTTTATGGTTTACTACTGGGTTTATAGAATATAATCTTCCAAACCACTTAACTGCTGGACAAAAACTAACAGAATTACAGCTTTCTTTTGAGATCTCATCTGAAAGCCCAGGTTACAATGAAAATTATCCGTCTGATATACATTTTTCAATTAATAATATTGACCTAGGTTATTGGGTAAGCCCTGGAGATTTTGGTGCTAGACGTGGAAGATTTACTCCTAACTGGTGGCCTGAAATCTGCAATCAGTATGGAAGACTTAAGACTTTGTCAATTAATAAAGATGGGACTTTTATTGATGGCGGCTATAAAATCTCTGAAACCACAATTGATGAGCTTAGTATAGATTATACTAGCACTATAACTTTTAGATTCTCTGTTCCTAAGGATACTAAAAATGTCGGAGGTTTCACCTTATTTGGTGAAGGATTTGGTGATTATAATCAATCTATTAAAATGCAGACATTCTACGAAATTAAAAAATCTTAACTATAAATATTTATTAATACCTAAAAAAGGGATGATTTTGTGATAGTTTGAAATAAAATACTTCACAAAACCTTCCCCTTTTTGTTGTTAAATAATATATTTTATTAATGCCTCTGCAACACCATTTTCATCATTAGTCAAAGTTATATCATCGGCATGTATCTTCACCTCTTCTGGCGCATTCCCCATTGCCACTCCAATTCCTGCATACTCTAACATATCAATATCGTTGTAATTATCGCCCATTGTTACAATTTCTGACCTATCTATATTATATTTCTTTTGCAGACAGTTGATTGCAGATGTTTTTGATGCCTTTGTCGGCATAATTTCTAAATATGTTGGCTTAGACGGATATATATTTAAATTAATTCCCTTAATATTTTCTTTTAAGAAATTTATTTCTTCTGGCTTAGACATACATAAAATCTTATTTGGCCCTAATCTATCTTTTTTCCACTTTTCTATTAATTCTTTAAAATTAATTATATTGGGAATAATATTTGTTATTTCACTTTCTTGTCTAGCCCAATAATCTAATTCCTCTATATACCATTCATCATCTTTATATAAGCTCATGTGAATATTGTTCTTACTAGTTAATTTATATATTTCTTCAAGGTCAGATACGTCTATGAATTCTTTGGCTAATACATCATTATCCTTATCTAAAATCAAAGACCCGCTGTAACAAATAATTGGTTCCTCTATTCCAAGTTCTTTTTGCAGAAACTTTATACCTTTAGGCATTCTTGCTGAAACTAAAATTACAGGTATTTTCTTCTCATTTGCAACTACATTTATAGTACTTTTCACCTTTTCTGTAATCTCATGCTTTGAATTTAATAAAGTTCCATCGATATCTAAGCATACCATTTTTAAATTCTTCATATACTCATCCCCTTAAACTATTTATTATAGAATATAAATTACTTACAATTACTTAAGAACTCTATATTATTAGCGATTATCAGTTGAATATCATGTGATTCAATGATCTCTACAAAAACAGATGGCGGTATTTTATCAGTAATAATTACATCAATTTGTTCCCAATCTAATCCTTTATAATAACTTAAACATTTAAATTTATCATATTCGGCAAGAACAATTACCTTATTAGATTTTTGGGCTGCTATCTGCTTGGTTAATGCATCTTCTTCATCAACATAGTATATTCCATCTTCTGTTATAGATGCTGCTCCTAATATCGCTGTATCAAACCTCATTTTATCAAGGTAACTTGTACTATCTGCCCGATAAAAAAATCTATTTTTTCTATTAAGGTACCCACCTACACAATGCACGTCAATCTCCTCTTTTTCCGAAAGTATTTCTATGTTATCAAGAGAATGTGTAAGCACCCAAATAGGCTTATTAACTTCTTGTGCTAGAAAACTTACTATCGTAGAAACATCAAAGAAATAATGCTTACCTTCTTCTATGAATTCTAGGGCCCTTCTTGCAATATCTTTTTTCTCTTCAGAATATGCTTCAATTCTTTCCTTATATTCTTTAATAGTATTTTTTAATATAGGCAAGCTAATTCCTCCATGAGTCCTAATTGCAGTGCCTTCATTTATAAGTTTTACAATATCACGACGTGCAGTATCCCTTGATACATTAAACATCTTACATATGTCATGAATAGACATATAATTATGTTCATTCAAATATTCTAATACTTTTAATAGTCTTTCTTCTTGATACATTAAATCACCTTTTCTCAATTAATATAAGCGTATAAATTTAACTACTTAATATTCCGATTCATTTCTGTAATCTCACTCGTTAGATATATCCTTGTTCTATATAATAACTAGACTTTTAGGATTAATTTTGATATTATTTGACACTATAATATTACTAAAAGAGGAAACTGATATTGGATCAACTATAATAATGTTTGCTTGATCTAAATCTAATCCCTTATAGTAAGCATATTTTTCATATTTTTGATGTTCGGCAAGCAAAATTACTTTCTCAGATCTCTTTACTATCTCACTCTTAATATAAGCATCTTCCTCGTTTTCATAATATATACCATCACTTTTTATAGCGCTAGCTCCTAAAAATGCTGAATCAAATTTAATTCCGTTTAAGCATCTCTCATAATTTGTTTTATAAAAAAAGCGATTCTTTTTATTGAATTCTCCAGCAATTAAATTTACTATTATATCACTTTTTTCAGAAAGTATATTAAAGTTATCTATCGAATGAGTAAACACAGTAACCTTTTTATCTAAAGCTCTAGCAAGAAATTCAACACTCGTAGAAACATCAAAGAAATATGTCCCATTATTATGAATAAATTTCATAGCTTTCTCGACAATTCTTCTTTTTTCATTAACATTTAATTTCAGTCTTTCCTTATATGAGCATGCATTATCTTCCTTGAAATTTTCATATCTATCTTTTTCAATCACATAACCACCTCATAAGTAATTATAAGTTATTTAAAGTATTTTTTCAACACTTTTAAGTATATATATTTCAATCAATCTATAAATGCCTTTTAAAACAGCATTTTAAACTTACTAATATTTGAAAAATAGTTAAATTTATTTTATAATATAACTAATACTGTGCTTATTTGATAGGGGGATAATATGTTTAAAAAGAAAAAAGATGTAGAAGATAATTTAGATTACTATAAAGCTCCCAAAGGAAATATATTAACATTCTTCGGCGGAATAGTGGTATTTTTAGTTGGTATTTATATGATATTTCAAAATACTATTATTTCGACTGGATTTAACCTTACTAGAGTTTTCGGATTTACTCCTAACTTTGGACTAGTTCTATTACCTCTACTAATAGGAATAATTGTACTATTTTTTAATGAACATTCTGTAATCGGTTGGTTTTTAATTATTGTAGGCATTTTTATTATTTTAATGGGTATATTAATGGGTCTTAGAATGAGTTTTATGCCTGTTAGTTTGTTTGAAGGTATACTTATGTTTGGCATGACTGCCGCAGGTATTGGAATAACACTAAAAGGCCTATTTGGAAAGAATAGATAGATTATTTTTAAACTATTTTGAACCTTACTTCTTCATTTATCACAAAATTAAAAGTCCCGATAATAGAGTTCAATTCATTATCGAGACTTGTTTTCTTCTTATTTATTATAATTTTTTTCAATTTTAAGGAGCTTCTCTTTTATATCAAGACCACCAGCATAACCAATTAGTTTACCATTTGAACCAATTACTCTATGGCAAGGTATTATAATCGGAATTGGATTTTTATTATTAGCCATTCCAACAGCCCTCGCAGCTTTTTCATTCCCTATTATTTTTGCTATGTCTCCATAGCTTTTCGTTTCACCAAAAGGAATTTCTTTTAAAGCATTCCATACTCTCTTTTGAAATTCTGTTCCTTTAGGTTCTAAAGGTAAATCAAAAACATTACGCTTTCCTTGAAAATATTCATTTAGCTGCCTTATAGCTTCCTTTATCAATTCTGTTTCACTTTTTTCTGATATATCCTCTTGTAAATCTTCATTTATAAAAAATATCTTTGTGATCGCTGCCCCATTTTCTTCTATCCCTATTTTGCCAATCTCTGTATTATAATAAAATATACTTTGCATTATAATCTTCCTTTTTATTAAATTTTGCTACTTTTCCATAGTAATCATTATTAAATGATTGACGAAATAATTATAAAACAATATAAGCATAAAAATCTAGCCTATATAGGTTTAATTTATAATTTATCCTATAATCAATACTATGATTATAGGATAAATTGGAGCTTAATATATTTTCTTATTCAGATTTAAAAGAACAGTTGAAATTTTATCTAAATGTCAAAAGGGTAGTGCACTTAGCAACAACCATTTTTAATAATTCTATTTTAAAGTTTTTTAACTGCGTCAATCGTTGCTTTTCTATATTCTTCTTGAGACATTCTGTCTAACATTCAATGCTGTTTAAAACTATCTTACTAACCATCCGCCATCAACAGCTAATACATGTCCATTAACATAATCTGATGCTTTGCTTGCTAAAAATACTATTGCTCCCATTAAGTCAAATGGTTCAGCCCATCTATCTGCCGGTATTCTGCTTTGAATTTCTGCATTTCTTTCCTTATCTGCTCTTATTGGTGCAGTATTTGCAGTTTTTATATATCCTGGAGCTATAGCATTAATTTGAATATTCTTACATGCTAATTCATTTGCAAATGCTTTTGTTATACCTGCAACACCATGTTTACTTGCAGTATATGGTGGTACGAATTTCCCACCTTGGAATGCTAACATCGAAGCTACGTTAATTATCTTTCCCGAACCTTGCTCAGCCATTATCTTAGCTACTTCTTGACTCAAGAAATATACTGCATTTAAATTAATATCCATTACCGCATTCCAGTCTTCTTCCTTATATTCAAGAAGAGGCGCTCTTCTTATAGTCCCAGCATTATTTACTAATACATCTATCTTTTTAAATTCCTTCATTGTTACATCTATTACATTTTTTCTATCTTCTTTCTTAGTTAAATCAGCTTGTATAAATACAACTTTTCTGCCTTCCTTTTCTATTAACTCTCTTGTTTCATCCCAATCCTTATTATGAGCTGGAACAACTATATCTGCGCCTGCTTTTGCTAATGCTACAGCGTATGCCTGACCAAGTCCTGTATTTCCTCCAGTAACTATTGCTACTTTTCCATCTAATCTAAAAAAATCCATTGAAAATTGATCTAGAATATTTGACATAATATATACCTCATTTCCATGTTTATTATTTTAAATCCTCTATCTTAATATGATCCATATCATCGAACGTCTGATTTTCCCCACACATTCCCCAGATAAATGAATAGTTTTGTGTTCCAACTCCAGAATGTATTGACCAGCTTGGTGAAATTACAGCCTGTTCACTTTTCATTACAATGTGTCTTGTCTCTTTTCCTTCACCCATAAAATGCATTACACATTGATCATGTGGAAGATCAAGATATAAATATACCTCCATACGTCTTTCGTGTGTGTGACATGGCATTGTATTCCATGCACTTCCTGGTTCCAATATTGTTAGCCCCATTACTAACTGACAGCTTTCACAAACTGCTGGATGTACATATTGATTTATAGTTCTTTTATTTAATGTAAGTGAATCACCAGTTTTTATTTTATTGGCTTTTTCTAAATCTATTTTTACAGTTGGATAAGATTTAAGCGCTGGTGCTGAATTAATATAAAATTTAGCTGGATTTTTTGGATCAATTGAAGTAAATTCTACATTTTGTACACCTTGTCCAACATATAACCCATCTCTATATTTTATGTTATATTCTGTCCCATCCACTATGATGGTTCCTTCTCCGCCTACGTTAATAACTCCGAGTTCTCTTCTCTCAAGGAAGTAATCTGTACCTAACTCTTTAGACACTCCAAGTCTTAATATTTCTTTTACTGGAGTAATACCCCCGAATATTATTCTATCGTTATGGCTATAAACTAAATTCACTTCGTCTTCCATAAACACTTTTTCAACTAAATAATGTCTTCTTAATGTCTCTGTATCATATCTTTTTGAATCTTCTGGATGATTTGAGTATCTAATTTCCATATTCATGCTGTTTCTTCCCTTCAAATTAATTATTAGCACACGTGTTCCTAGAATGACAAAAAATATTTTAAATTATAAATAATTATACAAATGCTTTTTATTTTAACTTTCAGTGCATATACACACGTGTTCAAAAAAAGATAAAGCATCTTGAATTATTTAAAGTAATAAATCAAATACTAATTTTCTATGCTCACTGTGAATTCCTTACTTTGGCACACGTGTTCCTAAGTTACTTAACTTAACTATATACCCTGATGTAAAGAATTGCAATAGTTTTTTATTTGATAAGCCTATTAACTAAGCAAAAAGTTTACAACAAAAGCAATATTTATTGTAAACTTCTATAATATTAAATTTATTATTTTCATTTATATTCTTCTTTAAAAAATCAGCTATTATCCAAATTCCTAATAGACTCTCCTATTTCTAATTCCGATTCCATATATATTTTTTTAGCCGTTATATCCCTCTCATCGCTTAATAATTTTAAAAGCAAATCTATGGCAATTTTAGATATATCACCTATAGGCCTTTTAATAGTAGTAATACTTGGACTGATAAATTTTCCAATTTCGTTCCCATCAAATCCCAATATGGATATGTCATCAGGCACCTTTAACCCTATTTCAGTTAATGCTTTTATCGCGCCTGCTGCCATTTCATCATTGAAAGCAAATATAGCAGAAAATTGTTCTTTCCTTTCAAGAAGTTCTTTAGTTCTCTCGTAACCACTTTTTACACTAAAGTCTCCATTTAATATTAGATTTTTATTTAATTCAATGTTATAATTTTCAAAAGCATCTTCATAACCTTTTCTTCTCATTTTTGTTGAATCAAAACTATTTGCTCCTTCAATTATTGCTATTTCCTTATGACCATTTTTTATTAATTCCTCTACTCCTTTATATGTCCCTATGCTTTCATCTGTATATATATTTATAACATTATGATCTACCTTTCTATTAATAACAACAACTGGTATATCTCTTTCTAGAATTTCTCTAATAAACTTATCATCATTTACCATTTGACTAACAACTAGTATACCATCATAATTTTTAGGATTTATTGTATTTTCTTCATACATATCTATCCCCTTAACTATAACGTTATACCTCTTATCTATATTTCTGTATACACTATTTATTACAGTTTGGAATACATATGGTGAAGTTCCATTACTTATAGTCGAAAAAAACACTCCGATATTATAAGCTTTATCTATTTTTAAACTTCTGGCACTCATATTAGGAATATAGTTTAATTCTTTTACTGCTTTTAGTACCGCTTCTTTAGTCTTTTCATTTACATATTTAGAACCTGTCAATGCTCTCGAAACAGTTGAATGAGATATCCCTAGTACCTTTGCTATATCTTTAATTGTAGTAGCCATATTTATCCTCCAAAACTTTTACAAATATATTATAATAATAGTTCTAAATATAGATACGAACACTATATTGAATAATTAAATTAATTATTTTACACACGTGTTCATAACTTTGCTATTATTTTATAGCACTTGACACTAAATTACAAGCTATACAAATAATTTGGGTTACCATATATGTTGTTTTTTGATAAAAGTAGCTGCGTCCGTTGATATAGCTGGGTTATAAAATCAAAAATTGATTCGTAAGAGTACTTCCTTTTAACGATCCAATTTTATCTTATAATAGTCACAGTATTTTCCTTCAGTGTCTTTCCATTTGGTTTTATACCATCCATGTAACCAATAGATATAGAACCACAAACCTTATAATTTTCCGGAATCCCTAAACTAGAGAGAAGCTTTCTTACGTTTTCATCCCTATCAAACCATGTCACTTGATTAATCCAACATGCTCCAAGTTCTAAATAATTTGCAGTTAGGAGCATATTTTCGATAGCGCAGGCACTATCTGCCATAGCATTACTATAATTTGAGTCATTTGATACTATTATTAGTGTCGGAGCATTGTAATAAAAACTATATTTATCATTTTTAGAAGCAATCTTACCGGACTTCATACTTTTATAGGTATTTTCATCTACTTCTAATTTCTCAAATGCTAATTTTATATATTCATTTAATTTTAGTAAGATTTCTTTATTCTGAATGACTGTAAAGTGCCATGTTTGAGAATTACCGCCACTTGGGGCATGTTTTCCACATTCTAATATTGTATATAAATCTTCATCTTTTATCTGTTCACTTTTATATTTTCTTATACTTCTTCTAGATTTAATATTCTCAATTGTATTTTCCATCTTAGTTTTCCTCCTAAACCGTTGTATATTTTTTGAGCCAAGTTAAAAGAATGCCAAACCAAACTTCTACACCTGAATCTATATGTGCATCTTCATTTGCAGTTACTTCATTACAAAGCGACAATCCATTAATATGTACTCTAATACTGGGTATCCTAATATAATTCCATTTGGTTTATTGAATAGAATACTGTAATAATTTCCTTAGTTGTGATTATTTCATAATTATATTATGGCGTCAAATACAGTATTTACGCTTGTTATTTTTTTAAGTTTATTCATGTAAACTTAATTTCGTTTAATGTCACAAAAAAACTTTAATACTTTCCTAAAAAATTCTTTGTCAAATACAATAATATATATTTCTGTAAATTTTTTAACAGAAAAAATCGAATTTCTGTATTGAACAAGCTTTAACAATATAGTATAATCAATGTAGCGTAAATATAGAACTATGGCAGTTCTAACGCTGAATTTTTTTAATATGATAAATAATATGATGCTATAGTTTAGATTATTAACTATAGTCTATATTGTTAATAATTAAATATGAATTTTAGCAATGGAGCTAGAGAATATTATAATATTTCTTTAGCTTTTTATTTTTAGATTGAAATTTATTCCATATATGTATATTTATAGATATACATTGTGTCTTATTCTGTATTTTTGTATTGACAATTTATCATTTATAATCTAAACTTTTTTTAAAATTATTAATTTTTTTAGTTAGTTAATAACACTTTAAATAAATGTTGTGTATTCTGAAAGGAGATTTTATTAATGAACAAAATCAATGAAATTTTTGGTTCAAACGTATTTAGCGATGCTGTAATGAAAGAACGTCTTCCAAAGGCTACTTATAAAGCTTTAAAAAAGACAATTGAAAGAGGAACTTCTCTTGCACCAGATGTTGCAGACGTTGTTGCTTCTGCAATGAAAGATTGGGCTGTTGAAAAAGGTGCTACTCACTTTACTCACTGGTTCCAACCAATGACAGGAATCACTGCAGAAAAACATGATTCTTTTATCAACCCAACTTCTGACGGAAAAGTAATACTTGAATTCTCAGGAAAAGAATTAATTAAAGGTGAACCAGATGCATCTTCATTCCCTAACGGGGGGCTTAGAGCTACTTTCGAAGCTAGAGGATATACTGCATGGGATTGTACTTCACCAGCATTTATTAAAGATGATTCTTTATGTATTCCTACTGCATTCTGCTCTTATAACGGAGAAGCTTTAGACAAAAAAACTCCATTATTAAGATCAATGGAAGCTTTAGATAAACAAGCTCTACGTGTTTTAAAAGCATTAGGTAATACTACTACTAAAAAAGTTATTACAACTGTAGGTCCTGAACAAGAATATTTCTTAATCGATAAGAAAATGTATGATGCTCGTAAAGACCTTATATTAACTGGAAGAACATTATTCGGAGCAAAACCTTCAAAAGGTCAAGAACTTGAAGATCATTACTTCGGAACATTAAAACAAAGAATTTCTGATTTCATGAAAGAGTTAGACGAAGAACTTTGGAAGCTTGGAATATTAGCTAAAACTAAACATAACGAAGTTGCTCCTGCTCAACATGAATTAGCTCCTATATTTAGTACAACAAATATATCAACTGACCACAACCAACTTACAATGGAAATAATGAAGAAAGTTGCTGCAAAACACGACTTATACTGCTTACTTCACGAAAAACCATTTGCTGGAGTAAATGGATCAGGTAAGCATAACAACTGGTCAATGGGTACTGATGACGGAATGAACCTTCTTGAACCAGGTAACTCTCCACACGAAAATCAACAATTCCTTTTATTCCTTTGTGCTGTAGTAAAAGCTGTTGATGAATATCCAGACTTGTTAAGAGTATCAGCTGCTAATGCTGGAAATGATCACAGATTAGGTGCTAATGAAGCTCCTCCAGCTATAATCTCTATATTCTTAGGAGATCAATTAGAAGATGTATTAGAACAAATTGAAAAAGGACCAGCTACAAGCTCTAAATCTTCAAGCGAATTAACTATTGGAGTTAATACATTACCTCCACTTCCAAAAGATGCAACTGACAGAAACAGAACTTCTCCATTTGCATTCACTGGAAACAAATTCGAATTTAGAATGGTTCCATCTTCAGCTTCAATCGCTGGATGTAACTTTGTTTTAAATACAATAGTTGCTGAAACTTTATCTGAAATTGCAGATAAACTTGAAAAAGCTACTGATGTAAATGCTGAAATTCAAGTAATTTTAACTGATATCGTTAAAAACCATAAGAGAGTAATCTTCAATGGTAACGGATATTCAGATGAATGGGTTGTAGAAGCTGAAAGAAGAGGACTTCCAAACATTAAATCTACAGTAGAAGCTGCTAAAGCTATGATTTCTGAAAAGAATCAAGCAGTTTTAGAAAAACACGGAGTTCTAACTAAAGTAGAAGCAGAATCTCGTTATGAAATAACTCTTGAAAACTACAATAAGATTATAAATATTGAAGCATTAACAACACTTGAAATGGCTAAACGTCAAATCATGCCAGCTGTAATTCAATATACTACAAGTCTTGCTGAATCAATAAACACTATAAAAGCTACTGGTGTAAGTGTTGACGTATCAGTTCAGAGTGAATTATTGACTGAAGTTTCATCATTATTGTCTTCATTGAATAAAAATGTAGCACTTCTTGAAAAAGTAGTTGAAAAAGCTGATAACTTTGACGGTGATATATTCGATTTAGGAATGATATACAGATACGAAGTATTCGAACAAATGAATACTTTAAGAGAATATGCTGATAAGCTTGAAACTATAGTTGATGAAGATTTCTGGCCAATACCAACTTATGGCGATATGCTATTCAACATTTAATATAATATTTCTAAAGACAAAAAAAGAGTACTTCTTAAATGAAGTGCTCCTTTTTTTAGGATTTAGCTTGATTAGATATTATTTTAATTAGTATTTTCTCAATCCTTGAATCATCATCTTCAGGAAGCCCTGTTACAAATCGTCCACCATGGACATTAAAAACACTGGTGCCACGGGATTATTTTGAGCTTTATAAAATAAACAACGAGTTTTGCCATCTCTCTTTGGAATAAAAATCTCTTTCCCTAAGGATATCACAATAAACTAAAGAAAGTAGGAACATTATCGTTCCTACTTTTCTCTACAATAATCAATATGTCGCATTCTCACTTCTGTCTTAAAAACTATAATACATAACACCAAATTCTTTATTCAAATCATGTTTTCTAATTTCGATTAATAAAATTATATAAAGCTCCTATAAGATTTGCATCATTTCTAAATTCGCATCGAATAACATTTGGTTTTGGAACATCAGATATAAAGTTCTTATGATATTTATCAACGTTTTTCTTGATATATTCAATTAGTATATCCTGGCTACTTATCCCACCACCAATTGCAAACACTTCTGGATCTAAGATACATTGTAAGTTAAAAATTTGAACTGCTAGTTTATACGTAAAATCATCCAATACTTTGAGAATATCCTCATCACAATTATTAGCATACTCAAACACTTTATATCCATCTAGTTCTTCTGCTGACATGTTCTTTGATTTTGCGGCAGCTTCAATTAGAGACTTAGAACCACTCAAATGTCCCCACCAGCTTCCGTTTCCCTCAATATTATTAACATCAGTAGCGATGAAACTAAACTCACCTGCAAAGAAATTCTTTCCCTTGTGTAATTTTCTATCTTTTATGATTCCTCCACCAACTCCGGTTCCGAGAACAATAACTACACCATCATTACAATCTTTCAGGCTTCCTTTCCATACTTCAGCTAAAGCCGCACATTTACCATCATTCTCTATTGTTATTTTAGTAGGACATCTCTCTTGCAGAATTTTTACAATTTCTTTTCCTTCGTTATAGGTCAATGAACCACCTGTGTAGGTATAACCCTTTTCACTATCTAGAACTCCAGGCATACTTATAGCTATTCCTTCTATTTCATTCTTATACTCATCATATATTTTTCCTACTACTTCGATAAAGCTTTCAATACAATCGTGCGGTGTTGGTTCATTTCCCTTCTCAACAAATTCTAATTCACTGGTCATAAGTGCATATTTAATAGCACTGCCTCCAATATCTAAAACTAAATATTTCATCTTTCCACCCCATTTACTAAATTTTTTAATGATATTTCTATTAATAATATCGTTTACCTAAATTTATCATAAATTAATTAATAAACATTTTCAATAAATATATTCGTACAACAATCCATTTATTGAATCAAACATACTCTGAATTAAGTGCATAAAAATAAACTAGAATATATACATTTATCTAATATTTCGTATATACTCTAGTTCTTTTATAAAATTACTTTATATATTGTATTTAAATTTTATAGATATTTCTTTCATTTCACCTTTAGAGTTCTTTCTGATTGCGAATTGCTTTATATCCTTAAATTCATTTTCTAGTTGATAATTCAATTCTGTAATCGTAGCTTTGGCTTTCTTGGTTATTCCTCCATCTTCTATAACTACAAATCTTGTCTTTCTACAAGTTGTTTCATTATTCAAGTCATCTAGTACTACATAATATTCAGGTGCTTCCTCAATTACTACGTATTCCTTATTTAAAATTAGTGTTGAACAAAGATTATTATCAATACATTTTACTTTCATTTTTGCCTCCGTTTATGCAAAAAACTAATAAAAAATTCTGTATTTATTATTAGACCTTTCACATTTTCATCTTATTTTATTAATACTATGATACTTTAAATTATCAATTCTTTCAAATCAATCACTTATCAAATTCGTCAATATTTCAAGTTTATATGGCAATTTGTATAGTTGTAATTGTTTTGTATTCTGAATCTTATAAAAGTATATTTTATTTTTATACCCAATTAATCTCAACAAGAGAATAATCAGCAGATCTTATAAAATCAATAGGTTTATGAAATTATCTTATGTCTTTATTCCTGTAAACTAAGAATATTCCATAACAAACTAATATTAATGCTATTAATATCTTAATATCAAAAATATCTTCTCCTAGTATTAACGCTGATAATAACGTGCCGAATACTGGTATTAAAAAATTAAATATCGAAATTATTCCTACCTTGTTATATTTCAGTAATTGAGTCCAAACAACAAAGGCAATTGAAGATAATAATGCCATGTATACTAAAAGTAATGTTGACTTCATTGTAAATCCTTCTAGGCTTCCTCCTAAAATAAATCCTAAGACTGTTAATATAACTCCTCCAATAAATAACTGAAAACCTGTTACTATTGAAGGTTCTTGAGCCTGCGTTATTTTCTTACCATATATTGCTGAGATAGCAAATATAATCGCGGCGACCATTATAAACCCTTCCCCTTTAAAAGTTACAGGTGCCCCCCCTAATGACTCTCCATTTAAATTAACAATTATTACCCCTACAAATCCAACAATACATCCTATTATCTTATTGAAATTTAGTTTGTCATTCTTATAAATGAAATGAGCCAGGATTATACTCGCAAAAGTTCCTATACCATTTATTATTGAACCTCTTACTCCTGTAGTATATGACATTCCCACATAGAAAAATATGTATTGAAGTGCAGTTTGCGTTAATCCTAATAAAGTTACTTGTCCAAATTGTTTTGCTGTAAAACTAAATATAGTTTTCTTTGTAATAAACTCAAATATAAGTATAAAAATCCCTGCAAGTGTAAATCTATATCCCGCAAAAACTAACTTAGAACCTATATCAATTATATTAAATAATAAGTATCCAACTTTAATAGAAGGATAGGCACTTCCCCATAAAAGGCAACATAAAGTTGCCAAAAGTACAATGTTTTTTCTATTGGTATAAAATTTTGTTTTATCCATTTTGTATATTTCTCTCTCCTAATTAGTGTAATAATAAACATTACAGACTTATTTCTGTCCTGCATTTATTCTAATTCTATCTAATACTTCCATAACACGAATTGACTCATCTAGAGGTAAGCAATCACTTTGCAATTTTGAATCTCTTAAACTATTATGTACCTCTTGAATTTCTGCATACATATCATCAAATTCTATTTCTTTTTCAATTGTATATGGCTGATTACCATCTATGTTGACTGTAACCATACTTGGTCTATTATAAATTGGTATTTCTATGAAACCTTTTGTTCCTTTAATAATAGCAGTTCTTTCCTTATTTCTATCAATAGCTCCTTCTACAGTGCCTATTACTCCATTTTTAAAAGTAATTGTTGCTTTAAAATAAGCATCAACTTCCGACTCATTTATATCCATATAAGAGTTAACCTCATTAACTTCCGAGTCAATCATATCCATAACAAATGACAATGGATAAATTCCTACATCAAGTAGCGCCCCGCCTTGTTTCTTATCAAGCAAATATGATCCTGGATTAATATTCTCTACATGATTACAAAAATTAGCTTCTATAGCTACAATTTCACCAATCTCGTTATTCTTTATTATCTCTTTAATCTCATGAACTAATGGAATAAATCTTGTTTTCATTGCTTCCATAAAAAATGTATTATTTAATAAAGCTTCCGTTTTTATTTCTTTCATCTCTTCTGCATTTAAACCTACTGGCTTTTCACACAAAACAGCCTTTTTACGCCTTAAAGCTTCAATAGACCAATATTTATGTGAACCATGAGGCAAAGCTATATAAACAGCATCTATCTCATTATCATTTAATAATTGATCATAATCTTCGTATACTTTTTCACTATTATATTTATTATGAAATGCATCGCGTTTTTCTTTAGTTTTAGATGCAATAGCATATAGCTTCCCTTCATTTGTATACGACAAACTCTTCGCAAAACGTGAAGCTATATTCCCTAGTCCAATAATTCCCCATCTAATCATTATTTTCCCTCCTATTTGTAACTTTTTTTATAAACCACCCTATATAATAACTATATCATATTTTTCATAAGCGTATGTTATTAACCAATATTTTAATATTAAAATACCTATAACTTTCAGCTAAATCACAGAAAAGCACAAGTAAAGTACCACATTATAATTATTGACTCGTCTCAAGTAGAAAAGTCTTAAGAATAAATATACTTTTATTCTTAAGACTTTTCATAAATCAATATATTAATTATACTTCTACAGACTCATCAATATCTTTCATTGTTAACGATATTCTCTTTCTCTTTTCATCAACTTCTAGTATTGCAACCTTGACTATATCTCCAACCTTAACAATATCTAAAGGATGCTTTACAAATCTATTTGCCATTTGGCTCTTATGAACTAGACCATCTTGATGGACTCCGATATCTACAAAAGCACCAAAATCTGATACATTTCTAACAGTTCCAGCTAAAACCATTCCAGGCTTTAAGTCCTTAAGTTCTATTATTCCTGTTTTAAGTATTGGCTTTGGCATTCCTTCTCTCGGATCCCTACCTGGTTTCTTTAATTCCTTGATTATATCCTTTAAAGTAAGTTCTCCAACTTCTAAAGTTTGACTTAACTTCTTTAATCCTTGTTCTTCTGCTCTTTCATCAATATCGCCTAATTTATTGTTTTTTAAATCCTCTTTATTATAGCCAAGTATCTCTATTAGTTTTTTAGCTATATCATAAGATTCTGGATGAACTGAGGTATTATCTAGAGGTTCTTTACTCTCATCAACTCTTAAGAAACCTGCACATTGTTCATATGCTTTTTGACCTAATCTCTTAACTTTTAGCAATTCTTTTCTTGAAGTAAAATGACCAACTTCTTCTCTATAATCAACAATATTTTTAGCTATAGTTGCATTTATTCCTGAAATATGTGTTAAGAGTGATGGTGTTGCGATGTTTAAATCAACTCCAACAGTATTAACCGAATCTTCTACTACACCTGCCAAAGATTCTTCTAATTTTTTAGGAGTAACATCGTGTTGATACTGTCCTACCCCTATAGCTTTCGGATCTATTTTTACTAACTCAGCCAGTGGGTCCTGAAGTCTTCTTCCTATTGATATAGCACCTCTTACTGTAACATCTAGATCTGGATATTCTTTGGTTGCAAGTTCTGATGCTGAATAAACTGACGCCCCAGCTTCAGATACAATAACATATGCTAATTCCTTACCAGTTTCTTTTTTTATCTCAGTAATCATTTCAGCAATAACTTCTTCAGATTCTCTTGAGGCTGTTCCATTTCCGAGCGAAATAACATCAACGTTATGTTTAGCAATAAGAGCTTTCAAGGTTCTCTTAGTTCCCTCTATATCTCTTTTAGGTACTGTTGGATATACTGCTGTATTTTCTAAAAACTTTCCTGTTGCATCTAATATGGCAATTTTACATCCTGTTCTAAATCCAGGGTCATATCCCATTACTACTTTTCCTTTGATTGGAGCTTGCAGCAATAATGCTTTAAGGTTTTCTTTGAAAATCTTAATAGCACCTTCTTCACCGATATCAGTTAACTCACTTCTTATTTCTCTTTCTATTGATGGGTAAATTAATCTTTTCAATGAATCTTTAATTGCAAGTTTTAGCTTTTCATCTAAAACTGCATCACCCTTAAATATTTGATTTTCTAAGTATTTAATTATCTTCTCTTCATTAGCTGTGATTTTAACACTTAGAATCTTTTCTTTTTCTCCTCTGTTTATAGCTAATATCCTGTGAGGAGGTATTTTATTTACTGCTTCTGAATATTCATAATACATTTCATAAGGAGTTGGCTCTTCTGAGCTTCCCTTTGATTCTATATTACCTTCTCTAATAACAAATTCTCTTATATACTTTCTATACTTAGCTTCATCAGAAATGTTTTCAGCTATTATATCTAAAGCTCCTTGAATAGCTTCTCCACTATTTGCTACGCCTTTTTCTTCACTTATATATTTAGCTGCCTCTTCATCTAAGTTACCACTAAATTTTCCTTCTAAAATTAGTTCTGCAAGAGGTTTTAATCCCTTTTCTGCAGCTATTGTTGCTTTTGTTCTCTTTTTAGGTTTAAACGGTCTGTATATATCTTCAACTTCTGTTAAAGTTGTTGCACTTTCTAGGGCGTTACCTATCTCTTCTGTAAACTTTTCTTGTTCTTGTATAAGCCTTGTGACATCAGCTTTTCTTTCTTCTAAATTCCTCAAATATGTAAGTCTCTCAGATAATTTTCTTAATACTTCATCCGAAAGCCCTCCTGTTGCTTCTTTTCTATATCTTGAAATAAACGGAACTGTATTTCCATCATCTAAAAGTCCAATAACATTTTGAACTTGACTTAGTTTTATTTCTAGCTCTTGTGCGATTCTTTCTTCAATTGAATTCATAACTTCCTCCATCTTAATATAGACTTATTACTAAAATAATTATTGCCATCATAATACTATTTTACCATACAAATTATTATTGCCATTACTATTTTTAGCAATGGCAATAATCTTATATATATTAATATTATAAACTTATTTAAATTCAAGGCAAGAATTAAATATTTTTTTCATCAACAGTAGTTTTTACATCAAGCTGTTCACCTTTTTTATATATTGTTATTATTAATTTTCTCAAATCATTTTTATTTAAATTATCATATACTGCTATTTCTTGTTTTTCATTATCCATAAAATAATGTAACTTAAGCTCTGTTGTTTTATGCAAATAACTTAAAATCAAAGTTTTAGCTACTTGCCCATCTTTTCTTATATTTGATATTTTTAAAGGGTGCTTTTCTATCCCCTCAAAACTTAAGTATATGTCTTCTAAGTCCTCACCGGTCATGTTTTTAATAAGAATATCTTTTGCGCCTGGTATATTAAAATACATATTTAATCCCTCCAATTTTTATTGAATCAGTATAGAAGAATGAATACCATGGATATATGTTATTCCAAGGCCCAAAAGCAATATTAATCCGAAATAACCTAGAGCAAACATCCACCTCATCGTTGCCTTTACTTCATAATACAATTTGTCTGGATTTCTATATTGCTCAATAACTTTCACAATCCCAAGTACTAGTAACATTAATATAATAGGATTAAATGCTTTAAAAAGAGCGATTATACCTATTGGTATTCCTATTAACCATAACTTAGGTGATATTGCTGATACAATTCTCCCCCCGTCAAGTGGATGAACAGGTATAAGGTTAAACAAATTTAACATAAATCCTGTATAAGCTAACGCCATTAAAACGTCTTCTTTTAAAATATAATATAACAACAAACAAATTAATGAGCCAAGACTTCCAACTAACGGTCCCCCAATTGCAACCTTTGCCTCTGTCACTGCATCTTTTGGTTCTTCCTTTAGACTGATTAAAGCCCCTACAAAAGGAATAAATATAGGTACACCTACATCTAATTTAATAGCTTTCGCAGTTAAGTAATGGCCCATTTCATGGATAAATAACAATAACACAAAACCACTTGCAAATGTCCATCCATATGTCTTAGCATATATTACAATCATTAATAACATGGATGCAATAGTAGATATAAATTTTCCTAACTTCAAGAATATAAATAT
The DNA here is from genome assembly GCF_003575225.1 of Clostridium chromiireducens. Taxonomy (NCBI): domain Bacteria; kingdom Bacillati; phylum Bacillota; class Clostridia; order Eubacteriales; family Clostridiaceae; genus Clostridium; species Clostridium chromiireducens. The sequence goes on along the minus strand of NZ_QXDJ01000007.1, from coordinate 90,099 downwards.
AAATTTAAATTTCACTAGAATAAATATAATTGCTGATTTAAATTTTATAAGAATTAAGAGAACTGCTCCTAAAACACCCCAAAAACCTTTTTTATTTTTTAGTTTTGTTATTAGATTATCTTTTTCTTTTGTATCTAATACATTTAAGTTAGTTATCTCTTTCTCTTCATATAGACCATTATTTATTTCTTTATTTACATTTGAATTAATATCTTTCATTTCACTCTCAAAATTATCCATACTGGCTCCTTATTATATGCTTATAATTTTTTAATTAGAGTCTTGTTTAAAATTAAATTCTCAAATTGATATCTTTATCAAAACTTTCTCTTAAGCAAATTTTATTTTTAGTTATGAATCTAATAAAAAAAATAATTCCAATAGAAAACAACACAGTTCCTGATATTGCATTCATAATAATGTAGTCCGATGTCAAAGTAACATATTCAGTTTTAAATCCTTGAAAAGGAATTACTACTAACATATATAACAAACCATTTATAGTACAAATTAACATAGGCATAAGAATATTTTCGTATTTTATATATAAAATACAATTAATAACTCCTAATGCTAAATTGCCTATCATTTCTGGGCAGAGATTAATAGCAGAAAAAATTATAGAAGATACAATCAATCCAGCATAAATGTTAAGTTTCTTTGAAATCCTTTTGAATAAAACATATCTAAATGTTAATTCATCAATAACTGGTGATAAGATGACTACTATTATAAAACACATCCAATAATCGGTCGTAGAATTTATAGTGAAAGGGATATCATTTATAAAATCATTTGCGAAACTTGGGTCAATTAAATATAGTAAATCAATTATTAGTTTACTTCCTCCTACATTTAGGCATGTGAAAAATGATATAATACAAATAATTTCTTTGACATTTAATTTAATTTTAAAATCATTATATAAATTAATTATTTTTTCTTTAGACGGCTTAACCTTGTAAATTAGCATGGAAAATAATATAATACCTGATTGCATACATAATTTATTCATATCACTATTACTAATTTCTCCATCTGCACTTGACAATATAAAAAACGATGCTATTATTAAAGTTACAATTGTAATTAAATATATAACCACGACATTCCTAATTTTAACTTCATTAAAATCGCTATCAAATTTCAAAATTTCAACACCTTTCCCAACAATTTTCTATAGCAATGCCTCTCTATAGTTTATACCAAGCATAATGCATCAGAATCCTATTCCAATATAACCCACTATACTTAGTATAAATATATCCTGTTAAATACTACTTACAATAATATTAAATTAACCTTAAAATACTATATAAAAAATAAGTTGTTGCGCTAAGTCTTTAGGTTTAGATCTTATTCTTAAATACAACAAGCGGTAACATTATTTCAAAAGTTGTTCCGATGCCACTATCTATAATTCTAATATCACCATCGTGCTTATTTAGAATTTTTTTTGTAATTGATAATCCAAGCCCAGTTCCACCGGTTTTAGAATTCCTTGATTTATCAACTCTAACAAATGGATTAAATATATTTTCTCGATACCTTATAGGAATACTATCACCATTGTCAGATAAAATAATGTAAAAACTATTATCTCTGATCTCAGTCTTTATACCAATTTTCCCACCTGCTTGCGTATATTTAATTTTATTATCCAATACATTATTGATTGCTCTTGATAATTTTTCTTCATTTATCATTACATAATAAGGCTCTTCCGTTATATCAAAATCATATTCAAATTTTTTATGATCAAATTCAGGAATATAATTAGCAATAGTTTGCCTTATAAATTCTGATATATCAGCCTTTACAGTAACCATTTTATAATCAGAATTATCATATAAAGAGAACTCAAATAAATCTGTTATTAATTTATTTGCCCTCTGTGAGTTATTATTTATTATATTTAAGTATTCCAACTTTTCATCTTCTTTTAAATCTCTATTATTAACTAAAGTTTCGCTATAACCCAAAATAGATGCAAGGGGATTTTTCAAATCATGAGATATGTCTAATATTAAATCCTCTTTGGCCTTTTCTAACTTTTCTCTCTGACTTTTCTCATTTTGTATTGTTTCTGCCATCATATTAAATCCATTAGCTAACTCAAGAAATTCATTTTTCTTATCAATATCAAGTCTTACATTATAGTTACCATGAGATATTTCCATAACCCCGCTTAATAATGTTCTTATTGGATTTATGAATGCTGTTGAAGTAGCCTTAGCCAAAGCATATACAACTGACAAAATTAACATTATATTAAAAAAACTCATTATCTTTATTAATAAATTATGTGGAATTATATTTGTGATCTTATTCGGTTTTGTAACTTGTGAATATGGAAATCCAACCACAACTAATGAATCTTCTTCTTTTATGTATCTGCTATACAAAGAATACTTAACATTATTGCTTGTATCAATTATTGAATTATTAAATTCTGATAATGCAAACATAGTTCTAAGATCATCATTTAGTGAGTTCTCATTGTCCTTTGTTAGTCCAAATAGATACATATAACTTTGTAAATTTATATGTTTAAATTCTTCAATAACATGCCCTCTGGAGTAGAACACTATATTCCGATTATTTATTTTTATCATAAATCCATCTATCTCATCTAGATCTTCATCGGTTATATCGTTATAATCATTTTTTAATTTATCTTCTAATTCCTTGAAATAAGATGTGTATGTACGAGGGTTACATAAAATTTCATATGCTGCAATAGAACCAATAACAGCTGCTAGTAATATCAAATTAATAGCTATATATCCTATAAAATATATAAAAAATAGCTCTGTCGTAACACTTCTTTTTATCCTTTTAGCCCTCATTAACATTTACCCTTTCAATTTTATACCCTATTCCTCTTATAGTTTTTATATAAACGGGATTCTTAGGATCATCTTCTATCTTCTCTCTAATATGACTTAAATGAACCATAATATTATTTGAATCCCCAAAATACGCATCTTCCCATACTTCTTCATAGATTTGTTTCTTAGTAAATACTTTCCCTAAATTTGAAACCAATAACTTGAGTATTTTAAATTCTTTTGGATTTAAATCTATCTTTTTATTTCCCTTATAAACTTCAAATGTCTCAGTAAATAACTTCAAATCACCTGTTGAATAAATTATATCTTTATGTTCAGCATATTTATAACATCTTCTAAGGTTAGAAGCCACTCTAGCAGATAATTCAATTGGACTTATAGGTTTTACTAAATAGTCATCTGCTCCAAGTCCTAAAGCCAAAACTTTATCGGAATCATTACCCATTGCTGTAATACAAATTATTGGAATAGTAGAGACAGCTCGTACTCTTTGTATTACTGAAATCCCATCGATATCAGGCATCATTATATCTAATAAAATCAAGTCAATCTTTTCATTTTCAAATATCGTTAAGGCTTCTCTTCCGTCACATGCCTCATAAACCTCGTAATTTTCTTTTCTCATATGTAAAGAAATAAGATTTCTAATATCTTTTTCATCTTCAACTATTAGAATATTCATATATTCAACTCCTCAATTAATTCTGAGTATATTTTATCATACATTTATACTATTTATAGGAATTAATTTCAATTTTTAATTTCTTTACTATTCGTTTAATTGGAAATGCTATTTTATATTAAATTCTTATTGCCCAGACAAAAATTCAACTGTATAATTATTATGTAAATATTTCCAAGGTGGTGGGGTTATGGTTAAAAATATTAGTAGAATATGTTCTTTTTCTTTATTATTTTTACTTTCAATTATTGCTTTAAATGAATTTCAGATAATGAGTTATTCAGGCAACCTAAAAAATATATTTTACTTTATAACATTAATTTTAATTATGTTTTCATCTGTTACAACACTTCTAACAAATAAGTCAGGTTTCTTTAAATTTGTTAGTGTATTAATAATTGCCGCTTTAGTAGCTGGTGGCGTTATGTCCATACTTAAACCCGGATTAAATATCTCCTTATATGTTTGCGTAATACTCATTGCAATATATTCATTAATAGATATTTTTTATAAAGCTGCTTAATATAATTTTTTTATTTACGTATTTAAATTTTTATTTCTAAATAATTTTCAAAACTTGGTCTGTCAATATTTCATAAAAACTTCTGTTTCTAGCAGAAGTTTTTTTAATAGAAATTTAAAATATTTTTATTTAGAGTATTGCTCATGACGTAACGTCATATGCTATTATTCAATTGAGGTAATAAAAAACTATGAACAGTGAAAATTTAATGACTGTAGGAGAACTAGCATCTAAAATGAATGTTACTGTTAGAACTCTACAATATTATGATAAACAAGGTCTACTAAAACCATCTTCACAAAGCGAAGGAGGAAGACGTCTATATACAAATAAGGATATGATTAAGTTGAACCAAATACTCTCTCTAAAATTTCTTGGATTTTCTTTAGAGGATATTAAAAGTCGATTAATTCCTATTGATACTCCAAAGGAAGTGGATAACGCATTAAAAGAGCAAGCATCTATAATACAAGATAAAATTTCGTATTTGCAAGAAGCACTTACTGCAATTGAGTCACTTCGTGAAGAAATCCAGCAAATAAATTCGATAGATTGGAAAAAATATTCTGATATTATCTCACTACTCCAGTCAAAAAACGAAAACTATTGGGTTGTTAAATACTTTGATACTGATTCCTTCCATAAAATAAAAACATCTTTTACTAGTGAGGATTCAGAAAAAATTATTTCTACTTGGCATGAATTATGTAATCAAATTATACAACTAAAATCTCAAAATGAACTCCCAACTGGAAGTAAATCACAATTAGTTGCAAAAGACTGGTGGAATATGGTCAACAGATTCACAGGTGGGGATATAACTATGTTAAAAGATCTTGTGAATTTCAATAAAGATAAAGAAAATTGGAATACTGATTGGAAAGAAAAGCAAACTCTGATTGACGATTTTTTAGAACAAGCATTATTTAAATACTTCAAAGATAACAATATTGAAGTTCCCAAAATATAGTGGATACAATTTGATTAATGTTCTTATAAGTATTAAAAAATATTATTTTAGTGAGGTGCAATATGCTTAAAAATATGTTTATAAAAGAAAATATTAAATTTACTATACTTTTAACAATACTTACTACAGTAATTTGGTCTCTAGTATCAGGATTCTTAATGGGAATATGTGGCTTTGTTAAAACTTCTAGCCAGAGCTCACACAACTCACTCAAATCGTTATTTGCTTTATTTCTACTTTGCCTTTTTAATTCAATTATAGTTATTTGGTATACAAATAGAAGTCATTATACTGAAAAAAAACTATTTATTAATATTTTTATTATTATCTTTGGTATACTTGGATTTATGACACAAATTGAAACTTTATATTTTAATAATTCAATTGATATGCCTCTATTAATTGTATTTATAACAGTTTTCACTTGTGCTATGATAGGTATTTTTTGCGCCTTATTCTCTGTAAACATTAAGAGAAAATTAAAAGTGCAAACTAATAATAATTCCGCACTAAAATTTAACTCCATTGGAGGAAATATCAGAAAATTTATTTTTCTATCTTTTCTTTATATGATTTTTTATTTTTTCTTTGGATATTTTATAGCATGGCAGTTCCCTGCTGTAAGAGTATTTTACTCTGGAAGCACGAATATCCTTCCTTTCTGGACTCATATGCAAAATCAATTTCATCAAGATGCATTCTTAATCGTATTTCAAATATTTAGGGGATTCTTATGGACTATCATAGGCTATCTCTTACTGAAAGGTTTATCTGTAAATAATAAAATAGAAAGATATATTTTAATGGGATTGCTTTTAAGTATCCCTCTAGCAACGCCTTTATTTGCACCAAATGATTTTATGCCTTCTGGTGTAAGATTCGGACATTTCTTCGAACTACTTATCGAGAATTTTCTTTTTGGGACTATCTTAACTTATATATTGCCCGAAAACAAAAAATTAAATAAATAGATTCATATATAATAATAAAAAGAGTTAAGAAGCTTTATTTACTTCTCAACTCTTTTTATTATAGATATTTACTATCTTAGTAAGCCATACTAATTACTGCTTTAAATACGCATTTATAAAAATATCTATTTCCCCATCCATCACCGCTGAGACATTTGAAGTTTCAACATTTGTTCTATGGTCTTTAACCATACTGTATGGATGGAACACATATGACCTTATTTGACTTCCCCAACCCATATCTTTTAATTCTCCAGTTAGATCTTCAATTTTTTCCTTATGCGCTCTTTCTTTCAATTCAACCAATTTGGACTTAAGCATTTCCATAGCTGTATCCTTATTAGAAAATTGGCTTCTTTCGTTCTGACATTGTACAACTATACCAGTAGGTAAATGCGTGATTCTAACTGCTGAATCAGTCTTATTTACATGCTGTCCTCCAGCACCTCCTGATCTATAGGTATCAATTCTCAAATCGTCAGACTTTATGTCTATATCCTGCTCTTTTGTAAGCTCTGGCAGTACTTCCATGGACGCAAATGAAGTTTGTCTTTTACCATTAGCATTAAAAGGCGATATTCTAACCAATCTATGAATTCCCTTTTCAGCTTTTAAATATCCATATGCATATTCTCCTGTAACTTTTAATGTTACACTCTTAATCCCCGCTTCATCTCCTGGAAGTAAGTCTATGGTTTCAATACTATAGCCTTGTTTTTCGCACCATCTTGTGTACATTCTCAGAAGCATTTCAGTCCAATCATTCGCATCGGTACCACCCACACCAACATGTAGTGTCAAAATGGCATTATTCTTATCATAATCACCAGACAAGAGCACTTTCATATTATAATCATCTATCTGATTTTCCACTTCTCGTATAGTTTGTATTATTTCATTTGCAGACTCTTCATCGTCATCTTCCATAATTTCTTTCAATACTTCAATATCATCAACTTGAGATTTTAGTCTATCATAATTATCAATTTTGTTCTTTATTGACTTACTCTTCTTTGTAACTTCCTCTGCTCTTTTAACGTCATCCCAGAAACCTGGCTCTTGCATTTGACATTCCAATTCATGAAGCTCCTTTTCAAGACCTTCTCTGTCAAAGTGAAGCCCCCATTTCCTCTATAGATTTTTTTATATTAGGAAGCTTTATTAATTCCTTTTCAAGCTCAATAATCATCTATTTTCACCCCTTTTAATCAGTTAACGGTTAGCAAGTAACAGTTTATTTTGATAAAAATTCCGTAGTAATTTCAATTTAAATTGCTACTTAACAATAAAACAACAATTCTTTGAAATCTCTACGGAATTTATTATATCATACTTATTATTTAAAAGCCTCTGAAGTTTTTTGCTAAACTGTTATAAAGAATTGTAACCTTGCTTTAAGCTTCTCTTCCACAACAATTCTTAAATTTCTTTCCACTGCCACATGGACACAATTCATTTCTTCCATGCTTATCAAGATTCCTAACAGGCGCTGCTGGACTTGAACCTGGTCCACCTGGTGGATTTTGTCCTGGTCCTGGTGCTGCTGCACTTGATGCTTCAGCATGAATTGCTGCTGTTTCTTGAGCAACTCTTACTCTCTCTGGAGCAACTTCTATTTTCACACGGAATAATAGCTTAACTGTTTCTTCCTTGATTGATCTAATCATTTCATTAAACATTTCACTACCTTCCATTTGGTAAGCTTGAACTGGATCAATTTGCTTAAATGATTGAAGTCCAATACCTTGTTTTAGGTGATCCATGTTATCTATATGACTCATCCATTTAGTATCAACTGATCTTAAAAGAACAACTCTTTCAACTTCTCTTAATCTTTCTGGTGTAAATTCTTCTTCTTTTGCCTCATAGAATTTACGTGCAATTTCATAAAGATTTTCAATTATTTCTTCATTTGATAGATTCTCTAAACTTGGTAAGTTAACCAAACCTGCTGGAATACATATTTCTTGTAAGTGTACCATTAAGTTTAAAAATTCTTCTCTATAATCTTCTGCTTCACCTGTAATATGAATATTAACAGATTCTGCAATAATATCTTTTGTCATTGATAATACTTCTTCTTTTACATCTTCACCTTCAAGAACCTCTGATCTTTGTTTATAGATAACTTCTCTTTGAATATTCATTACATCATCGTATCCTAATAATTGCTTTCTAATATCAAAGTTGTTACCTTCAACCTTCTTCTGAGCATTTTCAATAGCCTTTGAAACCATTTTACTTTCAATAGCTTCTTCTTCTTGAAGTCCTAATTTTTCAACAACTCCTTGAATCTTTTCTGATCCAAATATTCTCATTAAATCATCTTCTAATGAAATAAAGAATGTTGATTCACCAGGGTCCCCTTGTCTTCCTGAACGTCCTCTTAATTGGTTATCTATTCTTCTTGATTCATGTCTTTCAGTACCTATTATCTTAAGACCGCCAAGTTCAACTACTCCTTCACCAAGCTTAATATCAGTACCTCTACCAGCCATATTAGTAGCTATAGTAACCATACCCTTTTCACCTGCGTGACTTATTATTTCAGCTTCTTGTTCATGGAATTTAGCATTTAATACTTGATGTGGCACTCCCTTTTTCTTAAGCATGCTTGAAACAAGTTCTGATTTTTCGATGCTTACTGTACCAACCAGTACCGGTTGACCTTTAGCATGAGCTTTTTCTACCTCTGAAGCAACTGCTTTAATTTTTCCAAGTTCAGTACTGAATACTAAATCCGGATTATCTTTTCTTGCGATTGGTCTATGTGTTGGTATAACAATAACATCTAATCCATAAATTTCTCTGAATTCATTTTCCTCAGTTAATGCAGTACCAGTCATACCTGCTAATTTTTTATACATTCTGAAGTAATTTTGGAATGTAATAGTAGCTAACGTTTTTGATTCTCTTGCAATCTTGACACCTTCTTTTGCTTCTATTGCTTGATGAAGACCATCTGAATATCTTCTACCTTCCATAAGTCTTCCTGTAAATTCATCAACGATTATTACTTCTCCATCTTTAACCATGTAGTCTTTATCTCTTCTCATGGCAAAGTTTGCTTTTAATGCTTGAGTCACATAATGTTGTAATTCAATATTCTCAGCATCAGCATAATTTTTAACATTAAATGTAGCTTCTGCTTTTCTAACACCTTCATCAGTTAACATTACTGCATTAGCTTTTTCATCTCTAGTGAAGTCTCTTTCTTCAAGTAATTTCTTTGCGAAGTAATCAGCAACCTTATAAAATTCAGTAGATTTTTCACCTTGACCTGAAATAATAAGCGGAGTTCTAGCTTCATCGATTAAAATCGAGTCAACCTCATCGACTATTGCAAAATTTAATGGTTTTTGAACTCTTTCTTCTTTGTAGATAACCATGTTGTCTCTTAAATAGTCAAATCCAAATTCATTATTAGTTCCATAAGTTATATCTGATCCATATGATTCTCTTCTTTGATCATTATTTAATTCATGTACAATAACACCTGTAGTCAATCCTAAGAAACCATATAATTGACCCATCTGTTCAGCATCTCTTTTGGCAAGGTAATCATTAACAGTTACTATGTGAACTCCATTTCCACTTAATCCGTTCAAATATGCTGGTAATGTTGCAACTAAAGTTTTACCTTCACCTGTTTTCATTTCTGATATTCTTCCTTGGTGAAGTATCATACCTCCCATAAGTTGTTCATCATAATGTTTCATTCCTAAAACCCTTGCAGATGCTTCTCTTACAACCGCAAATGCTTCTGATAGAATATCATCTAAAGTCTCTCCATTTGCTAATCTTTCTTTGAATTCAAAAGTCTTTGCTTTTAATTCTTCATCTGAAAGTTTTTGCATTGCCTCGTCTAAATCATTTATTTTTTGTATACTAGGTCTAAGCCTCTTAACTTCTCTTTCACTATATGTTCCAAATACGGCATCTAATAGTCCCATAATGTCATCCTTTCGAAATTCTATATTTCACACTAATTTCTAAAATATATTTGATAAATTCAATTTATAAATCACGTATTCTATAATTATAGCATTTTATTTATCTTCTTTTCAATAAAACTCATGATTTTTGTATTAAATCCTATATAAAACATCTAATTTTAATTCTTTTTTAATATTTTGCTCACATTTTATTAATAATAAATGTGAATATTGGAATTAAAAATTCCATATTATGCAGGTTGATTTATTACAAGATTTTCTCTACTCACACGCAATATAAAAACTGTTCGAAATGTGAGTTAAACTCACATTTCGAACAGTCATATTCATGAATTTTATATAAATTCTGGTTCTAACAAACCATAATCTCCATCTTTTCTTTTATAAATTACATTCACCTTACTGCTATCAGCATCTTGATATACAAAGAAATTATGTCCCAATAAATCCATTTGAAGAATTGCCTCTTCAGAATTCATTGGTTTTACTCCAAATTTCTTTACTCTAACTAAATTTCCAGACTCCTCATCTGATGGATTGATATCTATATTATTTATTTCTGCAAATTTCAATGATCCACTATGTTTTCTAGACAATCTAGTTTTTTGCTTTCTAATTTGTCTTTCCAATTTATCTTCTACCAAGTCTAATGACTTGTACATATCAGAAGTCGATTCCTCACCTCTTAATACTACCCCATTAAACGGAATCATAACTTCTATTTTATGTCTATTTTTTTGAACACTTAGTGTAACCTTAGCTTCTACGCCCACTTCAAAATACTTTTCCAATTTGCTTATCTTTTTTTGCACTATTTCTCTTAGTGCATCTGTTAGTTCTATATTTTTTGCTATAACTGTGACTTTCATTAATTCCAGCCCCTCTCATATGAAAAAGTTTTTTAAACTTAATATCTTTAAGTTATTATTATTTTATCATCTTTTTACTAACTTAACAAGACAATTATCAGTTTATTCTGAAAATTAAGCGCAAAAAATAAATCTAACTGTAAATTTCAGATTAGATTTCTCATTTGATCCGTTAGCAATAATTCAAATATAAATAAAAGTAAAGCTAGTTGACCTGGTTTTTGACCCCACACTCGCCTGCTGGAGCTTTTGCTAATAGAATTTAATCCCTCACTACTAACCCTCTCAGAATATAACTGGCAGGACTTACTTCTATACCGCACCATGCTCCTTAGACATTTTGCCTAAATTACGTGGATCGTTTTGCCTGCGACTAGCTTCGACTTTCAACCACAAACCTAGCTTTACATTAATATTATATATGACTTTTGGCTAAGGTCAATAGTTTTATATCGTTTACTTGATATTTTTTTAATAATTTATACGCTTCATTAATGGTTGCACCGGTAGTAATTACATCATCTATTAGTATAATATTACATCCCTTTAATTTTATTCCTCTTTTTACATTAAAAGCATTTTTTATATTTTCGTATCTTTCTTCCTTTTTTAATGTTTTCTGTTCTTTTGTTTCCTTACTTTTAATTAATATCTCTAAACTTCTAATTGATAAATCTCTAGATATCTTTTTAGCCATATATTCGCATTGATTAAATCCTCTTACCTTTTTTGATTTTTTTGATAGAGGTATATATGTTATTATGTATTCCTTGTAGTTAAAATTATTAATAATATATTCTTCAAGCAGCTCTGTTAGTATATCCCCCGCCGTAAAATTGTTCTTATATTTAAACTTTAATATTAACTCCTTTAATACTCCACCATAATAACCGTAGCTTATTATTTTATCTTGATATAAATTCTTTATTCTTTTTATATCTTTTCTACAATTTTCACAAATTCCAAAACAATCATCATCTCTACATATAATGCAATAATTTTCTCTTGGATATATTACTTCAATTAGTCCTTCCCACAAATTTCTTATAATTCTATTAAGCGTTTCTCCCATACTTTTTTATTGAAATCTCTTGCCATACTTTTTGCTCTTTCCATATCATCTGATACCTCATTTGAAACTAATAAAACCTCAGGTAATTTAAGATTTACATTTCTTATTTGTCCACATACATATAGTAGTTTCTTATACGTATATCTCTCATTATCAGAAAATAATATTACTGCATCATCCATATAGCAATATTCAAGTAACTCCTCTATTTTATTGGTTATTACAAATATTGCCTTATCTTTATATTTTGATACCTTTTCACATCTCTTCATTTCATCCTTCTCTGATACTTTTATTACCTTCACGTCTTGAAGCTTTAATTTATTAGAAAAATAATCATATACTATGCTAAGTTTTTCTCTGTTTGGTACATAAATAACTACTTTATGATTGCTTTCTCTGAACCACTTAAAATAGTCATAAAGAGTAAATGGAATATCTAAATTTAGATCTATTCTAGTTGTTAATATTCTAGGTTCCACAAAAGGTTTTTTGTAGTTATATGCTACAAGCTCAAGCTTCTCACCAACTAGAGCCAATTTTTCTATACTATATATCAGCACTCTTTTGCCCAAACTTGCACAAATTTCAAGCATATCTCTTACAGTTACATTACTTAAATTAGAAAAGTATGTAATGTCATCAAAAATCACCAAATCATAATGTTCTTTAACCTTCATCAAGTTGCTATAATGAATAAATGTAAAATCTGAGTTCGAATGCCCCTTTTCAATATAAGAATGAGTTATATTTGAATTAAGTTCTCTTACAATGTTAACAAGTTCTCTATTCTCTCCATTCTTTCCCCAAACATATAATACTTTATTATTGTTTTGGGCAAGCTTACATATTATATTTGAAAAAATACATGATGTATTAAACGGAACTGTAACAATTGTTAGAAATTTGATATTTTTCTTATACCAATACTCTATTTTATCAAATGCGTATTTCAAATCTTCTTCTGTTACTTTAGATACATTCCTCATACACCTATCTCCCTTCAATTAATTTTCAAACTCATCTTTAGTTATTATATCTTTAATTCTATGTTTTAATGCCGAATATCTTTCTATGCTATTTGTATTATTAATCATATACATTAATGCTTTTTGAAATCCAACAACAACTACTAATTGTTTAGCTCTTGTGATCCCCGTATAGAGTAAATTACGGTTCATCAAAAAAGGTGAACCCATAAACACTGGCATTATTACAACTTTAAATTCGCTTCCCTGACTTTTATGTATTGTAGTTGCATATGCTAAATCTAATTCATCTAAAAAATTAAAATCGTAAATTACTTTTCTTTCCTCATCAAATATAATGGTAAGAGTTTTTCTCTCATCATCTATACTCTCTATAAATCCCAAATCACCATTAAATACACCAACACCTTCACTTTCACCATAACCACTAACTCTAACCCATTTTAAAGTATAGTTGTTCTTAGTCTGCATAACTTTATCTCCTTCTCTAAAAATTATATCTCGAGAAGTCTTTTCTTTTTTATCTTTTGATGGTGAATTAAACATTTCTTGAAGAATAGTATTTAAGTTAGTTACTCCGAGCACCCCTTTTCTCATAGGCGTTAATACCTGCATATCTTTTAATTTATCCCATGATTTATTAAACTTAGGAAGTCTCCTATTCATTAAATCCATTATTGTATTAGCTATTCTTTCTTGATTTTCTTCATTAATAAAGAAAAAATCTTTATCCTTTTGATTTAATAATGGCATCTCACCTTGATTTATCCTATGTGCATTTACTACAATCAGACTTTCTGACCCCTGCCTAAAGATTTCTTTTAATCTTACAACCTTTATATATTCACTTTCTATAAGATCCTTTAATACGTTTCCTGGCCCAACAGACGGCAATTGATCTACATCTCCTACAATTATTAATCTTGTTCCTAAATTAATAGCTTTTAGTAAATTTTGCATTAGCATTATATCAATCATAGATGCCTCATCAATGATTATCACATCGCAATCTAGAGGTGATGATTCTCCTTTCTCAAAGACCGATTCATCATCTTCCGCGATCCCCATTTCTAATAATCTATGTATTGTTTTAGCTTCCCTTCCTGTTGATTCAGTCATTCTTTTAGCAGCTCTTCCTGTGGGTGCTCCAAGTATTACCTTCATCCCATTATTCTCATAAATATGTATTATAGCTTTTATTATTGTTGTCTTACCGGTTCCAGGACCTCCTGTTATTATTTCTATACCGTTATTAAAAGCTCCACTAATCGCTTCCCTCTGTGACTCTGCAAATTTTATATTTTGTTCCTTTTCAAATACATCAATTTCAAAATCAATGTCAGAATTTATAGTTTGTATTTGTTGCAACCCTAAAGTAATTATTTTACTTGTCACACCTAGCTCACAATAATAGTACTGGAGTAAAAAACCCACTTCAATTCCATTTACATTTTCAACAATAATTTTTTGCTGCGCCGACATATCATATATGTTCTTCTCGATTACTTCCTTAGATATTAATAAATTTCTTTCACATTCCTCTATTATATTATCCTTCGGCATAAATGTGTTACCTGCACCACAAAATTGATTCATTACATATTTAATGCAGCTTTGTATTCTAAAATCTGAACTGCCTTCAATTCCTATACTCATTGCAATTCTATCTGCCGTCTTAAATCCAATACCGGATATTTCATCACATAGTATATAAGGATTATCTGCTACTATATGTCTTGCATTTGGTCCAAATTTCTTATAAATCTTCATGCATTGGTTATTAGTAACGCCATGTTTATGAAAATATAGTATTATATCTTTTAAGCCTTGTTGTTCTATATAAGATTCATATATTATTTGAAATTTTTTTTCGCCTATGCCTTCTATTTCCGTAAGCCTTTCGATATGATTTTCCATGATATCTAAAGTTTCTTCACCAAACTTTTCTATTATCTTCTTAGCTGTTACAGGTCCAATTCCATGTATTATTCCAGCACTCAAGTATTTCTCTATTCCATCTAATGAGTTTGGAAGAAGTTCTTCATAATCTTGAATATTAAATTGATTACCAAACTGCTTATGCACTGTCCAGTATCCTGTTAATTTTACATTCTGTCCTTCCTTCAAAAACGGAACAGTTCCAACAGCATTAATTAAATTTTTCTCATTCCTAATCCTACAAACTACATAACCAGTATCCTCACTTTTAAATACAATGCTTTCTACAAAACCATTTAGAACTTCCATAGAATCTCTCCAAACTTTTTATGTTTATTTAAACTGCTAAGAATAAAATTTAACTTTAGATTTATTTCTTTTTTTATTATATCACAAATAAATTGCACAATAGTTTAACACTATTAATTTGTTAATATTATTCTAATATAATAATTTCTTATGAATATTAGACTTATTTGAAAGTGACGGTCTCAAAGATATCTAACAACAGCATACATTAACTAATTCTTAATAAAATTAAAAATTCATTACGCAATAAAGCTGTCCTAAATAAATTTAAGACAGCTAATAAATACATCTATACTATTTTTAAGTTACTCTAGTGATTTAAATTACGCTTTAATTAGTAACAATTAAAGCTTAGATATATTTTTTTATTTCTTCAGCTTTATTTAATTGTTCCCATGGTAGATTAAGATCATTTCTACCGAAATGTCCATAAGCAGCTGTTTGTCTATAAATAGGTCTTCTTAAGTCAAGATCTCTAATTATAGCTCCTGGTCTTAAATCAAAAACTTTTTCCACTATTTCAACAATCTTATCTTCATCAATCTTTCCTGTTCCAAAAGTTTCCACTTCAATTGAAACTGGTTTAGCAACACCAATTGCATAAGCTAATTGAATTTCAAGTTTATCAGCAACACCTGCAGCAACTAAATTCTTAGCTACCCATCTTGCAGCATAAGCAGCTGATCTGTCTACCTTAGTTGGATCTTTTCCAGAGAAAGCTCCGCCACCGTGTCTACCATAACCACCGTATGTATCAACTATTATCTTTCTTCCTGTTAACCCTGAATCTCCTTGAGGGCCTCCAACAACAAATCTACCTGTTGGGTTAATGAAATATCTAGTTTCACTATCTAATAACTCTGCTGGAACAACAGCGTCTATAACATACTTTTTAAGATCTTCTTGAATTTGTTCTAAAGTTACTTTCTCATCATGTTGTGTTGATATAACTATAGTATCTATTCTCTTAGGTACATTATCTTCATATTC
Organism: Clostridium chromiireducens; assembly: GCF_003575225.1. NCBI lineage: Bacteria > Bacillati > Bacillota > Clostridia > Eubacteriales > Clostridiaceae > Clostridium > Clostridium chromiireducens. The sequence continues at coordinate 73,978 of NZ_QXDJ01000007.1, read as the reverse complement.
AACAGTAACTTGAGTTTTACCATCTGGTCTTAAATAATTTAAAGTACCATCTTTTCTTACTTCTGTAAGTCTTCTTGATAATTTATGAGCCATGTATACTGGAAGCGGCATAAAATCCTCTGTTTCATTAGTCGCAAAACCAAACATCATACCTTGGTCTCCAGCTCCAACTGCCTCTACTGCATCTTTTTCACCTTTTCTTGATTCAAAAGCTTCATCAACACCCATTGCAATATCGGCTGATTGTTCATCTATTGATGTGATAACTGAGCAAGTATCACAGTCAAATCCGAATTTTGCTCTATCATATCCAATTTCTCTTACTGTTTGTCTAACTACCTTTGGAATATCAACATAACAATTTGTTGTTATTTCTCCCATTACCATAACCATACCTGTAGTAGTGCATGTTTCACAAGCAACTCTAGCAAGTGGATCTTGTGTCAAAATAGCATCTAATATAGCATCAGAGATTTGGTCACACATTTTATCTGGATGCCCTTCTGTAACTGATTCTGAAGTAAATAATCTTCTCATTTTGTTCTCTCCTTCACTTATATATGTATCATTTTATTTTATACATATATTATTTTATTTTAAAAAACTTATATCTACTTATTATATTTTAAATACAATATAAACCAAATTAAATTACTCTTCTCCATTGATTTCTAATATTTTTTACTTTAATAATTAAGCATGCGTAAACTTAATTATATCAAGTGAAACTTGATTCAGGTGGAGCTTATTCTTCATCTGAATCTTAGTTGAAGTTATACCTTCAAGGGGTGCCTCGTCTAGGGTCGTTCCACTGTTAGCAACAATCTTAATAGGGATTAGGAGCATTACAGTTGCTAGACATCAGATAAATAAAAAAAGCTCTTCGATAAGAAGAGCGCGATTTTAACAATCATTTTCTTATCTTGTAGAAATATCTACAGGAATTGGCACCTTATATTAATACAGGTTGCCGGGTTTCACAGGGCCCTATCCCTCCACCTCTCTTGATAAGAGTTACATAATTTAATTTTCAAAAATATTTTATCATAGCATCCATAATTAGTCAATATTATAACTATCTATTATTATGCTAATATTCAATAAAAAAGAATAAACTATGTTTATTCTTTTTGGTGGAGGAAGATGGATTCGAACCATCGAAACGAAACGTAACAGATTTACAGTCTGCCCCCTTTGGCCACTCGGGAATTCCTCCATATTATTTTGTTGGAGCTGGCAATAGGAATCGAACCTACAACCTGCTGATTACAAGTCAGCTGCTCTACCGTTGAGCCATGCCAGCATGTTTATTTGATTATATTTTTTAAGATGGTGGGCACAACAGGGCTCGAACCTGTGACCCCCTGCTTGTAAGGCAGGTGCTCTCCCAGCTGAGCTATGCGCCCATCTTAATGGTGGAGGAAGATGGATTCGAACCATCGAAACGAAACGTAACAGATTTACAGTCTGCCCCCTTTGGCCACTCGGGAATTCCTCCATATTATTTTGTTGGAGCTGGCAATAGGAATCGAACCTACAACCTGCTGATTACAAGTCAGCTGCTCTACCGTTGAGCCATGCCAGCATGTTTATTTGATTATATTTTTTAAGATGGTGGGCACAACAGGGCTCGAACCTGTGACCCCCTGCTTGTAAGGCAGGTGCTCTCCCAGCTGAGCTATGCGCCCATCTTAATGGTGGAGGAAGATGGATTCGAACCATCGAAACGAAACGTAACAGATTTACAGTCTGCCCCCTTTGGCCACTCGGGAATTCCTCCATATTGTTTTGTTTGTTGCACTTGTCGTATTGCTAATCAACAATGATTAGTATATCTGCAAAGTGATTTTATTTCAACTCTATAATTACTCTTTTTAGCGAAATTATCCCCGGATTACTTCATATTTCTACATCATACTTCCATTTAACATAGTAATCTAATTATTTTTTTATTTTTTCATTTATTCTCTTTATATCTAAAAATGAAGAGCTTAGTTGTTCCAGTTTATTGTAATCCTCACTCGAAAGTCTCTTCTTTAAAAGCTTAAAAGCATTTATTACTCCTTTTTCCTCATCAGGTTCTTCATAATATTCTTTTATTCTTCCCATATCTAGTGCTGATAGTTTTTTCATTATTTGTTCTAATTCTTTCTTATTTTCAGGTGATAATTGTTCCAATATTTTTCCTTTATTTACTTTATATATTGATTTTGTATATGACACCACCGTTTCAACATCTTCTTTTTTTGCACTCATTTGACCCTGTGGTTCCCAGTAAAATACTAAATAAATATTCATTATTACTGTGATAAATAAAAATAAACCTATTAAATACTTCTTCATAAATACCTCCTTTATTACTATTAATTACCATTTATATTTTTTTTATACTATCTTCTTTCTATTCCTCATATATATCTATAAAGGGGGTATATATTCTTGATGAAACCAGATATTAATCTTAAATTTAATTACAATCTAACTTTAGAAATTAAAAATTATATCACCGAAAATACGGTAATAGTTTGCATTGGTACTGATAAATGCATTGGAGATTGTCTTGGTCCATTAGTTGGAACTATACTAACTGAGAATTTCTTCCCCCTACCTGTTTATGGTACCTTATCTTCTCCAATTCACGCCTTAAATATAGATGAACGCTTAAGTGAAATACAATCCAATCATCCTGATGCATCTATTATTGGCGTTGATGCTTGTTTGGGTGATGAAGACGACATAGGTGAAATTCGCATAAGAAATTACGCAATACATCCAGGTAAAGGCGTGGGCAAGGAGCTTCCAGAAGTCGGAATTGCATCAGTTATTGGTATTGTTGACTCTAGCGACAATGCCGAATTCTTCTTTTCTCGCAGTATAAGACTTTCTTTTATTATGGATATGGCTAAGATTATATCCAGAATTTTTATGGAAGCCTATAACTTAAATCGCGGGCAATTCCCAACCATTTAAAATTTCATAAAAAATAACAGCCAAAATTACTTATTTTGACTGTTATTTTTCTGCTATTCTATAAGCACTATTTGCTGAGAGTTTACATCTCCATCCAACTTGTCTATGTAACTAAGTACTTTACCAGTTCCTTTAGCGACACACTCTACAGAATCTTCAGCAACCATTGCCGCTACTCCTGTCTTAAATTCTATAAGCTTATCTAATCCGTGTATTAACGCACCTCCACCGGTCATTAATATTCCTCGTTCGATTATATCTGAAGCCAATTCAGGTGGTGTTTTTTCTAACACTTTTTTTACTGTGTCAACTATTATTTCTACAGGTTCTTTTATTGCATTTCTTATCTCTTCTGTTGTAATTTCTACTTCGTCTGGTAATCCTGTGATAAGATTTCTACCTTTCATCATACATGATAGATTTCTAGAATTCTTAAATGCTGAACCAATATTAATTTTTAAATCCTCGGCTGTCTTTTCACCTATCATTAACTTATATTCATTTCGCACATACTTTATTATAGCATCATCAAATTTATCTCCAGCCACTTTTATTGATTCTCTTTCTACTACTCCACCCAGTGAAATTACAGCGATATCGCAAGTCCCTCCTCCAATATCTACTACCATGCATCCATTAGGCTTTGTAATATCTAGCCCTGCTCCAATAGCAGCTGCTAACGGTTCCTCTATTAAATGAACTGTTTTTGCTCCTGAATTCATAGCTGCATCAATTACAGCTCTCTTCTCTACTTCTGTAGCTTGAGATGGTACGCAAACAATTACTTTAGGAGCCCTAATACCTCTTTTTCCACATGCTTTCCTAATAAATTCTTTTAGCATCTTTTGTGTTATGTCATAATCTGAAATAACACCATCTCTTAACGGTCTTACTGCAACTATATTTCCGGGGGTTCTTCCTATCATTTTTCTAGCTTCTTCACCAATAGCCAACAATTTATTATTATTTTTATTTATAGCTACAACAGAAGGCTCTTTTAATATCACCCCTTTACCCTTTACATAAACTAGTACAGTTGCTGTTCCTAAGTCAATCGCAAGGTCTATCCCTGTTCTCCAAAAGCACATCTCTTATTCACTCCTATAATACATATTAATACCTATGTTTACATAATTCTACTAATAATATATTATAGACTTAATCTTATTAAGATTCAATAATTTTATATTTCATTTGAGTGGCTTTTCCACCTCTAATATGTCTCTCAGCTTTATTCAATTCTAGAATTGAATGAGTTTCTTGTGCTATTTCTGGATTAATTTTTAAAAGTCTTTCTGTCATATCTTTATGAATCGTACTTTTACTTACTCCAAAAACTTTGGCAGTTTTTCTTATTGTAGCTTTTGAATCAATAATATACTTTGCTACATCTAAGACTCTTTCCTCAATATAATCTTTCAAAATACCACTTCCTTTAATTAAATACTTTTATAAATTACATAATCTCACATTTTGTATTAGTCATTCATTTTGAATTAATGAATGACTAATATTTTGTTTTCATAAAATATTATTTAGATTTTAATTTAAAATATTTTTCTGGATTAACTTGTTCTCCATTAGCATCAATTACTTGTAAATTTAAAAACTCTCCAAATGAATCTTTACTAAATACCTTTGCAGTTTCTCCAACTTTCGCGATGACTTGATTTGCTGTAACCTTACTACCTTTTTTTACTAAAACATTGGCATCAAGATTACCATATCTTGTTCTCAATCCATTTGCATGTTTAATTTCTACAACTACACCTTCTTCTACTCCTGAATTATCTACAAGCTCTACTACTCCATCGGCTGCCGCTTTAACATCTGTGCCTATTTTAGCTTCTAAGTTTACACCTCTAATAGTTCTAAAAATACCTTCTTCTACTTTTACCGGTGCTGGATAAGTATATTTTCTGCTCTCAACACCATCTAAAGGATTCACAAAACTCACTGTATTATTTGTAGCTACCGTAGCTGCTTTTTCTGTCTTTGTCTTATCAGTTGTATTTTTATTACTTGAAGAATTATCAACTCTCTCAGCATTCTGAACTTCATTAACTGTTTTTCCACTGTCGTCTGAGTTCAATGTTAATTCTTTATTAATATCTTCAGTCTTATTAACTTCACTTCTATTGCTCAGCATTTTATAAGAAATAGTTCCAACTGTAACTATTATGCAAAGACAAAGGAATAAAGCGATGTAAAATCCCTCCTTCCTAATCAAATTTCTGAATTTCTCTTTTAAATTTTTGTTCAATATGAACACCTCCTATTGTTATAGTTCCCTTTTTATGAAAAATAATACATAACCAAGCACTTTTATTACATTTTATTTTTCATTTTTTAAAATTTTCAATAATAGACCGCGAACATTTACCTAGTACTAATAATTATGAACTCATAACTCATAAGCTATAATTTATAACTACCAAATCCTAGACTTTCACCTCTTTCATGTATAAGTTCAACTAAATTTATAGGGATTATTATTCGCTGCTTCATATAGCACTCCATTATAATTTCCAATAAAATTTAGTGTTAGCTAGATTATGTCCTTCTTCTTATTCTTTAAACAAAAAAAGAAGAAATATTTGTAATATTTAAAATTAATTACAAATATTTCTTCCATATTAATATTTTCCAAACTTAGTTCACTGTATCTTGAAATAATTCCATGTCATTTATATTCTATTTCTTGAATTTTTACTCCATTATAGTAATGCTTAAGAATTTCCTCATATGCAGAACCATTTTTAGCCATGACATTTGCTCCCCACTGACTCATACCAACGCCATGACCATAGCCTGTACAATTCACAGATACTACATTATTCTCAAAACTCAGCTTAAAATTTGTTGAATTTAAATCAAATAGCTCCCTAAACTCAGTCCCTTTTATGGTAGTGTTCCCCACCTTTATTTCCTTTACGCTACCACCCTCAGTATAACTTTCTATCTTAATTTGAGATAATAAATTATCTTTCTTAATATTTGAGTTTGTATATCTTCCAGTTACTTTATTTACAAATTCACTCACCGGAATTTTTATAGTTGTTTTATACTTTGGAGCAATTTCCTCACCTTTGCTTTCTTCAGATTTTAAATATGGTACATCAACTGAGAATACATCTTTAGCATCTTCTGTTTTACCTGAACTGGTTGCAAAAAATTGAGGATATTCTAACACTTTCCCATCATAAGTAAGAACTTGACCCTTTGTATCTAAAACTGACTCTCTTATCCTTTCCCAGTTGCTCTCTGCTTGACTTTTCCCCCATTTAGATACTCTTTCTTCTTTACTCATGTAAACTTGACAATTTATAGTATCACAAACTTCTGCTCCTTTTGCTTTAGAGTCTTTATCTGGATTATTCCTTTTATTCATATAAAATGTTCTTGCTGCAACTGCCTGAGCCTTTAACGCTTCTTCTTCAAAGCTAGCTGGGACTTCACTTGCTACAACTCCCATTATATAATCTTCCAAATCTAATTCCTCAACTCTATCTTCCGACTTACGGTAAAGCTTAACTTTCCCATCAACAGGAAAAACTATGTTTGAATTCTTTACTATATCATTATTGTCCAAACTAAATTCACTGTTAATTCCCTTTCCAGTGCCAAGAAAAATTAAAGGCAGTACTACTAATATAATAACAATAAACACGGTCATGACACCGATTGTCTTCACACTGCTATCTATCTTAATATTTTTAGTTTTTACATTAATTATTTTCATAACTTATCCTCCTAAAGCCTGCACTATAAAGTATATGTTTAACTTTTATAATTATGTTAACTTTTATGCATTCCACTTCACCCTAAATTTAAACATAAAAAAGACTATCTAAAAATAAGATAGCCTCTTGCAATCTTTCATATTTAAACATTTATCCTGTAAATTTCTGCTCCTAGTCTTCTAAATTTTTCTTCAATTTCAACATATCCTCTGTCAATATGGTAGATATCACTTATTTCAGTTTCTCCTTCCGCTACCAAACCTCCTAAAATCAATGCTGCCCCTGCTCTTAAGTCCGTTGCCTTAACCTCACATCCCGTCAATTTTTGTGCTCCTTCAATTATAGCTGTCCTCCCATCGATTTTTATATTAGCCCCCATTCTTTGAAGTTCTGCTACATGCATAAATCTATTTTCAAAAACTGTTTCTGTAATAACACTTACACCTTCAACAATTGATAATAAGCTCATCATCTGTGCCTGCATGTCAGTTGGAAATCCAGGGTATGGAAGTGTTTTTATGTCTAGAGGTTTCTTAGTGGCTCTTCCATCCACAATTACTGAATTATTTATATATTCACTAAACTTAACTCCGCATTCTTTTAGTTTTTCTATCACAGGTCTTAAATGTTCTTCATTTACTCCATTAATCTTTAGCTTACTATTTGTAATAGCAGCAGCTATCATAAAAGTTCCTGCTTCTATTCGATCACATATAGGCCTATAGCTTATTCCCTTCAAGCTTTTTATTCCTTCTATAGTTATTTTTCCAAATCCAGCTCCCTTTATTTTAGCACCCATTTTATTTAAGAATTGTGCTAAATCCCAAATTTCCGGCTCTTCTGCTGCATTTTCTATTATAGTGGTACCCTCGGCAAACACCGATGCCATCATGATATTTTCTGTTGCACCAACTGAAGGAAAATCTAGATATATTCTGCTTCCAATCATTTTTTTCGCCTTCACTTCTACAAAACCATGCCCCATTATAATGTCAGCTCCAAGTAACTTAAACCCCTTAAGATGTAAATCGATTGGTCTACTTCCTATGTTACATCCACCTGGTAGTGATAGCTTGCAATATCCAAATCTGGCAAGCATAGGCCCCATAATCAAGAATGATGCTCTCATCTTCCTCATAAGTTCTGTATTTGCATCCATCTCTACTATATTCTTTGTATCTATAGTTAATCTATTGTTTACATTTGAAATATTAACATCACAATTTAATTCACTTAATAGTTTACATATAACATCAACATCTTCTAATTTAGGTGTATCCTCAATAACTATAGGCTCTGGGCACAATATAGTTGCTGCAATTATAGGTAAAATTGAATTTTTAGCACAGCTTATATTCACTTCACCCTTAAGTTCCTTTACACCTTTAACCACTATTTTCTCCATATTATCCTCCATAATGAATTGTTAAGCATTTGAAATGACTATCCAAATGATTTATACTTTGTATCATTAACGCATTAAGATATTTTCCTTACATCAAATTGTAATTAAAACTTACTTACATTAAATGAAACAAAATAAACAATCATATTGAAAAGTTCTCAATATGTCTTAATATGTTGCAAATATTATTGGCGTACCAATTATTATATGTGAACCAGTATTATATTTGACTTGTGCAAAATTAATTCTATCTTTATTATTTAGATATCCGGTTCCTACATAACCATTATTAATATTTGTAGTTTTTATATCTTGTAGGTTATTCTCACTAATGAACTTACTTATTAAATTTTCATTATCTATATCATCGATTTTTCCTTCATAATATAAAAAATATTGTATATCCTTTAATTTGTGATCATCTAATTTATGAACAATATTTTTCAAATCAGTGGCTGAATACTTAGAATTTTTATTTATCAATATAATCTCGACAAAATTGTATTGAGTATCACTCCACAACTTCACACTTGCGCTTAAATCTTCATTAATAATTTCAAATTCATTTTCTCCAAGTTCCTTATATAATCCCTTTATGTCTTTAGTTAGGCATTCTTTTATTCTAAAGCGCTCTATATCAATTGTTTCTTTAGTTTTATATTGAAATTTCACACCATTTTCTTCAAATTCACTTACACATGAAATATTATTTTCTATAATGCTAAATGAATTATCCGTATCACTCATATTCTTAGAAATAGCTCCTATATTTAAAAAAGATAATAATATAAAAGCGATTATACTTAGTCTTATATTCATATCTAATCCCCCTCATTTATCCAATAGCTAGCATCCGTAATACTCTTTAATAACGGTTGCACGGTCCTGAATTAGTTCAACTAAATTCAGTAGGAGTGTAAAACTCCACCTAAAAAGCTTCACTTTATCTTTCTTAAATTATGGCCAATCTTCTAATTTTTATTCCCTTTTCTATCCAGCTATATATATATAATATAAACTTATTAAAATTTTGTGATAGATTGTCAATATATAGAATAAAAAAATAAAGTGCACATGTTTAATATAGATTTTCATCCACACTGCACATGTTGCACTTTAAATTCACAAACCTATTTCTTAGTGTTTGTTAATATTAATCTTTGTTTTGCTCTAAGCAAAGCTGATTCTGCTCTCTCCTTGTTGTATAAACCAGCTTCTCTCAATCTATTTTCTGCTCTTACCTTGGCATCTTCTGCTCTTGCTGTATCAATATCTTCCTCGAATTCAGCAGCATCACTGCAAATTATCATTTGATTATTGCTAACTTGAGCAAGTGCCTTTGAAATGAATAACTCATTATCAACGCCTTGAGCATCTTTAAATCTTGCAATACAAGGTATAGTACTTGCTATCATACTTGCATGATTAGCATAAACTTCAAAGCCACCGTCTGCACTTTTTAAAGAAACTTTCTCAATTTCTCCACTGTAAACTTCACGGTCAGGCGTAATGATTTTTAGTAAAAAGGTATTAGCCATAATTGCTCATCCCCTTTATCCTATACTTTTTGCTTTTTCTATAACTTCTTCTATAGAACCTGCAAATAAGAATGCAGATTCTGGTAAATCATCATATTTACCCTCAAGAATTTCTCTAAATCCTTTTACAGTTTCCTTTACCGGAACATATTTCCCTTGCATTCCAGTAAATTGCTCAGCAACTGTAAATGGTTGTGATAAGAATCTTTGTATTCTTCTTGCTCTTGCTACAACTGCCTTATCTTCATCAGATAATTCATCAACACCTAAGATTGCTATAATATCTTGTAGCTCTTTGTATTTTGCAAGAACACGCTTAACACCAGCAGCTACATCATAGTGTTCTTCTCCAACTATTCTTGGATCAAGAATTCTTGATGTAGATTCTAAAGGATCAACCGCTGGATATATACCAAGCTCAGCTATACCTCTAGATAAAACTGTTGTTGCATCTAGATGCGAGAATGTGGTCGCTGGTGCTGGGTCTGTTAAATCATCGGCAGGAACATATACCGCTTGAACTGATGTAATAGATCCATTGACAGTTGATGTAATTCTTTCTTGAAGGGCACCCATTTCAGTCGCAAGTGTTGGTTGGTATCCAACCGCTGAAGGTATTCTTCCAAGTAATGCCGAAACCTCAGAACCTGCTTGAGTATATCTAAATATGTTATCAATAAATAGTAACACATCTTGACCCTTATCTCTAAAATACTCTGCCATAGTAAGTCCTGTTAAAGCAACTCTCATTCTAGCACCTGGCGGTTCATTCATTTGACCAAATACCAAAGCAGTCTTACTAATAACTCCCGAATCTTTCATTTCATGGTATAAATCGTTACCTTCTCTTGATCTTTCACCAACTCCAGTAAATACTGATAATCCACCATGTTGAGTCGCAATATTATTTATTAATTCTTGTATTAATACTGTTTTACCAACTCCGGCTCCTCCGAATAGACCTATCTTACCACCTTTTTGATATGGTGCAAGTAAGTCAACAACCTTAATTCCTGTTTCGAACATTTCAGGTTCAACTGATTGATCTTTGAAGCTTGGTGCTGCTCTATGAATTGGATATTTTTCATTTATTTCAATATCTCCAGCTTTATCGATAGTTTCTCCTAAAACATTGAATAATCTACCTAATACCACTTCACCTACTGGTACAGAGATTGGTGCTCCTGTATCAACAGCATCCATTCCTCTTTTTAAACCTTCTGTAGCTGACATAGCGATTGTTCTAACTATATCATCTCCAACGTGTTGCTCTACTTCAGCTACTAATTCGTGATCTCCCATATTAATATTAATCGCATTATATAGATTTGGAAGAGAATCCGAATCAAATTTTATATCTATTACCGGTCCAATTACTTGAACTATTTTCCCTATCTTTCCAGGCATAAGATACCTCCTTACGTATTTTGAGCTGCTGCTCCTCCAACAATTTCACTTATTTCTTGCGTAATTACGCCTTGTCTAATTCTATTAAACTTAAGTTTTAAATCTGATAATAAATCATCAGCATTTTTTGTAGCCCCATCCATAGCTTGCATTCTTGAACTTTGCTCACTACATTTAGAACTTAATAAAATACTTCTAATCTTTCCCTTTATATAAATATTAAGAGCATCCTCTAATATTGTTTCTAAATCTGGTTGTATAATAGCAGAATTTGTATTACCTTCAGATTTCTCTATCGGTAATATTTTAACAGCCTTCGGCTCCTGTTTAACTGCTGACACAAAATTAGAATATACAATATTAATTTCCGAAACTTCTTCATTCAAATACATATCAAGGGCTTTATCAAATATCATTTTTGCATCACTTACTGTCGGTAAATCTGAAATACCAACATACTCTGCTATAGGTTCAAGTTTTGCTCTTCTAAGGTAACTACCACCTTTAGCACCAACTAAAATAATCTTAGCATTTTTTCGCTTTTCTCTAGTTATAGATTCTAAGTAAGAAACTACATTACTATTGAATCCACCACATAAGCCTGAATCTGAAGTTATTACTACGTATAATTTATTCTCACTCTTGTTTCCATTAATGTAAATATTATTACCGTATCCAGACACAGTACTTGCAAGATTTTTTATTATTGGTTCAGTTGCGTCAATAAATCCATTATTCACTGTTAATTCATTTTTGGATTTTCTCAGCTTAGAAGTGGCAACAAGCCCCATGGCATTTGTGATTTTTCTGGTATTTTCTACTGATTTAAGTCTCTTTTTAATATCTAGAAGTCCAGCTGCACCCATGATTTCCACCTCCTAAAGAAGGGCATAGCTTAATTTAAGCTATGCTTCCTTTAAAAATATCTTTTTAAACTCAACTATTGCTTCCTCTAACATAGATTTTATTTCATCAGTTAAAGTTTTTCCCGCAACAATTGATTGTTCTATTTCTCTATGATGAGTATCAATATATTCTAAGAATTCTTTTTCAAATCTTCTTATATCACTAACTTTAATGTCTGATAAGAAATCATTAACTGCAGCATATAATATTACAATTTGCTTTCCAACTTCTATTGGACTATATTGATCTTGCTTTAACACTTCAACCAATCTCTTACCTTTTTCAAGTCTTCTACTAGAATCACTATCTAAATCAGATCCAAATTGAGCAAAAGCTTCTAATTCTCTATATTGTGCAAGTTCAAGTCTTAACGTACCACTAACTTGTTTCATTGCTTTAATTTGCGCATTACCACCAACTCTTGATACTGATATACCTGCATTTACTGCTGGTCTTTGACCTGCATTAAACAAATCAGATTCTAAGAATATTTGCCCATCTGTTATTGATATAACATTTGTTGGTATGTACGCAGTAACGTCTCCAGCTTGTGTTTCTATTATTGGAAGAGCTGTTAATGATCCTCCACCTAATTCCTTAGATAATTTTGCTGCTCTTTCAAGCAATCTTGAATGGATATAGAAAACATCCCCTGGATAAGCTTCTCTACCTGGCGGTCTCTTAAGTAATAATGACATAGCTCTATAAGCTACTGCATGCTTAGAAAGATCATCGTATATAATCAATACATCTTTCCCCTTATGCATAAAATATTCTCCTATTGTACATCCTGCGTATGGAGCTAGATATTGTAATGGAGCTGATTCTGATGCTGTAGCACTTACAACTATAGTATAATCCATAGCTCCAGTTTCAGTAAATGTATTTACTAAATGAGCAACTGTAGATTGCTTTTGTCCAATGGCTACATATATACAAATAACGTCTTTACCTTTTTGGTTAATAATAGTATCTATACCTATTGCAGTTTTACCTGTTTGTCTGTCCCCTATTATAAGCTCTCTTTGACCTCTACCAATTGGAATCATTGAATCTATAGCTTTTATCCCAGTTTGTAATGGTTCATTAACTGAGCTTCTGTCAATTATGCTAGGAGCTGCAACTTCTATAGGTCTAGTTTCAGTTGTAACAGCTGGGCCTTTTCCATCTATCGGTAACCCTAAAGCATTAACAACTCTACCTATTAGAGACTCTCCAACAGGAATTTCAACTACTTTACCCGTTCCTTTAACAATGTCACCTTCTTTTATTCCCTTTTCATCTCCTAAAAGAACGCAACCAACGTTATCTTGTTCAAGGTTTAAAGCCATTCCGTATACATCATTAGGGAATTCCAATAATTCCCCTCCCATACAATTATCTAATCCATAAACTCTTGAAACACCATCTCCAACTTGGATTATAGTACCAGAATCTACCGTTTTGATTTGTTTTTCGTATTTTTCTATTTCTTTTTTAATAATAGAAGTTATTTCTTCTGGTTTAATATTCATGGATTCACCTCTATTCTTTCTTAAGCATTAAATCTTTCATTTCTTGTATTTTTGATCTTACAGTACCATCGATAACATCATTTCCAATTCTTAAATAAACTCCACCTAAAACGCTTTTATCTATTTCAGTTTCAAACAATATTTTCTTTTCATACTTTTTCTCAAAAATTACCGTTAACTTTTCTAATTCCTCTTGTAAAATCGGTACAGCTGTTTTCACTATACCTCTAAGGATATTTTTTCTTTCTAAATCGATATTAATTAATTGATTTAGCTTTCCTCTTAAGTCAAGTATTCTATTTTTTTCAATTAATACAGCCATAAAAGAAAGTAATTCATTATCAATTTTCCCTTTAAATAAGTCAGTAAAAAGTTGTTTCTTTTTTGTTGTATTAATTTCTGGATGTTTAACAATTTCATAAAAGTCTGTGTTATTTTCAATTAGGTCACAAATTTCCTTTAAGTCTTGTATGTATTCATCCACTTTGTTGTTTCTTTCAGCAATTTCATATAAAGCTAAGGCATACCTTCGATCTAAATATTCATACATACTTACATACCTACCTTAGCAATAAAATCACCAATAAGTTTTCTATGTGTATCTTCATCAATTTGTTGTCCTAAAGCTTTAACTGAAAGTTCTATTGCTAAATCTACTGCTTGTTTTTTAATTTCGTATTCTGCTTTTTCTTTTTCTCTTTCAATTTCTAAACTTGCTCTTTCTTTTAATGAATTTGCTTCTGTTTTAGCATTTTGAACAATTTCTGCATAAAGTTTATCACCTTTTTCTCTTTGTCCTTCAGTGATTTTTTTACCTTCTTCTTTAGCTGATTGTAAAATTTGTTCATTCTTTACTAAATACATTCTTGCTTTTTCAGCATCTTCATCAGCCTTGCTTATTTTTTGGTCTATAAGATTTTGTCTCTCTTCAATTATTCCTTTGATTTTATTCCAAAAGAAATGTCTTAAGATTAAAATTATTATACCAAAATTAATCCAGTTCATTATCAGTGTTGATATTTTAATCTCCATTTTTACCTATATCCTCCCTTCGGAGTCAATGTAATTAACTCATGCGAATTCATTATTTGTTCATTAACATAAATGCCATTACTAATCCGTATATTGCAGTTGTTTCACAAAGTGCTGCACCTAATATTAAGAATGTCATTATTTTTCCTTGTGCTTCTGGTTGTCTTGAAACTGCTTCAACTGCTTTACCAGTTGCTACTCCAATACCTATTCCTGCTCCAATACCAGATAATACAGCTATACCAGCTGCTAGAACTCCTAAACTCATTATTATTCCTCCTAAATTATAGTTGATTTGTTTTTCTTTTAATGCTCTGCTGTTTGTTTGATATTGATCATAGTTAACATGGTAAATACTATCATTTGAATCAATCCATCAAATATATCAAAATATCCATGTACTATAATTGGTATACCCAATTGGGCAAATATTGATATTTCACCTAATTTCTCATACACAAGCTCTAACAATATTACCGCCGCAATCATATTCCCAAAAAGTCTCAGAGCTAAAGACATTGGTAATATAAATCTTTCCAATATATTTAGTGGTAACATAGGCGCAAATGGATGTAATAATCCCTTACCAAAACCAAGGATTCCATGTTTCCTAATAGCGTTTATATTTACAACTAAAAATGTGGATATTGCAAAGGATGCTGTTATACTCAAATCACTTGTTGGCGGTCTAAAGCCTAATAATCCAACAAGGTTCAGTGTTAGTAAATAAATCATTAACGTTCCTATATAAGGCAAAAATGATTCATATTCTTCATCCATAGTATTAACCATGAAATCCCTTATTGTTTGATAAATATTTTCTAACGCTGATTGAGTTTTATTAGGTCTTAACTTTAGATTTCTTGTTAATAGAAAAGCACCTATTCCTAAAATCAAAATGACAATCCATTCGATTATTATCCCTGCGGTAATATCTACTGTAAAGCCAAAAATTTCAGGAGAAAATATAGGTATAACCGGCTCCAATCTAAACACTTCCTTTCCTATTTTCTTTAATACGAAAAACTATAAGTAGAACATAATGCGAAATAAAGCCCATCATATAATATATTACGTATTCCATATTTTTCAGAAAAGGTGACACTGTAGCAATTATAAATGCCATTCTCACGAAATACGTTGGAATTATAATCCATGCTTTATTCTTCTTCAGAAATTTTCCAATGACATAACCACTAGCTAGAAAATTTATTAAGGAAACACAAATGCCTATCATATAGATTCCTGCATTTATAAAGGTGGAAATTAAGATTATTACTAAAGATATCAATAATCCGCTTCCAAGACTATATTTTAGCGTGTGCAGAAGCAGTTTATTCACTTCTTTATTCATACATAACCCCCTTAACCTCAATATCAGTAATTATATCTTTATATCTTTCTTTAATAAAACACTGTTTTAAAGTAAAATTTGCTTATTTTCCGTATAAAATCAGTTTATGTCGTATTTGCTCTAAAATGCTTAGTCAATATTAGGTTTTACTTCATCTTCCTCATTTTATGAATGTTTGTTTTTTTTTAACATCTTTTTTCAGAATTTTCTGTAATATGAATAATTTATTTTTTATTTTTGTTAACATTTTCATTCCATTTTATGTATTTTTTATTATTCAAAAACACCTTTAAATTCGGAGATATATCTACTTTTTTCTAATTTTAGGATTATAGGGCTATAATTTTTTCATCTTGATTAGTGAATATATAACCTTATTGTTATGCAATATTTATTTTTTTTAGGCTTCATAGTTACACTATGTGATATTAAATTAACATAAGAACTTCTTATTTAGTCAGTATTACAAAGTATTAAAAACTTTATTATGACGTTTCCTCCCCTCTTAACTTGCACTCCGAGCTAGTGCAACTTAAACTTTCTTAAAACTTTAAATTCAAACTAGCTATAATACATATAATTAAACATATTTTTTTAAATATTGTTTTTATTTTTCTCTCGGTTTTATTTTTTATACATAATTCCAATCAATAATTTTATCATAATAAAAAAGGTTACTATGTTAGACTACATAGTAACCTTTCTCAATTAATTTAAACTCTAACTAAACTCTTTCAACAATAAGAGCTGTTCCAAGTCCTCCACCAATACAAAGTGTTGCAAGCCCTCTCTTAGCATCTCTCTTTTCCATTTCATGAAGAAGAGTAACTAAAATTCTAGCTCCTGACGCTCCAACTGGATGACCTAAAGCTATAGCTCCACCATTTACATTTACCTTAGACATATCAAAATTCAAGTCTTTAGCAACTGCTAAACTTTGAGCTGCGAAAGCTTCATTAGCTTCAATTAAGTCTAAATCTTCTATTGTTAAGTTAGCCTTTTCTAAAGCTTTTTTAGTTGCATGGAATGGTCCATATCCCATAATTGCTGGATCTAATCCTTTTGATCCATAAGAAACAATTTTAGCTAATGGCTTAAGACCTAATTCTGCCGCTTTTTCTGCACTCATAACAACAAATGCTGCTGCTCCATCATTAAT
Organism: Clostridium chromiireducens; assembly: GCF_003575225.1. Lineage (NCBI taxonomy): Bacteria > Bacillati > Bacillota > Clostridia > Eubacteriales > Clostridiaceae > Clostridium > Clostridium chromiireducens. The sequence goes on along the minus strand of NZ_QXDJ01000007.1, from coordinate 56,950 downwards.
TCCAGAAGCATTTCCTGCAGTTACTGTTCCTTCTTTAGCAAATGCTGGTTTCAATTTTCCTAAAGAATCAGCAGTTGTTCCGAATCTTGGGAACTCATCTGTATCAAATACTTTTGGTTCTCCTTTTCTTTGTGGAATAACAACTGGAACTATTTCATCTTTAAATCTTCCAGATTTAATTGCTGCTTCAGCTTTTTGTTGAGATGCTGCTGCAAAAGCATCTTGCTCTTCTCTAGTTAATCCCCATTCTTTTGCAATGTTTTCTGCTGTAACACCCATATGATAGTTGTTAAATGCATCCCATAATGCATCATTTATCATTGAGTCTACCATTTTTCCATCGCCCATTCTTTGACCCCATCTAGCATTTTTCATTAAGTATGGAGCTTGTGACATGTTTTCCATACCACCAGCAATGATAACTTCAGCATCTCCTGCTTTAATCATTTGAGCTGCTAAGCTAACTGCTCTAAGACCTGATCCGCAAACTTTATTTATTGTCATAGCTGAAACTTCTTGTGGTAATCCTGCTTTAATTGTTGATTGTCTTGCAGTGTTTTGTCCAAGTCCCGCTTGAATTACATTTCCCATAATAACTTCTTCAATTAATTCTGGTTTAACTCCAGCTCTACTTACTGCTTCTTTAATTACTAAAGCTCCCAAGTCTGCTGCTGATACATCTTTTAATGCTCCACCAAAAGTACCTAATGCTGTTCTTACTGCACTTACAATAACTACGTCTCTCATGTTTGACCTCCTAAAATCTTATAATATTTTATTAATTCTCGTTAAATTATTAACATAATTAAATTATACCTGCTATCATTTCTTTTATCAAGTATAAATTGTTAAATTTTAGACAAACTTTATCTTTTAAATTCTTCTACTTCTTTTGAACTTAAATTAAAGTATTTCAATATAGCATCTGCAATTCTTCTTGATGCTATACCATCGCCATATGGATTAATTGATTTACTCATTTTAGAGTACGAATCCGAATTTCTAAGTAACTCATTTGCCGCCTCTACTATCGGGTCTACATCCGTTCCAACTAATTTAACAGTTCCAGCATCTACTGCTTCAGGTCTTTCTGTAACATCCCTTAATACAAGTACTGGCTTTGCTAAATGAGGTGCTTCTTCTTGCAATCCTCCTGAATCTGTCATTACCATAAAAGACTTATTCATTAGATTATGGGTTTCTTTTGTATCTAACGGTGGTAGTAAATGAATTCGTTCTTTTCCTCCAAGTCTTTCAAATACAACATCCTTAACTACAGGATTTAAATGAACTAAGTATACTAATTCTACGTCACTATTTTGTTCAACTATTTTATTTAACGCAATACAAATATTTTGAATTCCTTCTCCCCAATTTTCTCTCCTATGGGCAGTAATCATTATCACTTTTTTACTAAAATCAATATTATTCAATTCTTCAGTTTCAAAAATGTAATCTTCCTCAACAGTATGCCTCATAGCATCGATTACTGTATTTCCGGTAATATATATATCACTTTCATTTATTCCTTCTTTTAGCAAATTCTCTTTCGAACCTTTTGTTGGTGCAAAATGTAAGTCTGCTAAACTTCCTGTTAATTTCCTATTCATTTCTTCTGGAAACGGAAAATACTTATTAAATGTTCTAAGTCCAGCTTCAACATGCCCAACCTTAATTTGCTGATAAAATGCAGCTAGAGAGCCTGCAAATGTAGTTGTTGTATCTCCATGAACTAGTATCATGTCAGGTCTTTCTTCTTTAAACACTTCCTCTAAGCCTTCCAAAACTCTACCTGTAATTCCAGTTAACGTTTGCTTTGTTTTCATTATGTTTAAATCAAAATCAGGTTTAATATCAAATAGTTCTAGAACTTGATCCAACATTTCTCTATGCTGAGCTGTTACACAAACCTTTGATTCTATTTCTTCTCTTCTTTCTAATTCCTTTACTAAAGGTGCCATTTTTATAGCTTCGGGCCTTGTTCCAAAAATAGTAATAATCTTCTTTCTACTCAATTTATTTCCTCCTATATATAAGCTATTATAGATTTTAATCACCTTGTGCATATATTTAAATTTGACACGAATCTACCTAGAATTTTCAAATCCTAAAAATAAACCCAACTCGCATATGCTTGTTGGATAATATAAATGCTAAAATCCTAATAAACTCTAGTAACCTGCATCCTTCATAATTTTTAAAGAATCATCATTTTCTATCCATGAATTCACACTTATTTCTCTACATTCATCTTTAGAATCTCTTATAATAACATAAGCAATTCCCGAATTAATTATTAATCGCTTGCACATTGAACAGGAATTAGCATCTTTAACATATTCTTTTGTATTTGCATCTTTTCCAACTAAATATAAAGTAGCTCCTATCATATCTTTTCGAGAAGCACTTATAATTGCATTAGCTTCACTATGTACACTTCTACAAAGTTCATACTGTTTTCCTCTTGGAATTTTGTGTTCTTCTCTTATGCAACTGTTTAAATCAATGCAATTCTTTCTACCTCTAGGAGCACCTGTATATCCAGTAGAAATTATTTCATCATTTTTAACAATTATTGAACCATAATTTCTTCTTAAACAAGTTCCTCTTTCTAAGACTGTTTCAGCAATATCTAAATAATAATTCTGTTTATCACGTCTCTCCATTTTACCATCCCCAAAATCAAGTTGTGCCAGGTTACTTAAAGAACAAAGAGCAAAGCTCTTTGTTAATTAATTTAACAGTAAATAAATCTAATATATTTATAAGTCTAAAGACCTCTTAAATATTATTCTTAAAATGAACATAGATTTAGTACCACTACTTAGTTCCAAATAATCTATCTCCTGCATCACCAAGACCTGGTACAATATATCCATTTTCATTCAATTTCTCGTCTATAGAAGCTAAGTAAATATCAACATCATCATGAGCTTTTTGTATTGCTTCAATTCCTTCTGGAGCTCCTACTAAACACATGAGTTTCATATTTTTAGCACCTCTATTTTTTAGCATCGTTAGAGCATCTATTGATGATCCTCCTGTTGCAAGCATTGGATCAACAACTATTATATCTCTTTCAGCAATATCTTGCGGCAACTTACAGAAGTATTCTACTGGTTGAAGTGTTTCTTCATCTCTATATAATCCGATATGTCCAACCTTTGCTGCTGGAATCAAGTTAATTATTCCATCTACCATACCAAGACCAGCTCTTAGAATGGGAACAACTGCAATCTTCTTACCTGCAAGCATTTTACATCTTGCTATAGCCACCGGCGTTTTTACATCTACTTCTTCCATATTTAAATCTCTCGTAACTTCATAGGCCATTAACATAGAAATTTCTTCAACTAATTTTCTAAAATCTTTCGACCCTGTTTCTTCATTTCTTAAAATTGCTAATTTATGTAATATTAGCGGGTGATTTATTTCTGTAACTTTACTCATCTTTATTCCTCCACGTTTAACTTTCATATTTATTCTCTCACATTATGTGATTTTTTCTAATTAAATAATCTTAATTGCAGCATAGCTGCTTTTTTCTAATATAAATGTTCCTAATTGCAGCATAGCTGCTTTTTTCTAATGTGTATATTTTTTTTCAATTTCTGAAATTTTATCTATTCTATTTTGGTGTCTATCCCCTTCAAATTTAGCTGTAATAAAAGTATTTACTATATCTAAAGCAAGACCTGCTCCGACTACTCTTTGGCCCATTGTTAAAATATTTGCGTTATTATGTTCTCTTGTTGCATGTGCGCTAAAAGTATCAGAACATAACGCTGCTCTAATTCCTGGAACTTTATTCGCTGCAATGCTAATTCCTATTCCAGTACCACAAATTAATATACCAAATTCGAACTCTTTTGATACGACTGCTTCTGCTACAGGTAATGCAATGTCAGGGTAATCGCAAGAATTAGTAGAGTGAGTCCCAAAATCTTTCACTTCATGATTTTCACTTTCTAAAAACTTGATAATCTCGTTTTTTAATTCAAATCCACCATGGTCACATCCAATTGCAATTTTCATAATCAAACCATCTCCCATTAATATTTAATCTTAAATTTAGTTTATGTCAAATATATTGATTATATATAACTATACATCTATGATATCAAATCCTGCAGCCTTATTTAATCTATTCATAATAGCTATACCTAAACCTTCTTCTTTATATCCTTCTGCTAGAATTAAATCCGCATTTAAATCATCACATTTTCTTAAAGCTTCAAATAGACTTTTAGCAACTGTCGCTAAATTAAATATACTTCCCATAACTATGCAATCACCCTCTGTATATTCATTCACATTTTCTTCGACAGTAAGAATACAAACATTTTTACCTTTTTCTATATTATAGTGTACCATTTCTTTTATTTTTTCAATAGTTTTTTTTCTTTCTCCGGAAATTATTGTCACTTTGGCATTTGGTGCATAATGTTTATATTTCATTCCTGGGGCCTTCGGTTTCAATCCCTCCCTGGGTTTCTCCATTATAGCTTTATCTATTTCAATTGATGAATCTATTTCTTTAAGCATTTCCAACGTAATACCGCCTGGACGCAGAACTATAGGAGGGACCACAGTGCAATCAACAATTGTAGACTCTACTCCTACATCACTTTGCGTTCCTCCTAGAATACAGTCTACTTTTCCATCTAAATCCTCAACACATCTTTGAAAATCTGTAGGACTTGGTCTTCCACTTATATTAGCTGAAGGAGCGGCAATTGTGGTATTTGATAATTCAATTAGCTTTCTAGCTATTTCATTATCCGGCATTCTGATGCCAATAGAATTCAAATCTGCACTAGTCACATTGGGTATTATGCCCTTTTTTCTTAAAATTATTGTAAGCGGTCCTGGCCAAAACTTATTTATAAGTTTATTAGCCACTTCTGGAATTTCCATAACATATGGCTCTATATTTTTTGATGCCACATGGATTATTAACGGATTATCTTGAGGCCTACCTTTTGCTTTAAATATCTTTTCAACCGCAGTTTCATTAAGAGCATCTGCCCCTAGCCCATAAACTGTTTCTGTCGGAAAAACGACTGTCCCTCCATTTTTAATAAATTCTGCCGCTTCTCTTATCTTTTCCTCATCTTCCTTAACATCCTTAATTATACTAAACTTAGTTTCCACCTTTTCTACCTCCTTTCTTCTTTTTATATGTCTTATTTCTTAAACTATAAGCTGTCCCCTGGCTATTTTTATATTTTGTATACTATCATCAGTATAAGTAGCTTTAACACAATTCCTGTATATAGAATCCAATAGTAAATACTTCTTCAATCCACCTCTCTTGATTACCTGCAAATAATAATCTCTCTGAGGATTAATTTGTTTAACGACATTGTAATCTTCTGCAATTTGTGGGTATCTTTTAAGGACATTCGGGTCAATTAACCTCAACCCTCTGTTTTTAAACTTTACACTTGTTACCAAAACAATTTCTAAATCATAGTCTGATTTGTTTGTATGTACTAAAATAACTTTATCACATATAATTAATGATTCCTTAGATAAAATTCCAACTTTAAAAATCAATCTATTACTAGAATATCTATATTCCACTTTGTAAGCATTCATTTTAATTATGATAGATATAATAATCAAAATTTCAATAAAAACAACATAACTTGTGTAAAATATAGTAGTTAATCCAGTCACTATTAATATTAGTGGAAGAATACTCCCAATAATAACCATAATAATTAAAAACATCTTCAAATGTAATCTTTCCTTTTTTATAGCTTTATATATATCCATATTTAGTCCCCCAAATTACTTTTAAAGCCCTACATATACAATGCAAGGCTTTATTGAGTAATTATTACATTTGTGTATTTCCCATTAACTTCATTTTCTCAGCCTGATCTTCTGTAATAAGTGCATTTATCATTTCGTCAAGATCTCCACTTAAGAATGCGTCTAATTTATATAAAGTTAATCCTATTCTGTGGTCAGTAACTCTTCCTTGTGGATAATTATATGTCCTTATTCTTTCACTTCTATCCCCTGTACCAACTTGACTTTTTCTATCTTCAGCTATTCCTTCTGCTCTTTCTCTCTCTGCTTGTTCATAAAGCCTTGATTTTAAAACCTTCATAGCCTTTTCTTTATTTTTCAATTGTGATTTTTCATCTTGGCATGAAACTACAAGACCTGTTGGTAAGTGAGTAATTCTTACAGCTGAATCTGTAGTATTAACGCACTGTCCCCCATTTCCCGAAGCTCTGAACACGTCAATTCTAACATCTTTATCTGCTACTTCTATTTCAACATCATCTACTTCTGGCAGAACTGCTACTGTAGCAGTTGATGTATGAATTCTTCCACTTGATTCAGTATCTGGAACTCTTTGTACTCTATGAACGCCACTTTCATATTTCAATTTAGAGTACGCTCCGTTACCTTTAATCATAAATACAACTTCTTTAAACCCACCAAGATCTGTTTCGTTTAAACTCATAATTTCTGTAGACCATCTTTGAGTTTCCGCATATCTAGTGTACATTCTAAATAAGTTATATGCAAATAGTGCGGCCTCTTCTCCACCTGCGCCCCCTCTGATTTCAACAAATACATTTTTATCATCGTTAGGGTCTTTTGGAAGTAATAAAATTTGAATTTCTCTTTCTAATTCAGATTCCCTATTTGTGAGATCAGATATTTCTTCATTTAACATCTCTCTCATTTCTTTATCACTTTCACCACTTAGCATTTCCTTGTTAGCTTTTAAATCTTCAGTTACTTTTTTATAATCTCTGTAGGCATTTACGATAATCTCTAAATCTGCATGTTCCTTACAAAGTTTTCTCCATTCATTTTGGTTTTGCATAATTGATGGATCACTAATTTTAACTGATAATTCATCATATTTATTTTCTATAAAGTCTAATCTATCTAATAACATTTAATCACTCCGTACTTTTTTTTTCACATTTCTACATTATATCATATTTTATGTGGTTAACCAACTAGCCATTTTTTTAATTTGAGTTTTTATATTTAATTATATTCTAATTCCAATTACTATTCTATCAAGGCTCGCAAAATCTTTAATAACTTTTATATCCTCGAAGTAATGTTCTTCCATTAATAATTTTACTGCTTCTCCTTGATTATATCCTATTTCAAATGCTAATATTCCAGATTGTTTCAGTACATATTGACTTTGATCAATTATCTTCCTATAAAAATCTAACCCATCTGTTCCACCATCCAAAGCAGTATGAGGCTCATAATTTTTAACATCATCCATAAGTTTATCAATCTCTTCTGCCTCTATATATGGGGGATTAGAGACTATGATATCATACATCTTTTTATCTTCTATAGGTTTTTCTAACAGATCACTCTTTATAAACGCTACTCTATCTTCCATTTTGTTTTTCTTTATATTTATTAATGATACTTTTTCCGGAATTGGATAGTAATCAATTAAATCCACCTTTATATTTTGTCTATAATGAGCTAATGCTATACCAATTGCCCCTGATCCACAACACAAATCACACACTTGCTTTTCTTCATTTTCTCCTATACTTTTTAACACCTCATCAACTAGTATCTCTGTATCATCTCTTGGAATTAGAACACCTTCCTCAACATGATAGTCAATCCCCATAAACTCACACTTATTTAAAATATATTTAACAGGCATTTTATTTCTACGTTTTTCTATAAATTTAAAATATCTTTCCGCCTTATCTGCACTAACTTCTTCTTCTTTGTGGGTAATTAAATAAATTCTGCTCTCTTCTATTATGTTACCTAATAGCAGTTCAGCATCTAATCTTGCTGTATCAATTCCACTTTCCTTTAGCGTAGAGGCTCCTGCATTTATTAATTCCTCTATACTTTTATTTGGATCTTTAATTCCTTCTGCCGCTTTTAAAGACGCTATAGCGACTTCTATTTGAGAATCATCAGGTTCCTTAGTCGTTAGCAACTGTAATTTAAGACCAGGATAAGCTATTATCTTCGATAAAATACCATCATCTTTACCAAGCCATTTTATTAGTTCATAACTAATTCCCGTAACAACCGGTATAAGCACAATTCTAAATAATAATCTTTCAACAATACCTCCCCATCCTGTAAACGAAAAGACTATTATACTAACAAGCATTACTAAGAACAAGAAATTAGTTCCACATCTTGGATGCAGCCTTGGCTGTTTTCTAACATTTTCAACCGTTAATTCTTCCATTGCTTCATAGCAGAATATAGTTTTATGTTCTGCTCCATGATACTGAAATACCCTATAAATATCACTAAGTTTACTGATAAAAAACATATATAGCAAAAGAATAGTAATTCTTATGCCTGCTTCTATTAAATGAAGCATTATATTTGAAATTCCTGTTTCTTTAAAAAATGATGCAATCCCTGTTGGTAACGCAACAAAAAGTCCTATAGCAAAAATGAATGAAATAAACATCGTTATTCCCATTAATACGTCGTTAGCACTTTTCCCTAATTTATTCTCTAACCACTTTTCAAATTTTGATGGCTCCTCATTTTCATCTTCTAAAAATGTGGCAGAATAATTTAAAGATTCCATACCCACTTTCATAGATTCTATTAGCACAAAAAAACCTCTAAGAAATGGTATATTTAAAAACGGATATTTCTTTGTTACTGGCCTATTATCTTTAAAATCTATTTCTATCTTTCCATTAGGAGTTCTAACAGCTGTTGCTAAGCTTTTACTACCTCTCATCATAACGCCTTCTATAACAGCTTGACCTCCAACATCACATCTTCTCATTAATAAAATCACTTACTCTCTTTTATTATTTTTCTTTATATTTATAATAACATTCTCCACATAATGATTCATATTCAACATTATTTTGTTCATCTATAGCAATCTGTTCACCTTCAAACACAAATCTATTACTTACCTTTCTACCATTAAATATAGCTTTCTTTCCACACGCACATATTGTTTTCATTTCTTCTATGCTGTGTGCTAATAATAGCAATCTTTTACTCCCCTCAAACCCATCCATTTTGAAATCCGTCCTAAGTCCATAGCATATTATAGGTATATTAATTCTCACTGCTATTTCAAATAATTGGTCTATTTGTTCATGTTTCATAAATTGGACTTCATCTACTAATATACAATCTATGTTTTCACCTTCGTTTAAATACTTATGTATTATCTCTAAAATATTGTCGTTCTCCGAAATCAATAAATCAACTTGTCTATTTACCCCAAGTCTAGATACAAGTGTATTTCCACCCTTATTGTCAACTTTAGGTTTTATAATAATCACTTTCATCCCGCGTTCTTCATAATTATAAGCAACTTGCATTAAATGGGTTGACTTACCTGAATTCATAGCTCCGTATCTAAAATATAATTTGCTCATCTTTAAAGTACTCTCCTTTTAAAGGTATCATACACGATTATATCATTTAATACTCATCATAAAAAGACATTTTTATATTATTTGCATCTATATTTTATCCTATAGATAGCACCTGAAACAATTACTCTTTTTCAAGTAGGAAATAACAGCTACAAACTCCTGGACAAGGTGCCCTCCGAGGGTATAAGCTCAACTAAATTCAGCTGGAGTTAAGACTCCATCTGAAAAGTTTCACTTTATTATTGACGCTAAATTTCCACTATGCTATAATCTAATGGTTGTTATTGAATAATTAACATAAGTTTATATAATTGAAAGAGGTGAAAAATAATGAGAGAAGGCATACATCCAGAATACCACCACGAAACAGTGGTTAAGTGTGCATGTGGAAACACTTTCACTACTGGTTCTGTTAAAGAAGAACTAAAAGTTGAAATATGCTCTAAATGCCACCCATTCTTCACTGGTAAACAAAAAATTGTTGACGTTGGTGGAAGAGTTGATAAATTCAACAAGAGATTCAACCTTGGCAGCAAGTAATATCCTTACGGAAAGACAATGTCTTTCCTTTTTTTGTTGCATTTTATAAATATGTAAAAAATTTAAATAAGGCTAATTAAAACCTGAACTTTTGCATTAATTAGGTTAATTAACTAACTTTTAATATATTACCATGTATAATTTAGTATTTAAATTGCACAATAGATATGGTAAACTATGTAATATAATACTATTGAAATGAGTGACTTTCGTGAAAAAAGTTTTAATTTTAACAACATCTACGGGCCAAGGACATAATCAGGCTGCCACTTCTGTAGCAGAATCTTTTAAAAATGCTGGTTACGAAATTACAAAACTTGATTTTCTAGCTAAGAATAGTAAATTTCTTAATGATATTATTGTAATGGCATATGAAATTTCCGCCGCAAAATTCCCTAGAACTTATGGCTTATTTTACAACTTAACCGACAACAAATATATTAATAAATTTTTAAAGATTATTTTCTTTATGACTAGAAAGAAAGTTTCAAAAGTAATAGATGAGATACGGCCTGATATAATTATAGCCACTCACTCTATAAACATCAGTGTTATCTCAGACTTAAAAAAACAAGGATTAAAAACTCCATTCATTTTAGTGGTTACAGATTTTAAAGCTCATTATCTATATGTAGATTCCTGTGTTGATGCTTATATAACTGGCAGTAACTATACAAAGCAATCATTAATGAATAGAACTGTGAGTCCTAACAAGATTTATCCTATAGGTATTCCAATAAGCAATAGGTTTTACACAGAAGTTACTTCTGCCGACACTCTAAAGGATGATGAATATTTTAATATATTACTTATGGGTGGTAGCCTCGGGCTAAATACCATATTTAAAGTGCTAAAAGAATTATTAAAGAATCCAAAGAAATTAAGAATTACTGTTGTCTGTGGCAAAAATAATCACCTAAAGAATAAGTTGGTTAAATACTGTCAGGAAAATAATTTTGCGAATAAAAAACTTCATATACTAGGTTTTACTCAAGATATTTCTTACCTTATGGATTATTGCGATATAATTGTATCAAAACCTGGTGGTTTAACAGTTACAGAATCTATAGTTAAAAATATACCATTAGTGATTCCTTTTGCTATACCCGGACAAGAAAGTGAGAATATAGATTTTCTTACAACCGAGGGATATTCAATTTATATAAAAGATTTAAATAAAATTAACGATACAGTGAATCGCTTAATAGATAATCCAGACGAATTAATTAACTTAAGACTTAAATTAAAAGAATTATCTTCAACATATTCTTTAACCAAAATAGTCGACATAGCAAACGATTTAATTTCAAATAAATAAAAAGGGTGACCGTAAATCTAACTGGTCATCCTTTTTCATTATGTTATTAACTCTTCTTTTGAAAAACATTTACAAATTCTTTATTATCATTAGTCTTAGATAACATATTGATAAGATTTTCTGTAACACCGTCCGAATTACCATCCTTATACATTGTCTTTCTTATAGAAAATGCTACATCTAACTCCTCTTTGGATAAAATTAAATCTTCTTTCCTAGTTCCTGATTTATATATATCAATAGCAGGGAAAATTCTTCTTTCTTGTAATCTTCTATCAAGATGAACTTCCATATTTCCTGTACCTTTAAACTCTTCAAAAATCATATCATCCATTCTAGAACCTGTCTCAACAAGCGCAGTTGCAAGTATTGTCAAGCTTCCTCCCTCTTCAATTTTTCTTGCAGCTCCAAAGAATTTCTTAGGCATTATAAGAGCCCCTGGATCAAGACCACCCGACAAAGTTCTACCAGTAGGATTTATTGTCAAATTATAAGCTCTTGATAATCTAGTTATACTATCCATAAGTATGACAACATCTTTTCCTTGCTCAACCATCCTCTTTGCTCTTTCCAGAACCATTTGAGCTACTTTTGCATGATTTTGTGGTTCTTCATCAAAAGTTGAATAAACGACATCTCCATTTATAGACCGCTTCATATCCGTAACCTCTTCTGGTCTTTCATCTATAAGTAGTACTATCAGTTTAACTTCCGGATAATTTTTAGATATGTTTTGCGCCACCTTTTTTAGCAAAGTAGTCTTTCCTGCTTTAGGTGGTGCTACTATTATTCCTCTTTGCCCTTTACCTATTGGGCAAATTATATCCATTAATCTAGATGACAAATCATTTTTGTCGGAAGTCTCTAATCTCAATCTTTCTTTTGGATATATAGGAGTTAAAGTTTCAAACGATTTTCTACCTATTGCCTTCTCTGGATGCTCCCCATTAACCTTTTGAACAAACAAAAGTGCTTTAAATTTTTCAGTTTCTTTAGCTTCTCTTACTTTTCCTTCAACTTCATCCCCTGTTCTTAGATTAAATCTTCTAATTTGAGATGGAGATACATAAATATCATCACTACTGGTCAAATAATTTTTGCATCTTAAGAAACCAAAACTATTATTTTCTAAAATTTCCAAAATCCCTTTTGCCACATTAGATTCATCTATCATCTCTTTCAAATTTTCTTTTTTCTCTGCAGCTTCAATTTTATTTACTTCTTCTCTTGATTCTGAAATTCTATTAACTTTTTCAACTTCCCTAGCGCTATTTTTTTCAGTATTATCTTGAGTTTTTTCTCCAACTTTAGGAGCTATATTCTCTCTTAATATTGTTCCATCTTTTTTTATAAAATTATTAGAACTCTTTAATATTTCCTCTATAAGTTCATTCTTTTTATATTTAGATATATTTTTAACACCTAAATCTTTAGCAATTTCTTTTAAACTAGTTAAAGTCATGCTTTCATAATCTTGTTTTGTCAAATTCGCACCTCCAATTTATAGATTATTAATCTATAAAAATCAATTCATTTTAATTATAGTTGTATTGGAAAATTTAATAATAAGATAATCAGATGTGATACAACGCTTTAGAAATATTTTAGAATAATATTAAATATTATACGATATCATTTTTGATGTTCTATAAATTTACTAATGTTATAACTTTATTAAGTTAAATATATTATATATAATTTTGAACTGGTAAGCTATAAAATAAGTTTACCAGTTCATATAATTATTATGCCTAAAATTATTATATATTAAACATGCATATAAAACAAATTTACTTTACTAATTTTTCTTTTACTGCCGCTTCAATAAAGCCTACAAATAATTTATGTGGTTTATTTGGTCTTGATTTCAATTCTGGATGGAATTGAACTGCAACATACCAAGGATGATCTTCAACCTCAACAATTTCAACTAACCTTTCATCAGGACTAGTTCCCACAATTTTCATTCCTGCTTCAGTTATTTGTTTTCTAAATTCATTATTGAATTCATATCTATGTCTGTGTCTTTCATTTATAGTTTCCTTCTTATAAACTTTATAAGAATTACTATTTTCATCTAATTTACAAGGGTATTGACCTAATCTCATTGTACCTCCAAGATTCTCTATATCCTTTTGATCTAGCATAAGATCTATAACAGGATGTTTTGTATCCGGATTTATTTCTGAGCTATTAGCATCTTCAAATCCTAGTACATTTCTTGAATATTCAATAACAGCACATTGCATTCCTAAACAAATCCCTAGGAAAGGTTTCTTGTTCTCTCTTGCCCACTTTATAGCTTCAATCTTTCCTTCTATTCCTCTATCTCCGAATCCGCCTGGTACTAGAACACCATCAACATCATTAAGCATTTCATCAGCACTGCTGCTTTCAATATTTTCAGCATTGACCCATTTTATTTCTACCTTAGAATCATTAGCAAATCCACCATGACTTAATGCTTCAACTACTGATATGTATGCATCATGTAATTCAACATATTTACCAACTAAAGCTATTCTTACGTTATTCTTAAGATTCTTTATCCTATCTACCATTTCGATCCATTCAGAATTATCTATGTCTCTACATCCTAAATGTAATTTCTCACATACAAGGTTATCTAATCCTTCTGAATGTAACATTAATGGTACTTCATATAAATGCTCTGCATCAAGATTTTGAATTACTGATCTTCCATCTATATTACAGAACAAACCTATTTTAGCTTTAATATCATCTGTCAATTCTTTTTCAGCTCTACAAACTATTATATCTGGTTGAATACCTATCATTCTTAATTCTTTTACAGAGTGCTGAGTTGGTTTTGTTTTCAATTCTCCTGCTTTTCCTAAGTATGGTACTAAGGTAACGTGGATGTAACAAACATTTTCAGCTCCAACTTCACTTTTTATTTGTCTAATAGCTTCTAAAAATGGTTGAGATTCTATATCACCAACAGTTCCACCAATTTCAGTTATTACTACATCAACATCTCTTTCATTTGCTACTTGATAAACCTTATCCTTTATTGCATTTGTTATATGAGGAATTACTTGAACTGTAGCTCCAAGATATTCTCCTCTTCTTTCCTTTTCTATAACCGAACTGTATATTTTACCAGTTGTAACATTTGAGTTTAAAGTCAAGTTCTCATCTATAAATCTTTCATAATGACCTAGATCCAAATCCGTTTCAGCACCATCATCCGTTACAAAAACTTCTCCGTGTTGATATGGACTCATTGTTCCTGGATCTACATTTAAATATGGATCAAATTTTTGAATAGAAATTTTCACTCCTCTATTCTTTAACAATCTCCCAAGAGATGCTGCCGTTATTCCTTTTCCAATACCTGAAACAACTCCACCTGTAACAAAAATGTATTTTGTATTCATTTTTATCCTCCCTATGTTAAAATATGCCAACAACTTGATGTTGACTTATTCGTAAAGTAATGCTATAATGTAAATCACCCCATAAAATATACTATGGGGTATTTGTGTTGCTTAATAACATAGGTATTATAATATCACATATTTATATCAATATCTAGTCTTTTTTTATAAATTCGTTATGTCACTCTTTTCTATAGTATTCTCCAGTTCAAAATACTTTTCTCTAAAAAATCTATTCACAAGTAATTTTTCCTCTGCTATTTTCAAATTACTATTTATGCTTCTAGATGTTTTGATCTTAAGCATTTCTTTTATCCTACTAGTTTCTAAGCAATTATTATTTTTTAATAATAAAAGTAATATATATTTATTATCTCTATCCTTTAACAGTTCTATAAACTTTTCTTCACTAATTTCATAGTAATTGCATATATTTCTTAAAATACTTAAATATTTCAATCTATTTTCCATAATTATCCCTCCATTTCAAATTATATCCTTATAGTTGTAAACTAATCAGTTTAAATATATCTTTTTATTATATTGAAAAGGAGGTTATTAAGTATCCTATAATTTACTGTACTTTTATTTCAATTGATAAATTAGTCTTTAATGCAGGTTGTCCACCAATTTCTAAGGCATACATTGTATTTATTATTCCACCTTCTTCATCAACATTAATCTCTAATTTTTTAGTATCTATTTTTATTTCCATTACCCCATAAGGTGTTTTGTATAAAGATACAGTCTTTTGCCTATCTTTAAATTCCATCTTAGTTTCTGTCGTCCCTTCTCTTATTAAATCGAAGGAATCTTCTCTTATTATTATAATAGTTTTGGTACCTTCCATACCTGATAATTTTGTCTCCTCATATTCTACTCTAAATCCGTCTTCTGTTTCATAAAATTCCCCAGGCGTCACTACTCCTATTAAATCTTCTTCATCATTTAAAACAGCACTATCAACAGTTATAATTGCTTTTTTATTCATATACTCGGCCTCCGATTTTTTATACATATATTTTTCATTAGCATAATACTTAAACTGACATTTCAATCTTATTTCACATTATTCTATTAATTTATTTTGTACTATTACACATAGTACAAAAACTTGTCCAGTTTTTTATATTGAACTCTTTCGTCTTCTTATTCCATTTAATTAAATATCTCTTTAAGTACCTCTAAAATTTTAAATTTTATTTGTATATTATTATTTCCTTCTTTATTTGCTTCTTCTGTTTTATCTAAATTTACTTCTTCGGCTCTATTTTTTTTACCATCGCTCACCTTTATCTTTTCCTCTGTTTTATCATATTCAACTTGGGCTTTGGATTCATCAACAAAGCATAATGGCGGAAACATCACACACCACCAATTTCTACCCTGTCCACTTCCTATGATTATCCTAAAAGCTTCATAATTTCCTTGTGGCAAGGTAATGTTCCCATAGGATTTATCCGGAAAATTTTCTCTAGATAATTCAACTTTCACATCATATTTATAATTATTATTTTTAATCACTTCTTCAGCTATCTTTTTTACATCCTGCATCTTATCTTTTATGATCTCTCTAGACTCATCTAAAGATTCCGAAGAATTTAAATAAGGATATAAATAATCTATAACTTTATTTTTCACTTCTATTTTTAATTTTTGATCATCATCATTATCGCTATTAGCTATAACATGAAATCTTATTAATGAGTCCTTAACTTCATTATAATCTAGCATTCTTACATTATCTTGAGTTTCAGCTCTACTTAGCATTCCAAAAGCACTACTTTCAAGATCTTTATTTGCTCCAACACTTGTACACCCGCTAAATATACTTACAATTGAACACAATACAATTATATATACTAATCTTCTTAATCTTAAATATCTTTTCATAAACAAACCCCCTTGTAGTTCAAAGTATTACCACTTGGAGGCTTTTTATACATTTTTTCAAGTTAAATTGTTCTTGTTATAAATACATCTTTATACTTCTTCTTCATATTATCATAACACATTTGCGCTTTTAGCATATCATCAAAGAAAGCAAAAACAGTAGGACCACTACCACTCATCATAGTACCAATGGCACCATTCAGTATAGTTTCCTCTTTAATATTAGAAATAATTTTATGCTTCTTCAGAGTTACATTTTCTAATAAGTTTTTCATATTATTGGCGATAAAATAAATATCATCATTTTCTATAGCTTCTATTAACTCCTTTATCCTAGGATGAAAAACAACTTTGGATAAATCAAAACTCTTATACACCTCTTTAGTCGAAACTCCAAAAGGCGGTTTTATTAAAACTAAAATCTTATTCTGAAAGCTTTTTAAGTTTGTAATTTTCTCACCAATGCCTTCACATAATGCTGTTCCACCACTAATACAGTACGGAACATCTGCACCTAACTTTAATCCTAACTCTTTTAGCTCATTATTATTTGCATTAATATTAAATAACTTATTCATAATTTTTAGAACTCCCGATGCATCAGTGCTTCCTCCCGCTAGTCCAGCTGATACAGGAATGTTTTTTATTATATTTATATTAACTCCTTCATCAATAGAATAAGTTTCCTTAAATAATCTTGCTGCTTTATATGCTAAATTTCTTTCATCTGTAGGAACATAATGCTTGTTACAAGTTATATTTATCCCTGACTCACACTTCTCTACTTCAATTATGTCATATAAATCTATAGTCTGCATTATCATTCGTAATAAATGATATCCATCTTCTCTTTTCCCCACAACATCTAAGGCGATATTTATTTTTGCATAAGCCTTAATCCTCATTTTATATATCTCCTCTGCACATTTTAACAATATTCTATCATAGCTAAAAAATCTTGTCTAATAAGTTATTTAAAAAAGGCTCATTATGCATTCATTGAGATATTGGGGTATATACTTTATGCTTAATAAAGCATAAAGTATTGTTCCTTATTAAATTCAAGTTACAGACTATTAATATATCGTCTGTACTTTCTGGTGTTTGACTCTACTAAATACTCTTTATTTATAACATCTACAAGCGCATCTAATTTTTCATAAAAAACTACAATTATGTCATTTTCATTACTGGCACTTATAGCATGTTTTAAGGCTTCTACTTCGTCTAAGCATATATCTATATCTGCATTTTTATTTGCTTTTAATATAGATTTTTCTAAAATTTCTGCAATTTCTCCAACATTTCTGCCACGTCTATCTTTATCCTCTTTTATAATTATCTTATCTAAGCTATTGGCACATATTTCTCCAATCGCATACCCTATATCATCTTTTCTATCTCCTGGTATTCCAATCACACCAATAAGATTACTTTTTCCTTTCATCTTCTTCAATGAAGATATAACCGCCTTATATCCCTCTATATTATGGGCATAATCTAAAATAACTTTTCTACCATAATAATTATATACATTAAACCTTCCACTATTGTATTTTCCATCCAATTTAAAATCCATAAATCCTTTTGAGATAATACAATAATCAATATTTAGACCTACCAATCCTGCACAAGCTGCCATAGCATTTTCGATATTATACTCCAGTTGTCCATTATAAGATATAGGTAATTCTTTTACTGAAACTACCTCATATTTTTTATTTTTGTTTACTACACATATAATATCATTTTCTATGAAGACAGCTATTTTACCATTATTTATATTCTCTTGTATCAAAGGATTCTCTTTTGACTTAGAGAAATAAATCTTCTCAGCTTCAAACCTATTAATTATAGTTTTACTGTATTTATCATCAGCATTTATTACCACAACTCCATTAGGTTTTACCGCTTCCCCAACTAATGCTTTTGTAAAACTTAGTTCTTCAATACTATTAATTTCATCTAAACCCAAATGGTCATTTGTTATATTGGTTACAACAGCTACATCTGCAAGATCATACGCTAACCCCCTTTTTACCAATCCACCTCTAGCCGTTTCTAAAACTGCTACCTCTACATCTTTATTTAATAAAACTGTCCTTGCACTTTCAAATCCTGCATCATCACCCTTATGAATGCATTTGTCGTTTATATATATACCATCAGTTGATGTCATTCCTACAGTATTACTCACTTTTCTTAGCACATGACTTATTAGTCTTGTAGTTGTTGTTTTTCCATTTGTTCCAGTAACAGAAACTATAGGAATATTATATGGCTTTTCATCATAAAGCATTTCTAAAATCGCTTTTCCTACATTTCTCGTTCTTCCTTTTAGAGGATAATGGTGCATTCTTATTCCTGGAGCAGCATTTACCTCCAATATAACACCATTGTTCTTTTCAAGTGGAACACTTATGTCCTTTGTACAGATATCAACTCCACATATATCTAACCCTAAAGTTTTCGCCGCATTTATACAATGTTCAATATTTTCTTCACAAATTTCATCAGTACAATCTACTGCCATACCACCAGTTGAAAGATTTGCATTTTCTCTTAATAATATTTTTTCTCCGTCTTTAGGTATATAGTTTAATTCTAATCCTCTTTTTGAGAGACAAGAAATTAATTCTTGATTAATTTTTATTTTAGTTAATGCTTTTTCGTGATCTTCTCCTCTAAGAGGATCCTCATTAATAACATCAATTAATTTCTTTAAAGTATCCTTGCCATTTCCAATAACAAAAGGTGCGAGTCTTAACGATGCCGCCACCACCTTATAGTTTACTACACAAACTCTATAATCTCTTCCATCAAGATATTTTTCAAGAATTATATCCTTTTGCTTTTTCTTTAAATTCATGAATGCTTCAACTAATTGCTTCTGATTATTTATATTAAGGATTACCCCTTGACCCTTATTTCCACATTGAGGTTTTAATACTACTGGATATCCTACTCTCTCTGCTTCCTGTAATAATCCGATTAAATTATGTACCTTGCTTCCTTCTGCTACAGGAATATTCTGATTTTGAAGTAATTGTTTTGTTAAAAGCTTATCACAAGATATATCAACACCTACACACTTTGTTTTACTTCCTATTGATGCTTCTATTATTCTACCAGCTTTTCCATATCCTATTTGATATATATTGCTATCACCAAGTTGCATTACCGGAAGATTATATTCTTTCGCTGCATCACAAATTGCTTTTGTAGTTGCTCCCATTTGCTCATTTTGTAGAATTTCTTTTATAATATCTATTCTTCCACTAAAATCTATTTGGTTTTGTTTAATTAATGAATTTACTAAATCAATAGCTAAATTAGCAATTTCAGTAGCAGTATTTTTATATTCATATTGGATGATGATATAATACATATCCCCCTCAATTTCTCTTGCCTTTCCATATGAAACATCCATACCCAAATTATTTTGTATTGCAATCATTATATGTTCACAAATATGTGCTAAGTATGTTCCTTCACTGAGTCTTTTAACAAAGCCTCCTTCTTCATCAATACCACATCTATGATTTTTTAACTCTGGTATAATATTAACAAGATTAAAATTGAAATTTGGTATATCCTTGCTTGGAATTTCACAATATCCTTCTAAATCGACATCTATTCTTATACACTTTTTATGAGAATAAACATTCTGTCCTTCATATATTCTCTTTTGTAGTATCTTCATGACTAAACTTTTCCTCCTCAAAAGGTGACTTTTTTATAAGATCAAATTTATTTCCATCAGTTAATACATGTAATTTAACATTGTGCATACTTAAAATATCATCCGCGTATAATTCTGAGACATTAGTATAAGTAATTGCACTACCATCAATAAAATAAACTGCCCCTTCTCCTATAACTTCTATTCTTCCGGATTGATTAACTATTATTCCCGTATTTTCATCTATTCCTATTCCTAAAACTTCAGGATTTTGTGCGATTCCTGTTAATAACCTTCCTATTCTTCCTCTTTGAGCAAAATGTTGATCAATTATAACATCTTTAATTAACCCTAGTCCTGGAGACATTTTTAATGTACATTTTCTTGGATCATCATCATCTTGTCCTTGAACTATCATTGTGTCACTCATTACAGATGCCCCTGCTGAAGTCCCTACTATAAATGCACCATTCTTCCATGCTTCTTCTAACGCATCGTAAACTGGAGTTCCACCAATTAAACTTGTTATTTTTAATTGATCTCCTCCTGTAAAAAATATTAATGCAGACTCTCTTATTAGTTCTACATTCATATCGTCAGATGCTTCTGTTCTCTCGCTTATATCTAATACTTTTATATTTTTTACTCCAAGCTCTCCAAAAACTTCTTTATATTTACTCGCGGCTTCTTTGGGATAGTCAGTTGCGATTGTTGCAACTAATAATACATCTTCATTCTTATCAATAGAATCACATACTCTTTTTAGAATTTCTTTTTTTCCTTCTTTATCTTCTGCTCCTCCAATGATTATTAAATTACCACTTAAAACTTTTTTCAAATTTTATCACCTCATATCATGCATTACATATTCTATCCACGAATTTTAATAATTATTCAAAAAATTAGCTTCAACAAAAAGAGGCTTCCAGATAACTATAAAGCCTCTTGAAACCTCTCTTTATTTTATGAACTTATTATTTCCTAAAAAATAGCTCTTCCCGGAATTATTAATTTTCTTCCCTCTTCTATATGTTCAGGATCCTCAATTTTATTTATTTTAATCAGATCATTTACTGTTGTATTATACTTCTTAGCCAAATCCCAAAAAGTATCGCCTTTACCCACAACATAAATAGTTATGCTTGCTTTTTTTTCTGGAATATCTCCCTCTTCCTCAATTATGTCTGAAATAAATTCTTTATTTACTTCGTATAAAACCTTGCCAGATAATATTATATTGGCTTTAATTGCTATACTATTTCCTTCTATTGCTGCATCTATGTTTTCTAAATTTGCTTTCACTATAGATTTCATATTTTCGTCAGCACCACTAATATCTATCATTGCTGAAAATGGTATTTCAGCTTTAATATGTGATAAATATTTTTCCTCATCTGTTGTCTTGTATAGCACATCTGCTTTAACAATGCCTTCTACAACAACTCGATCTCTCATAACTTGCTTATCAGTTATTATTATAGTTCCATTTGCAGATATAATATGTTCAGGTCTTAAATCATTATCTTTCAATTGAATATTATACTTAATTATTGATTCAGAGTTATTAATTCCATGTAGAATGCCAACCTCATGTTCATCTTTCTTAAGCCCAAGCAAACATTTAGTAGAATATGCATCTTTAATTGTATCTATATTTTCCTTTGAAAATATTTTAACATTCGCTCTCACTACGAACTCATCATTTACGATTCTTACTTCTCCCAAGTCGTCTTCTTCTAACATTAAGTCATTATTTAACACTTCATATGAAACATTTGGAATCATATCTGATGTAATGCCTCTAATTTCTTCTTCTTTTGATAAGTAAACATCGTCCTCTAACGGAATTAATTCTCTAGAATCCTCTCCTTTGTATAAAATATTTAATTTACAGTAACATCCAAGATATATTTTGTCGTCTACAATTTTTATTTCTTTTTTGTGCAGTAATAATGAACATTTTAATATTTTACTAATTTGAGGCTTATCCATTCCTACTCTGATCATAGATCTACCAACTAATTCAACATTTTCAGTTGCATTCATTTTGTTTATTGTTTCTGTATTTTTTAATACTTCTACCTCATCGCTTCCTTCTATATCTTTTACAAATTCGAATTCATTGCTTTTATAAAGCTCCCAATCTATTGTAATTATGCCTTGGATAGATATTTTCCTTTCATTCATTATAGCAGCTTCTATATGTTCAACATTACACTCCGCTTCACAAATCACTTTATTTTCACCTTGATTTAAATCAATATTATTAGTGAAGTTTTGGTTATAGCTAACCGAATTTGCCACTAAGCCATCTTCTTTAGCTAAATATATTACTGTGTATTCAACTTTACCTTCAATTACTATTTTATCACCAATTAGTTCCTTATTAGTTATAGTCGGTCTAGCTTCTACAGTTAATATCTCTTGTACGTCTGGATGAGTATCTGGTATTAAGTATTCATCTTTTAATACTGTATTAGTATTGTTTTCTCTAAGTAACTGCTCAAATTGTACATTTTCTTTTATGATATCTATATCTGCCATCTTTTTTATACCTCCATAAAATTCCTATTATTCATTTATATACTTTTAAGATGAAATTTATGATAGGTATATTTTTATTTTAATATTAAATTTTAGTAAAGATTTTATAATTTTCGCCTGATAATTTTTTCTTCTAAATTTTTTTTCGTTTTTTATTGACATATACTATTTTTTGTCGTAATATAGTAAGTGGTTATTGACCATATAACCTCTCATAAATTCTCAATACCCTTTTATACCATAGTTGAAAGATGGAAACCCACCATCTTTCTTTTTTTGTATTTGCATGCAATTAATTCAGCTTTCTTAGCGAATTTTGCGTTTAAATTATCAATTTATTGGTAATTTTTTTCAAAACATCTCATAAACACATCTTAAACTTTCCAATAATTTACTTCTCTAATGGCGCCTATTCAGAAATATCACCAGAAAGTTATTATCTTACATTTTTAAAAACATCCATTTATTTAAATTATAATAAAAATAAATATTAAATAATAAATTTACTTGTAAAGTTATTATTTAATATTCTTTATTAAAAAGAAAAACCCCGATTTAATCGAAGTTTATATTCTAGTTGGAAATACCAATTGTACAGTCTTTGTTAATACATCTGAATAACTATATGTCACAGTCCTTTGGGTGTCATTTTTTAATCTTATTACAAAAATGCTTGGGTATACACTTTCAATTATACCATCGTTAACTAAAATCTTTTTTCTTCCACCATTAGCTTTCAGAGTCACTTTCTGACCTACGTGCCTCTCTATGTCGTTTTTAATGGAAGCAATAGTTTTAACTTTTTCCATGTAAACACCCTCTTTCATTATATATTATACCTTATAGGCTTATTTTTGTCAAGTAAAATTATTATTTTATCATTAACAACGGTATATTGTCAATGTAAACATTTTTCCAATTATATATATTTATCGGCTATTTTATTTTATTATCTGTATTTTTTTAATTATTATTCTATTTCTTATGAAATTTACTTTTTAATTATATTTTTCATTTAATTTTCTAGATACTTAATAGACTATATAAATCTATCTATCTAAATCTAGTAAAAATTGACTTTCAAAGTCCTCGTGATTCATTGGTTTTCCAAAATAATATCCTTGAAATATATCGCAATCTAAATCTTTTAAACAGTCAACTTGTTCTCTTTTTTCAACGCCTTCAGCTACTACCTCATAACCAAAGTAATGGCATATCTTTATTATTGTATTAACCATAACATTACTTGCATCATCAAAAACTAAATTATCAATGAATGACTTATCAATTTTTACACAATCAATTGAAAGTTCCTTTAAGTAATTTAGAGATGAATATCCAGTACCGAAGTCATCAAGGCTGACTTTAATACCATAACTCTTAATTTTTTCAATATTCTTAATTGCAACATTAAAGTCCTTTATTATTATAGATTCAGTAACTTCGAATTCTATATATTCAAATGGAATTCTAAATTTTTTTATAATATTTAATGCCTTATCACATAGCTCATCATTTATAAGTTGTTCCGCTGATAAATTAATCGCTATCCTAAAGTTGCTATAACCTTTCTTAATCCACTCATCTATTTTTTTACATACTTCGATAATAACTACTTCACCTATATTTTTTATAAGTCCCTCATTTTCTGCAAATTCTATAAATTCTGATGGTGGTATGATTTTATTATCATTTTTTATCCATCTTACAAGGGCCTCTGCCCCTAAAAACTTTTCTTTATTTGATATCTTAGGCTGGTAAAACACCTTAAATTCTCCATTCTTAATTCCTTCTTCAATTTCTTTTTTCTTTATGGCTTTTTCATATACTCCTGAACTCATTTCCCTATCATAAAAACTATATCTATTTTTTCCAGCCCTTTTTGAATAATACATAGCATCATCTGCATAATTATATAAAGTTTCAAAATCATTTCCATCCTTATTAATGACCGCTAATCCTAAACTTGAAGTTACATAATCAATTCTATTTCCTTTGATACAAAATACTTCCTCAAACGTATTTAATATTTTCTTTGCCATAATTTCAGCTTCATTTCTATTATTTACAGATTTAATAAAAAATAAAAACTCATCTCCACTGACATGACAGACATAATCTCCTGCATTTATTATCTTTTTGAACCTTCTTCCAACTTCCTTCAAAAATTTATCACCACAGCTATGTCCCAAGGTATCATTAACTGCCCTAAAGTTGTCCACATCAAGGCTTGCTAATACTCCATATTTATCCTTACCCACTTTAGAAATGTCATTAGCTAAAGTATCTACCACATATTTTTTATTTGGTAATCCAGTAATAGAACTATAAAAAGCATAAAAATCTGCAGTTTCATTAATTTTTCTAACGATAAAAATAATTATAATAAATAGAAATACCATAGCCAAATTAACAATAATAATTGTGCTTATAACTATCCTATTTATCTCTTTATTCTTGTCATTTAAATTATGTACATACACATTTGAATAGTCTAGTAATTGCTTACTTAATCCAATTGTTGTATTCTCTAAATAAAAAATTTCCTTAACTACAGTATCTTTAATTTCTATCGACTTACTAATGTCATAAATCATTTCCTTAACCTTAACCGAATGAAGCTCATTGGTTTTTTCAAGTCTGCTCAGTATATCCTTTTCTTCTTCTGTTAAATTATGAAGTGATTTATAATTATTAACGTTATCTTCAATATCTTTTCCATATACTTTTAACTCATCTGCTATAGCTTGTTCATAGGAAGTTGAATATAAAATTGAATTTATTCTTATGTTTAAAATATCTTCATTAATTTTATTAGCATAATTGGATGCCAAGTATCCATCCTCATACATTTTATTTTGGTTGCTATTACTATATTCAACCATTCTATACGAAAGAATTGTAAATAATGAAAAAATTAATATTGCTATAATAATAATCGTGTTAAATATACTGTGTAGCTTATGCTTTTTTACAATCTCCTCTATAGAAAAAATATCTTTTATCCTTCTAATACTCTTTTTAATTATTAAATTTAGATTTGCTCTCATCAACATTCCTTCTTACATACTTTATTTTTGTTTTTTTAATATTTTAATTATAAACCATATTCCATCAATAATAAAAATTACTATTTTATTAATTTGAATTTTGGTCCATATTATCCTGTATGCAAATCCTAATTAATAATAGCAATCATCTCAAATAAAGCGTTAAAAAGAAGGTTATAGCATATTACTTTTATTTCAATACGCATATAGCCCTCTTTATAATATATGAACATTAGATTTGTTATATTTTGCAACAAAAAATTATTAAAAAGATTTTAATACTATTGCTAGCTAACTTGTTAACCATATATTTAAATATATGGAGATTTAGGATATCCCTCTCTATATTTGCCTCTAGTCTGTAGCCCTCCAACTCCCTTTATCCCTGTTATTGTATTCTCAATTACATCAGTTATCGATACTACTTTATCTATCCTTGTATAAGCAATCTTCTCACATACAAAAACAGGATCAAGACAATGAATTAAAACTCTATTGGGACTCGATGCGAAATTAGCACCTACATCTAATATCCTTTCATAGCAACTTTGACATGCTCCTGCAAATATGACTAACTCATCATAACTTGAATTATAATTTCTCAAATTCTTAACAGATTCCAAATAATATTTTGAATTTCTATAATTGTCTAGGCATAGATAATCTTTGGGGTCTCTTAGAACACTATCATGACCAGTCAGAACTACAATATCTGGTTTTACTTCTTTAACTAAATCCACAATTACATCTGGTTGTTCTCTTTCAGGTATAGCTCTGCCAACAGCATCCAATGATAATTGTTTATATACTTTCAAGCAAGTTTCCATGTATTCACTATCTCCATCAACATGAAGTATTTTTCCAGGCCTACCAAACATTAAATCATTTTTTGCTTTTATTTTTGGAGACTTCTCAACTTTATCCCTAAGATCTCCCCTTAAAATCATAGCTTTCTTTATAGCCTCATTTACTCTAGTATTTAGAATTTTATCTTGAGAGCCGCTATCTTCCTCTTCAACCATTTCTAAATCGTCTATACTTGCATCAGCTATTATTCTTATATTAATTCCTTTTAAAATAATATTATCTTTACCATTATTATTTTTGATATCAATTATCTTAAATGTAATATCTTTATTGTATGATTTTCTTACAACAATATCTCCTATCTCCATTATTCTCTTCCTATGATATTATTTCACAATTTATAATATGGTAGAGGTTATTAAAGGTTTCTCATTATAATAGCTGTTCATATATATTTCTTAGTCTTAATAATAAAGGAACTGGTTAAAAATAATATAAAATTATTTTTAACCAGTTCTTTCCTTTAATATTTGCTCGTTATATTTTATAATCATTCTTAAATTTTTCTAAGAAATCTAGATACTTTTCCTGCTCATTTATTATGGATTCTAATTTACTTGCAAATGTATTTTGTCCCCAGTTAACTTCATTATAATAGTACCTATTAGCAAGTCTCCAATATCTTTGTGGAAATTGAAGATATGCATATAATACTTTATATTCCTCTGATTTTAACGGATATACTGAATTATACGAATCTATAATTGCATTAGCAAATTCTAAATTCCATTCTACTCGCTTTAGAACTTTTATCATAAAATTACTAATATCAAAGGTTCTAATTTCTCTTTTGCAATAATCAAAGTCTATAACATGTACATCCATATTCTCACTTAAGATTATATTGTGGTAAGTAAAGTCGTGATGGCAAAAGCTTTTTTCATTCTCTGCAAACATGCATAATTCGTAATAGTCTGATTCATTTAAGGTTGCTAAAGCCTTCTTTCCAATTTCCTTATAAAATTCCATAGACTTTAAATACAGTATGTCAAAATCACTTTTTATACTCTTCTTTCGCACCATATCTCTCATTTTATCCAGAGATTTAATTCTCTTTTCTATTAAATGAGGCCATCTACCAAGATCACTTTTAAGCTTAGAATTTTCTGGTGGATCATATCCTTTAGATGCTTCATGAAGATTAGCTAAAGTTTTAGCTGCAATCTTTACCTCATCTATATTATGAAAGTCACATTCTCTTCCTTCTAACCATTCAGATAAAGTGTATAAATCTTCATTAACTAATGCATAAGGTTCTCCATTTATGTTTAAATAATATTTATCTAAATTATTAAAACCATTTTTCCTCAAGTGCTCTTTAGCACCGTATACAAATAATAATTTTTGAGGTCCATAATTTATTTTCTTTAAACATCTTTCGCCCTTGTCTGTTTTAAGATAGTATACTCCTTTATTAGCTTTAATTTTTTCTATCTTAATGTTAAATTGTCTTTCTATTTCAAATTCCCTCATCATAGTTCTCACCTCCTGTATATTTATATGAGAGTTGTATTTCTTTTATTAACATTTTTTATATTCTTTTAATATAATGGATTAGGATAAATGCTATGAAAGGGTTTAATAATGAAAATAGGAATAGATGGCAGAGCTGCAAAGTGGTATCACGGAACTGGAATAGGCACATACACTAATCAATTAATACAAAGTCTTAGTAATGTTGATTCTGATAATAACTATTTAATTTTCATGCCACAATGTAACTCTATAGAAAATTTAAAAAGTAATTTTAAAACTTCATTCGTTGACTCAACATCTTCTAACAGTTTTTGGGATGATGTAAATGTTCCAAATATATTGAATAATACTGATATTGAACTATACCATGTACCACAGAATGGAGTTGGACTATCAGAAAATATCACTTGTAAAAAAGTTATTACATTGCACGATATAATCCCGTTAAGAATGCCTGAAACTGTTAGTGATAGATACCTTAGAATATTTAATAATGAATTGCCTAAAATCCTGAAAAACTGTGACGGAATAATTACCGTGTCTAATTTTTCTAAAGATGATATAGCTAAAGAATTTGATTTTCCTTCTGAAAATATTTATGTTACTCCACTTGCTGCTCAAGATATTTATAGGCCACTTAGTAAATGTCAATCAAAAGATCTTATCACAAAAAAATATGGCATACAGGAAGATTTCATATTATACGTTGGTGGCTTTAGCCCAAGAAAAAATATAATAGGTCTAATTGAAGCATATGCAAATCTTCCTAATAAGTTAAAAGAAACTTTCAAGTTAGTGATTACAGGTAAAAAAGGCGCTTCCTATGAAAAATATAGAAATAGAGCTGAGGAATTACATCTCTCTAACAATGTTGTTTTTACAGATTTTATTCCTATTGAAGATATGCCTTTATTTTATAATGCTACTGAAGTTTTAGTATACCCATCATTTTATGAGGGCTTTGGACTACCACCTATAGAAGCAATGGCTTGTGGAACGCCTGTAATAGCTTCTAATGTTACTTCACTTCCAGAAGTATGTTATGAATCTGCACTTTTTATAGATCCAAATGATATAGATGCATTATCTTATGATATCGAAAGAGTGTTAAGTAACAGCTTATTAAGACTAACCATGGTCAAGAAAAGCTTAACTCGTAGTAAAAGCTTTTCCTGGGATAAAACTGCTCTCGATACAATATCGGCTTATGAATCCATATTAAAACTTTAAAATAATACTGGATAAAACATTTGCCTATTTTTAGAGCTGAGGATTTCTACCTAGTTTTGTTGCTCAATCATCTTATAACCTTTTCCTCATATAACCCATTTATAAAATACTTCAAGTGGAGATTTTTTGCACCTGAATCAAAAACTTATATACCAAAATGGGCAGCCAAAATAGGCTGCCTGTTAATTCCAGAAAATTTTATTAGACCATTAAAAATCAACCTCTACTTAGGCCGCTTTTCAACTTAAATCTTTAACCAGTATTCACTACAATCCGTAGTTCTCTCCATGAAACCATATTCAATTAAATATCTTCGTAGCGTGGCAATATCCTGATACACCGTCTTTAATATTATATTTATTTCTTTTTCTGAATATTTCTTGTTCATCTCAAATAAAGAAGATATTTTTCTGAGCACAACTATTTTTCGTTTTTCTTTTGTAGGAAAAGATTTTAATTTTAGAGACTCACTGTTATCAAAATATGTCTCTATTATTTTATTTTGTTCTCCATAAGTAAGTTCATATCTTTCATCTACCATCTTTGCACCATTATGTAATTCAACTAAATTTTCTTTTTGCTGTTTTTTTGTAGAATTTTCAACTAATTCAAAAATAGCAAGATATGCTTTTGCTTGTTTAGCTTTTTCCCTAAACACAAATCTTTGATGCCTTATAGTCGCCGCTGCTACTCCATTTTTCTTAGCTATTTCACTATCTGATAAACCATTATAAAAATCTGTTAACAAACTTTTTTGATTTTCAGTAACTCCTGTATATTTCTTATCTAACTCAAGTAAAAGCTCAAGCATAGAATTATGTCTCTCATTAATGTGGAAAGCTACTGCTTTATTAGCATCAAAAAACCTTCCATTTATCGGATATACTTCTCCTGCCTCAAAGATTTCTCCACAAATTAAACATTCATATATTCCTTTATCTGAATTAAATAAATATCCGGTTTTAATGTCTTCCAAATTCATATCCAAAAGAGATTTTTTAAGCATTTAGCATCCCTCCTATGTCGATTAAAATTATAAACAATATACCAAGTCGTTTGTCTTGTGTCAATAACTTTCCCATACTAATACACTATAATAATACTTTTAGAACGATTTATATATAAAATTTCAATATAATTAGAAATAGTCTGGTATTAGCTAACAAAAAAATGGCTGTGAATCCTACTAACTGAAAGCTGTTTTATTCCATAGTTATTCCAAAATAGTATGTCAAATAACGAAACAGCTTTTATTAATGAAATGCTTACAGCCACTTTCTATTTAACACTCTCAAAAGAGTGCTCCTCTTTAAATATCAAATCTATAAATTAATTCATTGTTGAGTCGGCTTTTCTATAAGAAATTTATTTTCATATGCTTTCAAAAAGTCATATCTGAAATCCTCATTATTTAATTTTGCTTCAAACCTGCTTAAATAAACTTCATACTCCCATTTTTTCCTTTTATAATAGTAATCTCTTGAAATCGTATAAAAATCTTTAGGAAATTTTATTAATATATATAATAACTCTTTTTCTTCTTTCTTTAATGTAGAGATATTCTCATATCCATTGATACATGTTAACATTTTATCTATATCAAAGCCTGCATTTTTTATAGACTTTAAGATAAAATTTCCAATATCCATTACTCTTAAATCTATTGTCATAAAATCGAAATCTATTATATTTACCTCATTATTTTTAGTTAAAAAATTATGATAAGCTAAATCGTTATGACAAAGAGAAATAGTATCCCCACTTTTTATTAATTCTTCATATTTACTTTTTTCAAGCAAATGTTGAACTTCTTTAATCTCTATCAAGTATTTGTCTACATTATCAATAAACAAATTATCGAATTCATTTTTGTATCTGTAACACTCTACAAGCTCCTTCATAGAAATTAATTCATCATATGCCTTTCTAAACTTTTCTTTAAGTGATATATCTAAAAAATCTCTATTATATTTGTCTTTTAAATATTCTCTTAACCCTTTAGATGCCTTATGCATCAGTGCTATATTTTCTGCACAAAGATCTATTTCTATAGGATTTGAAAATGATGCTTCCCGTCCATCTAGTATATCCATTACAATATAGATATCATCCTTCCACTTCTTATAGCTCGAATTATCTTTATATTTTTTGTATGATATTACATGATTATATTTTTTTTTAACATATTCTAAAGAATCACTTATTAGATTTATTCTATCTACTCCATAATTCACTTTTTTTAAAATCTTATTTCCCTCATCTGTATATAATACAAATACTTTTCTAAGAGGCGTAATATCTTTTACCTTTATTTCTAATTCATCAAATAATTTCAAACTCAAATCATAGTCACATAAATAATTTTTTTCTGAATACTTAGTTTTATTCATATTTTTCCTCCCACATAACTAAGCTATATATAAAAATTTCCTCTCATAAAGATACTTATATGATAAAACTTTTGCTTTCATACTTTAAACTTCGCTTTAATTCTGATAGTATCTCTTCAACAGTTTTCTCTTTTTTATCCTCCTTACATTCTAAATTGCAAACACTTAATGAGTGATGTATTTCGTTAATTCCATCTTTCTTTCTATCTCTATACCTTTCCCAGCTCTTCATAAAATCTTTTGGGTAACTACATAGACCTTTTAAATAATCAAGACTGTTAAAAGATAGATGAGATGCTCGCACAAACATTTCTATTAATTCTTTTTCATCTATTTGAAATTCCTTCCTTTGCAGCCTTTTGATATAATAATATAAATCCTCTTCTACTAAATTGTATGCCATTCCTTTAATTGTCCCTATTTCAATATTTCCTTCAACTTTTCTTAAATTATTTTTATCAACTTTACCAATACATATCTCTTCTCTATTCATACTACGCTTTATAACACCGTAATAATCATGTTCATAAATATAATTTACTGCCCTTTTTGCTTTTTTAAGCATCATCTTTCCATCTGATAAAATTAAATTTTCTATTTCGCTTGTGCAAGGTTTACTAACTATATATTCATAATGTCTTTGCAATTTTTTTACTTGGACTTTATATTCCTCTACTTCCCTACCTATTATGCTTCTAATTCTGCTTAATCCAGGAAAATTACAACCTATCAAAGATTTCTGAATTTCTACTATTAATTCAATTTGAGAAGTGATGTCTCTTTTGCTTATGTTTTTATCATAGCTAAAATCGTGTCCAATAATAGTTATTCCCTTTAACCTTAAGCATTCAGTTATTGATAATTTATCCATATTAATTTCCTCCATCAAAATAACTATTAATAAACTTTTCTCTACCATCACAATCATCTAAATATTTCTCTAATTTATTAAGGAAAAACTCCTCTCCCCAAGGTTGTTGCTCCCAATATACTTGCAAACCTATTTGCCAAAAGGCTTGTGGAAATCTTATAAATTCTCTTATTAATGGTATTTCTTCTTTCTTAATTTCCATCCCTTTGCTATAAGAATTCAGTATTAAGTCTGCTTTTTCCTTGTCCCACTTTTCATCCTTCATAGCCCTTATTAGCAAAGATCCCAAGTCATGAATATGAGAATCTAATATACAATAATCAAAATCTATTATATTGATGTTTTTATTATTATCTATTAAAACATTGTGATGGGCATAATCATGATGACAAAATCCTCTGGTAAAAACTTCTTTCTCCATAACCTTTACATAATTATTTTTTTGAAGACCTAATATACTTTTTTCTGCTCTTTTTACTTCCTTCTCAACATTTTCTAAGTACAGTAAGTCAAAACTCGATTTATATGCTTTTTGGTTTATTCTATTTTTAAAATCCAATATCTCATTTTTTCTAGTCTCAAATACATTGGTCCAAGAAAACCATCCAATTCTAGGTCTCATTTTTAGTTCTAAAGTAAAGCCTTTGCTACATTGATGTAAATTTGCAAGTTCATTTGATATTGCTGCTAATTCTAAAGGATTATCATAATTACTTACTCTTGAAGAAATCCACTTTGTTAAATAAACATATTTTCCATCCACACTTCCATATTCTCTTTTTTCTTTGTTCATAATAAACTCAGGAATATTGGTGAATCCTTTTCTTTGTAGGTGTTTCATAGCAGAAAAAATAAAATAAAAATGAGAGAAATCATATTTAATTACCTTTAAACAATATCCCTCATCTTTCGTAATAATTCTGTAGCTGTTTTTTACTTTTTCTATATTATCTACATTTAGGCTATAATTTTCTTCAACATAGCTTTTAATTTTGAGTATATCCTTATTATTCTCCATAAAACTTTCCTACCAGCCATTATTTATTTTTATTATATGTATTTAAATAATTTATTGTGATTTAGATTCACAAATATTAATATTAATTAATACTTTATACTATATATGTATTTATTGAGGTGTTCATATGAAAATTGCCATTGATGCTCGTAGTGCTACTTTACATCATGGGACCGGCATTGGTACTTATACTAATAATCTTATATCAGAAATCCTTTCTTTAGATTCGAAAGATTACTATACTTTATTTTGCACTGGAGAATTTAACAGTGCTTTCAATAAAGAAAATACAAATGTAGTATATTCTTCTGGTAGACATGGCGGTTTTTATGAGAAATGCTATATTCCAAGTCAATTGAATAGATTTCATGCTGATCTATATCATATCCCTCAAAATGGAATAGGACTTGATTTTGATACAAAAACCCCTACTATTGTTACAATTCACGACCTGATTCCATATATTATGCCTGAAACTGTTGGGAAAGGCTATTTGGAAAGATTTTTACGAGATATGCCTAATATAATATCTAATTCCAGCGGTATTCTAACAGTTTCTGAATACTCAAAGAAAGATATTTTAAAATTCTTTAGTTTCTATCCAGAAGAAAAAATATTTGTCACTCCACTTGCTGCTAATAGTAACTTTAAGCCTTTAGATAAAAATAGTTGCAAGCTATATGTGGATCATACCTTCGGAGTTAAAGAACCATATATATTGTACATTGGTGGTTTTAGCTTAAGAAAAAATGTTTTAGGTATAATTAGAGCTTTTAGTAAAGTTTATAAGGACTTAGATAAACCATATAAATTACTTTTAGGAGGTCCTTTGAAAGATGAAGGTGAAAAACTTCTCACTTTTGTGAAAAATAACAACCTTGAAGATAAAATTGTTTTTTGTGGATATTTAGAAGATGATATTTTACCTATTCTTTATAGTGGTTGTGATGCATTTATTTATCCTTCTTTATATGAAGGTTTCGGATTACCACCATTAGAGGCCATGAGCTGTAAGGTACCAGTTATAACATCTACTTTAACATCAATTCCAGAAGTTACTGGCGATACTGCAATTTTAATAAATCCACATAATATAAATGAATTAGAAAAAGCTTTAGTAACTCTTCTAAATGATGAACAATTAAAGGCTGATCTAAGTGAAAGAGGTTATTTAAGAAGTCTAGAATTCACCTGGAGGAAGACTGCTAAAAAAACTTTAGATGCATACAAAAAGTTATTGAGTAATACTCAACTTAATGGAGTAACCTAGACTTACCACCAAGCAACCGAAAGAGAATACATATATATGTATTCTCTTTCGGTTGTTCACGCTTAACTTTAAGTTTCCCACAATACAATACCTACTGTGTTCTAAGCTCTTGCTTTAACTTTATATATTTATCATAATCACTAATTTCCGGAGCCTTTTCTTCTATATTACTTAGTATTAGAAGCGGACTATTACCAATAAAATTCTTCACTGGATTTTCTATTTCTTTATTATTATAAGTTGATAAATAACTTGAAAAGAATCTTCCCTCCTCTACATATTTTATAGCTTCCTTATTATTAGTAATTACATATGTTATAAATTTTTCTATAAGTTTTTCATTATCATTATTCTGATTTAATATTATTAGATTATCTCCCTCAGATGCAAAAAACTTATTTGTTCCTGGTTTAAGACTCGGAACATTGCCCGCACTCCATTCGCAAGGTTCATTTAAAGCCATTATCTCTCTAATCGCATTGATTGAAGATATCCTAGCTAAAAATTCTCCATCCTCTTGAAAATTTAAAACATTATTATCTTTTAAGTTCTTCATCATAGCTTGAACTTCTGATTTTATAACATCCATGTTTTTTTCATTATCGCTTAATATCTCCATTGTTATTAAGTCCAACAGATCCTCATAATCTTGTCCAGTTGCATTAATAATACTAACTTTTCCTTGACTTTTTGTATATATATCCTTACCAATCCTTATAACATCTTCCCATGTATTCATGCTCTCTTTCTTATATCCGTATTTCCTTAACATATCCTCTCGAACATAAAAAGCTAACGGCTTGGAAGTTAATGGTATTCCTATAGCGTTTTCACCATACTTTACTTGAGATACTCTATATTTAGAAAAATTCTTAGCATAGTCACTTAAAAGTTTATTATCTTTATTATAGTACTCATAACCGTTTAGTTTTAGTTGTTCAAAATCATATCTGTCAATTTGAGCTATATTAGGAACTTTATTTTTAACTTTATCTTCTGTTTTGCTAGTAATTATCTGATTATGATTCTCTAATCTGCTTATCACAATCGTAGTCTTATCATTTTGCTTCATAAAATTATTAGCACACTCTACCAAATAATCATAGGAATTTTCATTTACTAAAAGTTCTATGCTTCCTTTAACCTGTTGATCCTTATTTGGTTGAAATAGGTTAATGCTTATTATCCCTATAACTAAAAGAGCTGAAAATAAAATAGCATATTTAATTTTGTTTTTCATACGTAATACCTCAATCTATTTATTAATAGAGTTTATTTTTTCATGTACTTCAATTAGTTCCACTGCTAGATCCTTAAAAGTCATCGTTGTCATTAAATGATCTTGAGCATGAACTAAAAGCAGTGAAAATTCTATATTGTCATTTGCAGCTTCACCTTGAATTAGACTTGTTTGAGAGCTATGGGCATATCCTAATTCCTCATCAGCCCTAACTATTAGCTCTCTTGCTTCATCAAAATCACCACTTTTTGCTGAAGAAATCGCTTCCATAGCATGGCTTCTAGCTTCTCCGCTATGCATAATTATATTCAATATTACCTCTTCCATGTTTTTATCCCCTTCTTTTCTACCGGCATCTAAAAACTAAAACTAAGAATGCCTTACCCTTATAATCATTAATTTTACTACTTTTCTATGAACTTTTAAAGGATAAACTAACTTATTATTAAAGCATAAAGAAAAACTAGAATTAGCTCCATATATCACCAATTCTAGTTCTCCATTCTAACTTACCTTTTCATTTTAACCTTAGCTATCTTTAATTCTAGTTTGTTTTTTCTTCTAATACTACTGAAACGTCAACTGTTTTCTTATCTCTTATTACTTCAATATTCATTGTGTCACCAGCTTTTTTGCCCTCTTTTATATCCTTAAGTTCTTTAAATGTTTTAGATGATTTCCCATCACACTTTACAATAATGTCTCCGATCTTAAGTCCGCCTTTTTCAGCAGGTGAGTACTCATCAACAGAAGCTACATATATTCCTTCTACTAAGTCATATTTTTTAGCAGTAGCACTATCAATTTCTCTTATTTGAATTCCTAAATTCAATATTGGCTTTGATAAAGAATCAATTTTATTTTTTACTTCATTTATAGGAATTGCGAATCCTATTCCTTCAATGTTAGTTTCTCCTAACGCTTGAGATCCTATCTTCATGGAGTTTATTCCTATAACTTCTCCTTTTGCATTTACTAGCGGTCCACCACTATTACCTGGATTAATAGCAGCATCTGTTTGAATTAAATTCACACTAGTTCCGCTTTGGCCTTCTATTGTTCTGTTGCTACCACTTATAACTCCTTTTGTAAGAGTTTGTGCAAAATTCTTTGAAAGAGGTGTTCCTATTGCTATAACTTCTGCACCCGGATATATTTGATCTGAATCTCCAAGCTCTGCAACTGCTGGAACTGTAGTTCCCTCTTTTAATTTAAGCATCGCCACATCTTTTTCTTGATCATAATTGACTACTGATGCACTTACTTCTGTATTATTACTTAATGTAACTGTAATCTCTTTCGCACCTGAAATTACATGGTAATTAGTTAATATATAACCTTCCTCATTAATAATAAAGCCTGATCCCATTCCATCTACTTCTCCACTTGTAAATCCATTACTGGATGTACTTTTAGTTGAAACAATAACAACTGCTGGTGCAACTTTATTAAATGCATCTGCTGCTGACATAGCATCTGATGTACTTGAAGTAAAAGATTGAGGAATATAACTTGTTATTTGCTTTGTAGCTGCTACATTATTGGGTCTCATTATAGAATAAGTAATTCCACTTCCAGCCACGCCGCCTACCATAGTAAGAATTAAAATTCCTGCTATCTTTCCTAATAGACGCAGCCCCCTTCTTTCTTTCCTCTTAGGTTCTACATAAGCATTACCATTATTTTGAAAACAGTTTTCCCATGAAACTTGCTGACCTTCGTTTACTGGTAATGATTCTACATCAATATATTTTTCATTATTATCACTCATATATTTTTCCTCCTAAATATAATATCAATTATTAACTTATCAACTAGCAATTGTGCCACATTATCTATGATGCTTTTAAAGTATTTTATACTTCAAGTTATGACTACTAGTAATAGTAGTTCTATAATGATAGTATAAAATTATTATGTGTCAAATAAATGACAATAATATATAATTAAATATAATTTTCTTATTAAGGTGTAAAAAATAATATTTGTCTATAAAAATATTATTTTTTACGTTTAGTTCAAAAGAAATCTACTTAACGCTATGACTTCTTAACTAATTTCTTCGCATCTTTTAGAACGCTATTTATTCCATTAACAATTGTATCTGAATCTAATAATGAAAGTGGGGATCCATCAATCTCCTCTTTATATACTATTGTACTTGCTGATTGTCCTATATTTCTAATAGGATCTTCCTCTTTATCCGTTATCAAATAAAATGGTTTACTACCTAACAATCCATCGGTTTGACTATTAGACACATTCTTGTATAAGTTTTTAAATTCATTTGAAACTGCTTCTTTATAATTTGTTCTATTTTTAAAACTATTAAATTCATCTAATTCACTGCCAGTTAAATTCTCTTTAAAAGTAGTATTTTCACTAGTCAATCCCATTTTACTTAATAATGAGGTTAAACTAATGTTAGTGCCTATCTCTTCAAATATACTTCTATAATATTTTGCTTTCATTAGATCTTTGAACGGTTTAGTTTTGATTTCTTCTTCAGATATTGGATTAACCAACACAACACCTGCAACTGAATCTGAATATAAATTAACAAAATTTGTGGAAACTAAACTTCCATACTCTTCTCCAACTAAAATATACGGTTCTGGTGCCCCAGCTTTTCTAAGCAAAAGCTTTAAATCCTTAGCTTGTTCCTCAGGTGTTCTAGCATCCCCGCCATCATTAAATCCATATCCCCTTCTATTGTATATGAATGTTGAAATCTTTTTTTCTTCCAATTCTTTGCAGATTTTCTCCCACTCATACATATTAGTTCCAATTGTTCCATCAAAAACTACAGTATATTCTCCAGGATTTTTAATTCTATACTCCATTTTTTTGCCATCTATTCTTACATACTTAAATCTTGATTTCAATCTTGCATTATCTACAAAACTATTTATAATATGCACTGCAAATCCTAAAACCAGTAATCCAATAATGAAAATTATACTTTTCTTTAGAACTCTTCTTTTGCTGACTTTATCCTTTTCAACTTTATGTATTCCATTGGAATGCCATAATAACTTCATATTAGAATCTACCTCTCCCCTAGCTTAAGATTGGGTCTTGCGTTTATATCTAAATTAGAGACTACTCCTTCTGCATAATTAAAGTAAGCTGCACTTCCAATCATTGCTGCATTATCAGTACATAGAATTGGTGACGGAAACAAAATATCTACTCCTCTTCTATTTCCTTCTCTTAGAAGAGTTTCTCTTAAATATGAATTAGATGCAACTCCACCCGCTACTGCAATTTTTTTAATTCCATTTCTTTCGCAGGCTAAAAATAGGTTAGTCTTTAATACATCTATTATTGCTTTTTGAAAAGATGCTGCAATAT
The DNA here is from genome assembly GCF_003575225.1 of Clostridium chromiireducens. Classification (NCBI taxonomy): domain Bacteria; kingdom Bacillati; phylum Bacillota; class Clostridia; order Eubacteriales; family Clostridiaceae; genus Clostridium; species Clostridium chromiireducens. The sequence continues at coordinate 17,408 of NZ_QXDJ01000007.1, read as the reverse complement.
CAGCTTTATTTATTTCTTCCTCTTTCATTTTAGCTTTATTTAAATAGTTCAATACAGCAGATTTAACCCCGCTAAAAGAAAAGTCTAATGTATCATCTTGAAATTTAGCCCTTGGAAATTCTATTGCATTTTCATTTCCTTCTTTTGCCAACTTATCAATTTTAGGTCCACCTGGGTATCCAAGGTCTAACGCTCTAGCAACCTTGTCATAAGCCTCTCCTGCTGCATCATCTCTAGTTTGACCAATTACTTCAAAATCTCTATAACCTTTCACATTTACTATAAATGTATGGCCGCCTGAAACAACTAGTGATACAAATGGCGGTTTTAAATCCTTATGTTCAATGAAATTTGCACTAATATGCCCTTGAATATGATTTACTCCAATCAATGGCTTCTTTGATCCTAATGCCAATCCCTTTGCGTATTGAAGCCCTACTAAAAGAGCTCCCACAAGTCCTGGGCCATATGTAACCCCTATAGCATCAACATCATTTAATGATACTTCTGCTTCTTCAAGAGCTGCCTTAACAACACTGTCTATTACTTCAATATGCATTCTTGATGCAACCTCAGGTACTACCCCTCCAAATTTTTGATGTGTTTCAATTTGTGATGCAATTACATTAGATAAAATCTCTCTGCCATTTACTACAACGGCAGCTGAAGTTTCATCACAACTTGATTCTATAGCTAAAATTATTTTTTTATCCATATTTCATACCTCTTTTATCACAAACAAAGCTAAACAAAAGAATCTTAGTTTAACTTTATTCTGAATTATAATACTATCTTCTACTAAAATCTATTTTACCTTATATTTATGCTAAATTCATGTGTTCTTCATATCGTTTAATATAATCTTAATAGTTAATCAAATATTTTACATAATTTAATTATATTACTTTTTAGTTACCACTAAAACATTATACTTTATATATATTACAATATCAAAGTTAAATTTTCTTATATATGCTCAACATGTACTATATATTTATGTTACGACTTACTAAAATCGTAAATACATTCATTACGACAACCATACAAAAAAAATCGCTGAATATTCTAAGTTGTAGCTTGCTCATATATATGTAGTCGCTTCTAATCCATGATTATTGTATAAATGCTATATATACTGTATATTTGAAGTAATAATTTAATTTTTACTTGAGGAGAATCTAAATGTCTAATTATGCTAAGGTGGTAATTACAGGCTCGCCTATTACCAAATCGAACTTTAAATTACATAATACTAACGGTCGCGCAATTTTACCACATAGTTCTGGAAAATATCATGATAGGTACGCTTTATATGAACAAGAGATTGCATTGCTTGCAAGAAGTCAAAATCCAGATATCACTTTTTCTGAAAGTCTGATAGCTATATTAAGAGTATATTATAAAAGCGAAAAACGTCATCCAGATACTATTAACATTACCAAAAGTATCTTTGACGGTATAGAAAAAAGCGGATTGATTATTAACGACGCTCAAATAACTAAAATTTTCACAGAAGAATATTATGATAAAGATAATCCTAGATTTGAATTAGAACTATTTTCTGAAAGTGAATATGATTTTGGGTATACAATCACAAAAAAAACTGTACCTACAAAAGCCAAGTTATATTCTCCAATAAAGAAAAGTGTCTTAAATAACCAATCTAATTCCTTAGACTCTAAGGGATTGAAAGAGAATAAAATACCAAAATCAAGTCCAAGTTATTTAGAAAATCATAGTGAGATTCCTAGAGATGCTTCAACTAAAAATATCCTTTGCAGCATCTGTAATAAAGTAATAACTTCAAATGACTATGTAAAAGCCGATAGTGGGAAAACTTTAATATGTAAAAAATGTTTTAATAAATTATTTTAAATGTACATGTAGTTGAAAGGAATTAATGATGAGCAATAATATTGATATTATTTTTTTAGGTGATAGTCTAACTTTTGGATACGGAGTAAACAAAAATAACTCTTGGGTATATAAGCTTATTGAAAAACTTTCTTTATCTGCACTAAATAAAGCCCATAATGGTGAGACAACTACTACAATGCTTACCCGCTACTACAATGATGTTTTAGTTTACTCTCCGCGAAAAATCTTTATAATGGCCGGCACAAATGACCTTCTTTTAGGAAGGCAAGTATCTTCAATAATTGATAATATAGAACTAATGATTAAAGATGGAATAGATATTAATTCTGAAATAACTATCGGGATTCCTCCAAAAATTATTGGTAAAATGGCCAATGATCTCTTTTCTCCCTCTCATCTATATAAATATGCTGAAGATGCTTTATTCTTATTAAAAGAAGAACTTATCAGTCTTTGTAATAAATATAAATTATCATTCATCGATTTTTACAATTTAACCTTGGATAGGAATGATATCTACATAGATGGTCTTCACTTAACTTCTCAAGGGCATGAACTTATGTATGAAGTAGCACTTTTACATTATAAAGGTATTACGAAGAACTTAAAGTGAAGCAATGAACAACCGAAATAGAATACATATATGTTCCTCAGGACTATGAAAAATTTCACTGGGCATATCTAAATGGAAAGTTGCACCCATTTCTGCATGTTCCTGTGGCAAGCACAGGACAAGCAAAAACGGAACAGCTTCCCATTAAGATATGCATCAGCTTATTTTTCAATGCCTGCTCCACATATATGTATTCTATTTCTTTGTTTTGCTACCACTTTAAGTATTTTGCAAATATCTCCTAAAGATTATATATGAAATGTATTAAATCATTATAAGTATTGATAAACGGAAAGGCATAAAAATACTTCACAATACCTTTAATTTGTAACCTTCTTTATGTATTGTGCCGCTTTGATTCCACACTCAATTCCGTCTGTCTCTTTCATGTGAAATGCATTTTCTCCGTAAATAATATTTCCACATGCAAATAATCCATCTATTGATGTTTCAAAATCCACCACCTTAGGACCTGCAATTTCATTATTCATTTTAATATCTAATTTTTTTATTATAGACGTTTCTGGAAAGAAACCAACTGATAATAATAAGGAGTCACACTCTTTCTCTTCTATTACTTCATTAGTTAAGTTCATAATCTTTACTTTTTCAATTCTATTATTCCCCTCAATTTCAATTACTCTAGAGTTCTGAATTATAGGAATATCAAATCCATCAATAATACTTACTATTTCAGCATCCGCCATTTCTTTAAATGTCTTTTCTATTACTATTCCTTCTATGCTTCCAGCTTCTATTATTAACCTTCTTGCAACTATAAACCCCCATTTATCTTTTGCTATAATAATAGTTTTTCTTCCAGGAAGGTACCCTTCTAGATTGATTATCCTATGAGCTTCACCTACAGTAAATATACCAGTAAGTCCATTGGTTGGGATTACAACATTTCCTGAATATCTTTCCTTTGCACCCATAGCAAAAATTATAGATATAGCAGTTATATCCTTAACTCCTTCTTCTGAATTCACGTAAGTAATTACATTATCCTTAGTTACGTCAAGTACTGTAGTATCCAGAACTATCTGTATACCAAGTTCATTTATCTGTCTCTCTACAAAGTCAACATATTCCGGCCCTGTTACTAATTCCCCTATTAACTTTTTACCAAATTCATTATGAATAAATTGATTTATTATTCCCCCAACATAATTCTCTCGTTCTATAATTAAGATTCTCTTTATACCTTCCTTTGCAGCTCCAATTGCTGCTGTCATTCCAGCTATTCCTGCTCCTATAATAACTAAATCGTAATTTGGCATCCTGATATCCTCCAGTATTAATTCCTAAAGTCTTATTAACTTTTTTGCTCTTTTCATAGCAACAACCATATCATACATACTTGTTATTTCCCCAAAAGTAATTTGATCTGTTAAATTATAATGTTCTAGGGATGTATCATTAATTAAAAGATTCACTCCCTTTTTATATAAGAGCCTTATCTCTTCCATAGCCATAGAATCCTTATGGAATAGTTTAACAGCTGAATTTAAAAATAGAATTTCTTTTGGAAGTTTGTCATATTCATTTAGTACCTCGAAGTATTCATTCATTAAAATTTTTCCTAAGTCATCGTCACCTTCTCCGAGTTTCTCTCTTGTTATTAGTATTGAGAATATCTCACCCTCATCTTCAACTTCCAAGCACCCTCTTTTTTCTATCTTTATTAAAAACCTATTCTCTTCATTTTCTTCATCTAACTGATATCCTTTATGTGCTGCATATCTCAAAACATTAGATCTTCCAAGCTCGCTATTTACTATAACAATTGCTTCACCTTCACCAATTGAATTAAAATATTTCTTTATCTCTCTTATTATTTTTAGATAAGGTAATCCCCTACAATCAATTTCTTTCATCCTTATAGCCCCTTTACAATATTTTAATCTACTATTAATATATCAAATTTTAGTAGCTAATTTCTCAAATGTGAGTTTTCGAATTCATAAGTATATTTAATTAACTAATTATACCTTTATTATATAAATTTTTTCTCATTAATAGTATACCATGCCAAATTTATAAATCACCTCACTTTTATAAATATTTCATTTACCTTTTAATTACTCTTATATCATTAATTTATATTTGTTTAATTTATAAATTTATGTATACTATATAATGTAGTCATATATTGAATTGAGGTGAAATAATGAGTTCTTTTAACTCTATAATTAATAATTTTTTGAAACGTAATTTAAATAAAGATACGATCATAAGACTTATCTTATTTTTAATCCCTGTTGCTTCTATAGTATTAAAAGGGATTATTTTTCAAGGTTTTGCGTCTAATAAAAATCCATATGCTCTTGATTTTTTTAATGGTTATCAGGCCGCTGATCCTTTTATAAATTATTACATAGCTTTTTCTTTAGTATTCTTCAGCTTCTCTTTTTTATTTAAAGGGACAGGCAGAATAATATACACTTTCACTATGGATCTTTTTTTAACGTTATTAATATTAACTGATATTTGGTATTTTAGAGGCTTTCTAACTGTACCATCTGCATTAATATTAACACAAACAGCTAATTTAGATAATATGTCTGGAAGTATACTATCTATGACCAGTAATTTAGATTTTATATTTTTACTTGATTTTATACTATTGGCAATATATGTATTCATAGCAAGAAAGTCCTTTTCGAAAAATCACGGACGAGCTATAAAAACTTTTTTATGTACTTCTATTTTACCAATATTGTTTATAATTTATGTTCCCATTAGTATAAATGTGTTTAATAACAAAGATGTTCATAATGCTTATTTATTTAGTAATTATGATAAATCAAATACAGCTAAATACTTTTCTCCTGTCGGATATCATATCATTGATTGCTATACTGTATACCGTGATTCTAAGCCATATAAATTGACAGATCAGGATAAGGCCGACATAAAAGAATTATTTGAAACTAAAAAAGAAGACTTGCCTAACAATGAGTACTTTGGTATTGAAAAAGGCAAAAACTTAATATATATTCAAGTTGAATCTTTAGAAAGTTTTGTTATTGGTAAAAAAATAAATGGTAAAGAGATTACTCCTAACTTAAATAAATTAATTCAAACGTCTTTGTATTTTCCTAATACTTTCGAGCAGGTTAATGAAGGGACAAGTTCTGATGCTGACTTAATGGTTAATACTTCTATGTTGCCATTAAGACAAGGAAGTACTTTCTTTAGATACCCTAATACTAACTATAACTCTCTACCTAATTTATTAGAAAAAGAAGGCTATAGTACTACTGCAATTCACCCTGATAAAGGTTCATTCTGGAATTATGCGAATGGATTAATCGGTATTGGTTTTGATAAGTTTAGTGATTATTATTCATTCAATGTAGATGAGCAAATCGGACTTGGTATTAGTGATCAAAGATATTTTGAACAAGTTGTCCCTATGCTAAAACAGCAAAAGTCGCCTTTTTACTCAGAAACAGTAACTTTATCAAGTCATGGACCATTTGATATTCCTGAAAAATATAGAGAACTTGGGCTTGATCCAGAGTTAAATGCAAGTAAGCTTGGAGGGTATTTTGAAAGTGTTCACTATACAGATAAACAAATAGGACATTTCATTGATTTACTCACTAAAGAAGGCTTACTAGAAAATAGCTTAATAGTTATAATGGGTGATCATACTGGCGTTCATAAATATTATGATGATACTATTGGTCAATTATCTCATAAAGAAGATTGGTATTTAAATACTGGAAATCCTACTGTTCCGTTTATAATTTATGATCCATCTTCTAAACAAGGAAAAACATTTGATAAAATGTATAACGGACAAATTGATGTAATGCCAACTTTGTTATACTTACTTGGAGTTGAAAAGGATAAATATGAAAATAGTGCTCTAGGGCGAAATCTATTAAATACAAACAAATCCTTTGCTGTAATAACTAATGGAACTCTTAAAGGTGGAGAAAACCTTACTGATAAAGAGAAAGAGATTTATAAAAAATCACTTGAGATTTCAGATAAAATGATTCGTGCAAACTACGCACATAATGTTAGTTAAGCATATATAAGATATCTAAAGGGAGTAAATTCTTATCGTAAAAGAATTTACTCCCTTCCTAGTATTGTATATATTTCATATTATAAAAGAAGTTTGTGATTTATTAAATTCATAATCCTTCTGTTAAATTTTACATCATGTTTAGCTAATGCATCATCTTTCTTATCTTTATTCATATCACTGTCAATATCAACTTAACCATTTTCTTTAACTAATACAATCTTGTTCTGAGTAAAAAAAGCACTCAACAATAAAAACAGAATTGATAATACAAGTATTCCACCTATTATAGGTAAAATTGACACAAATCCGTTTCCTGCCTGTAATTTCTCTATGGCCATAAAAATCCATCTTGGTGGAAGAGCATCGCCGATTTTCTGTAATCCCTTACTCATCATTCCATAATCCCAAAAAGCACCGCTTAACATGAACACAGGCACAGTTAATGCTGAATTGATAATGGTGAAAACTGATTTATTTTTTACTATTGACGCTATCATTATACTATAAGTAATAGCTAATAAAGACATTAACAGTGCTAGAAATAACAAAATTATAGTGTTATTGAAGCCAAATTCATAATCAAGTATCTTGCATACAGCATAATATTCTATTGATGGTACCGCTGTGAAAAGAAAGAATACAATGCACTGGCTAAAGTAATATTGTCTCTCACTAATATTTCCCATAAGAACTCTTCCCTTTGTACCTTCTTTTTCATCTTCTAAGATAAATCTACAATTTCCTGATGCTGTAATAAATAATAAATAAAATATTATTCCTAACGAAGATAATATACTTGGTTTTATATCTCTACTATTTAATACCTCATACTCCGGTCTTGCTTCTCTATATGTCTTTATAACTTTATCTATACCGCTATCCTCTACATTTATATTATTTGATATCTTAGCTAGAGCAGCTACTTCACTTTCTAGGAAACTTTTAATAACAGCTTCTGTGTCATTATTCGAAATTGATTGATAGGAAATCTCCCCCTTTTCTCCTTTTATAATATTATCTGTAAATAGCTTATCTATTTTAATTACCATTTCGTATTTGTGATAGACCAGATCTTGTACATAGTCCTCACTCTTAACTTCTACCTTACTTACTCCATCAAGCTTTGATAATTTTTCTTCTATTTCTCTACCAAAAGCTCCACTATCCTCATTTATAACTGCAAGTTTTATACTTGAATTACCATCTTCTATACCTGTAAAAGCAAAAATTAATGCAATGGGAAGAAAGAAGGTCGTAATTAAAAAGCTTTTTCTCTTTAACAAGATTTTTGCAACATTTATTATTATTCTAATCATTTGCAATGCCCTCCTTATTTTTTAAGATCCCAAAGTATGCAATTAGACATAAAGCTGACAAAACTAAGGGTACTATCATTGCGATGAAGTATGCATTCGATTTTATTCCACATAGTAAACTACCTATTGCTATGTTAATCCAATACACTGGGCTAATACATAATAGCTTACTTATCGGTCCCATTCCAACCATTACACTAAGTGGGGTATATGCTCCGCCTAAGAAGCACATTACTACTATAGCTACCTGTACTATGCCTGTAACCGTAGTATCATTTTTTGCGATAATTCCAACAAGGGCTCCCACTACAGAAACAAAGACTCCAAATACAAAGAACATACTCATGAACTTAAGCGTATTGATGCCCCAATTTACATCTAATACGTAGGTAGAATAGATATATATTAACAAAACTTGTAAAACAGATATTGTCACTCCGACAATAACCTTTGCTCCTATTAATGAGCTTTCTCTCATTTTAGATAGTCTTATTCTATTAATTGTTGTGAGTTGTTTTTCTTTATATACAGACTCACCTACTATGCCTGCGATATACAAAATAATCATGGCCAGTTCTGCGAACGTATAATATTCTGATGAAGTTATATCACGAGCTTCACCAATATTCTCTTTGACAACATACTCGCCATATTTGTTCTGTACTAAATTTTCAAAAGCCTTTGGATTATATTCTCCTATAGTATCAAAAGCTGCATATTCATTTAGAATTGATTCAAATATTCCTCTAAATATCTTTGTTTTAATCTTTTCCCCGTTCTTTGAGGAATAGAGGTTAAAACCACTATTATTAACTTCAATATGAACTAAAGCATTATACTTATCAACTTCATCTTTAACCCCATCCAAAGACGGAGTCTCCTCGAATTTGATATTAACTGCTTTTTCAACACCTTCTTTAAATTCTAAAAAACCATGCTCATATCTCGTTTCACCATTAATTGTATAATAGACCTTTGAAAATTCATTTCCAGAACCAAAAATATCTCCTGAAGCCATTAAATTTTTGAGACCCACACTCAAAGTTGTAATTAAAATTATTGGAAATATAAACATAAAAACTAAAGTTTTTTTAGATCTTAACATCTGCTTAAATTCCTTTTTTAACATTGCTAAAAACATATTAATCCCCCATTAGCTGAAAATTTAAACTTTCTAACTCTAACTTATATAATTGAATAACCTTTACTTTTTTTAAATATTTAACTTTGTAACGCTATTCTCTAAGCTTTTTACCCGTTAAGGCTAGAAAAACTGCTTCAAGGCTAGGCTCTTCATTAGCTATATTCTTTATATCTCCCCCATTATCCGAAATAACAGTTACCAAATTCGATATTAAATTGCTACTTTTCAATGTAGTAATCTTATATTGGTTATCTGAGAACGCTACTTTTTCGACTCCCGTAACTTCCTTAATAATACTTTCTAAGCCATTTATTTTCTTTGCTACAGATATATTTAAGGTATTCTTATCTCCAATTAAATTTTTTAGTTCTTCACTCGTACCCTCTGCAATAATATGACCTTTATCAATAATAGCAATTCTATCACAAATATCATCAACTTCCTGCATATAGTGAGAAGTATATATTATTGTAGCGCCTTCATCTCTAAGTTTTAAAACTGATTCTAAAATATGATTTCTAGATTGTGGATCTATTCCAACTGTAGGTTCATCCATTATTATAAGCCTAGGTGAATGAGCTATGGCACATCCGATATTAAGCCTTCGCTTCATACCACCTGAAAATTCTGAAACCTTTTTATTTCTCACATCTGTAAGCCCTACAAATTCTAATGTTTTAGCTGTTCTATACTTAAGATCTTGTCCTTTAAATCCATATAAGGAGCAAAAGAAACTAATATTTTCTTCAGCAGTCAAATCCCAATATAAAGCAAAATCCTGCGGTACTATTCCAATGTTTTCTTTCCACTTTCTTATCTTATTAGTTTCTTCTTCGTAGGTTATCTCACCTGAAGTTTTTGTGATCAATCCACATATCATACCAATCGTCGTGCTTTTACCTGCTCCATTTGGTCCAAGGATTCCATAAATCTGACCTTTTTCAATTATTAAATCTATTCCATCAACAGCTACCTGATTCCCATAATCCTTATAAAGCTTTTTAATTTCTAACATTCTCATTAATAATTACCTCCAAATTACTCTTTAACGAATGAATATATAGTCAAACACTATTTCAAACTTTTTATACATTCTTAGTCTCCATGATACAAGTATATAAAAAAAGGTGAATCTTCAATAGTTAGAAAACTCACCTTTTATATATTACATTTGTCATATTTCACTTTGTTCATTTATAAATTTCCTTTTAAATAATTAACAGCTAGTGCCGTTCTGTGTTCTAGTCCTGTTTTATTTAATATTGTTGTAATATAGTTTCTTATTGTACCTTCTGAAATAAATAATTTATTACTAATTTCCTTATTACTTAATCCTTCACTAATAGCTTTTATTATTTCTACTTCTCTATCCGTAAAATTATATTTCTTTATCTCTGGTTCGCTTTCTTTTACCCGAAGCTTGCCCAACACATTTTCATTCATTACAATGGTATTATTATAAACTGAGACTATTGAATTTGCTATTTGCTGTGGAGAATTATTCTTTAATATGTACCCTTTTGCTCCATATATGATTGCCTCATTTATATAATCTTCCTCATCGAAAGTCGTTAAAACTATGCATTTAGTTTTTGTGTTTTTTACAATTTCACGTACTGCCTCAACTCCATTAACAATAGGCATTCTTATATCTATCAACGCCACATCAACTTCATTTTCCAAACAAAAATCAATGCATTCTCTTCCATTAGCTGCGTCTCCAATTACCTCGATATCGCCCTTAAGTGGCAGAATAATTTTTAAACTTTCTCTAATCAAAGTATCATCATCGCATATTAATATCCTAATGCTCATTTTAGCTCCTCCAAATTAAAAATCATATTGATAACAAAACCATTGTCGCTATAATATTCTACTCTTCCTCCAAGCCCTTGAACTCTTTCCTCAATACCTCTAAGGCCTAATCCTTTATTTAATCTCTTATATCCATTCCCATCATCTCGAAACTCTATCCTTGCTATTTTGTTATATACAAAAATTGATATTGTAATTTCACTAGCCATTGAGTACTTAGCCGCATTAGTTAAAGCCTCATTAATATTCTCTTCTAATACCATCCATAACTTTAATATAAATTTATTTATATCGCCCTCTACTTTTAAACTTGTTTTTATACCTGTGCTATATTCAAATTTTAATAATTGTTCCTTTATTTTTTCTACTCCAATCACTCTATCCCTAGGCTTAACATTTCTTAAAATATTTCTTATTTCATCCATCCCTTCTCTTAGGTTTTCCATTGCTGTAAGTAAGTATTTGTTAGCAATATCATTATCCTTTCCTAATGTTTCTTTTGTTACTTCTAACTGCATAAGAGAACTTGTTATCCTGTGACCCAGATGATCATGAAGCTTTTGTGCCATGAAGTTTCTCTCTTTTAAGCTTATTACTATATTATTTTGTTCAATATATCTTTCTAAATTTCTCACCTTATTTTCCATTAGGTGGCTTTCATATCTTTGTCCTCTGTTAAATTCCTTCATTTCTAGCTCGTTTTCATATTTCTTTTTTAATTCATATAAATACAAGTTAACAATTATAATATACACGTACATATAAAACAAGTTTTCTCTTGATAAGTAACTCATTATTCCTATATTAATAACAATGCAAGCAAAGAGCCTTACTCTATTTTTAACTACTTTAAAAACTATTATTGGCAGAAAAAAACTAGTTCCTGAAAAACCCAAACTCTCAAAACTCAAAATGCCTATAAGTTGAAGTAAATTTATATATTTTTCACTAATCTTTAAGAAACCATTTAGAAACTCAAGAATTAAAATTCCAATTATACACGTTATTCTAATAATGATATCAACATCTTGATATCCTAAAATTATCAGATTTAATACTCCAAATAATGACATTATAACTATAAGCATCGATATACTTTTTCTCATTATTTATTCCTCTTATTTTCTTCTTAGCTTTTTTATCTCTTCTTTTAGTTTATCAAGAGAATATTGATGGTTTAAAGATTTTATATTTGGAAATGCTTTAATAATACGTTTATTAACAGATTTATCTTTTAATATTACACTTTCTAATTTAAGTTTTAATTTGTTGATTTGTTCCTTTGTATGCGCAAGTGCTTCATTATCCTGTCCAATTATTTCATCGATCCTACTTAAATTCTGCTGTAGAAGCCCCTTGTAGCTTTCACTCTTTTCCCTAATCTCTTCAAATAATGTACTCATTTCTTTTAATTTTCCACCCAATTGCATAACTCTTGCTGTAGTAATCATTGCATCTACTGCAAAATAAATAATCAGTATATTGCATGTCCATATTACAACATTTATTGAAAAACTTTTAGTAATATCTACTAAAATTGGATTTATTATTTCTATTGTAATAACTGATAATATACCAAATAGCGTTGAATTCAATAAACATACTCTTCCCTTTATATTGAATTTGTAATTTGAATAATCCCACCACTTAAGATGAAACATCGTTTCTAGTAAAAATCCTGTAATGTACTCTAATATACTTGTAAAGATCATTGCAGTTAAATACAACATTATAATATTATCTGAGAACGGTGATAATATTATAACAACTATAAGTGCTCCTGCGCCGTATATTGGGCAGAATGGACCTTTTAGAAACCCTCTATTTACATATTGTTTATCAATAATAGAGCAATAAGTAGTTTCACATATCCATCCTAAAAAGCTATAAATTATAAAATGAAAAAGATAAATATAGGTTATATTCATTACTCTTTAAACCACCTTAGCTTATTTATTGATATAATAATAATGAATAATTAAAGTTGAGATTTTCTATAACTATTTAACATTGCATCTATTTAGAAACTTTTATAGAATTTCGTCTCTAATTATTCATTATTCATAATACATCTAATTACTTTCCTGCTACTGAAAGTTCCTTTACAACAACAGAAGGACATCCTATGCTGCTCATTGGAAACTTCAAATCACTTCCCACGTCTTTTATATCCTTTAGCAATGTGAAAAAGTTTCCTGCAACTGTGATTTGTTCTACTGGAAAACTCTTTTTCCCATTTTCAATCATAAAACCTTTTGCAGCTAAAGAGAAATCTCCTGTTACAGCACTAGCCCCTGAATGTAATCCTGCAAAATCAGTAATGATAATCCCTTCCTTAACATCACTACAAAGCTCCTCAAAAGATTTTTTTCCTGGATTAATGTAGAAATTCGTTGGACTGACCCCTATAATTGAAGCATATGAACCTTTAAATCCATTACCAGTAGATTTAACACCAGCTTTATATGCAGTTTTTAGATTATATAATAATGTATTCAATTTTCCTTTAGATATTATTTCTTTTTTATAGGTTGCAACACCTTCATCATCAAAGGCTGTTGTTCCAAGCCCATCCTCTAAGTGTGGATCATCAACTAGAGTTACTATATCTGACGCTATAATTTCGCCTTCTTTTCCCTTTAATAACGATAATCCTTTTTGTGCTTGTTCAGCATTAAAAATTGATGAAAATGTTCCAAGTAGTGATACCATTGCCTCATTATTTATTATTATCTTATACTTACCTGATGAAATGCTTCTCCCACCAATTTTCGAAAGCGCCTCTTCAAGACCTTGCTTTGCTAAATCACTAGGCTTAATATCATTTGCCTTTTTAGCCATAACATATCCTGTTCCATCATATCTCTCATTATTTTCTTCTACTATTGGAACTACATAAGCAGTTAAACTATTTCTTTCACTTTTTAAGTTCAAACCTTTAGTGTTTATTATCCCATAAGTCCCCTTACCGTATCCAATTCCACACCCCTGAAAACTTACAACCTTGTCACATTGCTTCCTACATTCCTTTTCCATTTCCAGTGCAAGTGAAATTAGTTCATCCGGTTTTATACTATCCAATTCTTTTTTATAACAGTCCAATTTCTTATATTCTTTATCACCTTCATATATAAACTGCACATCGTCATTTTCTATAGCAAGCGCTGCCTCTTTTGCATTTTTAACAAGTGTATTTATCGCTTCTTCATCTAATATCTCAGTATAAGAATATCCCATCCTATTATTTATCTTTCCTCTAAAAGAAAGACCAAAGGAGTTATTTAATTTATATTTCTCAACTTCACCTTCATAAATATTTAAGTTTAAACTTTCAGAATCAGAGTAATATATTTCACATTCTTCAAATCCTGAATTTTTAGCCTCTTTAAATAATTCATCTTTAAATAAGTTAAAATCCATATCTATCTACCTCCAACAGTCATTTTCTTTACTCTAATCATAGGCTGCCCTACATTAGTAGGTATGCTTCCTGATGACGAGCCACACATACCTTGACCTACATCTAAGTTGTTTCCAACCATATCTATATCCATAAGTACTTGGCTGCCTTTACCTATAAGACTTGCTCCTCTTACTGGTTCTTGGATTACTCCATTTTTGACTAAGTATCCTTCTTGAACAGCAAAGTTAAACTCTCCAGTTACAGGATTAACTGAACCCCCACCTAATTTCTTAGCATATAACCCGTCTTCTATAGATTTAATAATATCATCTGTGTTATCATCTCCAGCTGCTATATAGGTATTAGTCATTCTCGAAGTTGGCTGGAACTTATAGCTTTGTCTTCTTGAACTTCCCGTAGACTCCATATTCATACGTCTTCCATTCAACTTATCGATCATATAGCCTTTTAAAATACCATTTTCAATTAAAATGTTCTTTTGTGTCTTATGGCCTTCGTCATCTATATTTAGTGATCCCCAAGCATTAGGCACTGTACCATCATCTATAGCTGTTACCTTTGTCGATGCTATTTGCTCTCCTAATTTATTTGCAAAAACTGAATTTCCCTTAGCTACAGCGCTTGCTTCTAATGAATGGCCACAAGCTTCGTGAAATATAACTCCGCCAAAACCATTATCTATTGCTACAGTCATATTGCCCGCAGGACAATTTTTAGCATGAAGCATTGTATGCGCTACTCTTGCTGCTTCCCTTCCATGATATTCGGGGTTTACACTTTCAAACATTTCAATCCCTGTATGTCTGCCCGGACCTTCAAATCCAGTCTGATTCTCATTTCCTTTTGATGCTATTGCACTTACTCCAAGCCTAGTTCTTATTCTTGTATCTTGAACATATAACCCTTCTGTATTGGCAATTAAAACATTCTGTTCTTTATCCCCATAATTTGCTATAACTTGTGATATTTCATTATTAAAATTCTTTGCTCCATTATAAGCACTTTTTAGAATAGCTATTTTTCTATCATAAGCAACAGCCTTAGGATAATAAATTATTGGATGTATTGTAGTGATACTCTTTTCATTTAGTACTATTGAATTACCTGCTTCCCCTTTTACATCTCCTAAAGCTAATGCAGCTCTATATGCAGTTTCTAAAAGACTGTTTAAATTATTATTATTTGTATAAGCATATACACTATTTAAACCTTTGAAAATTCTTATTCCTATTCCATATATTCTTCCACCTATAGCATCATCTACTTTACCATCAACTAAAGATATTGAATTATTAATTGAGTCTTCTTCAAATATTTCAGCAAAATCGCCTCCAGTTACTAAGCATTTTGCTAATACCTCGCTAACAATATTTTTTGATAACATTTTATTCCTCCTCTTTCTTATATAATATGATACAAAGTTAATTTTCACTAAGTATTATAACTCTATGCATCCCATTAACTGTTTTAACATATATTTTATCTGATAAATCCTTAATCATTTAAGTATATATTACTAGTTTACCATTAATTCTTTGTATTTCAATTAGAAGAAATAATTAGTTAATCTATCTTTTAAAATAACTAATACAACCATAAATATTAAGATTCATAATTTTATTTGTAGTAGCTTATATTCCGATTATTTATAATTTCCGTAAACTATCGCGTAGTATAACTAATTTGTTTTTAGATATAAAAATAGGCCATATTACCTCTAAGTAATATGGCCTATTTATAAGTGAATGTTACTATTATCTAATTATATTTATTTTATAAACTATTTCATAGTTCTAAACTCGTATCCCTGTTCCTTTAAATACTTGATTATCTCTGGTAAAGCTTTTGCAGTTTCCTCTTTACCATAAGTATCATGCATTAATATAATTCCTTTTTGTCTCCCAGACATAGTTTTTATAACTTCTTGCTTTAGCTGTTCAGCATTTTTTGGGGCACCTTCTGCATCTTTAGACAATGAATTCCAATCAACTTGGTGATAATCTTTATCGTGTAATGCCTTATCCATATCCCCCATGCCTTTAGCATCCTTACTCTTCCATGTCATATGGCCGCCTGGAAATCTTACAGCTCTTGTGGAAAAATCTTGACCTAAAACATCTTTTAACGCCTGATTTGTTTTCTCAAAGTCTGCCATGCAGTTATTTAAATCAATTTTCCCATGCGGATATAAATAATTATAATTATGTGAATAAGTATGATTTCCTATTGCATTTCCTTCACTTAATTCTCTTTTTACTAATTTTTTTGTAGTCTCACTCTCATTAACTGACTTTCCTACAAGAAAGAATGTTGCATGCACATTTTCTGCCTTAAGGGTATCTAATATTTGTGGTGTCACGGTTTCTGATGGTCCATCATCAAATGTTAAATAAACAACTTTTTTACCATCCGCTCCATCAGGCATTTGTCCTCTCATCTGTTGATCTAAATATTTTTCTACAAATGCTACATCATCGGCTACAGGATCATTCTTTAACGATTCTACAGTTGTACTTTCCTTATTATCTGAATTATTAGCTTCTGAATTTGTTCCCTTACTAGTATCGTCGAGAGCTTGTACTTCTTGTTTGCTTGCTGAAAATTTTTGGGCCATTACTGCGCTTCCTACAATAACAAATACACCCATTACAATAAATAAAATAATAGTTCTTGCTCTTTTAATATTTCTCATTTTACTATTATACCTATGATTATGCTTCATTTTTGTAATACCTCTTATGCTCCAATGATTTTTATTCTTTATTAATTAACACAACTAGTAATTTATTTTGAAAAATACTGCGTCACATCTATATATAGTATAAGTTTTTCATCCGTTTTATACAACAAAAAAAAGCCGATTTCTCGACCTTAAAATCTTAATTTTTTCATAATTTTTTATTTAATTTTAAATAAAAAAATGGCTCCGCGAAGAGGACTCGAACCTCCAACCTATCGGTTAACAGCCGAGTGCTCCACCATTGAGCTATCGCGGAACGTCATTCTTGAAAGAATTATGTTCTTTCAAAATTGCATATAAATTTTGATGTATTACAACTTGATTATATTGGTCAAGCCCTCGACCTATTAGTATCAGTCAGCTAAATATGTTACCATACTTACACCTCTGACCTATCAACCTTGTAGTCTTCAAGGGGTCTTACTAGCTTACG
>NZ_QXDJ01000006.1:0-290898 GCF_003575225.1 Clostridium chromiireducens | reverse complement strand
GTTAGCTCACGAACTTTGGGTATTGCCAACTCTCATGGTGTGACGGGCGGTGTGTACAAGGCCCGGGAACGTATTCACCGCGACATTCTGATTCGCGATTACTAGCAACTCCAGCTTCATGTAGGCGAGTTTCAGCCTACAATCCGAACTGAGACTGGTTTTGAAGTTTGGCTCCACCTCGCGGTTTAGCATCTCTCTGTACCAGCCATTGTAGCACGTGTGTAGCCCTAGACATAAGGGGCATGATGATTTGACGTCATCCCCACCTTCCTCCCGGTTAACCCGGGCAGTCTCGCTAGAGTGCTCAACTAAATGGTAGCAACTAACAATAAGGGTTGCGCTCGTTGCGGGACTTAACCCAACATCTCACGACACGAGCTGACGACAACCATGCACCACCTGTCTTCCTGCCCCGAAGGGCTTCCCCGATTAAGGGTAATTCAGGAGATGTCAAGTCTAGGTAAGGTTCTTCGCGTTGCTTCGAATTAAACCACATGCTCCGCTGCTTGTGCGGGCCCCCGTCAATTCCTTTGAGTTTTAATCTTGCGACCGTACTCCCCAGGCGGAATACTTAATGCGTTAGCGGCGGCACAGAGGTCATGACAACCCCTACACCTAGTATTCATCGTTTACGGCGTGGACTACCAGGGTATCTAATCCTGTTTGCTCCCCACGCTTTCGAGCCTCAGTGTCAGTTACAGTCCAGAAAGTCGCCTTCGCCACTGGTATTCTTCCTAATCTCTACGCATTTCACCGCTACACTAGGAATTCTACTTTCCTCTCCTGCACTCTAGATATCCAGTTTGGAATGCAGCACTCAGGTTAAGCCCGAGTATTTCACATCCCACTTAAATATCCACCTACGCTCCCTTTACGCCCAGTAAATCCGGACAACGCTTGCCACCTACGTATTACCGCGGCTGCTGGCACGTAGTTAGCCGTGGCTTCCTCCTTGGGTACCGTCATTATCGTCCCCAAAGACAGAGTTTTACAATCCGAAGACCGTCATCACTCACGCGGCGTTGCTGCATCAGGGTTTCCCCCATTGTGCAATATTCCCCACTGCTGCCTCCCGTAGGAGTCTGGGCCGTGTCTCAGTCCCAATGTGGCCGATCACCCTCTCAGGTCGGCTACGCATCGTCGCCTTGGTGAGCCGTTACCTCACCAACTAGCTAATGCGACGCGGGTCCATCTCATAGCGGATTACTCCTTTAATTGCTGTTTCATGCGAAACTACAATCTTATGCGGTAT
Source organism: Clostridium chromiireducens (assembly GCF_003575225.1). Classification (NCBI taxonomy): domain Bacteria; kingdom Bacillati; phylum Bacillota; class Clostridia; order Eubacteriales; family Clostridiaceae; genus Clostridium; species Clostridium chromiireducens. The sequence continues at coordinate 289,646 of NZ_QXDJ01000006.1, read as the reverse complement.
TAATCTTCCTTTCGAAAGGCTATTCCCCTCTATGAGGCAGGTTACCCACGTGTTACTCACCCGTCCGCCGCTAATCCGTCCCCGAAGGGACTTCATCGCTCGACTTGCATGTGTTAAGCATGCCGCCAGCGTTCGTCCTGAGCCAGGATCAAACTCTCAATAAAAAGTTTAATCTTAGCTTACTCAAAAAAAATTGCTGGTTTACTTAAATGTATTTATCATATTCTGTTCAATTTTCAAAGATCTTGTCGCCCTCAAGCAACTCATTTAGTTTATCATCTACTCAACTTAATGTCAACACTTTTTTCAAAAACATTTTTTCTTGATTCTCAGTGCTTTTCATCAACTTCCGTGACAACAAAACTTATTATATCACCATATTTGTCTGTCACATTTTATTATTTACTATTTTTCGATAAATATTCTCTATATTCTCTATTATACTCCACGATTCTAACTTATATACAAAGAGATACACTAGGCTATGTTTGTATAGCCCAGTTTCTATCCTTAGCTATATTTATCTTAAATCCAGCTGTTTTCAACTATTTGCAAAATCACAAATAAAATATTATCTTTTACCATATTCCTACCCTATCTTCTGGATTTACGTACATCTTATCACCCTCTTTTATATCATATGTTTTATAAAATTCCTCAAATTGAGATAAAACTGCATTCACTCTAACCTTTTTAGGGGCATGAGGATCATTGCTTAGCAAATATTCTCTTATCTCTTTAGTCGAAACCTCCCTCCAGATTGTCGCATAATTTTCAAACAAATCCTTCAGGTTAGGATTTTCTGCTTTTTTAGCTACATCTAAAACACAGGCTATACCACCTAAATCACTTATATTTTCTCCAACAGTTAAGAATCCATTTACAAACTTCCCATCACTCATTTCTATTTTGGAGTAATAATCTACTACTTTTTTACTTCTATTAGTAAATTCTTTATAATCAGTGTCATTCCACCATCTTTTTAGTTTACCAGTCTCATCAAACTGCGCCCCTGTATTATCAAATGCGTGAGTAAGCTCATGACCTATAACAACTCCAATCCCTCCAAGGTTCTTTTCCTTTTTAGCATTCTTATCATAAAATGGTGGCTGCAATATTCCTGCTGGAAAAACAATTTCATTATTTAACGCGTTATAATAAGCATTAACTGTACAAGCACCCATGTTCCATTCATTTTTATTTACAGGTTTGTTTAATTTGAGAAATTGTTTTCCAATCTGTGATACATAAATATTCATTACATTCTCTATTAAAGAACCATCCTCATCGTAGGATTTTATTTCTATATCGCTATAATCATTCCACTCATCAGGGTATCCTATTTTCACTGTAACACTTTCTAACTTACTAAGAGCTTTTTCTTTGGTCTGTTTGCTCATCCACGAAATATTTTGTATTCTGTTCTCAAAATTTTCTATAATTTCTTTTGCTATATTTTCTACATCCTTTTTGGATTCTTGGTCGAAGTGTTTATCCACATATAATTTACTTATTAATTCATTTAATTGATTGCTTACAAATCTTACTCCACTACCTTCACTTAATTCAGTCGATTCTACTCCATAAAACGCTTTTCTTAATCCATCACTAGCCTCTCTATGCTTAGATGTTAAGAAACTATCTGTGTTTAAAAGTATACTTGTTTTTAAAAATACTTTCATATTATTTAGATTATCATCAATCATATATGAGTTGACCAATTTTAACTCTTCAGGATTTTCAACTATTATTTTAGTATTATTACTTATACCTAAGTTTGATAATAGTTCTGAAAATTTGATATTGGGCGCTAATTTTTCAAGACTTTTAATATTATACACGTTATAAGACTTCTGAATTCTATTCTGATCCTTGGCCTCTTCCTCATACGATGGTATCTTTTCCGCTATATTGCTTTCAATGTTATAAAATACTTCCGCATTCGCTTTTGAATCTTCTTGATTCTCTCCATATAACGTATATAATCTAGTCAAATATTCAAGATACACTTGTTTTATTTCGTGATTTTTATCGCCAGATTCTTTGTAGTAGTGTGAATTCCCAAGTCCAAGGTTACTTGATGATATATAAAGAACATTAGTACTACTATCTTTATAATCAGGTCCAACTCCTAAATTTACTAATGATTGAAAATATGAAAATTCCACATCATTAATAATATTTTTTAAATCCTCTACACTATTAATTTCATCAATCTTGTTTATGTATTTCTCTATAGGCTTTACCCCTAATTCGTTTCTTTGTTTCATATTTAAATAATTATTGTATAAATTTAAAATTTTTAATTCGTCACTATTTTTATCGTATTTATCTTTATTTACTTGTATATCTTTTATTATATTAAGTATACCTTCATTAACTCTTCCACATACTTCTTCAAATGTCCCATAAGAAACGTACCCACTTTGAAGTTTTGTACTCGACAGCCATTCCTTATTTATTGCAGTATAAAAATCATCTTGCATCCTAACATCTTGGCTACACTCTGTTCTACTAATTGTGCTGTTTGCTCTATTAAGTTCCGAGCTATATGCACTAACCTTTAAAGGTAATGATATATTTAAAATAAATACTATTACTATTGACGCAAATTTCCTTAGTATATTTTTTCTCATAGCTATCCTCCTTAGTACGTTAATTATTTTAGAATATAAGTTTTATATTTTCAGTAATATTGCAACTTATTCTAAATAAAAAATGATTCTATAATATTATTCAATTTATCTCCTTAAATAATACATGGTTTTAAAATAAACAAAGAACTATCTCGAAATAGTGAGTTATTTCGAGATAGTTCTTTCCCACGGATAATTACAAACTCTATGAAGAACAAATATCCTTGTTTATGTTCTAATTGAATTACTTTATGCTACAACTCCAGAAATTATTATACCTATAGCAATCATGAAACCAGCTATAACAATAGCTACTGCCATATTCTTATCTTTTAGTTCTTGATTAAAATCAATTCTTGTTAATACTTTATCAAAAAACCAATATCCAAAAACCAAGAGAATAATACCAATTAATCCGAAGATAATACTTGAAATAATGCTATTTGTAATGTTATTCATTAAACTTTTCCCCCTTAAAATATATAATTATATAAAATATTATTTACTCTTTATCTAGATAATTATAAAAAACAAAATCACAATTTTGCATTTAAATATTTTGCTTGCATAAGCACAACATATCTATCGCTACTTTAAATTATTGATTAATATAAGTAGGCATATATATTGCATTTTTATTAGTTATAAAATCACCCATTCTTGTATAAATCCCACAAGGTTTATCATCTGTTATATATACTCCTAATACAGGAAACTGATATTTCTTTGATTTTCCCATTGTTGAATATATATCAATACATATTGGTTTAATATTAACCCTATCTTGAAAAATAATATTTTCTAACTCTTGATCTATCTTATTATAACTTATGTCAATACCCATTCCCTCTCTTGAGAGATATGGTTTAATCACATAATCCGATGAAAGTTTTTCATCTTCCTCTACACTTGTATATGGTATATATCTTAATATAAACTTTTCCTCATCCTCAGAAAAAAAGTTTTTCCCTAAAAGCTCATATATTACCGCTAAAAATGCCTTTGACTGAGTTATCAATGTATGTGCTGGGTTTATTAAGTAATCTCCAGAATTAAGAGGCTCTATTATATCTCTCATCTCCTCCTCAAAATAAAACCAATCTAAGGGGTAATGCCTATATATTGCATCTATTTCTTCCCCATAAAGGAAAATCTTATTATTGACTACTTTCAAATCATACACATTACCAAGAATAATATTATAATCTTTCAATTCCTTTAATACTTCTGATATTATATTACTTGTATATATATCTTCATAATACCAGGAAGTCACCACTGCAATATTGTTTATACTTTTTGATTTCTTAAACTCTTCCAATATAATAAAAAATGTTTTTCTTATCTCACCTCTAAGCTTTTCATTAGGATCCTCATACTCAATATTAAGCTTTTTCTTAACTATAGAGTTCCCTCCGATAGACTCAACTAAGCCTGCTGGAGTTTCTGAGTTAAATTCCAAAATTTTTAAATTACCATCATTGTCAACAACAAAATCTATCCTTCCTAAAGCACAAAGTACAGAAGTTAAGGATTTAGAAACCAACTTATAAAGTTTTTCTGGTATTCCAAGTATTTTTCCAAATATATCTATGTTTTTCTGGATATGAGGATACATTCTCTTTAATATTTCACAAAACTTTTCACTTACATATAGCATTTCTTCATGGAGATTTTTCTTTATAATTAAAGAGTCCAATGAAATATATTCATTAACATTAGTATACGCACCTGTAAAATTATACTTAAAAGCAATTTCTTCTATTACTTCATTCCATGTGTCACATCTATTTTCAGCTTCAAACTTTTTTACCAAAATAGGAAACTCTTGAACCCCTAAAGGACACATCCAAGTATAATTATCATTAGTAAGGAAGTTTTCGCTCCATCTTACTAAAAAACCTTGTACTTTATCTTTGATTAAGTAAACACCAAAATTCCCAAAAGCTGAAGTTGGAATGTTCATGTTATTATTACTTGGAACATAAGTATATTCCTGCTTAATATCTATTATATTTTGCCGTACATGTATCTTATTACTTTCATATATAATCTTAATTTGTGTATTCCATTCTTCCTGAGTATACAACTTACCAATATAAACTTCTTGACTATATCTTCCTAGCGAAGACTTAACAACATAATTATCCTTATTACTCATTACTTCTTCAATTCCATTTGCAGTTAATATTTCGGTATAAGGAATACATTGAGTTATAACCTCCTTATCTCTTGAAGAAATAAGGTTTGAATCTTCCTTAACTAAATCCCAAAGGTAAGCAAAAAAACCTTTTGCTTGAATAGCTATAATTCTCGGATCATTTATTAACAAAAGTTTACCATTATCCGCACATTCTAAAATTTCCTCTATATTCGAAATTTCATTGCAAAATTCAGTTGGAAACAATCGTAAAATTATAGGCAGCTTAATACTAGAATATCCATAAACATCTCCATCTCTAACAGATAAATTGTTAGGCCCAACCTGCACTATATTAATATTAGTATCTTTAAAGACATGTTTAAAATAGTAACTGTGATGCAACTCTTCATAATGACAGGGATCCATCAAAAACCCCACATTAATCTTTTCATCACTTTTAGTGTAACTAATACAGATTTCCATTAGCTCCTTCATAAATACCTCTAAAAAATTACTGTTTAGATTTCCACTAAAATTACTTTTCCCTGCCAGATGCATTTCTTTTTGCCCACAAGGTTTGTCATAATTAAATTCAGCAAAATAAATTCTATCGTTAACATCTCTAAAAGTGTCATATCTCGCCCAAAACATTGTTGAGATTGGGCACTTTAAGTTAAATATCTTATCTTTAAAAATAAAATCATCAAAGTAATTTAATAGTTTTTTGTGTTTATCATTACTCTCTTTTAGTATCTCTAAGGATATCTTGTTTATTTCTTCACTATAATACACCATTTTTTCATATGTACTCACTTCAAAATAGAAAGGTATTTGTGAATGGACATATTCTTCACCTAAAGAACTTACCATATAATTATTAAATAAAACATCCTCAATATAATTTATTTGTTTTTCCATATCACACTTCTCTTTCTATAAGATATATAGAACAAATATGAATCTCAGTATTTCTGACTAATTTTATTCTTACTCCAGAATCATTTTGAACATAAATTAGCTAGATGAACTTCCTCCTATTGAACCCGAATATCCAGAAGACTTTCCACCTGATGAACTTATGCTGCTTTTCCCGCTTGAAGAGCCATCACTTATAGAAGACTTACCGCCTGATGATCCTCCAGTAAATCCATGCCACCCTCCGGAAGTGCCTCCACTGCTGTATCCATTGTCTTCCTCATCTTTCTCTTTTTCTTGAGGATTATAACATCCTGCGAAACCAAGAGGACTACTAACCATAAATGTTGCAGCTACCGCTATCGCTAATGCTTTTTTCTTGTTCCCCTTTGCTATATCCTTTATCTCCTTTGATATTTCTTCAATATCTTTCATTACAACATCACCCTTATTATTTCTACCTTTATATCTTTACTTATAGAGTCTATATAAGCCCTTAGATCTTCTTTTAATTCACCTCTAGTTAAAATAACAACTCCATTGTATTTAAGTTCTTTTAACATGTTTACATATGGAAGGTCATCCTCCCCTACTCCGTACTGATTATTTAATTTATCTTCTAAATATTTAACTTCTAAATTATTGTCATATCTGTTACTAGGAATTAGCATAACAATTTTATTAGAGTTTACCTTATTTAATTTTAATCCATTATTTATTAATTTACTTATACCCACCCTATCTCCAACGATACCAAACGGGTGAAATAAAAGATTAATATTCAGAATTGGTTTAATGCTATATTTGTTATTTAATACAAGTGCAGTATCCAATATTTCGTTAAGAGGTAAATCAACTATTGTAAAATTATTTTCATCAAGATTTTCTTTTATCTTGTCCACCACATCTTGCCTACACTTATTTTTACTTCCCGCCTTTAGCTCAAAATTTTCGTAAGTTTGCAGCGAGACAAATGGTGTACTTCTGAAAAAGCCCTGAAATGGCCCTAACCCTGATTTCCATGTCCTGTATAGCTTTCTTAAATCTACATCCTGCAGTTTCATTGAAATGCCTACCTTTCATAAGTGACAGCATAAATTCCATCTAAGGATATACACTGCTTAAAACCATCTTCAGTTATAAAAACCAAGTGACTATCTCCACCTTCGTCTTCATGAACTTCACCTTTAAATGAAATATTGGGTTCAGAATTTTGCCAAGATTTTATATTCGAGTATATATTAATTTCCTTAGCATATGACAAAAATCCATATGGGAGCTTATATATAAAAGCGAAGTTATTCTTCAAAGAAAGTATCTGTCTATATTTCTTATGTTCACAAATTGTATCAATTGCCAGTACTCCATTATATGTAGAATTAACCTCTCCCTCAAGTACTTCTGTAGGAATATCATTAAACCATTCATCGTAAGTCTTATAAATATAAATTTCCATTCTTACCTCACACTTGTTATATTAATAGTAATATTATAATCTATTTCTTCTTAATTACATACTATAACTTATAAATTTTCAAAATTTTATTATATATAGAATTAATTATAAATTTGTTTCTTATTTGAAATTGTGATTTTATATTATTATACTAAAAATATATGTTTTAATAAGGAGGCACCTTAGTTAATGATTTCATTTATTAAATTACATTCAGAAATTTTCATTCTATTATTCCTTTTATTTTTAACAATTGATGCTTTTATACTAATTATAAAATTCACAAATAATTTAGATTCTCGTCCAAATCTAAAAATTTCATATGATATCTCAAAGAGTTACTATCTGGGTTCTTTTTATGATAATGAGTATATATTAGTAATTATAAACTTAACCATTGAAAATAAGTCAGCGAAATCTGTTGATATTTTAAACATAAAACTACTTAATAGAGATAGACCATATTTGGCAACCATGCCTAAGATTAAAGATATCACTAATGAATATAAATCCAGATCTATTAATCTTAATATTATTTCAGACAATATCCTTCTCAAAAACATGAACATTCCTTCACAAGATACAATTAATGGATATGCAGTTTTTGACAATGTTGACTTAATCACTGATAATGGAGATTACACTATTATTGTTGAAACTCCTAGGAAAGTTTTCACGAGTCAAATTGCTCTAAAGCCATCTGATGGAATCTTTTGATCAAGTAATCCATTATAAAAATAATTTATTTTTTTATAAATTGCTTTTTATTCTCATTATCATAAATATTATTATTCCTTTCACGCATAAATTTTCTCATTAGAGAAAACCTAATAAATATTATAATTTCTACTAGTACTATGGAGGATAATGATGAAAATATTCAGAAAAATGCTAACATTCATTATTCCAATTGTTATACTTTCCACATCAATTCATGTGATATTAAACAAAATACATTATAATACCTGTTTATCTTCTGCTAACACAGGAGGGATAACTAATATAGGAGTACTATTTTTTAAGCTTGATGATCCATATATGTCATTGGTTAAACAAAGTCTTGATAATATTCAAAAGCAACACGAAAATACTGTAAAATTCACATTCTTTGATGGCAAGGATAATCAAGCTATACAAAATGTAGCTCTAGATTCTATGTTTAGAAATAACTTTGATCTTTTATTGATAGACTTAGTTAATGAAAATGAAAATGCGGTATTGAATATTATTGTTCAGGCTAAACAAAATAATATTCCAATAATCTTATTTAATTTTGAATTATCTACTATACCAGAAGCTGTTAAATCTTATAATAAAGTTATCTTTATAGCAACAGATTCAAGAAAATCTGGAGTTTTACAAAGCAAACTGATCATAGATAAATGGATTACAGATAAAGAAATTATAGATAAAAATAAAGATAATAAGATTCAATATATTATGTTAAAAGGTAATGCAGACAGTAAAGCGACAATTTACAGAAGTGACTATTGTATCTCAACAATTAATGCTTCAGGAATAGAGACTGTTGAATTATCTTCAAAAGTATGTAATTGGGATAAAGAATTAGCTAAATCCAACATAGATTCTTTATTCTTAAGATATGGTAATAATTTAGAGATGATAATTTCCAATAATGATGCTATGGCAATTGGGGCTATTGAAGCCTTGCAGAAATATGGTTATAACAACAGCGATAAAACTAAGACTATACCAGTTTTCGGAATAGACGGAATACCAGAAGCGAAAGATTTAATCAGTAAGGGCTTTATGACTGGCACTGTTATTCAAAATTCTAATGAATTAGCCCAAGCACTTTACACTGTTGGAGTCAACCTAGTTTCAAATGTTAATCCCTTGGAAAATACAGATTATAAATTTGATAAAACTGGATTTGTAATCGAAATGCCATATTATGAATATACAAAATGATAACAAAAATACCAACAGTTTAGAGTTGCTCTCAACTGTTGGTATTACTACTTTCATGGTGCACCCAGTGGGACTCAAACCCACGACTTCTGGATTAGTTTTTTTGAAATTTATAATAATTTATATTATGTTATATCAGCTATAAAACTAACATTCTGCTTTATAATTTTCTTTGCTAATTTATATTAATTTATAACTTTTGTGGGAAAAGTGTGGGAATTAAGGAAACTAGAACTTTTCAGAAATATAGAGATATTATAAAATGTATTTCATCTGTTAGTATTACATTTAGTTTTTGAATTGGTCAAGATTTTAAAATAATGTCATAAAAATATAGCAGTATTTAAGTACTCTTAAACTACTGCTATATTTACACGATGAAATTGGCTTGTATTCCCACATAAATATCTTTAGAAATGTGATGCAATTATAAAAGTTTCAGGTTCTTGCTTACTTTTAAACTTTAGATTTTCAACCACTTTTGATATTAATTTATTAGTTGTTTTTACATTTATATTTACATCTACAGTTACAAGATCAAATAATTCTAATTGCTTCCTTATACATTCACTTCTTTCACTTTTTATATAATCCAGTGAAAAAACTTGTTCAGTTGAGTTACACATAGAAATTTCATTTAAATAATCATATAAAAAGGTAAAGTGTTTTAACTCCTCTGGACTTAAACATTCCTGTGCCAATTCTATTACCACAGATATAAATTGTTCATCCCATTCTAATTCCTCATTATCATAGATTAAAACCTTATGACCATCCCTATTACTCTCAATAAAATTAGTATCAGCATATATTTCACGTAGTTTTTGAATTAATTCTTTCATAATTTAAGCCCTCCTTACTTATTTTTAACAATTCTATAAAAATCTTTACTATGTCTTATTGCATTTTTAGCTATTCTATCATCCATCGGTTCTTTCGAATAATCCGCCTTGTGCCTTAAATCTCTTAATGTTTGAGTACACCTATTTGCCAATAATTTATCATTAAAATCTATTCTTTTACTAAGAATGTTGTCCATATACCAAGTTATAGTATAATTGTGAGAACCCATAGTGCTCTTTTTGGCTTCTGTATTTACCCCGTCTAATTCCTTACTTAAATCTATTTTATGTAAAATTATTTGAAACATTCCATAATATGCCCTATTCACGCAAGAATTATACTTCTTTTCTTCATATAGCTTGTCACTAGCATCTAAACTTTCTTTTGCCTTTTCTTCAAAAGTCATATTATTCACCAACTTTTAATTTTTTAGGAAGATTTATTTGCATATTCGAATTCTTAAAAATATACTCAATATGCTTTTTTATTTTGGGATAAGCTAAGTTAAATAGATAATTTGTAAATTCTTGCTCTCCAAGGTTATCTTCCTTATCATTATCTAGTTCATCTATTATAGATTTAATAGTTTCACCTTCATAAATATTTAATGTAGTTAAACTTAACTCTGACTGAGTTTTTTCTTCTTCATCCGAAACTTTTAACTTTCTAACAATGCTCATATCTGTTTTTAAGATTATATGACTTTTTTCATCATCCCATCCTAAGTTAATATTAACTGTTAATTTGCTTTTTATCTTTGCTGCTTCTGGATCTACATTAAGCATTTTAGTAAACTTTTCTTCCACAACATCATAAGCTACTAATTTTATTGCTTCAAACGGCTCGCTTAATTTCATGTTATTTTCTTTTTTACCCATAAGTACTCCCTCTTTTATCATAAACTACTAAAGTAAGTAAAGTCATGTATATATTTGTATGTTTTTGTATATATTTGTGTGTGTATGTATATATTATACATACATGCACAATAATTCTGTCAAGTTGGGAAAATTAACAAATTGCCCCATTAAGTTAGGTATCTTTTGTTTTCTTCCTAAATGCTAGTCTTATTGTATTATTTTGTAACAACATACTAACATAGCAAAAACTAACCTTATATATATTATATACTTTTTTCCTTTATTTGGAACAAAAAAAATCGTTATTAGTTATAATTATTTTCCTCAAAACTCTCTTAACCCTGTAAACTTTAATAGTATATCTTTTTCTTATAACATATTAACTACATAAAGTAGTAAAAGTCTTCTATTGTTAAATATAGACGACTCTTACATTCAACCTACATCAAGGAATAACTTGCTATTTTTTTATTCTATATTTTTATTATACTTATGTTTATATTTCTATTTCAATCGAACGATCTAAAAAGTCCAATAACCTTGCCTATTATTTTACAATCTTTAACTATAATAGGCTCCATAGCATTATTTTCAGGTTGGAGTTTTATAAAATCCTTTTCTTTAAAAAATCTTTTATTGTAGCTGAATAATCAATTAACGCAGCAATAATTTCCCCATTTCTTGCTACATTAGTATTCTTTATAATTACTAAATCATTATCTCTTATACCTGCATTAATCATACTTTCTCCAGACACTCTATTCTGTACAGCGCAGAAAAATAGATGAGCAATTAAAAGCTTTAGAAAAAGATATGTTAGATATATTAAAAGATAAATAATGATTTTGAATATTAATTAAGCTTGTATATGTAAAAAAATAGAACTAGTGGTATTTCCACTAATTCTATCTAAAAATTTATTTACTTATTTATACTATCAAAACTTATAACTGTTTTATCTAATCTATCAGCTACATATTGAACCGTTGCAATTCTAAATGCATTCATTATACTAATTACTTTTCCCTCAACTTTTCTTCCGTTTATGTCAATCCCACTAATTGTGATTCCCTCTTTTATCTCCATAGTTTACTCTTCTTTATAATCTTAGTAACTTCGCTAAACATAGATATATTAGAATTATTACTCATACAAACTTAGAATTGAGACTTAGAAACACCGTAAAATTTTAACTTATTGATCTTACTTCTTGTCTATATATTCTCTAAGTTTAAGAGATAGTTCATATATTTCCTGGAGTTCCTTCGTTAAGAACGATAAATCAGTATTAGTAATTCGAACATTGGGCATTCTGCTGAATTGTCTGTAAAATCCACTTTTCTGAATATTGTTAATAAGTTCTATATGATCAGAATCCATAAAATACATATAAGGCATAATTTTTTCTATATAATTACTCAATCCATAATATGAATCAGCTAAATAATTCCACCACGTTCCATTAATCCTATTTATCGGATCAATAACTATCGGAGCTTGGCTATTAGGGTTAACTGCCAAAGCAATTGTCTCAACGTCTTGAGCAGATAGTTTATCTTTTTGAGGCATATTAATACTTTCACGTAGCGCCTCAAAAAGACCAAGACTTCGAGAACTAATCATTCCAGATAGATAATAAGTGTAAACGGATATCTTTTCACGATCTCTATTTGCCGGGATATAAACTAGCAAATAGTAAAAGAAGGAACTACTAATAAATGCTATTGATAGATCGTAAATAACATCATCCAGTATAATAGAGCCTCCTTTAAATAGTTCAGGTGTATCAAAGAAAACTATCCTTATTATTATTAATATTACTGAGACAAGACAACCAATGTTTAATATTTTATGTAACTGTTTTGTATTCATAATCTACTCCTTTTCTGATTTTTTAGTAAATTCGATATGATTCATCTATCTTATCAAACATATAGAAATTATCACTTTTTTGCCAACTTTATATATTTATATAATGTACTTCTTCCAATCCCAGGCATTTTTGCAAATCCACTTGCAGTTATATTTCCATATTCACCACATTTAAATTTTTTATATTCTTTAATAAAATTACGTGATACCTCTGCTTTTGGTCTGCCTAATGTTTTCCCTTTAGATTTTGCAACTGCTAATCCCTGGTTTATTCTCTGAACTATCTTTTCTCTCTCTTGTTGCGCCATATGAGCTTTAAGAGTTATAAATATATCAGATATCATATTATAAATACTTGAATCCTGAATTTTCCCTCTAGTATTTTAAACTGTGGCCTATGATCTGCATTAATTGTTCCAGGTATTCTTTCATCTAATAATAGTCTACTTTTATTTGATTTCAAAAAGCACAAAATTTTCTTTACTTGTATTATAAGGTGCTATTTCTATATATTTAGCTTTATTGAAATCTCCTGATACAACAATTTTACCATTTTCATTGTCAGCAGTATCAATACCAATATTTTTTACTTCTAATGAATTTCCCTCTTTGTCTTTTACGTCTATAGCCATAAATTTATCTAAAGAGTATTTTAATAGTTGATATGATGGAGCAAAACAATTTACTGTAATCGAACTTTCATTTTTCTCCATACCACTTACATTAATAATTGGATAGCTTCCATCTGAATTTTTATCAGTGCTATCTCTATAAACTTTATTAAATTCTGCAAGCTCCTCTGGTTGCCACTTCTCACTAATTTGTGTTTGTTCTTGTTTTGAAGTCTCTTTTGCTTTACTAGCATTATCATTCGAATGGCCACATCCGACCAAAGTGAACAATCCAGCTATTATTAAACTAACTAATATTTTTTTCTTCATCACATTATCCCCTTTAATCCTATACCATAATTGTATATTATTTGATATCTTTGTCAAATATCTTAAAATTAGTATGTATATTTTTTCTAAAATAGGTCAATGATTATAAGGAATTTGAAATTAAAAGTGCATTTTAGCACAAAAGAGATAGTATTAAAGGATCACTCTCCATAAAATACTATCTCTATTTTTATACAAAAAAATAAAGGGTATAGGATTAACTCCTATACCCTTAAAATTATCTTAATATATCTTGATTAAATTCATTTATATCTACTGCAGTATTAATACCGTTTATTGTTCCTAACTCTGTGTATTGATGTCCTACTCTAGTTGTCCATATAAAGTTACCTGGAAGGTCCCATGGAGTATTATTGTAATTAGCTTCCCATAATGAATATCGAGACAATCTAGAATCTAAATTATTCATAAATCCACTATAGGTATAAATACATGGCTCCATACAACTTAATTCTTTAAACTTAGATATAAATTTTAATGCATAATCCATTAAACCCTCAAATAGAGTTTCTATGTCTAAACAAGGTTTTAAATCACTTTGTTTATCCTTAATTTGATTGTAGAAATTATTAGCTTGAGTTTCAGGTGAGCTTGTACCCACTAAGAAATGATAGAATCCTGTTTTTAATCCTGCTTGTCTTGCACCACAATAATTAATGTTTAAATAACTGTCCATAAATGTTGTCCCCTCTGTAGCCTTAATATAGACTGCATCAATTCCATAAGTTTTCACTTTATTAAAATCTATATTTCCATTGTGACTACTAACATCTATTCCCTTAAATATCGCATTATCAGGTGATTCTATCCATGCTCCATTTAAATCAAAGCTATAATTTTTACTATCTATAAGAATCGTACAATTGGAATAGCAATAACCTTTGTCTATATCTAAGTAGTACCATTTATCTTTGTACTGCAGCCATCCTGTTTGCATTATACAATCATTATTGAAATAATACCATTTACCGTTAATGTAAACCCATCCTGTATAAGCGTAACCTTTATCAACATCTAGATAAAACCATCTTTCCTTCGAATCCTGTAACCATTCCGTATGCATAGTTCCATCTTTATTCATGAAATACCATTTACCCTTCCATTGTAACCAATCGTTTTGAACTAAAGTATCTCCGTCTTTAGAATAAAGCCATTTTCCGTTAGGATCTTTGTCCCAACCTACTCTATATTTTTTTACTACAGGCTTACTGATAGGCTTATCAGTTATAATATAATAGTCACTTATTATATTTGAATCTTCATTTAGTATTAAATCATGATCCCATTCTCCATCCCACCAGTTTAATAAATTATAATCCTTACCTTTATATCCGGTTATAAGCATTTCATGATTTCCAATTTTATTACCTATTGGCACTGACGGAATTACATAATTATTATTTACTGCTTCATAAAAATTTGTATATACTTTTACTCCTATTAGAACTGGAATTCCTTGAGATACGAGCCTTCTGACATCTTCTTTTTCAATTTTAACATATCCGCTAATTTTATTTTTAGCAGCTTCCACGAATATTTTATCTTTATTACTATTCTTTATAAGATCTGTTCGTATATCAGGATATTCTTTCATTATATTAAATAATTCTAATGAGGTTACACCCTCATTCTTCATATGATTTAAAACTTCTCTAGGAATAGAACCAATGCCTTGATAATCACTATCTAACCTATTGGCATATAAGAACCACCATGAGAAAGGAACTGTCGCTGCCTTTTGTATCATATAGGCTGCAGCGCATGTACATGCATTGCAAGCACCTATATTTTTTTGCTTAACTTTAACAGGTAAAGAATAATTTATATGGAATTCTTCAGGAATAATAGTATTGCTACTCACAGCTTCAGTAATCACATCTAAGGTATAATCACGCATATCTACAGGATTTTCTTTAGATAACGGATGTTTATTTAACATATCTTGGATATAATCATCATTTATTGTTATGTTACTCATAAGTTAATCACTTCTTTCTAAAAAAATAAAAGAGCAACCTTGAAAGGCTACTCCTTGATCACTCTTCTTTACCTAATTGTTTAGTTGTTTGATTAATTCCAACAGATACTCCCCAGCACAATATACCTTGAAGTACTGCATTTACTATAGCTTTATACATAACTGAATACTCTGTATTTATTAAATTTAAAAGAACTGAAAATGTTATGCAAAATGCCATTAATATTGATGTTATATATTTATCTTTAAAATTTTCTAGTTTCTTTAAAAATATTCCAACCACATAAGCTGCTACTATTACAATCATTAAATTTTCAGGGATAAATTGAGTTAAATTTGTTAATTCCATTCTTCATTCCACCTTTTCTATTTTTTTATTACATAAGTTATTGCTGCAGTTGCACCTACAACAATTATTGTTCTAATTAATTCATTCCAGTTTTGGCCTGGTTTACTTTCTAATGCTTCCAATTTATTAGCTATTATTTTTATACTATCTTTTATTTCATTAAGCATTTTAAATAGAGACTTAGTTCTATCTTCATTAACTGCTGAATTTCTTTCTGTTTCTGCCACTTTATCCTGTAGTATCTCACATTTTTCTTCTAGCTTTGAAACTCTCTCATCTACTTTATCTAACATTTTCGCTTGTACACAATTGCTACAGTTATCACTCATATTTCACCTTCCTTGATTCAAAATAATATAAAAATGAACAATAAAAAACACCTTACTGGTGCTGAGTTATCGCCTTTTAATTAACATTTAATTGTTTATTCTACTAAAAACTACTCAAGTAACTCTTTTTCAGTGGCTTCCCTCCATTTCATCGGTACATCATCAATTGTCATTAATCCCTCACTAATTCTTCTAACATAAATTACAACCATTATTGTGCACCTCCTACAAGTGAAGCTAATTCTACAAGTGCTGCTTCTTGTTCTTCTATTCTTTTCTTTAATAATTCCGTTTCACTTAACGGAATATCTTCAAAGATTGGTTTATTAGGTGTTACCGTTACATCAATCTCCTTTATTTGCTTACCACTTGGAATTTCTACTTCTAAGTAGCTGATTCCTCCTTTTGGTACTTTATACCCACCAGTCATTTGTAAAAAAATTTCTCCTGTATTATCATATATTATAATTGTCATTTTTCATCTCTCCTTTTTATAGTAATATCGCTAAATATTTGCCACTAAAACTCATGCCTGATGACATTGTTGCTGATATTGTAGCACCTACAGCGGAAAAAGAACCATACCATGATTTTGTTTCTCTATCTATTATGTGAGCCGCTGTTCCAGATAAGGCCCAACTTCCAACATTTGCACTATTATATAAAATAACTATCGTTGGCGTAAATGGTAGATTTATAGATAATGAACCTCCACTAGCTACAATAAAATCACCAGATACAACTCTTGAGGCGCTTCCAGCTATTCCAAGTATATTTTTTCCACTTAAAATATTTGCAGCTAATAAATCTGGTTGTAAACTTCTAACCCAATTTACACCATTTAAGTATTTATTATTTGGTATTCCTAAATATGCATAGTTTTGTCCATCATTACTTGCTGCACCAACTGTTACATTTGAGGCAGGTATTTGATCAACATAATCTGGATTGGCTAATGGTATCGTACCTGTAATTTTAGATCCATTTACATATCCCGTAGAATTATATAACATTTGTGCTGAAGTTGCAGTTGCATCTGATGTATCTACTACACTTGATTTACCAGGAACACCATTTATAGTTACTCCACTTTTTATATTATCTGTAACTAAATTTGTTAAATCCAATGTACCTGTAACCAGTCCGCTATCTACTGTAGCCTTTTTACCAAGCAAAATTTGAGCTGCCGTTGCATCTCCACCACCTCCTTTACCCAACACAATAAAATTTGTACCATTGTAGCTTAAATGATATGGCAATCCAGCCTTTAAACCTCCACTAGTTATGGAATTTCCTAACGTATCTAAAATTGTTTTAGCCCCTAAACCGTTTATATTAATAGTACTTGCACCAGTACTTGCATTTCCTATCTTTACACGTACTGTTAAACCATCTGTATATGCTGTAATTTCACTATTAGTAACAGCATAAGTATTTGTTCCACTTGTAGTTCCGCAATAATAAATTCTATCACTCATCAAATCTGATAAAATCGCCTCAACTTTATCTCCTCCAGAATTAACTACTAATCCAGCAATTGTTCTAATATCTGTTATATTCGCATTCGTGATACTTGTTACATTTGCATTAACTCTTACTCGAGCTAATGATATACCTACAAATCCTGTTGGAAGTGCAGGTACTGAAGGTGATGCTGATGCTGTTCCTTTTATCACTTTAACCTGTGGTATATATGGTGTTGCTGTTGTATCAATTCCGATAACCACTAAATCTATTCTTGGATTTGTTGTATCTGCTGCAGGTATTGCTAATGTTGCTAACGAATCGTTAAATACTCTATATCCATTAGGCAACCATGCATTTCCGCCTGTTTGTCCTTGTGCTGCTCCGGATACAGTCACATTCATTGATGCTGTTGTTGTTTGTGCTACGACTAAATCTTGTGTTGAAAGTACTCCTGGACTTATCCAGTCTGCATCTCTCTGCATCATGTCCGCCGGAGTATATCCACCGCCTCCAGCATAATAAGTTGCATTTATCATTTATAATACCTCCCTTAGTTAATTGTTATTGTTAAGCTTCCAATTGCAAACGATAATGTAGCACCTGAACTTGCAACTACCTGAGGATTGTTTAAAGCTGCATACCCCAAAACATTCCCTCCTGTAGCTGCATCATAAAAGACTAGATATCCTAATGATGCTGATGCAAGCCACGCTCCTGTCGATGTCGGAAATGTGATTGCTGCACCATTACTTTTATTATTTGTAGCTGTTGTTGGGAAATTAGTTGTATTATTTGTTGCTGCTGCTCTTGCGTATCCATTAGTACCTATAGTTGGCTCTGTTATATTACCACCTGTAGCTGTAGGTGCAGTCGAAGATAAACCAGTGTAAATTGTAGCTGGAGGTGCCCAGTTAACCCCTCCGAATACTTCGTTGACTAGCGCATTTGCTAGATATGTTGAAAAAGCCATAATAATTTCCTCCTTAAAATTTTGTTTTATTTGTGATATTAGCTAATTGTACTCTTTCTTTATTGTTTAAAATTTTACTTGAATTTGAAATATTTGAACTAAAAATAACCGTTTCATACATATCTGAAACAGTTATTACCGTTTTATTTATTGAAATAGTTTGTACACTTAATTGTTTTATAGTATTAAATATTTCTGTTTCTTTAATGCTATTCATATACGTTAATTTCAATATATTTCTACCTAAAGTAACAATGTCAACAAAGTTAACATAAGGTGAATTAGTATATTTTTTTGAATCAAATTCTAAAGTTGCCTTAGAATTTCTAATAAAAATTCCTTTAAATATAATGGAATATGAATAAGATACTTTTACATTTACAGCTGAAGCAGAAATTAAATTCCCTACTAATTGCAGATTGTTTTTTGCTGTGCCTATAATACTTGAATTAGATTTAACAGTTGCAGTTAACGGGTTAACCTTTATTAAATCTCCCTTTATGCTGGAAGGAGCTATAAGACTTCCTGATATTAAAGTAAAGTCCTCTATTCCATCTTTAAAATAAAATGGAAAAGTTAATGGAAATCTAAATTTTTTATTAAGTTTAATTTCACCTGTTGATATACATGTACTTTCAATAAGGGAACATATATAGCCGCCTAAATTTACAGTACCTTTTAAATTCTCAGTTAAATCATAATCCACTATAGATATACAGTGTATTGATGTAGTGCTAAATAAGTCTGATGATATTAAATTTTCAATAGAGTTATTATCTATAACTACATTTGCACTTATATTGTCAGGATACAAATTTAAGTTGCTACATAAACCTATTCCTAAATAAAGCGGAAAATTTAGTGGAAATCCAAGTAATCCCTTCTCATATATACCACCCAATGCATCTATATTACTTGATATAAGATTAGTAGTAGTTCCGTTAATATCCGATAAAATAGAGACATTGGCTTTTAATAAATTTTTAATACCATCATTAATAATTAGAGATTCTGAAGTTAATTCAGTACTACTTAATTTTATGTTATTACTTATTCCTTGATTAAAGAGAAGTGGTAAAGTTAGTGGAAAATTTAATAACGGTTTTAAATAAACATCGCTAACAGAATTGCAATCGCTAGTAATAAGAGTACTTAAATGTCCATCTAAATTAGTTTCAATATTTAATCTGACACTTTCGACAAATGAAATATCAGTCAAACATTGTATTTTGGAAATACTCGATAAAGTTGCTGTTGATAATTGTTGAATGCCATTATTTATTATTGATGAATGTACATTAATTGATTGTGCATCTAACCCTAGATTATTGTTAATTCCATCATTAAAATATACTGGAAAATTTAAAGGAAATTCTATTACTCCCTGCAGCTCTATCAAAGTCTCTTGGATTAATATACTTGAAATTAAATTTTGTGTTTCTCCTTCAATATTTGTATTAGTAATTGCATTTGAATCCTCTGAATACTTAATTGAGGATATTCCTCCTATAGACTCACTACCAATAACCTGGCCAATTAAATTAGATTTGTCACTAATTGTAGGATTAATAGTTGATTTTATTCTTATATCTTCTAATAATAATCCAATATTTTGTGAAATAGTCGATGAAATGCTACTTATAATAGTTGCTATACTTCCTATTTTATAAATACAAGCTAATGTTGCATTTAAGGTAGTATCCGATTCTAAATTAACATTTATCAAATCCGTAATAGCTGTATTCATAATTATTGAGCTTAATGTTACATCACTATCAAGGGTTATATTAAATGCCTGGTTATCATCAAATTCTAAAGGTAGTTTTAAAGGAAAATTCATTCTTTCCAATATTACTATATCGGCATTTTGAATAACATCACTTTTGATTAAATTAATTGAATCTCCTTCTATATCTCCATTAACACTTAAATTGCTATCTAAATTAATGTTATTTTGTATTGAAATTGCTATTGATGTATTTGCAATTATATTAGTTATAAGTTTAAGTATCGCTGTCGGCTCCCCAACTATATCTGCAGTTGGATTAATAGTTTGTGGTACTATTAATTGTCGCTTTGAAATTTGTATATTGATTGTTGAATTACTTATTATATCTGCATCCATGTTACAAGCTCTTAGAATATTTGAATTAATAGTTGTTACACTCATTAATCCACATGAAATTCCTAAACTATTTTTAACTTGCCCTTTAACATTAGTACTAGACAATGAATTTCCTGAAATTGGAGTTATCAATTTTATAGTTCCATTAATTCTAACGTTACTGGTCAACGATGCAGATTCACTATATTTAATATTTACATTCTCTATATAAAATTTAAGTAGAAAACTAACTGGGAAATTAAATCTGGCAGGCTTTTGCTGTATGCTTGTGATTACATTTATTGAGCCATATATTGATATATTCGCCATTAAATCAATCCCCCAACTAAATTAAGCTTTTTTCAATCTTTATAGTTCCACTTATTACTATTGATGATCTACCATCAGCAGTTGTAACTCTTGCTAAATGACGATAGTTTCCTGATAAATTATCTGTATCACTTGAAGTTATCTCTATTTTAAACTGTCCTCCAGTTGCATTTGAAATTGTTATTCCGGAATTAATACTTTTTTTAATCAAGACCAAATCATTATTAATCAATGCCCATTCTACTGTTGCTCCAGTTAAATTTATTGAGCTGTTATTTTCATCAACTACATTTATAATAAGATTCCTACTATCTCCTGAATAAAATGAAAGATCCATAATTACACCCCCATTATTAATGCGGATGCATAAACTTGATTCGCTACATTAGATGTAATACTTATAGTAATCGGAGTATTTTTAACTGCATTTATGAGTAATGATTTTAAATAATATACACCTATAGCATACGATTGAATGCCAGAACTACATGGAAAATATAGTCCATTTCTTTCGGATAACATTATTTTAGTTTGTACACCTGTCGAATCTGTATAATTTACACTTACAATTATATTTGCTGCAGCTAATACTCTTAGATAAACATCTATTTTGAAATTACCTTGTTGAGCAGGAGTATAACTAAGAATATTGGTAGCTGCTATCGATGTAATTTTCATGTCACTAGCGGACTTTGAGTTTACTTTACTATCCGTATATAAATTTGCTTGGGATAGCGCACTAGCAACATCTTCTGGCGATGCATATACAATTGTTTGATCTATAGCTGCAGTAACATTTGAAGCATTTCCTACTATTGTATTAAGATTAATTTTTTTAGTAACTATTTCTGCTCCACCAAGCGGTGGAATATATTCTGCTAATGCTCCTGCATTTCCATATGAATATAATATTTCTCCTTGATCAGGATCTAAAGCAAATAATCCTATTTCTCTAAAGTAAAATCCTGTGGTTATGTCTTTATTAGATAATATTCCTCCAACAGTTGCTTTTCCTCCTGTCATTGTTTTAAGCGTTGTTATAGGAATTGATTTAACTTCATGTATAAGACTCGCTAAATTACTTGTATCTTGTCCATTACTTAAACTACCATCACCAACAGCTATTCTCGTGAATTTTAATTGAACCCCAGTTAATGCCTTGGCTTGTAGTGATTTTCCTTTATTGGTAAAACTAATTGCCAAAAAACTCATATTACACCTCCTGTTCTATGGTTATTTCATCACATATTTGGATTACACTAGCAAAATATGAATCAATTTTTCCTGAAATATCTATTATGATTTGCTCCAAATGTGATCTCATGTTTTTTACTGAATTTACCGCCATTGTAAATTGATTTGCAAGCTCTGATGTTACTGATGTATTTGTTGTAACAACTCTAAACATATATGGATTACCACCATACTCGAACCATTCCTCAATTGTTCCATCTCCGAAATAATCCTGGACTACTTGTTCAACAGCATATGGAGTTCCTCTGTATCTATGGACTTTTAGTGCATTCTTGATTAAATTTTTTTTGATATCAATATTAGCACTCATATCGTACCAATCAGCATGCATTTGATAAGCTAGTTCATCTAATATATCTTCACTAAGATAATCTATCCTGCTATAAATCAAGCAAGTTTTTACTTCTTCGCCTAGTTCTTGAAATTTAGAATTTAATGCTGCACAAATAGCTTTAGTAGTTGGATCTTGTTGCATTTGAGCAGTTTGAAGACTTAGTAAATCAATATTTTTAACAACCATTATTCAAGTCCTCCATAGGTTATTGTTTTATTCCCAACTTTAGCGACTTTTTCGCCTGTTAAAACAGTATAAACTGGAGATATAATGTTAACTCTGTCCGCTCCTGCATTAAGAGTAAGTTTTTTTAAATAATCAGGATTAATTGCCTTTCCAAGATTGGATTGCTGCCACAGTATATACGCGTCAATGGCACCTCCTTCTCCTTCTATTGCATTTCTTATATAAGTCTCTTTTGTTTGGTTTTTGGAATCTATATAGTAAATTAAATTAATATCGTAATTTAAAACAGTTGAAGCTACTACTTTAACATTATCTGTTAATGGTCTTCTATTCTTAGCTGAAACTGAATCATTTACTTTATCTAAAATATATTGTGATGGAATTCCTCCATTTTCTTGTAATACAACTATTTGTACTACCCCTGGACTTGGAGAACTAACATTAATATCACATATAGTTGAATCGGCTGACAAAGCAAAATATTCGTATGCACCCTCTGGACCTGCAACACTAAATGATTGAGGAGAAAGTCTTATTCTTTCTCTATAACCACTCCATACATTTGTTCCATCATCATCTGCTTCAACATCAGAACCGCCAGATGATGTGTCTATATTTACAATTGAAGCTATATATGGAATAGTATCTGTTAAAGTTTTAATTTGCCCAGGAGTAAAACCATTATATTTTTCACCAGTTTGAGTTGCTGTTAAAACTAAATCTATATATGTAGCTCCTGCTGGTACTATTGAATCGCTTGTTGTAGCAAAATATAAAACACCATCTGGAGTTACTCTTTTACCCGAAGCTATAAATATATCTTGTGATTGTGCTTCAGATAAATTAAATCTTTCTGTTACAGTTGCAAAATCTGCTTTTAACCTTGGACATGAATAAAATTCTCCAAAGGCATCTAATGTTTCTCCTGTTGCATATCTCAGTAAATTTTTCTTTGCAGTTTCATTTATATCATTTTTTAATGCAACAATTACTGGTGTTTCCTGCTCTAAAAATATTCTTCTTTCATCACCAGGATATAATGTTTCTCCTAATGTTGTTTCAAAACTACTAATTAAACTTCTATTAATACTTTCAGCATCAACTTCAACAAAATTCATATCACTCATATATCTATCACCACCTTAAATTTTGCATCACCTTCTTCATCAACTCCTAACAAAGATACACTTTTAACTACTGCTCTTGGTTCATCTTTTTGAACAACCCTGTACACTTCAGCAATATAAGCAGCTTGCATAATATTCACTGGTTTATCTAATATAGCTGGGCTTATTCCTTTCTCACGATTATATGCAACTTCATATTTAAATGTACTTATTAAGTTAAGTACATTTTGTGCTATCCTATCTTTTCCTTTAGCACTCCAATTAAGGTTAACTCCATTGGAAGTGTCAATTATATATTCCATATTGCACCTTCTCTCTAATCATCAATTAATGATGCAAATTCAGTACCAGATAATCCTTGAACTTCAGATGATTTTTTTCCTAATTTTTTATTACTTGATTTTTTATTAGAATCAGCTGATCCTGCTCTCACATATTCATCAAAATTTAAATCTAATTCTAAAGATAAAATATTACCTTCATTATCTATATTGAAATTACTTGGCTTAACCCCAACTAAAATATAGTTGTAACTCCCAAGTGGTTTCCCACCTAAAATAAATGGATATGCAACACCGGATTCCATTAAAGATTTCCACTCTTCCCAATCGCTTCTTGGATTAACTCCATATGAAGCATCTAATTTTACTTTGAAACCAAAAGAATCAAGATCAGGACCTTTATTATAAGTTGATGGTTTATTTCCATCGGAATCCTGTTTATCTGTTTGGAGCGAAGATGAATACTGAAAATCTTGAAATGTATATATTTTATTATCTCCACTAACTTCAAAGACTTTTGTTGCAAATGAAGCCATTGACATATAATCACCTTCCTAATATTTAGCTATTATTAATCCATCTTTCATGTTGTTTGAAAAAAATATAACTGCAACTTGGTCATTTATATTTAAATCACCAACATGACTAGCTTTTACAAGTAGAGGAGATACAGTATTATCTCTATCAGGAAATGTAATTCTTGCTTCCTCACCTTGATTGCTTGTAACTATACCTTTTAAAAACATCAATATCCCTCCAATATTTTTCTTACTCTAAAATTTGTTCTTCCATCGTTAACGAAATTATGTCTTGTTTGTTCACAAATATATTTACCATCTAAAATTCCTACTCCAGTAATGCTTGTATTACTTCCAGCTGTTAATTCAGTATTAAGTTTTAGTGCAAATACCCCAGTAGTTTCATACTTATTTTTTGACCTTAAAATATTCTTAGCAAATCTATTCCCCTCATCTAATGAATAAAAATATATATCACTACATTTTAAAATTGGTCCGTTTGGAGCATTCGATGGTGAATAACTTGCTTTCATGCCTCCACACATTAACTCACATGAATTATAAATTTCTGATGATTTATTCAAAAATTTATAATCTCCATCAAATAAACTAGCGTATATTTCTTTTGCACTTTGACTTTCAATGTATGATTCATCATATATAATCACTTTATTATCAGCTATTTTTAATACATACCCCTCTAATAAACATCTCCTTGCTAAAAATACGAAATCTGATTCTTCATATTGATCTACTCTTTCATATAAATAATTTTCAATTCCATATGTTTCTATAGAGAAACCATATCTTAAAGCAATTTCGGTTGCAAATTCTAAAAATCTAACTGTTTCCCATGATTGGGTATTGCTATTTTTAGCTTTTTGAGGAATAGAAAGAGCACGTAATATAAACGTGCCCCTTTGTTGTCCTATTTCATCTATATACATTGTTCCAGTACTAAGCCCATCTTGAGAAATTATTAATTTATCATTCTTTTTAGGATTCCAATCACTCCATGTTCCTTTAGGATCATTAAGTATCAGTTCAACGCTATCAGCAACATTACCAGCATTATCAGTAAATTCAGCTTTGCTAAAATTTATATAATCTGATATATCTTTATCTTCATAAACTAATTTCATAAAATCACCTCTTCCATGGTGGAAGTGTTGATGCTGCTTCCTTACTTATTATTGGTATTGTTAATTCTATTCCTTGAGAAAATACTAAAACATTAGCATAATTAGGATTTGCTTGAATAATATAATGAGCCTTGAATTCATCTCCATATGCTCTATAAGAAAGCATATCAAATGTATCGCCTTGTACTGTTGTATATGTTATACTATTAGCCAAATGATACCCTTCCTTTCTCATTCATTATTTCTTCTAGCATTGAACGTAATTCATCCTTATGTTTACTCAATATTGAAGATATCTCTTGAGTATTTCCACCATAAATTTGAGGAGCATAAGTTAACTGTATGCTTGCTGATTCCTGTTTTGCTGAACCAACTCCCAACATGCTTGCTGTTTGACTTAATAATCCTAAACTTCTTGATGTTTTTTTAAGTGGAATAGCCATTTCTGGCCCATCTTCTCCAAAAATAGCTGGTACAGATGATATTCCTCCTGATGCATATTGTTTCATTCCAGTTACGTCACCCGTATCCGAACCTGAATCTGATGATCCACTGCCAAATCCAAAGAAATTTTTTACTGCATCGAAAGCTCCAATTGCTAAATCTTTTAATTGTCCAAAGTGTTTTATTAATAATAACAATGGTGCAAGTGGTCCTGTTAATGCTAATGTAAGATCTGGCATTCCATCAATAATATTTGTGAACCAAGTCCATGCATTTGATACTGCAGTTGTAATTTCAGTCCAATTATTATATAACAATAATCCTATTGCTATTAAAGCTCCTATTGCAACACATACAACTCCAACCGGATTTGCATCCATCGCCACATTCAGAGCATCTTGTGCTATTGCTGCTAATGTCATTCCTTCTCTCATAGCACCTATTATTCCAGTTGCTATCCACCAAGTCTTTGATAAACCTTGAATTATCAAACCTGCCTTTGTTGCTAAATTTGATGCTTCCATAGCTATTGTATAAGCAACCATTGCTGCAGTTATTCCATATACTATTGGAGATATATTAGACCAGTTATTAACAATAAAATTATAAACTCCAGTAGCACCATCTAATAAGCCTGACAATACAGCTGTTATTACAGGTATTCCATTTTGAGCCAACCATTCAAGTTCTGGCTTACTATTTTGTATTGCATTATAAGCTATTTTCCCAACATCAAAAACAACTTGACCTACTTTTGAAATCGGTCCTGTAATCATATCTATAGATGAAGAAATTTTATCTGGATCCAAACCTTTAATAAAGTTATTCCCAAATTGTACAACCTTAGTTAACGCAGGTAGTGCTTTTGCCATAATTTTAGATGAAAGCTGTTCAAAATTAGTTTTTAATAGTCGTGTTTGATTTGCAAACCCTTCTTGTGTCTTTGCAAAATCTCCTTGTGCATCTTTTGAAACTTTCATTAAATAACTATATCTTAAAGCAGTTTGTGATGCTTGATCCATCTTATCATATGAGGTTTTTATTCCTTTGCTAAGTGCATATGCTTCTAAATTTGCAACTGACATATTTATACCTAGTTGTTTTAAAGGTTCAGTTTCACCTGAAATTCCTGCTCTAATTTTCTCAAAGGCATCATCTTGAGATAAATTATAGAATGATGCTAAATCTCCTGATAATCCAGTAAGCTTTTCTGACATTGTTACCAGACTATTCCCTGTTATTCCACTACTTTTCATCATAGCTCCAAGAGTAGAATTGTATTTCTTTGCTTGCAATTCTGATAACCCAAAATCATTCAATGCCTTTTGAGACCACTCATTAATACTATTTGAACTAGCTTCAAATGTTGTATCAACTACATTTTGAACTTCTGATAGATTCGATGCAAGTTCTATACCATTTTTACTAACATCAATCATTGCTGAACCTAGTTTTTCAACTCCCATCGCTGCTACATTACCAAGAAATGCACCTTTTGCAATTGTTCCGACTTTACTTAACTCTGTACCTGATTTCTTTGCTCCTTTTGATACATTTGAAGATAATTTTGAAGCTTTCATCATTGCAGATTGTAAGGAAGGATCTATTTTCCCTGCAAGTGTTATAAGAGCTTTTAATTCTTTTTTGCTCGCCATCTATTTATCACCCCTTTTCAGGTGGTCGCCTTGCTTCAACTTCTTCTATATAATCACTATAGAATTCATTAAGTTCAATTAAAGGCATAGTGATACATTCTTCACGAGAAGTTGATGTATCCATTGTTAATCTTATTATTGCTCCTCTGAGGAGTTCATCTGTGTATTGTCTTGGCTCTCCTCCGAGTCTATGAAGAAAAAACTTCTTACAATATTTGATGCTTTTGTTGCATCTTTTGCACTCATTCTTAATACATCGTTTATGTCAATATTACTATTTGCCTTTGAAGCTGCTTCAGCAAATAAATATAAATGATAGTCAGAATCTAAATCTGGAACTGATGCTACTCCTCCATCTTTCTTATACTTTACTCCTGCTTTCATCTTATCTCTTGCTGTAAAATTTTCTAAGTCATAAGGAATCTCTTTACATTCTTCTCCATTTATTTTAATAGGCTTTGTTAATGGTAATTTTTCAAATTCATTCATATCTTTTCCCTCCAAATATTAAAAAGCAACTCTAGTTAAGAGCTGCTTTTATTTTTGCCATATAATCTATTCCATTTACTTTATAGATATAATTAACTTTATCTATAAGTAATACTTCCTCGCCATCAATAACGATTCTATATCTTAATACTTCATATTCAATTGTTCCATCCATTGTTGCTCCATCTTCAACTTTACCTGGATCAAACTTTTTGAATACACCCCTTACGAATATTTTCGTACCTATAGGAACTGATTGACCTCCACTAGTAAATTGATCTTTGGAAAATCTAAGCTCAATATTATGAACTCCTGGAGTTGAAACATTGATAGCACCTTTATTTATAGATCTCATTGTTGCTGAAAAAGTCATTGAGTTTAATTGACCAGATGAAGGCATATCCACTGAACCTAAAATTCCTGCTCCTTTTACTTCACTTGAACCAAATTCTAGTGAAGGCAATTGACACGAAACATTATCTGCTATTTCTGCATCATTATCAAAAAATCTATGCGCAATTACCGAACCTGACATTATCATGAATTTTCACCCCCAAATAATACACTTATTCCTTTAGTTGTGTATTGTAATTTTGCATTTATGCTCTTTCCTGGTGGAGTTGTAGTTGTAGCAATATCAAAATCAAAATCTCCCTCAATTAAATCACTAGTTGGATTTGATCTTTCAGTAAATTGTATTAATCCGTAAAGCATTTTCCCCTCACTTATCAACGAATCCAACTTTTCTTGATAATTATTTATTATTGTGTCAATTCTACTTCTTGACATCGGTTTATCAACTTCAATACCATATGTTAATTGGAAATTGTTCAATAAATAATGCATCATCCTTATGCTACTATCAAACTTATCTCTTGCATCCATGGTTTTTCCATACTCATAGGCACCAGTATGTGCTCCCCATAGTACCCATTGTCCCCCCCAATAGATTGCTGTTCTGATTCCTTTACTATTTAAATCATTTGCTTGGAGCTTATCAAAAGTAATATCAGTTCCATCTGCCAAGCATAATCCAGTAATATCAATTTGCTTATTTGATGGAGTTTCATATGGAATATCATCATTTTGATAATCTACCCATTGCATTGTGACAGTTGCAAGTGTAGATAAATGAAAAATTCTACTACCATTCTTAGCACAAGGCCATGCTGGAGCTTCGCAGTTACTTGTATAAGCATTAGCAGTTTTCCATGCTTTTGCTTCACTTATAGTATCTGCATTTGTATCAGTAACCAAGTTACTATTAACCCATGCGTACCAATGACCATTTATAAGCTGACTTGCACTTTTAAGTGCTGCATCTACCTCTGCAATATGACTCCAACCTGGAGAATCCAATATTGTTGGAACTAAGTTTTCAGTTTGATACACCAAATCAACAACGCTTATTCCAGTTTTAGCACCTGTTGTTGCATTTGTACCTCCAATAATTTGAGTTTTTGTAACCGCTGATGGATTAACTTCATCAAAACTTACTGTTACCGCTGCAGTAAACGCTCCTTTTAAATCAGTAATTATTACAGATGTTCCATCACCTGAATATGCTACCGAAAAGTCAGTTCCAAGCACCTTTCCAGTTATAGCTATAGATTTTAGAATGATTTTATCATTTATTATTGTTGCCTGATAATTAGTAAATGTAACACTTGCTGTTTTACCAGCATTTTTCATTGTGTCAGGATCCAATACATTTACTAAAACTATAGGCCCTATTATTTGTATACTATTTTTAAAATGAGCATATATAGCTTCGCAAAGGTCAAAATCCTTCCAATTACTATCATTGTAACCAACCTTAGAAACTGCATCTGTAAAACTGCTTACTATAATTGGTTTATTTACCTTACCTGAGTAATCAGTTAGCTGATGTACTGGAAGTCTACCAAAATATACTGGTAAAGTTCCTGCAGATACATCTGTTAAATCTTGTGTTGGAGACATGCTCCCATAAGAACCATGTTGATAACTCAATATAATCACCTCTTATTCTAATAATTTATCTATTTGTGATGCTGGATAAGCTTTATTTTGTGTTCCAAATGTAATCCATCCATAAAAATAGGGATCTGTATCAGGAATTTGTTCTTCTTTCTGATAGATCCCCCATTTTAATGGACTTTGAATTGTTATTCCATTTAATATTCTATTTCTTAATATTTCTGCTTTAGTTTTATCTATAAAGTTTAGTAAATCAATCCAACCATTTCCGTCTGGAGTAACTTCAACAATGTTTTCCGAATTCTCCTTATGAAATCCTGGATTATATACTATAAAAATTAATCTTACATTCATGTCAGATGTTTGATTATCATCAATACCATCCTCAAAATTAATCATTATGCATGGAATTGTTGATTTAATTCCATCTGGCAAGAAATTCTTAGGAGGAAAATTCATGATAAACACATTCGGATTAACTAATTCAAATTCATCAACATTTTTATCATTGGGCTTTTTTAACTTATGTTTAGAGCATACATTTTGTTGTAAAAATAACTTTATTTCGTCTAATGTACTTACTGTAAGCAATTTACTACCCCCTTATAGCTTTATCCATTTTAGTCATTTCTCTAACTATTTCATGCTCAAGTCTTTCTTCAAATTTTGAACTTGCTGCATTCATAATTTGCTTATCAACTCCCTCAGCTGTAATCATTTGAGGAATTGATAATGTTCTTATTGGTGCTATAGGTAATCTTTTATTACCTACTCTCATAAATACATTAAATTGAGTTTTATCTTCTGATTTTGCTCCAGTTGATGCAACAAAACCTTTTTTAGATATAACTTTTCCCTTACTCTTCTTGATGGTTACCATTACAGCATTTCTAAATATACTTTTACCTCCTCTTTTAGGACTTTTAGGTGTATATGGAAAATGTGCAAGGCTTAAAGTAGGTCCACTTGATGTAATACTAGCCGACAAATCACTTTTGGATGGTCTTTTTATACCACCTTTGAAACTTGCTTTAACTTCTGCAGATTTTATTACATAAAACTTTGGTACTATTTGACCAGTTTTTGTTATAGCATGATCTATTGTTCTATTTAAGGCTAATCTTGTGGCTTCTCCTACTTCTCTTGGAAATTCTTTAAGCTCATTAGCTAATCTATCTATTTGTTTTGTATTTATGCTTAATGTTACATTTGGCATTTTATTCACCTCTATTTTGATAAAGAATTATTTCATACATACCATCTGTTTCAATAGCACTTTTTACTGACATAAATCTACCATCAAACTTTTGAGGAGCATCCACCGTAGGTAGCTCCCCAAAATCATCAGCCTTAACGTAATAGAGAATTTCTTCTGTGCTTATACCATCAAAATTTTTGTTTTTCATTTGCTCAAGCTTATCATTATCTATAATAATGCTTAAACTTCTTCCATCAATTCTATGTTCTGATGAAAATTCATCTTCATTAAAGAGTGTTGAATTATCTTGTTTTAGAATCTCTTTAAAGGTGGACATTTTATTTTCCACCCTTACCATTTCCTGATTTTTCAGCTTCTTCATCGTAAATAACTTCTACTTCATCAGCTTCACCATCATAAAATTCAGCAAAACCAAGATTAACTAATCTCTTTTCATCTACTTCTTTCATCTTAAGTTTAGCTCCAACTTCTTTTAAATCACCATCAACGTTAACTTTTCCTTCTATCACTTTAATAGCCATAATAATACCTCCTATAAAACAGTTGCAACATACCAAGAATCAACTTCTTGTGGTGCTGGTAATGGTCTACTATGCATTGCAAGATATCTAGCTGCCGGATCTTTTTTAATCCATGTATCTGCTGCTCTTTCCCCTAAAATTGATCTAAATCCACCTGTATTTTCATCAGTAAGAGTAATTTCACCATAATAAATAGTAGATCTTGCATTTGAAGATCCAAGCAAGCATGTACCATTTGGAACTAATGGAAGTTCAACTGGTGTATCTGGATTAGTCCAATCATCAATATACCATTCATTGTAAATATAGATTGGCATATTATATTTTAAAATCATTCCACCATATATAACATTCTCGCTTAATTGTTGTGGCTTGATTACTGCTAAATCAACATTCCCAGAATATTGATTCATATAGTTAAGTGCTATAAGTCTTTGAATAAATGCATTATGAACATCTGCTGACATTAAGCATACATTTGGTGTATGATATCCATTCTTTTGGCAAGTTTGAACCCATCTATCAATATCTTTAAGTGGATCTGATGTACTTGAATTCCACACTGCTGCTCCTGTTAAGGCTTCTTTATTTGAAAATCCAAAATCAATTGTATAACTTACCCCTTCACCTATAACTGGAATCTTACCAGTGAGCATCGATTGTGCAGCCATCCATTCTTCTCTTCTAATTATCGCATCATTAAATTCAGATAATTTATCTGTCAATAATGCAACTGCTCTTTCCTCTCTTGTAATTCCACCATATATATTTTCTCCTGGTGCTCTTACTGAAAGATCTTCAATCGAAGTAACATCCTTTGGCTTTAAAAGTGGTGTTTCAAATGTATTTGTTTTATATCCAATCTTTTCAACTGTTTTAGCAGCTGATTTTGGATTAACAAAGGGAGCTATTCTTCTTTTTCCTTTATAAAAATCAATATCAATTTTAGTTCCTGGTACTAGTGTACGTTTCTTAAAAAATGTATCTCTAAAAAAACCTCCTGTTGCAGGCATTAGTTTTACAACTCCATCTAATACTCTTGGATCATATATATTTATTGGCATTATCTATTCCCCCTCTAATTAATTCTTTTGAGCTTTTGTTAAGTAAATTGATTTATCAGCTAAAACATCAACATTATCATCTGCAGTTGAGCTTCCACCGAAACGCATTGCAGCTGAATCAAATTGACCTGTTTTATATCCGATACTTGCTACTGTTGTGCTTGCATCTGTTGTAATATCTTCTGATGCAACAACTACAACATCAGTACTTGCAATAACAGCTGTTGGTCTCTGAAACTTACCAGAAACCTTTTTAAGGATATCTCCTCTTTGAATTGTTTGTGATACATCTATAGTTATTGGTTGAGTAACTATATCAACATTACCAGCTAATAAATTGTCATACTTTAATACCTCTGACATATTGAATCCCTCCTCTTATTACTTTCCTAAAGTTTTCTTTGCTATATTTTGAACAAAATTTAAAGTACCAGTTACTTCATCTGGATTACTATTATCAGATGAAGATCCTGATACTTTATTTGCATTTTGAGCATCTGTTTCTATTTGATTCATAACGCCTGAGTTAATCATTTTTCCTTCTTGCATTGCTCTAAAAAGAACATCTTGAGCTGTAGCTCCATCCTTATACTTTTCTTCATTTAAGAAAGCAGGATCAACTTTACCATTAAGCATATCAAATGCTTTTAGTCTCTCTCTTTCAGCTTTAATTCCTTCCATGCTTCCCTCGTTATACACTTGATTGTGTATATCAGGTAATTGATTCTTTAATTCAGATACGTTTTTAATAACCATATCTTTACCCTCCTTATTATTTATAATTAGTTTTCTGCAATTACTCATTGTAGTTTTGTCACATTGACCATTATTGCAATTACAACCGCAACAACTTTGATTATCACAACAACTACACTGCCCACATTCAGAACACTTACAATCATCAGCTTCTTGTGAACATCCTTCACATTGGCATTGATTTTCATTTTTTACTATGTTGTTTGCATTGAATTCAAGAAAATGCTTCAAAGATTCATTCACACTATTTTTTATATCATTTCTACTAAATGCAAAGTTCATCACTGTTTCACTTTCTTCTTTATTTTCAGGTAAATATAATACACTATCTGCAAAACCTGCTTTTACTGCTTGATTTGCGCTCATCCAAGATTCATCATCCATCATAGTTGATATTTCTTCTCTGCTTCTACCTGTTTTTGCAACATAAGCATTAATGATTGTTTCTTTTACAGTATCAAGGACATCTGCTGTTTTTCTCATTACTCTCATATCACCTTGTGCACTAGTCAAAGGATTATGAATCATCATAATTCCAACTGGTGACATTAATATTTCATCAGCTGCCATAGCAATAACTGATGCTGCACTCATTGCTTTAGTTATTTTAGCAGTTACTTTTCCATCATGCTCTTTTAAAGCATTATAAATGCCTGCTCCTGCGAATACATCTCCACCATAAGAATCAATCCAAACAGTAATGTCTTTACCTTTGTATTGAGCTAATGTATTTCTGAAATTATTAGGTGATGCTACTGGTATGCCAAACCATTCACATATCCAACTATCATCATCACTCATAATTTCACCACAAATTCTTAGTTCAACACTTTCAGCTTGCGTTTCAGTAGCTTGATTTTGAACAAAGTTCCAAAATTTATTTTTCAATATTCTCACCTCCTCTCAGTGTATCATCAGCTAAAAGACCTGATTCTTTCATAAGTTTTTGCTCTCTTTTAGCTTGTTGAATATTTTTATCAAAGTTTCCTCCATTAATCTCCATTGTTTCCTGCTCTCTTGTAGAAATACAATTTTGAATTCTCTTTTCTGCTGCATTTATTTCTTTTAATGGATCTAATTGACCTGGGGCCGGCCCATTCCATTCTGCTCCACACCATGCTTTTCTAATTATAGGATCATCAAAGAATCCTCGAGCCTTAATTCTTCCCATAGCAACTGCTTGAGTAAGCCATTCTTCATAAATTGGCTGACAAAAGTCATTTGACATCCATTCTCTACGCATTTTAAACATCTTCCACGCTTCAAGTAGTGCTGCTCTTGCTGCTGAATAACTTGATTGGAATGATTTTTGAAGTAACTCTTGAGGTATTTCAAGTGCTGCTCCAATGTATCTACATAATGAATTTACAAAGCCATCAAAAGCTGTATTAGGTCTACCAGGATTAGCAATTTCTACTTCTTCATCAGGTTGTAGAACATTTATTGCCCCTGGTGCAAGCTCATAATCGACTTCTCTATCATTCCCAGGTATCTGTTGTTCGTCTGGAATCATAGAACCAAACGGTATATCTGAACTTGGTCCTTTACTCTTTATAAATACAGTAAACATACCTGTAACAACTGCTGCCATAAGTTCAGCTTCTGTATACCTAGTTAATTGCTTTAACGGTTCAATAACTGGTGCTAAAAATGGTACTCCTCTTCTTTGTTCTGGTCTTTCAGACTCCATTAAATGAAGTATATTTCTTCTTCCAGTTAGCTTTCCAAAGGCTTCAACCCTAGTCCATGATAAAGGAGCTGTATTGTTCATAATATAAAAGCTTTGAGGATATCTATTTGAAATATGATAAGCTACAACTGCACCATTAGAATCAATTTCAACTCCTGAAATAATTCTATTGCCATTGTCAGCTGTAGCTTCTATTGCAAATATTCCATTACTAACAACATTATTTAGTGTATTGGGTGTACTAACCCTATCAGCTTCAATTAAAGCTATCCTAAGACCATAAGGCATATAAGGTAATGGTTTATCTTGCTTTAATACTGCAAACGTATCTCCGCTTTGTAACCATGATAATTGAGCCAATTGTTGAATCTCATAAAAATTATTTAATTTACATGAATCACAATGAACTGATTCTGCCCAAAGTGCAAATTCACGTTCAACATTTTGTTCCCATTCATCTGCTTCATCTTCACTTATTCCTAAGAATTTAAAATCTATTCTTGATTTTAGTTTCAAACCACTACCTACAACATTAGTTCTTGTAGTTTGAATTGCAGATCTTCCAAGTGGTGAATTATATAAATCTCTACACCTATTTCTTAGCACCCAAAGGTTTAAATCAATATCTTCTTCTGGACTACTGCTTAAAGCATTATATCCTTTAAGTGATTTCTTTTGTGTACTTGCTCCACTTTCAGAATATCCTGTATTCATAAAAGTTTTAATTACTTTAGCCTGTGATCTAGCAAGCTCACGTTTAAGCCCAGCTTGAGGACTAACAAAACTGATTACTTTGTCTAAGACATTCAAATCATATCATCCTTTCTAAAAATCTAAAAATCTCTTGGAATAACTCCAAAAACTCTATTTCTTCCTTTGCCTTGGCTTTTGCTTTCTTCCGTAGCAATTTCTTTCTCTAAATACTGAATCATTTGAGAAATTTCATTCAAATCAGCACGTCTAAAATCTCTAGAACCAATTTTATATTCTTGAGCACCATTTAAAATTGAATCCTCAGCTTTATAATAGTTTTCAAGTCTAGTTTTCAATGTTTCTAATCTACTTGCCATATAATCACCTTTCTATTAGTAATCTATACCTTTTTTAACCACTCCATAACGCTTTTGAGCTGGTTTCTGAGTATACATATTGCTGTTTTGCTTTGAATTTTGAAGCGACTCAAATGAAGGATTTAATATTTCTAATGCTGCAGTAGCATAATTTCTAATATCTAAAGGCTCATTTCTAGTTCCTGATTTCTTTAACCATTCAACTTTTGGCTTTCCTTTATAGTATTTTATAATTCTTTTTTCACTTGTTAGGCCTTTGAAATAAGCTTCATCATACCCTCTATCACCTTCCATAGGAAAATGGCAATATCCTTCACCTTCAAATTCTAATTTCAACCTTGATAATAGTGTTTCTTTTCCTTGGTCAACTCCTAGATTGAATAAAGCAGCCTTTTCTCTATTGGTCCTCGATGCTCTACCTACAAACGGTATTCCATCTCCCCCTTGGCCTTTAACTGCAAATATTCTCCTATGTTCTCTAGCTTTACAAAACTTATAAACTTCACTAGTATAGTGACCACCTGAGTCTATACATGTACATGAAATAACTATTCCTTGACCACTTGCATATGTCCATGTTCTGCTTAAATAACTATCAAGCTGACTCCATATTGCTGATTGTGATGGATCTCCATAAAAAGCTTTATATTCAACTCCCCAGCTTTCTTTTCCCATACCCCAACCAACAATTTCAACTTCAAGCCTATCATCTTGAGTATCTACACCTGCAGTTAAAACAAGAACTTTATCAGGTACTTGGCAATTATATCTCTCCCTTCTCTTCATTAATGTTTCTTCATCAGCTTTTTCGCCCTGTTCCTCCCAACTCTCGCCAAGTGAGGTATTTACCCAAACTTTTAATGTTTCAGTGTTCTTTTTCGCTTCTCTAAAATCTTCAATGATATCAGTCCAGCGTTTCCAAGGTGATGCTAATTCATTTAGGTGAAATCCTCTTTTGTTTCTATGTTTCCGTCTAGCTCTCCATTCGCCTTTACCTGATTTCCATTCTGCTTCTGTACCTCTTTCCCTACAAAATAAACATTCCATAGTTGCATCTTCAAATCTTAACTGCCCCCAAGTTAATGGTTGATGCTTGCCACAATAAGGACATGGTAAACACCATTGCTCCATTGTGCTATCTTCATATTCAGTTTCAATTCTTGATGCTCCTTTTATAGTTGGAGTTGAAACATAAACCTTTTTTCTATTCCAAAAGGTTGTAGTTCTCTTAGCTGCTAGATTAACCGGATCTCCTTCTGTACCTGCTGACAATGGATATCTATCAACCTCATCAGCAAGAACTACTCTTATTGGTCTACTTGCAAGAGATGATGGAGAATTTGCTCCTGCCATCGTTATGTGACCACCAGGGAATGTTTTATGAAGTAGTGTATTCCCACTATTTCTTGCTTTAGCATCACCAATTTTATCTTTTAAAACCGGTGTGTCTCTAAGCATTGGAGCTAACCTATCTTTTGAGAATGCTTCGGCCATTTCTAAAGTTGGTTGTAATAATAACATTGGTGATGGATCATAATCCATAAAGTAGCCTATAATGTTTAAAATTATTTCTGACTTTCCAACTTGAGCTGATGACATAACAACAACTGTTTCAACTTCGGGATCATTTGTTGCATCCATTATTTCTCTTTGATATGATGCTCTGTCTGTTCTCCATTGACCAGGTTCAGCTGATGCTTCTTTTGATAATTTTCTGTAACTATCTGCCCATTGACTTGCAGTAAGTTTAGGTGGTGGAGCTAGAACTTTTGCAATGTTTTTAAATAAATTAGTTGTTCTGCTTTGAATCTTTTGTCTCACCTGCTTCACCACCTTCTAAAATCTCCTCTTCTTCTAGTTCAATGTATTTTTCATTATAGAATAAAGCAGGATCATAGCATGATAGTTCAGTAAGTACATCAAAAAATTCTCTTTGAAGCATCTCCTGAATCTCTGAAATATCATTTCTAGCAATAAGAATTGGAGCTATTTTAGTTGGTAATGCAATAATCTTTGCTCTGAAATTAGCAAGCATATCATTCATCACACGCTCAACATCATTTGAAAAATGCATTTGACCTTTCATTGCTGCAAGTTCGAGCTCTAATTTCTCTCTTTGTCTTCTAGTAAGTAAAGCTCTTTCTTCATCAGGGTCTAATCTATCATCATCAACTATCTTTTCTTTTAAATCCTGATTAGCTTTTAGATATACAATATAACTTTTTATATTTTCTTGGAGGTTATATCTACCTCTACTAGTTTTATGAATGATACCTTCATCAGCTAGCATCCTAATTCTTCTTGTTGTTAGTCCAAACATATCTGCAAGAACCGTACTTGAAACAACAACACTATTTACATCTTCAATTTTTTTATTTTTATCATCCAATTCATCATCACCTCCTTTTAGGGAAACGGAAACGTTGCTCCAGAAAAATTTTTATCTAAAAAGATATCGGGCATCGCAAGACCCGCATATCATTAAGGTTTCTAGAAGAACCTACGTGCATAATAAAAGACACCTACTATATTTAATAAATAGTAAGTGTCTTATTTAACTTGTTTAATTAAAAATATTGTAAAATTATAAATAATTTTCCTTTTGCCTATTGATTTCCACGTTATAACGTGGTATACTATATATATAGTAAAGGAAAGGAGATGATAGCAATTGATATAATAATAAAGGTACTTACAATCATCTGGTTGATATTACAAATAGCCTGCAAGCTTGCCGATATCATAGATGATGATAAGCACCAATAGAACTTGGGGAACTCAGTTCCCCTTGCAAAATAATTATATCATATTGCAAATGCCTATGAAACATTTAAATAATAATCTAATTACTATTATCCTTGTATTGGTTATTTTAAAACTTATTGATTTTAACCATGTTTCTATACTTAATATTATTATTCTTACATTGCTTATTATTAACACTATTCTATCTTTTATATCAAAAAAGGAGTAAGCTAATGAAACTAAAAAAAATTAGAAATTCTCAATCTTTAACTTTAAAAGCGTTATCTGAACTTAGCGGTGTGCCTCAACGTACTATAGAGGATATTGAACGTAAAGATGAATGTAAGGTATCTACAGCCATTAAATTGGCTGATGCTCTTAACGTAAGCCTTGATGAATTATGCAGATAACCATTAATAATTAACTAAAAAAGTATATTAAGATCTTGTTTCTTAATATACTTTTAATAAATTTTTAGCATTCATCTTAACTAACATCCTATCAATACTCTTCATTTCTTTTATTGCATTTACTAATTCATAATCTACACCACAATGTTGTTTGTCTATTATATCCGCAATATCATTTGTTATAAACTTTCTTTCTCCTTTGTATGAGCTTGTTTTTATTCTATAGCCTTGATTATTTATGTATGATGTAACCTTAACTAAATCTCCAAACTCCAAGTACTTTTTGAATACAATAGTCTCTAATGAATCATTAGGAGCTATTGTACATTTATCTAACACATTAACAAACCTATCTATCTTATAACTAAACTTAGCAGCTATAGTTCTATACTTAGCCTTTTTTTCTAATAGCTCTTCACTCATATAATCACCTTCATGTTATTACTAAATTAAAAATATCGCAAATCCATTTCTGAATATTACGATATCTTAAAGATATTATTTAAGTTTAAAAAATCAAACTAAATTCTAATATTTATTTTTCTATTTAATTTAGCTTAGAGCTAATCGATAAAATTAAATTATTTACTAAAAGTTTTTCTTCATAATCCGTTAACATATCAGTTTGTAAGTAAGATAAATTTCTTCTTACCTTTAATAAATCTTCATCATTTAATATATCTTGTAAAATTAGTATTATAGTTTGATGAAGATATTCCCTATCCATTTCACCAAGATCACTTAATAAATTACTTTTTACAAACTCTAAAAATTTATTTTTATCTTTAAGTAAGTTATCATTTAAAATTTTATTATACATATAAGTTGGGATATTTTTAACCATAATTCGTGCACCTAGTCGATTGAGCGAATCTACATATTCAGATACCATCTCCCCAAAACTTTGGACTGGCATTTCGTTGTTTCTATTTATATTTATTAATTCTTCTCGTATTTTATCCGATTCTTTCTCCAATTCTTCTGTACCGTCTATATTGTGCGAATTTGAAATGTATTTAATGAAATTCTTGGTAGTAATTGAATGGAAATACTGCTTAGTTTCGCAAAAGAATTCTTTGATTAGTTCTTTTCGTGGTCCAAATTCGTATTCCTTAAACTTATCACACCAGTCTTCTTTTCTATCATCAGATACAAACAATACATGTTGTTTCTTTTCTTTAGCAATTTTAATCATTTCTTTCCAAATAACTAAATCCCCATAACGATCTGGTTCAGGCTTTCTTGCCTTATCTTTATATCCTGGTGGAATTTCTAATTCATATCTTTTTTTACCTTCCTTATATATTTCCTCTAATTCTTTTTTTTCAAACTCGTTATTTATTTTATTTGCAAATATTTCTACCATCTTTTCTAGAATTGGATCACTATCTTCAATAAAGGCTTTACCTATATCTACATTATATGTATCTATTTTTTCCACTATTTGTGCCTGTGATTCATTTAATATTTTTAAGATATCCACCTTTAAGCTTTCCTCGTATTTAATCAAATTACATGTATCTTTATTTTTTGTGGTAAAATTATCATTACTGATTGTGTTATACATTCCATCAAGCATTGATTGTATTTCGTTTTTTAAATATTCTTTAAATTTATGTTTATTGTATATTATTGTTAATCTATTTTCATAAAACTCTTGCACTGCCTGATATGTTAAAAACATTCTATCTTTAACTGCATCTAGAATTTCAATATATTTTTCTCTACTCTGACTATTATATCTATAAACATTTAATAATGCATTTGCATCTAATATTATAATACTATCCTCCATAATCATATTTATAATACCGTTCTTATCCATATTATACTGAAAAAATAATTGATTCATTTTATCTCTCCCAACCTGGTTAACCTTAACTTCTAATGTAAATTATACCACATGTTTATACTTATGTAATATAATCATATTTCAATATCACATTACTTTTTCTTAAAATCTATAACACTTTAACTATTCTCATAATCTGAATGTTACGTTTTATATATTTTGTAACATTCCCCGTAATTTTTTCTTACTAATATATGCACTTAATTTTTCTACCTAAATGTTACGCTTGCCTTTTTATGTAACATTCATAATCAAATAAAAAAACGCTTCCGTTTTTAGCGTTTTCTAATCATATTCGAATTATCGTATATTGAATCTAATACGTCTTGTGTAATTCCAATATAT
Organism: Clostridium chromiireducens; assembly: GCF_003575225.1. Lineage (NCBI taxonomy): Bacteria > Bacillati > Bacillota > Clostridia > Eubacteriales > Clostridiaceae > Clostridium > Clostridium chromiireducens. Next base: position 247,439 of record NZ_QXDJ01000006.1, on the reverse strand, counting down.
CTAAGAGTAGTATTAGGACTCGAATGGTTATATATTTTCATTAATCCTGCTATATCATTTGTTCTCCTATAGTAATCATATCCAAATGTCTTACGAAGAGTATGACATGCCATATTCCGTATATCAAATTTTTCTCCTAATTCACAGAGTATTCTATATGCTTGCTGCCGACTTAATGGTTTATTTATACCTCTTGGACTTCTAATTATATATTCATATTCCTTTTTATCTTTTAAATATTCTTTTAATATTGATCTCAGATCCCTACTAAGTTTAATTTTCTTATCCTTGCCGGTCTTTTTTTCACTCAGAATAATATGTTCTCTAATATTGCCTTTAGAATCCTTAAAGTCTCTAGTCCTGAAATTCAAAATATCTGATATTCTTAATCCTGTGCTTACCCCCAGAATAAATAACATATAATTTCTTTTATTCTCACCCTCTAGGTAGTCTTCAATATCATATACAGTTTGTATATCCCTTATTGGTTCAACCGAATTCATTCCTGTCTCACCTGCCTTATCGCCCCTCGAACCTTTTTATATGATGAATGATCCATACACTTACGCAAATCACTTGTTTCATTTTCTTTAACTGCTCTTTGGCTTCCACAATGAGAACATGAAATATACTTTCCTTTTTTAATAGTGTCCTCAACTTTATCATTAATTAAAACATATGTCTTTCCACATTTACCACAAATACAAATTTTATATATTTCTTTCACATTCTCACCTTCTTTCTAGACTAAAAAGATGAATTGCTAAAAAAACAATTCATCTTTTCTATAACCACTGTTAACTATTTTTCTATTTACTTGTTTTTCGCTATTCTCATTTCTAAATGTTCTTGGAGTATCAAATGTAATTACTGGAGCTACATCTCTATCAATAATTAAATCTCCATCATTATTAGTTTTATAAATAGATCTGTTCTTTCTTATAAATGTTGAATCACTCATATATTGCTTTGATTCATGCCTTGTAATTCTATCAATTTCCTTATTTCTAATTTTGGTTGCCATATGCGAACTTTTAAACTGTTTAAAATTACGCTCTATGCACTTTCTGACAGTTTCAGGTTTACACTTTAAAATATTAGATATTTGAGATGAACCATACCCTTTCAGGTATAATTCTTTTACCTTTTCTTTATCCAACATAACCTCAACCTCCTAGAAATAGATATAGTTATTCCATACCAAAAACGTGACATTTCTTTTTATTGATTTTATGTTATCATAAAGTTTGAGACATTTGTCAGACATTTTCGGGACATTTTAAAGACATTTTATAAAAAATAAAGAGTGCTTATTGCACTCTATAAAATTATTTTTTTTGCCGCATTATTTAAAATTCTATTTATTTGCCTTTCTGTCCTATCAATTTCTCCTGCAACTTTTTTCTTGTCTTTCCCATCTATTAAAACTAATTTTACAACCTTATATTCTTTTTCAGGAAGTAAAGTTAATATATTATCAATTCTCTTATTTTCATTTTCTAATTTAATTATTTCTAGTCTCAAAGATTCTATCCTCGAATCATTTTGTTTATTTCCGCTTAATATTAAACTTTCAATCTCTATTTTCTTATTAGCTATCTTACATTTTCTTTCTCTATATAATTCAAATTTATTTTTAATTTCTCCCATTTTTACTACCCATCCTTTTTTTGTGATATAATTTAGATAGGTCGATTAGAGAACTAACGTTCCAAGGTCTACTTCTCTAATCTTATGTAAGGTGTTCGTGATGAACACCTTTTTATTTTTACTTTCTACATGAAATTTTAGTATTGCGAACTATAGTTCATTATTTTTAACACCAATAGTAATTGTTACACCTAATGCTTTAAAGATTCTATCTGCATAATCAAGACTTATACTTCTTTCCCCTTTCTCCCAATAGTCTATAGCTCTTGATGTACACCCTACCTTTTCGGCTAGTTTAAATTTAGATATATTATTTTTAATTCTTTCTTTTTCAATTAGTTTCCCTATTTTCATACTTATATTGACACCTTCTTTCCATTGTATTACCATATTACTATATGAACTATCGTTCTTATTTTATTGGTATTTAAGGGGTGATTCTTTATCAAATTTTTTTCTAAGATTAATGGCATAGTAGCTACTGTATCTGCACTTATTACTATCTTGGCATTTTTTCTTCCTACTGATCTTTCTCTTTCTAAAAAGTTAATAATTTTGCTAGTTTTAATTGCTGGTAATTTGCTATTTTATTTATACACAATTATTAAGGAATTCAATCAATTAGATAATAATTATAAAAAACTTAATTCTGAATATAATACATTAGTGACTTCTACAGAAGAATTAAAGAAAAAACATGATGCATTGTCAGAGCAATTTACCGATAAAAATAGCAATATAGATAATTTAGAAGATAAAATTAATATGTATAACTTACTCTTGACTAATGTAAATTCCATATTACATTATTTTATTGCTCAACCTTCTGTTCATGAAATAAATTGTATTGAGAAAGTTATAAAATATTTAAATGATAATCATATTAAGGAGTGATACTTTGAAAAGTTATGAAACTTATAATTATAAAGTAATCAAAATAATCAGTGATACTAAAATCTTAATTAACGCAGGTGCAAACTTCAACCTTAAAGTCGGAGATTCTTTAGATATATTAACAGTTGGTGAAGAAATAATTGATCCAGATACTAAGCAATCTCTTGGAACATTAGATACAATAAAAGCAACTGTTGAAATTGTTACTATCTATCCTAAAATGGCTTTATGTCAAAAAGTTGAATATGAAGCAAAAACTATGGTTGAGGTACTTTCAAGTACAATGAATGTAAAAAAAGTTAGAAGACTTGAAATAGACCCTTCAGAAATATCTGGAGGTTTATCTTCTGATTTCACAATCCGTATTGGTGACCTAGTAAGAAAGTCTCCAGCTTAAATTATATTAAGAAACTCTCCCGTCAATAGAGAGTTTCTTTTATAGTCTCAAATTCCACCTTTCTTTTTATTGCACTTATTTCCATATTACATATGTTCAAAAACAAACTTTTCTTCCTCTGAAACCTTTAAATTTACTAATGCTCTTAATTTAGCCACCTCTTTATACTCATTTTCATTTAATCTAAACTTTTTATAAGTCAAATATTCGATATAAAATCTTTGTTCACTCATATCTATTACATCCTTTCTACACATTCTGTATTTATTTAATAATCATCATTGTCTTCCTTCTCATTAGCTTCTTTAAATTCTTCATACGTTAGTAACTTACGATCACTCTCTAAGCCACCTTGCTTTATAAATCTGCATTTATACTCTTCGTACAATCTTCTCACTCCGGGTACCTTATTACTTCGAATATATCCTATTTTCTTAAATTCTTTATATAAAGCTTCTTTGTTACTTATCCCTTTACTTTTTGCTCTAATTTGTGCATTAGGGACTATTACATCTGCTATATCTTTAATAACTCCCATATTTAAGATCTCCTAAAATCCAAATAGTCTATTATCATCAAAAACAAATTTTTCTCTCTTAACCTTATTTTTGTTGGTTAGAACACTTGCTGAACTACCTATATTAGTTACAGCAATGCTTATAAATTCATTTCTGTGTTTGTTATAAGTGGATTGTTTAATTCCTAGTTCTTTTAGATAATCTTCTATATTTTTTTCGTATAAAGCTTTAGGATTTGCTTTAAAAAAGTTAAATGTTTCCTCCTTCTTAGTTCCTCCCATTAAATCACCTTCCCATCAATTTTAGTAACATACCACATATCAAATATTTCTTTTTCTTCAACGCAATAATATATCTGCCATGCTCCTAATACTGGATTAAAGAATTTTAATCTATCTTTTTTACCCACCTTCTCAACTTTATAACTTGCTCCAGTGATCTTACTTGTTATGATAATATTTTTATCGTCTATAACCTTTTCCCAAGCTGCCAAAAATGTATATTCAACTGATCTATTTATTTCAATCATATTTCACCTATTTTTACTAAGGGGATCTCTCCCCTTATATTTTTTTGCAGTAACCTTAACATTAGCAATTGTAATCCCTGCTGCTAACACTCCTAGTCCTGCAAGTGTTAATTTACTATATCTTTTAAATTCTTATAAAAGGCTAGCTTTTCTTCTACTGATAAACCTTTAGTAAATTCTTCAAAGATTTCTTTTAAGTCCTTATCAGGCTTTTCAAAATAAGCTTTAACAATCTTTTCTGTTTTTTCATAAAGTTTGTCCATCTATAACACCTCTTTCATAATTACTTATCCCATCCTAGTAATTGCTTTTCTAAAGAATCATAGTCATATTCTCTTGGCTCAAAGTTATTAAATCTCAGTGGCTTTACTACATTATCATTTTTAGTTCTGGCTCTACATTCGTCTCTACCTTTAGTTTGCCAATTCTGTAATATGCCTGAAAGATAACCATAATTATTTATCTTCCCACGTTTTACGCATTCACTAGCTGCTTCCATCATCCAGTCAGCTCCAAAAACTTTAATATCAGCATCTATAAATTCTTTTAATTTTGCACTACCTATAAAACCACACTTTTGAAAATGAGCATAAATATTAATAATGTCTTTTTCATCAACTACAACAAACGACTCATTGTTATTGGTTATTGGATTTAGGATTATGGATTTAGGATTATGGTTATTGGTTATTGGATTATGGTTTTGTCCACTTATCGATAACGTATCGTCAAAACATACTGATTGAGCCATTTCTTCAAAATTTATTTTTTTATTAGGTAAGTTATACGTATCGTTATTTATTTCATTCTGATTGGTATACGTATCGTCTAACGATACGTTGTTTATTGCAGATAAATATTCCTCTATAAGCTGTTTAATAGATGCATTTTTTACATTAGTTGAAATTTCTTTTATAAGGGTTTTATCAACTACATTTCCTAAATCCTTTTTTATACAATCTATCATAGGCTTTCCCCCCTTATTTAAATTGTATTTACCATAATTTTTAATGCATATTTCTTTAGTTTCATCATTGTAAACTACTAACTTGTGAGTATTAATAAACCTTGTCATAAGGCTATTTATAGATTCTATACTGTATCCTAAATCAAAGGCCATTTGCTTCTTCACTATTCTATAAATACCTATCATGTTAGTACAAGGATTAGTTAGAAGATATAAATAAAAATATTTATCTTCTGGTGTCATATCCTCCATTACTTTAGGATCATTCCAAAACTCCGTATAAACTATTCTAAATGCCATAAAATTCACTCCTTAATTATTTTGGTTGAAAAGTCCTATCTTTCTCTTAAACCATATATATACGCCATCAGATATCTTATATAAAATCTTAGGATTAACGGACTTCCCAAAATCAATTTCTATAGATATTTCATCTACTTTATCAAAGCATTTAACTTGTATTCCTAAATAAGATTCCTTATAAGCTTCAATGCTGATTGATAACATATTATCTTTCGACATACTGCATTGTTTTATATAAAACATGCCTTTAATATAATCATTTGAAATAATAAGTCTAGGATGCTCAAACTCTTTTAAGGCTCTTTTAAATTTATAAATAATATCTTCATCTTTAACTTCTCTGGATACAGTTGGATACATTTCATCTATAATCTGTTTATCCAATTCACTTTTAACTGGCTGTTTAATTCCTTCAACCAGTGTTTCAATTTCCTCTTTATGTTCCTTAGCATTTAAATCTTTGATTTCTTCATGTATAATCTCTTGTTCGTCCTTTGTTAAACTGCTAAGTGTATGCGCCTGAGTGAGCGTTATTTCCTCTTTATCAAGCTTTTCTTTAAATGGTTCTATCAAATCCTTGTCTACCTTCTGATACCTTCCTACCTGTACACCTGAAAGCTTCATATCAGCCCCTATTAAGTCTCTAATCTTTCCTTTAGGTAATTGCTCACCACTGGCTTTCTTTTGCTCATAGATAGCTCTAAGCCTTCGTATACCTTCCATCTTTTCAGTAGGCAATAATTCCCTTTGCTCAACATTCGCTTGAATAAGCATTATCTCTGCATCTAAATCGCTTATCTCTTTTATCTGGCATGGTACTTTATCATAGCCAAGACTCTTTAAAGCTCTATATCTTCTTTCACCTGAAATTATTTCATACTTACCATTATCAAGTTTTCTAACTACTAGATTATGCATAAGGCCACTTTCTTTAATTGATTCTGCAAGCTCTTCTATCTCTCTGATGCCATAAAAATTGTTCTGTGAAGGAACTAAGCTATTTATATCTAGTTCCTGTGTAAAACTTTGTTTTTCTACTCCATTTATCCTATTTGCTATACCCTTTAAATAAGACATTGTTGCATCTCCTCCACAAAACTTTTATAGTCTTTAGATGCATTTGCTCTTTCATTAAAATAAACTACTGGAGTAGTATTAAAAGTACTTTTAATTACATCTACATTATCTCTTATGCTTTGCTTAAATAGCATATCTCCTAATTCATCTTTAATCTCTTGTTTGACTTCTCTGTTAATTGTTGTAGCTCTATCCATTGTTATCAGAATACCTAACGTTTTTAATTTATCATTAAATTCTTCTTGCACTCCTTGAATGCTACTCATTAGATATTCAAAGCCATCCAGTGAAAACTTATCTATTTTTAAAGGAACAATAACATAATCACTAGCAGCTAAAGCATTAATAGATAACATTCCCAAGCTAGGAGGGCAATCTATTAAGATATAATCAAATGAATCTTCATTCTTACTATTGAGCCATTTCTTAAGCCTTGTTTCTCTAGCTTTCTTAGTATCTGCAAGTATTTCAGCTTCACTCATAATAAGATTTATGTTTGCTGGAACAATCCAAAGATTTTCATATATCGTTCCTTGTATTGGAATATCTTCACCTGAAAGTAATTCATATGACCCTTTGGCATTAGGATTATACATATTTAAGTACTTTGTAGCGTTGCTTTGTGGGTCTAAGTCTATTATCAACACTTTTTGACCTTGTTTCCCTAATTCTGCCCCAACATTTACACATGAAGTTGTTTTGGCAACTCCACCCTTTATATTTAAAAAACTTATGATATTCATATATTTACATCTCCAATCAAATAATTTATAATGGAGATAAGGTATTCGCAGTACCATATCTCAAACATTTATGAACCTTTATGTAAGGTTCTTTTTTATTTACTTGCATAAATTACATTTCTTATAATTATTACAACAAAAATTTATTAGTTGTTCTTTTCTAAGTTTTTTATCCACAATTTTGCTACGTAATTTATGGCTATTGTGAATAAACTTTGGACATTTTATTGCACACATTTCAACTGCTCCCCTCTTAGCTCTGTATGATTTTTAGACATTTCTTGCAACCATTTCTCGAACATAGCTTTATTAACCTGTATCTTTCTGCCAACTTTAAAATACGGGAATGTTGAATTAACTTTATATGTTTCCTCTAACAAAGTATTTCTTCCAATTCCAGATATTGCAGCACATTCTTCAAGGCTATATGTTAACTTTTCTTGCTTTTGATTTTGCAATTTTACGCTTTGCAATTCTTTTAGTGTATAAAGTATTTCTTCTAAAATTTTTTCCATATGTTTATACCTCCTACTCAACTTCTAACTTTTCTAACGCTATAACTAAATCATTAGTAAGCCCTGAAAGTTTTTTTAAATTATCTACTATATAATCTACTTTTGGTTTTTCATCTTCTGTTATTTTCCCGTCTTCAACAACATCAAGTAATGTTGTACTCATCTCATTACCTACACCAAGCAAATTAAAAATACTTATTGAAAGCTTATAAATATTTTTAATATTATCTTGATTTATTGGACTTACAGTTCGTTGTCCTATGGGACACTCATGACAACAGTAATGATTTAATAGCTCTGGTGCATTATATATATCTGCCATCTTGCAAACAATATCTACAGGTACTTGCCTACATAATCCTAGCTCATAATTTAGTAATGAATCCTTACTTACCCCTAAAACTACACTTGCTCCCTCCATATTCTTAAAACTATCATTGAATTCTGACGCTAGTTTTCTTGCTATTCTATAAGCAGAATCTTTATTTTTATTTTTTTCCATTTCCTTCGCCTCTCTTTCATAAATATTGGAACAATATTACATGATTTCAATCAAAAATTGGACCAGTTCTCTATGTTGTATCCAATTTATGTATTGTATAATGTAATTAACTTTTAGTTGTTTGACTTTACAAAAAAAATTTCTTCTATTGTAGTTTTATAAAATTTAGCTAAAAGATATGCCACCTCAATAGACGGCTTGCGCTTACCCGTTTCAAGCATTCCGTAGTAGCTTGTTGTCTTTTTTATAGCCTTTGCTACTTCTTTTTGGGACAAGTTATTTTTAGCTCTAAGCAAACATAATTTATTTATCAATTCACCACCTCCAAACAACTTTAAGTTATTTATATATTTTTATATTACACAACTATTAGTTGTTTGTCAACATTTTCCCCAACGATTTGTTGGATGTATTTTTTTTTACAACTTATAGTTGTATAATTAAGTAAAATACCGTTAAAGAGGATTTACGTTCCTCTTAAAAGGGATTTATTATATTATTAAAGGTGATTTTTATGTTATTAAAAGATCGATTAAAAGAACTTAGAACAGCAAGGAATTTATTACAAAAAGATATTGCAAAATTACTAAATATAACAACAAGCGCTTATGGGTATTACGAACAAGGCAAGCGTGTTCCTGATTCTGATGCCATAAAAAAGTTAGCAGAATATTATAATGTGTCTCTAGATTATTTAATAGGAAATTCTGATATAAAAGAATCAGCCGAAAAACTATTAGTCCAAGAAGAAACTTGTAATATTCCTAGGAGCTATTCTGATAAATATAAAGTTACTTCTAGAGATAAAAAACAATACGTTGAAGAAATGAAAAAAGCTAATGAAGCTTTCTTTATGAATGATGATTTTAATGAGGAAGCTAAAAAAGACATGCTTGATTTGATGTCCGAATTATTTTGGGATGCTAAATCTAAAAATAAAAGAAAAAAATAATAGGTGGTAGTCATATGGTCGATTATAGAAAGAAGGTTAGAAGCCTCATTAAAAAACACAAAACTAGAGACCCTTATACTATTGCTACTGGGGAAAAGGTTGAAGTAAGATTTAAATACTTATCCCCTAGTTCCCCTGAGGGTATTTTTAAAAAGGTATTGAGACAAAAATATATTATTATAAATATGACTAGAATAAAAGATAACGCACATCTTAATATGGTCATAGCTCATGAGTTAGGACATGCTAAAATGCACTCTTCCGATAGAGCTTTCTTCTTGCACGATCACACTTTTTATGATAGAGGACGCTTTGAAATAGAAGCAAACGCATTTGCTGCCGAATTGCTGATAGATGAAAGTAAAATTGATAAGATATATTTAGAGAACTTTTCAATTGAACAGCTAGCATCTAGTTATAAAGTTTCTGTTGAACTAATAAAATACAAATTTAACTATAAATGAGTTGATTAATATATTAACTTATTGTGTTCGTAAGGAACACCTTATAAAAATTTGAATTTATAAATAATGAGATTGCTACCCAGTTGATACATAACAACTGGTTAATTTATAAAATTCAAAAGAACATACATTCTGTTAAAATAGGAGTGATTTTATGGCTGTGAAAACTAATTGCGTCAAGAATGGTAAAAAATATTATAGGCTCGCAGTTACACTAGGTCGTAATTCAGAAGGCAAGCTAATCAGAAAAGAGTTCTACGGAATCTCTAAATCAGATGCCGAAGAAAAGCGAGATATTTATTTAAACAAAATAAATTCAGGAATAAAAAAAGACTTTGATAAACTTTTTTTAGGCAAAACTATAAACAATTGGCTCATTGAAGTTGTGAAGTTATCCACAAAACCATCCACATTTGATAGATATTATGGAATATATAAAAATTATATTGAAGATACTACTCTATCTTTTTTAAAGCTTAATGACGTGCATCCTACTGATATGCAACAATACTATAATAATCTCAAGAAAAAAGGTAAAACTAGCTCAGTAATATTTAATTTAAATAAATTATTAAGATCTTTTTTTAATTATGCTGTTTTGCAAGACTATATACAAAAAAACCCGTGCCTTGCGAACAAAATAAAAATACCTGGTGATTTAAGAAAAGAAAAGAAAAAAATAAAAGTATTTGAAGATAGCGAAATAAAGTTAATTTTAAACGCACCAGAAGACTCTACAATAAAGTTTATAGCATTGTCTTGTGTATCTACAGGAATGAGACGGGGCGAGTGTATAGGGCTTAAATGGAACGATATAGACTATGTCAATAATGAAATACATATACGTCGCTCTGCTAAAACTATTGCTATATATGATGATAATATGAAAAAGCACTATATCCCTACTATCCAAACTACAAAAACTTATGAAAGTGAACGTGACATACCACTTCCAACTAGCTTAATTAATATACTTAATAAAATAAAAGAGTTGCAAAATATTCGAAAAGAAAAGGCTGGTGAAAGTTATATAGACAATGATTTAATATTTTGTAACGAAGTTGGCGAACTACTAGATGATAGTAACTTAACAAGATCGTTTTCTAGATTCTTAAAAAGAATTGGAGTTGAATACAAACATATACATTGCTTAAGACATACCTATGCAACTAAACAATTTGAAAACGACATTCCTTTAAAAACTGTCTCAAAACTTCTAGGGCATAAATCTATAAAAATAACTGCTGATACTTATACTCATGTATTAAAACGTCATAAAGATAAAACTATCGATATTTTAAGTTCTGTCTAATGTGGGAAAAGTGTGGGAAAATTAAAAATACCAACAATTTAGAATAACTCTAAACTGTTGGTATTACTACATTTATGGTGCACCCAGTGGGACTCAAACCCACGACTTCTGGATTCGAAGTCCAACGCTCTATTCAACTGAACTATGGATGCATATTCATTTGTATATAAATAAAAACAACTGAAATCAGTTGTTTTTTGGAGCGGGTAGTGGGAATCGAACCCACCTTTCCAGCTTGGAAGGCTGGAGTATTACCGATATACGATACCCGCATATTAATTTATTTTATCTTAACGTGTATGGAGCGGAAAACGGGATTCGAACCCGCAGCCTCCACCTTGGCAAGGTGGCACTCTACCGTTGAGTCATTTCCGCTCATTTGGTGCAGATGAAGAGAGTCGAACTCTTACACCGAAAGGCGCTAGATCCTAAGTCTAGTGCGTCTGCCAATTCCGCCACACCTGCATAAATATAAAATTGGTGGCTCACCCGGGAATCGAACCCGGGACACCATGATTAAAAGTCATGTGCTCTACCGACTGAGCTAGTGAACCAAAATAATGGCAGGGATAGCAGGATTTGAACCTACGAATAATGGAGTCAAAGTCCATTGCCTTACCGCTTGGCGATATCCCTATAATGGAATTAACCATGTGTTATCCCATAACTTAGTAAATTAAAATCTACTATTGGTGCGTCATCAGGGATTCGAACCCTGGACACCCTGATTAAGAGTCAGGTGCTCTACCGACTGAGCTAATCACGCATATTATAATTAATGGAGCGGGTAGTGGGAATCGAACCCACCTTTCCAGCTTGGAAGGCTGGAGTATTACCGATATACGATACCCGCATGTAGGTTTGTCTTATATCTTTTATAAATGGAGCGGAAAACGGGATTCGAACCCGCAGCCTCCACCTTGGCAAGGTGGCACTCTACCGTTGAGTCATTTCCGCTCATTTGGTGCAGATGAAGAGAGTCGAACTCTTACACCGAAAGGCGCTAGATCCTAAGTCTAGTGCGTCTGCCAATTCCGCCACACCTGCATAAATATAAAATTGGTGGCTCACCCGGGAATCGAACCCGGGACACCATGATTAAAAGTCATGTGCTCTACCGACTGAGCTAGTGAACCACTGATGGCAGGGATAGCAGGATTTGAACCTACGAATAATGGAGTCAAAGTCCATTGCCTTACCGCTTGGCGATATCCCTATATGGGGTGAACGATGGGACTCGAACCCACGACAACCAGTGCCACAAACTGGCGCTCTACCAACTGAACTACGTACACCATATGGTGCGTTTTAAGGGATTCGAACCCCTGGCCCACGCCTTAGAAGGGCGTTGCTCTATCCAGCTGAGCTAAAAACGCATAATATATATTTCACAAACTTAAAGTTTGTATGGAGCGGGTAGTGGGAATCGAACCCACCTTTCCAGCTTGGAAGGCTGGAGTATTACCGATATACGATACCCGCATATATTAATTTTTCAAAGAAAATTTAATTTTGATGGTCGGGGTGACAGGGATTGAACCTGCGACCTCATGGTCCCAAACCACGCGCGCTCCCAGCTGCGCCACACCCCGGTATATGGTGCGTTTTAAGGGATTCGAACCCCTGGCCCACGCCTTAGAAGGGCGTTGCTCTATCCAGCTGAGCTAAAAACGCATATTTACCTTAATCATTACTTTCAGGCCTATATTATTATATAACATCCCGAATACCTTGTCAATCTTTTTTTTGCTTTTGGAACGTTCTTTATTTTAAACTTCCCATCAAACTTTGTCAAGACTTTTTTAACTTGCTTTATAGGTTTCTTTGGTGGAGCGGGTAGTGGGAATCGAACCCACCTTTCCAGCTTGGAAGGCTGGAGTATTACCGATATACGATACCCGCATACATTAAGTCTCCAATAAAACTTTAGTTTAAATGGTCGGGGTGACAGGGATTGAACCTGCGACCTCATGGTCCCAAACCACGCGCGCTCCCAGCTGCGCCACACCCCGAAGGTCTTAACTTTTTTTGTTTCATCGCTTACTGTTCAGCGACAATGATTATTCTACAATATCAAATCTGTTTCGTCAATACTTTTTTTAAATAATTTTTTAAAAATCCTTCATAGTTTGGATAACCTCGGTTTTTATAAGCTTGAACATAACTTTTTTATGTATTAAATAGCACATCTAAATATACATTTTCTAATTTTTATTTATGATATCAAACATTTCATGCAAATATAAATAACTAAAAGGAATCAAATTCGACATCATTAATATTATTAACTCTTCACATAATTAACTTTAGTTTATTCTCTAACCTCCTTAAATGATATAGAAACATCTCCATTGTCATTGATACTAATAAATCCTATACCTCTTTTGTTCAATCTTGGGAGCGATATACTGCCTGGATTCATTAATATAATGCCGCTTGCCTCTTCTCTTAATGGTTCATGTGTATGTCCGAACAAAACAATGTCTGCTTCCAGTTCTCTCCCCCTGTAATAAATATTATTTATAGCGCTTTTAACGCCATACATATCTCCATGGGTATAGAATATTTTCTTTCCGTTTACCTCTAGAATATCTTCCTTAGGGTACTTTGTTGAATAATCACAATTTCCTGCGACTGCGTATATTTGCCCTTTAAAGTCTCTTTCTAGTATCTCAACATCATCAACATTGTCTCCTAAATGTATTAATATATCAGCATCCTTTATTAATTCTTTTGCCAAATTGATGTACTTAGTTATTCTATGTGTATCACTAATAACTGCAATTAACATAAATATCATCCTCTCTGTAATCTTTTTCTCAATAAAATATTAATTATGATATTACTTATTATAAATAATATCATAATTAATATAATCACATATATTATTTTTAATCAATTACAATAACTCAGAAATTACTTTCTTCAATTTTTTTAATGCAACACCTCTATGACTTATATGGTTTTTTTCCTCAGAAGTTAATTCTCCAAAGGTTTTGTCTAATGGTTCATAGAAAAACAATGGATCATAACCAAATCCACCTTCTCCATGCAGTTCTTCTATGATACGCCCCTCTACCTCTCCTGTAACCTTAAAATACTCTCCTTGGTCTGTAAACATAGCTAATTGACAAATAAATTTAGCTGTTCTATCTGTTGCTTCTACGCCCCTCAAATTCTCCAAAAGCTTTTCATTATTCTTTGCATCATTCCCATGTTCCCCTGCATATCTAGCTGAATATATTCCTGGTTCTCCATTTAAATACTCTACCGCCAAGCCCGAATCGTCCGCCAATACAATGAAATCTTTATCTCCTCTTTCAATCACATACTCATATATTTCCTTTGCTTTCTTCTTAGCATTTTCTTCAAAAGTATTTCCATCTTCAACAACATCTATGTCAATCTTTTCATTTTCTAAAGACATAACTTCTATATCTAAATCCTTTAATATCTCTTTCATTTCTTTAATCTTTTTCTTATTATTACTGGCTAATATTAATTTTTTCATTATAACTTCTCTCCTGACATTCAAATAAAGAAATAAATCAAAGACATTTGTGTCATATAGATTATATTTCTTCTTAATTTAATTAAAAATAGTTTATTAATCCTATTTTTAGGCTCGTATTTGTTATCTTATCTTAATCCTATGTAGTTAATAGAAATGAAAAACATTTACAAATCAACTAATTTTCCACCCTTATATTGAACAATTCATCTCTCTTAGGCGGTTCAACCTTTATTTCATTACCATTATCAATTAAGATTCCATCCTGATCACATATTTTTCCGATTATGCTGGCCTCAATTCCCTTATCTTTAAGCTGCTTAACTAATTCCTCCCCATTCTCTGAAGTAATGAGCATACTTCCAGACGATATAAGTCTAAGAGGATCTATTTGAAATTCTTCACAAATTTTTCTTGTAATCTCAAGTATAGGTATTCTATCTTTGGAGATTTTAAACCCCGTATTTGATGCCATAGCAACCTCAAAAAGACCTCCTAGAAGACCTCCCTCGGTTATATCATGCATTGAATTAACTCCGAATTCTCCGCCTATCTTTCCTTCTTCTAGAACACTCAGTTTGTTTATTAAACTTTTTCCTAGTTCTATTTCTTCTGCAGATAATATCTTTTTCAATTTTTCTTCGTAATCATTTATTAGAATATACGTTCCTTCTAGGGCTAGAGTTTTAGTTACAATTATATCATCACCTAACTTCGCTCCCGCTGTCTTAACAGATTTACCTTTTAAATTTTTGCCTATTACAGTAACGGATATAACCATTTTATTTACTGCGCTAGTCACCTCCGTATGGCCACCTATAATTTCAACATTAATCTTTGCAGCTTCCTCATCAATTTCATTCATAACTTTATTTATTTCCTGCAGAGTTGAATTAACAGGAGCTAATATAGTAACCAAAATTCCTATAGGCTCGCCGCCTGATGATGCAATATCATTACAATTAATATGCACAGCTAGTTTCCCAATATTTTCGTTAGCCCCTGTTATTGGATCAGTAGAAAAAACGCCTTCATAATTACCAAAATCAATTATTGAGCAATCTTCCCCAACATCATTTCTAACTACAATTTCATCTCTTCTAACTGATTTATTATTTAGGATTATTCTTCTTAAATCATCAAAATCTAATTTTCCTTCCTTCATTATAAAAAATCTCCTTTTATTTATATTTTATGTACTTTTTATTCACTAATTTCATATTAATTAATAAGATGAGAATTTTATGAGAGGTGTTATACATTGAGATATATAGGACCATTTTTTAGGATGAATAGCCTTTCCTCAAAAGAAATTAGTGGTCAACTTTTTCATTTATCAAAAGAATCAATTAAAACTTTAGTATTGAACTCTAAATGTGGTCTTTTGGCACAAGTTAGAACTTCAAAAAAATCTTCTATAGATGATATTAGCATATTAAATAATTTTTCTCCACTACTATGCATGTACAGAAAAGCCTCACCGTTGCTCATTCACAGTAAAAGCAGCCATAGCTTTGATGAATCAAGTTTTAAGAAGGAAATAACCCCTTCTACCAACGCTCTTATGACTCTTTGTTTACTTGAGTTAAGTGAATATTATTCGCATTATAATGATGGGAAGAGAAATATAGCGTCTCTTGAAAAACCATTTAAATATATTGCAAAAGAACAATTGCAATTCTACTCTGAAAATTTAAGAAATAATGAAGGATTATTTGTTGACAAGAAAAACATATCCGAAGGAAATTCTAAGGGCTTTTCCTTAGTTGATACGGATGACAAATTCAAATTTTCTGACCAAGCTTTTATGATGGCGGCCTATATGCTTTATGCTCACTATAATAAATCTGAAGAAATAAGTAGTGAGTACATCAAGTTTTCAAATGAAATATTAGATATGTTTAAAAACTATAAGTCAGCTTTATACGAGTTATCATTTAATGAATGCGTACTAATTTTTCTTGCTTTAAATATCTTTTATAAATATTCCTGTAATTCAGATGCTAAAAGACTTATTTTAGATTTAGGAGACTTTTTGATTTCTAAATTCCAAGAGAAAGATTATTACCTAAATTCAATAGATGATTGCTCATTGTTCTCTATATGCTTAATGGAGGCTTATAAACATACAGATATAATTTCTTTTAAGGAAACAGCTAAAGAAATTAATGATAAATTAGTTAGTTTATACGATTCAGACAAACATATATTTGTTAAAATATCTGATAAAAAAGAGAGCAAATACTCTTGCTTAGAGGTTAACTTCTATCTTCTCAGCCTTCTTATGTATTCATTTAATGAAGATAGATCTAATGAACTACGGCCAACTATATCAAATGTTTACAGAAAGTTTTTTGTAAACGGAGGCCTTTTAACAAGTTGGCCTGACGCTCCTACTTTAGATGAAGTAGAAAGATACCGAAAATTGAGCCTACGTTCTGATGATATGTTGGATGAAACATTCTTTAGAATGCCAGTATTATCAACACCTAAAAGCACAGGGCTAGCGCCTATATTTGTAAAAAGCCTAACTTATTCAAAACGAAAAGATTCTTTAAGTTCAAAAAAATCTTCTTTTGATAGTAATAAAAATATGCTTAATTTCTTTTTAATTATTTTCCTTTTAAAAGATACCATTGAAGATTTAATGGAATTTACTAATCCTATGAATTGTGAATCACAAGGGGATTTAAAGAAAATTCAGCAACAAATTATACGTCCGAATAACCCTAAAATAAATATAGAAAATATTTCGGCTGATACTAAAGAAAGTACATCAATTTTATTGGTATCAGAAACTTCAAATGATGTTAAAAATCTTACCCCGAATGCATTAACAAGCACTAAATGTATTGAAAAAGAAGAAGTTGAGGTGAAAAATATAGTCAACTTAAAGAAGATAAATAAAATTTCACTTTTGAACAAAGATACTATTTCAAAAGTCAGTCCACCAAAGAAAAAGAAAAAATATAAAAAAAATAAAAATCAACATCCTCATAATAAGAAAAGTTAATTTTTATTAGCGGGTTCCTTAATATAAGCCAAACATATAATTTAAAACTTTTACTAAGGAGCCCTCAATTTCTATTATCAATGCATTTAAGCTATTACATAGTTCTTAATAATTATTATAAATTTATTTTATTGTAGCAAAATCCAAATTTCCATTTCCATCCAACTTCAATTCAGATATTTTATCAGAAATTGCTATATTTTCATTATAAAATACTAGCGGTAATACATTATAATTATCAAATATGCTTTCTTCAAAACCTGAATAATCTAAGTTTTGGGTACTAATCTTAGATTTTTCTAACAGCTTACTTTGGCTATCTGTTAAATATTCTTTAAAATTAGAATAGAATTGTGTCTTATCAAGTATGCTAGCCTCATTATTAACTAGAATCATATCATACCTTTTTCTTAATTCTTCGTCTTTAAATTCTTCTTTTACTAGACTATATTTTATAGTTATATCTGTATTATTTTTAAACCACTCTTGAATGACTCTACATAAAATTCTATTCTCATTGCTGTCCTCGCCTAACAAAGTCAATACTTTAGGTTTATCCCATTTTCCTTCTTTATTGCTTACAACCTTTCTAGCCTGCAATTTTGTTAAATCCTTCTTATCTTCTCTAAAGAAACTTCCCTCAGCAAGTTCAAATTCTTTATTATTTAAGTTTTGATAGGATTCAATAGCCTTGCATACATTGTTATATATTTCTCTCCTGCCCTGTACTGGAAGTGAATTATCCGAGCTATTCATAACCAAATATGCTGCCTTTGCCTCAGGTATTGATATTAGATTATTTTCCTCAGCTAATTTATTGAGTTCACTTTCTGGGGGATTTATTACTATGTCTCTCTCTTTTACTTCATACGATGCCATAGATAATTCAACATTTTCATCATTTAATATATTAATATTCGATATCTTAAGCTCACTATTATTGTTATTTCTTTTTAATACCATATTCTCTTTACTAACAGAATCGATTTTATAATCTCCTGAATAAACAAGCTTATCATAATTATTATTTAAATTACGCCACATTATCAAGTATTTTCTTAACCTATATTGTGGTTTAGTTAGTTCACTTAGGAATTCCTCATTCTTTTGGTTTAATCTGATAATGACTGAATTTTCAGTTGCTCTAATAGCAACTCCATTTTCAAATATAGCTTTTCCAGCTCTGAACTCTTTTGCACCGTAAACTTCTAGCAACGCTTGTATATTTACTTCATCTTCTTCCTTCAGTAATTCCTTAAAAAAGTTTGCTATATCACTTGCTGTTATTTTACTTCCATCACTCCAAAAGATATCATCCCTCATCTTAAACTCATATTGAATTCCATCCTTATCTTTTACAACATCACTTGCTAGCGACGGCACAATCTTATTATCTGCACTTTTGGAAACCAACCCTTTACTTAGAGCACACATGATATCCTCATGACGTTTAGATAACTTAGTCACCTTTTCTAAATCCCCTGGAATTTCATTTATTCCATAACTTATTGTTTCCTCTAAATTATCATTTGCTACATCACTATTTTGCCTATTTATAAATCCTAAGCAAAACAAAATAGTAAAAACTAAAATAATTGTACAGAAAAAATATTTTTTCATAATTACACCCTTTACATTCAATTATATTTAGTATTATTACCATAATCTGTACTGCTTAATCAGAAATTAAATAATGTGATGCCAAACAAAAAGAAAGGATACCCTGTTTTCTAGGTTGCCAGAGAAAATAACTGTGCAACACTACGCAAAAGAGTATCCTTTCTTTCTAGTATAGTACTTATTCCATTACTATATTTACTTAATCAAATTTATCATAAAGAAAATCAATGAAACTGATATAGCTAAACTAAAAGCAAAGTATACTAATCTTTTTTTGCCAGTTTCAATAATTAGAAATCTAAGTGCTATAATTGCCATAGTAATGCATACTCCCAGCTGTATTGGTAAGTATGAGTTGAAAATTTGGCTAACATAATAAAACTGATATGTTGTCATGAAAGTACAAATAATTAAGATGCTGGTTATAAACGCACACGCAAACCCAAGCAAATTTATTAATTTTTTCATACTCTACCTCCTTAGAATTTCTTCAAACTCTTCTTCTGAAAGAACTTTAATTCCTAATTCCTCTGCCTTAGTTAATTTTGATCCAGCCGCTTCACCTGCTATTATGTAATCTGTCTTTTTACTAACGCTACCTGAAACCTTTGCTCCTAAACTTTCTAACTTATCTTTTATCTCATTCCTAGAATAATTCTTAAGCGAACCAGTTGCAACAACAGTTTTTCCTTCAAAAGGACTTGCTATTACTTCTTTTTCTTCATATTTAGGACTAACACCTAGAGACAGCAGCTCTTCTATCGTCTGTAATACTTTGTCTTCTTTAAAGAAAACTACAACCCCTTGAGCAACTATATCTCCAACATCTTGAACTCCAATAAGTTCTTCAAAAGTTGCATTTTTTAGACCTTCTATAGACTTAAATCTGCTGACTAAATCTTTTGCAGTCTTTACACCTACATTGGGAATTCCTAAAGCATATATAAACGCATATAACTCACAATCTTTACTTTTTTCAATAGCTTCCAGAAGATTTTTAGCTTTTTTCGCTGCAAACTTCTCTAGTCCTATTAAATCCTCTTCTTTCAATTTATATAAATCTGAGATAGATTTAATATTAAGTTTTTCAAATAATTGTTCCGCTGTTCTTTCTGAAAAACCTGCTATATTCATCGCTTCCCTTGAAGCATAATGAACTATAGTTTTAACTAGTTGAGGCTTACAAGATAAAGTGTTTTCACAGAAATAATGAGCCCCACTTAGCACCAAATGACTGCCACAAGCAGGACAAACTTCTGGAACTGTTATCTCCTCTGAACCTTCTAATGATTCTGGCACTATTCCCATTATCTCTGGTATAACATCATTACTTCTTCTTACAAATACTTCCGCACCAATTCTGACACCTTTTCTCGAGATATCATCCATGTTATTTAGAGTGGCTCTTTTAACAGTAACTCCTGCTAGTTCTACTGGCTCCAAGATTGCTGTTGGACCAACTCTACCACTTCTTCCAACATTCCATTCAACATCTAGAAGCTTAGTTGTTGCTTCTTGAGCTTCAAATTTAAATGCAATAGCCCATTTAGGGAACTTTACTGTATAGCCTAATAGTTCTCTTGTTCTGATATCATCTATTGCAATTACTAATCCATCTATATCATAATTTAAGTCAAATCTAATACCTTTTACATAGTCTATTTCTTTTTCAATTTCATCTATTGAAGTACATACTCTTATATAATCATCAACTGGAAGACCTTGTTCTTTTATAAACTCCATCATTTCCATATAAGTTCTAAATGGAGTCCCTTCTTTATGTCCTACATCATAAAAGAAGGCAGATAGACTTCTTCGTGCAGTTTCTTTTACATTTAAATTTCTTAAAGCTCCTGCTGCTCCATTTCTCAGATTCTTAAGTGGTGTATCAGAAGTTTCATTATATTTATTAAAAGCTTCTTGAGTCATGATAGCTTCTCCATGAACCTCTAAAACATCACTGCTATTGATTTTAAGCGGAATTGATTTGATTGTTTTAACCTGTGCCGTTACTTCTTCTCCAATACTTCCCGTTCCTCTTGTTGCAGCTATTTCAAGTATACCTTCAGTATTATATGTCAAGTTAATTGTTAAACCATCGAATTTCTTTGTAACCACGTATTTTAGATCGGGCAGATTTTCGCCTCTGCTTCTAGCCTCTTCTACAAACTTAATATTTCTATTATGCCAATCCATAATTTCTTGCAAACTTTGTGCTTTATCTAGACTCCAAAGTCTTGCCTTATGAGTATACTTTCTAAACCCACCTAATACTATATCGCCAACTCTCAATGTAGGTGAATAAGGAAGTACATATCCTGTTTCTCTCTCTAACTCTTGAAGTTCATAGTATTTTTCATCATAGTCCTTATCACTTACAGATGGACTATCTAAAGAATAATATTCATATGAATATTTATTTAACTTTTCTACAAGTTCTTTTATTCTTTCAATCTTATCCATATTAGGCCTCCAAATTCCCACTAAATCATTTTAAGTTTTGCAAAAGATAGTAATAATGATTTAACTCCCTGCTTATCAAAAGCAACTGTTAACTTCTTATCATTTCCAGAATCTACAACTGCTACTATTGTTCCTTTTCCAAACTTTTCATGAATAACCTTTCTACCAAGTGTTGCTTCACTATTAGTTATATATTCTTTAGCCATTTCAGTCATAGTACTTCTATCAATCACATTATTAATTCCGCCATTATCAAGGGTATATGCTCTATTACTAGTAACACTATTTCGTAAACTATGTGGATTAGTGTAAGAATTACTTTTCATAGCCTTTTCTCTGCTTTTAATACCTGCCTTTTCTACACCCACATATTCTTTAAGGTCTGGTTTTATCTCATTAATAAAATCAGATTGAGGATATGCTACAGTTTTACCAAATACTCTTCTCACTTCAGCTGAAGTCATGAATAGTGTCTGTTTAGCTCTTGTTATACCAACATAACATAATCTTCTTGACTCTTCCATCTCTGATTCCTTTTCAAAAGATGCCGTTCCTGGGAAAATACCATTTTCCATACCAACCATAAATACAACTGGGAACTCTAATCCTTTCGCACTATGTATTGTCATTAATACTACAGCATCATCTTGTTCTTCAATCTTATCTGTATCCTGAACTAAAGAAACTCTCTCTAAATACGCAGATAGCGAATTATCTTCACTGTTCTTTTCAAAGTCAACAGCATCAGAAACAAGTTCCTTTAAATTTTCAACCCTACTCTTATCTTCAATCTCATTTGATTCTTTTAATTGTTTAAGATATCCTGTATCTTTTAATATAGATTCAATAAGCACAGAAACAGGGACCGTCTCACTAAGTTCCATTAAATTTTCCATTAATGAAACAAACGGTTCAATAGTTGAAACATTTCTTGGAGTTAATGTTGGAATACTTCTCACTTCAGCAAGTGCATCCCATAAATTTAATTCAAAACTACTTGCAAATTCTTGTACTTTTGCAACAGTTGCATCCCCAATGCTTCTCTTAGGTACATTTATAATTCTTCTAATACTAATGTCATCTTGAGGGTTAACAAGAATTTTTAAATATGCTAATACATCCTTTATTTCCTTTCTGTCATAGAACCTTGTACCTCCTACTATTTTGTAAGGAATGCCTTTTCGTCTAAAACTTTCTTCAAATATTCTAGATTGAGCATTTGTTCTGTATAATATAGCAAAGTCATTATAATTTTTTTCTTCTTTTTCCTTTATCTCTAGGATCTGTTTACCAACAAAATTTCCCTCATCACTATCTGCATAGGCTCTATATATCTTAATCTTACTTCCTGGCTCTTGTTCAGTTCTTAATATTTTACTTTTCCTATTTGCATTATTTACAATTACAACATTAGCTGCAGTTAATATGTTTCCTTTAGATCTATAATTTTGTTCAAGTTTAATTACTTTTGCTCCTGGATAATCTTTTTCAAAATCAAGGATATTTTGAATATCTGCGCCTCTCCATTGATAAATACATTGATCGTCATCCCCTACAACACATATATTCTTATATTTTGACGCAAGCAGCTTAACCAGTTCGTATTGAGCACCATTAGTATCTTGATACTCATCTACCATAATATATTTAAATTTATTTTGATAGAATTCTAATACTTCAGGATTGCTTTTAAAAAGTTCAACTGTTTTAAAAATTAAATCATCAAAGTCTAAAGCATTATTTTCTTTTAGTCTCTTTTGATACATTTCATATACATCGGCAATTTTCTTTTCTCTAAAGTTAGCCTCATTTTCTAACATAAAGCTTCTAACACTTTGCATTTTATCTTTGGCTTTTCCTATCTTCCCGATTATCTCTTGTTCTGTTATATCCTTATCATTAATATTAAGTGATTTCATGCACTCTTTAACTAATGTCTTTTGATCAGAGCTATCATATATAGTAAAACTACTTTTATAACCTATCTTATCTATCTCTCTTCTTAAAATCCTAACACAAGTTGAATGGAAGGTGGATATCCACATATTTTCTGCTCTTTCACCAATAAGTGCTTTAACTCTATCCTTCATTTCCTTTGCAGCCTTATTTGTAAAAGTAATAGCCAATATACTGTAAGGTGCAATATCTAAATCTTCAATCATATGCGCCATTCTATGCGTTAACACTCTAGTCTTACCCGAACCTGCTCCCGCTAAAATAAGCACCTGCCCATTAATTGTAGTTGCCCCTTCATACTGTTCTTTATTAAGTAATGATTTTAAATCCATTTACTTATTCCTCCTTTCCCAATCCTTAAATATTATACCATATGTAATAATATTTAAATCATCAGGCTGACTAAAATATTATTTTAAATTATACATTGAAATTTTATCCTGCACTTACTTTATTATATTTTAGAGGAATTATGCATTGCTAATAATATAAAAAACACCTGATGTTTTTTAATCAAGTGTTAATTTCAAATTATTAATTATACCATAAATTTTAACTTCCATTATTATTCCCTTTAATTCTCTACTATATGTAATTTAAGAAATTATATCTTAAAGCTTGAAACATCTTTTTCTAATACAGATGAAATATTAACTAGTTTTTTTGCTGTTATAGAAAGTTCATTTGTTATAGCAGCTTGTTCTTCTGTAGATGCTGTCACTTCCTCGGAAAGAGCTGAAATTTCTTGTGATTTTGAAGCTATGTTTTCAACTGTATCCAGAATCTTATCTCTACCCTTCATAGTTTCTTGAAGTACTGCATGAACCTCATTAATATCGCTTGGAATATTATTTACCTTGCTAATAACCCCTTTAAATGAAGTTGTTACGCTATTAATATCATTTTTGCTTTCTCCTACTATCTTAGTTACAAGCTCTGTCGTACTAGAAACGTCATGAGTTTCTTTCATTACTGTATCTATTAATTGAGTTATGTTTTTTGATGAATTTAATACTTCTTCTGCAAGCTTTCTTATCTCGTCTGCTACTACTGAAAATCCTTTTCCTGCATCACCTGCTCTCGCCGCCTCAATAGATGCATTTAAAGCTAAAAGATTAGTTTGCTTGGCTACTCCATTTATGACATCGACTATAGAATTAATTTGTGATATAGTTTTATCTAAATTTTCTACCTTAGCTTTTGATACCAAGAATGAATTTAACATATCATCAATAGTATTAGCCAGCTTATTTATAGTTTCTACTCCTCTATTTGTATCTTCTTTTATAATCCTTCCACCATCAGCCAATAATATCAACTTATTATCTACATTATCCAAGTCTACTGAAAAACTTTCTAATAAACTAACTGCCTCTTCTAAAGCCTCTGTTTGTTTTATCCCTTCTTGAGATACGTTAGTTACTGTAGCTGCGATTTCTTCACTAGATGATGCCACAGTGCTTCCACCGATTTCAATATTCTTTGATATGTTGCTTAAACTTTCTGATATTACTTTGGTTTTCCTAACAAGTTCCCTCATACTTTTTCTAGTCTTACTACTTGCAGATGCTAATTTCCCTATTTCGTCTTTTCCTGTAATTTCATACTCTGCTGTAAAATCTCCATCTCCTGCTTTTTCAATAACATCCTTAATAATTTCTATGGGTTTCGCAATTCTCTTTCCTATATATACTCCTGTAGCAGCGGCTAACAGCAAAAGGACTATAGCATAGATTATACTTTTTATTATAGTATTTCTAATAGTTCTTTGCATATTATCAACAGAAATTCCTATAGAAAGGCCATATCCTATAGTATTTCCATCCTTAATTGGAACAGTTACATTATATGCAGGAGTTCCCTTCCACTCATACATATAAGTTCCTGTTTTACCTTCAAATACACCATCTAATCCTGTCGATTCAATTTTTTCACCAATAGACTCTTTTGACGTTCCTGCCACGAGAGTTTTATCTCTTGATATTACACCTATGTAGCACAATTCTCCATCTGCATATTTATATGTTTGATCTATTATATCTTGTATTTTATCTGTATTTTTAATTCCTACATTTTCTATATTTGCTCTTATATTATTAACTAAAGTCACTCCATCTGCTTTCATTTGGTTTTGTATTCCACTTATCATCTGATATGAAAAAAATGATATACAAATTAAAATTATTATTGCTGCTATTAAAACAAAATTAAAAATCAACCTTTTTCTTATGGAATTAAACATATTACCCCTCCTTAGTATTTAAATATCTTAATTACAATTTCTATATAATCTTTATACTTTATTTAGTACCCGAAACGAATCTTGTTTCCACGCATAATTCGTACGCGTACGAATTATGCGTGGAATTTAAAAATATTTTACTTGTTAAATCAATATATTAAGTGTCCTTAATTAAACTCCTATAACCTCTGTGACTCCTGGTACTTCTTCCTTTAATCTTTGCTCGATAATCATTTTTATTGTCATCATTGCTCCTGGACAATTCCCACAAGCACCTTGCATCCTTACACTTACAACCCCATTGTTGCTCACATCAACTAATTCGACATCTCCACCATCTCTTTGTAGTATTGGTCTAATTTTATCTAATGATTTTGTTATTAATTCTTTCATAATTTGTACTCCTTCTTTCACATTTTTCGTACGCGTACGAATTATCTATTTTAAAAAAATGCCTTTAAAGCATTTTTATTATATTTTTAAGAGCTTTCTCTATATTATCTTCAAGAATTGTTTTTTGACCTTCATCAAAATCTTCTAATATTATATCTAGAAATTCTTTCTCCATAACTTGAAGCTTTTGTTTTATGACTACAGCTTCAGGCGTCAAGCTAATATATACACTTCTTTTATCTTCACAGCACATACACTTATTTATCAATCCCTGACTCTCATATTTATTTATTATGTCAGATAAAGATGATTTAGATATTCTCCATATACTTGCTATTTCATTAAAAAGCAGCTTTGAACCATCCTCAGGTAAAATGTCAAATAGAGTTATATGATTTTGTAATATAGGTAATCGCTCATCCTTTATTTTTTTTGTCAAGAATTTGTTGGATGCTTCAACAATTATATTCATTTTTCCAACGATACAT
Source organism: Clostridium chromiireducens (assembly GCF_003575225.1). Taxonomy (NCBI): domain Bacteria; kingdom Bacillati; phylum Bacillota; class Clostridia; order Eubacteriales; family Clostridiaceae; genus Clostridium; species Clostridium chromiireducens. The sequence goes on along the minus strand of NZ_QXDJ01000006.1, from coordinate 220,930 downwards.
TTGCTTTTCATTTTTACCACCTCATTCGTTCGGGTACGAATTAATTTTAAAATTTTATTCTTCATCTGTCAATATGTTTTTAAAATTATATTATGATTTATTTATTTTATTATTCACTAACTTTAATTTTAAGAGTAATAATTTAAACTCTCATTGCTTCTTCTACAATTTTGTTTCTGATTGATAAATTAATCCCTAGTCGTACATAGATTGAATTATTGGAGCTATCAAGATACCAGTAGCTGTAAGTTCATACTCCACTTAATATTAAAAATAAAAAATAATATCTGTAAACTAGAGAAATAATAATCTATATGTTAAGATATTCAGTACTATGGTAAAATAAATCAATATATGTATAAACTAAATAGCGTGGCTATAAAATCTAAAGATTGGAGTGAACAACTTGGAACGATTGGATAAGGTAATATCTAACTTAGGATATGGAAGCAGAAAAGATGTCAAATCATTTGTTAAGAAAGGAATCATAGAAGTTGACGGCGTGGTAGTAAAAGATAATGGATTACTTGTTGATCCTGAGAAATCTGTTATAAAGGTAAATGGTGAAGAAATACTTTATCGTAAATATATATATTTAATGATGAATAAACCAGATGGAGTAATATCCGCAACGCATGATAATAGGGATGAGACTGTAATTGATTTATTAAATTTAGAACATCAAGTATTCGAACCATTTCCAGTTGGTCGATTAGATAAGGATACCGTTGGCTTATTATTACTAACTAATGATGGGGATCTGAACCATAGGCTAATCTCTCCTAAATGGCATGTTGATAAGGTGTACTACGCTGAAATTGATAAAAAAGTTGATGAAAAAGACATATTAGCTTTTAAAAACGGAATCACTTTAGACGATGGTTATAAATGTCTAGAAGCTAAACTCGAAATATTATCTAACAGCGATGATGGATCCGAAATTAGACTTACTATACAAGAAGGAAAATTCCATCAAGTCAAAAGAATGTTTGAAGCTGTTGGAAAAAACGTTACTTATCTTAGAAGAGAAGAATTTGGTGGTCTTTCATTAGATCCAGATTTAGAAGAAGGCGAATATAGAGAATTAACAGATGAAGAATTAAGCCTTTTAAAGAGCTATTAACGAATATTAAACAATTTTGCAATAAAATAATTCATTTTTCCTAAAAATATTCATATTTTTTATTAAATTACTTGCATTATGAATGATATTATCCTATAATATTCTTGCAAGGATAAATAAAAGGAATATATAGCCCCCTTTTTATTTATTGCTTATTGCTTATTGCTAAAGCGCAACCTAGCCCCAAGGGTTGCGTTTTTTATTATTCAAAAATGAAAACATTTACTTAATTACTATAAGGATTACATTAAAGCGTATTTTAATATAATCCTTATAAAATCTACATTAACTTATTAAAAACGAAAAGTGAAACAAAAAAATCATTCATATAACCAAAATGATTTTTTTGTTTCACTTTTCAGTTACTTACCTACATTTATAAAACAAAGCATCACAAGAAGTCCAAAATGCAAGCATTCTAGACTCCACTTCTATAGTATCCCATTACTTTCGGAACGTAATTTTGAGTTTCTAAAGGCATTTTATATAGATCATTTGCTGATGAAACTCCTCTTTTTTGCATAGTGCCTGGACCTCCATTATACGCCATCAGAGCCATTTCCGCATTCCCATTATACTTATCTAAATATTCCTTAAGCAACTTAGTTCCACCATTAATATTTTGGTCTACATCATATCCATTTGAAATACCTAAATGTGCAAAATTCTGTGGCATTATCTGCATTAACCCAGTTGCTCCAACCCCAGAAGTTGAACTAGAATCAAAATTTGATTCTTGCTTAATTATAGCAAGAATTAAATTTGAATCCACTCCATATTTTTTAGATGCACTTTCTACTGCACCATATATTTTCTCTATATCTGCACTATTCCTATTAGGTAAAATATATCCTTGCGCATCTTTGAACTTGATATAGTTACTATTACTCAAAATCATTGGTATATCCTCAAGCTTTTGCCCTGCAGCATACTTTTGAATTACCCTAGAAATATTATTTACATTTATATTATTTTTATTATTTAATTCTTCAGAACCTTCTGCTTGACCATCAATTTTACCGTTCTCATTAATACCCTCCGCAGAATTTGGGTTAGTTTTCTTTGATGATTCCATTAAATTTTGCATAACAAGTTGAAATGCTAAATTTGTTTCATTACTGGTTGTACTATCGGAGCTAGAATCATTAGTTACTTGTCCATTTCCCAACATGCTCATTGCTAACAATTGTTCATTTGAGACTTTACTTAAATTATCTATTCCCATCTTTTAATAACCTTCCTCCAAAATTTATCTTAAGTTTATTTTCGAACTATTCTTTAATATCTTTAACGTAAAATGTTATTTTATCATAATCTTCATAGCTAACTTTTTTATAATAGCTCTTTGCCAAAGCTAAAATATTGTACTTTCCTGGGACAAATGGCATAAAACTATAGTAATGCTTTTTACTATAAGCCTGTACTTTTCTCCAATTGTTATTCTCCATTAAATAAAATTCATAACATACATCCTTGCCGCCTCTGCTTATAACTTCAAAAGTTAACTCTTCATTTATTTTTCCTTCTAGTCTATTAGTTATTATTTTAGTCTCTATTACTGGCGCAGCCTCACTGACATGTAAAGTTATTTGTTTCTTTGAATCAAATTCTCCCTTACATTTTAAATTCTTAGCATAAACCTCTATGGTGTATTTACCCGCGATTTTAGGAATAAACCTTAGCTTCTTATTTTTTGAAAACTCTGTTTGTTCAATTGAATGCCCATTAATCTTAGTTTCATATTTTACCAGAACGCTTTGAGTATTTTGGATGATACATTCAAATTCTATGGTATCTCCAATCAAATAAGTTTCTTTATAAGGTAAAATTATATAATCTATCTCTCCTGGTAAATACTCCATAGCCTTCAAATTAATAAATGTCTGCGCATCATAAATCTTGTCTGAATACTTATCCTTAAGCATTATTTCCACTTCATATTCCCCAACTTCTTTAGGCATAAAATTAATCCAGTTAGATCTATTATACTCTATACTTTCTACCTTTTTATTATCCTTTCTTATTCTAAAGGCATATTGGAGTTGTGTTCCGCCTTCACCATTCACCATTATGTTAACAGTCTCTCCAGCAATAATTTTCTTTTCTTTATCAATCACTATATCTAAAACCTTTACTGGTTTCTTGCCCTTCTTTTCAATAGTGAATGCAATTTTCTTAATATCTTCATATTCACCTTTATAATTTATATCTTTAACATATAATATTACTTCATACTCTCCAGCTTCCATGGGCGTCCATACAAATTCATCCTTATCACAAAAACCAGTATCTTCTTCAATAGGTCCTTTTACATTATATCTATATTGTAACGTACTTCCCCCCTGAACTACTGAAGTAAATCTTATATCTGTTTCACTTGCTTGTGGAGAGTTCAAATTGGCTACAAAACTATTAATCTTAATGTCTTTATAAGGCTTAACATTGTAAACCAAAATAGCTCTATCATCATATTCTTTATTAGATAATATACTCTTAACTAAGCATAGAATCCTATAATTCCCTGATTCAAGCTCTCTATAATAGACATCATTCTTGGTTGAATAATCCTGTATACAGACCGATTTTCCATCCTTAGATATCTTATAGAATTTATATAATAATACTATATTTTCTTCTAATTGTTTCTCAATGTTAGTTTCTACTATAAATCCAAGTTTATCTCCTACTATTAACGATTTATTTAAACATTTGAAATTCACTATTTCTGCCTTTGCAGTATCTATAACCTTTATTTTTATAGTTTTATAATCTTCAAAATTTTCAGCGGATTCCATCCTCTTGCATTGGATTAAAAACTCTTTTTCTCCTATTTCGGTTGCTGTATATCTTAGAATATTTACTGTATCATAATCTCTTACTATATCCCACTGATCTTTCTTTCTAAGATAAAATCTATATAAATATTCCCCATCATTATTGGTATTAACTTCTATAGAACATTTTTCTCCGACCATAATTTCTTCTTTATCAATAACAACATCCGCTATAATTCCCAATTCTAATCCAATGCTATTTTCTAAATTTCCCGTTTCTGATCTACCGTTCTCTAACATCACTTCATGAAGGATTTCATTGGTGTTACATTCTATATTAATTTCTTTATTTTTAGTTTCAGATAGAGCTATTTCATCTCTTCCTTTATCATCAATTCCAACGAAAACTTCTTTTTCATATCTTGAAAGCTCTTGGGCATCTAAAAACACTATATTTTCTTCAGAGCTATTTATCAATTCTCTAAACTCTTCGTTAATAAGAGGATTCTCTTCTTTAAGATTCAGTAAAGTTTTTTCTTCATTATCTATTATATTCTTAAAAATCATGTTATCTTCACTTTCATTAACAGCTTTATCAACAGATTCTTCATATCCACCCATATAACTAACAGCCTCTCCCTCTACTATTGAATAGCCTTCTTTAGCTAAATAATCTAAAGACTTTTTTCCATCTTTCTCTCTAGCTTGCACCATAACCATATACTCTCCTTCCCTTTTAGGTTTCCACACACATCTATTATTCCCAGAAAACTCCTGAATAGTATTCCAAATTCCACCCTTACCAACTATGAATTTATATTCTAAATTTTCTACTTGCCCATTATCTATTCTACTTAGTATATTTATATCCGTACCAATCTTTTGTGGTGTCTGCTTATCAAAAATGATTTCAACATATTTCAACTGAAGTTCTTCCATAAAGTTCATACCCCTTCCACAACGCTTCTCAAACCACTCCTTATTTATATTATACATTTATACCAATATTTGTAAATAACTTCAGCTATTTTTTATTTTGATTATATCATATTTTTCTATTTAAACTCATATATATAACGTACTTTTTCGTAAGAATAATAACAACTGTTAAGTCCAATCGAAGATCAATAAATTATTGCCCTAATATTCTTCACCCTTATAAAATATCAATAAAAAAAGAAGCCTATTACAAGCTTCTAAAGATTAACTTCTTATAAGTTTTATTAAATTTCTTTCTAGTCTTACATCATCTTCTTCTGTTCTCTTTTTATGATTAGAGGTTCTCCCTCCACTTCTTCTTATTTTTTGAGATATATGTCTTTCTTCTAGCATTCTATCGATATTCTTTTCATCATATATGAATCCTTTTGGATTTATTACTTTTGCCCTTTTAGACAAACATATTGCTGCCACACCATAATCTTGTGATACAATTATGTCTCCCTCTTTGGTTTCATTCATTACGTACATATCCACGCTTTGAAATCCACTATCAACAACTTTGACCTGACAATAATCACTTTGAATAAAATGGTGAATATCACAATATATTATTACTGGAATCTCATGATCCTTTGCTGCTCTTTCAATAATGGAGATGCCCGGACAGGCATCTCCATCAATTATTATTTTCATAATTAAATTAAAGTCTCTTTTCTAGTTCGGCCTTCATTTCTTCAAATCCTGGCTTTCCTAGTAATGCAAACATATTTTTCTTGTATGCTTCAACTCCTGGTTGATCAAATGGATTTATTCCTAATAAATGTCCACTGATTCCGCAAGCTTTTTCGAAGAAGTAAACCATATATCCAAAATAATATGCTGAAATTTCTGGTACGCTTAATACCATGTTTGGAACTCCACCGTCATTATGAGCTAATAAAGTTCCTTGGAATGCTTTCTTATTTACAAAATCCATAGTTTTTCCAGCCAAGAAATTTAGTCCATCTAAATCGCTATCAGCTTCTTCTATATTAATCTCATATTTTGCTTTTTCTATATTTATAACTGTTTCAAAAAGTACTCTTCTTCCATCTTGAACATATTGTCCCATTGAGTGAAGGTCAGTACTAAAGTCAACTGCAGCTGGGAATAATCCTTTACCGTCTTTACCTTCTGATTCTCCATATAATTGTTTCCACCATTCGTTAAAGAAATGAAGTGATGGCTCATAGTTTACTAATACTTCAATAACTTTACCTTTGTTATATAAAGCATTTCTAACAGCAGCATATTTGTATGCATCATTTTCTTTAATTGATGGAACTGAGTACACTTCTCTTGCATCAGCAGCACCTTTCATCATTTCATCAATATCGATTCCAGCAGCAGCTATTGGTAGCAGTCCAACTGCAGTTAATACTGAGAATCTTCCTCCAACATCATCAGGCACTACGAAGCTTTCATATCCTTCTGCATCAGCTAATGTTTTTAATGCTCCTCTAGCCTTATCAGTTGTAGCATATATTCTCTTTCTTGCTTCATCTACTCCGTACTTATTTTCTAAATAAGTTCTTAAAATTCTAAATGCAATTGCAGGTTCTGTAGTAGTACCTGATTTTGAAATTACATTTACACTTATATCTTTACCTTCAACAGCTTGTAAAAGTTCTGCCATATATGTTGAACTAATATTATTTCCTACATAAAAAATTTTAGGAGCTTTTCTCTTATCACTATCTAACGCATTATGAAAGTTATTTGTTAGCATTTCAATTGCTGCTCTAGCACCAAGATATGATCCACCTATTCCTATAACTATTAAAGCATCTGAATCAGATTGAATTTTTTCTGCTGCTTTTTTTATTCTAGAAAACTCATCCTTATCATAATTTACTGGAAGGTCAACCCATCCTAAAAAATCATTCCCTGCTCCTGTTTTATTGTGTAACTTATCATGTGCACTCTTAACCATTTCTTCCATATAATCAATTTCAGTTAGGTTTAAATAAGGTGCAACTTTTGATAAATCTAACGATATACCTTTACTCATTTTCTTATCCTACCTCCAAACACAATTATTATTAAAAATTCTATTTTATTATATCACAAATTATCCAAATGATATCTTTAGTTTTATTTTTTTCACAAATATATAACAATTACTAAAATTATTAGGTTCTATTTAGTTTTTCTATGCTTTATTTTTACTATATACATAAATTAATATACATTTATTTAATCATGTTACTAATAAATATAGAGGAATATAAAAACATCCCTCTATATTTATATTATAATTCTATATAATATTTAATTGATTAACAGCAGCATCTGCATTTACAACAACAGCATTTATTTTTTCTTATATACTCCAGAACTTCTTGTTTTGCCTTTTCATAACCATCTTTATATCCTTCTTGATATCCTGCTGTTTCTCCCTTTGTTTCTCCATCCTCAAGACCATCACAATATCCATCTCTATAACCATCGTTATAAGCATCTTCTAATGCGTCAGCTAAACGATCATGGTCACATCTACGACGGCAATCATTAGTATTATTAGCACCAAGAGTTCCACTAGGATTATTACAATTTCTTCTATCTGTATCTCCAAGTTCCTCTCCACAACGAGGTCTGCAATTTCTTCTGTCTGTATCTCCAAGTTCATCCCCACAGCGAGGTCTGCAATCTCTACAATTATATCTGTTCTCCATTTTATTCTCTCCTTTGTAATTGGCTATATAGCCCTATAATAAAGCACAAAAACTCGCAACTCTAATAATTGCCTAGTATTATATTATGCCGATTCATTATATTTGTTATTGGTTAAGTAAAAATAAGTATTCCACTATATAAGAAACTCAAAACGCTTTTCATAAATTAAACAGCTTAATATCCAAAATACTAAGCTGTTTGTTTATGAATTATACACCAAAAAGAGTAGTCTTACGACTACTCATAATATTACTAAATTTAGTTTATATTTTTCCTTTTTACAACTTAATCACTTCATAATATATAACTTATCAGTTTTTTCTTTACTATTGTTTATCAGACGCGGTACCTATTTTACGAACTAGCGCCACACATATAATTATTACTAATAATATTATTGACATATGTACCCCTCCTTAATTTCTTCTACATGTTCATGATACTATACCTACGTAAACGTATCAACCTGTAATTAGTGGGGTATCATGAAAATAAATTTTACTTTTCCATTGGATTCCTGCATATTATTTTACTTACATTTTAGTTATTAATTTTTACTCAATTTATATTCACTTGTAAACCAGATATTTTTGTCTCACTGGTAGTATTTCTAAAATTAATAAAAAAAGCAGCTTAGATATTACACTTTTCAGATAATATCTAAACTACTATATTCTTCATTAACTTATCTAATTATCTTATTTAGCTAACCTTACTATCTATTCAAATTCTATAGTAGCTGGAGGCTTTCCTGTACAATCATACATTACACGATTTACCCCTTTTACTTCATTTACAATTCTAGTTGTTACTTTTCCAAGTACTTCCCATGGAAGATCTGCTGATTCTGCAGTCATGAAATCACTTGTGGTTACAGCTCTAAGGGCAATTGCATAATCATAGGTTCTCTCATCACCCATAACGCCTACTGAACGCATGTTAGTAAGCGCTGCAAAGTACTGACCAATTTCTTTATCAATACCTGCTTTTACAATTTCTTCACGATAAATTGCATCTGCTTCTTGAACTATTTTAACTTTTTCAGCTGTTACTTCTCCAATGATACGTATTCCAAGTCCAGGCCCTGGAAAAGGTTGTCTGAATACTAATTTTTCAGGTATATCAAGTTCGAGTCCTGCCTTACGTACTTCATCTTTAAATAATAACCTAAGAGGTTCTATTATCTCTTTAAAATCAACATAATCAGGAAGACCTCCAACATTATGATGTGATTTTATAACTGCCGATTTTCCAAGACCACTTTCAATTACATCTGGATAAATAGTTCCTTGTACAAGAAAATCAACTATTCCTATTTTTTTAGCTTCCTCTTCAAATACTCTTATAAACTCTTCACCAATAATTTTTCTCTTTTGCTCCGGCTCTTCTACTCCAGCTAACTTTTCATAAAATCTTTCTTGTGCATTTACGCGAATGAAATTCAAATCATATTGACCATTAGGTCCAAATACTTCTTCAACTTCATCACCTTCATTTTTACGAAGTAATCCATGGTCAACAAATACACATGTTAATTGCTTTCCAACAGCCCTTGAAAGTAATACCGCTGCTACAGATGAATCAACTCCGCCTGATAATGCACATAATACTTTACCATCTCCAACTTTTTCACGAATTTCTTCAATTGTCTTCTCAACAAACGAATCCATTTTCCAATCACCAGCACACCCACAAACATTATATACAAAATTTGAGAGCATCTTTGTACCTTCTTGCGTATGCATAACTTCTGGATGAAATTGAACTGCATATAAATTTTTATCTTCACATTCCATAGCCGCAACTGGACATACTGGAGTATCAGCTATTATTTTAAAACCTTCTGGTTCCTTTTCTATGTAATCAGTATGACTCATCCAACAAATTGTTGAAGGTGATATTCCTTCAAAAAGTTTAGACTCTACATTTATATTGACTTTTGTTTTCCCATATTCACTTACAGGTGCCGTTTCAACTTTTCCTCCAAGCATATGAGCCATAAGTTGAGATCCATAACATATACCAAGTATAGGTACTCCTACTTCAAATATAGCTTTGTCGCATAAAGGAGAATCTTCACCATATACACTGTTTGGTCCGCCTGTAAAGATAATTCCCTTCGGATTCATTTCCTTTATCTTATCAATGCTTAAATCATAAGGATGAACTTCACAATATACGTTACATTCCCTCACTCTTCTAGCAATCAATTGATTATATTGTCCACCAAAGTCAATAACTAAAACTAAATCTCTTTTCATGTTCTCCTCCTAAACTGTTCTTATAAATTCTATTATCGACTAAATAAATCTTTTTATCAATAAATTAAGACAAATTTCTCCGGAAAATTTATAAATATTAATATTAAAAACCTTAACTAAATATTACTTAAGCAAATTAAGTAATGCACAGTTCACATAAATGATACATTCTTTAACAGTGAACTGTGCATATTACTATTGTCCTACACTATAATTAGGTGCCTCTTTAGTAATATTAATATCGTGTGGATGACTTTCTCTATATCCAGACGCTGTTTGAACAACAAAATTAGCTGTTTCGTATAATAAATCAAAGTTCTTCGCTCCTAGATATCCCATTCCTGATTGAATTCCGCCCATTAATTGGAATATAGTATCTGAAACAAATCCTTTATATGCAACTCTTCCTTCTACACCTTCTGGAACTAATTTCTTATTACCTTCTTGGAAGTATCTATCTTTAGATCCACATTCCATAGCAGCTAAAGATCCCATTCCTCTATAAACTTTATAACTTCTTCCTTGATATATTTCCATTTCTCCTGGAGCTTCTTCACAACCTGCAAATAATGATCCCATCATAGCAACAGATGCTCCAGCTGCTAAAGCTTTTACCACATCTCCTGAATACTTAAGTCCACCGTCAGCAATTACAGGAACTCCATATTTTTTTCCTACTTCTGCGCAATCCATAACTGCTGTTAATTGAGGAACTCCAACGCCTGCAACTACTCTAGTTGTACAAATTGATCCAGGTCCAATACCAACCTTAACACAATCCGCTCCAGCTTTTATTAAATCCTCTGTAGCTCCAGCTGTAGCAACATTTCCTGCTATAACTTGAAGATCTGGATATACTTTTTTAATTTGTGTAACAGCATCTAAAACACCTTTTGAATGTCCATGAGCCGTATCAAGTGTTATAACATCAACATGAGCCTTAACTAACGCATCAACTCTTTCCATCATATTTCCTGTAACACCTACTGCTGCTCCGCATAATAATCTACCTTTACTATCCTTAGCTGCATTAGGGAATTTTTTAACTTTTTCAATATCCTTCATTGTAATTAAGCCCTTTAAAACTCCGTCTTTATCAACCAAAGGTAACTTTTCTACTTTATGCTTCTTAAGAATTTCTTTTGCTTCCTCTACTGTTGTAGTTTCAACTGAAGTTATTAGATTGTCCTTTGTCATTACTTCTGAAATTTTTCTTTGATAATTTGTTTCAAAGATTATATCTCTATTTGTAATTATTCCGATTAGCTTTCCTTCCTTAGTTGTAATAGGAACTCCTGATATTCTATATTGAGACATTAAATTTTCCGCATCTTGAATTAGATGGTCTTCTGATAGGAATATAGGATCAGTAATAACTCCATTTTCTTGTCTTTTAACTCTGTCTACTTCTTTTGCTTGCTCTTCGATAGTCATATTTTTATGTATAATTCCGATTCCGCCTTCTCTTGCCATTGCTATTGCCATTTTAGATTCAGTCACTGTATCCATACCAGCACTCATTAAAGGGATATTTAATTGTATTTTCTTTGTTAAATTTGTTTTTGTACTTACCTCTCTTGGTAATATTTCTGATTTGTTCGGAACTAATAACACATCATCAAAAGTATATGCAGTCTTAATTATTTTAGCCATTATAAATCCTCCTCAGTTTTGAATAATTCGCTTCATTTTTATATATTTATGATTTATTTCTTGCATAATTTATTGTATAAAAAAAGCACATTAACCCCAGAAGTGACGTTAATATGCTAATAAAAATCTAATTTTAGCCTATACTAATATCACTCATAGTCGGAATTTTACGGTTTCCGGTAGATACTCCTTGCCATATTCAAGGTATATACAAGTTTTTAAATGTGCTATGTTTTGAATTAAAACTATTATAATGTATGTACAATATAAAGTCAATCAATTTGAAGCTAAAATTGCATTTTTTGATGTTACTATTTTCACAACTATCTTTTACTAACAACTTTGTAAATGTAAAGCTGCACTAACTGTTATTAGTTACATTAGTAATAGTTGCAGTTCTTAACACGTCAGTATTTCCGTCTATATCAAATTCTGCGCCATTTACAATAAGCTGACACTGATTTAAAGTAGTTGTATCTGGCAAATTCTCCAAGTTAATATTCTCTAAATATTTCTCCACCCCATCTTTAGTTTTCATATTTGATACTGTTGTTGTGCCTTGTAATTCACCATATTTTAACTTATATGACTCGGCAGCCATTACAACTTTTCTGGATTGGTCAACTACTTTGGTCTTTTTCGCTTCCTTTATATATCCGGTAACCTGTGGTACAATTACGCTTGCTAAAATTCCAATTATCGCCATTACTGCTATAAGTTCAATTAATGTAAATCCCTTTCTTTTTCTATGAACTATTTTTCCATTCTTTAGATTAAGTCTATCCATAATTATTTGTTTAGTTTTCATACATCACTCTCCGTTTTTATTTTTTTGTATATCTCAAATATTGCCAGTTTATTCAAGTAATATACAAGGATAAAAAATAAAAAAAGAACGAAACTGTATAAACAATTTCGTTCTTTTTTATTACATACACCAAGTAAATTAATTATATAAAACTCAAGATTATTTGTATTTTAATAAATTAAGACTTATTCTTCAATTTATTAGTACATTCCATCCATTCCCATTCCTGGAGCACCTGGCATTGCTGGTTCTTTTGCTGGAATCTCAGCAACTGCTGCCTCTGTTGTTAAGAATGTTGAAGCTACTGATGCCGCATTTTGAAGAGCTGATCTAGTAACCTTAGTTGGATCAACTATTCCACCCTTAATCATATTGATATATTGATCATGTAATGCATCATATCCTATACCAGGTTCACTATTCTTAACCTTCTCAATTATTACTGAACCTTCTACCCCTGCATTAGTTGCTATTTGTCTTACAGGCTCTTCTAATGCTTTAACTATTATATTTATACCAACTTGTGTATCCGGAACATCTGAAGTTAACTTAGCAACTTCTTTAATCGCATTAACATAAGCAGTACCACCACCAGATACTATGCCTTCTTCAACAGCAGCTTTTGTTGCAGCCAAAGCATCTTCGATTCTAAGTTTCTTTTCTTTTAATTCAGTTTCTGTTGCTGCACCAACTTTGATTACCGCAACTCCCCCAGCTAATTTAGCTAATCTTTCTTGTAATTTTTCTTTATCAAATTCTGAAGTTGTTTCTTCAATTTGAGCTTTTATTTGGTTAATTCTTTCCTTAATTGAATTAGAATCACCTTTCCCGTTAACTATTACAGTGTTTTCTTTACTTACTTTAACACTATCAGCTGTACCTAGCATATCAATTGTAACTTCTTTTAACTCTCTTCCTAATTCTTCAGCTACAACAGTTCCACCAGTTAATGTTGCAATATCTTGTAACATTTCTTTTCTTCTATCTCCGAATCCTGGCGCTTTTACAGCTACACATGTGAATGTTCCTCTTAACTTATTTACTACTAATGTAGCCATTGCTTCCCCTTCGATATCTTCAGCAATGATTAATAGTTTCTTACCTGATTGGACTATTTGTTCCAGTACTGGTAAGATTTCTTGAATATTTGAAATCTTTTTATCCGTAATTAATATATATGGGTTTTCTAGAACTGCTTCCATTTTTTCAGTATCTGTTGCCATATAAGGTGATACATATCCTCTATCAAATTGCATACCTTCAACTACATCCAATTCTGTTCCCATTGATTTAGATTCTTCTATAGTGATAACGCCTTCGTTTCCTACTTTTTCCATAGCATCTGCTATCAACTTACCTACTTCTTCATCAGCAGCTGAAATTGCAGCAACTCTAGCGATGTCTTCTTTTCCATCTACTTGCTTAGAAATCTTTTTGATTTCTTCAACAGCTTTATCTACAGCCATTTTTATACCAGTTCTTATTAAGATTGGATTAGCTCCAGCTGTTACATTTTTTAATCCTTCTCTGATTATTGCTTGAGCAAGTAAAGTTGCAGTTGTAGTTCCATCTCCGGCTACATCGTTAGTTTTAGTTGCAACTTCTTTAACTAATTGAGCTCCCATGTTTTCATATGGATCTTCTAATTCTATTTCTCTAGCAATTGAAACTCCATCGTTTGTTATTAATGGTGCTCCGAACTTTTTATCTAATACAACATTTCTACCTTTTGGTCCTAATGTAACTTTAACTGTATCAGCTAGCTTATCTACACCTACTTGCATAGCTCTTCTTGCATCTTCTCCGAATTTTAACATTTTAGCCATTTATATTACACGCTCCTTTATTATATGTTATTTATTATATTTCATAATTTCAATTTTATTTTACTAATTAAGCAATATAAATATAGTACTATTCAACTATTGCTAATATATCGTCTTGTTTTAATATTGTATACTCTTCTCCGTCAACCTTAACTTCTGTTCCAGCATATTTAGAGTATAGAACCTTATCTCCAACCTTAACTTCCATAGCTACTCTATTTCCATCTACAACTGCTCCAGGACCTACTGCAACCACTTCTGCTTCTTGTGGTCTTTCCTTTGCAGCACCAGTTAAGACTATTCCACTTTTAGTCTTTTCTTCTGCCTCTAATTTTTTAATTACTACTCTTTCACCAAGTGGTTTAATGTTCATGAAAAAACCCTCCTTAAAATATATATATAATTTATTTGTATTTAAATTTCTGTTAGCACTCATTACTGTCGAGTGCTAACATAATTATAATATCCTTTATAACCATATAATTCAAACATTACTTCTAATATTATATCCCTTTTTTCAGCGAATATTACTTCTTATCTCAAAATATATCCCATTTGCTTAATTTTTCTCTGTTTTATTTATTTTTTTATATGCATTTATTTTTCCATATATATTCATATAAAAAGCTATTTAAAAATAAAAACCCAAATCAGATGAGATTACCGATTTGGGTTTTTATTCTTATATTATCTTTCTAAATTTACATCGTGGTATTCTTCCAACACTTTATTTGATAATACACTCTTGATTGTTGTTTGTTGGTTCAACTTAGTAAATGGAGCTTTAGCTTTCATTACAGATACGATTTTAGCTGCTCCGTTTATACAACCACCTTCGCACATCATACCTTCGATGAAGTTCCCTTGTAACTTTCCTGCCTTAGCCATTGTCATAGTTTTCTTGATGTCTGCACCACCTGAAACCTGAACCGGCTTAAATTCTACTTCAACGCCTTTTTCTTGTACGTAATTTTGTATTGCAGCTGTTAATCCTCCACCAACAGCAAAATTTCTACCAAAAATTGAAGCTTCATCAACTATTATATCTTCACACGCAGCTGGATCAACTTCAAAAGCGTCAAATAAAGCTACTATCTCTTCAAATGTTAACACATAATCAACTGCATCTTTTATTGAATTAATTAGTGCTTCATTTTTCTTTGCAGTACATGGCCCTACAAATACTACCTTTGCATCCTTATCTTTAGACTTTATATATCTGCCTGTCGCCACCATAGGAGAAACGGTTCCTGAAATTTTTTCTGCTTGATCTGGCATCATCTTTTCAATGTAGCTTAAGAATCCTGGACAACATGAATTTGTCATGTAACTGTCTCCCTTTTCCATTCTTTCTACAAATTCATTACTTTCATGTACAGTTACTGCATCTGCTCCACACGCAGCTTCTAGCATATCTTTAAAACCTAAAGCTTTAATTGCATTCTTAACTTGTCCATAAGTTGTCTTTGGACCAAATTCGCCTGTAATAGCAGGTGCAACTACAGCATAGATATTTTTATCTTCGTTCATCAATTCATAAACAACTTTAACTAAAGAACTCTTATCTTCTATAGCTCCAAATGGACATGCTGACATACAAGCACCGCAATTTACACACTTGCTTTCTGTAATTTCAGCACTTAGATCTTCTGCATTATAACTTAACGCACCTGTTGGACACGATTTTTTACATGGTCTCATATCCTCTGCGATAGCATCATAAGGACATGCTTTCTTACACATTCCACATTCTTTACATTTGTCAGGTTCTATATATGCTCTTCCATCAACATATGTAATAGCTCCAAAATTACACACACTTTGACACTTGTGAGCTACGCAGTTTCTGCAAGAATCAGTAACTTGAAATTTCTTTGTTGGACATCTATCACATGCTTCTTTTATAACATATAATATTTGATTTTTATCTTGTACATCGATCAAATCTTGTCCATGTTTACCATTTGGCTCATAGCCAGCTGCGAGCTTTGCTCTTTCCAATACTACATTTCTTTCTTGTTCAACAGTATCCCTATAAGTAGGAGTCTCCCCTTCAATCATAGCAAATGGAATTTTTTCTAACTCCTCTTTACTGATTTTGTTCTCCTTTGCCAATAATGCAACTCTAGTAAGAACCTCATGCTTTAGTCTTAAAAGTTGATTTTCAAATTGAAACATTATACACACACTCTCCCATGAATATTTTTTATCTTTCTTAATTTCATGAGATAATTATAACATACTCTTGTTAAAAATATAACAAGTATTCCGTAATTTAAATTTTCTGAATTTTTCCATTTATTTCTCTATACTCACTTACTTAAGAAAACATCTACATTGTCGCTTCAATAAGCATTTTTTATTTTTTCATCTCCGTATATTAACATATCAATTTCCCATAAAAATTCACGATATCTAGATGCAATATGACTATACCAAACTACTTTAAATGATAAAATTTTGTCATTAATTTTTTAGTCCCTGAAGTTTTTTTAGTGAATATATTAAAATAGATGAATTAAGAACATAGAATAAAAAGTCTAGAAATTAGCAATCTAGACTTTCTTATATCCATTCTTATGTTATTATAAAAACCTAATCAACACTAATCTTGTTTTCTCTCGCATAGTAAAATAAATATTGTTGTGCAAATCCAGACAATTTACCAAACTTATTTCTTGCGAATATTCTAATCTTATTTAATGATGAATCTTCAGCTCCATAAAAATGGATCATTGCTCGTTTAACCCATACATCTACTGGAAATGCAGAAGTTTTCTCCATAGAGAATAACATAATGCAATCAGCTACTTTTGAACCAACCCCTTTAAATTCTTGAAGGGCATCATGACATTCATCATCACTTAAGTTTCTTATGTAATTCAAATCATATTTACCATATGGACATTCTTCGTTAATACCGGGATTATCCACTTCATTTATTGAGGCATTATATACATTTTTAATTGTATCTACTATATACTTACTTCTGAAGGAAGCACCTGTTTCTTGTATATCTTCTAAACTCGCATCTTTAATTTCATCTATGCTTGGAAAGGCATAATAAATCGTTCCTTTATAATTGATTTCTTTACCCCATTTAGTTGATATTTTATTAACTGTCTTTTTTATTGATGGTATATTATTTCTAGCTGAAATAATAAAACTAAGCAACATTTCAAAAGGATCTTGGTTTAGAACTCTAACACCGTATCCAAACTCTATGCTTTGCTTAAGTAATGTATCTTTTGAAAGATCTTCTTTTATAATTGAATAATCTCTACCTAAATCAAAATATCTAAGCCAAATATTATTAAAATCCTCCCAAGTTGTATTGTAAATTATTACGTTATTCCCTTCCTCTTTCACCTCTATTAACTTTCCAAATGCTATAACAATAAAATTATTCTCTTCTATTTCCCAAAATCTAAAAATTTGTCCACACTCAAATATATGTCTTAATTTAAAATTCTTAACTTCTTCTATCATTATATAATCATCGTAAGATTTTACAGCTTTATAATCCATGTTTGTGTTCTCCTCTTAACATTAAATAAGCATTGTGTTCAATCCACAAATACCCATAATAGTTGTTCTCTTATTCTATAAATACTTTAACTTTATACAAAAATAATTGTGCTAATTGTTTTTTCTTTCAATGATAATAGTTTCTAAAATTTCTGCACCTTTCTCTATCATTAGTGTACACCGTTTTATATCTATATATTCCTTCTTCAAGTCAATGCATTTTATAAATCTAAGACTTTCATTGAATTTATTTATAAACTCTCTTGTTATTTCTGCGACTATCGGACTCTTATGCCCACTTATTTCAGTGAACATGATTCCAATTACTCCGACAGCTCCCGTAATAACACCACAAACATCACCTGTTGACATTCCACCACCAAACCCTGACATAGTTTTTAGAGTTTGTTTTGATAAATTCAAATCATATTCTTCATTAGCAGCGTACATGATAGATTCTGCACAATTTAAATCATACTCTTCTTTACGATATTTCTTTACCATTTCACTAAGCATTTGCACTCCTCCTTATCAAAAGTTATTATTATTTAGTATATTATATCACTTAATCTTATACTATGGTTTATTTATCTAACTAATATGTAAAGTTTTGTATTTGTAGGGTGATCTAACTTCCTTCATTTTGCATTTCACATAACGATAAATCAAGTATACCTGAGTTTATACTTATATATACATCACCAGAAAGAGAAGGTTCTCCTTTACTCAGTGTTGCATTGAAAATGAAACTGTAGGTATTTCTTCAGTAAAAGTTGTTCAATTTCCGATTGTCTAACGAGCAATCAGAAATTGTGCAACTTTTACTGATAAGTGAGAATCCAAATTTTATATTTGGTCACTCGAACTCACTCAGCAAACAGAGTGAGTTGGGCTTCACTTTTTCACAGTTTTATTTTCTAGCAATCAAGTAACAGAGAACCTTCTCTTTTGGATGGCCATCACATAAGTATGACCTCAAATTATTTATATATACGAGATATTAGAAATCAACCTTATTTCCGTAATATACGCATTCGAATATCTTCTTCATTTCATCTTTATTTATTTGTCTTGGATTTGAGCCTGTGCAAGCATCTCCAACTGCTCTTTCCGAAATTAAATCAACCTTTGCTTTAAATTCTTCTTCATCAATACCATATTCTTTTAAAGTTAGTGGAATAGACATCTTTTTATTAAATTCTTGTATTAAACTTGTCAACGAATCTACTAATTCATTATCAGTTTGTCCGCTCAATCCGAGACTTCTAGCTATTTTAGCATATCTATCTGCTGCAGCCTTCTTATTAAAGTCAATTACATATGGTAAATATATAGCATTTGCACATCCATGAGGTATATGGAATACTGCACCTGTCTTATGGGCCATACTATGAGTTATTCCTAACAATGCATTTGAGAATGCCATACCTGCTAAGCATTGAGCATAATGCATTTGTTCTCTAGCATCGTTATCTCCTTCAAATGATTTTATTAGATGCTCATTAATCATTTCAATAGCTTGTACGGCTAGTGGATCTGTAAATGGTGAATGTAATGTTGCTACATAAGCTTCAATCGCATGAGTTAATGCATCCATTCCAGTATGAGCTGTTAATGTAGGAGGCATTGTTTCAGCTAAATCTGAGTCTACTATAGCTATATCTGGAGTTATATTAAAATCAGCTAAAGGATATTTGATTTCAGTCTTATAATCTGTGATTACAGAAAATGCAGTTACTTCTGTTGCTGTACCGCTTGTTGATGGAATAGCTAAAAACTTAGCTTTTTGTCTAAGCTCTGGTAATCCAAAAGGAACTACAGCTTGTTCAAAAGTAAAATCTGGGTACTCATAGAATATCCACATTGCTTTTGCTGCATCTATAGGAGATCCACCCCCCATAGATATTATCCAATCTGGATTAAACTCTCTCATCACTTCAGCGCCTTTAAATACTGTTTCAACTGATGGGTCTGGTTCAACACCCTCTATTAATTTAACTTCTATGCCAGCTTCATTTAAGTAGTTCACTGCTTTATCCACAAACCCGAATTTCTTCATTGATCCGCCACCAAGTACTAATACCGCTTTCTTTCCTTTAAGGTTCTTTAATTGTTCTAGTGATCCTTTTCCATAATAAACGTCTCTTGGTAATGTAAATCTCATCATAATTTAATACCTCCTAGAAATGTTAACTTAATTTTAGGAATATTCAAACAATTTCCTATATTAGAATAATTCTATATAAATAATAAAAATCCTTTACATTCTAAATAAAAAAATTCCCAAAAGTAAATTTCTTTTGGGAATTTTCATAATCTTCATACTATAATTTATTTAGGCAGGATTATTTAGAATAATCGTAGAATCCTTTTCCTGATTTTCTTCCAAGCCATCCAGCTCTAACATATTTTCTTAGTAAGCTGCTAGCTCTGTACTTATTATCTCCTGTTTCAGTAAATAAAACATCCATAATAGCTAAACAAACATCTAATCCAATAAGATCTCCTAAAGCTAAAGGTCCCATTGGATGACCAGCACCAAATTTCATAGATGTATCGATATCTTCAACTGAAGCAATTCCTTCTTGTAAAATGAATGTTGCTTCATTGATCATTGGAATTAAGATTCTGTTTACAACAAATCCTGGAGCTTCAGCAACTTCTACTGGAGCTTTTCCAATTGCTTCTGACAATTCTTTAACTGCATCAAAAGTTTCTTGAGAAGTTGCAGCACCTCTGATAACTTCAACAAGCTTCATTACTGGAGCTGGATTAAAGAAATGCATTCCGATAACTTTATCTGATCTCTTTGTTGCTGAAGCAACTTCAGTAATTGATAAAGATGAAGTATTTGAAGCTAAAATTGTTTCTGGCTTACAGATTCCATCTAATTCAGCAAAGATTTCTTTCTTAATTTTCATGTTTTCGATTGCAGCTTCAACTACTAAATCGCAGTCAGCAGCTAAATTCATATCAGTTGTTCCTGAAATTCTTGAAAGGATAGCTTCTCTATCTTCTTCAGTCATTTTTCC
This sequence comes from Clostridium chromiireducens, assembly GCF_003575225.1. Taxonomy (NCBI): domain Bacteria; kingdom Bacillati; phylum Bacillota; class Clostridia; order Eubacteriales; family Clostridiaceae; genus Clostridium; species Clostridium chromiireducens. Next base: position 200,268 of record NZ_QXDJ01000006.1, on the reverse strand, counting down.
TTTAGCAACTAACTTTTCTAATCCTTTAGCTATTCCAGCTATTCCTCTGTCAACAAACTCTTCCTTTATGTCTCTTACTATTACTTCGCAACCTTTTTGAGCGAATGCTTGAACGATACCAGCACCCATAGTTCCTGCTCCAAGTACAAAAATCTTTTTCATGAATTATTCCTCCTCAAATTTTTATCATTATAGATATCCTTAGTTAAAGCATCTCTACATTAACTAAGGATTATTTTTATAATTATTAGCTTTTTAATTATATGTTAACTAATTTTACTTACTGTTATATTATTAGCTTTAACAAATAGAATATAACAAGAATTTATTTTAATTAATCTAGTAATTATTCAGCACTCTTTATTTCTTTAACTTGAGCTATTAATTCTGGTACTACCTTTGCAACATCTCCAACTATAGCGTAATCTGCAATTTTCATTATTGGAGCTGAATCATCTTTATTAACAGCAATGATTAAATCAGAGTCTTGCATACCTGCAACGTGTTGGATAGCTCCTGAAATACCACAAGCTATATATATTTGTGGTCTTACAGTCTTACCAGTTTGACCTACTTGGTAAGCTCCATCAATCCATCCATTTTCAACAGCAGCTCTTGATCCACCAACTGTTCCTTCTAAAGCAGCAGCTAATTCTTCAAGAAGTTTGAAGTTTTCTTTGCTTCCAACCCCTCTACCACCTGCAACGATGAAATCTGCTTCAGCGATATCTACGATATCTTTTTTAGCTTTGATAGTTTCTAAAACTTTAGTTCTAACATCGCTATCAGCTAATTGAACTTGAACCTTTTCAATGTTACAGTTTGCTGGATCAGTAGTGATTTTTGCAAATACTCCTGGTCTTACTGTAGCCATTTGTGGTCTATGATCTGGACATGCGATTGTAGCCATTAAGTTACCACCAAATGCTGGTCTTGTAGCTAAAAGATCTCCATTTGTAACATCTACATCAATTGATGTACAGTCAGCAGTTAATCCAGTTGATAATCTAGCAGCTATTCTTGGACCTAAATCTCTTCCGATGAAAGTAGCTCCTACGAATAATATTCCTGGTTTTCTTTCATTTGCTAAATCACAAATAACTTTTGTGTAAGCATCAGTTGTATAATGTTCTAAATTTTTATCATCAGCAACTAAAACTTCATCAGCACCATGTTCAGCTAAAGTTTTAGCTAATGCTTCTATATTATTTCCAAGTAATAAAGCTGTTAACTTTACTCCTAATTCATCAGCAATTCTTCTACCTTCTCCAAGTAGTTCTAAAGATACTTTTTGTAATTCGCCTTCTCTTTGTTCAGCAAAGACCCAAACGCCTTTGTAATCTGCTATATTCATAATAAATTACCCTCCTATTATCTTAGATGTAGTGTTTTTCTTTTAATTTTCCAACAACATAGTATGCTGCATTTTTAGGTGATTCTCTAACAATTTCTCCTGCGCCCTTAACTTCTTTAGTCATTGACTTCTTAACCTTTGTAGGTGAACCTTTAAGTCCTAATTCAGCTACATCTACATCTATATCAGCTGCGCTCATAACTTTGATTTGATCATCAGAAGTTGAGAATATGTTTGCAACGTGCATATATCTAGGTGCATTTAATTCTTCGATTGCAGTTAATAGACATGGAGTCTTAACTTCTACTACTTGATGTCCATCTTCTAATGCTCTATTTACTATTAATGAATTCCCTTCAACTTTAACATCTTGAACATAAGTTACTTGAGGAATGTTTAAATGTTCAGCTATTTCTGGACCTACCTGTGCAGTATCTCCATCAATCGCTTGTCTTCCAGCAAATACTATATCATAGTCTAATTTAGCTATAACCCCAGCTAATGCTTTTGAAGTTGCTAATGTATCAGCTCCCCCAAGTGCTCTATCTGTTAATAGGATAGCCTCATCAGCTCCCATACATAACGCTTCTGTCAATGTTGCTTTAGCCATTGGAAGTCCCATTGTTACAACGGTAACTTTTCCACCTAATTGTTCTTTTAATTGTAATGCACCTTCTAATGCGTGCTTATCCTCTGGATTCATTATTGATGGAACACCATCTCTTATTAATGTACCAGTCTTAGGATCTATTTTTACAGCTGTAGTATCTGGAACTTGTTTTACACAAACTACTATATTCATTATAAAAGTCCTCCTATCTTAAAATGCTTCCTGCGATAACCATCTTTTGAACTTCTGAAGTTCCTTCATAGATTTCAGTTATCTTAGCATCTCTCATCATTCTTTCTACTGGGTATTCTTTAGTGTAACCATATCCACCAAAGATTTGAACTGCTTTAGTTGTAACTTCCATTGCAACATCTGCAGCAAATAATTTAGCTCTTGCAGCATCAAGTGAATAAGGTTCACCTGCTTGTTTCTTACATGCAGCTTTATATACTAAATGTTTAGCAGCTTCAATTTTAACGTCCATTTCAGCAATGTACCATTGTAATCCTTGGAATGCTGATAATGGTTTACCAAATTGTTTTCTTTCTTTCATGTAGTTAACAGCTTCTTCAAAAGCACCTTCTGCAATACCTAAAGCTTGAGCTGCTATACCAATTCTTCCTCCATCAAGAGTCTTCATTGCTATACCAAATCCCTTACCTTCTTTACCAAGTAAGTTTTCTTTTGGTACTATACAGTTTTCCATTACTAATTCAGTAGTTGAAGATGCTCTAATACCCATCTTATTTTCATGCTTTCCTACTGAGAATCCTGGGAATGATTTTTCTACTACAAATGCAGAAATACCTTTAGTTCCTTGACTCTTATCTGTCATAGCAAATATTATGAAAGTTTCAGCAACTCCACCATTTGTTATGAATATCTTTGAACCATTTAAGATATAGTTGTCTCCATCTAATACAGCAGTTGTTTGTTGTCCTGCAGCATCTGTACCAGCACCTGGTTCAGTTAAACCGAAAGCTCCAAGTTTTTTACCACTACAAAGATCTGGTAAATATTTTTCTCTTTGAGCTGGAGTACCGTTTTCGTTAATTACTGACGCGCATAATGATGTATGAGCTGAAAGTATAACTCCTGTAGTACCACAAACTTTTGATAATTCTTCTACAGCTATTATGTATGAAAGAACATCTCCGCCTGCTCCACCAAATTCCTTAGCGAATGGGATACCCATTACTCCTAATTTAGCCATCTTTTCAACATTTTCCATAGGGAATCTTTCTGTCTCATCAATTTCAGCAGCTATTGGCTTAACTTCATTTACTGCGAATTCTCTGATCATTTGTTGTACTAATTGTTGTTCTCTAGTTAATTTGAAATTCATTAAATTACCCTCCTTGTTATTTAAACCTATTCGATAACAAACTATATATAAATCTCTAATAGATTTTTAGCTAATTCTCTAAAAATTATTTATTTTGAAAGTTTTTTTCTGCTCTTCTTTCTAAAAAAGCAGTCATCCCTTCTGTTTGGTCTTCTGTTGCAAAGCATTTACCGAAGTCTTCTGCTTCTATTAATATAGCTGCATCTATATCAACTTGCATTCCTCTATCAATAGCATCTTTGCAATATGCAACTGCTTTTGGAGCATTAGCTGCAATTTTATTAGCCATAGCTTTTGCTTCATCTATTAAGTTTTCTAATTCAACTATTTTATTTACTAAGCCTATTCTGTAAGCTTCTTCTGCATTTATGATGTCACAAGTGTATATTAATTCTTTAGCTTTTCCTGGTCCTACGATTCTAGCTAATCTTTGAGTTCCACCGAATCCTGGAGTTATTCCAAGTCCTGCTTCTGGTTGCCCAAATTTAGCTTTTACTGAAGCTATTCTAATATCACATGACATAGCAAGCTCGCATCCACCACCAAGAGCAAATCCTGATACAGCTGCAATAACTGGCTTATCCAATTTTTCTAATCTTCTGAAAACATTGTTTCCTAAGATTCCAAATTCTTTACCTTGTTCTTCGTTAAGATCTTTCATTTCTGCAATATCTGCTCCAGCAACAAAAGATTTTTCTCCTGCACCAGTTAATATAACTGCATATACATTACTGTCCTTTTCTAAGTCTTCTAAAACAGTGTCTAAATCCTTTAATGTCTCTGAATTTAACGCATTTAATGCTTTTGGTCTATTGATTGTCACAATAGCTAAATGTCCTTCTTTTTCAAGAATCACATTTTTTAATTCCATGTTAAGGTCCTCCTTCAAACTTGCTTATTTATTTTTTAAGTTTTCATACTATTTTTGATATTTTTAAACCTATTTGTTAATAATATAACAAATGAATTTAAAAAATATAAAGCTCTTAAGCCTTATCTAAAATTATAATATGTATTCAGATTATTTGCAATAAAATATTATGTTTTGAATGTAAGTTTTTAGTCTCTGTATTAAGGTATATAAAAAAATAACAAATCAGAATGCTGCTTATATACCATTTAGTGTTCTACACCCCTCATTATATCGTGATTCTCAAGGTAATGCGTTCAATTAAAACTATCTAAAGTATAATATTCACCAATCCAAAAATTCTCACTTATATTGAAATTAATCAGTATATTTACCTTAAAGGACGCGTATCAGGTAAATAACTATCTTAAAACATCTATGTATATACGGCATTCTTAATTTGTTATATTATTTCATAAATATATATCTTCTACTGTTCACTCTCATTTAATAAATAAATTAATGTCAATAAACTTTCACTCAAATGTACATTTTCAACTTTAACATGATCTGGTACTATTAAATCCACTGGCGCAAAATTCCATATTCCTCTTACCCCTGCTTTTATTAACTCATCAGCAACACCTTGAGCATTTTTTCTTGGAACACAAATTATTCCTATATCAATCTTCTGTTCTTTTAAAACAGATGATATTTCATCTATATCCATTATTTCTACATCTCTTATTCTCATTCCTATCAGTTTAGGATTAGCATCAAAAATAGCTGATATTCTAAATCCCAAGTTTTCAAATCTTGAGTAATTCGAAACTGCTTGACCGATATTCCCTGCTCCTACTAACGCTGCTCTATATCCTCTACCTAATCCTAGTATAGAGCTTATCTGATTATATAACTCCTTTACATTATAACCATATCCTTGTTGTCCAAAATCTCCAAAACAATTTAAGTCTTGACGAATTTGTGATGCAGTGAATCCAATTTTTTCGCCTAATTCTTTTGATGAAATTCTATCCACATCATTTTTCATAAGTTCCTCAAGATATCTATGATATTTAGGCAATCTTTTAATTACTGCCATCGATATATTTTTATTCTTATCCATATCTATTTTTCTCCTACTCAATAATATTTTGACTGCTTAGGTTGCTTTATATAAAGTCAATATTCGCTTCAATTATAATATAGTATAAATTTTAACAATGTATACTACCATTTGCTATAAATTTAACATTAACTAACCACTATGATTTATAATTCTACCATACTTCTATATTTTTATGTCAAGGTTAATCAAATTATTTTAAAAAATTATAATAACTTTGGTATAAATTTATTAGTTAAAATAGACTATCTCAAAATTGCATTTAAGACAGCCTAAATTTCATTATGGTTCTAATTTATTTGCATTTATATTTATATGAAACTTCAGCCACCTTAATCCACTTTTTCAACAAAGTTTTTTCATAAAAATATCTCAAAATAACTATAATCATTTTGAGATATTTACTATATTTAAACCATTAAATCGCCTTACTCACTTTGTTATCATTAAAAAATACATTATCTAAAATCATATTAAGAATACTATCACAAACATAATACGAAAATGTCAAATCATTGTGGTAATCTATCATTCCATCATATTGTTCTTGCAATTGAAGTATAAATTCTTTTATATTATCTGGCTCAATATTGGTATTAATTATTCCTGTCTGCTTAAAACCCTTAGCAAACTTAGCTAATTTCTTTTCATATGACATATGATTTTTCACAGCACTTGTGCTTTTAAATTCCCATCTATAATAGTGTGGGGCACAAAAAAAATCACATAAAAAGTGACATATTACTCCAAGCTCCTCACTAAACTTCCCAATTGTCATATTATAATGAACATCTTCTAATGTTAGCGATGAAAGATATTTAATTTTATCAACTATCATATCTATACTTTCATTAAAGTAATGTTTTTTAAATTTATATTTAGGCGCACAGTCTGGCTTTACGTTCCCCCATATAAATCTTTTATTATTTATTAAATAAACACTCTTTGTATTAGCGTGTTTCAAAATATTCTCTGCCATAGTTTTGTGAGTATTAATCATCAAAACATGATCACATCCTCTACATTATAATTCTTATAAAATAAACCCTTTTAATTATTTAATATATTAATTATAATTTTTAAATTTAATTAAATTTTATGCTCTATATATATAATAATACCCAGAGTTAAAATGTACAACACCTTATTTATAACTTGAGGCAAGTATTATCTGTCGAAACGCCCAGTAATATCAAGCCTGATAATTAATTAAACTATATTGACAAATAAATTATTTTAACCATATTATAGTCAATTACAATATATATTTATTGATAAGATTCTTTAATTAGAATAAATTCACAACAAAAAAGTTGCCTTAATTTATACTTTAAAACAACTCTTTTTCTTATATTTATATGTTACTCCTCTATATTTTAAATATTGATACTACTTCTAATAATTTATCTGCACATTCTTTTGTCTTTTGTGTTTGTCCTACAACTTCTTCTGTTAAATTAACTACCTCATTTGACTTATTTGCAATTAAAGTTGTTCCTGTAGCACCTTCATTGGTTGCCTCTGCTACTTCATCAATAGCTGTTATAATATCTCCTGTAGAGTTGATTAGTTCATCTGATATTTCACCTATAACACTAACTAATTCATTAAATACAATAGCATCATTTCTGTATTGTTCCCCTGTGTCTACAAGTTTATTATAATCTTTCATCACTTGAGTTCCAATAAAATCAATTACTTCATTTGATGTTCCTTTGAGGTCATTCACAGCCATAACGACTTCTTTATTTATCTGCTGTATTTCTATTGTAGTTTCTTTTGAAGTTTCAGCAAGTTTCCTTATTTCATCTGCTACAACAGCAAATCCTTTACCAGCTTCCCCTGCTCTTGCTGATTCTATAGCTGCATTTAATGCTAGCAAATTCGTTTGCTCAGTTATTTCTAATATCTTAGCTGTTAATTCATTTATTTTATCTACCGCTCTAGATTTCTCTACAGCAACACTTAAGCTTTCTCTCATTTTCGAAGTTATACTGCTAGATTGTTCTCTTGATTGCAACGCATTAGTTTTTAATTTTTTAGCTCTTTCTTCAATTTCCTTTGCAGTTACCTCTCCACTTTCAATGCTTAATTCCATAGTCTTTATTATGGATTTCATATTGGTTGATGAAGCATTTACTTCCTCTGTAGATGCTGCTGTTTCCTCCATGCTTGCAGATAACTCTTCCGTTGTTGCAGATACATCTGAAATTTTGTTATTTAAATCTTCTATTTTCCCTTGTGTAAACTCTATTGAATCTAAAACAATGCTACATTCACCTTTAATACCAGATATTATACTCCTTAATGATTTTTTCATTTCATCAATAGATTTAAACATTTTTCCTATTTCATCTTCTCTATCCATATATTTTTTATCAAGTTCTATTGTAAGATCTCCCTTTGCCAGTAACTCCATCTGTATTTGGGCATATCTTACCCCTTTTATCATTCTATTAATTACAATATGTATTACAAAAATAACAACTAATAATGACGCAATTGCTATAATTAAGATAACATTGAATATCTTATTGTAGCTCTCTAATATTTTCTCTTTTGGAATTTGACTACACAGGATCCAATTAGTATTCGTATTTTCCAAGTTAACTGGATATGCTACCATTAAAACTTCTTGTCCCTTTTTCACTGAAGTTCCATAAGTATAAAAAGCTTTACCTTGTGAAGTTTCACTTATAATTTTCGCCCAAACATCATTATTTTGTTTTGCATCTTTCATCTTTAAACTTGGATCTTCACCACTTGCTACATAAATACCTTTATTTGATATTAACTCAACTGTACCTCCAAGTGGTGTTTTCTCTAGCACAATATTTTCCAACGTGTCAAGCTTATAATCTATAGATATTACTCCTAAAAACTTCCCATTATCACCTAATATAGGCATTGCTAAAGATATCATTGAGATATCTTTCCCGTTAACATTATACACTGTTGGTTCAGTAATATAAGTCCCCTTTAACTCCTTCGGTCTATTATACCATGTCATATCTGTCTGTTCATCATATGCTGGTGCTACTACGATATGATCTCCATCCCTGCTTGCATATGGTATGAACTTTCCATCCTCCGCAAATTCTTTTTTACCTTTGTAGTAATCATCTTTTCCATCGAAATCATTAGTTTCAAATGCAACAGTTACTCCGAAGATTTGTGGATCTGTTTCTAGTATCTCCTTTTGCATCTCAATAACTAAGTCTCTATTTTGTGAATTAAGCTTTATTTCATTAATTAGCGAACCCCTTAAATCCTTACCTATTGTTTCTAACTTTTCAAAGTTAGACTTAATCTGTGTTGCATAGGATAAAGATATTTCTTTAGCTAAAGTTTCACTATCAGTTACACTTTTAGATTTTATTTGTACCAAAACACTTGTGAATACCCCTATATAACATAAGAGAATTATTGCTCCTATTATGATACTTATCTTCATTCCCAAGTTTAATTTTTTTATCATTAATTATATATCTCCCTTCATTTTATATATTAAATCCAAAAGATTCCAGGTGATAAATTAAAGCAAACATGACTTATCACTATATATAAATTGTTGTAATTAATTATATCATCGAAATCTCCTCAACTATAGCTTTTTATCCAATTTTCAAGTTTCTTCAACATTTTTAACCCGCCTCTAATTCGCTTTTAACATTTTTTAAATTAAATTTAACGCTTCACTCTTTTTCGCATTATCCAACAAAATAAGGCTATCCTAAAATATTTAAAATAATTTTAGAATAGCTTATCTTTACTATAGGAATTTATTATATTGTTGATTTTCGTTAAGTTTATTTAATAAATGTTTAATCTCTTGATCCTTATTTTTATCCATTACAAGTATAACATCACCAGCATCAACCACAACTAAATCCTTTATTCCGAATCCAATTATAAGATTCTTATCACCAAAAATCGAACAATTCTCACATTCATCAATATAAACATTTTGAGATATACTGTTATTTTTATCTGTATTTAACAATCGGCTTAAAGCACCAAAACTCCCCATATCATCCCAATTAAAATCACACTTTATTACATATGCTTTTCTTGTCCTTTGCATTACTCCGAAATCTATTGATATTCCATCTATGACTTCATATTGTTCCTCTATTGTTTTTTCTTCATTTTCCTCACCTAAGCTTTTATATATTTCCATTAATGATTTATGCAATTTAGGAAGATACTTTTCTATCTCTCTTAAAATAACATCCGCTCTAAATACAAACATTCCTGAATTCCATAAATAAGTGCCTTTTAGTATAAAATCTTTAGCTACTTCTGAGTTAGGCTTTTCAGTAAACCTTGCTATTTTATAAGTTGGTATAGTACCAGCAGTTCTTTCGCCCATTTCAATATAACCATACCCTGTTTCAGCTCTGCTAGGCTCAATTCCAAGTGTAACAATACATCTCCTCTTGTTTGCCATCTCAATTGCTTGGGATAACGTATCTATATAACTCTTCTCACCTTGAATATAGTGATCTGATGGTAATACAACCATAACTGCATTAGCATCTTGCTTCAATAGCTTTACTGCAGATAAACCTATGCACGTAGCAGTCTCCTTATTTGCAGGTTCTACAAAAATATTATCCTCTTTAATTCCTACAAGTTCATTTTTGACCTTCTCTTTATAGTCCATATTGGTCACAACATAAATATTATTTCTATCTATTAGCGGGATTATCCTATCAACAGTGTTAACTAAAAAGCTTTTATTGTTAATAAGCTTTAAAAATTGTTTTGGTTGATCGGCTCTTGATAGAGGATATAGTCTGCTGCCTTTACCTCCAGCTAAAATCAGCCCGTATATCACGCATTTTCAACTCCATGTAATGATACTAGTTCATTATATGTCAAAATATTGGTATGTGTGAGTCTATTACAAAAAGAACAACAATTTATTTAACCTAATTCTATACAGCTCTCACTATCTCATATTGTGCTGTAAAAAGTTCGTAGTATTCCCCCTTTACATCTATTAGTTCGTCGTGACTTCCTTGTTCTACGATTTGACCATCATTTATAACCATTATTCTAGTAGCATTTTTTATTGTTGATAATCTATGTGCAATAACAAATGATGTTCTTCCCTCAAGTAATTTATTTAATCCTTCCTGAAGTGCTTGTTCTGTTTTTGTATCTATACTTGAAGTTGCCTCATCTAAAATTAATATTTTAGGATCTGCAAGGAGTGCCCTTGCAAAAGAAATCAATTGTCTTTGACCAACAGATAATCTGCTTCCTCTTTCATTGACTTCAGTGTTATAACCATCTTTTAGATTGATAATAAAATCATGAGCTTTAACAGCCTTAGCTGCTCTTATTATTTCTTCATCAGTTGCATCTAATTTTCCATATTTTATATTTTCCAATATGGTTCCTGAGAAAATAAATGTATCTTGAAGCATTACTCCCATTTGTTTTCTTAAAGAATCTAAAGTTACATTTCTTATATTGTGGGCATCTACTAAAACTTCTCCAGAGGTCACATCATAAAATCTGCTTAAGAGATTTATAATTGTTGTCTTTCCTGCTCCTGTTGGTCCTACCAAGGCTATGGTCTCTCCTGGCTTTATCTCAAAAGATACATTTCTTAAGACTTCCCTATCTTCATCTTCATATTTAAATACTACATTTCTAAATTCAACAGACCCTTTAACTTCTGGAATATCATAAGCATCTGGCAAATTAGCTATAGTTACTGGTTCATCTAATGTCTCAAATATTCTTTCTAAATATGCCATTGCCATTATCAATGCATTATAGAAGTTAGAAATATTAACTATTGGATTCCAAAATCTCCATATGTACCCTACAAAAGCAATGAGGGTACCTATTGTTATCGATTCTCCTATTGAACGCACTCCTATTAAATATACCAACGAAACCGTAAATACAGATGTATTTTCTATCGCTGGCCAAAGCAGCAATTGGTATTTAACTGCGTTTATCCAAGTTCTTCTATTCTCATTACTTACTGTTTTGAACTTCTCTGCATTAACTTTTTCTCTAGCGAATGCTTGAGTAACCTTCATTCCACTTATACTTTCTTGTATATAAGCATTAAGATTTGATTGTTTATTACTATATATCTGGCTATTTCTTCTTTGAACCTTTACTAGTAAAGCTACTATTATTGCAAGGATAGGCATTCCAATCATACATACCATTGTTAATTTTGGACTTATAAACACCATAAATCCTATAATCACTAGGATACTAAATAAATCTGTTAACAGATTTATAAGCCCATTAGATAATAAATCACTTAATGCATTTACATAGTTAACCACTCTTACTAAAATTTTTCCATGTGGTCTGCTATCATAGTAAGAAAACGGGAGCTTTTGCAAATGATTAAATATATCTGATCTAATATTCTTAACTACTTCCTGTCCCACATAATTCATTGTTCTTATTCTATATCTCATACATAATGCACTTACCACTATGGTGATAAAGAATACTATACAAACTACAATGAGTCCTCTAACATCTTTATTAGGTATATTAGTATCCATGGCTATTTTTACCAAGTAAGGACCAAGTAGTGTGGATACGCTTGATATTAGCATCACAATAAGAGTTGTTATCATTTCTTTTTTATAAGGAACCACATAGTTTAATAGCCTTTTACAATATTCCCAGCTAAATGGCGTGCCTAATTCTTCATCAACATCATACTTATTTCTTGCCATCTATCCCACCTCCTTGCAGTCTTCATTATCTTCTTCATCTAAATAATCACCATATTGAGCTTTATATACTCCATAATAATGTCCCTTATTATCTAATAATTCCTTATGGGTTCCGCTTTCTACTATTCTTCCATCATCTAACACCAAAATCAAATCAGAATCTTTTATGGATGAAATTCTATGGGCTATTATAAAGCATGTCTTATCTTTATATATTGTATTTAAATTCTTTTGAATCATTGCTTCAGTTTCTACATCTAGAGCTGATGTTGTATCATCTAATATTAATATAGAAGGTTCTTTTATTATTGATCTTGCAAGTGTTATCCTTTGCTTTTGTCCCCCCGATAAACCTACGCCTCTTTCCCCAACTACCGTTTCATAGGAATCTGATAAATTTTGAATAAAATTATTTGCATCTGCCATCTCAGCCGCCCAATTTATTTTATTATTATCTATTTCTGATACTCCATAGCTAATATTTTCTTCTATTGTATTAGAAAATAAAAATACATCCTGCATTGATATTGAAATATTTTTTCTTAACCCCTGTAAGTTATATTTTCTAATATCTATTCCATCTATTAATATTTCTCCAGACGTTGCATCATAAAATCTCTCTATCAAATTTACTATTGTCGATTTTCCTGCGCCAGTTTGTCCAAAAATCGCAACTCTTTGTCCAGATTTTACTTTGAAATTTATATTCTTTAAAACTGGTTCATATCCATACTCAAAATTAACATTTCTAAATTCAATTTCACCTTTCAATTTCTTAGGTTTAATTCCTTCTTCAGGATTTTTTATCTTTGTTTCCTCATTAACTAATATTTTTATTTTTCTTGCTGCTGCAATGAATCTTTGAGCATCATTAATAAGCCATCCTACCATATTCATAGGGTTATTTATAGCCCAAATAAGACCATTAAACATTACTAATTCACCCATAGTTAACCTATCATTTATAACGAAGATCCCTCCTGCTAAAATCATAACAATTGTAAACATATTTGACAAAGCATTAAGTATAGACAAATACTTTTGCGCAACATTTGCAAGTTCCATATTAGCGTCCATATATGCCTTATTTCTTTCCTCAAACTTTAATATTTCATAATCTTCTTTTGCAAAGGCTTTCACTACTCTATTACCACTTATATTTTCTTGAACTACTGTATTTAGCTTCGAAAATTGTTCTCTTATTCCAAAGAATATTGGATTTGCCTGCTTCGCAAATCTGTATGCACAGTATGCTACAATAGGCGTCAATGCAAACATTAATAAAGTAAATTCTACACTAATAAAAAACATGCTAATTATTGCAAATATAAACACAGTAACATTTTCACAAATATTATATATAACCCAAGCAACAAAATGCCTTACTGCATCCATATCTCCAGTCATTCTTGCCATTATATCCCCAGTTCTTGTTTTGTTATAATAATCTAAATCCAATTCTTGCAGCTTACTATACATTTTTTGTCTAAGTTCAAATATTACATTTTGAGATACAAACTCAAATGCCATTTGGTAAGTATATCTAATAATTGCTTTTATAACAGTAACTGCGACCATTACCCCCAGAATAGGGAATAGAATATCAGTCTTATTCTGTATAATCACTTCATCAACTAACCTTCCACTTAAATATGGATTAATCATAGCCATGAATGAGCTTAAAAGTACTGCTGTAAGTGCAATATAGAATCTAAATTTGTATTTATTTATATAACTAAAGATCCATTTTATGCTACTCATTAATCTCTCCTCCTTTTTTATATCTTTCTTTTTGACATGTTTAATTATCCAATAAATCATTTAGAATAAAAATGTACTTTTTTATTCATATGATGTATATTCTTATATATAAAGTTAATCTTATCTAATTAATTTTTAGGATAGATATAAGTAAAAGGGGTGATATTGACGTGTGCAGTGTAGGTATCAACATTGAAAATTTTAATCCTGAAATTTTATATGCATTTAAATTTGATAATAAAGATTTTATAAAGGCCGAATATCATTGTCATGATTTTATAGAATTTAGCTATGTAGTTTCTGGGTCTGTGACTTATAAAATAGAAGATAAAATGTATAAGATTCATGAAAAGACTCTACTTCCTTTTAACCCTGGAGTTTACCACAAGGAATCACTAAGCAAAGGTGAACAAAATACTGAACTACATATTGGTTTTCGAAATATCCAAATTGATGGACTTCCTTTTGATTATATTTTAAAACAAAACTCTGAAGTTCCATTGGAATTTAAACAGTATAAGGAAGATTTTCATAAATGTTGTTTAGAAATAATAGGCGAACAAGAAGCCTGTGAGGTTGGAAAAGAACTTATATTAAAAAGCCTAATAATGAAGTTAATTGCTCTTTTCTTAAAAGAAATTAACTATGTTAAAAATACTAAGAAAGTTGATAGATACGACTTTCCGTTTTATGATAAGTCAAATATAGTTAAAATAATTTTAGACTATTTTGATAACAATTACATGAATAACGTTTCCTTAGATGATATGTCCAGGAACATGTACTTAAGTTCAGTTTATATATCTAAAGTATTTAAAGAGAAAACTGGTGAATCTCCTATCAATTATTTAATAAATCTCAGACTAGAAAAAGCTAAAGATTTATTAATCTCAACAGAATCTCCAATAAAATCTATAGCCCAATCTGTTGGCTACAGTGATGCTTATTATTTTAGCAAGCTATTCAAAAAATATTATGGCCATTCACCATACAAATTTAGATTGGCTAATAAGTATGAATAAACAGATTATAACCTTAATTACTAATTTGAAATATATTCTAAATAGAAATAAGTAACACACTTTTGCGGAATGTTTCATTGGGAACTTTGCTGGTCGTGATTCTTAGGCTATAAGTTGTTCCAAATGTGCTAGCTCAAAAAGTGAGAGTCCAAATTTTATATTTGGCTTCTCGAACTTTCTCTGTGAGCGCTTGTTCTTTGAGGCTAGCACTTTGAGTACAACTTATAGCCTTAGAATTACCCATCAAAATCCCCTTGAAACTGGAACAAAAGTGTGTTACTTATTTCGGTAAGTTATATATTCAAGTTATAGGTTCTCCATTGTGTTTCCTTCGCCAACTAGGCTATAGAAATCTTTTGTAAATACTTCTACTGCATTTGCAGTTGCATCATGTTTAATTAATCCTTCTATTACATCAGGTGCTGCTGTGATTGATCCAATTCCATACTTACATAAATTTAAAACTTGTTGTGAATTCTTGAAGCTTGCCGCTAATACATCCGCGTTTAATCCATGCATTTTAAACATGTCATGAATATCTTTTGCCACTTGAACACCATCAGCTCCCATATTATCTAATCTATTTACATAAGGTGCCGTATATCTTGCTCCTGCTTTTGCCGCTATGAATGCTTGCATTGAAGTATAAATAGCTGTAGCGGTAATATTTGCATTTTCCTTACTTAATAATTTCATAGCCTTTATTCCTTCGCTTGTTACTGGGATTTTAATATAAGTATCTTTTCCAAGTACCTCAAGCATATGGTGTGCTTCATCAATCATTTTTTCAGCAGTTAATGATACAACTTGAGCATGAAGCTGCGCTCCGTCTGGTAAAAACTCTCTAATTGCTTTTAATACCTCCATAGGATTTCCACCTTGTTTTTTTAGAATAGATGGATTAGTTGTCACCCCATCACATGGATAAAATTCATAAATTCTCTTAATAGCCTCTAAATTTGCGTCATCAATTAATACTAACATCTCTCTCTTCCTCTCTGCTTTAAACTTATATAATTAATTATAATAAATACTAATATTTTGCACTTAACTCTAACTTATTTGCTAGTTTTTCTCTATTGACCTATCAATAAAATTACTACTGTTCTACTTTATTAAATTCTTTATTCCCGCAGAATAAGCAACATTATAAAACTCTTTCATTTCTTCATCGGTATACATCCTAGGATTATCTTCAAAGCAATAATCCATATTATTTATTAAATTATATTTTGCTTTTGCAAGAGGATTATAATTTAATAATTCATATTTTACTTTTGAATAGATACTTGAAATATATCCACTTATATCATGAATATTATTTTTATTCGCTGTAAATTGAGGTATTAGCGGAGTTCTTATAATCACATCTTCCTTCTTACTACCTCCCAAAATAAGCTTAATATTCTTCTTAATCAATTCGTTACTAACACCAGTAAAAGATTTATGCTTATCATCATCAAATATCTTTAAATCCGCAAAAATTGTATCTACATAAGGCAGCAATTCTACTATATTTTCAGTAGGCACGAATAAGGAGGTTTCAATCGCTGTGTTTATTCCAGCTTCCTTTAACTTCTTGAGCAATGCAATTGCAAATTCTTTCTGGTACAATGGTTCCCCGCCAGATAAAGTTACTCCACCACCGTATTTAAAAAATGCTTTATCCTTCAGTGCTATTTCTATAACTTCATCTAAAGTATAATCTTTAGAATCCATAGTCAATGCACCAGTCGGACAAATATCAGTAACAATTTTATTTTGCTCATCTGTACATTTATCTTGAACAACACATGTTTTATTATTTTCTCGTATAACTGATTTATTAGAGCATTTATTAATACATAAATCACAATTAATACATTTATTTTCAAAATGAATCAAATGTTCCTTTGGAGAAATTCCTTCGGGATTTTGACACCAAACACATTTAATCGGACATCCTTTTAAAAAAATTGTTGTTCTTATTCCCGCTCCATCATGTGTTGAAAATCTTCTTATATCAAAAATTCTTCCTGTCAAAGACGTATAATCTTTTTCCATAAGCTATATATCCCCATAACTTGTTCTTGCTATAATTTCGTTTTGCAATTCTCCTGCAAGTTCAGTGAAATATGCTGTATATCCCGCTACACGTACAGTTAAACTGCGATAATTTTCTGGATTCTTTTGTGCTGCTAATAGATCTTCTCTGCGTAAAACATTAAATTGAATATGTGGTATTTCTAAATCTACAAAGGTTCTTAAGAATCTTGCAAACTTATCTCTTCCAATCTCATTCTTAAAAAACTCAGGTAAGAACTTCATATTTAATAAACCACCATTAGTAGTTAATACATTATCTAATTTTGATACAGATTTTAAGACAGCTGTAGGTCCTGCAATATCTCTTCCATATACAGGTGACATGCCACCGTCAGCTAAAGGTGCCTTTGCATGTCTTCCATCTGCAGATGCTCCTACATTTTCCCCCATTGGAACATGGGCTGATACTGTATACATTCCTGTATGATATTTACCTCCACGATAGTTTGTATAAGATTTAAGCTTTCCATTGAAATATCTTGCCCACTTAGCACCAATTTCATCTACCCATTCAATATCATTCCCGTATTTAGGTGCACGATTTAATAGCATAGCCCTTATTACTTCATATCCTTCAAAGTTATTTTGAAGAGCTTTTAACAATTCTTCTTTAGAAATTCTCTTTTCATCATATACTAAAAGTTTTATGGCAGCTAGGCTGTCTGCTAAATTTGCAACTTGTATCATTTGAATTCCTGAAAGATTATATACTGCCCCACCGGCAGTAACATCTACACCTTTCTCAATGCAGTCATCAATAACTGATGATAAGAATGGTGAAGGTAAAACATCTATATGAGCTTTTTCAACTTGTTCGCAAGCTAAAATCATTTTATCAATGAAATAATCTATTTGCTTAGCAAAGGCTTCCTCTAACTCCTCATACTTTTCATAAGTAGTTAGATTACCTAGATTTTGAGCCAATGAATCCCCTGAGATTAAACATTTTCCACTGTTTAGTGTTAACTCTAAAACCTTGTTTAAGTTAAACATTGCAGCATCACTCCAGCCAAGATTATTACCTTGGGTTGTAAGTTCTACGCATCCAACAATGGCATAGTCTTTTGCGTCTTTTTCTTTAATTCCTAAGTCTATCATAGATGGTATTACTGATTCGTCATTAAAGAATTGTGGCATTCCACTTCCTTTGGCTACAACTTTTATACTCTCTTTTAATAGCTCTTCTGATGTATTTTTATGAAGTCTTACAGATAGATTAGGTTGTGGCAGGCCTAAATGTTCTTGAGCTTTTAAGAATAATAAGGATAATTCATTTGTAAAATCATTACCTTTTTCATCTTGACCACCAATTGCAATATTAAATCCTATAGGGAAACCTGCAAAAAACTTAGCACTATGAGAATTTCTTAAATAAACTATTTCATTAAACTTAAGCCAAAGACATTCAATTATTTCTAAAGCCTTTTTATTATCTAATTTTCCAAGGTGTATATCTCTTTTATAATATGGGTATAAAAATTCATCCATTCTTCCTGGTGAGAATGATGATGCATTTGATTCCATATGAAGTATAACAAATAGAAACCAAACTGCTTGCACCGCCTCATGGAAAGTCTGTGCCGGCCTTCTAGAAATATTCTTACAAATATCTGCAACTTGAAGCATGCTTGATACTAATTCTTCCTCGCATACTGACTCAGCTTTCTCTTTCATTAAATCGTGGTATCTAATCATAAATTCTTGAGCACCTTCCATGACAATAACTACACTTTCATAAAAATCCTTGTTTTCTTTGGCTGCATTATTCATTTTTTCAAGTGCTCTTTGTTTAATCCCTTCCGGTCCAAGTGTAAGCCACTCTCTACAATTTGGACAAATATGTCCTTGAGCATGATCTTTTTGATTTATCTTTACCACTTTTGCAATTTCATCAATTTCTTTTCCGTATCTCTGCCTAATAACATCTTCTAATGAGTGCCCATCCCAATATGGCTTAATTACTTCCCTAAACGTTTCTATATCATCTAAATTTATATTAAACTTATCTTGAGGCCTGATTGGCAGTGTTTCAAATTCTTTATCAATCCATGAACTTCCACTCTCCGGAAAAACAACACCATATCTGACCCCTTTAGTGCGGTTACCTACTATTAATTCTTCATCATCAACACCGATTACTAATTTTGAAAGAGAATTTTTTAATGCTAATGCTCTTTTAATAATAACTGATTTGTCTTCACTCTTTTTATATGTGTCAGTTATTATAAGTGCTTGCTCAATAGATGCATATCTCTTTTCAGATAACATCTTCTCCTTTAGATTTTTAATTCTTGGAGACATGACTAATTCACTCATTTCTCTTTCTCCTCTCCACTTGTTTATTATTGTTTATTATTATTATAACTTAATTCTATCTTATTTCAAATTGTTTTTCAATATATTTTTTATTATTTTACATAGTTCCTTCAACTAAAATAATTTTAGTCGATAAAAAACACTACTCTATATTAAATTCACTTTTAACATAAAGTAGTGTTGATTCATATATGAAACATAATTAAATTGTTTATATTTAGTATTTATAACTAAATTAGATTTATTAAATACGATTTGTTCTATTCACACACTTTTCCTGGATTCAGTATATTTTTAGGATCAAAAGCTAATTTAATTCCTTGCATTATACCAATACATTCACTTGGAAGTGATTCTTTTAGATATCCCTTCTTTGCAAATCCTATTCCATGTTCTCCCGATACTTGTCCTTCTAATTCTTTAGCCTTATCATACATTATTTGCATAACTTCTTTTAATTTTGATTGCCATACCTCTTCATCAAGATCATCTCTTAATATATATATATGCAAATTTCCATCTCCAGCATGTCCAAAACTTTTTATTCTTATATTAGCAGTACGTTCAAGTTCATGAGTGAAAGTAACAAACTTTCCTATTTGATTTCTTGGTACAACAACATCAACTTCATCCATTTCAGTAGTTAAAGCTTTAATTGCTTCAAGAAAACAACCTCTTGCTGACCATATTGATTCTTGTCTTTCTTCAGTATCTGAAATCAATACATCTAATGCCCCAGCTTCTAAGCAAATATTTGCTACATTTTCATAATTCTTTTCAATTTCTTCTGTAGAATTCCCATCAAAAGTTAATAACAGATATGCATCAGATGATTTATCCGGAAAGCTTTTTCCTAAAAATTCTTCAGCTGCAAGTATTGCCTCTCTTTGCATAAATTCAATTGCTGTTGGTATGGACTTAGATTTAATTATTTTAGGTACAGTATCTATCGCCCTTTCAAGACTTTCAAACGGAATGAGTAAGCTTAGAGCCTTTTTAGGAAGTGGTAATAATCTTAAAATAGCCTTTGTTACTATTCCTAAAGTTCCTTCAGAACCAACTATTAGATCTTTTAATGCATACCCCGAGCTGTTTTTAACAACTTTTCCTCCTAAATTCACTACATCGCCATTTGGGAGTACAGCTTCAAGTCCTCTTACGTAGTCTCTAGTAACTCCATATTTTACGGCTCTCATTCCACCTGCATTAGTACTTATATTTCCACCAATTGTTGCTGATTTTTCACCTGGATCTGGTGGATAAAACAAGTCAAATTCTTCAACATATTTTCCTATATCCATTAGTAGTACTCCCGGCTCTAATGTAAGAGTCAAATTTTCTTCATCTAATTCTAATATTTTATTCATTCTGCTAAGATCTATAACAATTCCGCCTTTGAGAGGAACTGCTGCTCCTACAAGCCCTGTACCTGATCCCCTTGGGGTTACAGGAATACTATTTTCATAGGCATATTTCATAACTTTTGAAACTTCATCTGCACTTATAGCTTGAATCACTATATCAGGCATCTTTTTAATTCCACCTAATTCATCATGACTATAATCTTCATTTATTTCTTCTCTAAAGAAAACTCTTTCTTTATCATCTTCCGCAATAGATAATATATATTCATAATCTCTTAATTCAACTTCTTTATAGCCCATAGTCTATGCCTCCTTAGCCATTTTTATTTTTTCTATTAATTCTGGAATTACTTCATACAAATTACCAACAACTCCGTAATGAGCAACTTTAAATATTGGTGCTTTATCATCATCATTTATAGCAAATATATAATCTGAATTATTCATTCCTGCTGTAAATTGAACTGCTCCAGATATTCCGCAAGTTACTATAAGCCTAGGTCTTACAGTTCTTCCACTCAATCCAATTTGTCTCTTTGCATCAACCCAGCCTGCTTCTATTAGTGGTCTAGTACATGCAAATTCTGCACCTAAAAGTTTGGCTAATTCTTTTACTAATTCTAAATCTTTTTCTGATTTAATTCCTCTTCCTGCTGCTACTATCACTTCAGCATCGCTTATTCCGACTTCAGCATCTTTTTTCTTTATATTAAGTGCTGTTATGTTTGATTTAAGTCTTTCTTTTCCTATATTGCATTTAATTATTTCACCTAAAATTTCCTCACTTCTTTTTGGTGCTGTCATAACTTTATACCTAACAGTAGCTAGTTGAGGTCTAGAATTCGGAGTAACTATTTGCGCCATTATATTACCGCCAAAAGCTGGTCTGATTTGAACTAAATCTGTATTTTCTTTCATATCTAATATTGTACAATCTGCTGTAAGTCCAGTTTTAAATCTTGCGGCTATTCTCGGAGCTAAAGAACGTCCTATAGTTGTAGCTCCAACTAAAATAGCTGTTGGCTTAACATTGTTAATAAAATCTTCAAAAGCGCCTGTATATGGTTCTATTCTAAAGTACTTTAATTCTTCATCATCATATACGAACACTTTGTCTACACCATAATGTAAAAGTTCTTCAGCCTTATGAGAAATATTGTTTCCAATAAATACAGCATAAACTGGGTGATTTATTTTGCCAGCCAATTCTCTTGCTTTTCCTATTAATTCATAAGTAACAGGATGTATTTCTCCATCTACATGATCAACATAAACGCCTATTCCATTCCAAAGACTTTTATCTATCTCTTTAACTTGTTCTTCTATATATTCAACAGCACCTTCAGGACCCTTTTTAACGCATAGCTTACACATTTTGCATGCTCCGCTTATTTCAACTACTCCATTATTATTTTCAAGAGCACCAAAAGGACATATCTTAATTAACTCATCAACATTTAATATTTTTTCTTGATTTATTACTAACTTTGCCATAACCTTTTCTCCTCCTTAATTTTCATTGTGAGATACCTCTTTAATCTATACCTTTTAAATAAACTTTAACTCCTTTAATTTTTGATCTATTTTTTCACTTAATTCACCAGAACTACCTGTCCAAATTTCTCTATCATTATTTACTTCTGGTGGAAATATTCTTTCTACCTGTGTTGGTGAACCATTAAGTCCATAATTTTTTTCATTCTTATCATCAAAATCCTTAAGACTTAGTATTTTTATTTCTCTATCTTTAGTGGATAATTTCTTTTTATAAGAAGGAAGTCTTGGTTCAAAAATCCCCTTATCAACTGTGATTAAACAAGGATATTCTATCTTTACAGTCTCAATACTTTCTGGCATATCCATTTCAACTGTAATTGCTGATTCTTCTACTTTTACTATATTTTTAACATTAGCTACATGAGGTATATTTAGCCATTCTGCCATTTCAGACCCTACTTGAGCTGTATCACCATCTGTAGTTTGCTTACCACAAATAATAAGTTCAAAATCTCCCATTTTTTTAACTCCTTGAGCTATTGTATATGATGTCGCTAAAACATCAGCTCCACCAAATTTTCTATCTGATAATAATGTACCTTCATCAGCTCCCATAGTATAAGCTTCTTTAATCACACTTAATGCCTGATTAGGCCCCATACTTAAGACCTTTACTGCTCCGCCTTTACTTTCTCTAATTTTTAGTGCTGTCTCAAGAGCATATAAATCATATGGATTCATTTTAGAATCTACACCATCTCTTTTTAACACTCCTGTAACAGGATCAACTTCTACTTTAGATGTTCCTGGTACTTGTTTAACACAAACTAAAATATTCATAATAAAACCCTCCTAAAACTATATTTTAAAATTCAAATATTGATCCGCAAGACTTATAACCTAAAATTTTAAACTTTCCAAGAGATATCCTAATCTAAGTAATGGGCATTCAATCTGAAAATAACAACAAATACACTTTTATCCTTCCACCACTTTACTTGTCATACCAATTTAAAATTGGTATGACCAATTTCAATTTAATTATAGATTGTTAAATATTGTTTGTAAAGCATTGTTATTAATTTAACAGAAAATGTTTACATGAATACAACTACACTTTTGATTTCTAAATCGTATATTTCCTACTTCTTTTAACTTATTAAATTATTCAAGTTCAAATAAAAAAGTTTTAAATTGCAAATTCAACTAACTTAAATTGAATTTTTTGTTTAAAATATAACAAAAAACCAGATAAGTAAAAGATGAGTCACATAATTATCATCTTTCACTTATCTGGTTTATCCATATATTTTATTTTTCATATCCATAAGCTTTTCTGATTAAGCCAAAATGTTCTTCCATTGCTCTATAAGCTTTAGCTTCATCTCTACACTTTAGAGCTCTTACTAAATTCTCATGAATTTCCAATAGATTTTCCCTAGTATTTCCCCTGTGTAAAATCTGCATTCTAGATTTCTTAATAAATTCATCCATGAGCTGAGATATAACCTCAAGTACATTTATAAGCAATACATTTCTTGAAGTTTTTGCAATTAAATAATGGAATTTAATATCAAGTTCTAGACTTTCCTCTTCATTCTCTGCCATATACATCCTATCTAATATTGCTGTTAAAAGTTCAAGCTCATTATTTTCTATATTTTTAGCTGATAGCCTAGCACACTGAAGTTCTAAGGTTTCCCTTAAATCATGCATCTCTTCAATAGAACTTTCTTGTAACATAAACATAACCGAAAGAGGTTCAAATAATGAATTATCAAAATTAGTTCTTATGTAATTACCTGCTCCTTGCCTGCTCTCTACAAGTCCTATCACTTCTAGTGCTCTTAAAGCTTCTCTTACAGATGCACGAGACACGCCAAGGGATTCTGACATTTCTCTCTCGGATGGCAACCTATCTCCCTTTTTTAGTTCACCATTTTTTATCTTATTCTTAATTTGTTCTATAACCTGATCATATACCTTTGGAGTTTTAGTAGACATAACTATATTAATCTCCTTCATTTATCTTATTGTATTTATTTTATATTGAATTTAATTATTTTCTACACATAATTAATAATTCTTTCTTTATCTTTAATAATTAAATTATATCCATTTTGATATATTTCCTTTAATCTAACCTTATTTCTCTCGAATCTATTTATTTCCATACTTATACTTGGTCTTATTATAATCGCCTTTCCGCTATCTTCTAGTTTCTTACAGAAATCTAATTGCTCATTATATTTAATATGCCTTTCTCTAAGCACTTTGGCCAACTTTGGGTATCTATTTCTATAGATTCTATACGTTAATTCATTGGCTTTTGATTGTTTCTTTCTATATCCTTCGTTTCTCGTTAAAACAATTATGTGCTTATCGTTTCCGTCAGATATGGATTTATTAATGGGTATAGGTTCAGAAAGCCCTCCATCTGCGTAATACTGTCCGTTAATTTTTTCAAACGGAAACATTAGTGGAATCGCTATACTTGCCCTAAGAATTGAACTTCTTTTATCTAATAAATCTTTATCAAAATACTCATTTTCTCCTGTTTCAATATTAAATGCTCCAGCTAACATTTTTCCATCAAACTCATAAAAAGTTTTATAGTCAAAAATACAATGTTGATTTGGAATCTCATCAAAGACAAAATCTAAATCCATAATTGATCTACATTTAATTAAATTCCCATAACTAATGTACCTCTTATTATCCATGAACCGTTCCATTATCTCTAAATTTCTTCCTCTTTGCCTAGAAACATATGAATAGGCATTAGTAGCTCCTGCAGATACACCTACTATATATTTTATTTCTGCCTTTATATCTAAAAGTGCATCTAAAACACCTGCTGTAAATAATCCTCTGAAAGCTCCGCCTTCAAGCACAAGTCCTGTCATAAAAATCCTCCATTATATAAATACTATTATATATTATAACTTAAATAATAATTTTAATCACATAGAAAATTACATGAATGGCATTTCTAGTTGTTTATAACGAAAGAATTTTTATAAGGAATATAAATCATAATTTTTAATATCTATAACAAAAATAAGAACTCTTATAATCCTAATATTATAAGAGTTCCCGAAATAAATTAATTTTGATACATACTTATGTCTTTCTACTTAAACAACAAATTTCTCAATTTGTTCTGCAATTTGCTGCATTATATTTTTTAGTTCCTCTGCAGATTTAGAAACCTTGTGCGCAGAATCTCCCATTTCATGAGCTGATTCCGAAATTTCCTGAGATGCAGCTGAATTTTCTTCTGATACTGCTGATGACAACTCTAGGTTTTCTATAATATCATTTTTTCTATTATTAATATCAATTATTGAATTATTTATTTCATGAACTTGTGGTACTATATCATCTATTGATTGTACTATTTCTTTAAATGAAACTATGGTTGAGTCTATTGTATGAATCTGTTCTTCTAATTTATGGTTAGCAGTAGTAGTAGTTTCCTCAACTAGTCTAGTTTCTGAGCTTATAACATTTAGTAGCTCATTGATATCTTCTGATGAATTTTTAGACTGTTCTGCTAACTTTCTAATCTCATCTGCAACAATAGAAAATCCTTTTCCTGCCTCCCCTGCTCTAGCTGCCTCAATAGCGGCATTTAGCGCTAATAAATTGGTTTCATCTGCTATTTCATTAATCATATTAGTTATTTCTGTTATTTTATTTACACTAACGCTTAATTGATTAACTCTCCTTTTTGATTCGTTATAAGACTCTGCGATTTCATTCATTGAGATCCCTATATTTCTTAACTTAACATCACTCTTATTAGCTTCATTACTGATATTGCTAGTGTTTCTATCTACTTTCTCTACAGATTTTGCTATAACTTCTAACTTATCACTAAAGGAACTTAAACTATTATTTATTGACATTAGTTTATCAGATTGGTCACTTGACCCTTTTGCCACATCATGAATCGAACTTGAAACCTCTTCTATATAGATCTTCATTTTTTCTGAAACTCTGGATAGTTCTAGCGATTTATTATTAATAAGTTTCGTATCTTCTTTTACAGTAGAAATAATTCCTGCAATAGATTTTATAGTTTTATTTAATGCATTCTGCATTACTCCAAATTCATTTTCAGATTTAGTATTGAACTCTACAGTTAAATTACCTTCTGATAAAATCGATACTTTATGTACAAATTCTTTAATTGAATTCCTAATCATAAATATTATCCATGCTGACATAATAGCTAAAATCAAAATAGATATTCCTAATATGCTTGTAAACATAAATATGTTTTTCTTATATACACTCATAGACTTATTGATCTCATTTGTAGCTTTATCTTTCTGAAGTTGAACCAATGCTTTGTTATCTTTTGCAATCTGATTTCCATACACTCCCATAGCATCATTTGTAATCTTTTTATCTGGAATCAAATTTTGCTTTCTTTGCTCAATAATATTAGGTATATATAAATAATACTGTTCATATTCCTGTTTAAACTTAATAACTAATTCATGCTCTTCTGCATTACCTTCTGATCCTGTAACCTGCCTATTTACAATTTCAGTTATATTTTGATTTAATTCTAG
Source organism: Clostridium chromiireducens (assembly GCF_003575225.1). Taxonomy (NCBI): domain Bacteria; kingdom Bacillati; phylum Bacillota; class Clostridia; order Eubacteriales; family Clostridiaceae; genus Clostridium; species Clostridium chromiireducens. The sequence continues at coordinate 173,630 of NZ_QXDJ01000006.1, read as the reverse complement.
CATAGTTCTTTCGTTCACTTCATCAAATGGCCTGTCTATTATTTTCGTTAATGTGTTTCTTAGCACTCCCATACTACCATTAACATCACCCCAATCACTGAGTTTTGGAATAACATTGTCATACATTTCTAAATTTGCATCATACATTTTAGATGTATTTATGTAACCTAAAACGCCAATAGTTATTGTCGATAGCAAAGATAAAATTACTATGACTATTATACTTTGCACGATTTTTATATTTTTCATTTTCGTTAGTTTCACTTTCAACGTCCCCCTTATAACATGAATTAAATAATATAACTTAAGGCAACAAAACATCACATTTGTTAACGTGTGCAATATAATTATACTAGTTAATTAATACGATTACAATATTTATTAATTATTAAATTTATTACTAATTTTGATGTATAAATAGAAATTAATTTAAAACCCATCACTAAAAAGTACTTATTACCACTTACTGTATTGACAAATACCTTATAATGTATTATAATAAGTTTAAATCCTATATATTAAAAGGGAGTAGTTATAAATATAACATCAACAATCGCGACTATATCGTTAGTCTGGTGTTATATACCCTAGCTGGTAACGAGACTTTTAATATGATTTCAATTTTTGAAGTTATATTAAAAGTCTTTTTGTTGTTTTTTATAGACTTTAACTACTTAATACTTACTAATTAAATTTTTTATTTGAAAGGAAGATGTCATGATGGAAAAATATTTTTCTAAAACTGTGGAAGAATCTCTAAAAACCTTTGATGTGACCTTAGAGGGACTGACGACTGAAAAAGCTAGTGAAATACTAAACACTATAGGAGAAAACATTTTAAATGAAAAAAAGAAAAAAAGTATTTTATCTGTATTTCTAGAACAATTTAAGGACTTATTGGTAATTATATTAATTGCTGCCGCTATTATTTCAGCTATGACCGGAAATATGGAAAGTACTTTTGTAATCCTAGCTGTTATAATCATGAATTCTATTTTAGGTACTGTTCAATATGTTAAAGCTGAACAATCCCTAGATAGTTTAAAGGCACTATCTGCACCTAGTGCTAAAGTCATTAGAAATGGAGTTAAAGTCGAGATTCCATCTAAAGATGTTGTTCCAGGAGATATTATAATATTGGAGGCTGGAGATTTAGTTGTTGCTGATGGTAGAATTTTAGAGAACTTCTCTCTTAAGGTTAATGAAAGTTCATTAACTGGTGAATCAGAAAGTGTGGACAAGTTTTCTGAAGTTATTAATAAAGAAGAAGTTGCTCTAGGTGATCAAAAAAATATGGTTTTCTCTAGTTCACTAGTTACTTATGGAAGAGCTACCGTTCTTGTAACTAATACTGGGATGAACTCTGAGCTTGGTAAGATAGCTACTCTAATGGAAGAAACCCAGGAAAAAAGCACCCCTCTTCAAGTTTCCCTAGATGAATTTTCTAAGAAGTTAGCCTTTGGAATAATTGGGATTTGCGTTATTGTATTTGGATTAAGTATGTATAGAGGTATTGATCTATTGGATTCATTAATGTTTGCAGTTGCTCTTGCTGTTGCCGCTATTCCTGAAGCTCTTAGTTCTATAGTTACGATTGTTCTTGCTATAGGTACACAATCAATGGCTAAAGAAAATGCTATTATTAAAAAGCTAAAAGCTGTTGAGGGTCTTGGCTGCGTATCAGTTATTTGTTCAGATAAAACTGGTACATTAACACAAAATAAGATGACTGTAAAAAAGATTTTTGTAGACAATAAGTTAATTGATAGTAATAAAATAAATCTTAAAGATTTTGATTCAAATTTCCTTTTAACTAGCTCTATACTATGTAATGATTCTACTTCTATAGATGGTGCTGAGATAGGTGATCCAACAGAAGTTGCCTTAGTAAACTTAGGACATAAATACTCTTTAAATGAAATTGAATGTAGAGGCATTTACCCAAGGCTTAAAGAAATTCCTTTCGATTCTGATAGAAAACTTATGAGTACGCTCCATGAGATTGATGGAAAAAATATAATGGTTACTAAAGGTGCTCTTGATGTATTACTTAATAGAGTGACTTCAATAAAAACTTCAAATGGAGTAATAAACTTCACCAACAATGATAAAATAAATATAAATAATGTTAATACAGAACTGTCATCTCAAGGATTAAGAGTTTTAGCTTTTGCTTATAGAGAACTTGACGAAAATAAAGACCTTAATTTAGATGACGAGTATAATTACACTTTCTTAGGCTTAATTTCAATGATTGATCCACCTAGAGAAGAATCTAAAGCAGCTGTTAGTGATTGTATTAAAGCTTCCATTAAACCAATTATGATCACTGGAGACCACAAGATTACGGCTTCTGCTATTGCTAAAGAAATTGGAATATTACAAGAAGGTGACTCAGCAGTAGAAGGATTAGAACTTGATAAAATGTCTGATGATGAACTTAATTCAAAATTAGAACACATTTCAGTTTATGCTAGAGTATCTCCTGAACATAAAATAAGAATAGTAAAAGCATGGCAAAATAAAGGTAAGATAGTTGCAATGACTGGAGATGGTGTTAATGATGCTCCTGCATTAAAACAAGCTGATATTGGTATTGCAATGGGTATAACAGGTACTGAAGTTTCAAAAGATGCTGCTTCTATGATTTTAACAGACGATAACTTTGCTACTATTGTTAAATCAGTTACTAACGGAAGAAATATTTATGCTAATATAAAGAATTCAATTAAATTCCTACTTTCAGGTAATACTTCTGGAATTCTTGCAGTACTATATTCATCAATATTTGCGCTTCCTGTTCCATTTGCTGCTGTACACTTATTATTCATAAACTTATTAACAGATAGTTTACCTGCTATTGCAATTGGTATGGAAAAATCTAAAAAAGATGTTTTAAAAGATAAACCTAGAGATGCTAAAGAATCTATTTTAACTAAAGATTTTATCATAGATATCTTCAGTCAGGGCTTGCTTATTGGAATATTTACTATGATCTCTTATCACATTGGTTTAGCTACAGGAAATCATGGACTTGCTATGACAATGGCATTTAGTACTTTATGTTTAGCTAGATTATTCCACGGATTTAACTGCCGAGGTAAAAAATCAATTTTTGCTCTTGGAGTTTTCAATAATAAATTCAGTTGGATTGCCTTTATATCAGGTGTTGTACTTGTAAATGCGGTTTTACTTATACCATCACTTCAAGGATTATTTGAAATAACTCCACTTACTACTAATGAATTAATGTTAGTTCACTTATTTGCTTTCATTCCAACTTTAATAATACAGACTGTTAAGGTTATTAGAGATTTTATTGAAGGAAATAAGGAAAAAATCAAGAAAAAAGACACTAGCACCTCAAATATGAGAGCTGCATAAAATACTCTTAAATTTATATAATTAGATCAAGTAAAAGGGCTATATCAAAATTATTTAATTATTTTGATATAGCCCTTATTATTCTTATTTCTCGTTTTTATTTATTGCCACCGCTATATGATTTTATATACATTTCCCTGATTTCACTCAAATTAAAGGATACCTTGGATTTGCACCTGTGCATTGATCATCAAAAGCTTGCTCAACCATTTCATCCATTGATGCATAGAATTTCTCTTCGGAAACACCAAATTCTTTTATACTCTTAGGAATTCCAACTTTTGCTTTTAAGTTATCTATTGCTCTAATTAATAGTTCAACTTTTTCTTCTTCTGTATTCCCTCCTAGATTTAAATAATCAGCTATTCTAGCATATCTCCATCCTGCATTTGGATACTTATATTGTGGGAAAGCTGCTTGCTTTCTAGGTGCATCTGTTGCATTAAATCTAATTACCTCATCTATTAGTAATGCATTTGCAATTCCATGTGGAACATGGTGGAAAGCGCCTAACTTATGAGCCATTGAGTGGCATATTCCTAAGAATGCATTTGCAAAAGCCATACCCGCCACAGAAGACGCATGAGCCATCTTTTCTCTAGCCTTGACATTTGTAGTACCGCCGTTATATGCATCAGGTAAGTATTTAAAGGTTAACCTAATAGCCTCTAATGCTAATCCATTTGTGTATTCAGATGCTAGCACTGAAACGTACGCTTCAATTGCATGAACTAAAGCATCTATTCCTGATGCAGCAGTTAACCCTTTAGGCATGCTCATCATAAGTTCTGCATCTATTATAGCCATATTAGGAGTTAATGCATAATCTGCAAGTGGATACTTAACTCCTGTTTGCTCATCAGTTATAACTGCAAATGGAGTTACCTCTGAACCTGTTCCTGCTGAGGTTGGTATTGCAACTAAAATCGCCTTTTCTCCCATTGGTGGGAATTCATATACTCTCTTTCTAATATCCATAAATCTCATAGCCAAATCTTCGAATCTAACATCTGGGTGTTCATACATTACCCACATAATTTTTGCAGCATCCATAGATGATCCTCCACCTATGGCTATAATAACATCTGGATTAAATTCTCTCATAGCATCTGCTCCTAATTTAGCAGCTTTTAATGTTGGATCAGGCTCTACATCTGAAAATATTTTATATTCAATATGATTTTTACTTAGAATATCTGTAATTTTATGAGTATACCCTAGGTCAAATAATACTCTATCTGTTACTATAAATGCTCTTTTCTTCTTCATTGCATTCAATTCTTCTAAAGCGACCGGAAGACATCCAAATTTAAAGTAAATTTTATCCGGAACTCTAAACCAAAGCATATTTTCTCTCCTCTCGGCAATTCTCTTAACATTAATTAAGTGCTTAGGACCTACATTTTCTGATATTGAATTTCCTCCCCAAGATCCACAGCCAAGAGTTAATGATGGTGCTAATTTAAAGTTATATATATCCCCAATTGCACCTTGAGATGCAGGCATATTTATTAAAGTTCTAGCAGTCTTCATAGCTACTCCGAACTTCTCTATTCTCTCAACTGACTCTACTTGATTTGTATAAAGTATTGATGTATGCCCAAATCCACCTAATTCTATCATTCTTGAAGCTAATCTTAAGGCATCATCGAAAGTTTTAGCTTTGTACATTCCTAATATTGGCGATAATTTTTCATGTGAAAATGGTTCTTCTAATTCAGGTGATTCAACCTCTCCGATTAACACTTTAACAGCTTCGGATACCTCTACCCCAGCCATTTTTGCTATCTTGTAAGCTGATTGACCAACAATTTCTGAATTTAATGATCCCTTTGAATCTAATATTATGCTTCTAACCTTATCGATTTCTTCTCCCTCAAGGATATACGCACCTCTTTCATCTAATTCTTTTCTAACTTCACCATATACTGATTCCATTGCTATTATGCTCTGTTCTGATGCGCAAACTACTCCATTATCAAAAGTTTTAGAAAGCAAAATTGAGTTTACAGCCATTTTTATATGAGCTGTATCATCAATTATTGCTGGAGTATTTCCTGCACCAACTCCAATAGCCGGTTTTCCTGATGAATATGCTGCTCTAACCATTCCTGGGCCACCTGTAGCTAATATAATATCAGATTCTGCCATTACATTTCTGGATAATTCTATTGATGGCTCATCTATCCATCCAATTATTCCCTTTGGGGCCCCAGCTCTTTCTGCTGCTTCTAGAACTATTTTTGCTGATGCTATTGTTGAATTTTTTGCTCTTGGATGTGGACTTATAATTATTCCGTTTCGCGTCTTCAAAGCAATCAAAGTTTTAAATATGGCTGTTGATGTAGGATTTGTTGTTGGTACGATTGCAGCAATTACTCCTATAGGTTCAGCTATATGAGTTATTCCAAACATTTCGTCTCTCTCAATAACACCACAAGTTTTTGTATCTTTATATTGATTATATATGTACTCTGCTGCAAAGTGATTTTTTATTACCTTATCTTCTACTATACCCATGCCGCTTTCTTCTACTGCCATTTTAGCAAGAGTAATTCTTGCATCATTAGCCGCCATAGCTGCCTGTCTAAATATTTCATCTACATCTTCTTGAGAGAACTTTGCGAATTCTCTTTGAGCTTCTCTTATTTGCTCTATTCTTTTTGTTAGTTCTTCTGTATTTGTAACTCTCATTTCTTACCTCCAAATTTTTTTATTTTTATCGTAAATGTTGTTTATTACTATTAATCAGTTTTCTTTATTCCAAATAAACTTATGCATGGTTTGTGCTAAAATTAAAATTTAATCACTTGAGCATATGTAATATTTTACACAAACAACTGTATTGTTATGTTGTTAGATTCTATAGTATACTAATAGCAGTTATCTATTAATTTCTTTTAACTTAGGAGGAACTATGAACAAAATTATTGAAAAGGCTAAAATTACCCACGACTTGAATAAAGAAGAAATACTAGAATTATTACAAAATGATGATATAAATGAAGAACTTTTTAAGGCTGCCGATGAAGTCCGTCAAAAATATTTAGGTGATTATGTTCACTTAAGAGGATTGATCGAATTTACAAATATCTGCAAAAGAAATTGTCTTTATTGCGGATTAAGAAAAGATAATAAAAATCTTGAGAGATATAGATTGACTCAGGAAGAAATAATAGACTTCGCTAAAAAGGCTATCAGCTATGGTTATAAAACTCTTGTACTACAAGGTGGTGAAGATGATTATTTTACTAAAGAAAGAATGGTAAACATAGTAAAGGAAATAAAAAAACTAGGTGTCGCTTTAACCTTAAGTTTAGGTGAAAAAACCTATGATGAATATAAAGCATTTAAGGATGCTGGGGCTGATAGGTACTTAATACGTATTGAAACTACTGATAAAAAACTCTATGAAGATATGGATCCTAATATGAGCTTTGAAGAAAGATTAAATTGCTTAAACAACTTAAGAGAATTAGGATATGAAGTTGGAAGTGGTATACTTATCGGTTTGCCAAATCAAACTTTAGACTCCATTGCTAGTGATATTCTTTTCTTTAAAGAAATCAATGCAGATATGATAGGAATAGGTCCATTTATACCAAATGAAGATACTCCTTTAAAAGATGCTCAAGGCGGGACACTTACTTTAGCATTAAAGGTTATGGCTTTAACTAGATTAATGCTTCCTGATATAAATATTCCTGCAACAACTGCAATGGAATCCTTAGCTCCAAACGGAAGAATAGTTGCACTTCAAAGTGGCGCTAATGTTGTAATGCCTAATGTTACTGAAGGTGAATATAGAAAGCTTTATGCACTGTATCCTGGTAAAATATGTACAGGTGATACTCCTGCACACTGCAGAGGATGTATCACAGGTAAAGTAACTGGAATAGGTAGAATAATCTCAGATGGTTACGGCTTTAGAGGTAACCAAAATACCAACCCACACTAAAACTAGATTTACGGAATAATCAACCGAAAGGGAGAGGCATCTGTTGCTCGATTGCTAGAGAATATGTCTGTGGATTTCTATCAGTAAAAGTTGTGCCCATTCCTGCTTGCTCCTGAGCCAACGCTCAGGACAAGCAAAAATGGAACAACTTTTGCTGAAGAAATACCAACAGTCATATTCTCAATGCAACACTGCGCAAAAGATGCCTCTCCCTTTCTGGTAAGAACATATATCTTAATATTCTACTATAGCCTCTATAAAAGTTTTATGCATTGGCCGTGACCTGTAGCTATGAATTTAGGATTTAGCTTTAAAAGGTTTTGTTGTAATTCAGCTCTTTTATTTGAATCAGGCACTTGTTCATGGCTAATGTTATTCACTTCGTCATCCCAATTGGATTCTACAACTGTGCCTGATGCTTCACCTAAATTAAACATTAAATCACTGCTGAAAAATATATTACGTTTGTTTTCTAGGATTAATAATCCTCCCCATAAGTGCATTTCGGAAGGATAATTAATAAACTCTAATTCATATTCATTAGTCGTCAATCTTTCTCCATCTCTTTTGATAACAAACTCATCTGTTATCCCAAAACCGCTTAGCTGACGTGCTGTTACTTCTGAACAAATTGGTTTTGCCTGTGGAAAATTTTCCAGAATTATCTCTAAACCACCGCATTCGTCTCCTTCAAAGTGTGAAATGAAGATATATTTTAGTTCCTTTCCATTAAGCGCTTCTTTTAATTGTGGTATCAAAGCTTCTGCTTGATGTATATTCCCTGTGTGTACTAGCAAAGGATCATCAGCTGATAAAAGATATTGATGAAATGTTAAGTTAATTGGTTGAACATAATTACTAAATTGATGTAAATCATTATAAATAACTGTCATATCTTATCTCCTGTAAATCTAATATTTATTAAGTTTTTTAATGTTGATACTGATTATATGACTTAGATAGTTTAACGTCAAGCATGTAATCTATGCAATTCTTACTTAATAATCCTTCTTAAAAGGTTAATCTTATTCTTAAATGGAGCAAATCTAAACGGAAACTCCATATATGTTCCTCTCCTCACTATGCTTTTCTCATGAGTAAATGAATCAAAACTATGTTTTCCATGGTACGCTCCCATGCCGCTAGTACCTACTCCCCCAAAAGGAAGATTAGGTGTTCCTACATGCAAAATAGTATCATTTATTGTAACGCCTCCTGATGAAGTCTCTTTTATAATCCGTTTTATGTTATTTTCATCTTCCGAAAAATAATATAAAGCTAGAGGCTTGCTTTTATTATTTACATACTGTATTACTTCCTTTAAATTATCAAAAGTCATAACAGGTAGAATTGGTCCAAATATTTCTTCTTCCAATACTTTTGCCTTTTCATCTAAATCAGTTAAAATAGTTGGCTCAAAAAATAGTGACTTTTCATCATAATTTCCACCATAATATATATTTCCTTCATTCAAGTATTGGGATAATCTCTCTAATTCTCGTTTATTTATTATTCTAGGAAAATCATCGCACTCTCTAATATTGTGGCCATATTGAAATTTAATTTCTTCCACTATTAGATCCAATAACTTTTCCTTAACTTCGTTGTGAACAAATAAGTAATCTGGAGCAACACAGGTTTGACCTGCATTTAATAATTTTCCCCAAACAATCCTTTTTGCTGCCATCTTTAAATTAGCCCCTTTATCAATTATACAAGGACTCTTTCCTCCAAGTTCCAGCGTTACTGGAATTAATCGTTTCGCTGCCTTTTCCATTATTATTTTCCCAACTCTTATACTTCCAGTAAAAAAAATATAGTCAAATTCTTGTTCCAATAACTCTTCAACGCACTCTTTTCCTTTATCTGCCCCTACTACTTTGATATATTCTTCATTAAAATTATCATTAATAATTCTTTCTATTAAATGCGATGTATTAACAGCGCTCTCAGAAGGTTTAATAATTACAGTATTTCCTGCTGAAATAGCCCCAACAAGTGGCAGTATAACTAATTGAAAAGGATAGTTAAATGGACCTATAATTAAAACTGTACCATAAGGCTGTTTTTCAATATAAGTTTTACTTGGAAAAAACATTATAGAACTTTTAATGCTTCTTCTCTTACTCCACTTTCTTATACTTTTTAAATGCGTGTTTATCTCTTCATATACCATAGAAATTTCGGTAAGGTAACTTTCAAAATCTGATTTATGCAAATCTTTTTTTAATGCATCTATTATATACTGTTCATTATCTTTAATTATCTTCTTAAGCTTTATTAAAATATCTCTTCTAAAATTTATATCTAATTGTTCCCCTCTTTGAAAAAACTCTATTTGTTTATTTATTAATTCCTTAACTCCCATAATTACTCCCTTGAAAATTCGGCTATTTATAAACCTAGCCCTTATAATAAACAAAATCCTTACCAAATAAGTTTAATGGAATTTTGAATTCAGGGAATCCAAATACATATGGTGCCAACTCATATAGTTGATAATAAATTACAAGATTATCATCCTCTATATAGAAATTCTGATTTTCGCTAATACCTTTAAATTCAGCCCCTGAATCAAAATAGTTTTCAGGATTCTTGTTTATCTGTTCTTTTATTTCTTTATTAATTATACCAGTATAATTATACCCTTTACTAAATAATTCTTTTAATGTTACTAAACCTTCTTTTTCTTTATCAACTGTATATGATGTCTTGGTCGTCATTCCATGAGCCCCACCTAAGAACTCATAATAATCATTATATAAACTAACAAATAACTTATTATCTTCAACTACTTTATACCTTGAATAAATTTCATAAGGAAATCTCGGCCTTTCTTTCTTTATATCATCAAAATATTCTTTTGATGTCTTTTCAGCTTCCTCTACTTTAGGCAGAATATCACTATTTATTTTATCATTTATCGTCTCTACCTTTTTTTCATCATATCCATCAGAAAACTGCGGTATCTTTAAATCTTCTTTTAAGTAATCTAGATTCTTATTTACAGACTTTTCCCCAAGTTTAATTTGTCTTTGAATTTGTATTTTATTACTTATACACATTTGCTGTGGATAAGTTGTAAATAACATTGAGCCTATCATTATTATTCCTAATATATTAGCTATAGTGCCCATATCAGCACCTCCTTTATTTATACCATTTGCGACTTTATTCGTTATATATCCACAAAACAAACATGTCAAATTATGTATATTAACATTTTTATAACATGTTATCCACAACCGATTGTGGATAATGTTAATAAGTTGTACTATTTTTATATTATGCTACTCTTTTAATAATCTTATTCTAACTACATACTCTAAGATACATATAAAATATCTATAAATAGAATACTAATTATTATATTAAAGGACATAATTATAAGAGATAATGTTAAACATTTAATTTGGAGGTGATTAATAAACTTATGTATGAAAAAAATACCTTAAGAAAAATTTTCAACTCTAATAAATTATTGATTGTTATAATCGCTTTTTTTATATTATGTGGATATTTAATATATGAAAACTTTTTATCTAAAAAATTTATAAACGACAACTTTTCTTCAATAAATTATTCAGATTTTAATACTAAAGAACTGCCAAACCAAAAATCTGATATTGATAGTAAAAATACCGCCTTACAATCTAGATCATTTAATACAAGTGAATTAGTTAATGATAATAGAGGTGTTCCTGTCTTATATTATCATTCTGTTAAAGAATCAGCTGATAATGAAGTTACTATAACTCCTAAAATGCTAAAACAGCAGCTTGAATACATAAAAGATCAAGGTTATACCACAATAACTATGAATGAATTAAAAGATTATTTATTAAATAATTCTCCAATCCCTAAAAAAAGTATGATTATTACTTTTGATGATGGTTATATGGATAATTATAATTATGCTTTTCCAATACTAAAAGATTTAAATATGGTGGCTACTATATTTTGTATTACATCTAATTTAGATGGTTCCTACTATTTATCAAAAGATGCTATAAAGGAAATGTCTGATTACGGAATAGATATCGAAAGTCATACTGTCACTCATCCAAAATTAGATGCTCTTTCCTACGAAAATCAATTGACTGAATTAAAAAACTCAAAGAAATCATTAGAGGAAATAACAGGTAAGGAGGTTAATTCTATAGCTTATCCTTTTGGTAATTTTAATGATGATACTATAAAAGCTTCAAAGAATGCTGGCTATATATTAGGATTTACTACTAAAAGAGGCTTTTCAGATAGGAATGATAATACACTTAGACTTGACAGAATTTATATAAGCTCCAAATATAATATGGATACTTTCAAAGAAATTATAAATAAAACAGAAAAATAACTCCTGCGCAAGAGTTATTTTTCTGTTTTATTTTCATCTTCCGATAAATATTTAGGTAACTTCTGCTGATTACCTGCATTATTTATTACTATAGGAATTTTATTTTCAGTTATAATTTTATTTGTCTTATCAAATAATCCGTACTTTATCGCTTGTCCATTTATTGTAATTAAAGTTTTCTTACTTAAATCTAACATATTATTATTAATAGCATATTCGAAGGTATCAGCAATAGCCTCATCAACATCTTTATTTAACATATTAACATCATTAATAAGTTCTTTCCCCTTCTCCGTAGGTGAATATGCATATATAACTTTATTATATTTATTGATATGTATCTTAATGACTGATGTAGTTTCTATCACGACTATACTTTGAGCTCTTCTATATTCAATAATAATACCACTTACAATCACTATTAGGATTAATAAAAGGATAGAAATATGTATTCTATAATTTTTTAAAGTTTTTTTCAAACTCCCCTCACATACATCTCCTGGATTTATTTTATCATTAGTTTTTATTCTTAAAAATTCACCTTTTGACGTTACTATGTATGCAGATTTTTTTGATGACTTTATTACTAATCCTTTATATATCTGTTGTTTGTTATTTTTAACATATCCTCCATTGTTATCTTCTCTTAATACTATTCTCAGATAATCCTGTATTCCCCTATAGTTTGGATTAGATAATATCAAATAATAAGCTAGGATATAATCCCTCCACTTTTCTATGTACTCTGATTTAATTTTAGTTAATTTACTCAATCTCGATATAGGCAAATCTAATTTATTGACTATTATGTTAAGTAATTCATCATTTTCAATTATGTAATGTGCAACATTTAAAGCTATATTCCTATCAACTTCCTTTAAATTATAGTTTACTAAATCTTTAATCAAAACATTGTATTTAGTTAATTCTTTTAGAAATAAGGCTATCTGCCTATTTCTAGTATCTTCTGCCGAATCTCCTACTAATAACATTGATGGGATGGAAGCAAATATATATTTATCTTTAATAAAGTTTATATTTTCCATGAAATTAACACCCCTTTAAAATATTAACCCTTTATATAACTTCTTCATACTATGTTATTATAGCATAGAAAAATGCTTATCCATAAAGTTTTATCTACCTAGCTTCTAATTTTAAAACAATATTTGGGAGATATTTTATGAAAGGAAAAGTAATATATGTAGATTTTATAAAAAAACATCGAATAACATTAGTGCGGTTTATTCTAAATAAAATTGTTAATTTATTATTCAAAAAATTAAATACGTCTAGAACTAAATATAAGAAAGATATCTATATGACTAAAAAGAAAAGCATTTCTAATTAATACATCAGCCAACGCTATATTATATTTAATTTATATAAACCTTATATTATGTTAGAATGTATATACATTACTAAAAACATTAAATGAGGTGAATATATGAGAGTAGGATTAGGATACGATGTGCATAAGTTGGTTGAGAATAGAAAGTTAATACTAGGTGGAGTTGAAATCCCGTATGAGAAAGGTTTATTGGGTCATTCAGATGCGGATGTTCTTCTTCATGCGATAATGGATTCTTTGTTAGGAGCATGTGCACTTGGAGACATTGGCAGACACTTCCCTGATACGGATAATAGCTTCAAAGGTATTTCTAGCATTAAATTACTTAAAGAAACCGGAATACTTATTCTCAAAGCCGGATATAAGGTAAATAATATAGATGCCACAATAATAGCTCAGAAACCCAAAATGCTTCCTTACATTGAAAATATGAGAGAAAATATATCAAAGGCTCTTAATATAGATATTGATTGTATAAATATTAAAGCTACAACTGAAGAAGGCCTCGGATTTACTGGTGAGCTGCTAGGAATTTCTGCTCAAAGCATAGCTTCTGTTGAAAATCACGAAAATTCTAAGATCTTGAAATAAAAATCAACTAAATATTTTCAATAAAAATAGAAGAAAAATTAGCTATAATTTCTCTTCTATTTTCTTATTATTAATTATAAATGATTATACGATACTCATTTGGTGCCTAATAACACCTTAAAATACTTCAGTTAAGTCTTTACACAAGACCTTTCTAAACTTCTCTCCTTTAACAGGATCGGTTGATGCACACTTGCAGATATCTTTCCATTCATCTATTTTCATATTTATCTTAGCTTCTAATTCTTCTTCTGTACCTGTTAATAGAGTAGATGAAATTACAAATTCGCCCAATTCCTCAGCGGTCCAAAAAATTTTAAAATATATAAATTCTCTGTTATCTCCCATCCATTTCTTGTTAAAGTCTATAACAAACTTTTTTAACTCTTCCTCTGCTCTATTAGATGGCAAATTCCATAAACTCCGCACAAATTCATAATCTCTTCTCATATTAAAAGCTGTATCCTTATTTATTTTCTTTTCTTTTTCTCCTTCACGTATAATCTTATCAACAGTTAAGCTTGGTATTTTAGTTACTAGTCTCTCTTTCCCATATATCCATCTATAAAAAGATTCCTGTAAAAATGAATATTGGATATATCCAATTATACTTTGAAAATTAGGGAAGTATCCCCATATATTATTTATCCCATTTCTATCTCCAAACATAAGACTATGAAAATAAATGCTTCTTTCAGTAGGAGGTTTCTGCATAAACATATGTCCCCTTATTGTCTTATTCTTGCTGATAACGTTTTCCCAAAAAGTTAATGAATTATAATTTTCCCTCACTTCTACTCACCTTCCCAATAAAAAATCTATAAGATATAATATATTATTAACTATCATTATATTATATGGTATGTAATACTCTATATTCCAAATTAATGTACTGTTTTAAAGAGACAATATCTCTTATTACTATACTATCCCTTAATTTCATTTTTATTCCTATAGTTCAATTATTTAATATATATATATTAAATTTGATATTTTCAATTGATTACTTTATAATAATACATGTTAAATACTTTGATGTAAGATACGAGTTATTTTCATTTCTGTCAATAGTTGAGAACTAATAATTCTAATTTAATATAATATAAATAAATTTTTAAATACTCTATATATCTAGGTATATGAGTTAAATTCTAAGGAGGATTTAAACATTGTGTTTATGTGAAATATGTAATGCTGAAGCTGATATACATCATATTGTTCACAGAAGTGAAGGCGGCTTTGATATAGAATTAAATTATAAATATTTATGTCCATCTCATCATAGAGGAAAATATGGGCCCCATCAATCAAAGGAAGTTGATCTTAGATACAAACTAGATCTTCAAGTTAAGTTATATGAAATGTTAAAAAAAGACTATTACTCTTTTAAGGAATTAGCTCTAGAATTAAATATACCTAAAAACACTCTTAAACGAATAACAAAAAATTTAAAACTATATAAAGAAGGCTATAAAAAATCAGAAGTAATCTTCAAAATAATGGGAGAAAAAACTTATTCTGAGGAAATGATTGTTAACCTAACTTTAGATAAATTGATTGAAGATAATTATTAAATTTTTCAATTCTATTATATAGGTTATCTATATAATTATGATTTTTTAACACTAAGGCCACTAGCTTAATTAATAAGCTAGTGGCTTCACTTTATATATTTACTATTAATAAATTATGTTATCTGTGTGTATTGGTGCAGATGAAGGGAGTCGAACCCTTACACCCTAAGGCGCTAGATCCTAAGTCTAGTGCGTCTGCCAATTCCGCCACATCTGCATACCAATATTATACATCTTTTCAATATATTAAATCAAGTTAAATTTATGCTCTATATTAAATCATTAATTCACGATATATTATAACGGCTTAAATCTTCATACTCATCTTCGTACTCTTTAATCTCTTTATATCTTATATAATTTTTTAGTTCTGCTACTTTTGCACACCCCCAACCAAAATCTTTTGTTGGTGGTAAGTCTGCCTCTAATTCTTCTAAAGGAGATAAACTTAGATCAACGAAGTTTTCTACTAATGATAAGTGTATATCCTCATAAGCTGAGTATCTAATAATATATTCATCATTTGAAGGAATTATTAAGTCTTTTAGTTCTTCTTCTAATGGTAAATCAGATTCTCTCATATAATCTAAATCTTTTAATACCACTTCCGGAGTTTTCTCAACTATTGATTCTTCATCAATAACAGATTTTTCTATTATATTTAATTCTTCAATAGTGAAGGTTTTCTCTTGAATATCATCTTCCTTTTCAATCCTAAATTTCCTTACTTTGTTGATTAAATCTTCAGCCTTATCTAATAGAACCTCTGAACTTCCATTTACCTTTTCCGCAAGTATTGCAAGTTCTACTGATGAATCTGTTACTTGTTCTAGCGAATTTGATGAATTTTTTATTTCTTCCGATAATTCATAAACTGTTTCAACTATTAAGTCCTTATTATGACTAATATCCTTAAATGCACTATCTATACTCGAAACCTTAGGAGTGATTTCTTTAACCAATTCAGCTATTTCTGAAAAGGAATCCGACGCCTCATAAATTTTATTTTTTTGATTTTCAAGTTCGCTATCCATGTTTTTGGATTCTTCTACAACTTTATTTAACACGTTAACAAGTCTATTTATTATCTTATGTATATTTTGTGCTGATGCTTTACTCTTATCTGAAAGTTTCCTAACTTCTTGTGCTATAACATTAAATCCTCTTCCTGCTTCTCCTGCACTGGCTGCCTCAATAGCTGCATTAAACGCCAAAAGATTTATCTGCTCTGATATTCCGTTCATAATGTTAATAACTTCACTTACGTTTTTCATATCCCCTTGTATATACTCAATACTAACCGCAAATCTTTCAAAGCTATTATTAACACTTACAATTCCACTATTTAATTCCTCGATATCTTTAGTACCTGCTAGTGATTTATTGCTTATTACTGAGACATCTTGATTAATTAGATGCACATTATTTTTAACTAAATTTATCCTATCTCCAAACTCAGCTAGTTTATTTGTTATATCTTCAAATTCAGAGCTTTGCTTACTAGTAGTGATTGCAACTTCTCCTATTGATGCAGATATTTCTTCTGTAAGAATTGCTAATTTTTCTGCAACTTCAGTTAGTGATAGTGAACCGTCTCTAACTACATTAGCATTATCTCTTACAGATTTAATCATTACTCCTACCGACTCTTTAGCTTGCCCTACACTTGTACATATTTCACTAATTTCATCATTTACTTTAGTATATTTCTTATCAATCTGTGAGTAAAAGTCCCCTTTTGCTATGCTATCTACGTAATTTTTAGCTCCTAATAGCCTGTTTATCATCTTTATAGTAAATCCTATTATTATAACTGATATTAATAAAATCATAATTATTGTCACAATGGCATCAACCATTCCTAAACTGTCTAGTGCACTTAATAAATCTTTTTCTTCAACTGTGATTCCAATAGAAAGACCTGTCTCTCCTATTGGGCTATATGTCATATATCTTACCTTTCCATCATAAGTGTACTTTCCAACTCCAGATTGGGTTCCAATAATCATGCTTTTACCAATATTATTTAAATCGCCTAAGGATTCTTTATCAGACGTCATATTAGTTATGTTTTTATTTTCAGTCACAAGACTTTCATCTTCCGCTACTATAAAATTTCCATTCCTATCGACAATTAATGAATTTCCTGTTCTTAAGAAAGTTGTTTCCTTATTTATAGTAGAAAAATCCATACAATCCTTTACTGATGTAATAACTCCAATAACATTACTTGATGAATCTTTAATCGGCACTGAATATGATATAACCTTTTTATTAGTAATTGGATCCACATATGGATTAGTTATCGCATTATCTCCTTTTATTGATTTCATGAAACTTTGCGTTGTTTTTATCTCTTTTTTATTCCCTAATGTATCTATTGATTTTCCATTCTTATCACTAATACTCATCACTAGCTGACCAGTTGCTTTTAATGCAGGTATAAGAATCTCCACTTTTTCTTCTAAAGGGATACCTTCATTACTAATTATAGGATTGCTTGCAATCATCTCAAGATTCTTAATTTCACTTTTAATTTGGTCATCTGCTCTTCCGGCTGCAGTCTTGGTTACTTCCGACATTACATTTAAGTTACTTTCCCTTAATGAATTGCTTGCAAATTTATACCCAAGTTCAGATAACAATATAAATGCTATTAGCAGCATTGGTATTAAGAACATTATAATTTTTACTTTTATACTTTTATTTTTCTTATTCATTTCTACCTCCTGAAATAAATACCTAAATACAACTTTACATATTTCAATCTTATTCCATCTTGATAAACTTCTTATTAAAATCAGATTAAAACATTGTTAAAACAGGTAAAATATTTTTCAAGAATTTTTCACTTATAGATTTTTTTCTTAATTTATTGACATTCAAAAATTCAATGATTATAATGAAAATATTAATTACTATAATAAACACGTTGATGAGGACAGTAAGCTAAAATTTTATTTTTCAGAGAGAGAATATACTGGTGTGATTATTCTTAAATAAATTTAGACTGAAAACCACCTCTGAGTGGCTCTAATAAAGCCCGTATTTATCGCGTTATGATAAGCTTAAGTGACCTATTTTGTTGGTTTTTAGATAGTTATGTACTTTTCTATATAATTAAACTATTAATAGGTAATTAGAGTGGAACCACGGATATTACTTCGCCTCTATTTTTAGGGATGAAGTTTTTTTATTTGAAAAAATTATATAATTTATATAATGATTACTTAATCAATATTATTATTGAAATTATGTAAATTACAGAAATTATAATGTTTTATATATTGAAAGGAGTTTTAACAATGATAAAAGTAACTTTAAAAGATGGATCAGTTAAAGAATTTGAAGCTGGTTTATCAGTTTACGAAATTGCTAAATCAATTAGTGAAGGTTTAGCTAGAAATGCCTGCTGTGGTGTTGTTAACGGCAAGGTTGTCGACCTTAGAGAAGAAATAAATAAAGATGTAGAGTTAAGTATATGTACCTTTGATTCTCAGGAAGGTAAGGATGCATTGAGACACAGTGTATCTCACGTTTTAGCCTATGCAGTAAAAAGATTATTCCCAGAAACAAAATTAGCTATAGGTCCTTCTATTGTGAATGGCTTTTACTACGATTTTGACAGTGAAACATCATTCACTGCTGCTGATTTAGAAAAACTTGAAGCAGAAATGCAAAAAATAATAAAAGAAAATCCTTCAATCGAAAGATTTACACTTCCAAGAAACGAAGCTTTGGAATTAATGAAAGATGAACCATATAAAGTAGAATTGATAAATGATCTTCCTGAAGGCGAAGTGATTTCTTTCTATAAAATAGGTGAATTCACTGATTTATGCGCTGGTCCTCATCTTATATCAATAAAATCAGTTAAGGCAATTAAGCTTATTAGAAGTGCTGGCGCTTATTGGAAAGGTGACGAGAAGAACAAGATGCTTACTAGAATTTATGGTACTGCATTCTTAAAGAAAGCAGATTTAGATGAGCACTTAGAAGCTTTGGAAGAAGCTAAAAAGAGAGACCATAATAAATTAGGTAGAGAACTTGGAATCTTCACAACTGACGAAAAAGTAGGTCAGGGTCTTCCATTGCTAATGCCTAAGGGTGCTAAGATATTCCAAACTCTTCAAAGATGGATTGAAGACGAAGAAGCTAAGAGAGGATATGTATTAACTAAAACTCCTTTCATGTCTAAGAATGATTTATTTAAAGCTTCTGGACACTGGGATCACTATAAAGATGGTATGTTTATTTTAGGAAACGAAGAAACAGATTCAGAAGTCTTAGCTTTAAGACCAATGACTTGCCCATTCCAATTTACTGTATATAATGCAGAACAACACAGCTATAGAGATCTTCCAATAAGATATAATGAAACTTCTACTCTATTTAGAAAAGAAGCTTCAGGTGAAATGCACGGTCTTATAAGAGTAAGACAATTTACATTAGCAGAAGGTCATATAGTTTGTACTCCTGAGCAAGTAGAAGAAGAATTTAAAGGGGTAATTGATTTAATAGATTATGTTATGTCTACTTTAGGAATAGATGGGGATATAACTTATAGATTCTCTAAATGGGATCCAAACAATACTGAAAAATATATAAATAATCCTGAAGCATGGGAATCTACTCAAAATCAAATGAGAATTATTTTAGATCACTTAAATATAAACTATACTGAAGCTGAAGGTGAAGCTGCATTCTACGGACCAAAGCTTGATATTCAATTTAAGAATGTTCATGGTAAAGAAGATACTATAATAACAGTTCAAATCGACTTTGCTTTAGCTGAAAGATTAGGGATGTCTTATATTGATAAAAATGGAGAAAAGAAAATACCATTTGTTATCCATAGATCATCAATTGGATGCTATGAAAGAACTATAGCAATGCTTATAGAAAAATATGCTGGTGCATTCCCTACATGGCTTGCTCCAGTTCAAGTAAAAGTATTACCAATCTCTGATAAATACAATGATTATGCTGAATCAGTTGTTAAAACTTTAAGAAACAACGGCGTTAAAGTTGAATCAGATTACAGAGCTGAAAAAATCGGCTATAAGATTAGAGAAGCAAGACTTGAAAGAACTCCTTACATCCTAGTTGTTGGAGAAAAAGAAGCTGCAAACAGCGAAGTTTCTGTAAGAAGTAGGAAAAACGATGATGAAGGTGCTGTAAAGTTAGATGCATTCATCGAAAGAATTGTAAAAGAAATAGAAAACAAAGAAAGATAAACTTAAGTATATAAGTTAACGAAATGAGAAGTATGTTTTATTCCGGTTTCTAGGAATTTAGATGGGTAATTCTAAGACTAGAAGTTGCATCAAAAATGCTAGCCTCAAAAACAAGTTTTGAACTAGCATTTTCGAACAACTTCTAGTCAAGAATTATAACCATCTAAATTCCAATGAAACACTTCACAAAACATACTTCTCATTTCTGTTAATATCTACACTTAAGTTATATATATGAAATATAACAAAAAGCACTAAATTGAAAGTTGCTCACTTTAAGTATATACAGCTTTCATTTAGTGCTTTTTATTAATTTGATAAAATACAGACTAAATATAATTTTATCTGTCTAAAAATATTGATTTAATATAACATTAAGTTTTTCTAATAATATCCCTCTTCAATATCTGGGTAGTGTTCCTTTATGTTATTTAACTGTCTTTGTAGTTTACTAATTTGTTTTTTTGTATTATCAATTAATGAATTTTTATCCTTAAGCTTCTCCTCGCTTTTATCTACTAGTTCATTACTTTCTTTAATTTGCTTTTCTAACTCTGAGAAGACAGAATATTCTTTTTTAAAATAAGGCTTTTGTTTTGCCTCCTCGATCAAGCGCTTTTCAGCTTCTACCATATTAGATTCATTAATTAGTTTACTAGCCTGCTCTTTCCACATGTCTGGAGAAAACATACTTTTTAAGGTCCCAAGCTTACTTTTAGATTCATTTATATTATTCTCTGCCATTTCTTTTTTATTGCGCAGTCTTTCAAAGCTTATATATGATGGTAAAAGAATTCTTTTATCTGATTTCAGTACAATCTCTTTGAATTCATCTTTATACATATTATATCTTTCAACCAGCACCCCATTAGTTCGCAATAATTCTGCATTATTAATTTCCAACTCCTGCTTTTCCTTTAGCAATGATTCTAATACGTTTTCCTTATTTTCTTTCTCTATGAAAATATCATTATATCGCTGCTGTTTATGTTTCCATAAATCAACCATTCTATCATAACAATCAAAGTTAACATTATCTTCTACATCTAAACTCATTATTTCAGCTATTAGTAATGGCAGTAATTCTTCCTGCTGTTTTTGACTTATGGAAGTAATTCCGCTGCTTAGAGCCATAAGAATCATAAAATACTCATTTGGAAATCTTAAATTTTGACGTTCTCCATCATAAAAGCTGTCTGATAATGGTCTTTTAGAAATTAAACTATCAATCTCAAGTATAACTGCTGCCACTTCTCTAAATGATGTAATATTACCCAAACTAACCATTATTGATAGGAAAACAAATACTTGGGATTTTATAGATATTTTTAATGTTGTTTCTGACATATTGTCTAAATCAAACTTATCATAATATATTTTAGTTTTCCCAATATTCTCTTCATTTTGTTTTAGTTTCATAATAATTTTATAGATTTTATCCACTAAAATATCATGTATTTGAATATTAGCATTTTTGTTTTTTAGTGAAATTAATATTTTCTCTAAATAATATGAACCTATAGCATCTAGCTTTCTTATTCTTCCTTTGAAATCTTTTTTATCCACAAGAATTTGATAAGCTCTCTCTACTATATTCTCTACAGATTGTACAAATTGTCTTCTATTATATATAACGCCTACATGCATTTGTGATAAATTTATTAATTTATAATATAACACTAATTTAATTTCATCATCACTTATATTGCTTAAATCCTCTAAATTTTTACTTAATGATGTTAGAAATTTTTCCTCATTGGATTTTAGTAAAGTCTCTTTAGATTTACTTATTATATTATTTGATTTATTAGCACTGTTAATAATAGTATATGCAATTCTAAGTTCCCTACCTTTTAAGCCAATGAACCGCTTATATATATAACCATTCCTTACTTCCCTTTTAATCCTTTCATCCAATATTCCCTTAAATATAGATATTTTTCTTTTGGCCTCAATTGTATTTTTATTATAAATAACTATATTTTCATTAAATATTGAATCTTCAAAGCTAATTTTCATATTAATATTATTCTTCTGTAATTCTAGTATTTTTTGCAAGTCTCTATCGTATGAAAATTCCATAGTTTCTAGTATGTCCTGATATTGATTAGTTAGCTTCGATAAGTTTTCATATGACTGCCTTACTATTTTTAATTCTTTCTCAATATAATGTTCTTTCGTCTCTATTGTATTTTCTTCTTCATCCAAAAATTTAATTGTATGCTTTAATTCTTGATTTTCTATCTCAGCCTTAACAAGTTGACTTTCTTTTTCAAACAGTAACTCCTGGTTCTCATTACATTTTTCTTTTAATATTTCTAATTTCTTAATATAAGTTTTATAATTTTTTTCTATATCTGAAACCTGTTTTCTTTGAAATTCAATCTTTTTAATTGATATTTTGTGACATTCTTCTAAAATTTCCTTTTCTCGCTTTATTTCAATTATAGTTTTATTTACATCACTAATTATTTTAGGTTTGTTGCTAAGTTGAATAATTTTTTTTCTTAGATTATTTATTTGTTTATCCTTTTGTAAAATATCTTTTTGTATTTTACAAATTTCCTTTTCCATATACTCAATGGTACTTGGTGCCCTAAAGTTTAAATCACCAATTAACTCTACCGTAAGTGGTTCCGTTTCTTTTAAATACCAACATAAAATATTATGCATAGTTTCCAAAATCTCTATTGGATGCTTAGATATCTTTTTATTATTTCGTGATACATGCTCATATCCATTAACCAGTATAATTTCTATATAATTATATATTTTTTCTGGCAACGAAAATTTTGGGCTAGAATTAATATTATTAAATAAATTCCAAGCTGAAACATTGCTTTCTATATTATTTTTTTCAGCTATATCTTTCAGAAAAACTTCTAGAACTTTTCTAACAATGACCTTTGTAATTATGGGAAAGTACTCACATGCATGTTCAGCTTTAATTAACTCACAGTAATATTTTTCTATACTAGTTCTTCTAAGGTAGGCAAAATTATTTTCATTGTGTTCCATAAGCTCTCCCCCATATATGTAAGTTATCCACTATATATGCACTACCCAATAAATTCTTTTTCAGTAATAATAAAATCTACCGGAACATCCTGTTCATTCATTGGCACTTTATCTAATACTTGAAAATTGTATGCCAATGCTAATTTTATTATTCTTTCTATATTATCTTTTGTAATTTTCTTAAAATATCTATCATAAAAACCTGCACCATAACCCATTCTACCGCCATTTCTATCAAACGCTACGCCTGGGACAACAATTAAATCTAGTTCATTGGGATTAATACACGGCTCATTCTTTGATGGCTCTAAAATACCATAATTACTTTTTATAAGGTTATCAAAGGATTTAATTTCTACAGCATCCATAATTCTCGTTTCAAATTCTGTTCTTGGTACATAAATTTTTTTATTATCTTTTAACGCCTTGTTTATTATTAATCTAGTGTCTATTTCTGAATCATAGGATATATAAACAAATATATTTGTTGCATCCTTATAAAATTTACTTTCGTAAAATTTATTTAATATCTTTTTATCCATCTTTTCTTTTTCAACATTATCTATATCTTTACGCTTAGTTAAAATCTCTTTTCTTAATGTTTTTTTATCATTAGAGATGCTCATAATATCAGCCTCCACAATTATATTTTCGCATGTTAATAAAGATCATTTACTTCATTTATAAATAGTCTTCCACTTTGATTATTTACCATATTAATTATAATTTTACTTATTTAATTATGTTGTGTCTACGCTTTTATTCATGCCCTTATATCTAAGGAATATTTGATGTAATATATACGTGATAAGTAATATTCTATAACGAATCTAATAACTGCATTGATTATGCATATATCTTTTAATATAATAGAATGAACATATAATACGTATTTAAATAGGAGATTAATTATGAAATACGAAATTGAGTTAATACTACAAGATAAATTTAAACCAACATTTTGGTCTGGTGGTATAGCCACTGAATTAATAACGTACCCACTAAATTCTGATTATGCTAGCAGAAACTTTTTATGGAGACTTGGTGTTGCTAAAATTGATATATCAGAATCTACATTCAGTAACCTGCCAAATGTTTCACGTAAGTTTATGGTTACTGAAGGGCAAATAACTCTTAATCATGAGGGTAAATATAACAAGTTACTTAAACCCTTTGATCAAGATAGTTTTATGGGTGATTGGACAACTACAACTGCTGGAAAAGCATCCGTTTTTAATTTAATGACAAGAGAAAATTATAGCGGTGAATTAATACATCTAAATATTCCTCCTAATAATTATATTGATTTTAAATATAATGCTTTACCTAATAAAGATTTAGTCTATATCTGCTTTTATGTAGTTGATGGAAGCTTTAAATCTGATGTTGATAGTAAAAATTTCGAACTTAATTCTAAAGATTTATTATTACTAAACAACGTAAAGTTGAATTCCATACACGAATTCACTCTATGGAACAATTCTTCTAAAGCAACCAACATAATAGTAAGTATAATTTATCATAAATAAATCATTTATATAAAGGTATATCTCAAGCTAGAAATTATAGTTTGAGATATACCTCTTCATTCTTTATACTACTTTTATAGTTGCAATTCCTTAATTTCAATTTTATTCTTTTTAAAGACAACTTCTTTTTTCACTTCGTGATTTTCTATATCTATAGTAATTCTATAAATTTCAGGACACCCTTCTTCTCTCCACTTTTTCATGTATTTTGCAGTTGCATCAATATCTGTATAGTAGTTTTGATCATAGTGATCCGAAAATTCTAAGTACGATATTATACTTTTCTTATCTAGTGAAAATCTTTCCTTATCTACATTATTATATATTGGGACAAAAAATCTTAAAGGTACTTCGTATTCATATCTAGATTTTCCTTTAATAAATTTTGATTCCATAAGTGCTCTTTTGAATAAAATATTATCCTTACTAGCCTCATCAACCTTTAACTTAAATATTATCTTTCCACTTTTATTTTTTTCTAACTTCGCCCTAATCATTTGCTCACCATCTGTCTGAATTTTTGTATTACTTCTTTTATTTTATCATGACTAGGGCCTGCTGTCTAAAACTAAAAAGTGTCATTATAAGCTTTCCACTTTCTGTTCTTATTTTTATACTTGATTAATACCCTAGACATACACCAAAATTACATAAAACTCCTCGTAATTTAAATATTTTCTTTGTCAAAAAGTAATATAAAAAAGAAACACTTATCCTTTTTAACAAGTGTTTCCTTTTAAATACATATCGTTAAGTTATCTCATATTATGATTAATAATTTTCTAAAAATACTTCAAAATATCCTTGTGGATGCACACAAGCAGGACATGCAATAGGTGCTTCTTGCCCCTCGTATATATACCCACAATTATTACACTTCCAAAGAACCACTTCATCCTTTTTGAATACTGTTCCTTCTTCTATGTTTTTCGCAAGCTTTTTATATCTAATTTCATGTCTCTCTTCAACTTCACTTATTTTCCTATAAGCTACTGCAACTTCTGGATATCCTTCTTGTTCAGCAATTTCTGCAAAACTTGGGTATAGGTCTGTCCATTCTTCATTTTCGCCTGCTGCTGCTGCAAGCAGGTTCTTTAATGTTTTATCATGAAAAGAAACAGGAAAAGACGCCTGTATTTCTATCGCCTCATCTACATAATCAGTTTTAAGAAATTTATAGAATCTTTTTGCATGTTCTTTTTCTTGTTCTGCAGTTTCTATAAATATGTTAGCAATTTGCACAAATCCCTCTTTTTTAGCAATACTTGAATAGTAAGTATATCTAGTTCTTGCCTGACACTCTCCAGCGAATGACTTCATTAAATTCTCTGCTGTTTTACTTCCTTTTAAACTCTTCATCGCTCTACCTCCCATGATTTTTCTATAAATTTATATACTAATTTATACCTAAATTATACCATTATATCTACAATTCATCCAGATTAACTTTTAACCTCCTTTCCTTTAGCCTATTACTAATTATGACGTAGATATTATATCCTCATAAAATTATCCAAATATAATATTTAACCTATAAAGAAAAGGAAATCAAGTTTTCATTTCTTAATTTCCTTTATTACTTATACATATATAATATTCTATTTATTAATCTAAATTAAAATTATTTAGTTCCGTATCTAATTTTTCCGCTAATACTTGGAGTTCATCTGCATATTTTGTAAATCTATCCATGGCAGCAGTTATTTCTTCTGTTGATGCTGTCACTTCTTCTGATGCAGAAGCTGTTTCCTGTGATATAGATGATATATTCTCTATTTCTGATACTGCACTTTGCTTCCTTTTATTTATTTCTACTATAGCTAATTTTACTTCTTCAACTTTATTAATCATTGTTCCAATTGAATTAAGGATCTCACTAAATATTTGTTGAGTCTCGCTTACTGCCAAATCTTGCTCGATAACTATGCTCTCCGTAGATTTAATAGCACTTACAGCTGTATCAGATTTCTTCTGTATGTTTGCTATAATTACCTTAATCTCTTCTGTTGATTCCTTAGATTGTTCTGCAAGCTTTCTTATCTCTTCTGCAACGACTGCAAATCCCTTACCTGCTTCTCCGGCACGTGCTGATTCTATACTTGCATTTAGTGAGAGAAGATTTGTCTGCTCTGTTATTTGAGATATTGTTTCAGATATTGTATTTATCTTTTTAGTACTTTCATTCATATCTTGTACTATATCATTAACTTCAGAAGTAGCTGTTTTGGTTTTATGTGATTTTTCTATTAAAGTATCAATCATAGATAATCCTTTATCACCTAAATCCTTAGCACTTATAGAAAGCCTGTCCATTTCGTTTGAGTTTACGCTGATTTCATCTAATCCATCTGATAAATTATTCATCTGCGCAACTCCATTTTGAGCATTTTGCGCTTGATCGGTAGCACCTTGTGAAACCCCTTCAATTGCTCTTGCAACTTCTCCAATTGAAGCTGTTACTTCTTCTGACATACTTGCAAGGTTTGATGACGTTTCCAACACTATTCTAGATGATGTTGTAACATTATTCATTAGCCCTGATATATTTTTCATCATTCCATTAAAAGAATGAGCTAAATCCATAAATTCATCATTTGTTGATGACGATATAGATACTGTTAAATCACCATTCGATGCTTTTTCAAATACTTCTTTTAATTTCTTAATATTTTGAGCTATCCCCTTACTTAAGAATAAAGATAATACTATAGAAATCAAGAAGATCACTAATACTATAATTAATGTTGTAATCCATATTGAATATGTGTCATTTGTTATTTCTTTCTCATCTATCGTGGCCACCATTTTCCATCCAGTAACATTATTGGTCTCATATACTCCAAACTTATTTGCATTATTATATTCATAAGCTACAAAACCTTTTTCTGATGTCTTCACTTCATTCCAAATTGAAAGTTTAGATGCTGCATCAGTACCTACTACGTCTTTGTTAGGATGTGCTATAATGCTCTTACCTTCAATATCAGAGATAAATACGTATCCTGTAGTTCCTACTTTTTTTGTGGCTACTTTTTCAGTAAGTGTTTCTAATGAAACATTCATTGCACATACGCCTATGACTCTTCCGTCTCTTTCTACTGTCTTTGCTAGTGATACAACACTTTTACCAGTTTGAGCATCTTTAAATGGTAGAGTCACTATCACTTTCCCTCTGTTATCCATAGCCTGCTTATACCAAGGCCTTTCCCTAGGATCAAATCCTTCAGGCATTTTATTATTAGGATATATTTGAAACTGCCCATCAACTGTCCCAAAGTATGAACTAAATATATTATTATTACTTTCTTTTACACCACGTAAAAGGTCTTGTATATATGTTGCCTGTTCGCTATCATCAGCATTAACGAAATTATGATTTGTCGATAGAATATTAATTATACTGCCAAACCCATTAAAATAATTATTGATACCATCATTTACTTCTAAAAGTGTCTGTTGACTTGTCACCTTTAATTTTTCATTAAGAATTGATTTGGCCTGCATATTTGCACCATATCCCAAAATAAGTAGTGGGATTATACATATTCCTACTAAGCTAATAATGAGTTTACTCCGGATGCTGTTAAGTTTAATTTTTTTCTTCTTCATCATAAAACCTCTCTTCACAAATAATATAATTCACAATTTAATATAAAGGTAAATTACTATCGTCCATTTTTATATTGTTCTATAGTTTCAACAATATGTTACATATTACTTTTATTATCGCACCATAATCCCATCTCTTTACTTTATTGCAGCAATATTATTAATTTTTTATCGACAAAAAAGTCGAAAAAAGAGTATAAATTCATTTTATCTAAATTCGAAACAAAGATCTCTTTGTCAGATAATTGATCTCTTTTTAATTTCTGATTTGCAAGTCCATCATATTTACTTATTTCTTTAAATCATATTCCCTAAGCAATATGCTCCAACAATAATTACTAACCTCAATTGCAACCTCAATTGCAAAAAGCTGATTTATCTTGATTCTATTTGTATACTTTTAATATAATATGTATATATACCATAAAAATATATACATTAATAACTATGTGGAGGAGGATGCATCTTGGACAATTCTTTCAAATCTGATATGAGTATTTTTAATAATGATATATCCTTTCTAATTGAACTTAGAGCCAAGCCACAAATATTAGAAATAGTTACACAGAAGCATTTAGCAGAAATTTCTGACGAAATACCTATACAAGATAAGAAAAATGATTTAATTATTTGGAATGCAATGTATACTCGGCAAATAGTTGAAAATGGAATTCTAACTAGGTACCTTCATCCTGTATATAACAAGTTTTATGATTTAATTCCAACCCTCAATACTTTGCAATCCCTTCAAGATCTTGAAATACAAATGATAGATACATATATAAACTTGCTTATAAATGATGTCGAAGTAAAAGATAACTTTGTTATAAATAGAATTTTAAAACATCTTCATCTAAATATTGAGAGTAAGATATCCTTGAAACAGTTATCTAGCGATTTAAATCTATCTGAGGGCTATATATCTGATTGTTTCAAAAAACATATGGGGATAACTATAATGAAATACGCAAAGAAAATAAGAATTGATAGGGCTAAGGTGTTACTTGTTACTACTACAAATAGTATTTTAGAAATTAGTTTAACGTTAGGTTTTCATGATCAAAGTCATTTTCATAAAGTCTTTAAATATTTTACTGGTGTTTCACCTTCTGAATATAGAAATAGTAATTTTGGATGAAAAACGTAGCTTTTACTAAAATAAAGAGACTAAAAATTTAGGCTCCTAAATTTTTAATCTCTTTATAAGTTTAATTCAATTCGGTATCGATACCAAATCAAACAAATTTAACTCAATATCAGAAATTACAACTTCCAAACATCTTCATTGTATTGAGCAATTGTACGATCCGAAGAGAAGAATCCTGCCTTGCTGATATTAATTAATACTTTCTTATTCCAAGTTTCCCTATCTTCATAATCCTTAAATACAATATCTTTAGTTTCAATATAATCTTCAACATCAAGTAAAGTCATAAACCAGTCTTTATTGATTAACTCTTTGTGAAGTCTTGTAAGGTTTTCTTCATCTCCAATTGCCACCATTTCATCGCTGATAATAAAATCAACTAATTCTCTGATTGCTGGCTTTTCATAGAATTTCTTAGAAACGTAATCTTCTTTCTTATAGTGCTCGATAACTGTTTCAGAAGATTCCCCAAATATATAGATATTTTCATCTCCGACTAACTCATGAATTTCAACGTTAGCTCCATCTTCAGTTCCTAATGTCAATGCGCCATTTAGCATAAACTTCATATTACCAGTACCTGATGCTTCCTTAGATGCAAGAGAAATTTGTTCTGATACATCACAAGCAGGTATTAATTTAGAAGCCTTAGTTACATTATAGTTTTCGACCATAACAACTTTTAAATACTTGTTAACCTCTGGATCATTATTAATAATTTCTTGTAAGCAAAGAATAGTATGAATTATATCTTGAGCAATTATATAGGCTGGTGCGGCCTTAGCTCCAAATATCATAGTTATAGGCGTAGTTGGCTTGTTACCGTTCTTTATATCTAAATACTTATGAATGATGTAAAGTACATTCATTTGTTGTCTCTTATACTCATGAAGTCTCTTAATTTGAATATCAAAGATAGAATTTTCATCGATTTCAACGCCTTGAGTTTCTTTTAAATATTCCTTTAATTCAAGCTTATTTGCTTTCTTGATTTCTCCAAGTTTATTTAATACTTCTTTATCGTCTATAAACTTAGCTAATTCTTCTAACTTAGTAGCATCTTTCTTATATCCTTCACCAATAAGTTCATCTATATAACTTGCTAACTTATTATTACAGTGAATTAACCATCTTCTGAATGTAATACCATTAGTTTTATTATTAAATTTTTCTGGATATATATCATAGAATGATTTTAATTCTTCTTCTTTTAAGATCTCAGTATGTAAAGCAGCAACTCCGTTTACACTGTATCCATAGTGAATATCCATATGAGCCATATGCACTCTTTTATCTTTATCTATAATAGCTACTTTCTCATCTTTAAATTTAAGCTTAACTTGGTTATCCAGCTCTCTAATGATTGGTAATAGATGCGGTACAACTTTTTGTAAATAAGCTATTGGCCATTTTTCTAATGCTTCTGCTAATATTGTATGATTCGTATAAGCACAAGTCTTTGATACTATTTCAATAGCCTCAGACATCGGTATTCCTTTTTCCCCGAGTAGTCTTATTAATTCAGGAATAACCATAGATGGATGCGTATCATTAATTTGAACTACAGCATATTCATGTAATTTATGAAGATCATGCCCGTTTTCTTCTGCTTCAAGTAAAATTAATTGAGCAGCATTACTAACCATAAAGTATTGTTGATATATTCTTAATAAATGCCCAGCCTCATCACTATCGTCTGGATATAAGAATAATGTTAAATTCTTTTTGATGTCCTCTTTATTAAAGTTAATTCCTTCTTTAACCAAAGTTTCATCTATAGTATCAATATCGAATAGACGAAGTTTATTTGAAGCCTCTTGATCATATCCAGTTACATCTATATCATAAAGTGTTGAAGTAGCTGTAAATCCAGCAAATGGAACTTCAAATTTAATGTTAGATTTGTTTAACCAGCTTTGACTTGTTATCCATGGATTCTTAACTGTGTTTTGTTTGCGATCTTCAAAAACTTGTTGAAATAATCCAAAATGATAGTTTAATCCTACACCATCTCCATTTAATCCTAAAGTTGCAATAGAATCTATGAAACAAGCCGCTAATCTTCCAAGACCACCATTTCCTAATGAAGGCTCTAATTCAACTTCTTCAATTTCAGCTAACTCCTTACCATTCTTAGCTAAAACCTCTTTAATCTCTTCATAAAGACCTAAGTTAATTAAGTTATTAGACATTAATTTACCTATTAAAAATTCAGCAGAAATATAATATAACTTTCTCTTTCCCTTATTAGCTCCCTTTTTCTTGATTGTTCCCTTTGTTAATTCTAATAATGCTAAATAGATTTCTTCGTTACTCGCCTTACTAATTACCTTGTTAAACCTTTTCTTTAAGATCTCACTTAAATTCTTTTCTAACATATAATTTCCCACCTCAATTAAATTATTTATTTTTATCCCATAGCTAGCATCTGTATCAAGTTTCACTTGATACCCATGAGTAATATCTTCGATTTAGCCTTATTATATCAATTTATATACAACTTGATTGTATATTTCATATATATTTTGTATATTTATAATGTGAATTTCAAAACATATTCTCTTTCTAGTAAGATAGGTTCAAATCTTATATTACTAATGTTGTTAACTGTTAAAAATATAAATTAATATTATGACATATTAGAAAAACATTGTATAATTTTTATAAAACACTTTATTAAGGAGATGCTTTTATGATTATAAAAAATGAAGATGCAGTTATGCAATTCCCTGATGATAACACAAATAGAAAAATTTTAGCTAATGGAGACAGCTTATTAGGTGCAAGAGTTATATTTGATAAAACAACTACTTCAGTTGTTCCTCACACTCATCCACATGACCAATTTACATACGTATTAAAGGGTAAATTAAAATTTATAATAGATGGAGAAGAAACTATAGTAACTGCTGGAGATTCTTTACTTTTCCCTTCAAATGTCCCTCATGGATGCATTATTTTGGAAGAAGGTTCGGAATTATTAGATGTATTCACGCCAACAAGAGAAGACTTTTTAAAATAATTGCTGACCTTTTATTTTAAAACTTTATAATCTGTTTTGATTTTATATGAACAATTAAAACGGCACATCACAATGCAGCATGACAACTGTACCTGTGATGTGCTCTCAAAACGTGATTAAAAATTTTTGTTATGTAATTAAAGTTGAATGACCAGAATTATCTTCTAAGCATTTATACATACCTCTGAAGCCTGCATATTTCCTATAAATATTTATATATTTTTCTATGTATATAGTAAAAAAGTTATATATATTTATATAAAAGTATTTTTCTATATACATATATACCTTTAAAAATATATTCCTAAGAATAGCATTTAAATTCTCTTATCTAAACTTTTACTGCTTTTAATATATACATACCAGTAAACTACCCCTACCAAAATGCCGCCTCCAATTATGTTTCCTAGTGTTACAGGAATTAAGTTTTTAATAAAAAATGTTTCCCAGTTCAAGTGCTCAAGTTTTTCTGGTGTCACTCCTAACACAAGAGCCGCATCCGTTAATGCCTTGCTGTTTTTAGCCAGGACACCTGCTGGAATGTAATACATATTAGCTACACAATGCTCAAATCCTGAGGTTATAAAAAGCCATATAGGAAAAAATATAGCGAATATTTTTCCTGTCATATCTTTAGCACCATATGCCATCCACACAGCCAAACATACAAGCCAGTTACACATGATTCCAAGAAATAAACCTTGAGTAAATGTAAGCCCTACTTTATATGCCGCAATTTTTATTGTTACTGCGCCAAGCATACTATCTCCACTGTTAAAAAGACCAGACTTATTCATCATATAGGCTATAAATACAGAACCTATAAAGTTTCCGACATAAACATAAAACCAGTTTTTTAGCATTGCTTTTATACTCACTTTTTTATCTAGCACACCAGCAAGCATCATTGTATTACCCGTAAAGAGCTCTCCTCCTGCAATTAAAACCAACATGAGCCCAGTTCCAAAAACAGCACCGGCTAAAACCTTCCCTAATCCATAAGTTTCTGCCTTTGCTAAAAGGTTAAAAGATGCCATATTTGAACCCTCAGCGGCAAAGGCAATGAACGCACCTGCTAGGAATCCAAGTATAAGCATATTAATAATAGTCATCTTTGATTTCTTAATACCAGTTTGTATTATTTCTTCAGTAATTTCTAATGGTGTTAAATAATTCTTTGTACTCATTTTAAATCTACTACTCAGTTCAGACGTTACTTATTAGTTTATATTTTTACGAGTAGCTTCTCCTTTCCACATTTGGTAAATGATATTCATTATCATTTTATATAACCAGTATACTTTATTTTTTTTATATAATCAAGAAAGGATATTATATACAAGAAATTCCCGATTTGGATATCGTAAATTCTACTAGTGCAACTCTATAAGTTACTGCTTAATTCGTTATTCTTTTCAATTCATCAAACTTAGCAACTATAATATCTACCTCATTATTTACCTTAGAAAAATTACTTCTAGCTTGCTGAATATTATTTACCCTATTTTTTAATTTTTCTATTTCATCATTTGCTTCCTTCGTCAAAGAATATATCTTTTTCAGTGTATCATTCATACTTACAACTAATTCCTTTGTACCAATAGAAAGCTTTTTAACTTCATCTGCAACTACTGAAAACCCTCTCCCCGCATCACCTGCTCTTGCCGCTTCTATTGATGCATTAAGCGCTAGCAAGTTAGTTCTAGATGCAACAGCATTTATTTCAGATGAAATATTTTCTATAAATTTTGTATGATTTAAGAGATCTTCAAAGGTTGAAATGAAATTACTCACTTCATTTCCTCCTCTGCTTGCTACTTCCTCTGAAAAATTTATATTCCCCTTCATATCGTTTAATAAATTTGATATAGTTTCAATACATTCTTTAACCTGAGTTTCTTCATTATTGACTATGCTTCTATTCTCTTTCCCTTGCATTTTCTTCTCCTCCTTAAAGTTCGCTTATTAAATCATCTAAAAAACTATTTATAATACTTAAGCCTTCTTTATCATATTTGCTTAATATTTTCACAAACTTTTCATGTTCAATTTTATGAAGTATTTCATGTATTTTAAAGACTTCTTTCCCTTGTGCTGTCAAGGTATAATAAATTTCTTTTTTATTATTTTCCAAATGATTCCCTTTTATTAACTTTTTCTTTAATAACTTACTAGTAATCTTCGATATGGCACCTTTCGTCATATTTAATTCTTTTGCTATAAATGTTGAATTAGTCAATTGATTTTTTCCAATACACTCAATCGCGTGAACTTCTGAAAGCATTAGGCTCATATTGTTAAAATCTTTATGATCATTTTTGATTAACAAATCCTTCATTTCTTTCTCATGACTATCTAACGAATTATTTATATTATCAAAGGCTGCTATCAATTTATTTATTGTTATATCTATCTCAAATTTTGTATTTTCTGTTTTCATAATTCTGATCTCCTTTTAATTATTAATTTCTTTGGAAACAATTATATTATATTCTATTTCAAGCGCTTATTCAATGCATTTTCCAAAAATAGTTTACAAGGAAATAATATTGTGATATTATAATATCGTTTCCTAGGAAATTAAATATTATATTGGAGGTTATAAAATGAAAATTGATTTAAGTTTTAAAATTGAAAAAGAAATATTGGACGAGATGCTATCTTCACTAAAAACTACTAATGAAGTTGCCGAAAGATCTGGGCATGTAGGAACCCATCTAGATGTCATGGACGGAGAATTTTCAATAGACAATATCATAACAAAAGGCAAAATATTTGATATAAGCCATATCAAAACTGAAGAGGTAAAATTAGAAGATTTAGATTTAAGCAGTGTAAAAGAAAATGATTTCATATTATTTCATTCAGGAATATTAAAGCAATATGGATACGGCTCTAAAGAATATTTATCAACATACATTGAGTTATCTGATGACTTAGTAAATTATCTTATTGAAAAGAAAGTAAGTTTTATAGGTGTAGATATGGCGGGAGCTAAGAAGCCTAAAGATCATCCTCGCATTGACTCACATTGTGCGAAAAATGGCATTTTTATTATAGAAAATCTTGTTAATTTAGATTTATTGTTAAAAGAAACTCTCAATAAATCCTTCACAGTATATACTTTCCCTATAAACATGAGCGGCTTTTCTGGTCTATCTTGTAGAGTAATAGCTGAAGTATAAATTTATAGATTCCAAACTATCAAGCGTTGTGATATTTTGGGGTTGAAACTGTAATGGCCATATAGGTTTATATGTTCCTAATTAAAAAATACCCGGAGCAGTATTGTTCCGGGTATTACCTTATTCAGGATTTTAATGATGTTTACCATTTGCTTTAGCCACTTAAGTTATTGTCCGTCCTCCTCTTTTGAAGAATAGTAATTTATGCTCGACGAGAACTTAATCGTAGAGATTAAATTACTTTAATAGAATGAAGCAACTAATTGCTAATCCCTCGCGCTTTCGATTCGTCTTAGCTTCTCAGTGTCTCTAGCTGGAGGTGCACCGAAGAAGCGGGAGTACTCTCGATTAAACTGTGAGGGACTCTGATAGCCAACTTGATATGCGGCACTAGCCACTGCATAGCCCTCAAATGCCATGAGATTTCTGGCCTCCAAAAGCCTTAACTGCTTTTGAAATTGAATTGGACTTAAACCCGTTGCCTGTTTAAACTGGCGGTGAAAGGTATTTATAGCCATACCAGACTTTAATGCGATCTCACTGATGTCAATTGACTTCGTATAGTTATCGCGAAGCCATTTTACAATCTGAGAAATCTTAGAAAAATTACTTTCTCTCAAGCCAAGTTGCCTCAGATACCATCCTTGTGGCCCCATCAGAACTC
The DNA here is from genome assembly GCF_003575225.1 of Clostridium chromiireducens. Lineage (NCBI taxonomy): Bacteria > Bacillati > Bacillota > Clostridia > Eubacteriales > Clostridiaceae > Clostridium > Clostridium chromiireducens. The sequence continues at coordinate 137,007 of NZ_QXDJ01000006.1, read as the reverse complement.
GATAAAGGATTTCGCGTTCATAAACCGGTGCAAGCGCTGGAATATCTCTTGGAGTTTTTATTAATCGTAATAACCGTAACCATGCCTCCATGAATTCGATGTCTATTTCACAAGTTGCAAACTTCTCAGAAGCAGTGGGTAAGAGGCCTTCAGGAAGATCTCTCAGCAAACTCTGAAGAACATTCTGATTTAGCTCAAGGCCTAGGGACATATAAGGACTACCATCACAGCTTGGATGTACACTCGCCGTTGCAGGAACATGTATTGGCAACACGTAATATGAAGGCCCTCTCATGGCAGTACTACGTTCCCCAATTAAAAGAATTTTTGTTCCTTGAATCGTAAAACCAATCATCGGCTTGTAGAGTGCTGTGAGCTGATGTGTTGGAATGTCTCCCTTAATCATGCTTAGCCCTGGTACTCCAGTTTCAATTGGTCGAGTGCCTGCTATTTTCATTAGGTCGATAATTTCATCTAAAATTTTATTCATGCACATATTCTATCACATCACTTTCTATTTTTCAACTGAATCCCAAACCCCAGGGCATTTTTAGGCTTTTTAAAATACAAAAAGCAGCGCATAATTCGAACAATTTTAATACTAGTGATATTTTTAGGCAATAAAGTGGCACCATTAGGTCTAGTTTATTTCAGCAGAAACAGCTAAAATAAAATCAAAATTGAACAACAAAACAAGGAGGATCTTATTATGAAAATTGCAATAGTAACAGGTGGAAGTAATGGAATTGGAAAAGCAACTGCACTTGAGCTTGGGAAACGCGGAATAAGCGTCATCCTCACATACAATTCCTATAAAAACAGAGCAGAGGACATTGTTAAGGAAATTGAAAAGAATAATGGCGTTCGGGCTGTAGCACTGAAATTGGATCTGACTCAAAGATTAACATTCGAAGGTTTCGTTCAGGAAGTGAAGAGGAAGCTCAAAGAAGTTTGGAATAGAACTACTTTTGATTACTTAGTAAATAATGGTGGTGTAGGTGGACCAATGATGTTCACGGAAATGAGCGAAGAGTACTTTGACAAGATTCTTAATACGAACTTCAAAGGACCAGTTTTCTTAACGCAACATCTTGTTCGATTCATGGAAGAATCTGGATCGATTGTGAGTACCTCGAGCTCATCCAAGAACCAATCATTTCCTGGTTATTCTGCCTACGGTTCGTTAAAAGCAGCGTTGTCATCTTGGACTCGCTACATCGCCAAGGAACTTGCACCACGAAAAATTCGAGTAAACGCAGTTTCTCCTGGCCCTACTCACAGCAATTTTGGCGATGGAGCATTCGATAAACATCCCGAATTCATTAAGCCACTAGCTGATCAATCTGCATTCGGCCGAATAGGACAACCAGAAGATCTTGCTAAGGTCATTGTGAACTTATTATCTGATGATTTCGGCTGGGTAACAGCCCAAGACATCGAAGTGTCTGGCGGACACTTGCTTTAAGAAGATTAAAAAGATATAGCAACTCAAATTAATAATATTTATGGAATGGGCACTTCTGTAGGTTTAGAATAAAGTTTGATCAAAAAAACAATGACTGTAAATCCTATTTCTCCATAAAATTAAAGAATAATATTTTGAACAAAGTTTAATCAAAATATTATTCTTTCAATTTTTATCTACTTTTCTATATATTTATACTTTATTATTCTACAGTTACTGATTTAGCTAAGTTTCTTGGCTTATCTATATCGCAGCCTTTATTTCTAGCTGTGTAATAAGCTAAAAGTTGTAATGCAACTACAGCTACTATTGGTGAAACTAAGTTAAGAAGTTCTGGTATTCTTATTATCTTATCAAAAATCGATTCATCTAAATCATCATTTTCATAAGCAATAGCAATTACTTCTGCTCCTCTAGCTTTAACCTCAACTATATTACTTATCATTTTTTCTCTTAATGATTTTTGAGTTAATAAAGCTATTACTTTAGTTTTTTCTTCAATTAATGCTATTGTTCCATGCTTTAATTCTCCACCAGCATAAGCTTCTGAGTGGATATATGAAATTTCTTTAAGTTTTAATGATGCTTCTATACATAATGCGTAATCAGCACCTCTTCCTAAATAGAACACATCTTTTTCGTCAGTTAAAAGATTTGCAATTTCCTCTATTTCACTTGCTCTGTCTAAGATTACTTTAACTTTTTCAGGTACTAATAATAAAGCTTCTCTTAATTCTTTATCTAATTCCTTAGTCATTAAACCTCTTAATTCACTGAACTGCATTGCTAGTAAATACATTACAACAACTTGTGTTGTATATGCTTTAGTAGAAGCCACTGCTATTTCTGGGCCTGCCATTGTATATATTACATTGTCAGCTTCTCTAGAAATACTGCTTCCTACAACGTTAGTTATAGCTAGAGTTCTAGCTCCAACTTTTTTACAATCTCTAAGAACAGCTAATGTGTCAGCAGTTTCTCCTGATTGACTTAATGTGATTACAAGAGATTTATTAGTTACTAATGGATCTTTATATCTAAATTCTGATGCAATATCAACTTCAACTGGAATTTTTGCTAATCTTTCAATAGCTACTCTTCCCATAAGACCTGCATTATACGCAGTTCCACAAGCAATTATAAAGATTCTATCTATATTATCAAGCTCTTCTTTTGTTAACTTAAAGTCTTCAAAAGTGATATCATGATCCATTGATAATCTAGATGTCATTGTATCTCTAAGAGCTTTTGGTTGTTCGTTGATTTCCTTTAACATGAATGAATCATATCCACCTTTTTCAGCAGCATCTTCATTCCAAGTTACTTTAAATACATCTTTCTTTATTTCTGTTCCGTCAGCACTAAAAATTTTAGCGCCATCTTTATCTAATACAACGAATTCTCTATCTTCTAAAAGATAAATGTCTCTTGTATAACTAATTATTGCTGGAATATCTGAAGCGATAAATGTTTCCCCTTCTCCTAAACCTACAATTAATGGACTATCTTTTCTTACTGCAACTAATTTATCAGGTTCCTGTCCACTTACTACTCCAAGAGCATAACTTCCGTTTAATCTTTCAGTCGCTTTTACAACTGCTTTGAAAAGATCTCCTTCATAGTAGTAATGAATTAAGTTTGGTATTACTTCAGTATCTGTTTGAGATATGAATTCATATCCTTGTTCTTTAAGCCAATGTCTAAGTTCAATATAGTTTTCTATAATTCCATTATGAACTACAGTAATATCTCCTTTTGAACTTTGGTGTGGATGTGAATTAATATCTGATGGTTCTCCATGAGTTGCCCATCTAGTATGACCGATACCTATTGTTCCTTCAGCTTTACCTTCTCCTAGATTATCACTTAAATTAGTAAGACGACCTTTGTGCTTTTCGATGCTTACCTTACCTTCATTAACAACGGCAATACCAGCTGAGTCATAGCCTCTATACTCTAACTTTGATAACCCATCTACTAAAAAAGATTTTGCTGATTTACTTCCAAAATATCCAACTATTCCGCACATATTTATTCTTCCTCTCTTTTTTCACATATTAAATTTTATTCTTCTTTTAATTTCATTCTAGCCAAATAAAAAAAGGCATAATAATCCTAGAAATTAAAACTAAAACAAAGGTTTTAACACCAAGCTGAATTTGTGCTGCAAATCGCTTTACAGTTTTACCAGCCGTTTACGGTAGTGCGATACCGTGGGGCACCCGCCGAAGTTTCGATACTCCCCAACCTCGTCAACGTAAGTGAAAGTCCAAATCTTCGATTTGGTAGCTTGAACTTACTCAGCGAACGAATGTGAGTCGAGTTTCCTTTAACAAAAAACCATCTTTTCACTAACTTCATTTCTAACTGAGCATCACTTAGTCCTGGCGCTTTTTTGAATTTAAAAATTTCTCTTACCTATACTCTTCACCTCCACATTTCCTTTTATGCCTCTTTGACTATTTTATCATATTATTTTCAATTGTCTATATTAATATATATATTTAAATATTACTTTTTGGTTACATTACAAATTCATAAACATTTAATGTAATTTATTGAATTTTAATAATTATTTTTACTAATCCGACATATTTTAAGGTGGATAAAAATCCACCTTAAATTTATTTCCTATATTGCTAAAACATCTTCATAAGCTTTTTCTATTCTTTCCAATAACTCATCATCGCTTATATTAGCTACCTCTGCCACAGCGCCTTTTATGCCCTTTTCTTTTATTAGTTCTTGTAGTTTTACACATTGAGCATCCTCTTCATTCTTATAGTGAAGAGCTGCACCAACTCCTAATAATAGATTATCTACATCTAAGTCAAAGCCTTTAGCAGTCATTAATGGTTTTATTAATCTATCGCTATCACTTAATTTTCTAAGTGGCTCTCTTCCAACTCTTGATACATCATCTTTCAAATAAGGATTTTTAAATCTTCCAATGATTTTATCAATATATTTAAAATGAGCTTCTTGATCAAGTTTATGTTTTTCTACTAATCCCATTCCACTTTCTTTCATAGCATTTTTAACAACATTATATATCTTTTCATCCGCTATACTTTCATCTATTGTACTATAACCTTTCAAATTACCAATGTATGCTGTAATTGCATGCCCAGTATTTAATGTAAATAATTTTCTTTCTATATATGCCATTAAATTATCTGCTAAATTCATGCCTTCTATTGCTGGAATTTCTCCTTTAAATGCTTTTTCTTCAACATTCCATTCATAGAACTTTTCAACTACAACATCTAAGATATTTTCACTTTTTACTGGCGGAACTATTCTATCTACTGAACAATCTGGGAATCCAACAAATTCTTCTAAGTAAGCTTTTTCTTCTTCATTTAAACATTTTTCAACTTCAGCTTTTAACTGCGAACTTGCTTTTATTGCATTTTCACATGCAATAATATTTAATGGTGTTTTAATTCCAGCTTCTTTTCTAAGTTGTATTCCTTTAGCAATTGTAGGCGCTATTCTTGGCAATACCACTAGGCCTACTGCAGTAGTTATAATATCAGATTCCTTTATTTCTTGTAAAACTTCATCATTTATTGAGATAACTCCGCTTATATTTTCAACAACTACTTCTTCACACTCTACATCCATAACATGTATTGTGTATTTTTTATCTTCATTGATTTTATCGATTACTTCTTTATTCACATCTGCAAAAACTACATGATATCCAGCTTTTGAAAGTAACGCACCTATGAATCCTCTTCCTATGTTTCCTGCTCCAAATTGAATCGCCTTCATATTACATTTCTCCTTCTTCAGATATAATTTCCATTATTTCTTCTGGAGTTTTTGCATTTCTAAGTTTTTCAACGTTTTCTTCATATTGAATAGTTAAAGCTATTTGAGATAATATCTCCATATGCTCATCACCTTTTCCAGCTATTCCTATTACTATATATGCAGTGTTACCTTCGCCAAAATCTACTCCATTAGGATATTGTGCTATTACTATTCCTGTTTCAAGTATTTCCTTTTTATATTCATTCATACCGTGAGGAATCGCGACTCCATTTCCCATGTATGTTGTAACTTCTTCTTCTCTTGCTTTCATTCCTTCTATATAATTATCTTTAACGTAACCTCCATCTATTAGAAGCTTACCAACTCTTTCTATTGCTTTGTCCTTAGATTCTGACGCAACATTTAATACTATTCCTTCTTTTACTAAAATTCCTTTTTCCATTAGTCTTCCTCCTCGTTATTAATGATATTAATTAAATAATCTCTAATATCTATTGCATTACTTAGTTTTAGTGTTTCAATAAATTCTTTCTTTTCTATTAATGAAACACTTATCTTTCCAAGAATCTTAAGTATATAATTACTTTCAGCATTTCTTGCAAACATAACTATAAATGTATCTACTTGTTCTGTCGAAAAGCCTATGCTCTTCATATCTAAAGGTGTATTTATTCTATATACCCCTACAAACGGAGAAGTAATTGTATCACTTCTAGTATGTATCAGCGCTACACGGCTGCCTGGTATAACTACATTACCATTTTCTTCTCGTTTAAAAATAAGTTCTCTTATTATTTCTTTGTCTCTTGCAATATTAATTTCGCGAAGATCTTCAACTATAAAATCAATTAAATCTACAAACGACTTACTATCTGATTTCTTTAATTGAAAATTCTTCACCATATTGTTAGCCAATTCATATTCATCATTTGTGACATCATTATCTCTTGTTTCTTCGAACAATTCTGATTCTTTTTTATTATTTTTTGCTTTAAAGTTGAAAATAAAATTACTGATATTCTCTATATCGGCTTCTGTCATAAAATGAGATACAACAATCACATTTTCCTTTTCTTTAAAATTAACCGGAACCGTTGATAAGATCAAATCATATTCATTTTTATTGATTATATTATTAATATCGTGTAAAGACACAACATCTATAACACCTATATCATTGAAAAGAGCCTTTACTTTATTACATAATATTCTTGCCGTACCTATACCACTTGGGCATACAACAAGTACTTTAATATTCTTTAACCTTGCTTGCTGCTTTTGAACCGAAACGGCAATATGCATAGTTATATACCCAACCTCTTCTGGAGGGATTTTAAAATTATACCTTGAAAATACTAATCTACAGGTATTTTTTATAATCTTATATAACTCTGAATAATGTTCCTTTATTTCATTAATTAATGGGTTTATAACTTTTAATCCTAAATTTAACATGTAAAAAGTTTGCCTAAAATGTTGAGCTAAGTCCTTTATTAACTGTTCATCTTTTGCTATATCCACATGTATTTTCTTCGATATCTCTTCTGTAACTTCTTTAGAGATATTCTCATAATTGATATCTGATTCTATAAGATTATTGTTATTAAATAAAACCTTATAGTCACTCAAATATAGACACAAATAAACTAATTCATCTTCAGGTATACTTATATTATTCTTTTCTAGCACTTCACCCAAATGTTGAATTGCCTTATATTCCTGTAGCGATAGGATATTGTTTTTAATTTCATCTGGCAGAGAAATAACTTCTTCATTTTCAGTCTTTCTTATAGATAAAAGCACTTGGATGAATAGACTCAGATATTTAACATCATTCCCCTTAAGATAACCTAAATCTATTTTTCTCAATACATCCTTTACCAATTTAACAACTTCATTTCCAAAAATAACATTAAAAAAAGTTGTAATTATAGGGTCAACTTTTTCATCATATAGAAATGCTACTAAGTCCTCAAAAACTTTAAAATCAAAGAATAATTCTACTAATGTGTTTCTTTTATTCCACTCTGATCCTTGAATACTTATTCCATAACTTCGTTTTCTAATTACACATAAGTTCTTAGAAAGAAGCCTTTCTTCAATAGCATCTATATCGAGACTTATGCTTCCCATTACCACATTAAATTTATGGCAAAAGTATGATGCTTTTAAGGGTTCCTTGCTAACTAGTAATTCACAAATGATTACTATCTGTCTTTGTTCCTTACTAAATATCCATGGAATTGGAATCATTTCTAATGATTTTTTTATTTCCCCTATATTATCTTTATTTCCTGAAATACTTAAATTCATATCCTCATCATTAAATATAACTGCACCATTTTTTTTTAAATTTTTATTTATAGACGAGATTTCTCTTAAAATTGTTCTTTCGCTAATATCAAGATCCTTTTGAATCCGTTTTATATTAAACGTTCCTTCATTCAATATTGTACTTAATATAAACTGTTGCCTAGGCGTTAAATTACTCATATACTTCACCTGATTCATTTATTATTTTTTAGAGTATTTATGACTTTGTAATACATAAAACATTCTATAGAATATTAACACGAGTGTTTAAATATCGCCAATTCAGCATTTTATGTTCTTTTGTAAATAGATTTTCCAAATACAGAAGGTCTCATACTCAGTCACAAGATAAAATTATTCATTTAACTTTAGTAAAATACTAATTTCATCCTTTTAATATCAAAATAATAACATAAACGTTATCACTAAACTGTCAGGTTATCTAATATTATTACTTCTTTCACTTTCTATATTAAACCATATAAAATTCGTTTTCAATTTAAACAAGTTCAAAATTGTGATACGTTTCCAGTGACAAATTTAAAGTATATGTATTTAACTTTGAAATTTCTTCTTTAATCTGCAGTATCTCTTCTCTTATGTACATTACCTCTTTGCTTATTTGACTATCCATCATTACCATGATCCCTCTTATGTGTGTAGTGCCTTGATGAGTATTAATACTTCACCAAGGCACTTATTCCCATCAATGATTAGCTACTATTCAGCCTTATCGAAAGCATTTATAAACATTTGTTTAATTTCCTTTATTAATGGATATCTTGAATTTGCCCCTGTACATTGATTATCAAAAGCCTGCTCTGACATCTCATATAAAGTTGCATAGAATTACTTTTCTGTTACTGCAGCTTCTTCCTTAATCTCTTCTTTATTATCATAAACATTAATAAACATTTGTTTTATTTCACTTACTAATGGATATCTTGGATTTGCTCCTGTACATAGATCATCAAAAGATAATTCGGACATCTTATCTAAAGTAGCATAGAATTTCTTTTCTGTTACTCCTGCTTCTTTAATTGTCATTGGAAGATTTAACTTCATCTTTAATTCATCTATTGCCTTAATTAATGCCTCTATATTTTCGTCATCTGTTTCTCCTCCTAATTGTAGATAATCAGCCATCTTTGCATATCTAGATTTAGCACTTGGATATTTATATTGTGGGAACGCAGTTTGCTTTCTTGGATCTTCTACTGAGTTAAATTTAATTACTTCATTAATTAATATTGCATTTGCAGTTCCGTGTGGTACGTGGTGTTCTGCACCTAATTTATGTGCCATTGAGTGACATACTCCAAGGAATGCATTTGCAAATGCCATACCAGCTATTGTTGATGCATGAGCCATCTTTTCTCTTGCCTTTACATTAATTGTTCCTTCAGTGTATGCAAGTGGTAGATATTTAAATATCAATCTTGCTGCTTCTAATGCTAAACCATTAGAATAATCTGAAGCAAGAACTGATACATAAGCTTCTATTGCATGAACTAGAGCATCTATACCTGATGATGCAGTTAATCCTCTTGGCATATTCATCATTAATTCTGCATCAATGATAGCCATATTAGGAGTTAATTGATAATCAGCTAATGGATATTTTACTCCTGTCTTTTCATCAGTAATAACTGCAAATGGTGTAACTTCTGAACCAGTACCTGCTGATGTTGGTACAGCAACAAAAGAAGCTTTTTTACCAATCTTAGGCATATTGTAGATTCTCTTTCTGATATCCATAAATATCATTGCTAAATCTTCGAACGCTACATCTGGTTGTTCATAAAGAACCCACATAATTTTAGCAGCATCCATTGGTGAACCTCCACCAACTGCTATTATTGTATCAGGCTCAAAGTTAAGCATTTCTTTAGCACCTTTTCTTGCACTTTCAAGAGTTGGATCGGGCTGAACATCATAGAATATTCTATAGTCTACACCTATTTTTTCTAATACCTTAGTAACATTTTCAAGAATTCCTAAATCATATAAAATCTTATCCGTTACAATAAATGCTTTTTTCTTTTCCATATCCTTTAGTTCTTCAAGAGCCATTCCTAAACAGCCATATTTAAAGTAAATCTTTTCTGGAACCTTGAACCAAAGCATATTTTCTCTCCTTCTTGCTACACTCTTAATATTTAATAAATGCTTAACTCCAACATTTTCTGATATTGAGTTTCCCCCCCAAGAACCGCAGCCTAAAGTAAATGATGGTGCTATTCTAAAGTTATATGTATCACCTGCTGCACCATGTGAAGCTGGCATATTGACAAATGTTCTTGAAGTTTTCATTGCTGCACCAAAGGCTTCAATTCTATCTTTGCAAGTCAATTCGTTAGTATATAAAACTGAAGTATGACCCATACCGCCGTATGCTAAAATCTTGCAAGCTTTATCTAAAGCATCATCAAAAGTTTTTGCCTTGTACATAGCTAACACTGGAGATAATTTTTCGTGAGATAATGGTTCTTCAGGTCCGATTAATTCTACTTCTCCAATTAATACTTTTGTATCTTCTGGAACTTCAATTCCAGCTAATTGTGCTATTCTAAAAGCTGATTGACCAACTATATCTCCATTTATAGCACCATTTATTAATACTGTTTTTCTTACTTTATCTATTTCATCACCAGTTAAGAAATAAGTTCCTCTTTCAATAAACTCATTTTTAATTTCATCATAAACTTTATCTATTACAATAATAGCTTGTTCTGATGCACATATAACACCATTATCAAAAGTCTTTGAAAGAAGAATTGAGTTAACAGCCATTTTAATATGAGCAGTTTCATCAATGATAACTGGTGTATTACCTGCACCAACACCTAGCGCTGGTTTACCTGATGAGTAAGCAGCCTTAACCATTGCTGGCCCCCCTGTAGCAAGGATGATATCAGCTTCCTTCATAACTACTCCTGAAAGTTCAATTGATGGTTCATCTATCCAGCCTATTATTCCTTCTGGAGCACCCGCTTTAACTGCTGCATCAAGAACTATTCTAGCTGCTTCTATTGTTGACTTTTTTGCTCTCGGGTGTGGTGAGAAAATTACACCATTCCTTGTTTTTAAAGATATTAATGCTTTAAATATAGCAGTAGATGTTGGATTAGTTGTTGGAACGATCGCTGCAACAACACCAATTGGTTCTGCAACTTTGGTGATACCAAAAGCATCATCTGTTTCTAAAATGCCGCAAGTTTTTTCATTTTTATATTTATTATAAACATATTCAGACGCTAAATGATTCTTAATAACTTTATCTTCAAATATCCCCATACGAGATTCTTCTACAGCCATCTTAGCAAGTGGTATTCTTGCATCAAGCGCTGCCATTGCTGCTTCTCTGAAGATTTTGTCTACCTGCTCTTGTGTATAAGTAGCATATTTCTCTTGAGCAGCTCTAATTTGCTCCATTTTTTTCTTTAACTGATCAACATTTGTAACTTTCATTAATATTCGCCCCTTTTAAATTATTTAATATATCTTCTGGTTTATACTTTTCAATAAAACTAAACATCTCAAACATTGTTTGTTAAATATCAATCAATATTTGAGGTAAAAAAAGAAAAAATGTTTATTTTTTCCCCTCTTAAAAAGCCATTATCATGGTTTTATTTCATTTTTTCCTATTTTATAGTTAATTTTTTAACACTCGTACGCCATATTTCTAATAAGATAAACATTTATTTGAATTATGATTATTATATAATTTAATTAAATTTATACTCAATCGAATATAATATTTGACTTTTTCATAATTCTGCTTATTACCATATTAAATTGAAGATTATTTCTAAATATTCTTAGATTGATATTTTTTTAACTTTCAATCTCAAAAAAAATTAATATAATTCTCATTTAATATTTACTTGTATACAATAAAGGACACTGAAATCAGTTGTCCTTTATTGTAACCATAATTTAGTTTATTATTTTAATGTGCTTATAAACTCATCATATTTAGAACGATCTAAGAAGTTCTTAACTGTGATTATATTGGCTGTATTTGCTGATTTTTTTGCTCTTTCAACTAAGTTTTCTTGAGTAAATACTACATCAGCATCTTGCGGAATACTATCAACTGATGAATGCTTAACTGCAACATCATTAATTCCAGCATCCTTTAAAGCCTTTTTAAGAATAGATTCTCCCATTGCAGAAGATCCCATACCTGCATCACAAGCGAAAACTATTAATTTAACATCAGATTTTGATACTTTAACTGTTGTTTCTGCAGCTTTTGAACCTTTGCTTTCTGCTTTCATACCTTTCATCTTAGCTTGAGCTTCATCAATATTTCCTTCATTCTCATCATCTTTTGAAGCCTTAAGAATTACTGATCCCACTAAGAAAGATACAATCGCACCTACTGCAACTCCTGCTAAAACTGAGAAATATCCTCCTTTTGGTGTCATTGCCATTACTGCAAATATACTACCTGGTGAAGCTGGTGCTGCAAGTCCAGCATTAGTTAATACGAAAACTAAATCTGCACAGATTCCTCCAGCTATTGCTGCTACTATTAATACTGGTTTCATTAAAATGTATGGGAAGTATATTTCGTGTATTCCTCCAAGGAAGTGAATGATTATTGCTCCTGGAGCTGATTGTTTTGCATTTCCCTTACCGTATAAAGTATAAGCTAAAAGTATACCAAGCCCTGGACCTGGATTTGCTTCAAGTAAGAAGAATATTGATTTACCCACTTCTTGTGCTTGTTGTATTCCAAGTGGAGATAATATTCCATGATTAATTGCATTGTTTAAGAATAGTACCTTAGCTGGTTCAATGAAAATATCTATTAATGGTAGAAGACCCATGTTAGTAACTATAGTTGCTAAAGCACCTAATGTGTTTGAAAAAGCAGTAACTACTGGTTCAATACACGTATAACCTATAAGTGATACAATCGCACCAAATATACCAGCTGAAAAGTTATTTACTAACATTTCAAATCCTGTTGGAACTTTTCCTTCAAATAATTGATCTACCTTTTTGATTACGAATCCACCAAATGGTCCCATAATCATTGCACCTAAGAACATTGGAATAGAAGCACCTACTACAACTCCTGCTGTTGCTATTGCACCAACTACAGCACCTCTTTGACCATATACTAGTTTACCACCAGTGTACCCAATAAGTATTGGTAATAAGTAAGTTATCATTGGACCTACTAGCTTACCAAAGTATTCATTTGGAACCCATCCTGTAGGAATAAATAATGCCGTTATTAAACCCCAAGCAATAAATGCACCGATGTTAGGTAATACCATACCACTTAAAAAACTACCTAATCTTTGTACGCTTCCCTTAAGAGACGTTTTGTTAGTTTCCATAATAAAACCTCCATTTATTTAATTAATATAATTTAATATTAGTTCTTTCATTTACTATCTTAAACTATGCGTAAAACCTTTTCAATTTAAACAACTTCAAAATTGAGTCACGTTTTCAATGACAAATTTAAAATTTCTAATATTCAAGGTCTAAAAAGCCATAAACACTAAACCAAGCGTACTTTACCCCCAATAAACTTCCTACTTAAACTAATACAGAAAACAGCAAAAAAAATAGTAACTTCTAATTAAATTATTAAAAGTTACTATTTCAGTTCACCTAATTATACTCTCGATATGATTTTAAAAAGCCAACCACGGCCTTTGTATTTTTTCTTTTAATGTATTATAACTATCTATTGCAGTCCTCAATTGAATATCTAAATCTTGACTATTTGCAACTTGGGTATCATAATCTGATTTTGTCATCAGACCTAAATCATATTTTAGTTTTAATGTACTAAGTTGTCTATTATTTATCTGTATGCTACTCTTCAGATAATTTATATTGTCTTCTGTGGCAAGCAAATTGGTATATATAGTTTTAAGCGATTCCTTGTAAGTTTTTTTAGTTTCTTCTAACGTAGTTTCTTGAGTGTACACTCCTAACTTACTATTTAAATAAGCTAATCTCAATGATAGAGTAGTTGTATATGCACTTATATTAGTATTGTATTGATTCATATCATCAACATATTTCATATATGCGCCTAAATCATCAGTGTTTGCAGGTTTTGAAGGCTTCTTCGTAATTGCTTCATTGGTTTTATCTTCTGCTTTCTTTACATCCTCTTCGGACACTTGATTATCTTTGTCATCATAGTAATCTTTTTTTAACTTCAATAATTCACTACTATATTTTAGATACTTATCTATTGCATTATCCAAATATTCATCTATTGAACCATCTATTTTAAGTTGTTCATACTTAATATCTTGCTCCAAAGTGAACTTTGTTACATCCTTGCCTGTTAGTACCTTAAAACTATCTTGAGCATCTCTAAGTGTATTTATGCTTAAATTTTGTTGATTTTGTAAACTTTGAATTTGTAACTCCGTACTATCAAAATCTATTGAAGTCATGATGCCTAAATCTTTCTTTAATTTAGCATTACTAATATCCTTCTTTTTAAGCTCTAATATTTTTGAAGCCTTGTCTATTTTCATTTGGCTTGTAACTATATTATTGTAAGCAGTAGTAGTTTTTTGTACAAGCTTATCTTCATCAAAGTCTCTTTGTTGTTTCAACTGGCTTAATGTATTATCATTAATATCTTCATCGTAGTCCTTGTGGTCACTATCAGCATCCTTGGCATCATCAATTTTTTCATTAATATCATTAACCTTATCTTGATAGCTTATTTTCTTTTCATCTAATGCTAGAGTATTACTATTACTTATTGCTGCTTTTATAGCATCATCTAAAGTAAGAAGGACTTTTCCGTTTACTTGTATTTGTACATTTGCAGTAGTATTATTAGTACTTTCTACATTGTCTGATGCAAAAGCTGGAACAATACTTCCGCTTATAATACTTATACCAATCGCAAATGCAACAATCTTATTTACGTTCTTTCTCATGTTTATTCTCCTCTTATTTAAATTTTATCTTACTATTAAATACATTATTTTAAAGAATTAAAGGTTCCATTTCTAACTTGTCCTAATAAATCTAATAATACTCCTTACTTACTAAGTTGTAAAATTAATAATAACTGGAATATATTATTTTTTTCTTAACTAAAACTTAATTCCACCTTATAATTCCTATTAAATTTTTAGATATTGTGTTAATAAATTGAAACTATATAATGATTATATTTTTATAACTATTATAAGTCAATAATCTTTTATATTGTTTTCAGATTGTTAATAGTTTATAATTAAGTAATATACTATTACGTAAGGAAGGATTGTTTTTATATGGATAAAGATAACTTATTCAAAGTAGCTGATTCTTTAGTAAACTTTTTATGGATTATTAAAAAGTATGTACTTAAGGAAAATGATATTGCAAAAAATTTTCAATCTCCAGAAAAAGTTATAGAAGGTTGTATTCCCGATTTTTCGATACCACCATCACATATTAAGGTTATCTTTTATCTTGCTGAATTCAATTCATCTCCTATTTCTCAAATTGCAGAAAACTTAAATATATCAAAGTCTAATATGACTCCAATTATAGATAACTTAATTAGTCACGGATTAGTTAATAGATATTCCGACTCTAACGATCGAAGAATTCTTCGAGTTGAGTTAACAAAAAAAACTTTCGATTTATTGGATTCTTTTCGAGTTGCAATTTGCAATTCATTTGTTGATAAAATATCCGAACTCTCAGACGACGAAATAAGCACGTTAGATGAATCCATCTCAAACCTTATAACCATAATACGAAAACTAAAATAGAATATAACGCATAGTTAAAGGTCTGATTGAATTGATATTCAATCAGACCTTATTTTTACTTTTATATTTCTTATTTTTCCATTGCTTCCTTAAATGACTCTATTAAATCGTCAATATCCTCAAGCCCAACAGATACTCTTATTAATGTATCTGTTATTCCAAGCTCTTCTCTCTCTTCTTTTGGTATTGATGCATGGCTCATCTTAGCTGGGTATGAAACTATAGTTTCAACACTACCTAAACTAACAGCTACAGCTACATTCTTTACGTTATTTAAGAATACTTTTGTTCTATCAAATGTTTTAAATTTAAAAGATAATACTGCCCCTGCTCCATCTGCTTGCTCTAGATGCAATTCTCTTCCTTCCATCGAAGGTAGTCCAAGATAGTACACCTTCTCAACTTCTTCTCTTGACTCAAGCCATTCGGCTAATTTTTGAGCACTTTTTTGAAGCGCATCTAACCTAACTTTTAATGTTTTTATACCTCTAACTAAAAGCCATGAGTCTTGTGGTCCAAGTACTGCACCAAAAGTATTTTGTATTTGATAAACTCTATCTCCTAATTCTTTTGTTTTAGTTACAACAAGACCTGCTATAACATCACTGTGTCCTCCAAGAAATTTAGTTGCGCTGTGTACAACGATATCTATACCAAGCTCAATAGGTCTTTGTAGATATGGTGACATAAATGTATTATCCACTATAGTTATCGCACCATTTTCTTTAGCTAATTTACTAGCTGCTCTTAAATCTGTAACTTTTAACAATGGATTTGAAGGTGTTTCTAAATAAAGTCCCTTAGTATTTTCTTTAAACGCTTTTTCTATCTCTTCAATATTTGACGCATCTACAAAAGTAAATTCGATATTAAATCTCGAGAATAATTTTGTAGTAGCTCTATACGTCCCTCCATATACATCTCCACAGATTATAACATGATCTCCTGATGAGAATATTGACAATACTGAACAAATAGCTGCCATCCCTGATGCAAATGCAAATCCACATTCACCACCTTCAAGCTCGGCTATCAATTTTTCTACCACATCTCTAGTTGGATTTCCTGATCTTGCATAATCATATTTTCCGAAATTCTCTATGTCAAATTGGTGAAATGTTGATGTTTGATATATCGGAGTGCTTACCGATCCTGTTGTAGGATCTATGTCTCCACTTGCATGTATTAATTTAGTTCCAAAATTCATATTTAACGCCCCATTCTTATTTTTATTGTTTCTTACTTTAAAGCTATATAATCTATTTTCCAATTGCATTTTCTAAATCTTTTATCAGATCATCTATATTTTCTATTCCAACTGATAATCTAAGTAAATACTCATCTACACCTAATCTTTTCTTTATATCTTCTGGAATTTCTGAATGGGTTTGAGTTATTGGATATGTTATTAGTGTTTCAACTCCACCCAAACTTTCTGCAAATCTTATTATTTTAACTCTTTCTAGAATATTCGGAATTAATTCTTTATCTTTTACTCTAAATGATAATGTTGCCCCAAAACCAGTTGATTGTCCTTTGTTTACTTCGTAACCCTCGAAATTCTCTAATCCTACATAATAAACTTTTTCTACCTTAGGGTTACTTTCTAAAAATTTTGCTATCTTTATTGTATTTTCTTGTGACCTTTCTAGTCTTATATGTAAAGTCTTTATCCCTCTTAAAATTAACCATGAATCAAATGGCGATAAAGTCGCACCTGTTGACATATGAATTCTCCTAAGCTTTTGTAGAATTTCTTCATCATTTGCTACAATAAATCCTGCCAATAAATCGTGATGTCCTCCTAAGAACTTCGTTCCACTGTGAACTACTAAATCAGCTCCCAATTCTAACGGCCTTTGATAGTAAGGAGTCAAGAAAGTATTATCCACAATTAACAATAAACCATTCTCTTTAGTTATCTCTGCCACCGCTCTTATGTCCGTTACCTTCATCATTGGATTAGAAGGAGTTTCTATAAGAATAGCCTTTGTATTTTCTTTAAGAGAATTTAATATATTCTGTGTATCTGTAGTATCAATAAATGTTGCTTCTAATCCAAAATCTCTAAAAATATCATCAAATAATCTATATGTGCCTCCATATAAATCATCAGACAAAATTATATGGTCTCCAGATTTAAACAAGTGTATACAGGCCGTAATTGCTGCAACTCCTGAGGAAAACCCTATTGCTGATTTGCCACCTTCTAAAACAGCTAATGTTTTTTCAGCTTCTTCTCGAGTAGGATTTTGAGCTCTTGCATAATCATACCCAGTACTATTATTAAGCCCATGATGTTTAAATGTGGCAGCTTGATATATTGGAAAGCTTATAGCGCCTGTAGCTTCATCTCCACCTGATATCCCACTGACTGCAATTGTTTCAAAAGATTTTTTTAAAGTCATTGTTTTGCCTCCTTTAATTTGTTTTGCTTAATGCATTCTTTATTGCTAATAACGTAGATAATAGTAATTAAAAAAGCCACTTCAAAAATAAGAAGTGACTTTGTAGCCATAACATAAGTTCTAATAAGACTTAATTCCTCTCATTTTTCAAGATATTCTCTTGCAGGATTTAGCACCAACGAAAAAACTTATATAAAATTTTTTTCAGGTTGCCGGGTTTCAAAGGGCCAGTCCCTCCACCACTCTTAATAAGATTAACTTATCCAGATATTTTTTTGTTAATACTAATTATACATAGTTACAGAGACTTGTCAATAAATATTAGTAAAAATATCGACTTTCTATGTCATTAAAATTATAGAATGTTTTTTTATACTTTGAAAATTCTTTTCAATAAAAGAGAAGATAGCCAAATTAGGTTTTCAATCAAACCATAGTGACTATCTTCTGAAACTAAATTCTACTTATGCATACTTGTATTAAATATGTGATTGAGATTTACTCATTATTATTTTTATAAACTTATTCGTATCTTAAGGCTTCAATCGGATCAAGGCTTGCCGCTTTTTTAGCTGGATAGTATCCAAAAAATACACCTATTGCCATTGAAAAAGTGAAACTTATTAAAATTGTTGGTACAGATATCGATATTGGTGATTTTAATACCAGACATGCAATTATTCCCATTCCAATTCCCAGTACTATTCCTATTGTACCACCAATTGTACATATTATGACCGACTCAGTTATGAATTGCATTTTTATATGGCTACTTTTAGCCCCAAGAGCCTTTCTTGTTCCTATTTCTCTTGTTCTTTCTGTAACAGATACAAGCATTATATTCATTACTCCAATTCCACCTACGAGTAATGCTATTGCTGCAATTACAGATATGCCCATGGATATCATACCAAGTACTGATGTAATTGATTCTGCTTCATTTTGAAGATTCATAACTTGCAATTCCCAATACTTATTATTTTTATATAACTTATCTGTATACTTCTTCATATCCTTAACAAATTTTTCTGAATCAACATTTGTATTTGGTTTAATCATAAAACCATAGTAATTTTTATTCTTCTGCTCTGCTTTTGCAGTAGTTATAGGAATATATAAGCTAGTTTGTATATCCTTTTCTTTTGCCGCGGTCCCTCCTCCTTGAAGAAATGATGGAGGCTGATATTTATATACTCCTACAATAACATAGGTTTCAATACTATCTTGTACATAGACCTTTATTTCTTTTCCTATAGGATCAGACTTTCCTTTAAAAATATTATTTACGAGTTTATCTGAAACTACTGCGCTTTTTTTCATGCCTTTAATATCTTTATCGGAAATGAATCTCCCACTAATCATCTTTACATTATTAACGTCTTTATATCCATCATTTACTCCTGTAGTCGTTATATTAGCATACACGTATCCATCTTTTACTTTTCCTTGTCCTGTATCCGAATCTATACTTATATTGCTAATTCTATCCGAAAACGCTTCCTTAATTGAGTTTATCTGCTCCAAAGTAATAAGGTCACTATCTTCTGGTGATTTACCCGAATATCCTCTGTCAGAACCATCTTCACTCTTTTCTCTTACCTGAACCATCATATTATTAGCACCTAGCTTATCTAACTCACCTGATACTTTTGCAGTTATCGCACTTCCGATGGATACAATTCCTATAACAGAAGATATTCCAATGATAATTCCAAGCATAGTTAATAGTGATCGCATTTTACTTGCCCTTATTCCTGCTACTGCAAGTAATATATTTTCTTTTATAAACATATCTTTTCACCATCTGGAAATTTTTTAACATACTTGTCATTATACTCTTCTGATACTATATTTCCATCCTTTAGCGTTATAATTCTTTCCGTTTCCTCTGCAAGCTCATGGTTGTGAGTAATAAACACTATAGTCTTACCCTCTACTTCATGTACCTTATGAAACAAATCCATAACTAATCTTCCTGTTGAGGAGTCAAGAGCTCCAGTTGGTTCATCTGCTAATATTATACTAGGTTCATTTGCAAGTGCACGAGCAATAGCAACTCTTTGTTTTTGTCCCCCTGATAACTCGTTAGGAAGATGCTTCATTCTATCTTCCATTCCAACAAGTTCTAAAAGCTTTTCTGCTCTTTCTCTTCTTTCATGCCTATTCATTCCATAATAAAGCATTGGTAACTCAACATTTTTTAAGGCTGAGCTTCTTGGTATTAAATTATAGGTCTGAAATACAAATCCTATTTTTTTATTTCTCACTTCTGATAATCCATTATCTGTTTTTTCACCAACATTTGTACCATTTAAAATATATGTTCCGGAAGTTGGCCTGTCCAGTGCTCCTATAATATTCATTAAGGTACTTTTCCCTGATCCTGATGCACCAACTATTGATACAAATTCACCTTCTTTTATTGTTATATCTATATCTTTAAGGATATCTAATTGATTGGGAGTTCCAATATAAAAGCTTTTAACAATATTTCTCATATCTATTATATTATCTTTCAAAAAGTTCACCCCTCATTTATCTTAATTTTTTCTCCAACTTTACAAGTCGAAGGATCATCAATTATGATAATTCCATCAGAAATTCCCTCACCTGAAATTTCAACATTAAAATCAGATTCAACCCCTGTATCTACTGGAATCTCCTTAACTATATACTTATTAGGCTTATCATCAGCTTTTTCTGCTATATATATACTTTTACTATCATTATTTTGAACTATACTCTCAGATGAAACTGCAAAAATATCTGATTTCTCATTTAAAATAACATTTACTCTCGCATTCATACCAATTTTTATATTTTCATTGATGCCATTAATCTTTATTTTAGCTTCAAAACCTGTATCATTACCTGTCCCTTGTGATTGAGCTGTTGATTTAACTTGAGTCATATCACCCTTCTTAGCAGTTGGACTAACACTTATAACTTCTCCCTGAATAATTTCTTCTCCTGTTCCATCCGTCTTTATTTCGGCTCTTTGTCCTACTTTAATATTTGCTATATCAACCTCTTTTATTGATGCCGTTATTTCCATATTATCTAAGTTTTCTATTTGAAATAAAACCCCATTTCCAGAATTCCCGACAACAGCATTTACAACTGTAACTGTGCCATCAACCGTAGCTTTAATTGTACAATTATCTAATTGCTGCTTTTGTTTTTCTATTGCAATTCTTTGGCTATTATTGTTGCTGTTATTTTGTGCTGTATCATAAGTGCTCTTAGCTGTAGTCAGGGCTTGATTCACCTTAACTTTTGCATTATCTAATGCTACTATAGATTTCTCATAATCTGATTTTGCAGTTTCATAATCTATTTGAAATTTATTTAATTCACTCTTTGAAATTGCTTCATTATCAAATAAAGCTTTGTTATTCTCATAGATATTTTTCTTATCATCATAATTAATCTTTGCTAATTTTAGAGTTTCTTCAGCGTTCTTTATCTCCCCATTCGAGTTACTATTATATAACCGTAATTCATCATCATATGCTTTTCTTGCACTATCAAGCTGCACCTTAGCATTGGCTTCTGATACGTCAGCAGTAACTACAGCTTGTTCAATATCTTTTTCTAATCCTCCCGTATCTAATATAGCTAAAACATCTCCTGCTTTTACTTTATCTCCAGCCTTAATCTTGACCTCTTTTACCGGATTACTTATTGTACTATATATATTGGTAGTCTCCTGAGATTTTATTTCTCCTAAGACATTCACACTATTTATGATTTTTCCCTTTGATAAAACTGTATGTTTGATCTCTAAGGCTGGTTTAGGCATAACTACTTTAACTATTACAAATATTGCTGCTATTAAAAATATTGTACACAGTAATATTACTTTTTTACTTGGTTTCTTTTTCAGTTCTAATCCTTTTAGGATTATGCCTTTAGGTTTTAATTTCTTAATATCTAACTTTGGCATTTATAAATTCCCCCAATCTTTATAATTTTCATTGATTCATATGTAATACAAGTAGTTAACATAAATTCATTCTACTCTTCTATGCTTTCCCCTCATTGGTTTATGTACTTTACTACCATTCACATTAGTTCACATATATGGTCCCGTCTAATACTCAATAAGTATATCATTACAAATATAATATAACTCTTAATAAAACATTAACTTTTCCTTAAACAACATTATTTATATAAATGTGAATCTGATAATTATATAGTAAATCACTTTCATTCAATGTTATATTGATAATCCTTACATTTATCTTTCAATTTTGTAATAAAAAAATATAAGAACACAGCCTTTGATATGCTCCCTTCTAGGTAGACAGTTGAAATAATAAAACTGTTTTACTTAGAAGGGAGTAATTTTATGTCTAGAAATATCTTACCTAAAGAAAAACTTCAGGCAGTAAAAGAACATTTAGATGGAAAAGGTAGCTATGATTCTATTGCAAAGAAATATGGGGTGACCAGCGCACCTTTTAGAAAGTGGATTGCTAAATATCGGACTTTCGGAGAAAGCGCATTTATCCGAACTGGACATAATGCATGCTATAGCTCAGCCTTTAAACATAAGGTTGTTAATGCTTATATTTGTGGAGAAGGTTCATTGCAAGAATTAGCCGTAAAATACAAAATTCCATCAAATGATACTATATCTAAATGGGTTTTGAAGTATAATGGTCATGAGAAGCTGAAAGCTTATGGAGCAGGAGGGAAAACGATCATGATCAAAGGAAGAAAAACCACATTTGAAGAACGAGTTGAAATTGTACAATACTGCATTGCACATGAACATAATTATAAAGAAACATCAGAAAAATACCAGATTTCATATCAACAGGCTAGAGGCTATACTGTGAAATATGAAAAGGTTGGAATAGATGGCCTTCAAGACAGGCGCGGGAAGTGTAAACCCGAAGCTGAGATGAATGAATTGGAAAAATTGCGAGCAGAGAACAAGATTTTACGTGCTGAAAAGGAACGAGCTGAAATGGAGGTTTCCTTCTTAAAAAAACTCGAGGAGATAGAAAGGAGGCGGGGCTAAGCCGAGTTCGCCATGAATATATTTATCAGGCAATCAAAGAAGAAAATGCAAAATATAATTATCCTGTGCAAGCCTTATGCAAACTTGGTCGGGTTTCAAGAGCTGGTTACTATAAGTGGCTAAAAAGAGATGTTACCTTGAATGAAAGTGAAAATAGGCTCATTGCTGACAAGATTGAAAAGATTCACGAGAAGAGTCCAGACAAAGGGTATCGACGAATTCGAGATGACCTAGAACGCTATCATGATATCAAAGTGAATGATAAGCGTGTATTGCGTATTTGTCGTAAACTAGATATTCAATCTACCATAAAATATAAGAATAACGGTTGTACTAGACAGGCTAAGAATCCTCAATATATTGCGGAGAACCTTTTAAATCGAGAATTCAGTGCTTCCGCTCCGAATGAAAAATGGCTTACTGATGTAACAGAATTCAAGTATTATGTTCATGGTGAGAAGCGTAAAGTTTACTTAAGTGCTATTTTGGATCTTTATGATCGCCGAATCGTATCTTATGTTATTCGAGATACTAACAATAACTCATTGGTATTTGATACTATAGATGATGCTATTGCGAAAGAACCGAAGGCTCATCCCCTTTTTCATAGTGACAGGGGTTTTCAATATACCAACCGTGTATTTCATCAAAAGCTTACAGATGCAGGAATGACACAAAGTATGTCAAGAGTTGGAAAATGTATTGATAACGGACCGATGGAAGGTTTTTGGGGAATTATCAAGAGAGAGCGATACTACGGAAAACAATTTACAGATAAGATGTCTTTAGTAAAGATGATTGAAGAATATATCGATTATTACAACAATATACGCTTGCAGAGAAATCTTGGTGTATTAACACCGATGGAAAAGCATGAAATATATTTACATGCAGCATAAAAACTGCCAGCAGGTTAGACCCACTGGCAGAAAATTTTTTTATTTTTTTAATTGTCTACTTGACGGGAAGCAGTTCACTTTATATATTCTCTTTCCATTTATCATTATACATTTCTTAATAATTAATAAAAAAAGATGTAAGCGGATTTCATATTTTTGAAATTCACTTACATCTTAAATTATATAGATCTTATAACCCCTATAATTTAAAATAATATTTCCATTTTTATCTATCATTAAATTAATTTTAACCTAATGTAAAAAATTCATCTTTAATTCTTCCATTTAATGTTGGTGATAATTCATTTAAGTTTTTTAATATATTTATCTTGTTTTCACCGCTAGCTAAGGTAGGGATATAATCATTTCTGTCGTTTCTTGATGATATCATAGCGGGTAACACTTTATATTCAAAACCAACTAGTTTATTATCTTCAACCTTAACTTTAGTTTGAAGTATCAATGTTCTTTTATCAGGAGGGTTTGAGTTCCCTCCAAAGCAAAAGTTTCCCATGGAATATGCTATAAGTCTGCCTTTATAGCTTTCCATACTTTGAATAACATGAGGATGTGAGCCTATGACAGCATCAGCTCCATTATCAATAGCAAATCTCGCCAAGTTCTCTTGAACATCATATGGCCTATATGATCGCTCTATTCCCCAATGAAAATATGGGATTACAATTTCTGCGCCTTGCTTTCTTAAATCACTAATATCATTTGCTATTTTTACTCTCAAATCTTTTGAGTATTCCCAACCTGTATATCCCAAAAATCCAAACTTAACTCCTTTGATGTCTTTTAATATCTTATATCCTTCACCACAAATATCAACACTATTTGATTTCAAAGTATTAATTGTATCACTTATACCTTGACTACCATAATCATAAATATGATTATTGGCTATTGTAACACCATCTATAGATGCATTCGTAAGAATATTAACATATTCCTTAGGTCCTTTAAAATTATAAAACACCTCTCCATCTTTATGCGCTTTAACATTTGAGTCAGTAAATGTAGTCTCTAAATTCACTAATGTATAATCATCATTCTTAAATATATCTGATACATTTTGCATGAAATAAGAATAATTCCTTCCGCTATTAATGAATGCTGCCGGTAAACTACCGTCATAAGTAAATTTAGTATCAGTCCCTAGCGTAAAATCTCCAGCAAAGGAAATTAAAATCTCCTTCTTAACTGATTCTTTTACGATATTATCTTCATGCTTATCTTCATTAGTTGTTTCACTTATGATTTCATTATTTATTATATTACTATTAATTTCATTTTTCTGGATATTGGGAGTATTTATACTTTTCAAATATAACCCGAATCCACTAACAATGAATATACTTGCGACAATTGAAATAAAACTTCTTAAATAACCATTTTGTTTCTTCAAAGCTCCTTGACGTTTTTTTTCATGCTTATTGTAATTTCTTCTACTCATATATAGTCCCCCAATTTCTAGACTTTGAGTTATCTTTATACAAATATTAACACATTATACATTAAGCTTCTATAAATATGATCTTATTTTCTTAGATTTTATATACATTAATAACATCTTTCAGTTCTTCTGCAATAGTAGTTTGTTCATAAATAGCCTTAACAATAGTCCCCACTTGCTCAGTAACTTCATCCACATTTTTTTGTATATCTTGTGATTTACTAGCTGTCTCTACTGCATTTAAGCTTACTCTATTAATTCCTTGGGTTATTTGCATAATAATTTCTTCAATAGTCATGCTAGTATTTTGAACCTCTTCTGCCATGTTAGTAATTAATCTTGAATCATTTTCATAGCTAGTTGCTGTCTCAATTAATAGTTCATAATCACTATCTACATCTTCTTGTAAAAATGAAAGTAAATCTTTGCTATGCTCGCTCAAATTACTAAAAGCACCTTGTACCTCGCTGATGATCTTTTTTATTTTATCAACGGTATCTGTGCTTTGTTCAGCTAATTTCCTTACCTCGTCAGCAACTACAGCGAAACCTTTTCCTTGCTCTCCAGCCCTTGCTGCCTCTATTGCTGCATTAAGTGCCAAAAGATTAGTTTGCTCTGATACTCCTGCAATTACATCTGCCATCATTTTGATATCTTGTACCACACTGCCTTGCTCAATCGCATTAGTAATATTCTCAATCTTCTCTAAGTATATTCTCCTCGCATTTTCTGCAGCTGTTTGTCCCTTTTCTTTAACATGAATTGCTTTGTTTCTTATAGTTTCCGCAGATTTATTATCTGTTACTGCAAGTTCATTTAAGCCCGATACTACTGTCTTTATTTCAAATGTTGACGTATTCACTTCCTGGGAAACTGCACTTAGCTGTTCAACCTCACTAGAAATCACTTCAGTTGAAGAATTAACTTCCAATATTCTATTATTTATGCTATTAACTATATTATTAAGTTCTTCACTTGATCCTATTAATAGCTTTGAATAAGAATATATATTACCAACCATTGATCTATTAGCATTTATTGCTTCATTTAAACTTTCTATAACGTCTCCGAACTCTTTATCATAATTTCCTACAAGTTTTATGGTTAAATCACCTGCTCTTAATGAATGTGAAAATTTGCTCAATTCATTTAGAGGCTTAAGTATTCCTCTAATAATTATAATCGCAAGTATTAGAGTAACTATAAATCCAGCAATGGAAACAATAATTGATATATTAGTAAATTTATTTACCGAATTCTCAAGTTCTGTAATAGATGCTCTCATGCTTTGCTTTGTCATTGTCTGAACCGCTGCATTATTGATTATCTCCTGAGTTACTCCTAATTCTTTCACAATACTTTTCATTTGATTAATGCAAACGCTTGCTATTATAAGCATAAAGCTTAATACAATAATATAACTAACTATGATTCTATTTTTTAAGCTTGTTCCATTTCTCTTATTTTTTTCTCTTTTTATCTTCATTGTACTCTCCCTTTCTATAATAGTTTTAGTAAATCATTAGTTCTTTTGCTTGATTTTTAATTATCTCACCATTTAATTTTGTCGTTAAACGTTAACAAATGTCGTAAATCATATGTACTACTCTTCCATAAATAATTATCCAAGAGTAGTACATATAAAATAAAAGAACCCTCTAAAACTAAAAATATTTTTAATTTTTATAAGAATTCTTTTGTATTACATACTTATTTTTATAATATTATTTTTTAGACTATGAGTGAGTTTGCCCATTTAATCATTTAAAATGCTTATTATTAATAAATCCAATCGCAATCGCTTGCAGCTTTAAATAATACTTATTAAATTGAAAGTATTATTTAAAGGACTCTCTTTTTACAAGTTTAGTATCAATAATATAGTGGTCTATTGATTTTTCATCATTTTCCAAGGAGTCTATTAAGATTTTTACTGCATAATATCCAAGTTCAGCCGAATTAATATCTATTGATGATAGTGATGGACTTTGAAATTCATCTAGTGGATTATTATTAAACCCTACTACATCTATATTTCTTATATTGTTCTCTTTAAGAACTTTTAATGTTCCAAAAGCTAACACGTCATCTTCTACTATTATAGCCGTAGGTGTAGCTTTCTCTAATAATCTTACAGTTCCAATTCTACCTTCTTGTTCATTAAACTCCTTAACCATGACAACATTATTATCTTGTATTGATATCCCATTAATCTCACACGCCACTTTAAATCCCTTAAATCTATCCTTAGTTACATTCCATTCCTTTTTAGCCCCTAGGAAAGCAATATTTTTATGACCTTTTTTTATAAGTTCATTTACTAAATTATAAGTAGCTTGGAAATTATCATTATCAACCCATAACACATCCTCTGTCTCTTCCGGTCTTCCAATTACTACAAATGGGAACTGTGTTTCCTTAAGATACTTAATACTTTTATCCTCAGTTCTCGCACGTAATAAACATATTCCATCGACCAAATTACTAGTGATAAAATTATTAATGTACTCCAATTCTGTCTTCTCATCCTCACTAAATGCGTAAGTTATATAATATTTCTTATTTTGAGCGTAGCTGCTCATACCTTTCATTGCTTGGATAAAAAACGTACTAGTTATCAAATCATGAGCTTCACTTGGTAAAACTACACCTAAAATTCTGCTTTTCTTATTAGCTAGACTCCTAGCTATGGCATTAGGTCTATATTTTAAACGTTTTATTGCCTCCCTAACTTTCTCCTTAGTTTCTTCACTTATTTGTGAACTATCGGATATAACCCTAGATACGGTTGATGGTGATACATTTGCTTCTTTTGCTACTTCTTTTATTGTAACTTTCATATCCTCTACTCCTTTCTATACTAATAAACCACTGTAACATTTATTAATATTTATTTTAAAGCTTCTAAAATAAAAGCTTAAAAGTAGAATCTATTATTATAAGACTCTACTCATCTTAAATATTCTTATCTTTGCAGATAATTTGCTCTAATAATCTTAATATTATCATACCTATAAAAATGTTACAAACAGTATATTACTAAGTTTTACTAACAACAAAATTTACCGTACGGTTGTTAGTAAAGCCTCCAAATAAATAATAAGAAACTCCTAAATAAACAAGTGAAAATACCCTCTATTTATTAATATGGAAATAATCTTCACAATATATAAATTAATATTGCAAAGATTATTTAAGTAAATTCATATTAATTTTATAGATCTTGTACACTGTCTATATTAGACTTTTTATTTGTTCTTCCATAGATTTCAGTAAGCTTATTAATTTTTTCAGCCAAATCATCTGTTATTAATGATCCTTTTACTCTCCAACGCCAGTTATTTCCCAGTGTTGATGGTAAGTTAATTCTCGCTTCATTTCCTAAATCTAAGAAGTCTTGCATCTGAGCTATAGCAATATCCGCAATGCTACTCCAAGCCCCTCTTATGAACCCCCAATTATAGCCTTCCTCTTTGCTTAAGCCTAAATATTCTATAGCATTTTTAACTTGCTCTTTTGGCGCTGTTGTCTCCATCCACCCTCTAACAGTATCATTGTCATGAGTACCAGTATAAACTATAAAGTTCTTTTCATAATTATGAGGTAAAAAAGGATTTTCACTATCTGAATCGAATCCAAATGTTAATATTTTCATTCCTGGGAAACCAGTATTATTTCTCAATTTAATGGTTTCTTCAGTTAATGTTCCCAAATCTTCAGCAATTATATTAACATCTCCTAGCTCATCCTTAATTGCATTAAATACTTTTATTCCAGGTCCTTTTATCCATTCACCATTTTCTGCTGTATCATCACCATAAGGAATTGACCAATATGATTCAAATCCCTTAAAATGATCTATTCTAAGCACATCATATAGATTTAAACTTTGTCTTATACGATCAACCCACCATTTGTAATCTGTTTTCTCCATATAGTTCCAATCATAAATTGGATTTCCCCACAATTGTCCCGTTGCCGAGAATATATCAGGCGGACATCCAGCAACCTTTAGTGGCTTTAATGTCTTTTTATGAAGTAAAAACGCCTCAGGGTTGGCCCACACATCAGCACTATCTTCTGCAACATATATAGGCATATCTCCTACTATTTCAATATCTAATTCATTTATATATGATTTTAAGTTTTCCCATTGTTTATAAAATTCATATTGTAGGAACTTCCAGAATCCTATTTCATCGATTAATAGTTTTTTATACTTTTCGATAGCTTCTGGTTTCCTTAGTTTGATGTCTTCATCCCATGTCTGCCAGCTTTTTAAACCGAAATGATTTTTAACAGCCATATATAATGCATAATCTTCAAGCCAATATGTCTCTTTTTCTTCAAATTTTTTTGCATCTTTAGAATCTTGTATTTTAAAATTTTCATACGCTTTTCTTAAAACCTTGAATTTTTCTACAAATATTACACCATAATCAATATCCTCAGTATATTCACCAAAGCTAACTGTCTCGTAGTCTTCCTTACTAAGTAAGCCATCTTTTCTTAATATCTCAAAATCTATGAAATACGGATTTCCAGCAAATGCTGAAAAAGATTGATAAGGTGAATCACCATAACTCGTAGGGCCTAAGGGCAGAATCTGCCAGTACCTTTGTCCTGCTTTCTTTAAAAAATCTCCGAATTCATATGCTTCATTACCAAAGGTTCCTATTCCGTATTCTCCTGGTAGCGAAGCAATGTGCATAATAATACCACTACCTCTATTCATATCTTCCTCCTATTTTCACCTTTCGTTCTAAATATTCTGCGGAAATTTATACTCTCTCACAGCTTAAGCAAGCGTTTGCGTAAAAACCTATAAATTAGTTATTGTTAACTATAACAATCTAAATAACTCTATTCTGCCATAGTTAAAAATCAAGAGACTATCCTCAAAAGTATTTCTTAAACTATTCTAATTTATAGAGTTTCTTAACTAAAATTTAAATTATACCTTTTCTAACCTGCTCTACAATATTATGATTTATTGATATATATTAAATCTTGATTAAAAATCCGCATTTCATTAAATTACTACATTAAGCAACTTTTAAAGTAGTCTCTAAATTCTTATCAATAATTATTTTATTGATCCTTGAACAATCCCTGCAATTATTTGCTTTTGAACAAAGAAGTAGAATATAACTATTGGAATTATAGCTAAAATCAATGCCGCCATTGCTAATTCCCATTGTTTTGAGAATGCTCCAAAAAAATTATTCATAGCTAGTGGTATAGTATTTATTTTGCCGTTTACTGTTAAGAATGGTAACAAGAAATCATTCCATACCCATATACTATTTAATACTGCTACTGTAACAGTAGTTGGTTTTAATAATGGTAATATTACTTTTAAATAAGTTTGCCATTTACTGCATCCGTCTATAGTTGCCGCCTCTTCAACTTCTTTTGGTATACCTTTAATAAATCCATGAAATAAGAATATGCTCATACTAACACCAAATCCTATATACATAAATATAAGACCATAGTGAGTACCTAACATCTTAATAGGACCAATTTGAATCTTTGCCATCCATTTTACAAGTGGTAGCATTACAGCCTGGAATGGTACTATCATTCCTGAAGTGAATACATAAAATATTATCTTACTCTTCTTACTTTGATCACGGACCAATACCCATGCAGCCATTGAAGAAAATAAAATTATTAATGCTACGCTTCCAACTGTTATCACCATTGAATTAATAAATGAGTTTAGCATATCCATTCTATTTATAGCATCTAAATAGTTTTTTAAATTCCATGTAGTTGGTAACCCTGTGGTATTCGCAAAAATTTCCCTTCTTGTTTTAAATGAATTTATGAACATTAAGTAGAAGGGTGCCATGTATAATATTAGTAATGCCCACGCAAATCCTTCTAGGAATTTCAGCCTTCCAGTATAGCTATCTAACGTTTTTAACTTTTTATTTGATTTACTTTTTTCTGCATTATTAACCATTTTACTTGCTTCCATTATGCTTCTACCTCCTTCTTTTTGTTGAAGTAAACTTGTGTTAAAGAAATAGTAGTTACAAGTATAAAGAATATAATAGCTTTAGCTTGCCCTATCCCCATATTATTTACTACAAACGCTTCTTTATATATATTTAAAGCTAACATTTCAGTAGTTTTTGCGGGTGTTAGAGAGAAGTTTAAGTCAAATAATTTAAACGAATTAGCTAAAGTTAAAAATAAACAAATCGTCATTCCTTGTCTTACCATAGGTATAGTTATATTCTTAAACGTATGCCATCCATTTGCTCCATCAATATGTGCTGCCTCTATTAAGTCAGTTGGGACATTTTCAAGAGCCGCTACGTAAATTACCATTATATATCCAGCATATTGCCATGTTGAAACAATTAGCATCGCAAACATTGCTGTACCTGCATCCTGTAATAGGGATGTCGAAAGCGCTTTGCTTCCGAAAACCTGACCAAGTCCAGTAAATACTGAGTTAAACATAAATTGCCATATAAATCCTAGGATAAGCCCTCCTATTAGATTTGGCATAAAGAATCCAGTTCTTAAGAAATTATTAGTTTTTAATTTTCTTGTAACTGCATATGCTAGTCCAAAACCAACTAAATTAATACTTATTACACTTGCAATTGTGTATAATATAGTTATTTTTAAAGAATATATGAATTGTTCATCTTTAACAAGATTTATATAATTCTTTATTCCAACAAAATCATATTCCGGATTCGCACCATTCCAATTTGTAAATGTATAATAAATACCAATTATGAATGGGATTATTACTACCATTGTTATTGCAAATAGAGATGGACCTACAAAAATCCAAAAATCTCTACTATCTTTCATTTTCTTACCCATATACTTGCTCCTTTCTAATAATATTTATTATTATGTTCTAAGACTTATATATAAATTCTTATAAAATATTCATGAGGAAGTTTTAGTTTCCCCATGAATCCATTTTGAACTTTTTAATTTATTATTGTTTAGCTTTTTGTTCCGCGTCCTGAAGACCTTGTAACATATCTTTCTTAGCTTGCGCTCCCATGTCAGTTGTAAGGAACTTAGAGAATACAGGTCCTATATTATTCATTGTAAATCCATCTGGTAGATTAGTAAATGCCCATGGAAGTGTTTTCCCTGCTTTATTATACTCAGATATTGATTTATTTAATTTATTGTCACTTTCAACTGCAAAGTTTGTGAATGCAGGGATCATGTTCATATCTTTAACTAGTGATTCTTGACCAGTTTTGCTATTAACCATCCAATCTAAGAATTCTTTAGCTTCTTTATTAACTTTTGAGTCTTTATTTACTACCCAGTACATTGGAACCCCTACTGGAATTGATCCACTTACCTTTGTATCATTATTGATAGCTAAAGGTGCAAATCCCATATCAAATTTAGCATCTAAATTCTTTAAATCTCCAGCAACCCAGTTACCTTGGTGTAGGAATGCAGTTTTTCCAAGTGCGAAGTTACCAACTTGATTACTGTAATCTATTGTATCTAATGTTTTTCCTCCGCCATATTTGCAAAGTAATTCTACAAGATTCATCCAATCATTAAATTGTTTATTATTAACTAAATCTGCTTTTCCTGCAACGTAGTCTTGCGTAAATTGTTTTGGATTTTCTTGAGCTGCTAACGGAATATTAAATGTATGATTACCAGTTACCCAAGTTTCTTTAGTTGTATATGATACAACATTATCAATTCCTAATTCAGCTTTTTTGCTATCCAATTTTTCAAATGCTGCTTTTAACTTATCAAATGTATCTATAGATTTGGCATCGATTCCAGCCTTGTCCAAAATTTCTTTATTATATATTAGTCCATAACCTTCTGTTGCTGCTGGCATACCATATACTTTTCCGTCAAAGGTAACTGTATCTAATGTTCCCTTAACAGCATTACTTACCCATTTTTCTGAGCTTAAATCGTCAATTTTATGTTTCCAAACTCCATAATCTCCTGCACCTTGGATCATAAATATATCTGGTTCAGTACCTTTTTGGAATTCTGCTTTTAGTGATGCACCATAGTCTGCACCTCCACCTACTGAAGTAATTTCTACTTTGACTCCTTTTTCTGCCTCATACTTTTTAGCTAGTTCTTGAAGCGCATCGTTAATTTCAACCTTTAATTGAAATACTTTAATTGTTTTTCCACTTCCAGAATCGCTTGTATTCTTTGACTCAGTGCTTGATGATGTTCCACATCCAACCATAGTTCCAACTAATAGCGTAGAAGCCAAAATTGTTGATAAAAATTTTTTTGTTTTCATGTGAATACCCCTCCATTAAAATTCATTTGATTTTTGATTTTTTTCAAAAACCTTATACTATATTATATAACATATATCTAAAATTTTATTTTTAGATATATAATGTTAACATATTTTGAAATTTCTTTCGCAAGCGTTTGCGCAATTTTGAAAAAATTTAGTCCTTCTAGTATTTCTCATACTATCTAGACTCATGTTAACCTTTTCTCGAAGTAAATTCTTCTTTATGATTTAAGTATATCAATTAAAGAAAACTTTTACAAGTAATATTTTTCTTAATTATAAGGAAATTTTGATAGTTTTTCTTTTATTTATTATTAATTTCTCCGTTATAATACGGTTTTAACAAAATCGGTTGCATAAATTTATTATAATACATTTATTCATAAACTCGTACTGTTTTCCTTTATTAATAATGATTTTTCTCTTCTAGTTAATCTTTTTATTTCATACTCTCTCCTCATAGCATCTCTTTTATCCTCAAATATTTCGTGATATGCTAACTTAACAGGGCCTCTGCCTTTTGTATATTTCGCTCCAATTCCATTTGAATGCATTTCAATTCTCTTTTCTAGATTATTTGTCCACCCCGTGTAAAATGTCCCATCTGAACATTCCACGATATATACATAATTCATTTATTACCTCTACTTCTACATTAAAAATTGTATTGATTTCTGCATAAACCAGAAAATCTTTCATAATAAATTATATCAAAAAAGAAGACGAGCATCTAATATAAATCTCGTCTTCTAAAAATATAAATATTATTTTATATTAGTCTACCTTAGCTGTATCTATCCAGCTCATCATTCCTCTTAATTCCTTACCAACTTTTTCGATTGGATGTTCAGCTTCCATTCTTCTTCTTGCATTGAATCCTGGTCTATTAGTTTCATTTTCTAATAACCAGTTCTTAGCGAATGTACCGTCTTGGATTTCAGTAAGAACTTTCTTCATTTCTTTCTTAGTTTCATCAGTGATTATTCTTCTACCAATTTGGTAATCTCCATATTCAGCTGTATCTGAAATTGAATATCTCATCATGCTTAATCCACCTTGATATAATAAATCAACGATTAATTTCATTTCATGCATACATTCAAAATAAGCATTTTCCGGAGCATATCCTGCTTCTACCAAAGTTTCAAATCCTGCTTTGATAAGTTCTGAAACCCCACCACAAAGTACTGCTTGTTCTCCGAATAAATCAGTTTCTGTTTCATCTTTAAATGTAGTTTCAAGAATACCAGCTCTTGCTCCACCAACTCCATTAGCATATGCTAAAGCGTATTGTTTTGCTTTTCCTGTTGCATCTTGGTGTACAGCAATTAAGCAAGGTACTCCAGCACCTTCAGTATATGTTCTTCTTACTAAATGCCCTGGTCCTTTAGGTGCAACCATAAATACGTCAACGTATGATGGCGGAACTATTTGACCAAAGTGTATGTTAAATCCATGAGCAAATACTAATGCATTTCCTTCTTCTAAGTTTGGAGCAATTTCTTCGTTATATATTTTTCCTTGCTTTTCATCTGGTAATAAAATCATGATTAAATCTGCTGCTTTTGCTGCATCTGCAACTGTAGCAACTTGTAATCCAGCTGCTTCAGCTTTAGCCCAAGATTTACTTCCGTTATATAATCCAACAACAACGTCCACTCCACTTTCATGAAGATTTAGCGCATGCGCATGACCTTGGCTACCATAACCTATTATAGCAACTTTCTTTCCTTTTAATAAATTTAAATCTGTGTCCTTTTCGTAATACATTTTTGGCATTTTAATTACCCTCCTAGTTATTATTAATATCTTCTTCGCTTATTATTTGATTAATTGGTGCACCAGGTGCAACCATAGGAAAAACTTTTTTATCACTGTTTATTAGATAATCTATAAGAACTGGACCTTCTGAATCCAGAGCTTTTCTAAGTATATAGTCTATTTCATCCACTTCAGTTATTCTAAATGCTTTGGCTCCAAAAGCCTCAGCAAGCTTAACATAATCTGTAGGTCTATCTAAGGTTGTTTGAGAATATCTTCCTTCATAGAAAAAGTCCTGCCATTGTCTTACCATTCCTAGGCAATTATTATTCATAATTACTTGGATTAATGGAAGTCTATTTTTAACTGCAGTAACTAATTCATTACAATTCATCCCAAAACTTCCGTCACCAGCAATATTAATTACTCTTTTATCTGGCTTACCAACTTGAGCTCCGATTGCAGCCCCAAGACCATATCCCATTGTTCCAAGACCGCCAGATGTTATGAAAGTTCTTTCATTTCTAAAATTGAAGTATTGTGCCGTCCACATTTGGTGTTGACCTACTTCAGTAGATATTATGAAACTTCCGTCATTTAACTTATTTAACTTATCAAAGAATAATTCTGGTGTTAAACCACAATCTGATTTAACCTTCTTATTTTCTTTTAAGCTGTTTATTGTATTAATCCATTCTTCGTTTCGCTTTACGTTAATTAAAGGTATTAATTGACTTAATGCTACTTTCAAATCTCCTACAATACAAGTATCAACTTTAACATTTTTATTTATTTCTGCTGGATCAACATCTATTTGTAGCACTTTTGCATTCTTAATATGATTTTGATTACTTATAACTCTATCACTAAATCTAGCTCCAAGTGTTATTAATAAATCACATTTAGTTGCAGCAATATTTGATGCTTTTGTTCCATGCATGCCTATCATTCCTGTATATAATTCATGATTATTAGGAAATTCCGCCATACACATAAGTGATGTTGATACAGGTGAATTTATCTTTTCCGCAAAGCTTAAAAGTTCCTCTGTTGCCTCAGCTATCCCAATACCACCGCCTGCATATATAAGTGGTCTTTTACTTTGATTTATTAAATCTACGGCTTCTTGTAAAGACTTTTCTGTAATATATTCAGATTTTCTAACGACTTCTTTAGGAAATATTTTATTGTACTGAGTTTTATCAGCAGTAATATCCTTTGGAATATCTATTAATACCGGTCCTGGTCTACCCTCCTGTGCTATATAAAAGGCTTCCTTAATTATATTTTGAAGTTCATTAACATCCCTTACAATATAATTATGTTTTGTTATGGGCATTGTTATTCCAGTTATATCAACTTCTTGGAAACTATCCTTTCCAAGCAATGGTTGAGCCACATTTCCTGTAATAGCAACCATAGGAATCGAATCCATATATGCTGTCGCGATGCCTGTTACTAAATTAGTAGCTCCTGGCCCTGATGTTGCAAGACAAACCCCTACTTTTCCAGTAGCTCTTGCATATCCATCAGCTGCATGAGATGCACCTTGTTCATGACAAGTTAAAATATGATTTATTTTATCTTTATACTTGTATAATTCGTCATATATATTTAATACTGCTCCACCTGGATATCCAAATATAGTCTCTACTCCTTCATCAAGTAATGACTTTATTAAGATTTCAGCCCCCGTTAATAACATTTTACTCACTCCCTTGCTTATAAAATGGTCTTAAATTCACAATTAAGGATGAAATCTCTTTGAAATTTCTTAAGTATACCTATTAATCAAAAACTTTTTTATTCCTTCATTATATATTGTGAATTATATATTATTAAAATTTTCTTCTATTACTTACAGAGCCTATTGTACCGTAACATTCAGTAGTTAATGGATGAAATTTCTTTATACCCTCTATAAAGTAAATCTCTCCATTAACAATAAATTATCTTACTATTTTAGTTTCCCACAAACTAATTTTCCCATTTCAACTGTTCCAACTTTTTTCTTACCTTCTGTCATTATATCGCCTGTTCTATACCCATCTTCAAGAACTGCAAGAACTGCTTTTTCGATTTCTTTAGCTTCTTCCTCTAACGAGAAGCTATATCTAAGCATCATAGCCGCTGAAAGGATAGTTGCTAGTGGATTTGCAATTCCTTGTCCTGCTATATCAGGTGCACTTCCGTGGATCGGCTCATACATTCCAAGAGTTCCTTCCCCAAGTGAAGCTGATGGTAACATCCCAATTGATCCTGTAACCATACTAGCTTCATCTGATAAGATATCTCCAAATATGTTCGAAGTTACAATCACATCAAATTGATTTGGATCTTTAACTAATTGCATCGCTGCATTATCAACATATAAGTGATTCACCTCAACTTCTGGATAGTCCTTAGCCATTTCATTAACTACACTTCTCCAAAGTCTTGAGCTCTCTAATATATTCGCTTTATCAACACTTGTAAGCTTTTTATTTCTCTTCATTGCTGTTTCAAATCCGATTTTAGCGATTCTCGTTATTTCATTTACGTTATATCTTTCAGTATCATAAGCGCTCTTTACTCCATTGATTTCTTCTAATCCTCTTTCTCCGAAGTAAATACCACCAGTTAATTCTCTAACGATGCAAATATCTATTCCATCTTTAACAATGCTATCTTTAAGTGGTGATTCATTTTTTAATGGAGCATATAGTATAGCAGGTCTCAAGTTACAGTAAAGATTTAACGCCCCTCTTAATCCTAATAACGCTTGTTCCGGTCTTATTTTTGCTGTAGGATCATCCCATTTAGGTCCTCCGACAGCTCCAAGTAAAACCGCATCACTATTTTTGCAAGCTTCTAAAGTTGCTTCAGGAAGTGGTGTTCCTTCCTTATCTATAGCACATCCTCCAGCTAATACATACTCATATTCAAATCTATGCCCAAATTTATCCCCGATAACTTTTAAAACTTTTATAGTTTCATCTATTACTTCTGGTCCTATCCCATCTCCAGGTATTACAGCTATATTATATTTCATTATAAAAATCCCCCTCTTATAATTACCTATTTTCTTATTGCTTTTTATAAATAAACTCTTTATATATTTAATTATTATTATCTCTTTATTGATAAAATATATCAAGTTAACTTTTCTATAATCTTCTTATTATCTATATTTTATTACTATCTATTTTTTATATATCCGATTAATCCATCATTATCAATTATCTTTTGCATAAATTCCGGGAATGCTTCTCCTTGATATTCCTTATTCTTAGTTAAATTTTTAATAAGCCCTGTTGTGAAATCAACTTCTAACTCATCACCCGCATCAATATTCTTCACCGCTTCATCACATTCTAAAATTGGTAAACCAATATTAATTGAATTTCTATAGAATATTCTAGCAAAAGTCGATGCAATAACACAGCTAACTCCAGCTGTCTTAATTGCAAGTGGTGCGTGCTCTCTTGAGGAACCACAACCAAAGTTTTTATTGGCAACAATTATGTCCCCATCTTCTACATTTTTAACAAAATCAACATCTATATCTTCCATACAGTGTGCAGCAAGTTCTTTAGCATCTGATGTATTTAAATATCTTGCTGGGATTATTACGTCTGTATCTACATTATCTCCATATTTGAAAACTTTACCTTTTACGCTCATTACTAAATACCTCCTATACTAATTCTGGGTCAGTTATTTTCCCAGTTAATGCAGATGCAGCAGCCACTGCTGGACTTGCAAGATAAACTTCAGATTCAACATGCCCCATTCTTCCTACGAAATTTCTATTTGTTGTTGATATGCATCTTTCACCTTTTGCTAAAATCCCCATATGTCCACCTAAACATGGTCCACAAGTTGGTGTCGAGAATGCCGCTCCAGCTTCAACTAAATCTGTCACTATTCCTTCTTTTATTGCTTGTAAGTAAATCTTTTGAGTTCCAGGAATAACTATACATCTGATACCTTTCTTAACTTTCTTTCCTTTTAGGATATCTCTAGCTACTCTTAAATCTGAAATTCTACCATTAGTACATGACCCAATTACTACTTGATCAATAACTACATCTCCAGTATTATCAATTGTTCTTGTGTTATCTGGTAAATGAGGGAACGAAACTGTTGGTCTTAATGCGCTTAAATCAATTTCAAATACTTCATCATATTCTGCATCTTCATCAGATTCATATTTAGCCCATTCTCTAGACGCGTGATCTTTTAAATATTCAATTGTTTTATCGTCAACTGGGAATATCCCATTCTTTCCACCAGCTTCGATTGCCATATTTGCCATTGTGAATCTATCATCCATTGAAAGATATTGTAATCCATCACCTACAAATTCCATTGATTTGTATAATGCTCCATCAACACCAATCATTCCGATTATGTGTAATATTATATCTTTTCCACTTACCCATTTTGCAGGCTTATTCTTAAGAACAAATTTTAAAGCTGATGGCACCTTAAACCAGCACTTTCCTGTAGCCATACCAGCTGCCATATCAGTTGATCCTATACCTGTCGAGAACGCTCCAAGAGCTCCATATGTACAAGTGTGTGAATCAGCACCTATAACAACATCACCTGCAACTACTAATCCTTTTTCAGGTAGTAAGCAATGCTCAATTCCCATTTCCCCAACTTCAAAGAAATTTTCTATTTCCATATTTTGAGCGAATTCTCTAATATACTTAACTTGTTCTGCTGCTTTTATATCCTTATTAGGAGTAAAGTGATCTGGAACTATAGCTATCTGACTTTTACTAAATACTTTATCTGTTCCAAACTTTTGAAATTCATTTACAGCTACTGGAGTTGTAATATCATTCCCTAATACTAAATCAAGATTTGCCTCAATTAATTGCCCAGCTTTTACTGATTCTAATCCTGCATGTGCTGCTAAGATTTTTTGTGTCATCGTCATTCCCATTTTTTAATCATCTCCTTAAAAATATGCTTTTACTTTTCTCTCAATATCTTTGATTAGTTTATATTCTATTGAATCTACAAGAGCTATCCAACTAGCTTGAATTACATCTCGAGACACCCCAACAGTACTCCAGCTTTCAACTCCGTCTGTTGATTCAATCAAAACTCTTACCTTTGCTTCTGTTGCATTTTCTGAGTCCAAGACTCTAACCTTATAATCCACAAGTCGTGCTTGTTTTAATTCTGGATAAAAAACCTCAAGGGCTTTTCTAATTGCTTTATCCAGTGCATTTACCGGCCCCTCTCCCTCTGCTGCTGTCATCTCATTCTTTCCATCAACAGTGATGTTTATTAATGCGGTTGAGGAGAATTCTTCCAACCCATAAGGTTGCTCTCCAATAATCTTAAAATGATTTAATTTGAAGAACGGTTTATATTTGCCAATAATCTTTCTTATAACCAGCTCAACTGTCCCTTCTGCCCCTTCAAATTGGTAGCCTTCATACTCCAATTCTTTTAATCTATCTGTAATTTTTTGAACCGAGTTATCATCCTTAGATATATTAGGGAATACTTTTTTTATCTCTTGCAGAATTGTGCTTTTTCCACTAACTTCTGAGACCAAAAATCGCCTCTTATTTCCGACTAATTCCGGTTCTATATGTTCATAGGATTTCGGCGCCTTAGTTACCGCATCAATATGCATTCCACCCTTATGAGCAAATGCCGAATTTCCCACAAATGGGTTTTCATCTGCCAAAGTCATGTTACAAATTTCCGCTATATATCTAGATGTTTTTGTCAGATTCGTTAACTCAATATTATTTAATATCTCATATCCAATCTTCAATTTTAATGTTGGTATTATCACGCTTAAATTAGCATTTCCACATCTTTCACCTATACCAATAAAAGTTCCTTGAACTTGTGTTGCCCCTGCTTGAACTGCCATAATAGAATTTGCAACGGCCATTCCCATATCATCATGGCTGTGAATTCCTATCTCTATGGATACTTGCTTTTTTACATTTCGGGTTATATCATATATCTCTTGAGGTAAAGTCCCTCCATTTGTATCACATAATACAATTACTTTAGCACCAGATTCCTCAGCTGCTCTTAAAGTCGCCATTGCATACTCTTTATTCGCTTTATACCCATCATAAAAGTGTTCTGCGTCAAAAATTACTTTTCTTCCGTTTTTACACAAGTATTTAATTGTATCTTTAATCATATTAATATTTTCATCTAAAGAAGTTTTTATAATATCTGTCACCTGAAAATCCCACGATTTCCCAAATATAACTATTGTACTTGCTTCTGATGATAACAAATCCTGTAAATTCTTATCAGCTTCTACATTAATGGTAGGTTTTCTTGTCGAGCCAAACGCTACAACACTAGAATTTTCAAGGTGCACATCCTTAAGCCTTTTGAAGAATTCCATATCCTTTGGATTTGATCCTGGATTACCAGCTTCTATATAATCAACTTGCATCTCATCCAATGCCTTTACAATCTTTATTTTATCTTCTAGCGAAAATGAAATTCCTTGACCTTGGGCTCCATCTCTTAGAGTAGAATCAAATATTTTCACCTGATTCTGAGCCATATATCATTATCCCCCTTTTTATTTTTTTACTTATTGCTATTACTCAATTGCCATTATCTTTATTTATTATTCCTTAATAACTTTCAATAGAATTTTTTATTGTTTTTTCCCCTCTTTGCAACGCTGTTACTCCAGTTCTAACCAACTCTTCTATTCCATATTCATCCATCAAGTTAATTAATGCAGATACTTTATTTTCATCCCCGGTTAATTCTATCGTTAATGTATCAGTAGATAAATCAATTATCTTACTTCTAAAGATTTTTACTGTCTCATTTATGGCTGCTCTATTTTCTGCATCAGCCCTTACTTTAATTAAAACTAATTCTCTGTATACAGATTCATTAGGCTTAAAGTCAATAACCCTTATCACGTCTTCTAATTTATTCAATTGTTTCTTCACTTGTTCTAATACATTTTCATCACCCATAAGTGTAATTGTCATTCTCGAAATTGAAGGATCCTCAGTTCTACCAACAGTTAAACTATCAATGTTATATCCTCTTCTCGAAAACAATCCACTAACTCTACTTAAAACACCAGATGAATTCTTAACTAAAGCAGATAATACATGCTTCTCCATTGTCTTCCCCCCTTAAAAATGGTTAAAAAAATCCACCCTTAATGATATGAATCATAAGAAGTGGGATAATATTCCGCCTTATATAATATCACTAGGTTCTAACAAACCCTTGCATATAACGGATGCACACCGGATATCTTTTACTCAAGAAACTTCTTTCTCTTTCTGGATTCTGCTCAGGAGCGATAATTCTAAAGCTAAAGTATCGATTCACACCATCCATCGACTCTCTGCAACTTGTCTGCTAAACAATTGTCTCCATCTCAGCATTTAATAACTAAAGGACCTATTAAATTTTCCTGTTAGAGTAGATTTTACTCTTCGTTTTTGCTATTGTCAACATGTTCATAATATATTTTTCATTATTGTTTTTTTATCCTTAAATCTCACAGGCAAATTGATTATTTATTATTTAATCACTAATTATTTTACCAATTTAATAATTAATTAATATTTTATTTAACTATATGAATTGTTTAATTATCATTAATTGATAATTTAAACATGCCTATTTTTAGAACACTTTTGTAAATACTTGCATTTATTATCTAAAACTTTCCAACATGAGTTCCAAAATCCTCCATATACTCAACCTCTTGAATATTAGCAAGAACTGTATCTAAACTATAATCATATATATTGAAATTTATTTTTGCTTCACACAATTTAGAGATTATTTCTTCCTTATCATCCTCAAAAATTAATTCTTTATCGATTTCTTTAATAAATGCCCCTGTTTTATATATCTCGCATTTAGCTCCTTCTTCTGCACCTAGTTGCGTAAATACATTATATCTATATTCATCTCCTCCAATTTCTGTTGCATCGTTATAACCATCTTTATGAAAAACATTATCTAGTCTTCTTTCATAATAGTTATTTATGTATGCCTTGGCTCCCTCTATATCATTAAATCCCTTGCAGCTTCCACTTGGAAATACTAATAAGTACTCATTATAAGGCTCTTTTTTCATATAAATTACCTCCTCTTTCATACATATAATTTGTATATTAATCTATTTTATTTATCCCCTTATTAAGCACTTGTTATACACGAGAGATTTAATTCAATTATTTGATAATTTCTTTTAAAGTTGGTATTATAATATTATTTTCTTATGGCTTATTATAATATAATATCATTTTCTAATAATGTATTTCTTAAGACCTCTATCATTATGTTGTATCCTTTAGTATTAGGATGCAGTCCTTCCGCTGTAAGTCCATCTTTAACATAAGTTTGTCCATTTTCCACAAAAGCCGAGTAGTAATTCACATATATTAATTCTTCCTTATTGGAAACTGCCTTTAATTTTTTATTAACTCCTAAAACATAACTATTTCTTTCTTTGTTTTTATTTGTAAATTCCATATTTGTGGGCAGTATAGAGCAGAGGATTAAATTAATATTATTCTCTTTTGCCTTTTTAATCATTTCATAAATATTGCAGTAAGCTCGTGAAATCACATCCTCTATATCTATTCCTTTTTTCTGAGTCCATGGATCATCTTCTAAATCCCACGCATCATTAATACCAATCATAAGTATACAATGTTTTGGCTTTAGCTGAACCACATCCGCATCAAATCTTTTTAAAACAAACTCTGTTGTGTCCCCTCCTATCCCTCTATTTATAACCATTTTATTACTTTCACCTAAGTATGCATTTATCTCCCAAAAATCAGTTATAGAATCTCCAATAAACACAAAATCTACTTTGACATCGTTTTCTACTATAACAGCATTTTTAAAGTTAAATTCTCCTCTTTTAGTATCTGCAGCAACTTGCTTTGAAAAAAGCCCCGGATCTATTATTTTTCTCATATTAATCCTCCTTTGAATTAAAAACGATTATTTTAGGTTCATCTAGCATATGAAAACACTGATAATTTAAACATTATAAGTATTCATGGCCTGCCAAAATGAAATATTTAGCAGGTAATTCTCAAGAAAAAGTATCAATTATTAATATCTACAATAATTATATAATTATATTTCATAATAGAAAACTATGTAACCTTACATATTTTCTCCTAATTATCAGTGAATAATTACAAAGAGGAATCCTTCTTTAATAGGAAGGATTCCTCTCTTATTAATATATAATAAACTAATTATATTTCTTTTCAATTAAATTAGCTAAATTATGCGCCATTTTATCTATTTCCGTTTGATCTTCCCCTTCTAGCATTACT
Organism: Clostridium chromiireducens; assembly: GCF_003575225.1. Taxonomy (NCBI): domain Bacteria; kingdom Bacillati; phylum Bacillota; class Clostridia; order Eubacteriales; family Clostridiaceae; genus Clostridium; species Clostridium chromiireducens. The sequence goes on along the minus strand of NZ_QXDJ01000006.1, from coordinate 92,508 downwards.
CTAACTAGCGGTTCTGTTCCGGATGGTCTTATAAGCACTCTTCCAACACCATTTAATGCGTCTTCAATTTTCTTAATTTCTTCTTGTATTTCAGCATCAGTTAAATATAAATCTTTTTTATCGTTAGGAATTGTTGCATTAGCTAATACTTGTGGTAATTCCTTCATTACAGTACATAACTCTGATAGCGGTGTTTCTTTTTTCTTAACTATATTTGCAATTTGAAGCGCAGTAACTAAACCATCTCCAGTTGAATTATAATCTAAAAATATTACGTGACCAGATTGCTCCCCACCAAGAACATACTTCTCTTTAACCATTTCTTCTAAAACATATCTATCGCCAACACTAGTTTTAACAAGATTTATTCCTTCTCTTTTACTAGCAATATCTAATCCAAGATTACTCATTACAGTTACGACTAAAGTATCGTCTTTTAACTTTCCAAGCTCTTTTAAGTACTTAGCACATAACATTAATATAAAATCACCATTTATTAGATTACCTTTTTCATCCACAGCTAAGCATCTATCTGCATCACCATCAAAGGCAAATCCTAAATCGCACCCCTTTCTTACAACGTACTCCATTAACTCTTCAGGATGTGTTGACCCACAATTTTCATTAATATTTGTTCCATCTGGATTATCATTAATTACAAATACATCAGCACCTAATTCTCTAAACGCCTTTACTGATGACTTATACGCAGCTCCGTTTGCACAATCTAAAGCTACTTTTAACCCTTTTAGGTTATAAGGTATTGTACTTTTTGCGAATTCTATATACTCATCTAAAGCAGATATTTCAATTGTTTCTCTTCCCAAATCTGTACCTATTGGGCTTGGTACGCCCTCAAAATTACTTTCAATAACTCTTTGGATGTCATCTTCTAACTCATCAGAAAGCTTGTATCCTTTATCATTAAAGAACTTTATACCATTATATTCTACTGGATTATGTGACGCAGAAATCATAACACCTGCATCAGCTCCATATTTCCTTGTTAAATATGCAACTGCTGGTGTTGGCACCACTCCAAGAACTACTGCCTCAGCTCCAACTGATAATATTCCTGCTATTAATGCCGATTCCAACATATCCCCAGATATTCTTGTATCCTTTGCAACCAATATCTTAGGCTTATGAGCACCTTCTGTCAATATATATGCTCCAGCTCTACCAAGGTTATACGCAGTCATCGCTGTTAATTCAGCATTTGCAACTCCTCTAACGCCATCAGTTCCAAACATTCTACCCATAATTTTACCTCACTTTTTTATTCATTATAGCCACTTATTACTATAATATTTTTGATAATGATAAAAGCCACTACTTTTTATGACTTTAGTCTATTTATCACCTTAAATAGTATAATATTTTTAATTGCTATTTACAATCTTCTGTATTATTAAATTTTAATATTTAACAATGATTATTTATTGTATAATATGCAATAATAATCCTCAACATATTAATCAATATCTTCCTCTTTCAATCTTTCTAAAACTAAATTATAACCGTCACTTCCATAATTTAAACATCTATTTACTCTACTTATAGTCGCAGTACTTGCACCCGTAATCTCCGCTATCTCTGAATAAGTCTTTTTATATTTAAGAAGCTTTGCTACATGTAGTCTCTGAGCTAATGATTTAACTTCATTTATAGTTGCAACATCTTCAAAAAACATATAACATTCATCTATATCTTTAAGTTCCAAAATTGCTTTAAAAAATAAATCTAATTCTTTACTCTTAATCTTTGACTCTAAAGAACTCACTTTATCACCTCATTGCATAATCGTTTCTATTTAATTATAACCATCCAAAGTCTCCTTTACAACTTTAATATGCGAAAGCATTAATTCTATTTGTTCATTTATAAAAAACATCACTTTTTGCCATTATTTTGTTTATTATTTATCCTTGTTGGAAATAATTGTATTTATAAAAAATAAAAAACAACAGTTATTATATAATACATAGATTTGTATTTATAATTCACAAGGAGGAACAATATGTCTTTTAATTCCATACACTTTTTTATATTTTTCCCAGTGGTTGTTCTTACTTACTTTATTATTCCTAGAAAAATAAGATGGATATGGTTACTACTTTCTAGTTATTACTTTTATATGTCATGGAATCCAAAATACTCAATTGTATTAGCTTTTTCTACTATGGTCACATATTTAAGCGGATTACTGATTGATAGTAGTAATTCAATAAAAGATAAGCAGGTCTCAAAACAACTAAAGAACTTTTGGCTATTTCTAAGCTTTATAATAAATTTGGGAATATTATTTTTCTTTAAATATTATAATTTTTTCTCTGGCTTAATAATTACAACTAGCAACTTTTATCAAGTTAATTTCAGTCCTCCTATATTTGATATACTTTTACCAATTGGTATATCCTTTTATACATTTCAGGCTTTAAGTTATACTGTAGATGTATATAGGGGTGACATACCTTGCGAGAGAAACTTAGGTAAATATGCTCTTTTTGTTTCATTCTTTCCTCAACTAGTCGCTGGGCCTATAGAAAAATCTAAAAACTTACTTCACCAATTTAATCAAACATACAACTTTGATTATGAAAGGGTTAAAAATAGTTTAATCAGAATGCTATGGGGCTTTTTCAAGAAAATATTTGTTGCTGATAGATTAGCTATATTAGTTAACACTGTATATAATTCTCCAAATGATTACTTCGGCTTTCAAATTATCATAGCTACAATATTCTACGCCTTCCAGATATATGCTGACTTTTCTGCTTATTCAGATATAGCTATAGGTGCTGCTAATGTTATGGGCTTTAACCTTACAACTAATTTTAGGCAACCTTATTTTTCAAAATCTATTAAGGAATTTTGGAAGAGATGGCATATTACCTTAGGTGATTGGTTTAGAGATTATTTGTATATACCTTTAGGTGGTAATAGAAAAGGGAAAGTTAGAACATACATAAATATTGTTATTGTCTTTTTAATTAGCGGATTATGGCATGGAGCATCAATTACATTCATAATATGGGGATTACTTCATGGAATCTATCAAGTCGTTGGTAATTTGATTATGCCGGTAAAAAACTATGTAATAAAAAAGTTTAATATAAGAACCGATGTTTTTAGCTATAAGTTATCGCAAGTAATTATCACATTTATTTTGGTAGACTTTGCATGGATGTTTTTCAGGGCAAACTCATTTATCGATATAAAAATACTGCTTAATAATTTATTTGTATTTAATCCTTGGATCCTTGCAGACGGTTCATTATATGATCTAGGACTTAATTCAAAAGAATTCTTTATGAGTATAATAGGTATTGTAATTATATTAATTGTTAACATTTCAGAAACAAGATCAAACATAATAAATATGTTATCTGCTCAAAATTTGTTGTTTAGATGGACTGTTTACGTAACTACAGTATTGACAATAGTTGTATTCGGGGTATATGGATTCCAATATAGTGAGCAACAATTTATCTATTTTCAATTCTAGGAGTGTAGCTATGATTAAAAATTTCTTACTAAAGTCAATTATACTATTATCTATTATTCTCATTTCATTACATTGGCTTAGTTCTATCCTAGTTCGACCTGGTCACGCCGCAAAGTTATATCAAGGCTGGTATGATAAATCTCATCAATATGATGTTCTATTGCTTGGTTCTAGCCATATGAACGGCATGATTGATCCACAGGTTCTATTTAATAATTATGGTATAACCAGTTTTAACTATGGTACCGGAGGTCAACCTATAGATGTTACATACTATTTACTTAAAGAAGCATTAAAAACTCACCCCGAGACAAAAATTGTAGTTTTGGATATATATTACTTAGGCCTAACTAATGAATATGGCGAGGAAGGATATATAAGAAATGTTCTTGATAACATGAGATTATCAGAAAATAAGATAGATGCAATAATGGATTGTACCCCTAGAGAACAAAGACTATATTATTTATTTCCAATTCTAAAATATAAAAATAGATGGGCCAGCTTAACTCAATCAGATTTTAATGTTAATCTATATGCTAATCAGGAAGCCGCTGGCTTCGAGGCTGGAGATAATAAGTATGGAAAAGATATAGCTTCAGAACAATATAGCGATGAAATTGGAGAAATACCTCACAAAACTTTAGAATATTTATATAAATTTATGGAGTTGTCCAAAGAAAGAGGTTTTCAATTAGTATTAATAAATGCACCTTATGATTATAGTAGCAATGATGATAACTTCTGGTATAAAGATGATGCATCCATGTACAATAAGGTATCTGTAATAGCAAAAAATAATAATATCCCATTCATAAATTATTCTGATAAAAATAAAATGAAACAGATAAAATTTAATTTTAAAGAAGATATGAATAATCCTGGTCATACTAATATTTATGGTGCAAATAAAGTTAGCATAGACTTAGCAAATTTTCTAAATAATCATTATAAATTGGTCGATCATAGAACCAAATAGATTACACCAAGTATTTCATATATGTGAATTATGTCTATAAAATAATCAGCCTATTTATAAGACTTCTTTTATAAATAGGCTGATTTACATTATAATAACGTTTGAAACTTACAAACGTTACGTTTAGACTAATCATCTTCCTCATCAACTTGATATTTTATTGCTCTTAATCTGTTAGTTTCATTTATACACAAATCTTTGTATATATATCTAGTTGGCATAAGCCAAACCTCTCCTGTTCCTCTATACACATTAACTATTCCCTCGCCACTTACAGCTGTTCCAACAATAGATTTAGATGATTTCTCCACTGAAAATTCAATATTTCCTGTTCTTAAAATAGCTAAATTTCCATCAACCTTTAAGGTATCATTTATTAATATGCATTTAAATATTTCAGTCTCTGGAACTGGGATTTTGAGGACAACAATACCACTACCGTCTAATCTGGTTTGGTATAGTCCTTCGTTACCTAAAAGAGCAGATGATACATTCTTCTGCATCGCGGCACTTACCTCTATCCCTTCTTCACATGCATAAAACATATTATCACTTATTATAATTTCATCATCTTCTAACTCTATTAATGCAAAATGTCCAAAAGAAGGTTCTAGAAATATCTCGCCTGTTCCGCTATACGTAGGTCTAACTACAGTTTCTCCAGTTAATTTACTTGATATTATCTTTTTACCAAACCCTAATAATCCGCCTTGTTTACTTCTTACCTCTATAGTTCCTTTCATATAGCTTAGTGAACCTGGCTCAAGCCTCACTGAGCTATCTTCTAGTATTATTCTTATCTGCTTTAATTTTATTCCACTTTCTTTCATTATATTAAGCCCTAAAGCAGATTGAACATCAGTGGCTCCATCCAAATTTTCGTACTGCAATATTTGAAATTTAGATTCACACTCCATTTCAGATAACATGCTTAATTTATTAGTAAATTTTAATGAACTTCTCATAAACCCCTCCATACCTTAACTATAAGCTATTTCTATTATTGACTAATTATCTGTATTTAATTCTTCCAATAATGTAAATATCCTCTTATTAAGTACAGGATGCATCAAATATGGTGCTATCTCATTTAAAGGCCTCAATACGAACTCTCTTTCATGCATTCTTGGATGTGGCAAAATTACTTTTTCATTAGAAGAAATTATTTCATCATACATAATAATATCTAAGTCAATCGTTCTAGGCCCCCACTTTATGACTCTTTCTCTATTTAATTCTTCCTCGAATTTAAGTAACAAGTCCATAAGTTCATCTGCTTCTAATATTGTATCTATTTCTATAACTGCGTTCAGAAAATCTTCTTGATCTAAATATCCCCATGGTTTTGTAATAATAAATGATGATTTTTTCCTTAAATTAATATTATTTTCACTTGATATTTTTTCTATTGCTTCTTCTAGATACTTTTCTTTATCTCCGACATTTGAGCCTAAGCCTATATATGCCCTATGTCTCCTTCTCTCAACCATTATCTCCACTGTATCTAGATGCTTTTTAATAGGCGCCCAAGGCTTTTTCAAGAAAACCTTGGCCCCACTAATTACGTTATACTCATTAAGAATAAAGTCTGCCAAATTTAAAGCTACTGTTTCTATAAGGTCATAATTTTCCCTGATAAATTCCGCCTCAATTTTCTCGCACAATTCACCATAGTGAACTGACTTAGTCAAATCCCCAGTCCTACCGGCAGTTTTTAAATCTAAATCCAATTCAAAGGACAAGATGAATTTTTGACCCAATTTTTTCTCCGCTTCAAATACTCCATGAAAACCAAACAACTCTAAATCTCTTATATACATTTTATCCAAAATTCATCCATCCTATCTTCTTACAATTACATCAGTCATTTTTGCCGCTCTAAAATTTTCAAGTACATCATGGACTCTTACAAAGTCACAAGCATCTTTCATTATACCGATAACGGTTGTGGCCACTGTACCTTCTACTCTTTCTTCCACTGGTAAATCTAAAGTTAATCCTATCATTGATTTTCTCGATGTTCCAAGCAATATAGGATATCCTAACTTCTTAAGTTTCTCTAGATTATTCATAGTTTCTAAATTCTGCTCATAAGTTTTTCCAAAGCCTATGCCTGGGTCTAAAATAATATTTTCATCTTTTACTCCAGCATCCTTAGCGATTTTTATACTCTCTTTCAAATCCTCCAATATTTCTTCCATTAAGTTTTTATAATCTGTATTATCTCTGTTATGCATTAAACAACATGGTACATTATATTTTGCTGCTACTTTTGCAATGTCCCTTTCCATTTTAAATCCCCAGATATCATTAATAAGGTTTGCACCTGCCTCTAAGGCCTTTTCTGCTACCTTTGCTTTATATGTATCTATAGATATAGGAATATCAAACTTTTCTCTTACAGCCCTTATTATAGGAATAACTCTACATATCTCCTCTTCCTCATCTACTGGAGCATGATTAGGTCTTGTAGATTCCCCGCCAATATCTATTATGTCCGCTCCATCTTCTATCATCTTTTTAACGTGAGCTATAGCTATCTCCATATCATTAAATTTTCCTCCATCTGAAAAAGAGTCTGGCGTAAAATTTAATATTCCCATAATATATGTTCTTTCTCCTATTTTAAATTCCTTACTTCCTATTTTCATTATATGTAAAACTCCTCTTAATAGTATATTTTAAAATTTTTCTTTTCATCGCTCCAGTTGCATTCATCTGCAGACTTACAGGTTAAGCATAATCTTGAAAGTTTATCTGCTCTATATATTAACAACGAAAATCCCTCACTCCTTTTGTTTCTATGGCCCAATATTCCTTGTTTTATAAGCTCGGCTTCTTCTTCATAAAATTTATAATCCTCTAAAATATCTTTTGCAATCTCCCATGAAGCTATTTCATGAGGTGTTCCATTTTCATATTGAAAAGATTTGCCTATATCATGCAAAATTGAAGTTACATATATAATCTCCTTCTTGAATCCCAAAGCTTCTTCTAAGTTTATTAATTGGGCTATTCTAGCTACATCTAAGAAATGCTTTAAGTTATGTTTACAAAACTTTCTGCCCTTCTCAAATTTTTTATTTCTTTTTAAATAGTACATATATCTTTCATCATTTAAAATACAATTTAGTCTATCCATAATATACCCCGACTTTTATTAATATTCACTACTCATGGTGGATCATCAAGATTACTTATTATTATATCATTTGCATACATTTTAATCATATTATCAACATGATTATACTAATCATTTATTTCAAAATAAGTATTCCTATATTATTTACTATTTTAATACCCTTTTAATTAAATGCAAGATATAATTTCAATTTTTTCAATCATGTTCAAAATAAAAATAACACTTAGAAATAATTAAAATATAATTTCTAAGTGTTATTTTATATTAATAAACTTTAGCTTGTTCTTCTCCGTCAAGTACTCTTATAGCACCTTGGGCTAAAGCAAGTAATTCATCTTCTCCTGGGTAAACTGTAACTGGGGCAATCCATTCAACTTTTGATTTAAGGTCAGGAACAAGAATTGGTGAGTATGCAATACCTCCAGTAAAAATAATTTGGTCAACTTTACCTTCTAATACAACTGACATCTCTCCAATTGCTTTTGAAATTTGATAAACAAACGCTTTATATATTGATTCGCATTCTTTATCTCCTTCTTGCATTTTGTCAATAACAACTCTTGCATCATTTGTATTTAGGTATCCAACAAATCCACCTTTTCCTACAACCTTGCCATATACTTCTGCTTCGCTATATTTTCCACTAAAACACATTTTAATTAAGTCACCAATTGGAACTGATCCAGCTCTTTCTGGTGAGAATGGGCCATCTCCATCTAAAGCATTGTTTACATCAATAACTCTTCCATGATTGTGAGCTCCAACTGAAACTCCTCCACCCATATGTACAACTACAAGGTTTAGATTTTCATATCCTTGTCCACTTTCTTTGCCATATCTCTTAGCTACTGCTTTTTGATTTAAAGCATGAAACTTACTTTTTCTTGGTAGTTCTGGTACCCCTGATAATCTAGCTACATCAGCTAACTCATCTGTGACAACTGGGTCCACTATAAATGATGGAATATTTTGCTCATCCCCAATTGATTTAGCAATTATTCCGCCAAGATTAGAAGCATGTGGTCCTTGGACTCCAACTTTTAAATCTTCCACCATCTCGTCATTTACTGCATATGTTCCACCTTCAACAGGTTTAAGCATTCCACCTCTACCAACAACAGCACTTAGAGTAGTTATATCAAAATTCTTTTCTTTAAGAACATTTAATATAACATCCTTTCTAAATCCGAATTGATCATATATTGTATCATATCTTTTTATCTCTTCATTTGTGTGTCTTAAAGTTTCTTCAAATAGTTCCTTTTCATCTTCATAAACACCAATTTTTGTTGATGTTGATCCTGGATTAATTATTAATAGCTTATATGACATTCTGAATCCCCCTTAAATTTAATGCATAATATACAGTTAACAATGCACAATTTACGGAAAAAATTCTTATAGAATCTTAAAAGTGTGTTGCAAATTCCATACAAATCTCTCCTTAATTATGCATTGATAATTACGGATAGATTTATTACTTATTTTTTGCTGCAACTAATGCTGCAAGAGCAATTGAATTAACCTTTGTTTCAAATGAATCTGCTCTTGATGTTAGTATTACTGGTGCCGATGTACCAACTAAAAGGCCACCATTTCTTGATTTTGAGAAATATGTTAATGTTTTATACATAACATTTGCCGCTTCTATATTTGGAAGTAGCAACACATCCGCTTTACCAGCTACTGGACCTGAAACGCCTTTATGATGAGCTGCTTCTTCTGATATCGCATTGTCAAGTGCAAAAGGTCCATCAATTATACAGCCTTTTATTTGTCCTCTATCACTCATTTTAGCTAATAGCGCTGCATCAACTGTTGATTGCATGCTTGCATTAACAACTTCAACCGGGCATATAGGTGCTACTTTTGGAACGTCTATTCCACATGCGTGTGCAACAACTACTGCATTATTTATCATTCCAACTTTATCTTTAAATTCTGGATATGTGTTAAATGCTGCATCTGTTAAAAATAATAACTTATCCCAGCCTTCTATATCAAACACCGCAACATGTGACATTAGCTTTCCTGTTCTTAATCCTACTTCTTTGTTTAATACACTTCTTAAGAATGTAGCAGTATCTACTAATCCTTTCATTAACATATCTGCATGACCACTTGAAACTAACTTTACAGCTTCTAAGGTAGCCTTCTTCGGATCTTTTATATCCATTATTTCATAATCTGATAAATCTAAGTCAATCTTTTTCGCTATTTCATGTATTTGATGTTTGTCTCCAACTAATATTGCTTGAGCTATACCTTTTTCTGTAGCTTCCTTTATTGCTTCTAGCACTGGTTCATCTTGCGCTACTGCTACTGCTACTTTTTTTGTTGGAACTTCCTTTAGTCTTGATAATAAATCATCGAAGTTTTTACTCATTTTCTGCACCTCTTACCTTAATATTTTTAGCTTTATTTTATGATTAATTTAATTATTTGTTAAAATTATGTCAATCTAATTTAATAAATATTCCTTCTATATCTTATTGTAACAAAAAATTACTGGAAATGTTGAATTTTCAGAATATTAACTTTATTATTTAACAAAAATTTAATCTCTAACACACTAAACTCTGTATTAAAATTCCCTATATATCTATTTTCTATTATAGATTATTAAAAACCATCATATATAATTTCTAGTATTATTCGGGTAAATCAAATTTTTCAATTATATGCTCTGCTACCTTTATCCCATCAACTGCTGCTGATATTATTCCTCCTGCGAATCCTGCACCCTCACCTGTCGGATATAGTCCACATACATTCACACTTTCTAGCGTAGCATTCCTATTAATTCTAACTGGTGCGGATGTTCTTGTTTCAATCCCTATTAAAACTGCATCGTCCATTGCATATCCCTTTATCTTTTTATCAAAATTTATTATTCCCTCTTTAAGTGCTTCAATAACGTACTCAGGTAAACATTTCTTTAATTCTTTAAACTCATATCCTGCGGTGTAACTTGGTGTAACACGCCCTAATTTAGTTGATATTCTATCTTTCATAAAATCTCCAACCAGCTGAACTGGTGCTTTATAATTGCCTCCTCCAAGCTTAAATGCTAAGCTTTCATAATATCTTTGAAATTCCATACCACGAAGTGGAGAATTTCCTTCAAAATCCTCCGGTGAAACAGTTACTACTAATGCCGAGTTAGCATTTTCTAAATCTCTAGCATGATAACTCATCCCATTAGACACGAGTCTCCCATCTTCTGAAGCTGCTGCAACCACTATCCCTCCAGGACACATACAAAATGAATATATTCCTCTTTTTAATCTTTCACATTGATAAGTCAATCTATAGTCTGCAGCATGCAATTTAGGATGTTTATGATTATCCCCATATTGACTAATATTTATCAATTCTTGTGGATGTTCTATTCTCACCCCTATAGCAAAGGCTTTTGCATCCATAGAAACTTGTTCTCTATGTAACATTTCATATGTATCTCTTGAACTATGCCCTATGGCAAGAACTAATGCTTCACATGACATTTCCTGACCGTTAACAATTATTCTACTTAACTTACCATTTTCATATGATATTTTTTCTAGCTTAGAGCTAAAATTAACTTCCCCTCCAAGACGTATTATTTCTTCTCGTATATTTTTAACTACGCCCTTCAAAAGATCTGTTCCTACATGAGCTTTACTTTCATATTTTATTTCTGATGGCGCACCAGCATTAATTAATTCTTCTAATACAAATGTACATCTATGATCCTTAATTCTTGTAGTCAATTTACCATCTGAAAATGTTCCTGCTCCACCTTCACCAAATTGAACATTTGATTCAAGATTTAGCTCTCCAGTATTCCAAAACTTTTCTACGGATTTTGTTCTTTGTTCAACATCTTCCCCTCGTTCATATACTATCGGTTTATAGCCATGTCTTGCTAAAGTTAATGCCGCAAAAATTCCAGCTGGTCCAAATCCAATTACTACTGGGCGAGATTTAAGTTCTTGTGTTCCCTGTTTTATAGATTCTACTTCCTTAATTTCTTCTAATCTAATATCCTTATCATGTATTCTAGATAATATCTTTTTCTCGTTATCGCATATTACATCAACAGAATAACTAATTTTTATATCATTCTTTTTCCTTGCATCTAGGCTTCTTTTTATTATAATGACTTCATTAATATGCTCATTCAAAATATTTAACTTTTTACATATCCTCTTTTCTAAATCATCTATATCATCATCTAAGCCTAATGTTATATTATTTATTCTTATAGCCACAGTCTTTTCACCATATCCTTTCAAACTAAAATGACAGTTTTCTTAATTACTATTGTTTAAAAATCATGCTTAACTTAGTATACCCTACAAAGTATTAATTCAAACTACTCTAATTTAAACAAATTATATCATAAAAAGTCACAGTATTAATAATACTGTGACTTTTTATCAAGCTTTCTTTTTAACTACTACACTAACACTTCCAATACTTGATATTGCCGCATTATTCCCATCAACAAGCGTTGCTTTGGGCGTATACTCAAAAGTTCCCTCTTCTTTAATATTTGATAAATCCAATATTACATTTATATTCTGAGCTGTTACTTTATCCAGTTCGGTTTGTATCCCTGTTACTGACACATTAGTTGTCAAATTTGAATTTTCTAATATCAGATTTTCACTTAAATTCTTAATTTGAACATTACATACTATATTCTTAGTTACACTTTCTTCTTTCTTAACTTTAAACTTCACATTAATAATACCTTCCCCATCTTGTACTAAAATGCCCTCTGGTAAATTAAGTTTAACGTTCATTTGGCTATCTGATTGCAGTGACGACATGTCCACCGACTCAGTATCTATTGATGATATTTTATCTAAATTTTGACTATTACCTAATATATTTACACTACTTTTACTTAGTTCATATCCATCTAAGACAAATCCTTGTGGTATAGTACCATTTGTCTTAAGGTTTATAGGCACTACTTTTCCATTTGTTACTACAATAGATAGCTTAGCCGTTTTAATATCAGATTCAACATCATTAACCTCATTTCCAAATGAATCTACGAATTTTATGCTATAATCACTTTGTTTATTGTTATCCACATCTCTTTCATCTCCAGTTAGAATTGCATCACTAATCCTCTCAATCACGCTTTTACCACCTGTGACTTTTACTGTCTTCGGACTTATAGTTTGTTCCTTCTCATAGATGTGTTCCTTATAGTTAACCTTAACTTTTGATTTTATTGTAACTTCTTTTTGTACCAATTCCTCCAAATTTACCTTTATTCCTAGGAATCCATTGTTCTTAATATTAATATTCTGTGGATAGCTTATTATTTGAACTGGTATTGTATTTTCTCCGCCTTTCAATGCATAAGCCGACATATCAGCTGCAATCTTAAAATCTTCTTTCCTAATCTTTATCACTTCGCTAGATGGTCCTTCTAATTTTAAGTCTACTGTAAATTGCTGCTTATTCATAATTGCAAATTTTGAATCAATTAGAGAGTTCTCATTAATTAATTCAACTGGAATATTTTTCAGTTCATAGGTTCTAAGAGGATTCTCAACGTTTGAGATATATAACCATAAACAAAATGATAACAATATACAGATAATCTTAACAATTAACGTTCTGTTTTCACTTTTATCCATGACCTCACCTTCTCTCCCGCTGTTTTAACTTTCTTCTCATTTCTATTTTCTATAATTTTAGTTATTACACTTTTTAATCTTTCCTTATCGTATCCCCTAGTTATCCTGCCATTTATAGCCAATGATACAACACCAGTTTCTTCTGATACAATTATAACTAATGCATCTGACACTTCTGATAAGCCCAGTGCTGCCCTATGTCTAGTTCCTAGCTTTTTATTAATTGCAGTATTACTAGTTAGTGGAAGGACGCAACCTGATGCTAAAATTCTATTATTTCTTATTATAGTTGCACCATCATGAAGCGGAGTGTTCACAACAAATATATTTTCTAAAAGATTTGAGGTTACATTTGCATCTAACAATGTTCCTGCACCAATCAATTCATTAAGACCTGTACTTTGCTCTATTACAATTAATGCTCCAGTTTTGCTTTCAGCTAAATTCTGTATAGCAACTGAAATCTCGTTTATCATTGCATTCAAGTCTTCTTTATTATAAAAATAATGCTTATCATCAAAAGCACTTCTTCCTAAGTGTTCTAATGCTCTTCTAATTTCTGGTTGAAAAATAATAATTACAGATAATACCCCGATAGTTAATGTTTTATTTAATATAAAATATAACATATCCAATTTTAATAAATAGCTTATTGGAATAAGCGCTATAATTAGCAATATTCCCTTTAATAACTGTTCTGCCCTTGTTTCTTTTATTAGCGTATAGCACTTGTAAAATATATAAGATACCACTAGTATATCCAACACACTCCAAAGTGACATATTAGAAAAGCTTTTTTCTAGCATAGATAAAAGTTCCTGCAAATTTCTCACCTCTCTTCATTCTTAATTAAAATTATACAACAAATAGTATACGCATAGATATAAAGAGAATTATAATTTTCTTACTTTTTAATTATTTTTATAATAATTTTTTATTAACAGTAAATAGTTCCAATTTGAGCCATTATAAAATTCTATAAAATGATTATAAAAATAAATAGTGCATATAATTACTTTCTTTGGCAATAATATTATTTGTTGCACTATACCTAAGGAGGTTTTTTATGAAAAAGAAATGTAGTATTTTTGTAACTGCTTTAATACTATATCTTTCCGTTATTAATGTAAATCCAACTTTTGCCGTAGTTTTGGGCGAAACTAGTAGTGGAACTAATAATATTTCCATAAACCAAAAAACTGTGAAAGATAATTTAAATACTAATATAAATTCACAATCTAATGAAAAACATAAGGATGTTTTAGAAGTTTTTAATCATAATACTCAACAATTATATATAACGGGTGAAGATATAGAATTAATGGCAAAGCTTGTTTCTGCTGAAAGTGCTGGTGAACCATATGCTGGAAAGGTGGCAGTAGCTTCTGTTGTACTAAATCGTACTACTGATCCACATTTTCCAAACACTATTAAGGATGTCATTTTTCAAAAAAATGCCTTTTCTTGTGTTAAAAATGGTAAAATAAATGCTAATGCAAATCAAGATTGCTATAATGCAGTATACGACGCGATCAGAGGTACTGATCCAACAAATGATGCCTTATTCTTCTACAATCCAGCCATAGCAACGTGTAGCTGGATGAAAGAAACTCAAAAAATTAATCAAACAACTATAGGACATCATACCTTTTTCAAAACAAAAGCTTAAATATTGATGTAAAAACAGGGGGAAGCTACTTTAGATTAACATAGCTTACCCCTTTCTTATTTTCACTCCTCAAAAAAGCCTTTTGCGATAACTTCTCCATTCTCCATCATTTTTTTTCCATTTGCCAGAACCATTTGTATATCTAAGTTTTTTTCATCCACCATTACTAAATCTGCATCTTTTCCACTCTCAATATACCCTTTATTTTTAAGTTTCATAATTTTTGCAACATTCGATGTTACTACCTTAATCGCATCATCGATTGGAACATTTCGTTCAGTAATTGCATATTTAATTTCTTTATATAATGTTGATACCGAACATATTTCATATCCTGCTAATTTTCCATCTTTATCGAACTTCTCCATGCTCCCATTTCCGTCTGAAGTAAAAGTTATATGTTCTATAGGTAGTTTTTCATTCAAATATTTTTTTAAACCATCACCAGCTCTAAGTTCACCTTCTGCTAAATTATCTAAATCACAGCTTGTGGTTAAATCAATAAATCCACCTTTTTTAACATATTCTAAGCCACTTTCAAAAAGTTCTCCATTTCTATTAATATGTGTTGGCAACAATTGAGTTGCAGGAATTTCTGTTTTATCTATTAATTCAAATAAATAATTTAACTTTCTATCTCCTTCACCTAAATGTATATTAACAATTCCACTCTTATTTGATAACAACCCTCCAACTCTACTTTCGGCTACTGCTTTTGCAAATACATCAAAAGTTGGTTGAGAGCTTCTATGGTCTGAAATAGCTATTTCTCCAATTCCAATTATTTCTTCAACCAGCATCAAATCATTTTTAATTGAATCTGTTACTGTTTGGACTGGCAATTCATAAGAACCAGTTAAACAGTATGCAGACATACCATCTTGTTTTAGTGCCTTTGCCTTGGCTATCAATGCCTTCATACTTCTACATATCCCATCTGTGCCTATGCATCCAATAACTGTAGTTATCCCAGCTTTCACTAAGCTAGATAATGGCATTTCTGGCGTTCTTGTATTATATCCGCCTTCACCTCCAGCACCTATAATGTGAACATGGCCATCTATGAATCCTGGAAATAGTAATTTATTTTTACCATCAATAATCTCAATATCAAGTAACTCATTTTCAATATTAAGATCGTCATATATACCTTCTATCTTTCCACCAGATATCATAACATCCTTTATTCCAAGATGCTTAGGTGCATACACATTACATCCTTTAATTATTGAGATCATATTCTCACCTATCCTTCTTCTAAATATATACTAGTTAACAATCACGTTTATCCTAATGTGTTTATTGTATAATTATCTTTTCCTAATACATATGTTAATATGACATCAATTTATTAATTAATTATTAGTGGAATAATTTTCAAGATAAAACACCATTTTATTCATTAACTATTCCTTTAATAGTATCATTTGCATAAATCGAATCTGGATAGTTATTAATTAATATCTTTGCATAATTTATACTCTTCTGCTTATCTACCAAATTGGTTAATAATGTCAAATCATATAAAGCCTCTTGTGTATACACACCTTTAGGGTACAGCTTATAATACTCCTCATATTCGCCTATTGCGTCAGAACTATCAGGTAACTTAGAAGCACTACTCGCTCTGTAGAATAATATGTGCTCTTTTAAACTATTTCCTTCACAATATATATATGCTTTATCTAAGGAAATTTTTGCCTCAGAATAATTATTTTCATTGAAACTCCTTAGTCCATTTTCATAAAACTGTGATACACCTTGGTTTTTCATCAAATCAATAGACTTTTCATATACTTCAAAATCTTCATTGCTTATGCTTTCCTGCTTAACATCCTTTAGTTGTTCGAACAGGCCAACTAAATCATTATTATCTATTAATAATTTTGCCTTATCTTTATTAAAACCATTCTTTTGGGTATTATTTTTTGCTTCTTGTGATACTTCTAAATCAGACCGTGTGCTACCTTTGACTTCTGATTCCTTAACTTCCTCATTCACGTCACCTTCATTCTTTTTGACCTCTTCTGCAATATTATTCGAATCCACATTTTTGTATTTTGATATAACTGTGTATCCCCCAATTACAATAGCAACCACGGTGATTAAAATTGTAATTCCCAATAATACGCCTTTTGAAAAATTTCCACCATCTATATATATTCCACTCTCTTTTAATTCCTTTTGGAGGTTTCTTGCCGTGATTGCACCTTTGTCTATCCTTAAAGCTTTATCTACATATTCTTTTGCTTTATAAAAATCACCCTTTTTTTGATAACACATAGCAATTCCAGTATTTACTTTAATTGCATTAAAATCGCTTTCTACACATCTCATAAACAACTCCAGTGCTTTATCAACTTTTAATTGTTTTAATTCCTGCTCTCCTCGTTTATATAACTCTAACCTCTTCTCATCAGCAACTGCATCCTTTATGTAGTTCCTTGCAACATTATCATTATTTAAATCTCTATTCATATTCCAAATAGTAATTGCTTCATTCAACTCTCCTTTTTGATACAATAAAAGTCCTTTAAAGTTCAATACACTTGAATTATTTAACCCCTCTAATAATATATCTTCACATATATTCAAGGCTTTATTTATTTTTCCTTTCTCACAGTAATTCATAGCCTTATCATAAGCTCTTCTAGCCTTTTTATCCATAAAATTCCCCTTAATTATCCTTAATACAAGATATTTTATTATTTTATAATATATTATAGCGTATTTAATTATCATAATTAAATATAAAAATTAAAGCTACCTCACTTAATATTGAGATAGCCTTAATTATATAAACGATATATTCTATATTATTCTTGCTCTAACATTATCTTCTTAGCATTTAAGATTGATGTTGCACTCATTGAGAACTCATCTAATCCATATTCAACCAATGTTGCGATAGCTGCTTCATCTCCAGCCATTTCTCCGCACATTCCAACCCATTTACCGTGCTTATGAGCTCCATCTATAGTCATCTTTATTAATCTAAGTACTGCTGGATGCATTGGATTATAAAGATATGAAACTTTTTCGCTCATTCTATCAGCCGCTAAAGTATATTGAATTAAATCATTTGTTCCAATTGAGAAGAAGTCTACATGCTTAGCTAATTCATCAGCATAAACAGCTGCTGCAGGGATTTCAACCATTATACCCCATTGAATCTTTTCTGAATATTCTTTTCCTTCAGCCTTTAATTCCGCCTTACATTCTTCAACAACTTCTTTTGCTTGCTCAAATTCTTCTAATCCAGAAATCATTGGGAACATAACTGCAAGATTTCCGTATATAGAAGCTCTAAGTAATGCTCTTAACTGAACTTTAAATATGTCTTTTCTATCTAAGCAAAGTCTTATTGCTCTATATCCTAAGAATGGATTCATTTCTTCTGGTAATGGTAAGTATGGAAGTGTTTTATCTCCACCGATATCTAGTGTTCTTATTACAACTTGCTTACCTTCCATTTTTTCAAGAACGAATTTATATGATTCATATTGTTCGTCTTCTGTTGGAGCACTATCTCTATCCATGTATAGGAATTCTGTTCTGAATAATCCTACACCATCTCCACCATTTGCTAAAACACCAAGAACATCTTCTGGCTGACCGATGTTTCCACAAACTTCAATTCTTCTACCTGATTTAGTTGTTGTTTTAACATCTATTAATTTCTTTAATTCTTCTTGTTCTGCTTGGAATTTTTCTTTTTTAGCTTTGTATTCTGCTATAACTTCTTCTGAAGGATTTATAATTACATCCCCAGTTAATCCATCAACAATAACTGCATCTCCTGTCTTAACACATTCAGTTATATCACCTAATCCAAGTACAGCTGGAATTTCTAAAGTTCTAGCCATTATTGCTGCATGTGAAGTTCTTCCACCAATGTTTGTAATAAATCCTACAACTTTACTTCTATCTAATCCTGCTGTATCAGATGGAGTTAAGTCATGAGCTACTACTATTGTATTATTTTCAGTTATTGCAAAAGAGTCTCCACCCTTACCTGCAAAATTTGATATTATTCTCTTAGATACATCTTTAATATCTGCAGCTCTTTCTCTCATATATTCATCATCCATAGATTCAAATATTGCAACAAAAGTACTTGTCACACTTTCAATTGCCTTTAATCCATTAACGCTATTATTCTCAATTTCCATCATCATAGCTCCAGTAAATTCTGGGTCATCTAATAATGTTATATGTGCTTCAAAAACAGCTGCTTTTTCTGCACCCATTTCTTTTTCTGCTTTTGCTTTAATGATTTCTAATTGTGCTTTAGAATCATCTAATGCTTTTTGCATCTTTTCTTTTTCTGCACCTATATCTGCAATTTTAGTATCATTTATAACGATTTCTTCGTTTTCTTGTAAAAATACCTTACCTATTGCATAACCCTTAGAAGCCGCAATACCTTTTTTCATAATTTGGAACTCCTCCTTGATTGTAAATTTTGTTATAAAATATTAATTTTTACATTTTTGTATATTGCAAGTCTTATTTTAAGTATAAACCCTTTCTATTATAACATAATTCACAAAAAAATTAACTTAATTTAACCGTTTTTTTATGATTTTTTACTAAAAAGTCATACACAATATAGTTTTTATCCATTTTTTTCTATTATTTAATCATTTTAATAAGTCTAATTTACAAATCATCAACTAAAGTTGTGGATTTTGCATAGGCTGTAGACCTTGCTTCAAAGAAATCTGTCTTTACCGAGTTAGCATTTGATTGAATATCTACCCATAAAGCTGGATTTTCATTATGTTCACTAAAAAGTGGTTCTAGGCCTATCTCTTTTAATCTCTTATTTCCTAGATATTTTATATAATCTTCTATTAATTGTTTATTTATTCCTTGTATCTTATCCCCAATAACATAACGTCCCCATAAAATTTCTTGCTCTACACCAGTTTTCATCATTTCCGACAATTCTTTCTTTACCTCTCTTGTAAATAGTTCAGGATTTTCATTTTGTAATTCTCTTATGATATTCCTGAATAACCAGAGATGAGTATTTTCATCTCTATTTATATACCTAATTTCTTGAGCTGATCCCGGCATCTTGCCGTTTCTCTCTAAATTATAAAAAAACATAAATCCAGAATAGAAATAAATGCCCTCTAGTATATAGTTAGCCATAATAGTTTTTAGTAAAGTATGCTTGGTAGGATTATTTATAAATTCGTTGTATAGATCCCCTATAAATTTATTTCTATTTAATAGTATTTCATCATCTTTCCATTGATAAAGTATTTCATTTCGCTTCTCAGGTGAGCATATGCTGTCAAGCATATAACTATAACTTTGAGAGTGTACAGCTTCTTGGAAACTTTGAATTGTCAAACAAAGATTAATTTCACTTGCTGTTATATAATTATTTATATTGCTTAAATTAGCTGTTTGAATAGAATCCAAAAATATTAAAAATGATAATATTTTATCATATGCTATTCTTTCTTCATCTAATAAATTTTGATAATCCTTTAAATCTTGTGAAAGATTAATTTCTTCTGGTATCCAAAAGTTATTCATACTTTGTCTATACCAATCTGAAACCCAATTATATTTCATATTATTAAAATCATTTAAATTCGTTGTATTACCGTTTATAAGTCTCTTCTTACTAATCTCTCTATCTCCGAATTCATTAAAAAGAGGTTTTTTGTTTATACTCATACTGGTTAATTCTCCTGTTCTTGTATCATATTTAAAAAATTGACTCTTATTTATCTACTTTCGCCTTGCATAAGTTCCGCCGGCCAAATACACGATTTGGAGCGCCCTAAAGGAAACTCGACTCGCAATTCACTCGCTGAGTAAGCGATTCACACCAAATCATTTTTTAAAGAAGTTAAGCTGAACATGTTTCACATTCAGTTACTTCTAGTGATTTTGATCTAACATAATAAATAGATTTAACCCCACTCTTGCAAGCCTGTATATATAAGTTCATTATCTGCCTCATAGTATAATTATTTGTTATGTAAAGATTAAATGATTGACCTTGATCTATATGTCTTTGGCGTATACCATTCATTTTTACTGACCATGTTTGCTCTATATTGTAAGCAGAATTATAATACCAGTAATTTTCTTCTGAAAGATTTGGTGCTGTCTTCGGAATTATACTACCTTTTTTCTCTTCTAAATAAAATCTAGCCATAATAGGATCAATTCCTTCCGACGTTCCTGCAATAGTTGCTGTTGATCCATTTGGTGCTATAGCGATTAAGTATCCATTCCTCATTCCAAATTCATTAACCTGAACTCTTAACTCATTCCATCTTATATCATTATATTTTCTCAATTCAAAATAATTACCATTATCCCAATCAGATCCTGTAAATAATTCATAAGCTCCCTTTTCTTTTGATATTTCCATACTTGCTTTTATGGCAAAATAGTTTATTTTTTCATAGACTGCATCTGTAAAACTTTTATGTTCCTCTTCTGTCCAATGAATCTTATTGTTAGCAAGCATATGATGATATCCACTTGTACCAAGCCCTACCGCTCTATATTTTTTATTTGTAATCTCAGCAAATGGGACAGAGTAATAATTTAGATCTATGACATTATCCATAGCTCTAACTTGAGTCTCTATTACATACTCCATTTCTTCATCATTTAGAACATCTACATTACCGAGGACTACTGATGATAGATTACATACAACGAAATCTCCTGGTACTATCTTTTCTACTACTGTATAACAATCGTCTTCCTTTAATATCTGGCTCTTTTGCATTGTCATTGGACTCATATTCTGCATTATTTCCGTACATAAATTTGAGGAATATATCATCCCTTTATGCTTATTTGGATTCATTTTATTTGCAGTATCTCTATAAAATGCAAATGGTGCTCCTGTTTCAGCTGCACTCTTAATAATTAATCTAACCAAGTCCTTTACAGACATTATTCGTTTTTCTATTCTCTCATCATTAACACATTCATAATATTTTTCTTCCCATTCTTCACCATAAAAATCTTCTAAAGCGTATCCTTTAATAGATTTAATTTCATATGGACACATCATATACCAATCAGCATCTATGTCATTTTCAGCAAGCCTCCAAAATAAATCCGGATAACAAAGACCTGGGAATACATCATGAGCCTTCTTTCTATCATCTCCATTATTAGTTCTTATTTGAAGAAATTCAGGAATATCCTTATGCCATGCATCAAGCCATATAGCAACAGATCCATTTCTAACACCTAATTGATCCACAGCTATAGCTGTATCATTAAATAATTTGACCCAAGGAATTATTCCTCCTGACGCTCCTTTAAATCCTCTAATAGGAGAACCTAATGCTCTGATTTTTCCCATATAGATTCCCATACCTCCACCAAATTTCGATACCTTAGCAAAATTATCAAGTGATTTATAAATTCCTTCTAAGCTATCTTCTACAGAATCTACAAAACATGAACTTAACTGATAAAATGGTTTTCTTGCATTAGACATTGTTGGTGTCGCCATGGTTGCCTTTAAAGAACTTAACACATCATAAAATCTCTTTGCCCAATATACCCTATTCTCTTTCTTTTCAGGAATAGCAAGATGCATAGCTATTCCCATAAACATTTGTTGAGGAAGTTCAATAGCATCCCTATTATAATCCTGAACTAAATATCTCTTTGATAAAAGATTTATTCCACTATAATTAAATAAAAAGTCCCGTTCCCCTTTTATCTCCTTCTCTAACTCTAAAATATCCTCTTTTGAATAATTCTCAAGAATATATTCTCCATACAGACCTCTACTAGTTAAATCTTTTATAAATTCATAATAATTTTTGTATAAATCTGCTTCTTTATCTAAGTTTCTAATAGACCTTATCTTATTATACAATTCATATGTATATACCTTAGCCGCTACATATTGCCAATTCGGCTCCATATCTGTAGTTAATTCTAATGAAACTTGAATTAATGATTTCCTTATATCACTACTGTTCATTCCATCTCTAATAATATGATCTAATGCAGCTAATAATTTTTCCTCAGTATAAACTCCTTCTTTATCTTTAATTTCAGAAATTGCATCCTTGCATAGTTGATTTATAGTTGACATCTTCTAATCTTCCTCCACCACATATTGTGTTTTTTATATATAATTCATATCTTATATACAACATATTGTATATTATAATTGTTGATATAATATTTGTAAAACGCTAAAATTTATAGATATGTATGAAAAAAGTAGTTAATCTTTAATTTTACATAGATTAACTACTTAATTGATATATTTTGTTTATTAATATCTACTATCCCTTACTTAAAGGAAGTATTAGATAAATTTTAAACATATCTCCTTCTTTTTTTATCTTAACTTCTCCACCATGAAGTTCAACTATACTCTTAGTTATGGCAAGACCTAATCCTGAACCTTCAATTTTTGAGTTTCTGGATTTATCACCTCTTGCAAAACGTTCAAACATTTCATCTTCATTAAAGTCCATTTCATAATTTGATATATTTTTTACGCCAATTATAATATAATCATTTTCTGATTTAATGTCTATATATACTCTAGTATTATTTAGAGAATATTTCAAAGCATTGATTATTATATTTTCTATCGCTCTAGACATCATCTTACCATCAAGTTCCATGTATACTGCATCTTCTTCACTTGTCACTTTAAAAGATATGTTTTTTTCTTCATATAAAGTGCTATATTCCCCTACTCCCTGATATATTAAAGATAAAATATCTATTAGTTCTCTGTTTAATTTAATCTTCCCACTATTAATCTTTGACATTTCAAATAGATCCTCAATTAAAGCCTTTAATTTTAAAGATTTTTTTTCTAAGATTAATAAATATTCTGCTCTTTCTTCTTCTGTTATATCGCTACTCTTTAGTATGTTTACATAATTAATTATCGAAGTTAATGGGGTTTTTAAATCATGGGATACATTAGATATTAATTCAGTCTTTAACTTCTCATTATGAACACCATTTTCTAAAATTTCCTTATACCCAGCTTTTAACAAATTGATATTTTCTGCTAACTCTTTTATAGCAGGCGAACCATCTAGTTTAATATCCTCTTGTAAATTCCCTTCACAAACTTTCCTCAGCGCATCATTTACCACAATAATATCTAAAGTCTTTTTTAGTGCATACATCATTGTAATAAATAGTATAATAATAACAAATATACTACCTTTAAAGGGATACGTCTGAAAGAATCTAACAAATATATTGTTTTCGTATCCACCAGTGGCTAAAAAATATAAATATACGATTAGTAGTATCATTGCTAAAGATACGGATATTAATAAGGTATTCCTTGTTTCCTTATATTGCAATCCTTTTTTCATTACAAAGATCATATTGTTTATGAAATTAGATTGAATTTTGGGCGATTTAGGATTCTTTTTAACTATAAGAAAAGCCTTTGCGATGAACCCCATATATATACAGAACAATGCGCTTAACCCCAATGCATTACTTCTAATTTTGTCTGCAGCTAAATCGTGTTGTGCCTTATTTATCTGTATATAATCTCCTAAAATTGAAAATAGAATTAATGTTATTAGCGCTATAATCAATATATCTATTAAGTAAATACTGCTAAAATATACTTTAATCTTCCTTCTCAATCTTATATCCAATTCCCCACACCACCTTAATATATTCAGGCTCTTTTGTGTTAATCTCAATCTTCTCTCTTATTCTTCTAATGTGGACCGTAACTGTATTTTCGCTTTTATAAAATATTTCTTCCCATACATTTTCATATATTTCTTTTATAGAAAATACTTTTCCTAAGTTTGATGCCAATAGGTGAAGTATCTTGTATTCTGTAGCTGTTACTTTAACCTCTTCTCCCCTTAATGTAATTTTTTTAGCAATAGTGTCTATAACTAAATCCTTAACCTTAATTATATCCTTTCCCTCTTCAACGCTTAATGGCTTTTCATATCGTCTAAGTTGTGATTTAACTCTTGCCACAAGCTCTAGATGATTAAACGGCTTAGTTATATAATCATCTGCACCTACATTTAATCCTAATATCTTATCTGAATCCTCACCCTTTGCAGATAGCATTATTATAGGTAAATTTAGTTTTTCTCTTATTTTCAAGCAGGTACGTATTCCATCAAGCCTAGGCATCATTATATCTAATATTATTAAATGTATCTTCTCATCTTCAAGAATATCCAAAGCTTCTAGACCATCTTCAGCTTTAAACACTTTTAAGTTTTCGCCTCTTAAATATATTTCAATTGCATCTCGTATTTCCTTTTCATCGTCAACTACTAATACGTTAAACATGTTAATTCCTCCTAAAGCCACTTTTATAAAGTATATTACTAATCCCTGTTGAACCTATAAATTTGATCAATTATATACTGCATTTTGAAATTCCTTTGAATTTTTGACCGGATTAAAATCCTCTTCATTCTTTGCTACTTCCTTAACACCCGAATCCAACTTTATTGCTTTATTTAAGTATATCATTGTATTCTTAACATCCCCTCTTCTTCCATAGATAGATGCTATCCCATAATAACTCCATACATACTCTTCAATTTCTAATGCTTTATTATACCACTCTAATGCTTTATCCATGTTTCCATATAGCTCATATACGAGTGCTTTATTAAATCGTGCATAGCCATAGTTACTATTTATATTAAGAGACTTATCTATATCATTCATGCCACCATCATAATCACCATTATAAGCTTTTGAAATTCCTCTTATATTATATCCCATGGCATTGCCAGGAAACTCACTTACAAGATCATTCGCTTTACTAATTGCTTTAGAATATTCATGAGAAAAAAATAACTTATAAGCTTCATTATATAATTCATTTTCTTTGGATGAATATTCCTTCTCCTTATTCAATTGGTTCTTACTACTAGAACTATCAATTATTTCAGCATCTTTTTCAATAGTTTTGTTTAATTTTTCCTCACTTCCACTATTGCTTGATTCTTCTTTACTTTGAGGGCTGATTGCCTCTTCTTGCCTTTCATCATTACCTTGGATGCTTCTATTTCTTCTATTTTCTAATAACTGATAAGATATTACCCCTAGGGCAATTAGCACTAAAATAATTAATAGCATTCTCTTACTTTTCTCTTTTCCTAGCAACTTGATTCTATCCATATGTTTCTCCTTTTTCTTAATATGGCTTTACACTAACTTCCCTTACTTAGCTGAATTTAAATACTCTTGCTGCCCAATATCATAAAGATTGTTTCCATTAGCATCTATAATGACAACTAGTGGCATATCTTTAATTTCCATTTTCCTTATAGCTTCAGCACCTAAATCTTCATATGCTATCACTTCTGATTTGATAATGCTTTTTCCTATTAGTGCAGCTGCACCCCCAATAGCACCAAAATAAATAGCTTTATTTCTTTTTATTGCATCAATTACTTCATCATTTCGCGCACCTTTACCAATCATACCTCTTAATCCAAGATCCATTAATGTAGGTGCATATGCATCCATTCTATAGCTAGTAGTAGGTCCTGCAGATCCTATTACTTTTCCAGGCTTTGCTGGTGATGGTCCAACATAGTATATTGTTTCATCTTTTATGCTTAAAGGTAGCTCTTTTCCTTCATTAAGCAAATCTATTAATCTTTTATGAGCTGCATCTCTCGCGGAATAAATTACTCCACTTAGTAACACACTGTCTCCTGCCTTTAAATTTTGTATTTTATCTTCTGTAAGAGGTGTTTTCAACTTTATTTCCATTATTCTTTCCTCCAGCGCCGTAATAATTTTAAAATTTACACTTATCTTTAAATATGTAACCCAATATACAAGTATTAATTGCTTGAAATATTAACATATAACTTCTCTATTTCACATAAAATACTAGCATTAATAATTATATCCTAATATTTTATATTATAACTTCTTTATGTCTTGTAGCGTGACAGTTTATATTTACTGCAACCGGCAATCCTGCAATATGAGTTGGATATGTTTCAATATTCAACCCCAAAGCTGTAGTTCTTCCTCCGAAACCTTGTGGACCGATTCCTAGTTCATTTATTTTTTCCAATAACTCTATTTCCAATTCCTTATAGAAATCATCATTATTTCTAATATTTATAGGCCTAAGCAATGCCTTTTTAGCAAGATATGCTGCTTTATCAAAAGTCCCTCCTATTCCGACACCTACAACCATTGGTGGGCATGGATTAGGACCTGCAGATTTAACTGTATCTATTATAAATTTCTTAACACCTTCTAATCCATCTGAAGGTTTAAGCATACCTATTTTACTCATATTTTCCGATCCAAATCCTTTTGGTGCTAGGGTTATTTTGATTTTATCTCCATCAACTATATCATAATATATCACAGCTGGTGTATTATCCTTAGTATTTATTCTTTTAATAGGGTCTCCTACAACTGACTTTCTTAAAAAACCTTCCTCATAACCTCTACGTACCCCTTCATTAATAGCATCCTCTATTCTCCCTCCAACCAAATGGACATCTTGTCCTATTTCTACAAAAACACAAGCCATACCCGTATCTTGGCACATAGGCATTTGTTCATTACTTGCAATTTCAGAGTTAATTATTATCTTATCTAAGACTTCTGATGCTAATTTCCATGGCTCTTCTTCTCTAGACTTTTGCAATGCATCTTTAATGTCTGATCCTAAAAAATAATTTGACTCTATAGATAAATTTCTCACAGCACTTGCTACTAATTCAACATTAATTTCTCTCATTAATACAGCTCCTCTACTCTTTGCTTTCAATAAGAATAGAATTGCTATTTAATATTAATCCTATTCTTATTTTTATACTTATTACTACATATAAGTTTAAAAGCATTTCTCTCTATTTACAACCCTAAATAAACTTATATTTGTACTTACAATTCAGTGATAATATCTCACAGTAAATTTTTGAATTAATATATAATAATAGATAACACATATATTAATAATATGGTCAATATTTTTATTCTATACTTTCATATTTATGTTCTGACGCTACTATACTTAAATATAGTCAATTTATCCTGCAGGAGGGTTCATCAATGAGTAACAGTGATAATAATACTTTAAATAAAATTCTAACAGTAATAATTTACTTTTTAGTTATAGTTTTAATTTGTTTAATTCTATATAACTTAATTTTATTAATTAATAGAACTTACTCTTCAAATAGAACACCAACTAACAGTATTAAAGTTGGACCTATTTCTCTGAATATAAATCATTAGTCTTTCTACTCTCAAAATACTTATTAACGCCAGCAAGTATTCCTTCTACTATTTTACTTTGGTGCTCATCACTCTTTAGTTTTTGTTCTTCTTCATAGTTTGATAGAAAACCACATTCAACAAGTACACATGCACCTTCATAACCATCTCGTAGTATCTTATATTGATCTCTAGCCGCTTTTGGAACTCTTTTATTTTTATCGTCTATTGTTTCTTTTAGCGAAACTTGAATATTTTCAGCTAAAATTTTACTATTATCATTAGACGAATACCAAACCTGGGCACCGAAGCAATTTGCTTGTGGAAACATATTTTGGTGTATGGAAATAAATATATCACATTTAGTGTCTTTCTTCATTTGACATCTTGCACCTAAGTCCTTCGCCTTTTTAGAAGATAACTCAGAATCTTCTTCTCGCGTCATATAAACTTTGTACCCTCGATCCTCTAACTGCTTCTTTAATTTCGTAGATATTGCTAAATTTATATCCTTTTCTATTGTCCCATTTTTTGATTTAGCTCCTCCATCAATTCCTCCGTGACCTGGATCTATTAATATAATATTCTGAATTTTATTTTCGTCTGCATTTACTCTTACTGGTACTCCGAATATTAAACAGATTATACAAAATAGCATCACAATTCTTTTGATTTTCATTTTAATTATTCCTCCAATTATTTTTATTCTAAAGATATTGTTTGCTATCTAACTATAATTATTCAAATTCATTTATAATAATTTCTTTGCTTGCACTATACAACTATTACCATAAAAATAATTATTTATAATAAAAAAGATTCCACAAACATAAAGTTTGTGGAATCTGCACTCCAAATACTATCTCTTTGAGAATTGTGGAGCTCTTCTTGCTGCTTTAAGACCGTATTTCTTTCTTTCCTTCATTCTTGGATC
Source organism: Clostridium chromiireducens (assembly GCF_003575225.1). NCBI lineage: Bacteria > Bacillati > Bacillota > Clostridia > Eubacteriales > Clostridiaceae > Clostridium > Clostridium chromiireducens. The sequence continues at coordinate 63,398 of NZ_QXDJ01000006.1, read as the reverse complement.
TCTAGTTAAGAATCCAGCCTTCTTTAATTCTGACTTTAAAGCTTCATCTGATTTAACTAGTGCTCTAGCTATACCATGTCTGATAGCTCCTGCTTGACCTGTAAATCCACCACCGTGAACATTTACTAAAACGTCAAATCTATCTTTAGTTCCAGTTAAAACTAATGGTTGGTTTACGATAACTCTTAATGTTTCTAAACCAAAAAAGCCTTCTATTTCTCTTTTATTTACAACAACCTTACCACTTCCTGGTACAAGTCTTACTCTTGCAACTGATTTCTTTCTTCTTCCAGTTCCCATGTATTGAACTTTTGCCATTTCTTTTTCCTCCTCCCGAGATCGTATTAGTATCTTAATTCTAGTACTTCTGGTTTTTGAGCTGCATGATTATGTTCAGCACCTCTATATACGTTTAATTTCTTTAACATTTGTCTTCCTAATACACCATTTGGAAGCATTCTTCTTACAGCTTCTTCAAAAGCGAATTCAGGTTTTTTGTCTAATACTACTCTATAAGGAGTTTCCTTTAATCCGCCTGGATATAAACTATGTTTTCTCATTAATTTTTGGTCTAACTTCTTACCAGTTAATACAACCTTTTCTGCGTTAATTACAATAACAAAATCTCCGCAGTCAACATTAGGTGTAAAAGTTGGTTTATTTTTACCTCTTAAAATTGAAGCAACTTGGCTAGCAACTCTACCTAGTGGCTTACCAGCAGCATCAACAACATACCATTTTCTTTCAATTTCACTTGCTTTTGCAATGTATGATTTCATCTGTTTCCCTCCCTGAACTTACATTAATTATTTACTTTTCTAAGTAAAATTTTTTATGTCAAGACCCGGGGCTAGTGGATCTTATATACATAAATGATTTAACAAACAAACTTATTATAATACACGCACACGGGCGTGTCAACATTTTTTTGCCATTTAATAAAAAACTTTTTCTAATACCAACCCATTTGGAGGCACGCACATTCCAGCTCGTTTTCTATTGCCCTCGATTATTATCTTCTCGATTTCTTCTGCTTTTAATTTTCCATTACCTATTTTTAGTAATGTTCCTACTATAATTCTTACCATATTGTATAAAAAACCGTCAGCAGTTATAAATATTTTTATTCTATCCCCTTTTTGTTCAATATAAAGCTCCTTAATATTTCTTACAGTTGTTTTTATTGAGCTCCCTGGAGACATAAATGCCCTAAAATCGTGACTACCCATGAAATATTGACAAGCTTTCTTCATTTCATCAATATTCAAGTTATATCTATAATGATATAAATACTGATGTCCTAAAGATAATCTTTCATATCTATTTACAATAGTATAAGAGTATGTCTTTCCTTTTGACGAATATCGAGCATGAAAATTCTCTTCCACTTCTTCTGATTTAATAATAGATACATCTTCAGGTAACCTCGTATTCAAAGCCTCTCTAAATTTATCTCCGGGTATTGTACTATTAGTGATAAAGTTAGCAACCATTTCCCTTGCATGAACACCTGCATCAGTTCTAGAACTTCCATTGATCATAATTTCTTCACCAGTGGCTTTAAATATTGCAGTCTCTATTACCTTCTGAACAGTTCTCCCCTTGGGCTGTCTTTGCCATCCACAAAAGTCACTTCCATCAAATTCAATTATTAATTTTATATTTCTCATTCTATCCTCTTAATTACATATTAATACAATCTAACTGCTAAGCACCATATAAGTAGTATTCCAAAGATGATAAATGCAATCGTATCTCTATATGAAAATTGAAGCATTTTCATTCTAGTTCGTCCAGCTCCACCTCTATATCCTCTTGCTTCCATCGCCATGGCTAATTCATCAGCTCTTCTAAATGAGCTTATAAATAGAGGAACTAACAATGGTACTAGACTCTTAGCCTTCTTAATAATTCCACCAGATTCGAAATCTGCTCCCCTTGCCTTTTGAGCTTTCATTATTTTATCTGTTTCATCTATCAGTGTAGGAATAAATCTTAATGCTATTGTCATCATCATAGCAAGTTCATGAGCTATCTCCTTACCTATTGGTTTAAGTAACTTTTCTATGCCATCTGTTAATTCAATAGGAGACGTAGTTAATGTCAGTAAAGATGTTCCTATAATTAATAAAATTAATCTAATTGCCATAAAAGCAGCAATACTTAAACCTTCTGGATATGCTTTTAAAAAGCCTATACTAAATACTTCAGTACCTTCTGTACCCCTAACCATAAATATATTCATAATAGCTGTTAATGCAACTAGCAAAAATATTGGTTTCAACCCATTGAAAATAAATCTAAATGGAACTTTTGCTATTAAAATCACGCCTAATAAAAATCCTACTATTACTGTATATCCTACAAACTTATTTATTATAAATAAACATGCGATAAAAAGTATAGATAAAACGATTTTTGTTCTAGGGTCTAATTTATGAATAAAGGACTCCCCCGGCAAGTATTGTCCTATTGTAATATTTTTCAACATAACTTTGCCTATTCTCCTTTCACCTTATTTGTATTTAGAATAGACAAGAGTTCTTTCTTGGCTTCTTCTATTGTAAATACATTATCTGAAATATTAAAACCTTTTTTCCTTAACTCTCTAACTAAATATGTTACTTGAGGCACACCAAGCCCTATTTTCTCTAACGTATCTACTTCTTTAAATACCTCTGCTGGAGTCCCTTGTAATTCAACTTTTCCATCATTCATTACAATAATTCTTCCTGCAAATTTTGCAACATCTTCCATACTATGACTAACAATAACAATTGTCATCTTATAGTCCTTATGTAATTTAATTATTTGTTCCAATATATCATCTCTACCTTTAGGATCTAATCCCGCAGTAGGTTCATCTAATATAAGTGTTGTAGGCTGCATTGCCACAACCCCTGCAATTGCAACTCTTCTCTTTTGTCCTCCACTTAAGTCGAATGGTGATTTATCTTTATAGGTTTCATAGTCTAATCCGACCATTTCCATAGACTTAACTACTCTCTCGTGAATCTCCTCATCAGAAAGTCCAAGGTTTCTTGGTCCAAATTCAATATCTTTGGCTATAGTCTCTTCAAATAGTTGATATTCAGGATACTGAAATACTAATCCTACCTTTTTTCTAATATTAGTAAGTTTGGCCTTCTTATCTGTAATATCCACTCCGTCAACAATTATTTTTCCACTATTAGCCTCTAACAATCCATTGAAATGCTGAATTAAAGTTGATTTACCTGATCCAGTATGTCCTATTAAAGCTATAAATTCTCCATCTTCTATATTCAATGACACATTATCCAAGGCAATCTTCTCAAATGGGGTTTTAGGCATATATATATGTGTTAAATTTTCTATTTTAATTGACATAACGCATTCACCATCTCATCTACATTTAATATTTTTTCATTAATATATATTCCTGATTTCTTTAATTCATATGCTAATTCTGTAACTTGTGGAACATCCAACCCTATCTTTTTCATACGCTCTACTTGTGGAAAAATATCCCGCGGAGTACCTTCCATCTTTATTTTTCCACCATCCATTACTATAATCCTGTCAGCCTGAGCTGCTTCATCCATGTAATGTGTTATTAATACTATAGTAATACCATGTTTTTTATTAAGGTCTTTTATTGTTCTAAGAACTTCTCTTCTCCCTGATGGATCTAACATAGCAGTTGGTTCATCAAAAATTATACATTTAGGTTGTATTGCAAGTATTCCAGCTATAGCAATTCTTTGTTTCTGACCCCCAGATAAAAGATGTGGTGCATGTCTCTTATATTTACTCATCCCCACTTTTTCTAAACTTTCATCGACTCTTTTACGTATTTCTAACGGTTCAATTCCTAAGTTCTCTGGTCCGAAAGCTACATCCTCTTCGACTATTGTTGCAACTAACTGATTATCAGGATTCTGAAATACCATCCCAGCCTTTGACCTAATACTCCATACATTTTGTGGATCACTCGTGTCAAGATTATCTACTACAACAGTACCTTCTGTAGGTACTAAAAGAGCGTTCATATGTTTGGCCATTGTTGACTTACCAGAACCATTATGCCCTAATACAACTAAGAATTCTCCTTTTTTCACTTCTAAATTAACACCATTAACTGCGTATTTCTCTTCTTTTATTCCTTCTGAGTCCTTTATATATTTAAAAGATACATTTGTGCACTTTATCATTTCATCACTCATGACATAACCTCCATGATGTTTTATTATTAATATATTATACAAATGTTTTGTTCCAGATAGAGCTATATATGTTCAATTATAAGTTCTATTATATCTTAAAATTCAATACAATCAATAAAAAGCATTGATTTTTACTAAAAATGCAAAAAACCGCTCTATAATATATTAATTTTCTCACATTATAATTTTCTATGTTAAAATGGGGATTAAGTCTAAACTTAATCCCCAATTAGTATTATACTAATTCAAGTATTACTATCTCAGCTCCGTCCCCTCTTCTAGGACCTTTTTTTATGATTCTTGTATATCCGCCATTTCTTTCAGTATACTTTGGAGCTACATTATCAAATAAATTCTTAACAACTAGTTCTTCTTGAACATAAGATAATACTTGTCTTCTAGCATGAAGATCTCCTCTTTTTCCAAGAGTAATCATTTTTTCAGCTATTGATCTAGTTTCTTTAGCTCTTGTTTCAGTTGTCTCGATTTTACCATGTTTTAATAGACTAGTAACAAGATTTCTTAGCATAGCTCTTCTTTGGTCTGTAGGAAGACCTAATTTACGATGACCTGCCATGGATTTACCTCCTTACTCCTCGGTTAGTTTTAAAGCTAAACCTAATTCTTTAAGCTTTCTTTCAACTTCTTCTAACGATTTCTTTCCTAGATTCCTTACTTTCATCATATCATCCATTGATTTCGTTGCAAGTTCTTGTACTGTATTAATTCCGGCTCTCTTTAAGCAGTTATATGATCTAACTGATAAATCAAGTTCTTCTACAGTCATCTCTAGGACTTTTTCTTTTTTATCGTCTTCTTTTTCTATCATTATTTCAACGTCATTAGTATTATCTGTTAATGACATAAATAATTTGAAATGTTCAATAAGTATCTTTGCTGATAAACTAATAGCTTCATCTATTTTTATAGTACCATTAGTCCAAATTTCTAAAGTTAATTTATCATAATCAGTAATTTGACCAACTCTTGTGTTATCAACAGTAAAATTAACTCTTTTTACTGGTGTATAAATAGAATCAACTGCTATAGCTGAGATTGGTAATTCATCACTCTTATTTTTATTCTGAGTAACATAACCTCTTCCCTTATTAACTGTTAATTCCATATAAAGTCTTCCATCGTTATCTAAAGTTGCAATATGTAAATTCTTATTAACAACTTCAACATCACCATCAGTCTTTATATCAGCTCCAGTAATTTCTCCTGGTCCTTTAGCATCAATATAAATAACCTTTGGACCTTCACCATTCATTCTTAGAGCTAATGATTTAATATTAAGAATTAATTCAGTAACATCTTCTTTAACTCCTTGAACAGTAGAAAACTCATGAAGTACTCCATCAATTTTGACAGAGGTTGTTGCAACTCCTGGAAGTGATGATAATAATATTCTTCTTAGGGCATTTCCTAATGTGATACCATATCCTCTTTCAAGTGGCTCAACAACATACTTACCATAAGTACCATCTTCATTAGCTTCTATACATTCTATTATTGGCTTTTCGATTTCTAACATTGACAAACCCTCCTTATTTTAAAAATGGCAACCTTATTATGAGGGCAACTGATTCTATATTTGCATATATTGTGATAAATTTCTCTAACAAATATAAATATATTATTTACTGTATAACTCAACAATAAGCGTTTCGTTAACAGGCACATCTATATCTTCTCTTGATGGCTCTGCAACTACTTTTCCTTCATAGTTATCAACATTAGCTTCTAACCATTTTGGTAAAGTTTTTGGATTTTCAACAAAAGTTTTGAATTTTTCACTTGATCTGCTTTTTTCGCATACAGTAATTGTATCATTAACTGAAACATTATATGAACAAATGTCAACTTTTTTACCATTTATTAAGAAATGACCATGAGTTACTAATTGTCTAGCTTCATTTCTTGATGAACCATAACCTAATCTATAAACTACGTTATCAAGTCTCATTTCTAGTAATTTAAGTAAGTTTTCACCTGTTATACCTTTAATATGCTCAGCTCTTTCATAATATGCTCTAAATTGGCCTTCTAAAACGCCATAAATTCTTCTTGCTTTTTGCTTTTCTCTTAATTGAACACCATAGTTTGATTGCTTCTTCTTGCTTGCTCCATGTTGTCCTGGTGCGTAGCTTCTTCTAACAAAAGCACACTTATCTGTAAAACATCTATCACCTTTAAGGAAAAGTTTCATACCTTCTCTTCTACATAATCTACATGTAGCGCCAGTATATCTTGCCATTAAATTACACCTCCTATTACTACGGTTATATTAGACTCTTCTTCTCTTTGGTGGTCTACAACCATTATGTGGTATTGGAGTAACATCTTTAATTAAAGTTACTTCTAGTCCTGCTGCTTGTAAGGATCTTATAGCTGCTTCTCTTCCTGAACCAGGTCCTTTAACATAAACCTCTATACTTTTTAAGCCGTGTTCCATTGCTACTTTAGCTGCAGTTTCTGCTGCTGCTTGAGCTGCATATGGTGTGCTCTTTCTTGATCCTCTAAAGCCTAGTGCACCTGCACTTGACCATGATAAAGCATTTCCTACTGCGTCTGTTAAAGTAACTATTGAATTATTAAAAGTTGACTTAATGTGTGCAGCGCCATGCTCAACATTTTTTCTTTCTTTTTTTCTTCTAGTTTTCTTAACTGTTTTAGCTGCCATTATCTTCCCTCCTTACTATTTCTTCTTATTAGCTATTGTCTTTTTAGGACCTTTTCTAGTTCTTGCATTAGTCTTAGTTTTTTGTCCTCTAACTGGAAGACCTCTTCTATGTCTAATTCCTCTGTATGATCCTATTTCTACTAATCTCTTGATATTTAAAGCGACATCTCTTCTTAAGTCACCTTCAACCATTAAATTCTTGTTGATATAAGTTCTGATTTCATTAACTTCTTCTTCTGATAAATCCTTAACTCTTGTATCTGGATTAATTCCTGTTACAGCTAAGATTTTTTGTGAAGTTGATAATCCTATCCCATATATATAAGTTAAACCTATTTCAACTCTCTTTTCTCTTGGTAGATCAATACCTGATATTCTTGCCATTAAAATTTACACCTCCTGATAATTGAAATGTATAAAAGTTGATTTTATATTTATAATAAAATTTTAGGTCAATAGATAATTACCATTGCCAGCCGCCCTAAAATTTATTTTTGATTAATTAAACGACTATATAATCATATTTGACTTTTGCTGAAATGTCAATATTATTTACATTTATTTTAATGTAAATAATATTGTAAACTTGATCATTAGCCTTGTTTTTGCTTGTGCTTAGGATTTTCACAGATTACCATTACTTTTCCTTTTCTTCTGATTACTTTGCACTTTTCACAAATAGGCTTAACTGATGGTCTTACTTTCATAGCTAACCCTCCTCATATTACTTTTGTGGTAGAACTTAAATGTAATTTATATCTACCTTATTTTGCTCTCCATGTAATTCTACCTCTTGTTAAATCGTAAGGAGAAAGTTCTACTGTAACTTTATCTCCTGGTAAAATTCTTATGAAGTTCATTCTTAATTTACCCGATATGTGTGCTAAAATCTTATGGCCACTTTCAAGTTCAACTTGAAACATAGCATTTGGTAAAGATTCTAATACCGTACCTTGCATTTCTATAACGTCATCTTTTGACATAAGGTAATCAACCCTCCTTAACAATGCCTCTAAGCTTTAGGAATCTCTTAATCTTTAAATCAGTACTCTTATCGCATGATTGTATTGATGATAAAATCTCATCATCTATATCCTCTAAAATACTTAAGTGTTTAATCTTTTTCTTCTTAGGCATATTAACTAATTTTGTATCCCCATTAGCTAGTAATACATAATTATCATTTATCTGCCTAACAATAACATATAAGTGATCTTTATCTCTTCCTGCTTTCGAAAGTACTACTTTTCCAATCAAGTCATTGTTTTGCAAATTTTTCACCTCAATGATTACCTTAGTATAAATTAACACTACCACAACGGTATTATGCAAATTTATAACTAAGCAACACTCTTTTTTCTACTTAATCAGTGTTAAAATTTCAGGTCCATCTGATAAAATTGCAACTGTATTTTCATAATGTGCTGATAAAGAAGAATCTGCTGTCACAACTGTCCATCCATCTTTCAATGTCTTCACCTTATTAGTACCTGCATTAACCATAGGTTCTATGGCTAATACCATACCCTCAAGCAATTTTGGACCTTTACCAGGTTTGCCGAAATTAGGTACATTTGGATCTTCATGAACCTTACGTCCAATCCCATGCCCTACAAAATCTCTTACAACTGAGAAACCTGCCGCTTCTACGTAGCTTTGTATCTCATGCGATATATCAGTTAATTTATTTCCATCTTCGGCATACTTTATACCTTGAAAGAAACTCTCTCTTGTTATATCTATTAATTTTAGAGCTTCTACTGAAACATTTCCAACGGGATAGGTTCTTGCAGCATCTCCGTGAAATCCATTAAAAAATGCACCACAATCTACGCTAACTATATCACCTTCCCTAAGAACATAATTCCCTGGAAATCCATGTATTACTTGCTCGTTTACTGAAATACATAGTGACGAAGGAAAACCATATAAGCCTTTAAATGAAGGTTTTGCTCCATGCTTAGTTATAAATTCTTCTGCTATTCTATCCAAGTTTGCAGTTGTTACCCCGGGTTTTACCTCTTTTTCAAGCAATAGCAATGTTTCTCCTACTATTCTACCTGCTTTTCTCATTATGGCTATTTCATCATGATTCTTTATGATAATCATTATTTGTTGTTCCCCAACATTTCGCATATTCCTCTGAAAACTTCATTAATAGCTTTCGTTCCATCTACTTCTGATAGCAAGTGTTTATCGCTGTAGAATTCAATTAGTGGTTGTGTTTCTCTTTGATATACATCAAGTCTTTCCTTTACAGTTTCAACTGTATCGTCTTTTCTTTGTATAACTTCGCTTCCACACAAAGCACATTTTCCTTCATGAGTTGGAGGATTAAATTTAACATGATAACTTGCTCCGCAAGATGGACATACTCTTCTACCAGTCATTCTTTCTAAGATAAACTCATTAGGTACCTTTATTAATAATGCAGTATCTAATTGTTCGCCTCTCTCTATAAGAAAGCTGTTAAGAGCATCAGCCTGAGCCACAGTTCTAGGAAAACCATCTAATAAATATCCAGCATTACAATCATCCTGCTGTAGCCTATCTTTAACCATGTTAATAGTTACTTCATCAGGAACTAGCTGACCGTTATCTATATAACCTTTTGCCTCTATTCCTAAAGGAGTGTTTTCAGAAATATTTTTTCTAAAAATATCTCCCGTAGAAATGTGTGGTATTGAATATTTATTACTGATCGATTTAGCCTGTGTTCCCTTTCCAGCTCCAGGAGGACCTAGTAATACTATCTTCACTGGCTTCATCTCCATTTATTCTAATCTATTTAAGAAATCCCTTATAGTGTCTAACCACCATTTGTGACTCCACTTTTCTTGTAAAATCTAATGCAACATTTATAACAATTAATAATCCAGTTCCTGAAAAAGCTATATTTTGAAATTGCGTATAATTTTGAACTAAAACTGGAGTTACAGCTAAAACTGCTGCTAATATCCCTCCAATAAAAGATACTCTATTAAGCACCCTTTCAAAAAATACTGTAGTCTCTTCTCCTGGTCTTACACCTGGCACAAATCCTGCAGATTTATGCAAATTCTCAGACATTTCATCTGGTTTAAATGTGATTTGAGTATAAAACCAATTAAAGAATAAAGTAAGTACTGCATATAACACTACATACATCCAACTTCTCTGGTTGAATATAGATGTAGGATTTGTCAGTATCCATTTTGCCCACTCTTTTTGACCTTCTCCAATTCCACCAAATAATGTTGCAATTGTTTTTGGAAATTCCATTACTGACATAGAAAATATAATCGCAAGAACAGCAGATCCAATTATACTTAATGGGATGTGTGTTGTTGATTGTGCTTTTACCATATTACTATTCCCTGAAGCGAATTTACCTGCATATTGCACAGGTACTCTTCTTTCGGACAAAGAAAAATATAATATAGTGGCAAGCAACAGTACAGCAAATACTCCAAATAATACAATTTCTATAATACTTGCACTTCCTGCTTCCTTAAGTGTAAGCATTGATCCGATTGTTGTTGGAACTCTTGAAATTATATTAACAAATATTAATATAGACGTCCCATTTCCAATACCTTTAACTGTGATTCGATCTCCTAACCACATACAGAATGTTGTTCCAACTACTAAAGCAAAAACAATAATAACTTTTTGAATTGAATTTAATCCAGCTGTTGCTCCACTACTTGAAATTGTTGCATAAATTCCATACGCTAATATGAATGCAATTCCAAGAGATACATAACGTGTTGCATTTTGTATTTTCTTTCTACCAGTATCGCCTTCTTTTGAAAGCTGCTCTAGTTGCGGTATAGCAACAGTTAATAGTTGAATTATAATTGATGCGTTAATATATGGCATAACTCCTAATGCTAAAATACTGGATCTACTAAATGCGCCCCCTGAAAGCATATCATAAAATCCTAATAGTCCTCCAGATTGAGACAGATTTTTCAAATAGTCAGAGTTAATTCCAGGAAGAGGAACATGACTTCCCATCCTGAAAATTGCAACTAGTAATATCGTCCATAAAATCTTTTTTCTAAGTTCAGGAACCTTGAATGCATTACGTAGAGTTTGAAGCACTTTACATCACCTCAACTTTTCCCCCAGCTGCCTCAATCTTTTCTATAGCAGACTTAGAGAACTTACATCCTTTAACCGTTAAGCTTTTTTCTAATGTTCCGTTTCCAAGAATCTTTACTCCGTCTAGAACCTTACTTACAACTCTTCTTTCAAGTAATAATTCTGGAGTAACTTCTGTACCATTTTCAAAGATATTTAATCTGTCAAGATTTATGCTAACAATCTTCTTTGCAAAAATGTTTGTAAAACCTCTCTTAGGAAGTCTTCTATATAAAGGCATTTGACCGCCTTCAAAACCAGGTCTTACGCCACCACCTGATCTTGCATTTTGACCTTTTTCACCTTTACCAGCATTTCTTCCTAAGCCAGAACCAGTACCTCTACCAATTCTTTTAGGTGCTTTCTTGCTACCTGCTGCTGGTTTTAATTCGTGAAGTTTCATATTCAGTGCACCTCCTTATTTTTATACTTCTTCTACTTTTAATAGATATTCTATCTTTTTTATCATACCTTGTACTTGAGGTGTTGCCTCAGGTTCTACTGTTTTTCCTATTTTCTTAAGTCCAAGAGCGTTTGCAGTAGCGATATGGTCTTTCTTTCTACCTATTAAGCTCTTTACTAATGTAACTCTTAATTTAGCCATTGCAATACCTCCTAACCTAATATTTCTTCTACAGATTTGCCTCTTAATTTAGCGATATCTTCAGCTGTTCTTAAACTAGCTAATCCGTTTATTGTAGCATTTACCATGTTGTTTGGATTGTTTGAACCTAATGATTTAGCTCTAACATCCTTTAATCCTGCTAATTCAAGTACTGATCTTGCTGGACCTCCAGCAATAACTCCTGTACCTTCTTTAGCTGGCATAATTAGAACGTTTGAAGTTCCAAATTTACCATTAACTTGGTGAGGAATTGTTGTTCCTACCATTGCAACGCTTACTAAGTTTTTCTTAGCATCTTCTATACCTTTTTTTATTGCTTCTGGGATTTCAATAGATTTACCAGTTCCAACACCAACGTGTCCGTTCTCGTCTCCGACAACAACTAGAGCACTGAATCTGAAGTTTCTACCACCCTTAACAACCTTAGTAACTCTGTTTATGAAAACAACCTTTTCTTTAAGGTCTAGTGTACTAGGATCGATTCTCATTTATTTCCCTCCTTGTTTATTAGAATTTCAAGCCTGCTTCTCTAGCTGCTTGTGCTAATTCTTGAATTCTTCCGTGATATATGTATCCGCCTCTATCAAATACCACTGCATCAATTCCTTTTTCTATAGCTCTTTTAGCTATTGCTTCTCCAACTAGTTTAGCACCTTCTTTATTCCCGCCTTTAGCAGCAAAATCTTTATCTAAACTTGAAGCAGCTACTATTGTTACACCATTTATATCATCAATAACTTGTGCATAAATATTCTTTTCACTCTTAAAAACTGAAAGTCTTGGTCTTTCCGCAGTACCAAAAACTTTTTTACGAACTCTAAGGTGACGTTTTTCTCTGCTCGCCTTTTTGTCTACCTTCTTGAACATAAAACTCACTCCTTTCTATTATTTCTTACCAGTCTTACCTTCTTTACGTCTGATCACTTCATTTTCGTATTTAATACCTTTACCCTTGTATGGTTCTGGTACTCTCCATTTTCTTATATCTGCTGCTGCAAATCCAACTTTTTCTTTGTCGATTCCGCTTACTATTACTCTAGTTGCAGCTGGAGTCTCAAATGTGATTCCGTCAATAGGTTCAATTTCAACTGGATGTGAATATCCAAGGTTCATCACAAGTTTCTTTCCTTGTAATTGAGCTCTATAACCAACACCAACTAAATCTAATGTCTTTTGGTAACCTTGTTTAACTCCAATTACCATATTATTAATTAATGCTCTTGTTAAACCATGAAGAGCTCTGTGATCTTTTTGTTCACTATGTCTAGTAACAATTACTTCATTGTTTTCAACAGCTATGCTAATATCTTTGTGCATAGTTTTAACTAGTTCGCCTTTTGGTCCCTTAACTGTAACAACGTTGTCTGGTGTTACAGTAACAGTTACATCAGAAGGGATAGCTATTGGTAATCTACCTACTCTTGACATAATTGCACCTCCTATATTATTTCAAAATTGCATTTTCTGCAATTTTATTTAGTTTAATTTATCTGAAATCTTACCAAACGTAGCAGATTACTTCTCCACCTAAACTGTTCTTTCTAGCTTCTCTATCTACCATTATTCCATTTGAAGTTGAAACAACAGCAATACCTAATCCATTAAGAACCTTTGGTACTTCATCTTTCTTACAATAAACTCTTAATCCTGGCTTAGAAATTCTCTTAATACCAGTTATAACTCTTTCTTTATTAGCTCCATATTTAAGAGATAATCTTAACATAGGAACAACTCCATCGTTATATTCATTAATTTCTTTTATATAACCCTCTTGTAATAATATATTTGCAATTTCCTTCTTTACATTTGAAGAAGGTACCTCTACCACTTCATGTCTTACAGCATTAGCATTTCTTACACGAGTTAATAAATCTGCTATAGGATCTGTCATAACCATTTAATGTGCCTCCTTTCGTTACATTGTATATACTACCAACTTGCTTTTCTACAACCTGGAATTTCGCCCTTATAAGCAAGCTCTCTAAAACAAATACGGCATACTCCATATTTCTTTAATACCGCATGTGGTCTTCCACATATTCTACATCTTGTATAAGCTTGAGTTTTAAATTTAGGAGTTTTGCTCCACTTTTCAATAATAGCCTTACGTGCCAATGTGTTTCCCTCCTTATTATTGAGCGAATGGCATTCCAAGGAATCTTAATAATTCCCTAGCTTCTTCGTCTGTGTTAGCTGAAGTAACGAAGATTATATCCATTCCTCTAACTTTATCTATCTTATCATATTCTATTTCTGGGAATATTAATTGTTCTTTTATTCCTAATGAATAATTACCTCTACCATCGAAAGCCTTGCTTGAAACTCCTCTGAAGTCTCTAACTCTTGGTAATGCAATGCTCATTAGCTTATCTGCAAATTCAAACATTTGAGCTTTTCTTAGTGTAACTTTGCATCCTAGTGCCATGTTCTCTCTAATTTTGAAGTTAGCTACAGATTTCTTAGCTCTTGTTAATACAGGTTTTTGACCTGCAATTAAAGTTAAGTCATTAACTGCTGATTCAAGAACTTTTTGGTTCTCTTTAGCTTCTCCAACTCCCATGTTTATTACGATTTTTTCCAACTTCGGAACTTCCATTATGTTTTTGTATCCGAACTTCTCAATCATCGCTGGAATTACTTCTTTTTGATATTTTTCTTGAAGTCTTGTCATATTAGTTACCTCCTTTCAAATTCTAGAATGTTTCTCCACACTTCTTACATTTTCTAACTTTAGTGCCGTCAGCTAAAATCTCATTTTGGATTCTAGTTGCATTCTTACATTTGTTACAATATAACATAACTTTTGAGCTGTTGATTGCCGCTTCTTTTTCAATTATAGCGCTTTCAACTTGACCCTTATTAGCTTTTTGATGTTTCTTTACTATATTAACTCCTTGAACAAGAATCTTTCCTGTCTTTGGATATGCTTTTAACACTTCACCAGTTTTGCCTTTATCTTTACCAGATATAACAATAACTGTATCATTCTTTCTTACATGTATCTTCAAGTTGGCCACCTCCTCTTATAGAACTTCTGGTGCTAATGATAGAATTTTGGTAAATTCCTTATCTCTTAGCTCCCTAGCAACAGGTCCAAAGATACGAGTTCCTCTTGGTTGTTTATCGTCTTTAATTATAACCGCTGCGTTTTCGTCAAATTTAATGTATGAACCATCGGCTCTTCTTACGCCTCTTACTGATCTAACTACAACTGCCTTTATAACATCACCTTTTTTAACAACTCCACCTGGTGTTGCACTTTTAACGCTAGCAACTATAACATCACCGATATTACCAAACTTTCTTTTAGATCCGCCTAAGACTCTGATACACATAATTTCTTTTGCACCTGAATTATCTGCAACCTTTAATAAGGTTTGTTGTTGTATCATTAAATTACCCTCCTTTCAGTTTTAAAGCCTATTTAGCTTTTTCAACTATTTCAACAAGTCTCCATCTCTTATCTTTAGATAAAGGTCTAGTTTCCATGATTGATACTCTATCATTAATTTTAGCTTCATTATTTTCATCATGTACTTTAAACTTTGTAGTCTTATTAACTGTTTTTCCATATAACGGATGTCTAACCTTAGTTTCAACAGCTACTACAATAGTCTTTTCCATTTTATCAGAAACAACCCTACCAATTCTTTTCTTTCTTAATGATCTTTCCATTAGGGCTTACCTCCTTCCAATTTTATTGTTCCAATGCTTTTAATTCTTCTTCTCTTAAGATGGTTTTTATTTGGGCTATAGATTTCTTAACTTCTCTTATTCTCATTGGATTTTCTAATTGTCCTGTAGCTAATTGAAATCTTAAGTTAAATAATTCTGCTTTAAGATCGCCCAACTTTACTGTTAAATCTTGAGGATTGCTTGATTTCAATTCTTTTAATTCTCTAGCCTTCATTATTCTTCACCACCCATTTCCTCAAAATCTCTTTTTGAAACAAATTTTGTCTTTACAGGAAGTTTATGTGAAGCAAGTCTCATTGCTTCTCTTGCAGTTACTTCTGGTACTCCTGATAATTCAAACAGAATTCTACCTGGTTTAACTACTGCAACCCAATATTCTGGTGATCCTTTACCTGAACCCATTCTTGTTTCAGCTGGCTTTTCTGTAACTGGTTTATCCGGGAAAATCTTTATCCAAAGTTTTCCACCTCTTTTAATGTATCTATTGATAGCAATTCTGGCAGATTCAATTTGATTACTTGTAATCCAGCCACAAGTTAATGCTTGAATTCCGTAATCTCCATAAGCTAAGAAATTACCTCTTGTTGCCTTACCTTTCATTCTACC
The DNA here is from genome assembly GCF_003575225.1 of Clostridium chromiireducens. Taxonomy (NCBI): domain Bacteria; kingdom Bacillati; phylum Bacillota; class Clostridia; order Eubacteriales; family Clostridiaceae; genus Clostridium; species Clostridium chromiireducens. The sequence continues at coordinate 47,455 of NZ_QXDJ01000006.1, read as the reverse complement.
ACGTTGCACCTTACGATGTTTTACCCTTTTAGGCATTAACATGATCTATTCCTCCTTTCCTATGCGTTAGCCTCTTCCTTTTCTACTTTCTTAGTTGGAAGAACTTCTCCATTATAAACCCAAACCTTAACTCCGATTTTTCCGTATGTTGTATCTGCTTCAGCAAATCCATAATCAATATCAGCTCTTAATGTTTGTAGTGGAATTGTTCCTTCATGATAATGTTCAGTTCTTGCTATTTCAGCTCCACCTAATCTACCAGAACATGCAGTTTTTACACCTTTTATTCCGTGTTTCATAGCTCTTTGCATTGTTTGTTTCATTGCTCTTCTGAATGAAATTCTTTTTTCTAATTGTGCAGCAATGTTTTCAGCCATTAATTGTGCATCAGCCTCTGCGCTTTTAACTTCAACTATATTTATTAAGATATTCTTACCTTCAACAAATTGAGTTAATTTATTCTTTAAAGCTTCGATTCCTGATCCACCTTTTCCTATAATAACACCAGGTTTTGCTGTGTGTATATTTAATTTAACTCTCTTAGCAGCTCTTTCAATTTCTATTCTAGAAATACCTGCTGAAAAAAGTTCTTTTTTAACAAATTTTCTAATTTTGTTATCTTCTATAAGATTATCAGCAAAATTTTTCTTATTAGCATACCATTTTGCGTCCCATCCTTTGATAACACCTACTCTAAGGCCATGAGGATTTACTTTTTGACCCACTTACTTTTCCCTCCTTTTATAAACTAAGCTCTTTCTTTAACAACTACTGTTATATTGCTTGTTTTCTTTAAGATTTTGAATGCTCTACCTTGAGCATGAGGTTGGAATCTCTTTAATGTTGACCCTTGACCAACGAAACATTCTGAAACATATAAGTTATCAGCGTTTAATTCCATATTATTTTCTGCATTAGCAACTGCTGATTTTAAAACTTTGTTTATTACAACTGCTGCTTCTCTTGGAGTATATTGTAAAATAGCAAAAGCTTCATTAACTTGTTTTCCTCTTATTAAATTAAGAATTACTCCTACCTTTGTTGGAGACATTCTAATATATTTTGCTATAGCTCTAGCTTCCATTTATGATCCTCCTTTCCAGGCTATCTTTTTGATGTTTTATCGTCATGACCTTTATAAGTTCTAGTTAATACAAATTCACCTAACTTATGGCCAACCATATCTTCTGATATATATACTGGTACGTGCTTTCTTCCATCATGAACTGCAATTGTGTGTCCTATGAATTGTGGAAAAATTGTTGAACTTCTTGACCAAGTCTTTACAACCTTTTTTTCTCCATTGCTATTCATTTCTTCTATCTTCTTAAAAAGTCCTTCATGAATAAAAGGTGCTTTCTTTGTTGATCTACTCACTAATATGCCTCCCTTCCTAAACACTGAGCTCTAAGCTTTGAAGAGAACTTACTATTCTCCTCAAACTATTTAGCTCTTCTATCTTTGATAATAAATTTATCTGAATATTTCTTAGTTTTTCTAGTTTTGTATCCAAGTGCTGGTTTACCCCATGGAGTAACTGGACTTGGTCTACCAACTGGAGATTTACCTTCACCACCACCGTGAGGGTGATCATTAGGGTTCATTACAGATCCTCTAACTGTTGGTCTCCATCCCATATGTCTCTTTCTACCAGCTTTACCGATATTAACTATATCGTTTGTTGCATTAGAAAGTGTTCCTATTGTAGCTCTACATTCGATTCTTACATATCTCATTTCACCTGATGGTAATCTAAGAGTTGCATAATCTCCTTCTTTAGCCATTAATTGAGCTGATCCACCTGCCGCTCTAACTAATTGACCACCTTTACCTCTTTGTAATTCTACATTATGAATAACAGTACCTACTGGTATATTCTTTAATGGAAGAGCATTTCCTGGTTTAATATCTGCATTAACTCCAGATTCTACTACATCTCCAACTTTTAAACCTGCTGGTGCAAGAATGTATCTCTTTTCTCCATCACTATATATAACTAGCGCTATATATGCTGATCTGTTTGGATCATATTCTATAGTTGCAACCTTTGCTGGAACTTCATCTTTATTTCTCTTGAAATCTATTATTCTATATTTTCTCTTAACACCGCCGCCACGATGTCTAACAGTAATTTTACCTTGAGCATTTCTACCCGCTTTACTCTTTAATGCAACAAGAAGTGACTTTTCTGGTTCTTGTGAAGTTATTTCTTCAAAAGTTGGCATAGTCATTTGTCTTCTTGATGGTGTAATAGGGTTAAACTTTTTAACTGCCATTTAAAATTCCCTCCTTCTTCAAGCTTCTCTGGTGTTTATCACCAATAATGGCTTTATTGTACTACTATTGCATTCCTTCAAAGAATTCAATTCCATTGCTTTCTTCAGTTAATGTAATGATAGCTTTCTTATAGTCTGATCTCTTACCTACATGTACGCCCACTCTCTTAGTCTTACCTAAGCCGTTAATAGTATTAACTGATTCAACTTTCACATTAAAAACTTCTTCTACTGCTCTCTTTATTTGAGATTTATTAGCATCAGCATGAACTATGAAAGTGTACCTTTTGTCGGCCATAGACGCCATACTCTTTTCAGTTATAATTGGCTTTCTTATTATATCATGGCTAGTTAATTTCATTATGCGTACACCTCCTCAATTTTTGATACAGCATCTTTAGTTATGATTAATTTCTCATATTTTAATAAATCATATACATTGATGTTGTTTGCTGGAATAACACTTATTCCTTGAATATTTCTTGCTGATTTATAAACTACTTCATTTGATTCTGCAGTTATGATTAACGCTTTATTTGCTTCTAAAGCTTTTAGCATTTCTACTACATTTTTAGTTTTTGGTGCTTCGAAATTTAATGAATCAAGAACTATCATTTGATTATCTTGAACCTTGCTAGTTAAAGCAGATTTCATAGCAACCTTTCTCATGCTTTTTGGAATTGAAACTCTATAGTCTCTTGGTTTTGGTGCGAATACAATACCACCTTTGATCCATTGTGGTGATCTGATAGAACCTTGTCTTGCTCTTCCAGTACCCTTTTGTCTCCAAGGCTTAATTCCGCCTCCTCTAACTTCAGATCTAGTTTTAGCTGATTGAGTTCCTTGTCTTTTGTTAGCTAATAATGCAACTACTACTTGATGTAACGCATTTTCATTAATTTCTGCTGCAAATACACTTTCATTTAACTCCATATCTGCAACTTTATTTCCTTCTTTATTAAATACTCCTACTGTAGGCATTTTATTTCCTCCTTTCTCTAAAGAAATTAAGCTCTAACTGTATTTTTAATTACTACTGTACCCTTGTTAGGTCCTGGGATTCCACCCTTAATTAGTATTAAATTCTTTTCAGCTATTACTTTAACAACTTCTAAATTAAGTACTGTTGTATTAACAGATCCCATATGTCCTGGCATTCTCTTGTTCTTGAATGTTCTTGACGGATCTGATGAAGCTCCCATTGAACCTGGTGCTCTATGGAACTTAGAACCGTGAGTCATAGGTCCTCTTTGTTGATTCCATCTCTTAATTGATCCTTGGAAGCCCTTTCCCTTAGATACTGCAGATACATCAACCTTTTCACCTGTTTCAAATACATCAGCTTTTATTTCATTACCAACTTCATATTGACTTATATCGTCAAATCTAAATTCTTTAAGAGTTCTTCTTAAAGTAGCTCCTGCCTTTGCAAAATGACCTTTTCTTGGCTTATTAGCTAACTTTTCTCTTATTTCATCGAAACCAACTTGTATTGCTTCATATCCATCATTTTCTAATGTTTTCTTCTGAACAACAACACATGGGCCAGCTTCTACTACAGTTACAGGAATCACCTTACCTTTTTCATCAAAAATTTGTGTCATTCCTATTTTCTTTCCAATTATAGCTTTTTTCATGTATTTACACCTCCCAAACTAATTAGCGGACTGTTAACAATCATAACTAGCCGTTTTTTTATATTATTTCCAGTATTATAGTTTGATTTCTATATCAACACCTGCTGGAAGATTTAATCTCATTAATGCATCAACTGTTTTAGGTGACGGATTAACAATATCGATTAATCTCTTATGAGTTCTTATCTCAAATTGTTCTCTTGAATCTTTGTACTTATGAACCGCTCTTAATATTGTAACAACATCTTTTTCAGTTGGTAGAGGTACTGGACCTACAACCTTAGCTCCTGTTGTTTTTGCAGTTTCTACGATTTTTTCAGCAGATTGATCTAATATTGTATGATCAAATGCTTTTAATCTAATTCTTATTTTTTGCTTTGACATTTCATTTCCCTCCTTTTTATGTACGTTTTACTTCTAACGCACAACAGCGATTGTTCTGTAAACTGTTCCAGGTGTTTCTCAACACTCCAACATTCTACTTAATCCCTGCCGTCGGATTCTAGATCCAAACTTGCTCATCAAGAATTACCCGGAAGTCCGGCAACCTCTCGAATCTTCGCTGTATGCTATGCAACTTCTTAATTATACTATTGTTGCTTTGTCATTTCAAGCTTTTTTTTTTACATTTTTTCAACTTTTTTTGTTTTGTATTTTATCTTAACTTTTCTTATATCTTTTTGATTCCATTACAATATTTTTATGTATTTTTTTATTTCTACTTTTTATCTCGATGTACTTATATTAAAAATTCATAAACATTTTATCACATCTGAAAATAAAAGCAAGGAAACTTATTCCTTGCTTTTATTAATTGAAATCTAAATCAAAGATTTCTTATTCTACTATACTAGTAACAACTCCAGAACCTACAGTTCTTCCACCTTCTCTGATAGCGAATCTTAATCCTTCATCCATTGCGATTGGAGTGATTAATTCAACATTCATGTCAATGTGGTCTCCTGGCATTACCATTTCCATTCCGTCTGGTAATTTTATTGATCCTGTAACGTCTGTTGTTCTGAAATAGAATTGTGGTCTATATCCATCAAAGAATGGTGTATGTCTTCCACCTTCTTCTTTTTTAAGTACGTATACTTGACCTACAAATTTAGTGTGAGGGTGTACTGAATTTGGTTTTGATAAAACTTGACCTCTTTCGATATCAGCTCTTTGAACACCTCTTAATAATGCTCCGATATTATCTCCAGCTTGCGCGTCGTCTAATAACTTTCTGAACATTTCGATTCCAGTTACTACAACCTTCTTCTTTTCTTCACTTAATCCTACGATTTCTACTTCGTCTCCTACGTGAAGTACTCCAGCTTCAACTCTTCCTGTTGCAACTGTTCCTCTACCAGTGATTGTAAATACATCTTCTACTGGCATTAAGAATGGCTTATCTGTAGCTCTTTCTGGTGTTGGGATATAACTATCTACTGCATCCATTAAGTCTAAGATACATTTGCTTGCTTCTTCATCTGTTGGGTTTTCTAATGCTTTTAATGCTGATCCTGTTACTACTGGAATATCATCTCCTGGGAAGTCATATTCGCTTAATAATTCTCTAACTTCCATTTCAACTAATTCTAATAATTCTGGATCATCTACCATATCAGCTTTGTTTAAGAATACTACCATGTATTCTATACCAACTCTTGATCCTAATAGTATATGTTCTCTTGTTTGTGGCATTGGACCATCTGCTGCTGATACAACTAAGATAGCTCCATCCATTTGTGCTGCTCCTGTTATCATGTTCTTAACATAGTCAGCATGCCCTGGACAATCAACGTGAGCATAGTGTCTGCTTTCTGTTTGATATTCAACGTGAGCAGTGTTGATTGTAATTCCTCTTTCTTTTTCTTCTGGTGCTTTATCGATTGATGCATAGTCAAACGCTTCTGCAAATCCTTTTTTTGATAATACAGTTGTGATTGCTGCTGTTAATGTTGTCTTACCGTGGTCTACGTGACCTATTGTTCCAATATTAACGTGTGGCTTACTTCTTTCATACTTTGCTTTTGCCATTATAATTTTCCTCCCTTGATAGACAATAATTTAATGAATCTTTTCGTAAATATTATAACTTATAGATATTTTAATATCTATATCTATTATTTAAGTTTTTTACCATTTATATAAAAATTATTCAAAATAATTATATCTTATAAACTATCACTTAAACTATAGGTATTAACCAAAGTTACATATTATCTATTACTTAGCTCTGCTGCCAGCAATTTGTTCTTGAATATTCTTTGGAACCTCTTCGTAGTGATCGAATACCATTGAGTAAACACCTCTACCTTGAGTTCTAGATCTTAATGAAGTAGCATATCCGAACATTTCTGATAATGGTACAAACGCTCTTATAACTTGAGCTCCATTAACAGCTTCCATTCCTTCCATTCTACCTCTTCTTGAATTGATATCTCCAATAACATCTCCCATATATTCTTCAGGAACTGTTACTTCAACTTTCATCATTGGCTCAAGAAGTACTGGACTTGCTTTAGCCATAGCATTTTTGAATGCCATAGATCCTGCAATCTTAAATGCCATTTCTGACGAGTCAACTTCATGGTATGAACCATGTACTAACTTAACTTTAAAGTTAATAACATTGTATCCAGCAATTATACCATTTAAAGATGCCTCTTTGATACCTGCATCGATAGCTGGGATATATTCTTTAGGAATAGCTCCACCTACAACTGCATTTTCAAATACATATTCACCTTCAGTTGGCTCCATTTCAATTACAGCATGACCGTATTGACCTTTACCACCTGATTGTTTAGCATATTTAGCTTCAGCTTTAACAGCATTTCTAATTGTTTCTTTGTATGCTACTTGAGGAGCTCCAACGTTACACTCAACCTTAAACTCTCTTGTAAGTCTATCAACAATTATTTCCAAGTGAAGTTCTCCCATACCAGCAATAATTGTCTGACCTGTTTCTGTATCAGTCCAAGTCTTAAAAGTAGGATCTTCTTCAGCTAATTTAGCTAATGCCATTCCCATTTTTTCTTGAGCAGCCTTTGTTTTTGGTTCAATAGCTACATTTATAACTGGTTCTGGGAATTCCATCGATTCAAGTATTATTGGCTTAGACTCTGAACATAAAGTATCACCTGTTGTAGTGTTCTTTAGTCCAATTACAGCACCTAATTCACCGGCTTCTAAAGCTTCAACTTCTTGTCTTGAATTTGAGTGCATCTTAACAAGTCTACCGATTCTTTCCTTCTTACCTTTTGTTGAGTTAAGAACATAAGAACCACTTTCCATTATTCCTGAATATATTCTTGCGAAAGCTAATTTACCAACGAATGGGTCAGTAGCAATCTTAAATGCTAATGCTGATAATGGTTCAGAATCTGAAGCTTCTCTTTGATCTTCTTCACCATCTAATGTTGTTCCTTTTACAGCAGGGATGTCTAATGGTGATGGTAAGTAAGCTACTACGCCGTCAATCATTTGTTGAACACCCTTGTTTTTGTATGAAGATCCACAGATACATGGATAAATTTCATTAGCTATTGTTGCTTTTCTTAACGCACTAACTAATTCATCTTCAGTGATTTCTTCACCTTCTAAATACTTTTCCATTAACTCTTCATCAGTTTCAGCAATAGCTTCTATCATTGCACTTCTGTATTCTTCGGCTTGATCAGCATATTCTGCTGGTATAGCTTCTTCTCTCATATCTTTTCCAAGATCATCATAATACATAATAGCAACATTTCTTATAAGGTCAATCATACCCTTAAAGTTTTCTTCGCCTCCAACTGGAATCTGAATCGGCACCGCATTTGCTTTTAATCTTTCTTTAACTGTACTTATACATCTAAAGAAATCTGCACCTGTTGCATCCATCTTATTTACATAAATCATTCTTGGTACTCCATACTTATCCGCCTGTCTCCAAACAGTTTCAGTTTGTGGTTCAACACCACTCTTAGCATCAAGAACTGTAACAGCTCCATCAAGTACTCTTAATGATCTTTCAACTTCAACCGTGAAGTCTACGTGACCAGGAGTATCAATGATATTAAGTTCATGGTCCTTCCAGAAACATGTAGTCGCAGCTGAAGTAATTGTTATACCTCTTTCTTGTTCTTGAACCATCCAGTCCATTGTAGCTGCACCATCATGAACTTCCCCTATTTTATGACTTACACCTGTATAGAATAATATACGCTCTGTTGTTGTTGTCTTACCTGCGTCTATGTGGGCCATTATACCGAAATTACGAAATTTCTCTAAAGGATATTTTCTAGCCATTTATTTGTCCTCCTCTCAACGAGTAAATATAATTTAATTTGACAAAACTGCCTTGGCATAAGCCAAAACAGTTTTTGATATATATTAGTATCTGTAATGAGCGAATGCTTTATTAGCTTCTGCCATTTTATGAGTATCTTCTCTCTTTTTAACAGCTGCTCCTGTATTGTTAGAAGCATCTAGTAATTCACCAGCTACTCTTTCAAGCATTAGCTTTTCGCCTCTTTTTCTTGCTGCTATTAACATCCATCTTATTCCTAAAGTCTGTCTTCTTTCTGGTCTAACTTCTATTGGAACTTGATAAGTAGCACCACCTATTCTTCTAGCTTTAACTTCTAGTAATGGCATTACATTGTTCATAGCTTCTTCAAATACTTCTAAAGGTTCTTTTCCACTTCTTTTTGCTATTAATTCAAATGCATCATAGCATATTTTTTGGGCTACACCCCTCTTACCATCTTCCATTATACTATTTATAAATTTAGTAACAACTTTTGAATTGTACACTGGATCTGGTAATACATCTCTTTTTGCAATATGTCCTTTTCTTGGCACTTTTCTTCCCTCCTTAACATTTTAAATTTAAGTTCATCGGTACTCGGCATTTTTCTAATACCGTAAAGTGCTATCTCTTACATCTATATAAACTTATGTTAAATCTATAACTTCTGTTGAAGATAAGCACTATTCTTTGTTAAAAGTCCTATTTTTTCTTAGGTCTCTTAGCACCGTACTTTGATCTTCCTTGTAATCTGTTAGCTACTCCAGCGCAGTCTAATGCACCTCTTACAATATGGTATCTAACACCAGGAAGGTCCTTAACTCTTCCACCTCTTATAAGAACAACACTATGCTCTTGTAAGTTGTGACCTACTCCACCAATATATGCAGTTACTTCAAATCCATTTGTTAATCTAACTCTGGCAATTTTTCTTAACGCTGAGTTAGGCTTCTTAGGAGTTGTTGTTTTAACTACTGTACATACCCCTCTTTTTTGAGGACACTCTTTAAGTGCTGGTGCAGTTGATTTAACTACTGCTGATTTTCTGCCTTTTCTTACTAATTGGCTAATAGTTGGCATTTTTTCACCTCCTGAAATTTATTTATCTATTTTTTAATTAAGATAAACGCTAATTTAATAGATTATATAACATACATTTATTTAATCACGTTATATAATTTCAATAATTATGTCTAAATCTTATGTAGTAAATTGATCTCTTTATCGTAAGATATCAATTTAATTCACAAATTGATTATATTGACATTTATTTGTGTGATTTTGTATTTAAAATCACACAAATTGTATTTTATCATTTTACCTTATACATGTCAATATAATTAAAAGTTTATTCTTCAGTCATTTCTCCAATAGCTTCTTCAACTAATTCCTCGTCTGTTTCTACTTTTAAGGATCTATACCTCATCATTCCAGTCCCAGCAGGAATTAATTTACCAATTATTACATTTTCCTTTAATCCAACCAGCGGATCAATCTTTCCTTTAATTGCTGCTTCTGTTAAAACTCTTGTAGTTTCTTGGAATGAAGCCGCAGATAAGAAACTATCAGTCGCTAATGCTGCTTTAGTTATACCTAATAGAGTTTGTTCTCCTTTAGCTTCTTCTCCACCAAATTCTCTAACTCTAGCATTCTCTTCATAGAAGTCAAACATATCAATCATTGTTCCTGGCAATAAATCTGTATCTCCTGATTCAAGAATCTTTATCTTTCTAGTCATTTGTCTAACAACTACTTCTAAGTGCTTATCATTAATATCAACACCTTGTAATCTATAAACTTTTTGAACTTCTGAAAGCAAGTATCTTCTTGCACCATCTATACCCTTTATGCTCATTATATCATGTGGATTTACTGAACCTTCTGTGATTTCATCTCCAGCTTCAATATAATCATTATCAGCCACTCTTAATCTTGAACCAAATGGTATATCGTAGCTACGCTCTTCTCCATCAGAACTCATTACTACAACAGTTCTCTTTTTCTTAGTTTCTTCTATTCTAACAGTACCAGTTATTTCACTTACTATCGCAAGTCCTTTTGGCTTTCTTGCCTCAAATAACTCTTCAACTCTAGGTAAACCTTGAGTTATATCCGCTCCCGCAACTCCACCTGTATGGAATGTTCTCATTGTAAGTTGTGTTCCTGGTTCCCCTATTGATTGAGCCGCTATTATTCCAACAGCCTCTCCAATATCAATCTTTTTAGCTGTTGCCATATTCATTCCATAACATCTTGCACAAACACCAACTTTACAGTTACATGTAAATACTGATCTGATTTTTACTTTTTTAATCCCTGCTGAAACTACCTTGTCAGCAACATCTGGATCCATATATTCGTTTCTTGCAACTAATACTTCACCAGTAGCAGGATTAACGATATCTTCTGCAGGATATCTACCTATTAATCTTTCTCTTAATTCCTCGATAACTTCGCTGCCTTCTTTTATTTCACTTACATAGATTCCGTTATCTATACCGCAATCCTCTTCTCTTACAATAACATCTTGCGATACATCAACAAGTCTTCTAGTTAAATATCCTGAATCGGCAGTCTTTAAAGCTGTATCCGCATTACCTTTTCTTGCTCCATGCGTTGATAAGAAGTATTCTATAACATCTAGACCTTCCTTGAAGGAAGCTCTAATAGGTAACTCAATAATCTTACCTGATGGACTCGCCATAAGTCCTCTCATACCCGCTAATTGCTTGATTTGAGATTTAGAACCTCTGGCTCCCGAATCTGCCATCATATATATTGGATTAAACTTATCAAGACTATCCATTAGTGCATTAGCTACGTCTTCAGTTGTTTGAGTCCATTTTTCTATAACTCTTTCATATCTTTCATCATCAGATATGAATCCTCTTTTATACATTTTCTCAATTTTATCAACTGTTTCATCCGCTTCTTTAAGCAGTTCATATTTTATTTCAGGAACTATAATATCCGATGAAGCAACTGTTACAGCTCCAATTGATGAGTAATGATAACCTAATGCTTTAATATTATCAAGCATTATAGATGTTTTAACCGGACCATGCTTCATATAACATTGATCAATTATCGTGCCTAATGACTTTTTAGTAGCTAAGAAATCAACTTCTAGATTGAACATTTCTTCTTCATTTTCTCTATTAATTAATCCCAAGTTTTGTGGAATTGATTCATTAAATATAATCTTTCCAACTGTTGTTTTAATTATCTTAGACTTAACTATACCATCAATTTCTCTAAACATTCTAACATTGATTTGAGCATGTATATCAATTTCTTTAACTTCATATGCCATTATAGCTTCATCTTTGCTTGAGAATGTCATTCCATCCCCTTTTGCACCATTCTTATCCATCGTTAAATAGTATGATCCAAGAATCATATCTTGTGTTGGAACACAAACTGGTTTACCATCTGACGGCTTCAAAATATTTGTTGCAGCTAACATTAAGAATCTAGCTTCTGCTTGAGCTTCTACTGATAACGGAAGATGTACAGCCATTTGGTCTCCATCAAAGTCAGCGTTATAAGCTGTACATGCTAATGGGTGAAGTTTTATTGCTCTACCTTCTACTAGTACAGGTTGGAATGCTTGAATACCAAGTCTGTGTAATGTAGGTGCACGGTTAAGTAATACCGGATGATCTGAAATTACTTCTTCTAACACATCCCATACTTGAGGTAATACTCTTTCTACCATCCTTTTAGCACTCTTTATATTATGGGCGATTCCATCTTGTACTAGCTTCTTCATTACAAACGGCTTAAATAGTTCTATAGCCATTTCTTTTGGAAGTCCACATTGATACATTTTTAATTCTGGTCCAACAACTATAACTGATCTACCAGAATAGTCAACTCTTTTTCCAAGTAAGTTTTGTCTAAATCTACCTTGCTTACCCTTTAACATATCCGAAAGAGATTTTAAAGGTCTATTACCAGGTCCAGTTACTGGCCTTCCTCTTCTACCATTATCAATAAGTGCATCTACTGCTTCTTGAAGCATTCTTTTTTCATTTCTAACTATGATATCCGGTGCACCTAGATCTAATAATTTTTTCAATCTATTATTTCTATTTATTACTCTTCTATATAAATCATTTAAGTCAGACGTTGCAAATCTACCACCATCTAATTGAACCATAGGTCTTAAATCTGGTGGTATTACTGGTATCACATTAATAACCATCCAGCCAGGGCGATTTCCCGACTTTCTAAAAGATTCAACAACTTCTAGTCTTCTTATAATTCTAACTTTCTTTTGGCCGGTACTTTGCTTAAGCTCTTCTTTAAGTTCTTTTGATCCATTTTCCAAATCAATTTCATCAAGTAATTCTTGAATAGCTTCTGCTCCCATGCCTGCCACAAAGCTTTCGTCACCATATTTATCTACTGCTTCTCTATACTCTTTCTCATTAAGAAGCTGCTTCTTTAATAAAGGTGTCTCTTTTGGATCTATTACTATATAAGACGCAAAATATAAAACTTTTTCTAAAGCTCTTGGAGACATATCTAAAATTAATCCCATTCTTGATGGAATTCCTTTGAAATACCAGATGTGAGATACTGGGGCAGCTAATTCTATATGCCCCATTCTTTCTCTTCTTACTTTAGCCTTTGTAACTTCAACTCCGCATCTGTCACAAACTATCCCTTTATATCTTACTCTTTTATATTTTCCACAATGACATTCCCAATCTTTCATTGGTCCAAAGATTCTTTCACAGAATAAACCATCTCTTTCTGGTTTTAATGTTCTGTAGTTTATTGTTTCAGGTTTTTTAACTTCTCCTCTTGACCATTGTCTTATTTGTTCTGGAGACGCTAAACCAATTTGTATTGCATCAAAATTATTTAATTCAAACAAGGGTAAATCCTCCCTTCAAAATTAGTGTTCATCATTAAAATCATCTAGTTCTAATTCAGTTTCTAGATCAGCTATATCAACGCCTTCGTCATAATCAATATCATCTATATCTTCATCTCTATTTTGATCATAACTATCATCCTCTAATATTTCTGGTTCTGGCACCATTATTTCTTCAGCACCTTCAATATTAACTTCTATATTTGCCATATCCTCATCAACAAATTCTTTCAAAGTTACTTCTTCATGTTCATCATTTAAAACTTTAATATCTAAACATAATGCTTGAAGCTCTTTTATAAGAACCTTAAATGATTCTGGCACTCCTGGCTCAGGTATATTTTCACCCTTAACTATAGCTTCATATGTCTTAACTCTTCCAACAACATCATCTGATTTAACAGTTAATATTTCTTGAAGTGTATGTGCCGCTCCATATGCTTCTAGAGCCCAAACTTCCATTTCACCAAATCTTTGACCACCAAATTGAGCTTTACCTCCTAATGGCTGTTGCGTAACTAGTGAATATGGTCCTGTTGATCTAGCATGAATCTTATCATCTACCAAATGGTGAAGTTTTAAGATGTACATTATACCAACAGTTACCGGATTATCAAATGGCTCTCCAGTTCTACCGTCATACAATATAGTCTTAGCATCTTCTCTAAAGCCTGCCTTTAACATACACTCTGTAATCTCAGGTTGTGTCGCACCATCAAATACTGGCGTAGATATATGCCATCCTAAGTGGCTTGCTGCCCACCCCAAGTGTACTTCAAGTACTTGCCCTATATTCATACGAGACGGTACTCCAAGTGGATTTAAACATATTTGAAGAGGTCTACCATCTGGTAAGAATGGCATATCTTCTTCTGGTAATATTCTAGAGATAACCCCCTTATTACCATGACGTCCTGCCATCTTGTCTCCAACTGAAATCTTTCTCTTTTGAGCAATATAGCATCTTACAAGTTCATTTACACCTGGATTTAATTCATCTCCATTTTCTCGTGTAAAGACTTTTATATCAACTATTATTCCAGCTTCTCCATGAGGTACTCTTAGTGAAGTATCTCTTACTTCCCTAGCCTTTTCTCCGAATATTGCTCTTAACAATCTTTCTTCTGCAGTAAGCTCCGTTTCACCCTTAGGTGTTACTTTTCCAACCAATATGTCACCCGATCTTACTTCTGCACCTATTCTTATAACGCCTCTATCATCTACATCTTTTAATGCATCATCACTAACATTAGGTATATCTCTTGTTATTTCTTCTGGCCCAAGCTTAGTATCTCTTGCTTCACATTCATATTCTTCTATGTGCATAGATGTGAAGACATCTTCTCTAACTAATTCCTCTGAAATCAGCATAGCATCTTCGTAGTTATAACCTTCCCAAGTTATAAATCCCATTCTTATATTCTTACCTAATGCAATTTCTCCTAAATCTGTAGATGGTCCATCTGCTATTACTTGGTTCTTGTATACTACTTCCCCAGTATCAACTAACGGTCTTTGGTTAATACAAGTTCCCGAGTTACTTCTCTTAAACTTTAATAATTTATAAACATCTGTACCACCATCCGAGTCTCTCTTAACACGAATCTCACTACCTGACACATAAGTAACTACTCCAGCATTCTTTGCTTTTGGTAATACTCCTGAGTCAACAGCAGCTTTAAATTCTATTCCAGTTCCAACTATTGGCGCTTGAGGACTTAATAATGGAACTGCTTGACGTTGCATGTTTGAACCCATAAGTGCTCTTGATGCATCATCATTCTCAAGGAATGGTATCATCGCAGTTGCAACAGATACAATTTGTCTTGCAGATACATCTATCAAATCAACGTCAGTTGTTGGAACAACCAATATATCTTCTAAGTGTCTTACTCTGACCTTTTTATTGATAAAGTACCCACTTTCATCCATAGGTTCCTTTGCTTCAGCTATTAAACATTGATCTTCTTCATCAGCAGTGAAATATCTTATTTCATCTGTAGCTCTTCCATCTTCTTTATCAACAATTCTATATGGTGTTTCGATAAATCCATACTCATTAACTTTTGCGAAAGTTGCTAACGAATTTATAAGACCTATATTTGGACCTTCTGGTGTTTCAATTGGACACATTCTACCATAATGTGAATGATGAACGTCTCTAACTTCAAAGCCAGCTCTTTCTCTTGAAAGTCCTCCTGGTCCCAATGCGGATAATCTTCTCTTATGCGTAAGTTCAGATAATGGATTTGTTTGATCCATGAATTGAGACAATTGTGAACTTCCGAAGAATTCCTTTATAGCCGCTGCTACAGGTCTTATGTTAATTAACATTTGAGGCGTTATTGATTCTTGGTCTTGAATAGTCATTCTTTCCTTAACTACTCTCTCCATTCTAGATAAACCAATTCTAAATTGATTTTGTAATAATTCTCCTACAGATCTTAATCTTCTATTTCCTAAATGATCTATATCATCAACATAACCTATTCCATAAGCTAATCCTAACTCATAACTAATAGTCGCAAATATATCATCTCTTATAATATGTTTAGGAATAAGTCTACTAATATTTTTCTTTATTTCTTCTTTAATACTTCCTTCATCTGAAAAATTATCTAATATTTCTCTTAATGTAGGATAATGAACTAGTTCCTTTATTCCTAAATCAGAAACATCAAAAGAAACTTGCTTTTTTAGATCAACAAAATTATTACTAATTACTCTAATAACTTTATCCTCTACTAATACATCTACTGATTTAATTCCAGCATTTTGTATTTCTTCAGCCATCAACCTATTTATTTTTTGCCCTTTTTCTATCATAATCTCACCAGTTTGTGGATTAACAATATCCATTGCTGATACTTGATTAGCAATTCTTAAATTCAAGGCAAGTTTTTTATTAAATTTATATCTACCAACTCTAGATAAATCATATCTTTTGGCATCAAAAAATAAAGTATCAATTAAAGATATAGCACTATCTACTGTTGGTGGTTCACCTGGTCTTAATCTTTTATATATCTCAAGTAATGCTTCTTCTTTAGTTTTAGTATTATCTTTTTCTATAGAAGCTCTAAATCTTTCTTCCTCACCAAAAAAATCTAACAGTTCTTGGTCACTGCCCAATCCCATAGCTCTTGCTAAAATAGTAATTGATAACTTTCTAGTTTTATCAATTCTTACATAGATTACATCATTAGAATCCGTTTCATATTCTAACCATGCACCCCTATTAGGAATTACAGTTGACGAATACAGCTTTTTACCACTCTTATCTATAGAGTAGTTATAGTATACTCCTGGCGATCTTACTAGCTGACTTACAATAACTCTTTCAGCACCATTAATAACGAACGTACCTTGTTCAGTCATCAGTGGAAAATCTCCCATAAATACTTCTTGCTCTTTAATTTCACCGGTTTCATTATTTTGTAATCTAATTGAAACCTTTAATGGTGCAGCATAAGTTGCATCTCTTTCCTTACATTCTTCGACAGAATACTTGATATTCTCCATATCAAGCTTATAATCTACGAACTCAAGTACTAAATTTCCTGTGAAGTTTGTGATAGGATTAATATCATCAAATACTTCGTGCAACCCTTCTCTTAAAAACCATTCATATGAATCTAATTGTACTTCAATTAAATTCGGCATTTCGGTAACATCATTAACCTTACCAAAACTCATTCTTGTTCTTTTTCCAACTTGGACAGGATGTACCATGAATTTTCACCCCTTGTATAAAATAAACTAAAATAGCCAAAAGCATACTTTCCCTAAGGACTTTTGCTTTCGGACAGCGTCTTTTTATAGTATAACCACTATTCACCACATTATACTCTTTTTTCTACTATAAAATATATAGTATCCCATAGTGAATAATACATTATATTATAATATCATAGGAAATTTTTGTTGTCAACAAATATTATAAATGAATCATATCATTTATAAAGCTATATAAAACACCTACTTTTTAAAAATAAGCATTTTATATAGCTTTATAAATGTAGTTTAAAAAAGGTGCTTATAAAGCACCTTTTTTTATGAACTACTTAACTTCTACAGTAGCTCCAACTTCAGCTAATTTAGCTTTCATTTCTTCAGCTTCTTCTTTAGAAACTGCTTCTTTTATTGTCTTAGGAGCTCCATCAACTATTTCTTTAGCTTCTTTTAATCCTAATCCAGTTATTTCTCTAACTACTTTGATAACCTTGATTTTGTTATCTCCTGCACTTGCTAATACTACGTCGAATTCAGTTTTTTCTTCAGCAGCAGCAGCTCCAGCTACAGGTCCACCAGCTACAACAGCAGCAGCAGCACTTACTCCAAATTCTTCTTCACAAGCCTTTACTAATTCATTTAAATCTAAAACGCTCATTTCTTTTATTGCTTGAATTATATCTTCTCTTGTCATTTTTAATAGCACCTCCGAAATTTTTTCTTAAAATTTTATTTTTTGATTATTCTGCAGATTCAGTTCCCTTACTATCAGCAATAGCACTTAATACACGTGCAAAGCTTGATATTGGAGACTTGATACTTCCAAGAAGTTTTGCAATAAGAACTTCTTTTGATGGTATTGTCGCAAGTTGTTTAATCTTAGCTTCATCGTAGATTTCTCCTTCTACAATACCCGCTTTTAATTCTAACTTCTTGTGATCTTTAGCGAAATCATTTAAAAGTCTTGCACCTAGTGTTACATCTTCATAACTAAATGCAATAGATACAGGTCCTTCTAAATATTCTGCTATACCATCTAAGCCTAATTCTTTAGCTGCTAAAGTAACTAAAGTATTTTTATATACTTTGTATTCAACTCCAGCTTCTCTTAAACTTTTTCTAAGAGCAGTATCTTCTTCAACATTTAGACCTTGATACTTACTAAGAACAACAGCTTTTGATTTTTCTAATTTTTCCTTAATTTCAGCAACCTTCGCTTCCTTAAGTTCTCTGTTTTTATTCATTACTGTAGTCCACCTCCTCACAGTTACAAACTGCTTCTTTTATTAAAAAAGACCTTCCCGTAGACAAGGAAGGCCTATAATATCATCTATTATACATAACCTAGGCGGGTAGTATATCTTTACGCTTTCGCACCCACTGTCTACGGAAAAACTATTTTCTTTTTACAACATTAAATATTGTATCACTTAACTTTAGTAAAGTCAATACTAATCTAAAGCTCTTGTAGGATTAACTTTCGCACTAGGTCCCATTGTACTTGAAACAGATACTGATTTCAAGTATTGACCTTTTGCTGCTGCTGGTTTAGCTTTTACTAAAGCATCCATTAATGCAGTAAAGTTTTCTTTTAATTTATCAACACCAAATGATTTCTTTCCAATTGGACAGTGAACTATAGCTGTTTTATCTACTCTATATTCAACTTTACCAGCTTTAATTTCTTCAATTGCTTTAGCAACATCGAATGTTACTGTTCCTGATTTTGGATTTGGCATTAATCCTTTAGGTCCTAATACTCTACCTATTCTACCTACAACTCCCATCATATCTGGTGTTGCAACAACTACATCGTAATCAAACCAATTTTCACTTTGGATCTTTTGAACTAATTCTTCAGCTCCTACAAAATCAGCTCCTGCTTTTTCAGCTTCTGTAGCTTTATCTCCTTTTGCGAATACAAGAACTCTAACTGTTTTACCTGTTCCATTTGGTAATACAACAGCTCCTCTAACTTGTTGATCCGCATGTCTTGGATCTACTCCAAGTCTTACATGTAATTCAATAGTTTCATCAAAGTTTGCCTTTGCTGTTTTTAATGTAAGATCTAACGCTTCTACTGGATTATATAATGCACTCTTATCTATAAGCTTTGCACTTTCAATGTATTTTTTTCCCATAATTTGCCTCCTCTGTGGTGTTAACGGCTTTTACCTCCCACTTATTTTTACGAATTACTCTTCAATAGTTACTCCCATACTTCTAGCTGTTCCTGCAATCATTCTCATAGCTGATTCAACACTTGCAGCATTTAAGTCTGGCATCTTAGTTTCAGCGATCTTTCTAAGTTGATCTTGAGTTAACTTACCAACTTTTGTTTTGTTAGGTACTCCAGAACCACTTTCTAATCCTATTTCCTTCTTAATTAGAACTGCAGCTGGAGGAGTCTTTAATATAAAACTAAAAGATCTATCTTGATAAACTGTGATAACTACTGGGATTATGTACCCAGCTTGATTTGCAGTTTTTGCATTGAACTCCTTACAGAATCCCATTATATTTACACCGTGTTGACCTAAAGCTGGACCTACAGGTGGAGCTGGTGTTGCCTTACCTGCTTGAAGTTGAAGTTTAATCATTCCAGTTACTTTCTTAGCCATTTTGTTATTCCTCCTATTACTGTGGTATAACGAACTTTTTAGTTCTCCCACTTAATTAAAATTAGTTTATTTAAACTAATTTTTCAACTTGATTAAAGTCTAGTTCAGCAAGAGTTTCTCTGCCAAACATATCTACTAAAGCTTTCACTTTACGTTTATCTACAATTATCTCTTGTATTATAGCTACTGAATCCCTTAATGGTCCTGAGATAATTCTAATGCTCTCCCCTATCTCCAAATCAATATCAACAGGCATTTCTAACACACCCATCGATTCAACTTCTTCATCAGAAAGAGGAACTGGTTTTGATCCTGGGCCCACAAATCCCGTTACGCCTCTTGTATTTCTTACAACGTACCAAGCTTCATCACCCATTAACATTTTTACAAGCACATATCCAGGAAATTTCTTCTTTAATGAGACCTTTTGTTTTCCATCTTTTTCTTCAATCACTTCTTCCATGGGTACCTGTATATCATGGATTAATGATTCAAGATTCCTATTTTCAATTGCTTTTTCCAAGTTTGCTTTAACTTTATTTTCATATCCTGAGTATGTATGAACTACATACCACCTTGCTCTATCACTCATACTTGTCAGGTGATCTAAAAATCACCCAAACCTCCTTTTTATTTCAAATTTAAAATCATTTTAAAGAGGCTGCTGAAAATAGAATCTAATCCACCAACTAATATAGTATACATTAGCGTGAATGTTAAAACTGCAACAAACGCTTTCTTTGTCTCACTTTTTGAAGGCCAAGTTATTTTCTTAACCTCTATCTTAACCTCTTTGAAAAAACTAAGCAAACTATTGCTTTTAACAGCTTTCTCAGTTTTTACATTGTTTTTTGCTGACATATCTTCACATCCTTATTTTTAATAACTATATGTCATAACTTCGGCTAATTACTTTGTTTCTCTATGAAGAGTGTGCTTTTTACAGAATTTACAATACTTCTTCATTTCTAATCTATCTGGATCATTTTTTTTGTTTTTCATTGAATCATAATTTCTTTGTTTACACTCTGTGCATGCTAAAGTTATTCTTGTTCTCATGACTGCACCTCCAGTTTTCATATATATTTAAACAAGGAGTTTACTCTCTTGTTCACTTCTAATTTGCGTTGCTTAAAATGTCACTTTTATACAATATCATAGAATATTTAAGTTGTCAATCTTCCTTTAAATAGGACTAAGTTCTACAACTTAGTCCTATTACATAGCAATGATCAATTTCTTATTCTACTATACTAGTAACAACTCCAGAACCTACAGTTCTTCCACCTTCTCTGATAGCGAATCTTAATCCTTCATCCATTGCGATTGGAGTGATTAATTCAACATTCATGTCAATGTGGTCTCCTGGCATTACCATTTCCATTCCGTCTGGTAATTTTATTGATCCTGTAACGTCTGTTGTTCTGAAATAGAATTGTGGTCTATATCCATCAAAGAATGGTGTATGTCTTCCACCTTCTTCTTTTTTAAGTACGTATACTTGACCTACAAATTTAGTGTGAGGGTGTACTGAATTTGGTTTTGATAAAACTTGACCTCTTTCGATATCAGCTCTTTGAACACCTCTTAATAATGCTCCGATATTATCTCCAGCTTGCGCGTCGTCTAATAACTTTCTGAACATTTCGATTCCAGTTACTACAACCTTCTTCTTTTCTTCACTTAATCCTACGATTTCTACTTCGTCTCCTACGTGAAGTACTCCAGCTTCAACTCTTCCTGTTGCAACTGTTCCTCTACCAGTGATTGTAAATACATCTTCTACTGGCATTAAGAATGGCTTATCTGTAGCTCTTTCTGGTGTTGGGATATAACTATCTACTGCATCCATTAAGTCTAAGATACATTTGCTTGCTTCTTCATCTGTTGGGTTTTCTAATGCTTTTAATGCTGATCCTGTTACTACTGGAATATCATCTCCTGGGAAGTCATATTCGCTTAATAATTCTCTAACTTCCATTTCAACTAATTCTAATAATTCTGGATCATCTACCATATCAGCTTTGTTTAAGAATACTACCATGTATTCTATACCAACTCTTGATCCTAATAGTATATGTTCTCTTGTTTGTGGCATTGGACCATCTGCTGCTGATACAACTAAGATAGCTCCATCCATTTGTGCTGCTCCTGTTATCATGTTCTTAACATAGTCAGCATGCCCTGGACAATCAACGTGAGCATAGTGTCTGCTTTCTGTTTGATATTCAACGTGAGCAGTGTTGATTGTAATTCCTCTTTCTTTTTCTTCTGGTGCTTTATCGATTGATGCATAGTCAAACGCTTCTGCAAATCCTTTTTTTGATAATACAGTTGTGATTGCTGCTGTTAATGTTGTCTTACCGTGGTCTACGTGACCTATTGTTCCAATATTAACGTGTGGCTTACTTCTTTCATACTTTGCTTTTGCCATTATAATTTTCCTCCCTACATCTTGTAATAAACTTGGCCTAGTGTTTTTTATTTTACTATTTGGAGCTCACAATCGGGATTGAACCGACGACCTCCACCTTACCAAGGTGACGCTCTACCGACTGAGCTATGTGAGCGTTCAATAATTGTTATTTTCTTTGATATACCAATTATAAAGTTTACTATCATTCTTTTTATTTGTCAATACAAATTCTTACTTTAAATCTAAGCATTTTTCTAATTTTCTTTTTACTCTTTGCAATGCATTATCAATAGACTTAGAATGTCTTTCTAAATCACTTGCAATCTCTTGGTATGATTTTCCATCCAAGTATGATGTAAGAACCTCTAACTCCAGTCCTGATAATACTTTCGAAATCTTTTCTTCAATGTAATCCATTTGTTCTTTACTTATCATTAATTCTTCTGGATCAGAAATTTTTAGTCCAGCTAGTACATCCAAAAGAGTCCTCTCAGATTCCTCTTCATATATTGGTTTATTTAGAGATATATAAGTATTTAATGGAATATGTTTCTGTCTAGTAGCTGTTTTTATTGCAGTTATAATTTGTCTTATTACACATATTTCTGCAAAGGCTTTAAATGATGATGATTTTTCTGAATTAAAGTCTCTGATGGCCTTATATAAACCTATCATCCCTTCCTGATAAATATCTTCCTTATCTGCACCAATCAAAAAGTATGATTTAGCCTTTGATTTAACAAAGTTCTCATATTTTGAAATTAAATATTCCTGAGCTCTATTATTCCCGCTTTTTGCTTGCGCAACAATTTCTTCGTCTGATTTATCTTTAAAATCTATAAAACCTTTCAACTGCTATTCTCAACTCTCTTCTGCATTAAACTGACCACTCATTTAAACAATTATACCCAGTAAAATTATGTTAGTCAACTGAAATTACTGGCTTCTCCTTATTTCCTCTAAAATTTTGGCGATCTCATCATCAATAATGTCACCTATACTATTTTTATGTATGTTTCGATTTTTATCAGCTTTAATTTTTATAGACTTTTCAACCTTAACCACTTCATTATAAAATTCTAATGATGACATTCTAACTGCTCCCCGTTGGAAAATAGTTTGTTGTTCTAAATTATCTGATGTAACAACAACTATTTCATGTTTTCTGCCTAATGTATTTACTTTTTTCTCTATGTAATTATCTGCTGTTTCTCCATCTTTAGTAAATATTACAGAAATATGCTTATTCACTTCTTCTTTTTTCTCAAGGCTTCCTGTGACTTTGTGCGCATCGAATACAACAATTATCCTGCAAGCTTTAAAAACACCGTAATTATGTAATGTATCAATCAGAGTTTGTCTTGCATCTTCAAAACTAAAATCTTTTTTTTGTTTTAAATTCGGCCAACTATTTATTACATTATATCCATCTACAAAAATAGTTTTCACTATGTACCTCTTTCTATTTTAATCGTCCTTTTAAAACTTCATACATAATTATACCACCAGCGACCGAGGCATTTAAAGAGTTAATCTTTCCAACCATGGGTATTTTTATTAGTTTATCACACTTTTGTACTGTTAGTTTAGAAATCCCTCTACCTTCATTACCAATTATAATTGCACATGGTCCGCTAAAATCTGTTTGATAACTATATTCTTCTGCTCTTATATCAGTCCCATATACCCAAATCCCTTTCTGTTTTAACTCTTCTATTGTTGAATTTAAGTTCGTAACCTTTGCTATTTTTACATGCTCTATAGCCCCTGCTGAAGACTTATATACTGTAGCGCTTACAGACGCGCTCCTTCTTCTTGGAATTATTATTCCATGGACACCAAATAATTCAGCTGTTCTAGCTATAGATCCTAAATTATGTGGATCCTCGATTTCATCCAATATTACTATAAATGGATGCTCTCCTTTTTCCTCTGCCAAAGCCAATATATCAGATACTTCTGAGTATTTATATGGTGTCACTTTTGCTATTACACCTTGATGGGTTTCTCCATCACACATAGAATCAAGTTTTCTTTTATCGACTTCTTTTATTAAGACCTTTTTCTCTTTTGCTATACTTATAATTGTATTTATAGATCCTTCCAATTTGCTATTAGATATATATAACGTCTCAATTGTCCCATCTCCTTTTAAAGCCTCAATTACTGCATTCCTTCCAATAATTATATCTTTTCTTTCTCGAACCTCCGAATCCTCGCTTTTATCCTTAGTCCTATATTGTTCATTATTTATATTGAACTTCTCATTTTTACTTTCAGGTTTATTCCCTTTTCTTCTTGTTTTGAATTGTTTTGTTTTATCTTGCATTATAAGCGCTCCTTTGTATATATCAATTTATTATATTAACTCAGTACTTTTATTAAGTATAAACTCTAGTTTTTCTTTGTCCCCTATTAAGTACAAATATCCAATTAATGCTTCAAATCCTGTTGCCATTCTATAATCTCTTACATCTGCATTTTTAGGAACAGTAGCAGATTTAGTATTTCTTCCCCTTTTATAGATAGTCTCTTCTTCCTCAGTTAGATATTGTTCTATTTCATGCATTATATGGGACTGACTCTTTGCTTTTACATACCCTATCGCCTTAACGTGAATCTTATTTGCTGATAATGCCGTATTTTTAGTCAATATATAGCTTCTAATAAAAACCTCAAATACTGCATCTCCTATTAGCGCTAATTGAAGTGGATTTAAAATTCTCGCTTCATCTTTTGAAAACTCTCTTGTTCTTAAGTCACCTAGCATTATAATTCTCCTTTTAATAAGGGTTGCAAAATTGCAACCCTTTCCTATAATTAATCAATCTTTTTCCATCTTACCCCTTGTGGTGTATCTTCTAAAATTATATTTCTACTCTTGAGGTCATCTCTTATTTTATCTGCTAAAGCAAAATCTTTATTTTTCCTTGCCTGTTGCCTCTGTTCAATAAGTTCTTGAATCTCGCTTTCCAAATCCTTTCTCATCTGGCTTTGAAGAATACCAAGTGACTTTCCAAGTTCTCTAATTAACTCATTTGATTTTTTACATAGTTCAGCTGATGAATTTATATCAACATTATTGTTAATATCTCTTGTTAAGTCAAATAGTACAGAAATTGCATCTGCTGTATTAAAGTCATCATCCATTTTTTCAATAAATTTATCGCGATATTTATCTAAAGACCTTAAGTAATTTAACTCATCTTCTTCTATAGTCTTTTTCTTAACCTCATTTGTTAGATTTTCGAGATTATTTATGCAGTTATATAATCTCTCTATTGATGATTTTGCTGAGTCTAGTAGCTCCTTAGTAAAATTTATTTGAATTCTATAATGTCCTGATAACATTAAAAATCTTATTGCATCGGCATCGTATTCTTCAAGAATTTCTCTTGCTGTAAAAAAGTTATTTAATGATTTAGACATTTTTTTGTTATCTACATTAACAAATGCCGCATGTAGCCAATAATTTGCAAAAGGTTTGCCTGTAACAGCCTCACTTTGTGCTATCTCATTTTCGTGATGCGGGAATCTCAAGTCCATACCACCAGCATGGATATCGATTGTATCACCCAGTAATTTTTTCGCCATACATGAACATTCTATATGCCAACCAGGTCTTCCTAATCCCCAAGGACTATCCCATGCTGGTTCACCTGGCTTTTGAGCTTTCCACACCGCGAAATCCATAGGATCTTTTTTTCTTTCATCAACAGATATTCTTGCTCCTGTTTGTAAATCTTCTAGATTTTGACCAACCAGTTTGCCATAACCATCAAATCTCTTCGTGCTATAATATACATCTCCATCAACTTCATAAGCAAATCCCGCTTCAATTAACTGTTCAACAAATTTAATTATATCTTCAATATATTCTGTCGCTCTAGGGTTAACAGTTGCTCTTTCTATCCTAAGTGCATCAGCATCTTGATAGTACTCTTTTATATATTTATCTCCAAGTTCTTTTACCGTAATACCCTCGTCATTTGCTTTATTAATCATTTTATCATCTATGTCAGTAAAGTTCTGAATAAATCTAACTCTATATCCTCTATACTCCAAATATCTTCTTATAGTATCAAAGACAATAAATGTTCGCCCATTACCAATATGGAAGAAATTATAAACAGTTGGTCCGCAAACATACATTTTAACTTCACCTGGGATAATAGGGATAAACTCTTCTTTTTGCCTTGTTAAAGTATTATATACCCTCATTAATCTACCTCCTAAAAGTTATTTAAGCTTAATATTATTTTTTTCAAATTCATTCTTTATTATATTACAAACCTCATCTATTTTGACTACTTCCATATCACTATCTCTAAGTTTAAATTCAACTTCCCCTTCACCTATCTTTTTACCTACAGTTATTCTCATTGGTATCCCCATTAATTCTGAATCCTTAAACTTTACTCCCGCTCTTTCATTTCTATCATCTAAAAGAGCTTCTACTTCCATACTTATCAAGTTATTATAAAGTTCATTTGCAACTCTAACTTGTTCTTCATCTTTGATATTTACCGGAATTACTGAAACATGATATGGAGCTACAGCTAATGGCCATATTATGCCATTATCATCATGATGCTGCTCAATTATAGACGCCATTGTTCTTGTAACTCCAATACCATAGCACCCCATTATAAATGGTTTCTCTTTTCCACCTTCATCTATAAAATTGGCATTCATAGCTTCTGAATATTTAGTTCCAAGTTTAAATATATGACCTACTTCTGTTCCTCTTGCAATAGTAACTTTCCCACCGCAGACTGGACACTTTTCTCCTTCTGTTACATTTCTATAATCACCGATTATACCTTCAAAATCTCTTCCATAGTTTATATTTTCAAAGTGATATCCTGTTTCATTCGCCCCAACAATAAAGTTATACATATTAGCTATCTCTTCATCAACTAATAGCATATCAACTTTTATACCTTTTGGTCCAGCAAACCCCACATCAGCTCCTGTTGCTATTCTAACCTCTTCACTATTTGCAAGCTCTAAGCTAGTAATCTCACCAATCGCATTACTTATTTTAACCTCATTAATTTCCCTATCCCCTCTTACCATAACTGCAACAATTTTTCCATCTGCATTAAATAAAATAGTTTTAGCGAACCTCTTCTCGTTAGTATTAAAGAATTTAACTAGCTCATCGATAGTTTTCACATTTGGTGTTTCAACCTTATTCACTTCTTTAAATTCTTGTTTTTCTTCTTTCTCTGCTGGAGAATGAGCTTTTTCAATATTTGCTGCATAATCACATTTACTGCAGAATACTACATCATCTTCTCCAACTTCTGATTTAACCATAAACTCTGCCGAATTAGAACCACCAATTGCACCCGAATCTGCAGCAACACACTTCGCATCTAAGCCACATCTATTAAATATCTTAACATAAGCATCATGCATTTTATCATATGCCAAATCTAATCCTTCTTGATCCTTATCAAAGCTATATGCATCTTTCATGATAAACTCTCTAGATCTCATTACTCCAAATCTTGGCCTACGCTCATCTCTATACTTAGTCTGAATTTGGTATAAATTAAGTGGTAATTGTTTATATGATTTTATCTCATTTCTTGCTATGTCGGTAAATACTTCTTCATGAGTAGGTCCTAAGCAAAAATCTCTTTCTCCTCTATCTTTTAATCTAAACATCTCTGCCCCATATGCATCCCATCTACCTGATTCCTGCCATAATTCAGCTGGTATCATTGCTGATGCTAAAAATTCTTGAGCTCCTGCGCCATTCATTTCTTCTCTAATTATATTTTCTACATTCTTTAAAACCTTTAATCCAAGTGGCATGTAATTATATATTCCTGCCGCCATTTTTTTTATCATCCCTGCTCTTAACATCAGCTTATGGCTATCGATTTCCGCCTCTGCTGGCACTTCTCTTAATGTTGATATTAACATGTTAGACATCTTCATTTTATATTTCCTCCTAAAAATCTTGTTTTTATTATATCCAAACTAACTACATAAAACAGAATAAACTTTTCTAAAATTAAAATATTCTTTAAATGACAAGTAAGTTTTTAACTGATTGTGCACTAAAAAATATATAATTCAAAAAACAATATCAGTTTTGCATTTGAAAACCACAAGTTTTATGAAATAGTCTTAAAACTAAAAAGTTCGCCCTAATGCATGCATTAGGGCGAACTTCTCTCGCGGTACCACCTAAATTTGTTCTCTAATAATGATAACGGTGTTATACCGATAGTTTTTACCTATACTCTAAAGCTGGTTCAAAGTCTATTAAAAGTCTTTCAGCCTATGGACTTTTTCTCTTAACGGTCGACTTCTACTATTCTTCGTCATCGCTTTATACTTTTGATTTTATTTTAATATATTATAACTTCTTGGATTTCACCTGTCAATATAATATATCTATACTATTTTTTCACTAGATATTCAGCCAGAGCTAAATCTTCAGGGGTCGTTATCTTTATATTCGTGTAATCCCCTTCATAAATGTAAACTTTATTACCCAAAGCTTCTACCACGCTGGTATCATCAGTAACCATAATATTCTTTTCTTTAACTTCCTTATGACATTTGCATATCAACTTAAAATCAAAAGCTTGAGGCGTTTGAATTGCTATAAGATTATTTCTATCTAATGTTTTTATTGAAAAGTTATCTTCACCTCTAATTTTTATAGTATCCTTTGGAACCACCCCAGGTGCTGCTGCCTTATAAAGAGTTGCATACTTAATTGCATCATTTATTATTCGCTCTGATACAAATGGTCTCGCTCCATCATGTATTAATACAATATTGGTGTTTTCCATTTCAATTAAAGCCTTATACACAGACTCCTGTCTTTCATTACCTCCAAATACTATCTTATCAACTACTAATCCATATCTATCCAACACTTCATCTTTACAGTAATCCTTCTCTTCTTCTGGAATAACTAAAACAATGTTGTCTATTGATTTATTTTTGATAAATTGCTTTAATGTGTAATAAATAATAGGCTTTCCATCTAAGTCAATATACTGCTTGCTCTGAGAACATCCCATCCTTTTTCCTTTTCCTCCAGCTAACACTATAGCACTTACCATATAGAAAAATCTCCTTAATTTTAATTATCTTTTGGTTTTGCAAAAATCATTCTTCCTGCTGCAGTCTGCAGTACTGACGTAACTATAACATCCGTTGTTTGTCCTATATATTTTCTTCCACTTTCTACAACAATCATAGTTCCGTCTTCTAAATAAGCTACCCCTTGGCTTGATTCTTTTCCATCCTTAACTATATCAATTTTCATCTCTTCTCCTGGTAATACAACAGGCTTGATAGCATTTGATAGTTCGTTTATATTTAGTACTGGAACCCCTTGAAACTCAGCCACTTTATTTAAGTTATAATCATTAGTTATAACTTTCCCTTCTATCTTTTGAGCAAGTTTTAATAGTTTTGCATCAACTTCTGCAATTTTAGGAAAATCATCATCTACGATCTGAGTTTCTATTGATAATTCCTTTTGTATTTTATTTAATATATCTAATCCTCTTCTTCCTCTATTTCTTTTTAAAGAATCCGAAGAATCTGAGATATGTCTCAATTCATCCAACACAAAATTAGGTATAACTAGTGGTCCTTCAATAAATCCTGTTTCACAAATATCAAATATTCTCCCATCAATTATAACTGACGTATCCAACACTTTTGGAATTCCTATAGTAGAGTCCTTTATTGTGTCCTTAGCCTTCTTTTCTCTTATTACAGGTTTCTTAATATTAACCAGAAGTGCCGTTATATCTTCTTTTTTCTTAATCATTATCTCTGCACCTATTATAGCTGCTAAAATATTTAATAGAATCAATAATATCGGTCCTATTATACTAATATCATTAATTGGCTTTGCAATAAATGTCATAAGAACTAAACTAATAATGGCCCCTATAGTTCCATAAATTATTTCTGTTATGCTCATTTTTTGCATGCTTTTTTCAATATATTCAATCAGATTAGAAATACCTTTATATATAATGGGAGAAATAATATATAATATAAGTCCAAAAATAAAAGATATAATAATAACGAATGCAACTCTAGCCATAGTCGTTGAAAGGTAGGCTAAACTAGCAATTTGAGGGATTGTAAGTAATATTTCAGATATAAAATATCCTACTATCAACCCAATTACCGAGAAAATTCCCCTTAATATTTTTTTTAACACATACTTCACCTCCTTCTAATTATTTACATAGTTGTGTTATTTTAATCATATTCTTAATATTTTCTCTGTATTATTAATTATAGCATACAATAACTTCATCTAAAATGAATAATTTATTAAGTTTACTTAATAAATTCATACATATGCAAAAAGACTGACTCAAAATATGTTTATGCTTAATTAAAACAGAACTATTCTCTTCTATTTGTAATCAACTTTTATTCTAAGACAGTTTTTTATTCTTATATTTCTTTTTTTAGTGACACCTGCTCCTTGATTCGCTTTAATCCATCCTTAATAGCTGTAGCTCTGGCTTCTCCAATTCCTTCAACATTGTCTAAGTCACTTATATCTGCATCTATTATATTACTTAATTCTTTAAATTCCTTTATCAGATTATCAATAACATTTGATGGTATTCTAGGCACTTTACTCAAAACTCTATACCCCTTAGGAGAGATTAGTGTATCCATAAGAGAAGTTCCTCCGTGTCCTAACGCCCTGGAAATTGCATCTAAATCTAATAACTCTGATGAATTTAACTTTTGAATATGTTCATATACATCACCATACTGTAATCCATCTTTACAGTAATCTCTTATTAATAATATTCCATCACGTTCTATGTGTTTAACTAATTCATTAAGCTGCATGGATATTAGTCTTCCTTCATTACCAAGTTCTAAAATATACATATTAATTTCTTCTACTATTCTCATTACCATTTCTGTTCTTTGAATAGCAGTGACAACATCAAAAAGGGTTGTTAAATCCTGAAACTCCAGTAAATTTAGATTATTAATAACACGCTCGAGCACAGACACATATTTCTCTAATGTTTGAAGAGCTTGATTAGCCTTTCCTAAAATTACACTGCTTTCTCTTAATACATACTTTATATCACCTTTGTACATAGTTATTATATTTCTTCTTTGTGAGATCGCAATTACAATATTATTAGTTTGCTTTGCTACTCTATGAGCCGTCCGATGCCTAGTTCCTGTCTCATAGGTTGGAATAGACGAATCTGGGATTAGCTGAGCATTAGCACAAACTATCCTTTTCAAATCACCTGTTATTACAATAGCTCCATCCATTTTAGCTAGTTCGTATGCGTAGGATGGAGTATATTCTGCGTTTATATAAAATCCACCATCCACGAGTTTCATCACTTCCTCGTCATCACCTATAACTAGCAACCCTCCTGTTTTAGCTCTTAATATATTTTCAAGACCTTCCCTTAGTTGAGTGCCTGGGCACATTATCTTTAAGACATTTTTTATTCCTATTCCCTTTTCTATTCTCATACACTCACCCATTTCCTAAAAATCTTATTTATTATTTGTCGTTAATTATATTATCTACTTAAATATATAAATTAAAATTCTATGCTGTTATATTTAATTTTAGAGTTACCTAATAATTAATTCCTTAAAACCCAAAATTTAAAGTTTAATCTCTAAAAACTATAATACTATAATAACTATAATCTCTCAATAATATTTATGAAATATAAGTTATAATATATGTTTTTGTAGAAAAGCACTTATAAATGAGGTCTAAAAATTATATCAATCATATACACTATTTTAATTATTATATATATGTTTTATTACATCAATTAAAGTTTTTAATTCAATTATTTCTATTTTTTTTAGTTTGTTTTCTTTTAGAAAAGAACCCTTTGGCACATATACTTTTTTGAATCCCATTCTCTCAAGTTCCTTAACTCTACTTTCTAACGATGGTACTTTCTTTAATTCTCCAGTTAACCCTACATCACCTATAAATGCAATGTTCGATTCAATGCCTTGCTGCTTTACAGACGATACAATACTCATTATTACAGCTAAGTTAATGCCTTGTTCTCTTATTTTCATACCTCCGGTAGTTTTGATGATAACATTTTTATCGTAAAGGCTAATTCCTCCACGCTGCTCTAATATCGATATTAATGTGTTCAACTTATCTTTCCCCAGCGTTTCGCCTATACGCGTTGGATATGGTGTAAAACTTTTTGAAACTAGACTCTCTATCTCTGTAATGATCGACCTCGTTCCTTCTTTGATCACGGTTAATGCACTTCCAGATACAATTTCACCTTCCTCACGCTTTGTCATAAAAAACTCCGATGGATTATCTATTGAAATTATACCTCTCTCGCACATTTGAAAAAATCCATTTTCAATACCGCCAAATCTATTTTTAGAGCTTACAAGCACACGTAACTCTTCATCATTATCATCCTCTATTATAAGCACTGTATCAACTAAATGTTCTAGCGCTCTTAGACCTGCTAGCTCATCACTTTTAGTCATCTGTCCAACTATAATAACAACCCTAGGCCTCTTTTCATTTTTAGCAATCTGAAGTAATGCATTAGCACATTCCATAGTTTGTGTTGGAGACCCTGCTCTAGCTGGCAATGACGATTCCATTGTAAATGTCTGAATACTATCAATGATTACTATATCTGGATCTATTTCCTCAACTGCATCCAAAACATTATCCAGACTTGTCTCCTGTAATACCCATATACTTTCATGAATTTTTTTTAGAATCCTATCAGCTCTATTTTTTATTTGACTGTCACTTTCTTCTCCGGATGCATAGATTACTTTATAACCCCTTTGTGCCACTGCATCTGAAATTTGAAGTAGTAATGTTGATTTTCCTGCACCTGGTCTGGCTGTTATGATTGAGATTGAGTCCTTTACAATTCCTCCACCCATTACTCTATCAAATTCATTTATACCTGTAATTATTCTATCATTTTTATTTGAAACTATTTCAAATAGTTTTTTTATAGGTTTTTTAGATGTTTGTCTCGCTCTAGTTCCAGCATTTTTTAATTCAATAGAAATTTCCTCAAGTGTATTCCACTGGCTACACGTCGGGCACTTTCCTAACCATTTAATACTCTCAAAGCCACAGCTGGCACATCTGTACAATGTTTTCTTTTTCATAAGTAGTCCTTTCTACTATTTAAGAAGATAGTATTTAAATATTTATTCCATTTAGATTTACTAACTCATATATTAAAATTTTGGGTATCTTTGTATTTAATGCTTATTATTATATTATATACTTCTTGTTTCTTAGCATATTTAATTAATTGTTGCAAAAACTATTTTTAGTAATAAAATAAGTCGATAGCCTATAGTAAATATAAGTTATATTAATAATATCTCTGAATAAAAATTAACTATAATTCAAATTTCATTACAATATGGCATTTACTCACACTTACTTTAAAAATGAATTTAATGATTATGTATTAACTCTAACTTATGCAATTATAATATGATATAGTAATATTATTTAATGAAACAATATTGCTGATATATATTTTTTATATTATAATATTATTAAACAATAATAACTATTAATTAAGGAGGCATATTTATGGTAAAGGTATATACTACCAATAGTTGTCCTTGGTGTGTTAAAGCAAAAAATTATCTTAGATCAGAAAATATTGAGTTTGAAGAACTAAATGTTCAAGATGACATGAACGCTAGAGAAGAAATGATAAGTAAATCTAAGCAAATGGGTGTTCCTGTTCTTGATATTGATAATAATATTATTATAGGATTCGATAAAACTGCTATTTTAAAGGCTCTAGGCAAGTAATTGAGAGGCGATATTTCGCCTCTTTATTTTTTTATAGTATCTAAATATTTCTTTTAAATTATATCTTTATATATAATTACATTATTAACTCTATTATTTCTTATTTAATATATATTTCTCAGCATTTAGTAATGCAATTGTACCATCTGCAACAGCAGTTGTTATTTGCCTGTATCTCTTCTGTCTAACATCTCCTGCAGCATATACACCTTTAATGTTTGTTTGCATATCTTCATCCGCTATTATATACCCTTGAGCATTTAAGTTTAGATAATCTTTTATAAATTCAGTTCTTGGCTCAGTTCCAATGCACCCAAAAACTGCATTCATCTCCAAACTGCGAACTTCTTGTGTTTTCGTATTCTTAATAGTTACTGATTGCAAAAACTCATTTCCACTTGCTTCTATCAAATCTTCATTCAACAGTACTTCTATTTTAGGATGATTGAATACTTCATCTATTAATGCCTGTTCACCTTTAAAATAATCATATCTTCTTATTAAATATACTTTTTCAGCAAATCTAGTTAAGAATATCGATTCCTCTAAAGCCGAATTTCCACCTCCCACAACAGCTACCCTTTTCCCCTGATAAATTGCTCCATCACAAATTGCACAATAGTGTATTCCTCTTCCTGAAAATTCGCTTTCTTGTGGGATAGGTAACTTTTTAGGGGCTGCTCCTGTTGCAACTATCACTGCTTTAGGTTCATATATATATGATTCAGTCTCAATTGTCTTTTTATCATCTGATATATCTATATTTTGAATTGAATCAAATTCATCAATTATAGCTCCAAGTTCTCTTGCCTGCTCTTGAAATATATCTGCTAAATCTCCACCATCTATACTTTTAAATCCTGGATAATTCTCTATTGTATAACTATTTCGAACTTGCCCACCTACAATCTCATTTTCTAATAGTAATACATTTAATTTAGCCCTTCCTGCATACATTGCCGCTGTGAGTCCTGCTGGACCTCCACCAATTATGATTAAGTCTAAATTCCTTTTCTCTTTACTCATTTTAATCTTTCTCCTATTCTCAATACATATCATAAATAAATTATAACATATAACTTATTTATAATAATATTTAATAAAATGAGCTGCTTCAATATTCTCGTTATCTTATGCTCTGAAACAGCTCATTATATTTGATCAATTTTTATTCATTTCTAAATTACTTTCAACTAACCTTTTAAATACAAGTATATTTTCTGATTCACTAACTTTTACTCTATCTCCAATTTTAATATTTCCCTGTAAAATTTCTTCGCTTAATCTATCTTCTATTTCTTTTATAATGAGCCTTCTTAATGGCCTTGCACCATAATCAAGATCAATACCCTTACTCAATAAGAATTTTCTA
This sequence comes from Clostridium chromiireducens, assembly GCF_003575225.1. Lineage (NCBI taxonomy): Bacteria > Bacillati > Bacillota > Clostridia > Eubacteriales > Clostridiaceae > Clostridium > Clostridium chromiireducens. Next base: position 12,380 of record NZ_QXDJ01000006.1, on the reverse strand, counting down.
CTGTCATCTTGAAACTCCAAGTATATTTCTCTTGCTTCAAGCCTTTTCCTTATAGAATCAAGCATTAAATCTACAATTTGATTTAAATCTTCATCACTTAATTTGTGGAATACTATAGTATCATCTATTCTATTTAAGAACTCTGGTCTGAATTTTTGCTTTAACTCACCTAATATGTTTTCTTTCATTTTTTCATACTCGGTTTCATCGCCAGCGCTAGTTGTGTTAAATCCTATACTCTTCTGCTTTTTTATTTGATGCGCTCCAACGTTTGAAGTCATTATTATAATTGTATTCTTGAAATTAACAATCTTACCCTTTCCGTCAGTAAGTCTACCATCTTCCATAATTTGAAGTAATATATTGAACACTTCTGGATTTGCTTTCTCAATCTCATCTAAAAGCACTATTGAATACGGCTTTCTTCTAACAGCCTCTGTAAGCTGACCTCCATCTTCATATCCTACATAACCTGGTGGAGATCCTATTAATCTAGATACAGAATGACTTTCCATATACTCGGACATGTCAACCCTTATAATGTTATTCTCATTACCAAACATTGCTTCTGCAAGTGCCTTAGAAAGTTCTGTTTTACCAACTCCAGTCGGTCCCAAGAATATAAAACTTCCAATCGGTCTACTAGGGTCCTTTATTCCAACTCTTGCTCTTCTTACTGCTCTAGCAATAGACTTCACTGCCTCATTTTGCCCAACAACTCTTTTGTGAAGTATGTTCTCAAGGTTTAACAATCTCTCACTCTCAGATTCTGTTAACTTTTGAATTGGAATCTTTGTCCATGATGATACTACGTTAGCTATTTTTTCTGCATCTACAACTAGTAATTTAATTGAGTTCTGAGTATCCCAATTATTCTTCATATTACTTAATTTATCTTTTAAAGTTCTTTCTTTATCCCTTAGATTTGCTGCTCTCTCAAAATCTTGGACTCTTATAGCTTCTTCTTTTTCTTTACTTATATTCTCAATCTTCTCTTCTAAATCCTTTAAATCTGGTGGTGCTGTTAAATTTTGTATTCTTACCTTTGCTGCTCCTTCATCAATTAAATCAATAGCTTTATCTGGCATAAATCTATCTGTTATATATCTATCTGATAAATTTACAGCCGCTTCTAGTGCTTCATCTGTAATCTCAACTCTATGATGGGCTTCATACTTATCCCTTAATCCTTTTAAAATTTCTAACGTCTCTTCTTTAGTAGGCTCTCCTACCGTTATTGGCTGAAATCTTCTTTCAAGAGCAGAATCCTTTTCTATATACTTTCTGTATTCATCAATTGTTGTAGCACCAATGCATTGAATTTCTCCTCTTGCTAAAGCTGGCTTTAATATATTTGAAGCATCAATAGCACCTTCTGCTCCTCCGGCACCTATTATTGTATGAATTTCATCAATGAAAATAATAATGTTTTTATCCCTAACTATTTCTTCCATTGTTTTTTTAAGTCTTTCTTCAAATTCTCCTCTATATTTTGCACCTGCTATCATCGATGTTAAATCTAAAGAAACAACTCTCTTATTTTTTAATATTTCAGGAATATTTCCTTCAACTATTCGCTGAGCTAACCCCTCAACTACAGCAGTCTTACCAACTCCTGGTTCACCTATTAAACATGGATTATTTTTTATTCTTCGGCAAAGAATTTCTAGCAATCTTTGTGTCTCATTATCTCTTCCAATCACAGGATCTAATCCGCCTTCTCTAGATAAAGCTGTTAAATCTCTACCATACTTATCAAGCATAGGTGTATTGGCCTTTTTATTATCCATAGTACTTTTGTCACTTACTTTATCTTCATAATTGCCAGATAAAAATACAACTAATTCCTCACTTATGACTGCAAAATTTATATTTAAACTCTTCAGAATTGTATAAGCCATTCCTTCTTCTTGATTAAGTAATGCTAATAGGATATGTTCCGGGCTTACATATTTATGATTTAACTTCTTAGCTGCCGCAAAACTTTCATCTACTAATCTTTTTGTTCTTGGTGTTAATAAAATATTATCATCTGTTCTCTTAATATCTCCATAACCCAAATATCTTTGTATCATCGTTCTAATTTTATCACTATCAACACCATGCTTTTTTAGCAATTTGGCTGAATATCCGTCTTCTTTTAAAATACCTAGAAGCATATGTTCGGTTCCAACGTAACCGTGCTTAAACTTTTCAGATTCATTTTCAGCCTCTAGAATTACCGCTTGAGCCCTTTCTGTTAATTTATTGTATTCCATATCTTTCAAACCTCCTATCTTTTCGTCATGTCAATATTTCCTTTACGATTTTTGCTCTTTCATACTTACTTTCCTTTTCATCTAAGGATCTTCCCAAATGATTTTGAAGTGATGAATTATTTGCAAGTATAAATAATTTATCCAATTTATTTTTTTCAACATCTATAAGTGATAATTCTGATCCTAATCTAACACTAGATAATAAATCGATTGTTTCCTTCGGATCCAAAAGAATTGCAGACTTTAATATTCCATATGCTCTGTATACTCTATCTTCTAATTCATATCTGCATTTATTAAGTAATATTTCCCTAAACTTATTTTCTTCACCAATTAAATCTAAAACGGCCTCTTTCAATTTATTTATAATATTTTCCTCAGATAAACCTAATGTTGTTTTGTTGCTTACTCTATATAAATTGCCATAACCTTTTGTACCATCCAAATAGATGCTCTTTATTGTAATTCCAATCTTACCAATACTTTTTGAAACATTTTTAATTTCTTCACTCATTGCAAGCGCTGGTAAATGAAGTATTACTGATGCTTTCAATCCTGTTCCAATATTTTCTGGTGATGTTGTTAAATAGCCTAAAGTCTCATCAAATGCATAATCAAAGTTTTTTTCTATTTTGTCGTCAACATTTGTTGCAATTTTAAACGCTTCCTCTAAATTCAGCCCTTGACTTACATACTGAAGATTAATATGATCTCTAGCATTCACCATAATACTTAAAGTTTCTTCTTTATTAATAATAAATGACCCTTTATCTGAATTCTTAAGAAGCTCTTCACTTATTAAGTCCTTTTCTAAATAGTGTTTACTAAAATCCTCTTTTGTATTCCAAATCTCATGCAATGTAATTTCTTCATTAATTAGTTCATCTTTGAGAACATTATATATATTCTTGCCATTATCTCTGCCTTTTATATAGTTTAATTTATTTGGAAAAGGTAAATCACTAAAATTTCTAGCTAATAATATTTTGCTACTCAATACAATTCCATTATCTTCATCCTTATTATCAGTCCAGCTATTCATTGCAATTCTCCTCCTTTACACTTTGAAGGACATTAGCAGCATTATTTCGTTCTAATATATATAATTCTAGCTTCTTAATCTCATCTCGTACAATCGCTGCTCTTTCATATTCTTCATCTATAATTAATTTCTGCATTTCTTCTTTTAAATCCTTTAGCCTTCGTTTTTGAACTAATTCTCTTCCTTTTACCTTTGGAATCTTGCCTACATGTTTTACTCCAGCCTGCAAGCTCTTTATTCTTGGTTCAAGTACAACTTTGAAATCTTTGTAGCAATCAGAACACCCTAGCTTTCCAGATCTTTTAAATTCATTGTAGGTTAATCCACAACTTGAACAAACTATTTCCTTTATTTTATTATTATCAATACTACTTTTATTACTCTCAGTATTAGATAACATTTCTGTTAACATTCCTTGAAGCGGGAAATTAATATTTTGAGCCATAGAATTTAAAAAAGGAATATTTGCTATGTCCTTTACACAATTTTCACATAACCAAACCTCATGCTTCTGTCCATTCATCACTGTAATTAAATTTACTTTTGCATCATTTTTTCCACATTTTTCACACAACATGTATATCCCCACCTTTTAAGATAAAATTACCATAATCATTGCTTTTAAAATATCAGCTCTTAATTTATTTTTATTATCTGCTGAAGCCAAACTTCTATCATTTATTGCGATTTTCATTACTTCGCATTCTCGTTCTTCGATGACTCCTGATTCAAATAAATGATTTAATAAAGCATGAGCATTATGATATGTTATTGTATCGCCTATACTTTGATTTATTATTTCCTCTCTTTGATTGGAGTTGTCGTATTCTAATTGCTTAATAGCTATATGACCACCTCCACCTCTTTTACTTTCAATTAAGTATCCTCTTTCATAAGTAAATCTAGTTGTTAACACATAATTGATCTGAGATGGTGCACATCTAAACTGATCTGCCAATTCATTTCTTTGTATAAAAACTACATTATCTGTATCTGCATTTTCATTAAACATTTGTTTTATAAATTCTTCTATTATATCTGAAAGTCTTGCCATAACATCACCTGCTTAAACTTTTATTTTTGTTTTTGACTTACTTTGACTTTATACTATTATACTATATCTTTTTTGCTTTTTAAAGCATCAATATAAGTTTATGATTATTTCTAGTTTTATCTGTTAATAATATATATTAATAGGCGTATGGACTTATTAGTAAAATTAATTTATGGAGGTTTTTTATGCAAATAACTTGGTACGGACATTCATGTTTTCTTATAAAAACATCCATGGGAAAGAGAATTTTAATTGACCCATTTGATAGCAGCTTAGGATATGATAATAATTTTCCAAAATGTGATTTAATTACTATTAGCAATAATCATTTTGATAGTTCATATATAAACGACTTAAATCTTAAAACTAAAGTTATTAATGAAACTGGAGAATTTGATATTAATTTCATTAAGGTGGAAGGTATAAATTCATTTCATGATAAATATAATGGCTTAAAAAGAGGACCTAATATTATTTATATATTTAATGACAATAAATATTCCTTATGTCACTTAGGCGATTTAGGGCATATTCCCTGCGTATCAATATTAGAAAAATTAAAAAATATTGATATTTTATTCATACCTATAGGTGGACACTTTACCTTAAACGGACATGAAGCTGCAAAACTTTGTAAATTGATTTCTCCTAAATACATAATCCCTATGCACTATAAAACAAATAAAACCTCTCTCTACTTAGATGACCCTAAAAATTTTATCATATCAATGAAAAATATAAAGAAAGTACACTCCAATATATTAGATACCACTGAATTAGGCTCAGACTTGAAAACCAATTGTATATTATTAACTCTTCCATAGTTAAAAGTTATTTTATCACATCAAAGATCTTATATAACAAAAATAATTTATGTATCAGCCAAATAAATTAAAGTTCTACCTATTGCTTAATTGCTTATACTATAATTATTTGAATATAAGTTTATATAAACTTATTTTATCATTTTATCATTTTATAAATACATACCATTTTATAAATAAAAAAATCTGCTTCGCAGACTGTGTGTCTCTGCTACTATCAAAAGTTATTCACAGATTTTACTTTATTATAATTTCCTAAAGAATAAAAAAAAGACCGTCATAAGACGATCTCTCTTTTCTATTACTCTTGGTTTGGAGCTCCTACTGGACAAACATTAGCACAGTTTCCACAATCGATACAAGAATCTGCATCGATAACGAATAGAGTATCTCCTTGAGTTATAGCACTAACTGGACATTCTCCAGCGCATGCTCCACAGCTAACACATGAATCATTAATAACAAATGCCATCTAGAACACCTCCTAATAAATTGTGGTAATTAACCTCTTACATTTTAACATGTATTCTGATGTTTTTAAAGTCTTTTGTTATATAGGCATTTTATTTTTTAAAATTACTATTATATATTGGGATTAAATAACTATATAACCCAAGTCCTCTATATAATTGATCGTTTTCTGGATATTAAAAAAACTATCATTATATATAACAGTTATTTCTTTCTTTACTAAAGATATCTCTGTAGCTATCACCCCTGAATTAGTGACAATCACATCTTGAATTATTTTGGCATCATTTTGAGATTCCATATTACAAATCTTAATAACAGATTTCATAGAAATCCCTCCTATTCCTCATTAATAAGATTCTTTAATAATTTCTTATCTTCTTCAGAGTCAACAATTAATTTAATATTATTTTCATCAATTGTATCTTCATATTTTCCTGAAACAAGTTCTACATCTGTTATCTTAAATTCTTCGACTACCTCTTCGTCTCCTCTCCTAACTTTAACCTTGACAATTTCTTTGACTATTGAATTTCCAATAACTTCTCCATTTCCAGTATCCGTCTTAACTATGGAACCGACCTTAGGTAACCTTTTCCTAATACCCTCATATGTAGTTTGCTCATAATTTAGACAACACATTAATCTTCCACATATTCCAGATATCTTAGTTGGATTTAGCGAAAGGTTCTGCTCTTTTGCCATCTTTATTGATACTGATGCAAAGTCACCTAAAAAAGTTGAACAACACATTGATCTTCCACAAGGTCCAAGGCCACCGACCATTTTGGCTTCATCCCTAACTCCTATTTGCCTTAGTTCTATTCTAGTCTTAAATATAGTGGCTAAATCTTTAACCAGCTCTCTAAAGTCAACTCTGCCATCCGCTGTAAAATAAAATATAACTTTATGGTTATCAAATGTATATTCTACATCTATTAATTTCATATCCAATTTATGTTCTTGTATTTTTTCTAAACATATATTTAATGCTTCTTTTTCCTTTTCTTTATTTTCTTTATGTTTATTAATATCATTTTCATCAGCTATCCTGATAACATTTTTTAATGGTGAAACTATATCCTCTTCCCTAATTCCCTTAATTCCAATAACACATTCACCAAATTCTATACCTCTAGCTGTTTCTACAATTGCATAATCTCCCTTTTTAATAGGCAATTCTGATGGGCTAAAATAATAAATTTTTCCTGCCTTTTTAAATCTTACTCCTATAACATTTATCATTAATTATACCTCCGCAAATCCCATAAGCAGTACACTTACAGTCATTGAATAGTTTGTATTACTATTAAAATTTATTCTTGCTTCTTCTATGTATTCTAACATACTATTTAACTTTTTATAAGATATTCCTCTTGATATATCTTTTATTTTATATTCTTTATCAGAATTAACAATAAGCTCATTGTTATTTAATTCTTTAAAAAGCATAATATCTCTTATATATGATAAAAGTATATTTAATAATTCTACTTTATCTTCTTTTGAATTCTTAAGTAACTCTTCATATTTTAAAACTATTCCTTGCTCTCTTTTTAAAATATCTTCAAAAAGACCAATGCATATGTCTCTTAAATTTTTCAGTTTTTCATCGTTTATAAACTTATCTACTTTTCCTGGAATACCAGAACTATATGCTAGTGCAGACTTTTTATCATCTAAAGTTAAATCAGCATAGTTGTTATCAATATAATTTAAAATCTCTTCTTTACTTAATGGGGTTAGTTTATATATTTGACATCTTGACTTTATAGTATCTAAAATTATTTCTAAAGAATCACTCAGTAGTATTAAGTATACCCCATGTGGAGGCTCTTCAATAGTTTTAAGTAGTGCATTTTGAGCTTGAACAGTCAGTTTATCACACCTATATAATATTAATACTTTTTTATCTCCTTCATAAGGTTTTTTATTAACTTCATTTATTATATTTCTGACGTCATCTACACCGAAAGAATTAGAAGACGGGTAATACTTTACTATATCTACACTTTCTACTCCATTCTTATCCTTTATGATGTGATTTGATATACACTTTGCTATTATACTCTTTCCAATCCCATCATTTCCAACTATTAAATTTGCATGAGAAAATGAGTCATTCAAAGCTCTATTATGTATACTATCAATAATGTTTTTATGCCCAATAATTTTTCTCAACGCTTATCTCTCCCTGGTATCATATTTTTACAAACTTATCTACATCCAGTACAAATATAGTAGCTCCCCCTACATCAATCTGAACAGGGTACTGTTGCATATATCCGCCTTCACTTCCACCAAAGGTAGTAGGTGTAACTAAAGTTTCTTTTCTTTTCTTACATATATTTTTTATGATATCAATAACAACCTCAACCCTTTTTTCCTCAACACCTACCAGTAATGTAGTATTACCAGACTTAAGGAATCCACCTGTTGTTGCTAATTTTGTAACTCTATAATTCTCTTCTGTTAATACCTCTATAACATCACTTGAATCCTCATCCTGAACAATTGCAATTATCAATTTCATCATAATTACCACCCTTAAAATAATACTAATTAATTATATATTATTTTACCATAAATAATATCCTTTTTATTAGTTAGTTTATATTTGTCCAAATTCTTGGTTTTAAAATATTTTTTATTTGATCGATTACACTTTCTTTTGATTTACTAGCATCTATTTTAACGATTCTATCTTTATTATTTTCAAAAATAATGTTATATCCTTCTCGAACTCTTTGATGAAAATCTAATTTTTCTAAATCCAATCTATTAATTTCTCTGCAATCATTATTACTAATTCTCTCTAATCCAATTTGTGGATCAAGATCAAATAGAACTGATATATCAGGCATATATTCTCCAATAGCAAATTTATTTATGCTCATAATTTCTTCAATACCTAAATCCCTTGCATGTCCCTGATACGCTAGCGAGGAGTCTACAAACCTATCGCAAAGAACTATCGCACCTTCCTCTAATGCTGGGATAACTTTCTCCACAAGATGCTGCCTTCTTGCTGCCGCGTAAAGTAACGCTTCGGTTCTAGCATCCATGGCCTTATTCTCTTTACTTAATACAACTTGTCTTATTTGTTCAGATATTGTAATTCCACCAGGTTCTCGAGTCTTTATACAATTCAAATTATTATCTATAATCCAATTATATATTGAATCAATTGCTGTTGTTTTTCCAGTGCCCTCTCCACCTTCAAAAACTATAAATAAACCTTTTTTCATTATGAATCCCTACCTTAAATTATGTCTAGGTAAAATAATTTAACATTTAGCATGCTCATCAAATAAAATAACCTTAACTTTATCCTTATAATCATCATACTCCGGATCAGATGCGCTTGTTCTTACAATTTTTTCTTCGCATGCTCTACAAATCATTTCCCCATTCAATATTATACCATCACTATCAATTGCACCACACATGAAACATAATTTATTTGAATTTTCCATATACTATTCCCCCTTAATTTTCTAATACTTCTAAAATTATTACCACATTAATTATTTTTAATACAATTGCCAGTGGTAAATAATTTGTTTTATTAAATTTATATTTTTTCATTTACTGGTAACAATAATATATAGAGAAATAAATTTATATTACGTAAACATATTAATGGTGTTTAACAAATGTTATGCTTTCAAATCTAATGTTTAGCATAACTCTCATTGCATACTTACTTATGTGATAATTAATGGCTTGTGTCAATCATTACATATAAAATATTTTATTTATGTAGAACTTATGCATTTTAAACTAACTATAAATATGTTAACAGTAAAAAGAAAAATAAGAAAGGAGAACTTACTGTAAAACAAAGCAAAACATGTACTATATATAAAATTTAGTAATTTGCTTTTGTATGTTTGAGTAAGAAATTAAATTTATGAAACAAAAAATCATTTCATTTTTGTCTACCTGTAATGATGATATTAAAAATTTATGTACTTACTTATATGAAAACCCTGAAGAAAGTTATAAAGAATTCAACGCTTCTAATCATATCTGCGATTTATTGTATAAATATAATTTTGAAATTACTAGAAATTTCTTAAATATCGAGAACTCATTTATGGCACAAAAGGGAGTTGGCCATCCAAAAATTTGTTACCTTTGTGAATATGATGCTATAACTGATGAAGGACACATCACTGGGCATAATATGGTTACTTCTATATCTGTTTCAGCTACTCTTGCTCTAGGAAACATAATAGATGATATAGGTGGATCAGTAATAATAATTGGATGTCCTGGCGAGTATTTAGGTGGAACTAAAGCCACTATGGTTAATCAAGGTGTATTTGATGACATTGATGTAGTAATGTTAGCTCACCCTGATACCTCTACTTGTGAGAGTGGCTCATCATCAGCAATCATTCCTTTAGGTATTAAATTTGAGAGTGAACGTAAACTATCATTCTTAAACAAAAATTCCTATACATCCTTAGATGCTGTTTTATTAACACTTAATATCTTAAATTCTATAAAAAAAGGATTTCCTGATAGCTTAGAAATAAACTCAGTCATATCAAATGGAGGATATACTACACTATTATTGCCATCCGACTCAGAAATAAAACTCTGCATTCGAGCCTATAATACAGAAATAGCCAATTATGCATATGACAAAATAAAAGATATTGCAAATTATGTAACAAAGTTAATTAATATACCCAATAAATTTTTTCTATACGAAGCTCCAAGCAAAGAGTTAATCACAAATCGTACCTTGAATAGACTTTTTAGCCATAACCTAAAAGAAAATGGAATAATTGACATTTGTCCTGCAAAGGATATTTTTGCTGGATTAAGCATTGGAGATGTGAGCCACAGAGTTCCATGTATTCATCCGTACATCTCCATTATAGATAATACTAACATTAAATATGGGAGTCTAGATTTCGCCAAAGCGACCGTATCTTCATTTGCACTAAAACAATGTAATATTGCTGCTGCTGCACTTGCATTTACTGCTGTAGATTTAATCAAAAACGAGGCTCTTCTTAATGAAGTTAAATCCGAATTCTTCAATACAAAAAAGAAATAAAGAAATAAATTCCCTTTAAAATATAATTTTTAAAGGGAATTTATTTTTTATTTTACAATGAACACCTATCATTGAAAAATATCTTTAAATATTTGCCAATATCAAATATGACTAATACATAAACACTTATATTTACAATCTATCATATAATAGTATAATATTAGTTGAACCGCTTAGGAGGTGCTATAAATTGATTCAAATATATAAAAGTGAAAGTGAATTTAATACTACCCTAAAATCAATAGATACAATAGATAATGGCGCTTGGATAAATGTAGTTGCTCCATCTGATGAAGAATTAATATTAATATCTAAAAAGACAGGAGTTGCCCTCGAGTTTTTGAAAGCAGCTTTAGATGATGAAGAAACCTCTCGAATTGATATTGAGGATGATTCATTATTGATAATAGTCGATATTCCATTTACCGAAATGGAAGATAACTCATTGACCTATGATACCTATCCTCTTGCAATAATACATACTGATAAACAATTAATTACCGTATGCTTAAAAAACAGCAAAATATTAACCGATTTTGCCAACGACAAAATAAAATCCTTTTATACATTTAAAAAATCAAGATTTACTTTACAAATATTAAACAGAATATCAACATATTATTTATTATATTTAAGACAAATTGATAAGAAAAGTTTAATGATTGAAAAAAGACTTCATAAATCCATGAAAAATAGAGAACTTATTCAATTGCATTCCCTAGAAAAATCTCTTGTATACTTCTCGACATCTTTAAAGGCTAATGAAATTACTTTAGAAAAAATGCTGAAATTAGAATTGATGCAAAAATATGAAGAAGATAAGGATGTTTTAGAAGATGTCATAATTGAAAATAAACAAGCAATTGAAATGACTGAAATTTATAGCAATATATTAGCTAGTACAATGGATTTCTTTGCATCTGTAATATCTAATAACTTGAATATCGTAATGAAAGTTCTTGCATCTGTTACAATACTTATGGCTATTCCTACTATTATTGGTGGAATATTTGGAATGAATTTAAAATTGCCTTTTGCAGAAGATGATCCAAGCGGATTTCCTATAGTTATGGGATTAACCTTTGGAATTTGCGGTCTAGTTGCATTTATATTATATAAAAAGGATATGTTTAAATAACATATCCTTTTCTTTATCATGTGAACAATATATAACAAAAAACCTTGAAATATAAATTTCAAGGTTTCTTTGGAGGCGCCACCCAGATTTGAACTGGGGAATAAAGGTTTTGCAGACCTCTGCCTTACCACTTGGCTATGGCGCCATTATGGTGGCTCGAACTGGAATCGAACCAGTGACACGAGGATTTTCAGTCCTCTGCTCTACCGACTGAGCTATCGAGCCATCTTACCTCGCAACTTCCTACTCTCCCACACAGTCACCCGTGCAGTACCATCAGCGTTATAGACCTTAACTTTCCTGTTCGGAATGGGAAGGAGTGTTACCTCTATGCCATCATCACGAGATATTTTGAAAGAATTATGTTCTTTCAAAATTGCATATAAATTTTGATGTATTACAACTTGATTATTTATTGGTCAAGCCCTCGACCTATTAGTATCAGTCAGCTAAATATGTTACCATACTTACACCTCTGACCTATCAACCTTGTAGTCTTCAAGGGGTCTTACTAGCTTA
>NZ_QXDJ01000005.1:361204-421204 GCF_003575225.1 Clostridium chromiireducens | reverse complement strand
AAGCACGCCGCCAGCGTTCGTCCTGAGCCAGGATCAAACTCTCAATATAAAGTGAAACTTAATTTAGATGAAGTTTACCTTCAGCTAAATGTTAGTTGAACTTATCCATATTGGAAAAAGTTTAATCTTAGCTTACTCAAATAAAGAATTGCTGGTTTACTTAAATGTATTTATTATATTCTGTTCAATTTTCAAAGACCAATTTTCTTCCTTAAACCTCTTGTTTCAAGGCTTATAAGCTTCTGTCGTTTCTGACAGCTTACTCAGTATATCACCGCTTTGAGACCTTGTCAACAACCTTTTTTAAAAAACTTTTTAAGTATTTTTCTTGTATACTCTTTCAGTTTAAGTTATTGAATTCTGTACTTTTCAGCGACGAATTACATCGTATTATCACTACTTAACATTATCAACAATTTTCAAACTACTTTTTAGCTCTCTTATGAGATACTTTCTTAAGTTTAAATTGCTGGTTTTATATGTGTCTCAGCGACGTGTTTTATCTTAACATCTCTACATCGCTCTCATTCTTCATGTTTTTACTATTATATGTATTTATTCCTACAATACGTAGTTATTCTCGAATTTACTAACTATTTCAGATAATGATACACTAGCCATAGTTGATGTATTGAATCTTCTAAAATCACCTTATATTCACGATTCCCTAGATACATTTTTAGAATTTTTTATATTTGCTAACAAATCTTTTGGTTTATCCTTTCCTACTATGATAAAAGCTATCCTTGTTACGGATAGCTTTTATACCGATATCATATTCTAATATGATATTTCTTTGTTTCACATCTTCATAGTTGCAGCTTCTTCGTTAATAAAATTTTTTTCAAATTCTGATGCTTCCATGGGTCTTCCAATTAGATAGCCTTGAATAAAATCACACTCAAACTCATTTAGGATTCTAAATTGTTCCTGTGTTTCTATTCCCTCTGCGACAATGTTAAGACCTAAACTATGTCCTGTATTTATTATTGCTTTAACTATCATTCTATCTCTATCATCTTTTTCTAGATTCATTATAAGTGTTCTGTCAATTTTTATTTTATCAACAGGCAATTTACTTGCATAACTAATAGATGAGTATCCTGTCCCAAAATCATCTAATGAAATTTTGACCCCCATAGCTTTCAGTTTTGTCAATGCATCGATAATTATAGGAAAATCCTCCATGGCTTCATCTTCTGTTATTTCTATATTAAGATATTCTGCTGGAAATGAATAAGTCTCCAAAATATTTTGGACAATTAATACAAACTCAGGTTGTACTAATTGAGCATAAGATGTATTTACTGATATATTAATATTGCTTCCAAGTTCATTCCACCTCTTACATTGCATGCAAGCATTTTCTAATACCCAATTATCAATTGAAGTCATTTCACCAACACTTTTAGCAATTGGAATAAATTCTACAGGCGAAACAATTTTATCCCCTTGCCTCCATCTTATAAGAGCTTCTGCAGCTAAAACTTTCATTGTTCTTAGATCCATAATAGGCTGATAATAGATTGTAAATTCATTATCTTCCATAGCCTTGTTTATTTTCTTTTTCATTTCTACCTTATCAAAAAACTTATCATTCATTTTGGATGAATATGTAGCATAACCATATCCCCCTTTTTTCTTGACTTCATACATAGCTAAATCAGCCTTTTTAATTAAAGTATCTGAATCATCTCCATGATCAGGGAATATGCTTATACCTATACTTGCTCCTACAATTAAAGATTCTCCATTATATATAAAAGGCTTTTCTAATACTTTTTGAATCCTTACTGAAATTTCATTGATATAAGTACTTGATTCTATATTTCTTAAAATGATTATAAATTCATCTCCACCTATCCTGAAAATCGAACCATCTTGGCCTATTACATTTTTCAATGAATCAGCAACATTTTTGAGAACATTATCACCTACTAAATGTCCATAATTATCATTTATAGATTTAAAACCATCCAAGTCTATAAAAAGAATTAAAAAGCTATTATCTTTGTCCTCTAAAAGCATATCAAGGTTTTCCAACATCATTTTTCTATTTGCAATCTCTGTTAATGGATCATAGTATACATAATGACGAATTTGCTCCTCCGCTCGTATTCTATCTCTAATCTGATTTTTAAGCATAATATTTGTTTCCTCTAATTTCAAGGTATATTTCTTTTCTATCTCTGATATTTTCTTTCTTTCTGAAATATCATGTAATAAAACTACTACACCTAGGATATCGCTATATTCATCAAATATAACAGTGCTTGATAATTCACATGCAATATCACTTCCATCATTCTTTTGTAGATTTACTTCCATATTTTTTACATATTCATTTTTCCTTATAATGTTGAAATCAATATTCTCACAAACTATCAGATTCCTAAAAGGCTCTCCTTCTATTTCTTTAAAGTTATAGCCAGTTATAACTAAAGACATTTCATTACAATATTGAATATTAAAATCTTCATCTAAAATGAAAATCGGCTCTATAACAGTATTAAAAATATATTCAGATATATATCTTGTACTAGTAAACATCATTCTATGCTTACTTATTGCATAATAAATACCGCCTAAAGCGATAATTCCTGTTAGAACTGCTGAAGGAAAAATAACTATACCTCCCAAAGGTAAAATAAGATCTGTTATAATTCCAATGAAGATACTTATTATACAAGTTATTAAAATAAGTCTATTCTGCTTCTTTACTCTATTCTTTTTTGAATGCTTTCCTCTTAAAAACAATATTATAACACCTGCTATATCAAGAATGATGGCCCATACAGTATATACAATTTGAGCAGCTAACTCTGGCGCTACATCAATCCAACCATAACCTTCCTTAATCATTGCTGTAGTTGGTTCAACCAAAATATTAGCAATAAACAATAATGTTGTAGGAACGTATGCTAAAAACTTTATTATTGAAATGTAATCTAGTTCCTCTGTATTGTTAAGTAAATATGCAAAATATAACCAGAACCCGTTGAAATAGCAATAACCTAAAACCGAAACTCCCCTCCAAAAAAATGCAATGTTTATATTATCAGAGGTTAACATCATTGCATATCCCCCTGACCAAAGGCTACAACAAATAGCTAACCCTAAAAAAACTTCATTAGCTTTTGATTTCCTATCCATTCTATAGCCATATAATCCTAATAACAAATAAGAAATACAACATAAAAATAGTAATAAAAACAACGTAATCTTGATAATATCATCTCCTGTGCAAAATATTTCAGCAAACTAAAATTCATATAAACTAATATTCTATATTACAAATTTCAATACTTCTAATAATTTATTTCATAATTCAACATTTTTTGCCATAATATTATTCTATTATTAATTCAAAAACTATTCAATATTTTTTAACTATCTCAAACATCATTTGAAAAATATAACCATAAAATAAATATATATTTTTTCTAATTGTACTTTCTTTTCATCACATTTATTCTTCAAAACTTTGAGATGATCGCAAAATTAACTTATTATAATAACTAACATTGAATATGAATTAATTAAAGGAGAGATTTTCTAAAGATAAGAAAATCTCTCCTTTTAACTTAGTATTCCACGAAAATGCATCACTATTACTGTATTTTTATAAGCATTAATATACTTTAAATATCTTCACCACAGTCTTTGCAATTTTATATATAGGTGTCTCTAATTCTCTGCGGGCATTTCTTAGTTCTTTTCGGATTTCAATATGCTGTGGACAATGCTTTTCACATTTACCACATTCAACACATTGTGAAGCACTGCTTGTATTCTTTCGTAATGCAGTACACATAAGATATTCTCTTCTGCCATTTTTCTTATTTTCAGCATACATCATATTGTAGGAATGAAAAGTTCCTGGAATATCTACCCCTTTAGGACATGGCATACAATAGGCACATCCCGTACATCCCACTTTGATGTTCCTATTGATTTCATTCTTAACTTGCTCTATTAACTCGAAATCTTCTTTTGTAAATTCACCTGCTGTTACATTCTCTGCAACTTTTATATTTTCCTGAACCATTTCAAGAGAATTCATTCCAGAAAGTACACATGTAACTTCAGGTTGATTCCAAAGCCAACGGAATGCCCATTCTGCAGCAGTACGCTTCTTTGAATTCTCTTTTATAATATTCTTAGCCTTCTCCGGTAATAAATTAACTAGTCTTCCACCTCTTAATGGCTCCATTATAATTACAGGTAATCCTTTTTTACTCGCAGCTTCAAGTCCTCTTCTTCCTGCCTGACTATGCTCATCTAAATAATTATATTGAATCTGACAGAAATCCCAATCGTATGCATCTAAAAGCTGAATAAACATTTCTGTATTTCCATGATAAGAAAATCCAACATTACGAATTTGCCCATTATGAACTTTTTGCTTTAACCATTCATCAACGCCAAATGCTTTTAAGCGTTCCCATGTCATCACATCAGTAAGCATATGCATAAGATAATAATCAATATGATCTGTCTGAAGTCTTCTTAATTGTTCATTAAAATACTTTTCCAAGTCTTTTTTTGACTTAACCATGTAATGCGGAAGCTTTGTGGCAATAGATATTTTATCCCTACAATTATTCCTTTTTAGAATTTCACCAAATGTTACCTCACTACCTGGGTAAACATAAGCAGTGTCAAAATAATTGACTCCACTATTTATTGCTTCCATAACCTCTTTTTCCGCCTTATCAATATCAATACTATTACCCTTTTTAGTAAAACGCATACAGCCATAGCCTAATATAGACAGTGGATTTCCATTTTTGTCTTTCCTATACTTCATTTTTGAAGTTTTTTCTATGGACTCCATTATTACAATCACCTCATCAATAATTCAAGTATTAAATTCATTATAACAAAAATGAAAGTATAAACAATAAATTCGTATAGATACTTAACATATTTAAAAAGTTTTCTTTAAAACAATATTTAAATGAAAATATAATAATTTTTTTATTTTACATTTTTCCCTTAAAACTTTTAGCTGTATCTCTTGCATACATATCACAAAGTGAGTTTTCAAAATGGTTAGAATGTGCCTTTACCCATTGAAATTCAATATACTTTTCACCGCAGACTTTATCAAAGTTAAGCCATTTATCTATATTTTTAGCCGACTCTCCATTGATGGTCTTAAAGTCATTTAATTTCCAGATAGGTAACCATTCCGTAAGCCCTTTTCTAACATATTGACTATCAGTTATTATTCTTATTTTTTTAATGTCCTTTAATAACTCAAGAGCTTTTATTGCCGCTTCAAGTTCAGCTTGGCTGCTTCCTATGTCTTTCACTTTATCTGTATATAAATTATAATTTCCTGTTAAATCTTCTATTATAAAAGCAAATCCACCATGATTTTTCTTCTCAAAATAACTGGCATCTGTATAGATCTTATGAATTCTTGCTTCAGCCTTATTTTCATCTATTGCATAACTATCATAATTATTGTTTCGTTTATCCAAAACTAATATTTTACTTCTATCATTAAAAGCTGCTACATCTTTATCTTCTCTTATGACCACCTTCACCTTAAATCCTACATAGTATGTATCTATACGCTTATTATGCAACATTTTTCTAAACTGATATTCCTGACCTTTAAAAAAATCACTCAAATTGTTATTATCTATAAAATGCAGTTCTTTTTTCAAAGGATTAAATTCCACAAAGGAGTTGTCTATGCCATTACTGATTTTAATTTTATAATTATTATTTTCTTCATCTATTATTTCCATTGAAAAAAGCATCATTTTCATAAAAAGTACTCCTTAAAATAAATATATCTCAATGTATATTTTCACTATTATCTTCCCTAATTTGCATCACATCCATATAATAAATTTATTACTCAATTTAAATAACGAATTATTTAGATTTATCTCTTATCTTATAGAGTTTACTAATACATATATCATTATAACAAAATTAAAGCTGAAACTTTCTATATTTTCGAAAATTTCAGCTAAAAAATATCAATTTATTCCAAGATTTTATGTAGTATTTAGTATCTTTCAAGAGGCAGTGAAATTATCACCGTTGTGCCTTTTCCGTACTCACTGTCAATTTTAAAAACGCCATTATGCATATCTACAATATTTCTAGAAATTACTAACCCAAGCCCTGCACCAATAGATTTAGGATCAATCTTATAGAATGACTCCATAACATGCTTTAAATTCTCTTTTTTAATTCCAATACCTGTATCACTAATTTTAATTGAAACAGAATCATCATCAACCAATTGAATGACATGGACTTCACTATTTTTATATGAAAACTTAATTGCATTATCTAATACATTTAGTATGACTTGCTTTAATTTATCACCGTCTGCTGTAATAATTACAGGGGTTGTTTCAACTATTAATTCAATTTCTTTTATTTCTGCTTTCTTTTGAAGCTGGAATGTCACTTCACGAATAAGTTTATCTACCTTAACTTCAGATGTAATAAGCTTCATTCTATCTGACTGATATCTTGAAAAATCTAATAGATTCTCTACTAAATTAATAAGTCTTTCTGATTCAGTATCTATAATTCCTAGTCCAAATTGAAATTCCTCATCTGTTAATCCATCTGGATCCTGCATAGTCTCAACCCATCCTTTAATTCCTGTCAAAGGAGTTCTTAGTTCATGAGAAATTGAAGAGATAAAGTCATTTTTTAAACGATCAGTTTTTAATATTTCATCTCCCATGTAGTTAAGGGTTCTTGCTATTTCTCCAAACTCATTTGGATAAGTATTTTTAATCTTTTCCTTGTACTTCCCCTCTGCTATTTTCTTTGTAAAATCAATAATATTATTTAATGGTTCTACTATCATATTCCCTAACCTAAGGCTTATAAGAAATACAATGACAGCAATAAAAGTACATATAATCATTCCATAGCTTAATAGATTTATAATTAAGGCATCAACTTGTGTTAACGATGTTGTATATCGTAAAATACCTAATACCTGACCGTCAAAAACAAAAGGAGTATATACTGCCATAATCTTCTGACCTGAATATGAACTTTTCTCTATTTTATAAGTGGTTTTCAAATCTAGTACAGAAGGATCCACTAAATAAGTTTTATCTTCATAAAAACCTGTAGTTGATTGGATCACTTTTCCACTTCTCTTCAGTAGTTGCAACTCTGCTCCTTCAAACTGATAATTTTTAATAATTTCATCACTAAATTCCATCAAATTACTATTAGTAAAATCATTTTGATTTGTAAATACAGAAGGTACTGCCTCAGCTTGGCTTTGAAATGTATTAACAATCCCCTGATAATAGTATTGTCTAATCCCAATTCCAAATCCAACCATCACAAGACTTAACGTGAATAAACTTATGATCATAAAATAAAAAATGATCTTTCTCTTCATAGTTTTACTCCTTCCATAAGTACCCATATCCCCAATCTGTACATAAATACTCTGGCGTTGATGGATCATGCTCAATTTTCCTTCGAATACGTCTTATATTCACATCAACGACTTTTACATCACCAACATAATTTATCCCCCAAACTTCATCTAAAATCTCATCCCGCGTAAATACTTTATTCTTATTGTTTATTAAAAATTGAAGCAAGCAATATTCTGTTGGAGTTACTTTAATATCCTTTCCGAGGTAAGATACTTTTTTATTTATTACATCAAGCTCAAAAGCGCCTGATTTAAGAATTGAACTATCTTTTTTTAAATGCACATAATTTAATCTTCGCGTTAAAGATATAATCCTTGCCTCTAGCTCAGCCATACTAAAAGGCTTTAGCAAATAATCGTCCGCACCTTGTACAAGCCCTTTAACTCTATCTTCCTCTTGAGATCTAGCTGTAAGCATAATTATCCCAACAGTTTGACTTATATTTCTAATCTCCTGACATACCTCAAATCCATCAATGCCTGGAAGCATTAAATCTAGCAAGACAATATCGACTTTTTTATTATTAAAAATATCCAAAGCCTCTTCTCCATTCTCAGCTTCCAGAACCTCATACTTTTTCTTTTTCAAATTAAGACAGATAAAACTTCGAATTGACAGTTCATCTTCAACAACAAGAATTGTTTCCATGTTTCCCTCCATTAAAATTCATCTTTAAGTAAATGAAAATTATCTTTTGAAATAGGTAGTTCTTCTTTTATATCAGTATAAAATACAGTATCCTTTGTTTCTCCAAGCTTGGTAATGGAATCATTATATAATCCTTTATTTATCCATTTTACCTCAAATAAATTTTCTTGGCCTTCATTATCTACTATTCTAACACCTTGATCAAGCTTTTGAATCGTTATTTTCCCATACCACTTGGAAGGAATTATAATATAAAAATGCTGTACACTATCTGTATATCTTTCTTCAATAATTTCATGTGTTCCATCTTCGCGATAATCAGAGTAAGTATAGATAAAAGGAATTTCTGCCATTGCTGCATCTTCAAATCCTTTAGGGATATACATCCCTCCAGCATCTATAATACCATCATTGTTGATATCCCTGCTATATAATGGATACGCCTTAAATAAATTGCCATCATTTTCATCTCCTACTTTAATAAGCTTTCCATTATCGTATGCAACAATTTCGGTTAACATGGAATGAGCACCCAGTGAACTATCAATAAATAATGCTTTCTTCCCATCTGCTAATTTTCCACTTACAAAATTCTCAATTAGACCATCAGGATTTAGGTTCACAAAAGTAAGAGATTTTAACTGCTCATTTTCATAATTAAACATTTCTGCTGTTTTTGATTTAGTTATTTCTCCATCTAGTATGAGAACCTCAGGCTTGTTATCTCCATTGTAGTCAGATATATCTATCCATTCGTAAGATCGATTAACTTTATTAACTAATTCTTTTCCATCCAATTCATATATAAGTAGCTGTTTACTTGGCTCAGAATCCGATATTGAAGTCCCCAAAATCACTTCTTTTTTCCCATCTCCATCAAGGTCTTCAAGCCTAAAATAATCAAGAATATTAAAATTAGTATCTATATCAAGTGTCTTATTCCATTTTCCATTCTCTTCTTGAAGCATCAATAAATGAACTTGTCTATTTTCTTTCATATCCCTATATAATACAAAAGCTTCAGTTTTACCATCTTTATCTATATCTTCAGTAAAAATACTTTGCTTTTGCTGCGTATTCTTAGGAGTCACATATTCGCTTCCAGGCGGCAAAATTTCTTTTAATGTTATATTAATTTCATTTTCTTTTCCATTTGAAAGCATAGGAGCTTGAATTAAACTAGTTGTATCTACAACTTTTCCGCAGCCTGTAAAAACAATTCCTAGGGAAATAATTAGTATAATAACTCTTCCATATTTCATCATGACTTGCACACCCCATTTTTCATTTTATTTATTTTTTATTGTTACCTTATCTATAACTATAATTCCTTAAGTTTATAATAATAAACCTGTTTCCACTATACTAAAAATCATTTTTTAAAATGTACACCGCATATGCTTGTTCTGTCTTTGTGTCATAATTTATAGATAAAAATATATTGTTATACTTAAAATGTGCATCTCCATTTTTATCACTAACTGGATTTCCAAAAACTTCTTTAAATCTACTTATCTTATCACCAATCTTAACACCATTTAAATCCAAATCATTTCTCATGGTAAATATTTGCTCTACCCTATCATTATTTTTCTGATCAAACCAAACTCTAATACCAGCTTTTTTAAATTCCAATCCACCTTCTCCGATAGAATTAGGATTTTCATTTAATGTGCTTATAAGTTTTTCTTTATTCAATCCTAGTAAATTCATATATCCTGTGAAGTTGTTCTTTCCATCATCTGACTTTGACACCTGTATAGTTTTTTTATCTTCCACTATTTTTACTGAATCATTTTGCTTTTTTACTGGTGGACTTTCTATTTCTTTATTATCCTTATTATTGGATGACTTCTCAATGCCAAGTA
The DNA here is from genome assembly GCF_003575225.1 of Clostridium chromiireducens. NCBI lineage: Bacteria > Bacillati > Bacillota > Clostridia > Eubacteriales > Clostridiaceae > Clostridium > Clostridium chromiireducens. The sequence goes on along the minus strand of NZ_QXDJ01000005.1, from coordinate 411,243 downwards.
CTTCCATTTCATCGCTATTTTCTGAGACTTTCTCAACTGATATTCCTTTATTATCAGCATGTATTTTAGGTGACTTATTAGGACCACATCCCATTATGCTTGCAGAACTTATAGTAATAGTACCTATGATACCTGCTACAAACCATATTTTAGATCTCTTTCCAAATTTACTTATCATAAATATTCTCCTAACTAATTTTTATTATTCCTTGTATATATCATAAAATCCATTTGAGTAATTTACTGAAACATTGCTAATATGAAATACTTTTATAACTTACCTAAAGTATAAAAGTTTTCTACACAAAAAGCGTTACAAAAAAGTTACAGTTTTATTTGCCTCTTTACTTTAAATTTTAGTTTATCTGATGATTTTAAACTCATATCCCTGCTCTTTTAGATATTTTATTATGTCAGGTAACGCTTTTGCAGTTTCTTCTTTTCCATAGGTATCATGCATTAATATTACAACTTTTTCTTTCCCAGCCACTGATTTTATAACTTCTTGTTTTAATTGCTCTGCATTTTTACGTTGCCCTTCAGCATCTTTAGAAAGTGAATTCCAGTCAATTTCATGATAATCTTTATCATGCAAAGTCTTGTCCAACTTACTCATTCCATCAGAATCATTGACGTTCCAAGTCATACGACCTCCTGGTAATCTAATTACCCTAGTTGAGAAATCATTCCCTAACACTCTTTTTAAAGATTGATTTGTTTTTTCAACCTCTGACATAAAATTATTTAAGCTCACTTTTTTATTTGGGTATAAATAATTATAATTATGTGAATATGTATGATTTGCTATGGAGTGTCCTTCAGCAGCCTCCCTTTTTACAAGATTTTTAGCAGTACTATTATCATCTATAGCTTTTCCTACAAGAAAAAAAGTTGCATGTATATTTTCTTGTTTAAGTATATCCAATATTTTAGGCGTAACCGTTACTGATGGTCCGTCATCAAAGGTTAAGTAAGCAACCTTTTTACCATCCGATTTATCATGTTTTTCACCTTTCATTTCTTTATTTAGATAGTTTTCTAGAAACGCAACATCTTCAACTTCTGATTTATTTCCTGGCGCATCAGAACCATAATTGATTTCTTTTCTATCATCGGTATCTAAATCGTTATTTTTAGAATTAAACATTTCATTTATATTATTCTCTGAATTTGGATAATTAGTATTATTTACATCGAGTGCTTGTACTTCTTGCCCATCATCTAATATCTTTATAGCAATTAATGAGGTTATGCATACTACAAATAAAACTATAAATGCAAATAAAATTGTTACCTTAGCTCGTTTCACCTTTTTATTTCTCATATTTTTATATCTACCCTGTTTTTTCATTAATTTCTCCCCCATAGTTTATATTAAACATTATTTAATTATCTTACTAAGCTTATTTTATATATAAACAAACTTAAATTAACACTAGTTTTATACCTAATGGATGCATGACTTTATTCAATTAAGTTTATTCTAATGATTTGATAACTTATCTAAAGTATAAAAGTTATCTAGGCAAAATGGGTTACAAAGAAGTTACAGTTTTTGATAGTAAGAATCTCTATTTAATTCTACCAAATAGAAATTTTTTCTTCTCATATAACTTAGATTAAAACATACTAATCTTTCCTAATCAAAAAAAGCCATCCTTTGAGGATAGCTTTATTTATAAATACACTGTATTCACTTTTTTAATTCTTACTTAAATTATCTAAAAATATCCTGTGTAAATTCATCTAAATCTACATTACCATTTATTCCATCAATATTACCTTGATCTGTATACTGGAATCCAGCTCTAGAATTCCATATACTATTAGAAGGTAAATTTTCAAAACTTCTAGAGTAATTTGCCTCCCATAGTGTATATTTAGATAATCTGCTATCTAAATTTTTTATAAACTCAGAATATGTATATATACATACATCCATGCCACTTAATCTTTTAAATTCATTTGCAAATCTTATAGAATAATCCATAACATCAAATCCAGCTTTTTCTACATCTAGTACTGGCTTTAGATCGCTTTGCTTATTTTTTATGTTATTATAAAAATTTTGTGCCTGAGTTTCAGGAGAGCTTGTCCCAACTAAGAAATGATAAAAACCAGTCTTTAATCCAGCACTTTTTGCACCATTATAATTAATTCCTAAATAATTATCTACAATAGTTGTCCCTTCTGTAGCTTTCATGTATACAACTTGAATTCCAGCTGCTTTCACTTTTGCAAAATTTATATCTCCATTATAGTGACTGATATCTATTCCCTTATATCTACTAGCTGCACCTAATCTCCTACCATCAGGACCAATTTGATATCCACCTGCGATAGTGTCAGTAAGTAATCTTCCTGTAGATGGATCTAAGTAATAATAATCGCTTCCTGAATTTACCCAACCTGTTGCCATTGCTCCACTTGATTTTAAGTAATACCAAGTTCCATTTAGATTAATCCACCCCTTAGCCATAGCTCCAGTATCATGTAAATAATAATTAACTCCACCTGAAGTAATCCATCCATTTGCCATACTGCCACTATTATAGAAATAATACCAGTAATTATTTAATTTCATCCACCCAGTTGCCATTGCCCCACTGCTGTAAAACATATAAGTCTTATTATCGATTTTATTAAGACCAGTAATCATAGTACCTGAACCATTAAAAAAGTACCAAATATTATTTATTTGTTTCCAGCCTGTCGCCATGCTTCCCGACTTATCCAAATAATACCACATACTATTAGAATTTATCCAACCAGTTAGCATTTTGCCATCATAACTTAAGTAATACCAATTTTCATCTGGCTTAATCCAACCTCTTGCCTTTGTATTATCTGATTTGTAGTAATACCAATATCCATTTACCTTTTTCCAACCAATTTCTGATGTTATATTTATATTTCCGGGATTATCAATACTTTTAGTATCATACTCCGAAATAACATTCAATGAATTTGGTTTACTTTCAGATATCCCTGGATTTGGAACTATATTTGATGTTGCCATCAAATCACTTGTCGCAGCTTGGACACTTAACGTTTGACCAAAACTCAATATAATTACAATCGTTAAAAGAAATAATGTAATTTTCTTCTTAATGCTCACGGAATCATTCTCCTTTTTTTCATTAGTAATGCTTACTGAGTTGCTATTTAAAAAGAATCTCTCAGTAACTCCAATATATTTAAATTATATATTCGTCTAACATAGTAAACAATTATTTTACTATGGATATTAAGGATAATAATGGTACACAGTGACATAAAAATCTCTTTCAATCTATGTATAATCCCCACCCCCTTACATTGATCTGTGTATTTCTAATAGACGTTACTAGTAAACTTTAGTACTTATACTACGTAATAATTGCTATCCACTGATAATTGTTGCAATTTTCTAAAAATTTTAGTATAATTACTATAAACACACAAGTAAGGAGTGATGTTAAATGAATAAATTATTCGTCAGAACTTTGGCTAAGAAAGTTATAGAATTTTTAATATATGGTCCAGGATATAAAGCTCCTGAATATGCATATGTTCGTGTAACTCCTAAACCAACTAATAAAGATATATACGAAGATACATTAAGATGGTAAAATATAAATCCATATAGATACCAGTTTGAATTGTAAAATTTTATGTGTGCACTATAAAAAATAGCAAGCAGGATAACCTGCTTGCTATTTTGTTCTATTTATGTTTTTTACTCTCCTGCTTTTTCCCTCTTAATCTAATAAATGTTAAAAATGCTCCAATTAAACTTATAACTGCTGCTGTTATGTATACAATTCTCATACCATAAATAAAAGCATCATTTCTTCCTACAACATAATCAGTAACACGATATCCTATTTTGAAACTCATCATGCTATACAATAGAGTTGTTGCTAAAGCTATTCCACATACCATTCCTATGTTTCTTACTAGTGCATTTACACTTCCAGCGATTCCAAGTTTATCTTTTGGTACTGTTGACATTATCAAAGAATTATTAGGTGATTGAAATAACCCCATACCTACGGACATGATTGCAATAAATAACATCATGTTTAGTATTGTTGAATTCACATTTAGTGTAGACATTAAGATTAACCCTATACTTATAATAACTAATCCTATAAAAGTTAATACCTCTGAGCCAATCTTATCAGATAGATTTCCACTAACAGGAGCCGCCACTGCTAAAATCAAAGGATAAACCATAAGTATCAGACCCGCATGTTGTGGCGTATAATTCATTACATCCTGAAGATAGAAAGGAAGAATAATATTATTACAGAATATCGCTACAAATGTTATAAATGCACAAAAAATGCTTAAAGAAAATAATCTATTCCCGAATATCTGTAGTTGCAATAGTGGGTTTTCTTTTTTCTTTTCAACTAATACAAATACAATAAATGAAATAATTGCTACTACGAAGCTTAATAAAATTAATGGGTCTGTAAAACCACGATTTAATCCTTCATCTAAAGCTCCAAAAAGAGGAACTATAGTAAATATAAATAATATAGCACCTACGCTATCCAACTTCCCTTTTGCTGCTTCGTGACCTTTTGGCAATAGCTTCAAAGCATAATATAAGGCAATTATACCAATAGGGACATTAATTAAAAAGATAAATTCCCAGCTTGCTGCTCCTACTATAATTCCTCCAAGACCTGGTCCCACTAAAGAGCCAAGCGCAACAGATGTTCCTAAAAAACCAAGGGCTTTTCCTCTTTCATTTGGAGGAAATGTCTCTGTAATAATCCCCTGATTATTAGCCATAGTTCCAGCAGCACCTATAGCTTGTACTATTCTTGCTAGAATTAATATCGGAAACGAGCTTGTTACTCCACATAATAAAGATCCAAAGGTAAATAACCCTAGTCCAATCGTAAACATCTTACTTTTTCCAAGCATATCTCCTAGTCTTCCAAAAATTAAAACAGTTCCGGCAATAACTATTAAATAGCTTGTTGCAATCAATTGAATTTTGGATGTTGTTACATTTAAAGCTGTTGCCATTTTAGGTAACGCTACATTTACAATGCTGCCATCTAAGGCTGACATAAATGTAAACATTAAAACAATGATTAATATAGACCACCTGCTTCTACCTTTTTCTTGCTCTATATCTACTTGTTTTTGCATTAAAACTCCTCCTTATCATATTTTATCTTTTAACTCTCTTCTTATTCTTAGTTAAAATCACTCTTCATTTTTCAATCTTTGTGTTCTATCTAAAACCTTCTTTAAGGACTTTGTAGTGATACACTTCTCCTCGTCCGTTAAATCTTCTGTTATTAAACTCACTACAGCTTGGATTTCTTCACGAATTCTAGGTATAAGTTCTTTAGCTTTTGCTGTTAGGTATAAGTTATACGCTCTACTATCTTTTTCATCTTGTTTCTTAAATACCAAGCCTAGATCTATAAGTTTTACAATTGTTCTCGCGGACATCGCCTTATCATTACCTATTTCTTTACTTAACTTATTTTGGCTAATCCCTTCATTTTTTTCTAGAGTAAATATGTACGAAATCGAACCGCTACTTATTTCATATTTTTTTAAAACCTTATCTAAATAACCTTGTGAGTTTCTAAAAATCTTACTATTGAGCATTAAAAAATGCATTATCTCTTTTTCCATAACTTTTTCCTCCGAGAAATTTAATTGACTAGTCAACAGTATTATATAAATAACTTGTTGACCAGTCAACCTTATTTTTTATTAGTACAATTAATATTAAGTGCACCATTATTATTAATCTGCCAAAATTAAAGTGACTATATTCTCCATAACTAGAAATGGAGGGTACTCTTTTGTGCAATGTTACATTAGAGTACTCTCCCTTTATGTTAGTATGAAAAATTTTAGATACCTCTATATAGTACACGCTCATACTCTTTGTTTTTATCAAATTCTTTTTGAGCAAAGCTACATACTGGTATAAGCTTTTTATTTTTTTCTACTGCAAAATCTACTACTGTCTTTATTAGCTCTTTACCAGCGCCTTGACCCTTTAATTGTTCATACACATAAGTATGTTCAATTTTTATTACATCCTGCTCAATATCAGATAGTATTACTAGGGCGAAAGGATTTTCTTCTGTGTCTCCAATATAAAATTTATTTACGCCTTTTTTAATCTCCATAATAAACCTTCCTTTTTTTATAATTTTGATGATTTCATAAAAATATCTTTAATTTTCCTTTATAATTAATGTATTTAATGATATTATTCTATCTTTACCTAATATATTTTCGGCAGCATTGAATAAATATTTATCTTCTGTCACCAATATAAGATTATCATTTAAATAACAAGTATATAAAAGCAATAAATCATTTTCTGATAACTTGTTTGTATCATGAAAATAAGCATTTCCTTTTTTCGAATATTTTATATCTATCATAGCGTAAAACTCTTTTATATTTGTTTTATCTATTTCTATAGTAAAAAGAAGTAATTTACAAAATTTTTCTGATAAAACTTCCTGTCCTTTATATTTTTTTCTTTCTTTCACAGCAAGTTCTTCAGCAACTTCCCTTAATATTTTAATCCTTTTATCTTGGATTAACTTATCAACTACACAAGAATACCGCTTCCAAAGTCCTATTACTACATTAGTATCTAACAAATATTCATTCATAATTTTTGCTCCTATAACTATTAATGTAACTTTATACTTATTATACTTCCACAGAACTATATATATTCTTGCTTTCCCTACAATAAGTGTCCTTTATACCTGTTACTTTTAGCCAACTTTATATATCTCCATAAACAAATGATTTATCTTTAATTCTTAATCTTATTATTTCCTTTATTTTTTGTGCTTCTTTGATGACTTCTTCAATGGGCAAATTAGATAAACTATCATAGTTAACGGCTATTTCTGATTGAACATTATTTTTTTCATATATAAATGCTTTTCTGTTTTCCCCATTTTTTAACTTAATACTAACTTTTTTTCTGAGATACATTGGAATGTCCTCCCACTGGTCTGCAATCCACATTTGCTCCTTCGTTAATTCTAAAATCTTACCGTGTATTACATTACCAACATATTTTTTTACATAAAAATAACCATCTGTATCTGCATATAATTTATAATCCTCCAATAGTGCATCAACCATTGCAATTTCTTGTTCAAATAATATTTTTTGTATTTTTACATCCATTAGTGTACCATAAGAAAAAAGATAAAATTTATACATGCTTTGCCCCCTATATTTTTTTAGTTGTATTACTACTACCAGTCAAAAACAATAGTTTCATATATTTTTATCTGTATCCTATTTATTTTGATTGTCTTGTTAATATGAGATTATTGTAAGCATACCTTTTATTTTAGTCAACTTAATATTATTTTGATATTGTCTTAGCTAAGCATAGACGGTGCTTATAATGATATTTTATATTTTATTAAAATATTGATAAACTTACTCATTGAATCTTTGGAACATATTCAATAATCTAGAAAAATAATTGACAAAATTTTCGGAAATCTTTATAATTATATCATGGAAATAATTGAATATTATTACAAACCATTGATTAAGAGTAGTAGACTTAGTTATAGGATTTAAAGAGAGTTGTAGAGGGTGAGATTACAACAATGCAGGCTATGTCGAATGGACTTATAAGGGCGGGAGGAACAGCTTATATTCTATTAGCTTAGTAATGCCTGACGGGGTTTCCACTCGTTACTATAGGAAAATGTATTAATTGTACATGAAGTGAGTGGGCTAATATTTGCCAATTTAGGTGGTACCGCAGAAGTTATAGACTTTTGTCCTAGTAGAAATACTGGACAAAGGTCTTTTTATATTCAACTAAAGTATAACTCCTCCTGAAAAGTTTCACTTTATCCGATAGCTAGCATCCGTAACTCTTCCTTTTCATAAGGCAAGTAACGGCTGCACGCTCCTGGATAAGTTCAACTAAATTCAGCTGGAGTATAACTCTACCTGAAAAGTTTCACTTTATCCGATAGCTAGCATCCGTAACTCTTCCTTTTCATAAGACAGGTAACGGCTGCACGCTCCTGGATAAGTTCAGCTAAATTCAGCTGGAGTATAACTCTACCTGAAAAGTTTCACTTTATCCGATAGCTAGCATCCGTAGCTCTTCCTTTTCATAGGACAGGCAACGGCTGCACGCTCCTGGATAAGTTCAACTAAATTCAGCTGGAGCATAACTACTCCACCTAAAAAGTTTCACTTTAAAAATGAAAGGGGTTATTATTATGAAGAAAATACCACACAAAATTTATCTTACTGAGGATCAAATGCCAACACAATGGTACAATCTACGTGCAGATATGAAAGAACTTCCTGATCCAATGCTAAATCCGCAAAACTTCAAACCTGTAACAGTTGAAGATTTATATCCTGTATTCTGCACAGAACTCGCAAAACAAGAATTAGATGATTCAACACGCTATATTGATATTCCTGAAGAATTACAAGAATTTTATAAGATGTTCCGCCCATCTCCATTAATTAGAGCCTACAATTTAGAAAAAGCTCTTGGAACACCTGCTAAAATTTATTATAAATTTGAAGGAAACAATACTTCAGGCAGCCACAAGCTAAATTCAGCAATTGCCCAAGCTTATTATGCTAAAAAACAAGGTTTGACAAGCCTTACTACAGAAACTGGAGCTGGTCAATGGGGTACTGCTTTAGCTGAAGCTTGCTCTTATTATGGTATTCCACTGACTGTTTATATGGTTAAATGTTCTTATGAACAAAAACCTTTCCGTAAATCGATTATTAGGACTTTTGACGGAAATATTATTCCTAGTCCAAGTAATACAACTAACGCTGGAAAAGCAATCCTAGAAATGGATCCAAATAATACTGGAAGTCTTGGCTGCGCAATTTCAGAAGCTGTAGAAAAAGCAGTTACTACTGATGGCTGCAAATATGTACTTGGCTCTGTATTAAATCAAGTGCTTCTTCACCAATCTATAATAGGTTTAGAATCCAAAATTGCTATGGAGATGATTGATGAATATCCTGATATTGTAATTGGTTGCGCTGGAGGTGGTTCTAACCTTGGTGGACTAATTGCCCCATTTATGCAAGATAAGTTAACAGGAAAAGCTAATCCTAGAATTATCGCTGTGGAGCCTGCTTCTTGTCCTTCATTAACACGAGGACGCTATGCATACGACTTCTGTGATACTGGTAAAATTACTCCTCTCGCAAGGATGTACACTCTTGGAAGTGGCTTTATTCCATCAGCTAATCATGCAGGAGGTCTTAGATATCACGGTATGTCTCCTATTCTTTCAAAACTTTATCATGATGACTATATGGAAGCTATATCCGCTGAACAAACTAAAGTATTTGAAGCTGCTGTCTTCTTTGCAAAGCATGAGACTATTCTTCCTGCACCCGAATCATCACATGCTATTAGAGGAGCAATTGATGAAGCTTTAAAATGTAAAGAAACAGGCGAAGCTAAAACAATTCTTTTTGGATTAACAGGTACAGGATACTTTGATATGACTGCTTATGAATCTTACTTAAATAGCTCAATGAAAGATTATATACCAACAGATAAAGACCTAGAGATAGGATTTTCAGGTCTTCCTAAAATTCCTGGAATACAAGAGTAATGATAAAGAAACTAAAAACCACTCGCCTTCATCGAGTGGTTTTTAGTTTCTTTATAGGTTCCATCTTTTTATTATAAGAGCCTTTCTTCAACTTCAAAAAGGAGTGAATAAAAAAAGCTTTATATAAATAATTTCCGTTTACGAATTTAATAAGTAGAATTCATTGCTATTAGATAAGTATCTAGACTAACATAATAGACCCTTTAATTGTTCCTTATTTAATGTATATCTAAATTGTTTAATTTCTTTGCTTTTCTCTAGGACAACAACAGCTGGCACATCCTTTATCTCATACATCTCTACAAGATTTTTCTTTGTAGCTATGTCAACTTCTAGTATATTGTAATTGCAATTTAGTTCTCTGTTTACCTCTTCTAATAATGCTCTAAATTCTAAGCTCTCATTAACTAAGGCATCTACAAATAGTAACAATACTCTTTTATCACTTTTTAGAAGATTTTCATTAAAATTATTTAATTCTTCAATGTAACGCTCTGCCGCCACTGCTGCAGTTGCACCGTCACCAGCTGCAGAAACAACTTGCCTTAAATATTTAACTCTATTATCTCCAACGGCATAAATTCCTTCTAAGCTTGTCTCCATAAGCTCATTTGCAATAATATGCCCTCTTGAGTCCATTTCAAGGTTACTATTTTTAAGAAAACTAGTAGAAGGTATCATACCTACAAAGAAAAATACACCTTGGCAGCAAATCTCTTCTGTATTTCCTGTTTTTAAGTTCTTAATTTTTACACCTTCAACATTCTCTGTACCAAGAACTTCCTCTATGGTCGAGTTCCAAATGAACTCCATCTTTTCATTGTTAATAGCTTTTTCGCTGCTTACTTTATTGCAATCAAGAATCCCTTCATCATGAAGAACTATGACAGTCACTTTACTTGCAAATTTTGTGATGTACATCCCTTCTTCAATAGCCTGGTCACCACTTCCAACAACAACAACATGTTCTCCTTCAAAAAACTCAGCATCACAAGTTGCACAGTATGCCACCCCCATGCCTTGGAGTCTTTTTTCTCCAGGAATATTTAGTAATCTAGGCTCACTGCCACAAGCTACAATCACAGCCTTAGCTGAGAATTGTTTTCCTTTTTTGGTAGTAATAAGTTTTTCTCTTAAAGACAAATCAGTATCTACAACTTCATCTCTTAAAAACTCAACACCAAAGCTCTCTGCGTGTTTCTTAAAATTTTTCATAAGTTCTGGGCCGCTGATTTGATCATAGCCCGGATAGTTCACTATTTCCCTTGTTGTATTTACTAAACCTCCAACCATTCCTTTATTAATTACCAAAGTTTTAAGTTTAGCCCTTCCTCCATAAATTGCTGCTGAAAGCCCTGCAGGTCCACCCCCTATGATGATTAAGTCATAGAAATTGGTTATTTCACCCATGTTCCTACACACTCCTTTCTAATTATGCCTCAAATACCTCTGTAATCTTTTCTTCGATTTCTTCATCTCCAACATTTCCAGCTAATTTCCCTTGATATTCCCCTCCATTAAAGAATAGAATTTGTGGAACACCCTTTAAAGAGAATCTTTGAAATAGATTCTTTTGTTCTTCAACATCAACATAATAAAAATTATACTTACCATCGTATTTTGACTGTAAATCTTCTAAAATTGGAACAACACCTTGACATACGCTACAGCTTTCTCTAGAGAAAATCACTAAGCTTGGCTCAGCATTATCATATATAATTTCATCAAACTCATTAGAATTTAAATGCTGTAAAGACATACTATTCACTCCTTTATAATTATCTTTTTGCTTTAACTTAAGAACATGATAAAATACGCAATCTCATAAGAATATTTAATGAATACTTCTTATAAAAATTTATCATAAGTATCGTTAATCTTATAAACACAATTATTAAGCTCTCTGTAACACTTTGTTTTATTTTTTAAAAGCAGCTATCAAAGTGCTACTTTCCGATAGCTGCCCATATAATTCTTTATTAAATATCTTCTGAGAAGATCTGATAAATTGGAGCTCCTTCACACTGCTCTGGGAAGCGTAAACCTAGTAATACAGAAACTGAGGGCGCCACATCCACTTGCCTTATAATACGTTCAGTTGTGAATCCTGACTTAATACCGGACCCTGCTGCTACAAAGATTGGTGAAACTGATGTATCAAAATATCCTTCTGAAGTTGAAAGGCTGTCACCATGGAGTCTATTATATTTTTCTTCAATAGAAAAGAAGAGATCACCACATTCTGGTCCATGAGTACCAATTAAGACCGCATCTTTATTTCTAAGACATATTCCAACAACCCGTTTACCAGTTCTATCATCCCTATAATTATATAAATCAGAGATTATTTGTTCTTCCAAATCATATTTATCTTTTGGATCTACAATACCATATTTGTCACGGCCTTTTAGATTAATATAAATATAATTACTACGAATCTGAACTGCTCTTGTTTTCTCCCAATCCACTTCTCTTGTAGAATTTCCATCTTTATCTTTCTTCAAGACTGTATAACCAAGCTCTTCCATAACTTTTGTATTTAAACCGCCATACTCACCTAAAATTGGAGGTACATTTTCTCCAACTATGAGACCATGATCACTTACAAGTAACACAGTCCAGCCTTCGTCTAATAGATGCAGGAATTCACCAATATAATCATCTGTTTGTATGTAGAACTTTTCAATAAATTCTTGATAAATCTTTTCATCTGTGTAATCCCATGGCTGTAGTGTCTTAGCAAGATGCCATAACTGATGCCCTGCACAATCCACATTATGAAGATGTGAAAATATCACATCATATTTCTTTTCATTTATACAGTAGTTAAGTGAATCCGCCTGCCACTTATTGTAAATTGCCCAAGATGGCTCAAAGATTTCCCTTACCAATTCATCATCCTCTCCACCAATTAAGCTGACAGGTGGAACATGACCAACATTTTCAACAATATCTTTATATAAGGATTTTTGATGCCACAATTGATCATTTGATATATCAAGAGCATTACTAATCCAAAGTCTAACTTTAGTACCTTGTGGATCAAGTTCTAAAATTTTCATAGAACGGCATGCAGGTTTAGTTACATCTTTTTTTGTAACATCATCAATAATACCTGTCACCATCTTATCTTTCTCTAAAATAACGATTGGTTCATCTGCTTTCTTATTTTTATATATAGCTACTCTGTCATATTCTCCAGCTTCATTTTTAAGGATTAAGGCTGGACGTCTCATTACCCCGCCAGAAGTTATTATAGTGAAATCTTTAGCTCCTTCCGGAGCATTTTTCCACCCTTTTGCCTCTTTAAGTGGAGAGTTTACTATATCATAAGCTACCTTACTTCCAATAACAACTTCTGTATCATCATCATCCATAACATAAGTTCTAATTTCTCCGCCTTGACGAGCTGTATCCCCCCACCAAAGTTCCATCATTTCATCATCAACTTCATCATCTAAAGTACCTTCTAGGTCTGTAATTATGCACCCAACACCTGCTGGTTTATCTACTCTTGGTGCATAACGAACCTCTTCAATTTCAGGAGAGGCAACGATAACTTTTTCCCAATCAAGCTGTGCAATACCCATATTAACAGAACCTGGCTGAGTACCATCTACAACACTTAAGTTTTCACTGTGAGAGGTTGGAGGCCATGAACTTCCCGGCCAATGCCATACTAGTGTTTTTAAATCAGCTGCTGAAGTAATATTCCAAACCTGTTCAGCGCTGCAGTTACGAGAATCCATATTATAAACAACTGCATCAAGGCTTTCAGGAGATTGTCTCCAATAACAAGTAATTCCATGTGTTCCTGGGTAAGCACCTGTAGCAAGTGTTGTCCAACAAGGTGGTGTAATTGTTGGAATTGCACCGATTTGCCTTAAATCTTCTCTTGCAGAACCACGTTCAATGAGTTTTTTTAAATTTGGCATTTTTCCTTCTTTTAAGAATTTTTGACTCACTCTCGGATCCATTCCATCTACACCTAAGACCAATAATTTTTGAGTAAGTGCTGTTCTCTTCATAATATTCCTCTCCCCCTATTCTAAGTCAGTTCCTTGAATTAATTCAATTAATGAATCTCTAAGCTGACCAAATTCTTCTGAAGTTCTGATTTTTTTAAAACTGTTATCATCGTATTTTTGAAGTGGATTTCTAAAATCACTAACGATTCTTCCCGGATTAGCATTCATTACAATAATCCTGGTTGATAAAAGAATCGCTTCTTCAACATCATGAGTGATAAAGAAAAAACATTTGTTGGATTCTTTCCATATCTTCTTCAGATGCTTTTGCATAGATTCTCTTGTTAATGCATCTAATGCACTGAAAGGTTCATCCAGTAGAACTACTTTAGAATCTGCAGCTAATGTTCTTGCAATTGCTGCACGTTGTTTCATACCACCTGACAATTGATGAGGAAGCAGTTTTCTAGCTTTCTCGAGGCCTACTAAATTAACATAATGATTCACGATTTCTACTCGTTCTTTTTTGGGAATCCCTTTCATCTTAAGTCCAAATTCAATATTCTTTTCAACACTTAACCATGGAAAGATATTGGGTTGTTGAAAAACAACCCCTACATCTGGATTTGGCTTAGTATGTGGTACACCATTTATAAGTACTTGTCCTGAAATATCTGTGTTATATCCGGCAATAGCATTTAATAATGAAGTTTTTCCACAACCAGATGGCCCAAGAACACACACAAAATCATCATTAAATAATTTAAGCTCAATCTCATTTAATACATGCAAATATTGTTTTCCATTTTTGTATATTAAATTGACATCTTTTAATTCAACAGAACAATCTGCACTTCTCTCTTCTGCTCTATTTATTTCAACTAACGATTCCATAGTATATCTCCTCTATTATTTATATAAATCGTTTCTTACTGCCTTCTTAAAGGTCTCAACGTCTGGTGAAGCAGTAACTGCTTTTTGAGTTAACAAGAAATCACTTGTATCTTTCAAAATTTGTGGTAATGTACCTTGCTTGTCTGCTGTTCCTATATATTGTGTCTGCTGTGATTTATCAAGAACTGATATTTGATTCATTGCTTGTTTTGTTTCATCTACACTAAGTCCAAGTTCTGCTGATAATGTTTTAACTACATCATCTGATTGTGTTTTATATGATTTAGTTGCTTCATCTAAAATGTCAATATATGCTTTAACTACCTCCGGATATTTAGATGCAAAATCATTACTTACAATACCAAATTCGCCTGTAACTGCTCCTTTTTTTGCAACATCTTCAGATGTAAGTATCACTTTTCCACCGTCCGAAAGCAGTTTTGATTGTGCTGGCTGCCATATGTAAGTTCCATCAATTTCGCCCCTGCTCCATGCTGCTATAATGTCCTGTGCATTCATATCTAAAATGGTTACATCTTTTTCTGAAATATTGTTTTGCTTTAATGAAGAAAGCAAGCTAAAGTGTGAAGTTGAACCAAATGGAGTAGCAATTTTCTTTCCTTTTACATCTGCTATTGAATTAATTCCAGATGTATTCTTCACAACAAGTGCTTCACTTGCACCAATGATGTCATGTAAATAATAAATTTTATAAGGTAGATCGTTAACAATTCCATTTGTTCCTGGAGGTGTACCGATTGTTGCTATATCTATAGACCCACTGGCCATTGCTGTATTTACATCGCGTCCTACATCAAATTGAACGTACTTAATTGTAACTCCCGGAAATTTTTTCTCGAGTAACTTTTCACCTTTTGCAAGGAGTTCTCCATTAGGAGACTGAAAATATCCCAAACGTATCTCTTTTGGCTGTGCTGAATCAGTAGCTTGCTGCGTAGACGTAGCAGTACTTGAAGTTTTTGCTCCTGAACAACCTGTAATTAAAATCCCCACCGATAAAATAGCCGTTAATAATGCCGTGTATTTTTTAATTTTCATAAATAACACTCCTTCTAATTAAATATGAATTCTTATTTTTGTAATGATTTTACTATCAATTGTTATAATATCTCTTATTTAAATTTATTTTTCCATCCATGGTGAAACCTTTCTAATTAAAAATCTCACAAATGAGTCCAATATTATTGCGATAACGCCCATAATTATAACCCCTACATATACGATATCATTTCTAAGATACTTACTCGCATCTAATACCATCCAACCTATTCCTGACACCGCTGCAACCATTTCTGCTGCAACTAAAGTCGCATAAGCAACACCAATCGCTGTTCTAAGACTTGTTAGTATATCAGGTAAGCATGATCTAAAAATAACACTAATAAAAAGATTTACTCCTTTAGCTCCCAATGATTTAGCTCCATTAATTCTATCTATTGGTATTTTTTGAACACTAAATATAACCCCAATAAGTAAAGGTGCAAAAGCATTTAAAAATAGTAGAATAATTTTAGATTCATCCCCAATTCCAAACCAAAGTACAATCAAAGTATAATAAGCCAAAGGTGGAAGTGGACGATAAAATTCAATAAATGGATCTAGAATCGCTCTTACAAATCTTGAACTACCGGCAATAAGTCCTAATGGAACTCCAATTATTACTGCCACTGAAATTGCAATAAACAGTCGCTCCATGCTTACAGCAATATGGGTTAATAGGCTTTCCCCTTTATAACCATGATTAATTAATTCAGTAAAAGCTTGCCACACTTTTTGAGGCGAAGGAAGAAATACTTGATTTATCAATCCTTTATTCGTAGTAATTTGCCACAAGGAAAAAAACACAAGGACCGAAATAAACGAAACACCAATATAAAAGCTTTCACCTTTTTTTCTTCTTACCACTTTCACAGTTGATTTCTGAATATCCATATCAGTTCATTTCACCTCCACAATTGTTCAGACATTTATTTATAATTATCATATATACCCCCCTGTTATCCTTTTAGTATTCCTATCGATATACTATGTTTTAATTTAAATATATATTACTAAATACTCTAATCATTGTCAATAATAAAAATACAATAAAACATATCGAAGAACTAAGAATTTTGTTATTTAAGAACTTTTTGAACGTAAATTTTCTTTTTTTAATATTTAATAACAGATTCTTAAGTTCGTTAATTACACGCTTTTCACAGTTCATATATTGAACGTTCTTATATTATCATCGTTCATTGTTCATTACAATAAGTTCATAGAAAAATTTCACATTTAAATATTTATTTATATAACCATGTATACCCTGGATGTTTAAATGCAAATTAAACACTAAATATTGGAGTTAGAGATTAAATGTTTCTTTATCTGTCTTTTTACAATATATACGTTAATAAAACTAATTTTATTATTGCTCCTATTTTGCTATAATTATAAAGCAATTATTTTACTTATCTAAAAATTTATATTAGGGGGATGCTTAAATGAATGAACAACATTTTGAAAAGTTATTGAATATAAAAACCTCCGGTGAACAAAAAATCTTTAATGAATCGATGCACTACAACAGATATGAACCAACTGATTACTATGCTTTAGAAATATTATCTAAGAAGTACGAATTTACATCTGAGGATGGCATTATAGATTTTGGATGTGGGAAAGGAAGACTAAACTTTTACATAAACCACTTTTTCGATGCTACTGTTACAGGTATAGAAATGAATTCTTTTTTTTATAAAGAAGCTTTAGAGAATCAAAAAAGTTATTTAAAGATGCATAAAAAGAATAAAAATAATATTAATTTCTTAAATTGCTTTGCAGAAGAGTATAAAATCAATCCATTTGATAATAAATTCTACTTCTTCAATCCTTTTTCTATACAAATATTTATAAAAGTAATAAAAAACATTCTAATATCAGTTGAAAAATGTGAAAGAACTGTAGATATTATTTTATATTATCCATCAAATGACTATATATATTTTTTAGAAAATAATACTACTTTTGTTCGTTGGAATGAAATAAAATTACCAATTTCATCCAACAAAGATCCTCGTCAAGTTTTTTTAATATATAGGCTTGATAACAACTTAGTGAATTCTTAAATTTTATGCGAATCTAGAAAAAAATAATAAAGTGTGCTACTAAATTTAAATTAGCCAGCACACTTTTTATTAACATTCATTCATTCTTTTTTTGATAAATAATTCTTTGTATACTTTTGGGCGATAAATAATATCTTTCCGCTAGACTTGTTGTAGATAATCCGGATAAATAACCTTCATATATTCTTTTATTTCTAGCTTGGAGTTCCAATTTACTTTTGGTTAGTTCTCCCCAAGGCTTTTTATTTTCTTCTTTCTTAGGTATATAAATATATTCACCCTCAATGTATTGCTGAATTATTTCTAAGATATCTTCAGGGAAAATATCCCTAGCACTTGCATAGCTCATATATGCTCCTCCTAAATATAATTACTATTTTAGGTTTGAGCAAAGGCTATTCCATAATTAATTATTTACTCCTATGCAATAGCCTCTGCTATGCATAACTAACAGGTCTACTCAAAAAATCAAGCCTCCTTAATTCTATATTCTATTTTTATAATCATTATTTTATATATCTATATTATATATTATACTATTAAAACTTACCATATTTTCCTTTAATGTAATAAATTTTCTTCGATGATTATTAATCTTATTCAATTAAACTTACATTTATTTTTAATAAACTTCAACTTTTATTGCTAAGCAAAAGCTTAATTATTCATTTACAACTAAAATTTTACTCGCAGTAATCTGGTCTCACAATAATTTCCCGATTTAAATTGTGTCTTTAAGGAATTATGATTATAATACCAACATCCAGATATAGCTTTTTTCCTTTTAGATTTAACAATTATTTTTAGTTCTCTCAGTATATTAGTTCCAATTCCAATTCTTCTAAATTCTTCCCTGACAAACATACCAATGCTCTGCAAATCTTCTCTTATTATGCCTTTTTCAATAACTCCAAAACCTACTAATTCATTATCTTTTTCTGCTATATAAATACACTCTTTGCTAATAGATTTATCTATATTCTCAAAAAAGTTCTCACTATATTTTTCTATAATTTCTTTATCAGAATGTACTGCCATTCTTAAGTTTATATTAGTCTGATTATCTTCGTTCATATCTAAATCTCTAGTAAAGTATGCTTGCTTTTCTACTCTGCTAAAATTATCTAAACAAAGACTTAGCATAAACTCATCCCCAGTAGGGACAAAAGCCTCTGATACCTCTTCAAGTTGTTTTACTTTCATAAATATTTCTTGTGCTAGATAACTGTACTTTCTTTCTATATTAAATAAAGTTATCAAACTTTTGTTGTAGATAGCACAATATCCGATTATTTCTTTTCTGCATATTATTTTATAAAAATTAGATTCAATAACATGATCTTCAAAAAACGAATCTATTAAAATATCGTTATCATGATAATATCTACATATACGTTCTTTTATTTCATCAAATTTATATCTTTCAAATACAACCATATTCAAATTCTCCCCTTAATGTTATTAAGCTGTGTGATTTATATAGTAAACAACTATCAATAATATGTGTCTTATAAAAAGAAAACAGGCATAGAAAATACTATACCTGCAATATTAATTAAATAACTTGTACAATAGATTCTATAACATCTATATTCTCCAAGATACTTAATACATGTATTTCCATTCCAGCTTTTACTTTTTTGTTTAATGAATTTTTATCATCCTTAATAAAAATAATTCCTTGTTCATATAATTTTTTTATTTTATTTCGTGAAATTCCGAGTTTATTACTTAATAGTGTATCTACTCTCAATTCCAATTGATAATTACAAATAATTTCAATAACAATTTCATTTTTATTAATATAATAAGCTTCTAATTCCTTTTGAATTATCGTATAATCAACACCTTCAAAAATAACCTCTGCTTTATTTTTATTATACATATTTGAATCAAAAGCATATTGCCTTGCTAATTCCTTATCATTACAAAGAAATTTTTCATATTCATCTTTATCAATATCACAAGGTCTTATTCTTTCATATATTGTCATATTCCAAGTTGATTTGCATTTTCCACACTGATGAATAAGCCAAATATCGATGCAACTTTTATTTGCATTTACTCTAAACTTCTCAGTGTTTATATAGTTTGTTTTTTGATTACATTTGGGACAATTCCTTCTAACTATAGGTAAGTTTTCAGGCATTATTTCCCATTGGTATTTTTTTAAATAGCTCATTTTGCTCCTCCCAAGTCTTATTTTTAGGATTTGCAAAGGCTATTTCATTATATTTTATAATAATGCAATAGCCTCTGCTATGCATTTAAAAAATCTCTTGTCATAAATATTACCTCCAATCTTAGAAATAGATAAAAAGCTGTTTATCTATTTTTATTTTATCAACATTGCATATTACATAAAACCTCATTCTTATTTCATAAATAAAAATGAGGTTTTATGAAAAATAATTATCATAAATGACAATCAAATATTTTTAAAATTTCTTCTGAACTTTTTGCCGCATCTACCTTGTCCACGAAATCATCTTGTTCTATTATTTTCATCAGTTCCTTTAATATATTCATATGGCTTTTCTTATCTGTTACAGACATAGTTATTATTAACTTGACTGGGTCATTTTCAATATTTCCAAAGTTAATTGGATTCTTTAAGGTCATAATGCTGAAACCAATTTTATATGATCCATCCTCCGGCATGGCATGAGGCATTGCTATACCTGGTAAAATAACTATATATGACCCTAATTTTTCAACATTATTTATCATGGCATTAATATATTCATCATTTATACATCCATTATTCTTAAGAATTTGCCCACCTTTTCTTATTGCTTCTTTCCAGTCCTTTACTTCTTCATCCAATCTGATAAAGTTGTGATTTAATATATCACTTAATGTCGACCTGACATTTTTATTACATGTAGTTAAATATGAAGCTATTTCCTTCTCTAGCTTATAATAATCATTTATAGTACAATTTTTATCAACTATTTTTAATATACTTTCAATTACATTTCTTTTTGCTTCAAGGTTTATATTATAAAGTTCATCAGTTTCCCCAAAACTTAAAGCACATTCTTTTTTATCATTATAATCACTTGTTAGCTTTGAATACCTTGAAAAAAACAGACTTAATTCACTTATGTTTTTTTCTGTTAAAAACGGACTTACTAAAATACACTTTATTCCTTTTACTTTTATTGGAATTGTCGTTATTATTAAATCTATATCCTGCCTTTCAATTATCCTTGCAACTTCATGACTTGAGATTGTATCTATTATATTTATGTCGAATATTGATTTAAGCTTCATAGATACAAACTTTGATGTCCCAACTCCTGTAGCACAAACTACTAGCACTCTTGGTTTTGCTTTATTATAATTTTTTATTCTTTCTAATGATGCCATAAAGTGCAATGTTATATATCCAATTTCTTCTCTACTTATTTCTACATTCAAGTCCTTTTTCAAAAATATAAAACTTTCTTCTACATAAGTAAAGATCTCATTATATTTACTTATAATCTCATCGAGCAACGGGTTATTTATGCTTATTCCATGTTTTAACCTATAAATCATTGGTCTTATATGTTGAACCAATCCATCTACAAGTTGTTTGTCTAAATTAAAATCACATTTTGTCCTTTTCTCAACTTCACTTAATAATGTCGCTGCAATTAATTGTATATATATTAAATCATCATTTTTTTCTTCTTTTAACATTACGTTACTTCCAAGAAGATGTATCGTTATATAACCTATTTCACTCTTAGGGATCTTAATATAATATCTATCCTCCAACATTTTTGCCATTGCGGATGCTATAGCAAACTCCGGCATTTTAACCAAACTATCAAGTTCACACTCGTCCATCACAATATCTTTATCAAGCTCAATTCTTTTTATAGCAATTGCAATATGAATTAATAAGTTATTAAAAGAATAATCAGATAGTCTATTTTCCAATTGCTCCTCAGCAATTTTTATTACATTACTTATATACTCTAAATCCATATCACTAAACAGCTTTTTGAAGTTGATACCTATTAGTTCTGCTACATCTGTATTATCAAACATAAGACTTGAAGCTACTTTTCTAATTCTTCTTTCCTCTCCGATGGCTTTTATACCTTTGCTCTTTGCGCTTTCAAGTTCTATTTCATTATTTTTTAATATTTTTTTTACTTCTTTAAGATCACTATTAATAGTTCCTCTGCTAACAAACATATCTTCTGCAAGACTGTTAGCTGTTACATAACTATTTTTCTCAAGCAGTTTATAGATTATATAAATTATCCTTTCATTTTGGGACATGATATAATCATAGCTATTCATTTCTCCCATTAAACTTAATAACTTATTAATCTCTTCTTCCTCAAGTTCTACTGATATACCCTCATTGGGTTTCCTATTTAACTGTTTTAAATTAATTTCCTTTAAATATTCATCTATTCTATCCAAATCGTATCTTATAGTTCTAGAACTTATATTATATTTTATTGCAATATCTTTTATAGTTATGGGAGCACTACTATTTACTATGAGTTTTAGTATATCTGAACATCTACTATTTAGCATATAATACACCTGCTTCAAATAAGATCAACCAAATATTTTTCAGGCCAACTTTGATATTCCTTAACCAGTAAATGAGTTGAAAGTTTAATTTGCTTTCACCTCATTTACTATTTTACTATTATATTAGTGTTAAAAAATATTATGTTATCAATAATATATTCCCATAAAAGCTTAAAACTTTTAATCTAAATTATTAATAGCTTTTGATTTAGTTTTCATAAAGTTAGGTACTATAAGTACGATTAACAATACAATAACAATTCCGATTATACCAAATTTGCCAATTAGTTCTGACGCTTTACCTATTACTATACCTAAAACTCCAAAATCAAAATCACCAAAGGTTGTATTTTGGAATCCTAAAGAACCAAGCACTGGTAAGAGTAATGCTGGTGCAAAAGTTATTAAGAGTCCGTTTACAAAGGATCCTATTACTGCACCTTTACGACCACCAGTTGCATTACCAAATATTCCTGCTGTTGCTCCACAGAAAAAGTGAGGTACAAGACCTGGAATAATTAATACTCCACCGGCTAATCCTAAAAGAATCATTCCTATAACACCACCAACAAATGATGCAACAAAACCTATAACTACAGCTGTAGGTGCATATGTGAAAAATACTGCACAGTCAACTGCTGGTACCGCGTCTGGTATAATTTTTGTTGCAATACCTTGGAATGCTGGAATAAGATCTCCAAGGATCATTCTAACACCGCTATAAACAATTGTTACTCCAACTGCGAATTTAAGTCCAGCCATTAGTGCAAATAGTATAGGTGAAGTGCCATCTGACAATGTTGCCACAAAAGTTGGACCTGCAGCTATTGCTGCAATAAGATAAAATAACATCATTGTTAATGCTGTAGAAATAGTTGTATCTCTTAAAAATCCCCATTGTTCTGTTACCTGAATCTTTTCTGTGCTCTCCTCTGGCTTTCCTACTTTAGATCCAACCCATGCTGAAATATAGTATGCTAAGCTGCCAAAGTGCCCCATAGCAATATCATCACCATCAGTTACTTTTCTAGTAAATCTTTGTCCAATAGCTGGAGATATTGCACTCCATGCTCCAAGTAAGAATCCACCGAATAATATTAACTCTGTTCCTTTCATTCCAGTAGTACCGAGAACTGCTGATAAAAGACATGCCATAAAGAAACTATGATGCCCAGTTAAAAATACATATTTGTATTTAGTAAATCTTGCTATTATTAAATTAATTATAAGTCCTGCTACTAATATTGACATGGTTTCAACACCAAGTACCTTTTGAGCTACTGAAACAATTGCTTCATTATTTGGAACAACACCAGTTATATGAAAACCTTCTTGTATCATTTTGCCAAGTGGATCTAAATTGGATACGATAAAATCCGCTCCAGCTCCTAGCATTAAATATCCAAGTATAGGTTTAAGGGTTCCTGTCATTATTTTATGACCAGGCTTCTTTAGTGCAATAAGGCCAACAAAAGACATAATCCCCATTAGTAAAGCCGGTTGTTTTAATACATCTCTAAAGAACTCAAGAATTGACATAAATTTACCTCCTTATTTATTTAATTCCATATACTTCTTCTTAATAATTTCTAAAACATCTTCTGTTATTTTCTTTTTATTTATATAACTTCTTACTACAGCAACTTCTCTATTTTCAAACTGCTGAGCAAGTTCCTTAACAGTAATTATGAGATCTGCCTTTTTCCCTTGTGCTGAATTAAAATCAGTTGATTCAACATTAGCTTTGATATTATTTTCTCTACATATTTCTTCAATCTTCATTGCTAGCATTAAGCTGCTTCCAATTCCGTTACCACAAACTGTTATTATCTCCATAAACACGCCCTCCTTTTAAAGTAATTTATAATTTTTTCACATTAAATCAAAATTCCTTTGATTTAATATAGTTAAGAATGTCTTTTACCTTAACAGACAATTCCCTAACAACACTTAAAAATTCATCATCCTCAATAAGTGTCATTAATTCAGCCAATGCTTTTAAATGTGAAGTTTTATCAACTGCACATATAAAAATTAATATATCTACAGGATCATACTCATCATTTCCGAATTTTATAGGCTTATTAAGTTTTACAAGTCCCATACCTATTTTCTTAACACCATCTTCAGGCCTAGCATGTGGCATAGCTATTCCCTTTTCAATAACAATGTACTGTCCCATATTTTTTACTGTATTAATCATTGCATCTGTATATCTTGCATCTGTATTTCCATTTTTAACAAATAAACTTCCACAAAATCTTATTGCTTCTTCCCAATCCCTTACTTCAACATTTACCTCAACTGTTTCTTCATTAAACAACTCTTCAATCATAGCCTTGCCACCTTCCTTAATGTTACAAAATAGAAAAACCTAAACTTGATGCATCTTTATAAAAATCTCTTACTGTTTCCAATGAGTATTCATTTAAATCTTTTCCCATATTAAAAAGTTTCTTTAAAACATCATTAGTTACTGTAATTATTTCACAGCCACATTCATCTGCTTCAACAATGCTATATAACTCCCTGCAACTTGCCCATAGCAGCTCTACACCTTTATTTGTCTTACATATCTTACTACTTACCATCATTATTTTCTTTGGATTAGTTCCAGTATCAGCTATTCTTCCTGCAAATACTGATACTATATTCTTGACTTCAGGATTTAATGCATCCACTACCGACTTAACCTGATTAATAGTAAATATTGCGGTAACATTAAGATGATATCCCTTTTCTGATAGCTTTTTAATCAACGGAATCGATGATTCCCCTTTAGTATTCATAATTGGTATTTTTACATAAACGTTTTCAGCAAGTGCAGATAAGATATCAGCTTCTTTTTCCATATTTTCAAATTCATCCGAAAAAACTTCAAAAGATACTGGCAAATCTTTAATTTCTTTGAGCACATTCTTTGCAAATTCTTTATAATCACTAATTCCTGCTTTTTTCATTAGTGATGGATTTGTTGTAAATCCTTTAACTATTCCCCCTTTATAAGCTGCTAGCATTTCATTTATATTTGCTCCATCAGCAAATATTTTAATTTTCAGATCTTCATGATTCATCTCATCCCTCCATCAAACCTCTTAATCTTTTCTTCATACTAATTATATAATTCCAACATTTAACTATAAAGCCCAATCTGTTTCAATTTAATTGTGGCAATTTTGTGATTATCATTATTAAGTAAATCTCTATAAATTTAGTTATGCTCCCCTTATAGACAAGTTATATTCTAAATATAAATAAAATGGCTAACAGAAATCAATCTGCCCGCCATTTTATTTTGAATATTTACGTTCATTACTCTAGTTATTTTTAAATTCTCCTAACATTCCATTTTACAAAGGTAACTACGCCTAAGCTAAAAATAGTAGTTAATATCAATATATTAAAAAGACTAAAATTATAATCTATAAGTTGCCCATAAATTAACTGCCCAGGCGTTATACTTATAGTAGCAATTGCTGTTGAAAAAGCGCTAACCTTCCCTAACATATCTTCTCTTACCTCTTCTTGAATATAAGTTAAAGATATAATATTAGATAAGGCTAAAGAGAACATTATTCCAAGACCTCCAAGAGCATAAAGTCCTAAAGCAATAAATTTATTCTCCATATTTAAATATGTAGCTATACCCATAATAAGTATTGCTATTACCATAGGATACATAGTTTTATGCATTTTTTTCATGCTAAACAATTTAGGTTTAAAGGTTACTAAAAATCCTCCTATTATCATACCTAAAACAAATATTGCTTCTATAAAACCATATATACTTGAAGGCATGTTCATTTTTATATTAATGAAATAAGGCGTCACAACACTTAAAATTGGTACTATAAATATATTATTTAGTGCGTAAGAAAGTATAATTCCTAAGACAATTTTCTTTTTTTCTTTCAAATATAAAAAGCTTTTTTTCATTTCTTTAACTGACTTTAGTAGAGAATTGTCTAACTTTTCTTTTACTTCTAGATCCGGGATCTCTAAAAATAACTCTAAAATAGCGCATATTAAAAAGCTAACTGCATTTAATACTACTACGATTTTCATTCCAACAAAACTATATAGTATTCCCGCTATTATAGGTCCCGCTAAGTTAACTATATATCCAACTTGCTGAACTATTCCATTAGCAGAAGCAAGTTTTTCCCTTTCAACAATTTGTGGAATGGAGGCTGTAACAGCTGGACTATATAAAGTATAAATAGCTGATAAAATAAACATAACACTAGCCACTATTATAGTGTTATCTCTTCCAGTTACTAGTATTATTGAATAGATAGCCATTAGCATGCTGCTTACAAAATCTAGATAAATCATTATTCTTTTCCTGTTTACTGTATCTGCGAGAAGTCCTGCAATAGGTGCGAATAATACATATGGAATAGTTGATATTGCTAATATACTTCCAAAAACTGCCGCGCTTCCTGTTAAATTTAAAATATATAAAGACATGCAAAATCTTTGAATTGCATTTCCAAATAAAGATATTATCTGACCAGTGACTATTATAATAAAGTTTTTATTTTTCATTTTATCCTCTTATAAGTTCGTATTCTACGCAGATTGGATACTCACCATTTTTACTTAATTGCAATTTTACATCTATTCCATAGATTTCTCTTAAATTTTCTTCAGTTATAACATCCCTCGGAACACCCTTACAAATAATTTTTCCTTTTTTTAATCCAATAATATTACTTGCAAATCTGCAGGCATTGTTTAATTCATGAAGTACTATAACAACAGTAATATTCTTTTTTTTATTTAATTTCTCTAATACTTCGAGCACTTCAAGTTGATAAGACATATCTAAGTAAGTTGTTGGTTCATCCAACATGATTATGTCAGTTTCCTGCGCTAAAGTCATTGCAATCCATGCTCTTTGTCTTTGCCCTCCGGATAAATTTTCTATTTCTCTATCAGCAAAATCCTTAAGGCCTGTTTCCTCTATTGCCCAATCTATTATTTCTTTATCATGGCTATTAAGGCCCCCTATCATTTTTTGATGTGGAAATCTTCCATAAGAAACTAATTCTTTAACAGTAATTCCGTTTGGGCAGATTGGTCCTTGGGGCAGGAAGGCAACTTGAGTCGCTATATGCTTTTCTTTTAAATTATTAATATTTTTACCATTTATAAATACTTCGCCATGTTTTGGTTTTATTATTCTTCCTATAGTTTTTAGCAAAGTTGATTTTCCACATCCATTTGCTCCTATAATTATGCTTATTTCTCCTTTTGGGATTGAAAGATTCATATTTTCTATTATCAAGTTATCCTCATAGGCTACTGATAAATTTTTTACACTAATAGCTTCCATCTATTTCTCCTTCATCATTAAGTAAATAAAATATGGTACTCCAAGTATTGAAATTGTAATCCCAACAGGTATTTCAATTGGAGAAAATAAATTTCTTGAAATTGCATCTGCAATTAAAATAATTATTGTACTTATAACTGCAGATATTATTAAAAAGTTTCTATGATAAGGTCCAACTAACTTTTTTGCTATATGAGGTGATATTAATCCTATAAAACTTACATTACCTGCAAAAGCTGTTGCTGTGCCCGCCAAAATTACCGCATAGGTTAAAAACTTTTTTCTCTCCTTATCTAAATTCAGTCCAAGACAAACCGCATGTTCATCTGATAAATTAAGAACATCTAACTTTTTATAATTAATAAGTACTAAGATGAACATCAAAACAACTATTGGAGTTATTATTTTTGCATAGCTCCAGCCTGATCCCCATAGACTTCCTGATATCCAAACAAGAACTCTGTTATAATCACTTACCCCACCTCTAAAAGTAAAGAAAGTAATAAAAGCATTCAATCCAGCATTTATTCCAAGTCCTATAAGTAATAATCTCCTAGGTCTGATTCTATTTCTACCTGATAAGAAGTAAATTACAGCAGCCGATATACCTGCACCTATAATAGCCATAA
This sequence comes from Clostridium chromiireducens, assembly GCF_003575225.1. Taxonomy (NCBI): domain Bacteria; kingdom Bacillati; phylum Bacillota; class Clostridia; order Eubacteriales; family Clostridiaceae; genus Clostridium; species Clostridium chromiireducens. The sequence goes on along the minus strand of NZ_QXDJ01000005.1, from coordinate 383,109 downwards.
AAGGCAATACATAAATAGAAAGATTTCCAAGTTCGCTATAATAATCAGTAGTTTTTAAGGAAATAAAGATTACTGCCGCTACTGCAGCTCCTGCATTAATACCAATTATTCCGGAATCGGCCAATTCATTTTTTGTTATTGTCTGAAGTAGTGCTCCAGCTGTAGATAATGCAATGCCTACAGAAATTCCAACTAGTAATCTAGGAACTCTAATATTTAGAAGTGCTGATTTTTGAAGTTTTGTTCCTTCTCCGAGTATTGTCTTTATAATATCTAAGGGTGATATCTTAAAACTCCCCCAGCTTAAATATAAAATTAAAGATAATAACAACAGACCTATCAATATTAATGATACTATTTTAAAGTTTCTTTTTTTCATATCAGCCCTTCTCCTTTCTTGCCGCAGCTATAAAGAATGGAACTCCTATTAATGCTGTAAATATTCCAACTGGAGTTTCATAAGGATTATAAAACATTCTTGCAGCAATATCAGAGTAAGTTAAAATCACTGCTCCGAGGAGAAATGAACACGGTATATTTTTTCTATAATCTTCCCCTAAAGTTTTTCTTACAATCTGTGGAACTATGAGTCCAACAAAGCCAATATTTTTACCAACTGCAACTGCCGCTGCACACATTGGTATCATTACTAATAAAGTAATCAATCTTATTTTTTCTGGATTTTGACCTAGACTTATCGCTACATCATCTCCAAGGCTGAGTACATTTATCTTATTTGAAAGTAAAATGGCTATTATTAAACCACAGATTCCAACTACTGCCACTAACTTAGTATCTGCCCATGTCGCATTTCTAAAACCTCCAGCTACCCAAAATGCAATAAGCTGAGATTGATTTGATAAAAGCCCTGCAATAGTTGTAAGGGAAATAAAAAAGGTACTCATAGCAGTACCTGCTAAAAGTATTTTAGTGATTGAGCTATTATTGGCTTTCTTTAATATAAATCCTATTACTATAATTCCACTAAAAATTGCCCCAATTAATGAAGCTATCATAACATTTGTAGTATTTATTGAAATTCCAATAGCATAAAATATTGCAACAACTAGTGTAGCCCCCTGGCTTACTCCTAGAAGTGAAGGTTCCGCTATTGGATTTCTTGTAACTCCTTGAATCATTGCTCCTGTTACTCCTAGAATTCCTCCTGTAAGAAGTACACAAAATGCTCTTGGAATACGAACATCTCTAATTAACACAAGTTCAAGCTTTTCACTATAGCTAAAAATGCTTTGCCATATTTCTGAAATTCCAATCTGGGTAGCTCCCAGGCTTATGCCTAGGAATAACCCAATTATTAGAATAAAAATACTACAAACTATAAAGTTTATTGTATTTCTATTATTTTTTTTCATTTAACATCGCCACGATTTCATCTAAAAGTTTTTCTCTTCCTATTGGACTATATCCTTGATTAAAGTAAGGTGAAGAATGTAACGTAGTAACTTTTCCGTTTTTTACTGGTAACAGACTGTTCCAAATTGCATTACCTTCAAGAGTTTTTAAATCTTCATCTGTTGCAATAACAAATATATGATCTGCTTTAATTTGAGCTAATCCTTCATAAGTTACGACAGGTAAACTTATATCTGTTTGCTTTGGCATTCCTTCTGGTTTACTCAATCCTAAATCCTCATATAAAACATTACCAAAACCAGCTCCATCAAACACATAAAATTGACCACCGCTAGCTAAGAAAGAAAGATACGTTGTATTTGAGCCTTGAGTTTCTTTAATCTTATTTTGAGCTTCTTTTGATTTTTTATCATAGTTTTCTAACCATGTGTTTGCGGCTTCTTCTCTATTGAAAGTTTTTGCTAAAGTCTTAATATCTTCCTTCCAATTTAATGCGTCTAATTTAATCATTACTGTAGGAGCAATTTCTTTTAATTGATCATACATTTTTTCTTGTACTGTTGAAATTATAATCAAATCAGGATTTAAATTCATTATTGCTTCAACATCCATGGTATCTTGCATGCTGTAACCTAGGATTTTAGCATCCTTCAATGTATCTTCCAAATATGTAGGGAATTTTTTATAGTCATATGCATCACTATTAGCTGTTCCTACCACCTTATATCCTAAAATTGATAAAATATCACTATTACCACTCAAATCCACTATTCTTTCAGGCTTTGCCGGAATTTCTATCTCTCCCCTAACATCCGTTACTTTAACAGTTTTGTTTTCCTCTTTTACATTTGTAGTGTTTGTATTTGTACAACCAACAAAAAGCATTGATGTTATGCAGACTGCTAGAAGTTTTTTTAATACTGAAACTTTTTTCATTTTATATCTTCCTTTCAGAATTTCTATTTTATTCATTTCTAATCTAACGATTTTTATTGTATATGATATTCATTCTCAGTTCAATAGTTACACCAGATTTAATTATTTTTACATCTTATATAACTATTTTTTCTAGTATTATTGATATTGCTAAATTTCTCTTCCCAAATTATTTAATTATATTTAATGTTAATTTTATTACTATATAATAATAACTCAACTTTCCCATCATTAAACTAATGCGTAAAAGTTGAGTTATTATTTTAAGAGCCTTAGTGAAGTAATCAATTTGTCACATACATATTATAAATTAAATTTCGAAACCATTCCATTAAGAGCATTAGCCCCTTCTTCAGTTGAATTGATATTTTCAATTACTGAATTTGATCTGTTTACTACTTCAGCTGATTTTTGTGCTATATTAGTTGCTCCTGTCGCACCTTCATTTGCTGCTATTGTTATATTATCCATCGTTAGCACCATTTCTTTAATTGATGCTAGCAATTCCTCCGATGTCGCACTAAAGTCAGTTACTATTTTATTGACAGTATCTGCATCTCCTCTATATTGATCTGTGGCATTTAACATTATCTTATAATCATTGGTAACATCAGTTTCAACAAATTTAAGCAATTCATTTGAATTGTCACTTAAATTTTCAACGGAACTAGTAACTACCTTTGTTATTTCCTGAATCTTAGTAACTGTTGTCTTTGAATTCTCTGCAAGCTTTCTTATCTCATCTGCAACAACAGCAAATCCTTTACCTGCTTCACCAGCTCTTGCTGCTTCTATAGCTGCATTAAGTGCAAGCAGATTCGTTTGAGAGGTTATTTGTAATATTGAGTCAGCTAACTCATTAATTTGTTCCACTGCTTTAGATCCTAATAATGATTGTTCTAGCTTTACTTTTATACCGCTAAGGACTTTTAATGCATTATTGTATGAAAAAGTAAAACTGTTTTTTAATTCATTAGCCCTTATATTAATTTCATCTACTGTCTTTGATCCCAATAAAACTTTACTTGTAGTTTCATTAAGTGCTCTTTCAATTTCAGCTGACGATGCATTCAATTCTTCTGTTGATGCAGCTGTTTCCTCCATGCCTGCTGATACTTCTTCAGTAGTAGCAGAGATATCCTCAATTTCTTGTCCTAAATAATGCATATTTTCCTCTGTCATTCTAATAGCATTTCTTAATGAAGCTGTTTCATCAATAACTTTGCCTATAATGTTCCTAAATTCTGTTCTTACAGTTATTACATTATTAATGATTTCTCCAAATTCATCTTTTTCATTTAGATATCTTTCATAATCAGCATCATATTTCAAATCAAATTCTGCAGTTTTCCTTATTAAATTCACTGTAGCCATAGTTCTTCTTCTAACATTAATAATCAAATATATTCCTAATAAAGTAGAAAGACAAGTAGTAACAATAGAAATAATTTTTAGAGTAGTTTTTATAAATATTACATTATCATTACTTTCATTAATCATTTTAACACTGTAATCATCCATTATTTCTTCAATATCATTAATTCTATCTCTTGCCATGTCGAAACTTTTCATATATTCATTTTTATTAATCAATTCATTTTTATTTGAATCAAAAAGGCTTGACCAATTAGCAACATCCTTGTCAAAAGCATCAAACAACTCAACAATTGTTAATCCTGAATTCTTACTTTTTATATTCTCAAATTTAGTTTTATCACTGTATATTATATCTCTTGCTTTATGTACCCTTTCAATTGTTTGCTGACAGTTTTCTAAATAAGAATCTTTTGCTGACTTTAAGCTTTCCGAATCCTTTGAATCTTCCATTTCCTTCTCAGCAACTAATGCCTGATAGAAATCCCTATCCGCATTAATTAACCAGTACTCACTTTGATGTGTTTCCTCATATATGTTCTTTACTAGACTACTTTGAATTCTACTTATCTCTATACTAGAAATAACGGAAACTAACATCAAGGATATAACAGGTATTATTAAAGTCGCTGCCATTTTTACACTTAATTTAATATTATTTAATTTGTACTTTTTCACCTAATGATCACCCCTAAATTCTCATTTGTTTTCACTAATAAATGTTTCATATGCTTTTAAAATTGTTACTTTTATTATCGTATAATTTTAAATCCACTTTAACTTTTTTTACAATTTTAGTTTATTATCGCATGTTTCTTGTTATATTTAGTCAAAATATATCTTTTTTATAACTGATGTTCAATTTGTGCCTGTATGTACATAAATAGTTTTTTTATTAAAAATTCACTTTACAACAATTCATAATTAGTTTAGTATTTATATGCAATTTACCATCAATAAAATTAATTATTATCAATTTTAACTTAGTAAATGTACTTATTTTAGTATTTTCAAATTTCAATTAAGAATTAATTTCTTATATAGTAATTTCTCAACAGAAGGAGTATTTTAATGCTTGTACGATCTACTGAAGAATTTAAGGCTGCTGTTTTAAGAAAAATGAGTTTTGATAAATTTGTGACTGAAAACTATACTTTGTATACAAATAAAGATAGACCAGAACTTGGTTATTTAACTACTTACTCAAGAGCTGGCTATTATGAGTTAGGTATCGCAGATTATACTATTCCAAAGGATTTCTCTTTATCATTTGCTAATCCAGAACACATAATGCGTTTTGGGTTAGTTTATAAAGGAGTTACAGAATTTCAACTCGAAGATAGCCCTGTGTCCTCTTTTACCCCATCATCTTTCTTTGTTGTTGAGAAAGATTTAAAAGGACAGCAAAATTGGAAAAAGGGTCAACATTACCATGGAATAGAAATAACTATATATGAAAAATATTTTACTGATATTATTAAACCTAACTTTCCAAATATAATGGATTTTGATGCTTTTATAAAAAATTACACCTATATCTATCTGCCTTTAGAAATTACAGAGGTTATTCGTCAACTTCAAAGTTTAGCTAATAAAAATTCATTAAACGGTCTGTACTTAGAAAGTAAAATATTAGAGTGTATTGCCATTTTAATCAATGAGGTCACTAATTCTCCTGAGAATGCTTTTACTAACCAAATTAATTACGGAAACATTAATATAGGGAATAACAGAATAATAAAGCTAACTTCTTCTGATATAAGTGCTATTCAAAAAGCTCATGATATCTTATCAAAAAATTACTGTGAACCTCCTAGCATAGAAGCTTTAAGCAAGATGGTATTTTTAAATGAGCAAAAACTAAAGGCAGGATTTTCAAAATATTATCATATGTCAATTGGTGAATATACAAATCATATTAAAATGACCATTGCAGCAAATCTTTTGTCAACCACAGACTTAAGTATTGATGATATAGCTTCTAGGGTTGGGTACAATTATTCTGCCAATTTTTCAAAGATGTTTAAAAAAACTTACGGAAAAACTCCTCTAAAGTTTAGAAGGACCAAATAAGAAATTAGTCATCCGCTATATTTTTCTATTTTCTCTTATCTAAAACAGGACTATAAACAAAAAATCATGCTAATTTTACTGCATGATTTTTTATTGATTCTATATTAAATTATAATTCTTAATTTATTGTTATTTATTCTATGATAAATCTGCTTTACTAATCAAATATTTATCGTTCCCATAATTAAATCTTCGTTACTTGAACTTGTTCCAATGTACACCTCGTGTTCCATATGCTCAAGCTCCATTTGATTGTTCTCTTCATTAAAGTAACTTAGTTTCTCAACAGGACAAGCAATAGTCACTTCTTTTTCCTCTCCTGGCATTAATGAAACTCTAGAAAATCCTCTTAGAACTTTTATTGGGCGATCAATTGCTGAGTTTTTAAACCCAACATACATTTGAACTATTTCTGTTCCTTCTACCTTACCTGTATTCTTTATTCTGCAAGATGCTAATACCTCATTATTTTCGATTTTAAATACAGCTTCTGATATGTTGAAGCTTGTATATGACATGCCAAAGCCATATGGTAAAAGTGGTTTCACGCCTTCCTTTTCAAGTTTTGTGTAGCCATGATAATAATCATAATACTGAGATGTTGTATTCCATTCTACTTGCGGAAGTTCACTTTCTTTATAAGGAATAACAAATGGTAATTTTCCGCTTGGATTAACGTCTCCAAATAGTATTTCTGCTAATGCTTTACCACCTTCCATACCTGGGTAATATGCCATTATTATAGAACTTACATAATCCTTCCACTCCGTAATCATTATCATATTTCCACCGATTAATACCGCTATAGAATTACTATTTACAGGTCCAACAGCTTTAATTAAATCAATTTCATTTTGATGGAGACCCAATGAAAATTTACGGTCTCCTCCCATGGAACCAGTATAACCTTCTGCCTCATCCTCTGATACAAATTCACCTTCATCATTATAATCATAACCTACTACAAAGACAACTGCATCCGCCTCTTTAGCAAGCTGTTTCGCTCTTTCAGTATCATCTCCACTGTCATAAATAATATCTACCTCTGGTGCAACCATCTTTATTCCTTGAATTGGTGATATTACATATGGCGGACGTACCCAGCTTGAGCCGTGATCTCCAGTAGACTTTGACTCAGCTAATGACCCTAATACAAGCAATTTTTTCATCTTCTTATTAAGAGGAAGAACTTGTTCTTGATTTTGCAATAAAGTTATTCCTTTTCTCGCACTTTCTAATGCAAGTGAAATATGTTCTTTACACGCTAGCACTGAAGTATCAACATCTTTTTCCTGTGCATTTGTAAATGCTAGTAAAGTTCGAACAATGCGTAATGCTGAATCATCGATTTTTTCTTCTGATACTAAACCGTTCTTTACTGCTTGAAGAAGCTTATCTCCAAAATAAAGAGTATGAGCCATCTCAATATTTTGACCACCATTTGCAGCCTCAACTGTATCTTTAACTCCCCAATAAAAATCACTCATAACAAAGCCATCAAAATCCCACTCTTTTTTTAGAACTTCATTTAGCAAGTAATCATTATGTCCGCAATGAGTGCCCTTGTATAAATTGTAGGAACTCATAACACTTGCAGCTCCTGCTTCAATACAATCTTTGAAGTGTGCTAGGTAAACTTCCCTTTCTGTTCTTTTATCACATTCAACACTCACCTTAAAACGAGAGTTCTCCATTTGATTGAACGCATAGTGCTTAACGCATGCAATAACATCTTCCTTTTGTACACCACGTACTAATGCTGAGCCCATCTGTCCAAGATGAAAAGATTCCTCTCCATAAGTTTCTTGACTTCTTCCCCAGCCTGGATTATATGGAAGGTTAATACAAACGCCACCAAATAAATTACCGCCAAAAGCTCTTATCTCTTTTCCAATTGCATGTCCTATTTTTTCTTCCAGCTCATTATCGAAACTTGCTCCTCTTAACATCGGTACTGGAAAGCAAGTTGTCTTGGCTGCACCACATACTACTCCTCTAGGACCGTCACAAAATAGCATTGGCGGAAGTCCAACTCGCTTAATACCACCTGCAGGATATGGGATATAATTATAATGCTTGTTATCAGGATCTTCCTGAATATACTTTAATTCCTGCTCTAGACTTGTAGTTCCACTCATTAAAGAGATTTTTTCTTCTAATGTTAGACTTGAAACGATTTCTTTTGCTTTATCCGTATAGCCTAATCTATAATTTTTTGTGCACTTCATAAATACCGCCTCCCAAATTTATTAACAAAGTTATCTAAATCTTGATCTCAACCCCTTTATACTAATAGAAAACACTATTATGATAAGTAATCTTATAATAATGTTTCTTGTTCAAGGAACATTTTAACAAATTTAGTCCATTATTTATATATAATTTATTTCACTCTTCATATAAAAAAATGACATAATTATATAATGACAAATTTAAAAGACTCTAAAATTTGATTTCCAGTTAGAGTCTTCTTTAGAATTACATATTATCAATTGTCTATGTTAGGCTATATTCATGAATGTTCTTAAGTTTTAAGGCACTAAAGCAAAATTTCGATTATTAATAAAATCTAACAATCCTCTGCATCCTTCGTATATCTCATTATATGTTGTATCAAAATCTCCGCTATACCAAGGATCAGCAATATCCTTTGGAGTAGTCGTGAAATCCAAAAGCTTGTACACTTTATTTTCCCTATCTTCTTTTATAATCTTAAATATATTTCTCATATTCTTTTGATCCATTGCAACTAAATAATCAAATTTATTATAGTCTTCTTTTCTTAATTGTACGGAGCGCTTTCCTTCACAGGATATGTTATGCTCCATAAGTTTTCTTCTTGCTGGCGGGTAAACAGAATTTCCGATTTCTTCAGTAGAAGTAGCACAGGAAGCAATGTGAAAATTATCTAACATTCCTTTTTGTTTAACCATATTCTTAAATATAAACTCTGCCATTGGGGATCTGCATATATTTCCGTGACATACAAACATTACTTTTATCATAAAAACTCCTTCTATTAAAATTATTTTTATATTAATAATCTGTATTTTTTATTTTAATTTCTTTGATCTTTAAAATTATTCTAAAAGTATTAGTAAATTTTTTTGATAATTTATTTTTTACTGAATTTATTATATCATATTTTTAATTAAGGGTACCTAGCTTCTAATTCCTCGGTATAAATAAAAAAAGATAAAACTCAATTCATTTAAGTCTTACCTTTTTTTATTTTCATATATTTCTTTTTTCATTATTAACTGCATTCTATACTAATTAACCTTATATGAGAGTCATTAGATTAATAATATACATGATCAAACTCCTTCCATGAGAAGTTATTTAATGTGTATGATTGATTCACAAAATAAATGATATTTTTTTATCCTTTTCCAACTATTCCTTCTGTTTTTCCATGGCCTTTATCTTTATTATTAGGGAAACCAATTTCTGCTCCAACATCTGATTTAACAGTATTTGAACTTGTTCTTTTTTTAGATAATGAATTCTTATGTACTCCACTATTATTTAATGTCATTTGAATTTACCTCCCTTAATTATAATTTCTTTTCATTAATATATTAACCACTATACTGAATTATAATCGTAGAAATTTCATCAAAAGTTGCAACAAAAACATAAAAAAATACCGCTAGATACTTTTTATATTTATCTGTATCTAACGGCACAAAATCAAATTACACTTTTGCTCCATATTTTATTAATACATTTTCAGCTTTCTTATTTTTGCATAAATACAATGGTGTATGACCTACATTATTTTTTAAATTTATGTCTAGGCCAAAAGATATAACGACTTTTAAAAACTCTTCAAAAACATCTTCATCAGTGCAATTTAAATAATCATCATGCAAAAGAGTATTGTTATATTTATCAGTATGCTTGATATCTGCGCCATATCTAACTAGAAGATTAAAAAGATCTAAAGAATAGCTGAAATTACAATAAAAAATAGGAGTCTTACCTGATATATTTTCAGCATTTACATCAGACCCTTTCTCTAATAGTAATGTAACAGCATCCATTTTAGGTTTCACTCTTGCGCACACTCTATGTAGTGGTATTTCTTTCAAAAAGCTTTGATTACTATTAATATCAGCACCATTATTGATTAAAAGTTCTATTACCTCAAAATAATTTTTTTCACAGTTATCTATTGCAAAATGAAGCAGGCTTTTATTCTCATATTTTTCATTAACATTTCCGCCATTTACTATAAAATTTTTAAGTTCATCCAAATCCCCTTCTTTTATTATTCTTGAAATAGATTTTGGTTTTGAACCAAACAAAATCTCATGAAGTTTCATGATAGTTACCTCCAAATAAATCACTATTCGGCACATGGATGAAAATAATAGACCTTATATGCCTACGGCATCTTAGGTATACTTTTTCATAATTATGCCTTGTGTCTTAATTAATCATTTTAAATTTACCTACATGTCTTTAATTATTATACTTTCTTCTTTGTAATTATTCTATACATTTTACCATCCATTCCACGAATCTTTCAAAGTTATGTATTTATTAATTCCTATGAAATATTAAATTAAATAAACCTACGAAAATCCAAATTCTAAATTTTCGTAGGCTTTATAGCTAATAACTCTAATTATGTACTTTCTCTAGTCTAATCCATTAAATGCTGGGTAGGCTTGTTCACCATGTTCAGCTAAATCAAGTCCATCAGCTTCTTCTGCTTTGTCAACTCTAATATCCATAAACATTTTCATAACTTTTATAATTAAGAAAGTCATACCACCTGCAAATATTATTGTTATTACAATACTTATTATTTGTGCAATAAAAAGTTTAACATCTCCGTAGAAAAGACCATTCCATTGTGCTACAGGATTAATTGCAGTTTGTCCAAAAATCCCAGTTGCAATACCACCCCAAATTCCACCGATTCCATGACATCCAAAAGCGTCAAGTGCATCATCATATCCAAACTTAACTTTTACTTTTTCCACAGAGAAGAAACAAATTGGAGATACTAATGCACCCATTATAATCGATGCCCAAAGTGGAACAAAACCCGCTCCTGGTGTAATTGCGACTAACCCTACTACTGCACCTGTTGCTGCTCCAAGTACTGTTGGCTTACCATGTTTTACTTTTTCGATTAACATCCATGAAAGCATAGCTGCTGCTGCTGCAGTATTTGTTGTCATAAATGCGTGTACCGCAAGTGGACCGGCATTTAATGCACTACCTGCATTAAATCCAAACCATCCAAACCAAAGTAATGCTGCTCCAAGAACTACAAATGGTATGTTATGAGGTCTATATGACATCATCCCATGTCCACGTCTCTTTCCTAACATAATACAAGCTACAAGTCCTGAAATACCTGAACTTATATGAACTACATTTCCCCCAGCAAAGTCAACTGCTCCTAAAGAACCAATTAATCCACCAGCACCCCATACCATATGAGCCATTGGATAATATACTAAAAGTGACCACACAGCTACAAATATGAATAATGCTGAAAACTTTATTCTTTCTACCAAAGCACCCGTTATAAGTGCTGGAGTAATTATTGCAAACATCATTTGAAATGCCGCAAAAAGCTCTTGAGGTATAGTAGGTGCATATGCTGAAGGTTCCGCTCCTACTCCATTAAATCCTAAGAAATTAAGACCACCTATTATCCCGTGAAAATCATTACCAAAAGACAATGAATAACCTACTAAAACCCACATTATTGATGCTAGTCCACATACAAAGAATGAGGACATTAATGTATTTAAAGCATTTTTCCTACGAACCATTCCACCATAAAAGAATGCAAGTCCTGGTGTCATTAAAAGTACTAGTGCTGAACAAATCAACATGAAACTGCTATCACCAAAATTAATTTCCATTAAAAAGCCTCCTTAGATATATAAAATCTTTAAACAAAATTCTAGTTTTTCACATATAGTTTTATCTATTTTAAATTAATATTGATTTAAAAGTAACTGCGCATTACCTAAAAATAAGTTTGAAAATTCTTTTTACTGAACTCATTTACAACTATGATAAATTTTTTTCATAAAAAAAGCGGCATCCGAAAAATATACTTTTTTAAGTATCTTTGTCGAACACCGTCGTTCATATTTCATAGTATATTATCCAAATAGAATTTTGTCAACATCTTTTACATGAAAAAAAACAAATGATTATTTTATTCTCATAAGGATGTCCATTATATGAAATTTTAGATTAACACCATTCTCTTTTATTTATTACATAGATTTTAAATATAAGTGGATAATTTATATAGTACTGTACAAACTAATTCTGTAAAAATGCTATGCTAAGGAGGTATTTTAATGGCAAAGGATAGTCAACCAGATAATAAAACAGCGAGAATGGAAAAATGTAATTATCAAACTCCAATAACCGAAGAAGGTCATAACCATAATCCTAATGCAAAACATAAGTCTGTAAAGCAACAGGGAGTTAAAAGTCAACATTTTAATAGATTTGGTAATTAAGGTACCGAAAGAAAATAATAGACCACAGTTTGCTTGCATCTTTGGTCTATTATTTTTTTAATTTTGCCTTAATATTATAACTCTAAATTCAATGATTTTATTTAAGCAATAATGTCCTCTTTCCGCAGTAGTATACACATAAAACATGAAGTGCTCTGGTGCAAGCAGTATAAAGCAAAAGTCTCTCCTCTTCACAACTGTAATTTTCATCTCCTGCATTATATATAAGCACTACATCAAATTCTAATCCTTTAGCAAGATAAGCAGGGATCACTAATGTATCACTTACATATTCATCATCATCCTTCATTATTGCTCTAACCTTAATCTTATCTTTTAAGAAATTGTATACCTCAGTTGCTTCTTTTGCAGTCCTTGTTATGATACCAATGGATTTATATTTTTTCTTCTTATATCTCTTTACATCCTCAATGAGTCTTTCTTTTATAGCTTCTCTATCTGTAAATCCAATGAGCAACGGCTCATCTCCACTTCTTTCTACACATTCAACTGAAAGCTCTTTATTAAGAAGTCTTCTTGAAAACTTAGTAATTTCCATTGTGGATCTATAGCTTTTAGTTAAATTTATTATGCAGGTATTATCTTCAGTAAATATGTGAGAGATATTTTTATAATCTCCTACATTCATGAATGGGTTTATAGATTGATTTAAATCCCCCAGCATGGTCATACTAGCATGGTTAAAAAGCTGATAAAAAATTTCATACTGCAGTGGTGAATAATCTTGAGCCTCATCAATAATAACGTATTTAATTTCAGATGTTTTTGGAAGGTCGCCAAGTGCCCCTTTTAGATATAGAAGAGAGATCTGATCCTCATAATTGAGCATTCGATTATTTAATTTTTCTAAGGTATAGTTTCTTATCCCTCTAATTTCCCTCTCATTATATGAGATATTTAAATCTCTCAAGAAAAATTCCAGCTTCTCAAATAGCTTTTTATAAATAAACAATAAATCGAACTGTGTAATTTTATTTATTTCATAATAAGTATCTTTAAGTTCATCTCTTACCCTAGCTTTACTGTGTTCCATGACTTCAGATTTATCTAAATAAGAACCTGAATTCTTAAGCTCATCAGCCACTTCTTTTATTCGTTGTTCTTCATGAGGTTTTAAAAGAAATAAAATTCTCTCCCTTATCTTTTCAAATCTCCTTTTAAGTGGAAGCTGCACATAATCTTTGAAAAACAGTTTTTCTAAAGCCTGTGAAGAAATTACTAAACTTCCTCTAAATAAAATATTTTTAAAGTTCCTATTACTTTTTTCCTGGACGTTTACATATCCCTTTAAAAGTTCTATAAACTCCATTGAAGCTTTAAATTTTATATTGTTCCTTCTTATTTCATAGTCTGCTTCCTTCTTTGACCCTAAAATATATTCCATCATTTCGCTATAGTTTTCCTTATTAAATTGACTGCCTAAGGCTTTGTCCATATATTCCTTAAAGGTAGTCTGTGACATATTATCCTCTCCAAGTTCAGGTAATACACTCGAAATGTACTCATTGAAAATATCATTGGGAGAGAATATTACTATATTTTGAGGCGTTATTTTCTCTCGATATTTATATAAAAGATAGGCAATTCTATGAAGAGCTACAGAGGTTTTTCCGCTTCCAGCAGGTCCCTGAACAATCAGATTTTTATACTCCTCATTACGAATTACTTTATTTTGCTCTCTCTGTATAGTTGTTACAATGGCCTTCATCTTATTATCGGTACTTTTACTCAACATATCCTGTAATACTTCATCGTCTATCTTAAGATTGCTGTCGAACATATACTCAATTTTACCATTATTAATTTTATACTGCCTTTTTAGTGTAAGTTTCCCCTCTACTGTTCCTTCAGGACATTTATACTCCGCTTCTCCAATTTCGTAATCATAAAACATGCTGGAAATTGGTGCTCTCCAGTCATATACCAAAAAATCAAAATTATCATTAATAAGATTTGATATTCCTATATAACACTTTTCAGCCCTATCCTCTCCTTTTTCATTAAAATCCATTCTTGCAAAATAAGGTGACAAAAGTACTCTTTCGTATTTTTCCTCAAGCTTTCTTGTGAACTCATGGCTTCTCTTTTGTATTTTCATAGCATTAATAGACTGCATAAAGTCTACAACCTGTTCTAATCCATTACCTATAGAAACGGAGCCTACATTTTCCCATAACTCTCTTTGCATTTCAATTGTGTCACGCCTAAACTTTTCTCTAGAATTACGCTTTTCTTCAAATTGTTTTTGAGCTTCTTTAAGCACCTCCTGCAGCCATTCATGTTCAAATTTCCATTCAAAGTCATTATTGTTCATAATATTTCACTCCTTATAATTAATAATTCAGTAAAATTATTTTCAAACTCTGTTGACATTGCTTTTTCGAAGGTGTATAATATAATTAGAGATATTTTATTATACAATGTACAAAAGCGATATCTAACTTATTGTATCGTTTTTATTTTATTGTGTCAATAGTAAAGACATTTGTCATCATACAAATGTCTTTTTTGTTATATATTAGCTTCATCATATCCAAATCAAAAAACAAAATCATTTTTTAGATTATAGATATAACCATTCTCTATACCATAAACTAAGACCCACAAAAATCTAAAATTTAGATTTTCATGGGCCTCTAAATAGATCTGAGCAAAACTTTTAAAGCTCACAAATAATATAAAATTATTTTATTACATTCTCTTATTACTCTTAATAGTGCTTTTTATAAAAGAAAAGCCTATGTACTATGGACTAGAAAATAGCCCAGCCCCGTTTATGATTTCCTGTTCTGTAAACAAGCTTAAGACAGCTTCATTATATTCACCTATATTTTGTGCACTTTTTATTCTTTTAATATATTTTTTATTGTCTGAAAAAATGTAACTCATATACCCAAATAGTTCTTTCATTCTATTCATTGCAAATATATCTTCATTAAATAAATTTATATAATTATTTAAAATCTCATCATGAAAATCTTTTAATACTTTTTTATCCATATTAGTATTATTTTTTATCGTATCTATTAATCCTGGATTTGCTAGTATACCTCTTCCACTCATTATTGTCTTTACTTCTGGAAAAGTTTTTATTAAATCATTATGATCGTAAGCAGTGAAAATATCACCATTATAACATACTGGATTGGTGCTTAAAGACAATGCATCCTTAAATACTTTTAAATTAGGTTTATTTCCATAAAAATCTTTTTGTGTCCTTGGATGAATAATTAATTCTTCTATAGGATATTTATTGTAAATTTTTATCAACTTATAAAATTCTTCTGGTCTATCTTTTCCTATTCTAGTTTTTATAGAAATTTTCATATCATCTATTTTAAATATTTCATCCAAAAACATATCCAGTTCTTCTCTTTTGGCTAAAAATCCTGACCCTCTATTTTTCGAAACAACTATTCCAGCAGGGCAGCCTAAATTTAAATTCACCTCATTATAACCTAACTTTTGTAATTTTCTAGAAGTGGTAATAAAACCTTTTGAATCGTTAGTAAGTATTTGAGGTATTATATTAATTCCTTTATTATTTTCAGGCAAAACATCTTTGAACTCTTTAGTATTAAGATTTTTGCTTTCATTTGGAACAATAAAAGGTGTAAAATATTTATCAATATTATTAAAAAATCTCCTATATGAGTTTCTATATACGTATCCAGTTATTCCTTCCATTGGTGCTAAGTAATATTTCATTTAGTAACCCCTTTAATAAATAATTTAAAAAACAAAATCTTTTAAGACATTATTTAATGTTTGTAATGCTTTTAATACAAATTTTAAGATATAAGGTAAAAAGAACGATGCTATTAATACTGAAGCTGCTAAAATCAATATATTGTAATTCATAGGTTGTCCTAACTTAACCTGATATAAGTGTATCGCTCCTGCAGATATTGACCCAACGATTAATAATTTAGTTGCTATCCATGAAATTATATTTATAATCTGTAATAATGCTATCACTACTGTTAAGACAGCTATTAATGGCAAAAGCAATATCTTAAATGGCAGCATAATTAAATTTATTGTTGATTTAGTATTACTTTTAGATCTTTCTTCAACTGATTTTTGCTTCCTTACCTGTTCTTCTTTTTTATCATTAAATTTATTTTTCTTATATACATTTTTCTTTTCTTTATTTTGTGGAACTACTTTTTCAGTGAAATTATTCTTTTTTCTATTAGAAGTTCTTCCTTTTCTTTTTGAATTAACTCCATCAATATAATTTTTACTTTTATCATCACCCTCTAGTACTTTTTGAACTTCTTGTGGATTTATAATTAATGTTTTGTTTTCGTCAGTTAATTGATTTTGCTCTAAACTACTCAAGGCTTCATATGCCTCATCAAAAATATTTAAAAATTGATTAAGTCGTTTCTCATTAACTACTTCTTTTTTTAATTTTTCTACTTGCTTTTCATAAGCTACTTTTATTTCTTCTTTTGATGCATTTTGTTCTACACCCAATATTTTATAATAATCTGTCATTTCTTCTCTCCATTAAAACTAATTAGGTAATATACTATTTATTTCCTTAGTTAAATTCTATTAATTCTTAAATTCTTACACTGAAAATTAAAAATAATTTATAAAATGTCCTTAATTTTCACACCTATATTTTTACTCTATTATATTCTACAATAAAACTTGATCTATTTCTTATGTTAACACATAGAAAAATCACCTTAAAGTGCTTTTATAATACTTTAAAGCGATTATCCTTATTATTTTCTTATAAAGTTTTTATTGTTTCTATTTACTTAAAAAATAATTATAAAATCAAAATTCTACTGCGCGTTTAATATATCCTCAATCATACCTTTTAAATTCTTACCTTCTTCAAAGTCTGGATCTAAAGCAATAGATTTTTCTGCATACTCGAGTGCTTTATC
Source organism: Clostridium chromiireducens (assembly GCF_003575225.1). Lineage (NCBI taxonomy): Bacteria > Bacillati > Bacillota > Clostridia > Eubacteriales > Clostridiaceae > Clostridium > Clostridium chromiireducens. The sequence goes on along the minus strand of NZ_QXDJ01000005.1, from coordinate 365,918 downwards.
AATTTGCTCAAGATTATAATAACAAAGTGCAATTTCATAATTCGTTTCAGGACATTCACCATAAAATTCTAAGGATGATTCAAAGAATTTCAGAGCATCCTCATCATGACCTAGATATCCTAATATTGAACCAAAATGATATCCTAAATCTCCTTCTTCACCAATTGGGAAATAATACTCCCAAACTTTGTTGATAGCATCAATAAATTCATCTTTGGGGAAGTCTTCTTCATTTGGTATTCTTTCAAGTAATATATTATATAATTCAAGTAAGGTTCTTGAATCCCATACCGTAAATCTTAAGAATGTCAAAAGTTCTTTGGTAGTTAAAGATTTACTTAAAGGCATAACTGCTTTTTTCATAATATAGAAATCATCTGGTCCTATGGTTTCAATAACTTCGTTATAAGCCATTGAAGTCTCTATAAGATCCTTATCATTCTTACTTAATAAAAACAGCGATACATTTATATTTTCATGTTCATATATGCTATGTATGGCTTTTCCGCCGAGCTCCTTAAAATATAACTCTATAGCATGGAAGTTTACTGTCATTGAAATACATCCATGTTTCGATAAGTATGGGTGATAGTTTTTATGCATAGCTTCTTCATTTTTATAACCTTTGTCAGCAGATATTAATATTACGTCATCGTTAAATAACTTTCTTAATCTTGAGATACATCTTAATCCAATTATAGGCATGTAAAAGGCTGTATCCTCCAATGAATATTTATAATGCATCAGAACATTATTAAAATTATTATCTTCGTAATAGTCATTGCCCTCAATTTGTTCATCTGTGTAATAATAATCCAAACCTGCTAAGATTGATTTATCATTAGGATCACCTTTTTCTTCTGGAGAAGTTATTGTAATTAAGCCTTCATAAATTTTCCCATCGTTAACGTAAAAAGTATCTTGAGGAAGACTATCAAAAGTATAATTAGCAAATAAAATTAAAGGATTTTTCATTTTACCACTTGATAGAACTTCACCGCTATGTCTAAGCCTAATCTCTTCATCATTAGCTATGTCAAATGTTGCACAGTCAAGTACTCCTGATTCAAAATAAGGCTTTAAAAAACTGTGGCTTTGCCAATATTCAATATTTCTCTCAGCAAAATCTGTTACTATATATTTAAACTTTATCCCTTTTAGAGAAGAATTTTCAATCATATGTAAAAATCTTTTTAGAAAAGTATAGGTAAATCTTCCTACCCCTGCTGCAAGCTCCATTATGTATATAACAGTATCTTTATCTGTATCTTCCCTTGCAACATAATCTCGTAAGTATCCAAAGACAGTTTTAGCATATTGGTTTGCAATATAGGGATTTGTTGTTATATATTGAGGTACAATCCCTTTAATCCACGCCTCTGGCCCTTGATTTGCAAAAAACTCCGTTTGTAATTTCCACAACATGGACTGTGATAATGGCTTTTCAGCCTCAACTATAGCACCTTGACTCTCATTGACTTTTGAATTAGAAATCCTGGTAATACTATATTTTTTATTTTTTTCTGACAAAATAATTCCTCCCTAAGTGTAGTACATCAATTTCAACTAAAATATCATTAACAAACTGATTATACTATTGTAATTACATTATGTATAGGCATTTAGCATAATAAAAGAACTACGTAAAAACGTAGTTCTCTTCATAATCTTAATTTCAAAACTCTCTTAATCTTATTATTATATTTCTCTATTTGCCCTCTGCACATTTTCCATAATCCAAAGTCTTCTCAGCGGGTTTAACTAATGATTTTTCTTGCCACTTACCCTGCCTGTACCGTATCACACTTGCTATAGCTGTAATAGTCCAAGTAAGTCCACTAGTTAACCATAGGCTCCAAACGCCTAAAAAAGGAATCATAGCAAGGCTACTTGAAAATCCGACTCTTCCGATTACTTCCACAAAACCATTAATCATAGCATAAAATGCATCTCCTGTACCATTTAAAACTCCTCTAGTAACATAAATCATTCCAAGAGAGAAATACGCACAGCTAGTAATCTTTATTGCCTTTTCACCAAGATTTATTACAGCTTCATCTGTAACAAATACTTCCATAATAGCATGTCCACCAAATTGTGCTGCCAAAAGTGCTAGCATACTAAACCCAGCTACTATTAAAATGCTTTTATGGTATCCCTTTTTAACTCTATCAAGTTTATTAGCCCCCATATTCTGACCTGCAAATGTGGACATAGCAGCACCTAAAGAATTGAAAGGCTGTTGTATTAGCTGCTCAACCCTGCTGGTGGCAGTAAATGCCGCAATGGCTGTCTCCCCAAAACCATTTACAACGCTCTGCAATGCCACTAGAGACACTGCAATCAATGAATTCTGCGCTGCTACAGGAACACCTATCTTTATGCATTTAGTAATAATTGACTTGTCTATTATCCAGTGTTCTTTTTTTAATTTGAAGTATGGGTTCTTAAGCAATGCAAAGGTTAAGCACCCCAAAGCAGCACATGCCTGAGAAATGACTGTAGCAAAAGCCGTACCTGATACACCAAATCCAAATTTTAAAACTAAAATCAAATCCAAAACAACATTAACTGCACAAGAAACAATTAAAAAAATAAGAGGTGTTGTTGAATCTCCTAAAGCTCTAAGTATAGCGGCTATAGCATTATAAGACCCTACTGCTATCATTCCTCCTGATGCTATTCTTAAAAATGCTACGGAATCATTTAAAATTTCAGGCGGCGTATTTAAAAGCTGCAAAACCTGACGTGCAAAAACAACTCCTATTATACTCATAATTATCCCTGATGCTCCAATTACATAAGCTGAATTAGCTATAGCTCTTTTTACTTGTTCTTCTTTCTTAGCACCAAAATATTGTGAGATAATAATACCTATTCCAACTGATAATCCAAGGCATACTGAGAAAAAAAGAAAGCTTAACGAACCACAAGCACCTACTGCTGCTAAAGCATTAGCACCAACATACTTTCCTACTACAATAGAATCAATTAAGTTATAAAATTGTTGAAATACATTACCGATAAGCATCGGCCAAGTAAACTTTATAATATGGGAAACTTCATTCCCTTTTGTCATATCATGTATGTATTTTATTGACATAATTAAAAACTCTCCCTCTTTTGTTTTCTTCAATACTACATGTATTTAGCAAATTAGGCTAGTAAAATATTAACACAATATGGACATATATTGCAGTACATGTTATATTTTTTATATTCTATTGAATTCAAAAAGCATATTACATTCTGTCTTCCACCAAAACTTTTAAGGCTAATATTTTCTTTGACTCTATGTAATATTTTATTGCTTTCCATGTATTAATAGATATATAAAATAATCGGAGGTCTTTATGTACCCTTTTTTCGAAGCAAATAAATCTGGAGACCAAAATTTTTTTAGTTCGAAAATTTTGGACAATTTCACTTTTCCACCCCATCTACATCCATATGTAGAGATAGTATATGTTATTGAAGGCTCCATAGAAGTCACAATAAACGATTTTTCACGCTCCCTTAGCGTAGGCGAGGCTTCCGTGTGCTTTCCTAATGATATACATAGTTTTAATAATGAAGAATTCTCAAAAATCTTGCTATTTATTTTCTCCCCTGACCTTACTGGCAGTTTTTTTGGTACACGAATGGATAAGACATTGGAAAATCCCTTTATGTACAAGGCTACCATTGATGAGGGAGTAAGCTCCCTTTTATATATGCTACATGATGAATTCATAAAATATAATAACAAATATGTTGTTAAAGGCCTTTTGTATACAATACTCGGAAAACTTGAGCCTCATTTTACCCTAAAGAATAGCAGTCATTTTTATAACATTACAATTCAAAACCTGCTTAAATACATCGAGGTTCATTACCAAGAAAAAATTTCATTAGAAAGTATAGCTAAAGATTTAGGCTTCAGTAAATTCTATCTCTCAAGAATCTTTTCCAACAAAATCGGCTTCCAGTTTAATGATTATGTAAACAGACTACGAATAAATAAAGCTCAAAAGCTGCTTAGTGAAACAGATCTTCCAATCACAGTAATAGCTTTGGAGTGTGGATTTGAAAGTCAGAGAAATTTTAATAGGATTTTTAAAGAGCTCACGTCCCTTACTCCAACTAAGTTTAGAATCACATTATCCAATCCTTAATTCTATTTATAATTTATAACAAACAAAAAAAGATAGTCCTACGACTATCTTTCCTAATTACCTCGCAACGTCCTACTCTGCCACACAGTCTCCCATGCAGTACCATCGGCGCTATAGACCTTAACTTTCCTGTTCGGAATGGGAAGGAGTGTTACCTCTATGCCATCATCACGAGATGCTAGTTCATTCCAAATCTCTGATTTTGTCTAATGAACTGTACACCAACGAACGAATGTGAGTTAGTGTTTCCTTTAAAAAGAAACTTTAATTCGAACTATTAATTTGGTTTTCAGTATTCACATACTTGAAAGAAAATTGTTCTTTCAAAATTAAACAGAATAAATACTTAAGTAACCTTTGAGTAAGTATTTTATATTTTAATACATACAATGATGTATTTGTACTAGTTAATCATAATGTTAACTAGATTTCTCCATAGAAAGGAGGTGATCCAGCCGCAGGTTCTCCTACGGCTACCTTGTTACGACTTCACCCCAATCGCTGACCCTACCTTAGGTCGCTGCCTCGCTTTCGCGTTAGCTCACGAACTTTGGGTATTG
>NZ_QXDJ01000005.1:0-357500 GCF_003575225.1 Clostridium chromiireducens | reverse complement strand
TACAGGTTCTAAAATTATAACTTTTATATTTTTTCTTTCCAGAAAAGCTTTTAGTATATTGCTATATGGATACATATATGGAATTATCACTTCATCTTCTGTTTCATCTTTAAAGTTTTCAAGTTTTTTAGATACATCAACATCTTTGCTTCCTTTTTCTAATGACTTATTGCTTTCACAATTTTTAATGGAATTTATAAATGCTTCTACTCTTGTAATTACTCCAACTTTTGAAGAATGTTCATCTACTTCTATATGCAGATAAGGCTTGCTTCCCATTTCCTTCTTGAAATAATGAGTAAGTATTGTATCTGGTCCGCATCCATGATTAGTAATATATATTGGATATAAATTTTTATGCTTTCTTATAATTTTTGCGCCTGTTATTATATGTTGTCCAAAAGGCCAATACATATTTGAATATTCTTCTCCCAAGTCCATTTCCGAGGCTTCAAGATGAGTTAAATGAAGCACTTTATATCCACGCTTTTTTAGTTCATTTTCTATCCCCAGGTTTAATGCAGGATCAATAATGTTATACACTCTGCTTATCATTACAAATACTTTTTCATCTTTGCCTATATTTTTTAATACTTCAGTTCCTAAAGCTTCAAGATTCCTTTCATAATCCATAAACTTTTTCATACCGGACATTACTGCAGCAGCTGTTTCTATTTTATTTTTCCCAAGTTCTTTTCCTAAGCTTAATAAGGTTTTAATCATATATTGTTTTCCAAAATTAAAAGATAATACTGGTGATATTAATTTAATGTTTTTTTCTTCTAAATTAAATACGCTTTCAATTATCTTTGGTGAAGTCTGCATATATACACATGCATAATCTTCTCTTACGCCTGAACCAGAATGCTTCATAGTATACAAATGAGGAAGAAATATATAATCAACCTTTTTCTCTAAAAGCCATGCTACATGTCCATTTATCAATTTAACAGGGAAACATGTTTCTTCAAAAGAGTATTCCTGGCTAAGTCCAATTATCTCTTCATTAGTTGCATCTGAAAGCAAAACATTATATCCTAACCTTTTAAATATCTCATTAAACATCGGGAACATTTTATTGAGAAATAGTACTCTTGGTATTCCTATTGTTTTTTTATCAGCATCTTTATCAGTTATATATCCATCTAAGAAGAATTTTTCACTCATTTTTGAATAATCTATACTGCTATTTTGTTTTTCATCTTTCTCGTTATTCTTAATGTTTTCCTTTGTTAAAACCGCTGTTCCTAAAGCACCTGTAACGCTAAAGAATTCTGGAATAATAATTTCTTTTTTAAGTAAAGATCTAAAAGCATTTACAACTGCTTGATTATGAGCAATCCCGCCTTGAAGGAATATTTTATTTCCAATAGGTCTATTTCCGACAACTCTGTTTAAATAATTTTTTACTATAGAATAAGCTAGACCAGCTGAAATATTTTCAATACTTTCGCCTTCTCCTATTGCTTTGCCTATATTACCTTCAATAAAAACAGTACATCTATCGCCTAAATTGCAAGGACTATCCCCTTTTAAAGCCACATTTCCAAATTCATAAATACTTATTCCAAGCTTCTTAATCTGCTCTTCTATAAATGCTCCTGTTCCTGCTGCGCATATTTTATTCATTTCAAAGTCTTTTACTAATTTATTTTCTATACATATGTATTTTGAGTCCTGACCACCAATTTCAAATATAGTATCAACATCACTACATACATTTATAGCTCCTTCCGCTTGAGCTGTAATTTCATTAACAATTAAATCTGCATTAATTAATTTTCCAATATACTCTCTACCAGAACCAGTTGTACCTATTCCTTTGAATTTAAAGTCTTGTCCTAATCTTTTCTTTAACTTATAAAAATATTCTGTTACAACTTCTTTTGGTTTTCCATTAGTTTTTGTATAAATATAGTCAATAACCTTATTATCTTCATCAATAACAACAAAGTTTATACTTGTTGATCCAATATCAACGCCCAAGTAACCTTCTTTTAAATTATTATTTATACAAGTATGCTTATTTAAGCTATCATTTACTCCAAATTTATCTAACTTTTCAAATAAACTATTTTTAGACTTTTCTACAATTGATTTTTCAGTAGCATTAAGTTGATTAATGTCTATAGTTAGTCCTTTTTCTTCAGCTACTTTACAGGCACCAAAACATGTAAGTAACTCAAAATTTTCTTCAATTATAATATCCTCTTCTTCTAGCTTTAATACATCTTTTAGAGCCTTAACTACTCCTTTGTTATGTATTACCCCTCCAGAAAGCATAACTGGTTTATTAAGCTTATTTTTCTGAAGAACATTTGCTTTATAATTTCTAACAAGCGCATGGCACAATCCTTGTAATATATTTTCTACTTTCACCCCATCCTGCATATGATGTATCATATCAGTCTTTGAAAAAACGCTGCATCTTCCAGCTATTCTTGGGATTTCTGTAGCCTTTTCTGTGTAATTTGATATATCTTTAATATCTATAGACAATCTTGAAGCTTGCTCTTCTAAAAAAGAACCAGTACCAGCTGCACAGCTTGTATTCATGAAAAATTTCACACTTCTATTTTCTATATCTGTAATATATTTTGTTTCTTGCGCACCTAGTTCAATAATAGATTTAGCACTTTTATTCTTAAATAAAGTTCCTTCAATAAGAGAAATACTATTATTAATCTGATATTTTTTATCTAAATTAATTCTCGATGATAGGCTTCCTGTTATTCCAATAATTATATTTGATTCTTTATTAATTATTTTAACTTTTTCGATCAACTCTCCATAATGTTTAATTATATTTCCTTTATGGAAAATATAATTACTTTCAATTAAATTATCGTTACTATCTAAGTAAACATACTTAAGCGTTGAATAACCGATATCTATTCCTAACTTATTCATAACACCCTCCTTTGAAATTTATTCTCATTTGCTTCTTATAAATATTATATTACATTTTTATTATAGACTCCGTATCATATGATACGCTTAAGAAGAAATTTATGGGGAGTCTGATGTTAGAGTTATATAGCCTAAAATACCCTATAGAGTTGACTTTTTTATCGTCTATTCTATAGGATACAATCTCATTATCTTATGATCCATCCTTTATTAAAAACAAAATTTGCACTATATCTTTCAATCTGAAGTATTGCTCAATCTTTTCATCATTTTAATAAAGATTATAGGAATGTGCGATTTTATATATCATATTTTTAGTTAAGACTAAAAAGAAACTATACAAATTAATCAATAATCAACTGCAATAATGGATTATGCCTACCTTCCATTTCTATAATCACAATCGCAATTACGAGCTGGAGGAATACTCTGTATGAAGTTAAAAATATTTTCCGGATCATATTTAGCTTTAATTCTCCTAAGCCTAGCAAAATTATCGCCATAATATTCATGGCCGTAATCTTTTATACATAAATCTGGTACATTTACATATGATCCAGTTATATACGGCTGCAACCTTGCACGTGTCTTCTCAACAAGCATAATATTCTCTCGTGCTTCACCTTTTTCAATCCATGAGGCATCCCATTCCAAATAATATTTCGTATTTCTCCAGAAAAAGGCTGTATCCTTTGGATTTACACTATTCATAGCGCCTCCAGAGTTAAGGAAAAAGAAATTAGATTCGCTTCCTTTTGCCTCTTCTAAGAAGCTTCTTATCGCTTTAATTCCTTCTTCAGGCAGAGTTTGCTCAACCCATGCAGATGACCATGTACTCTTCTGTTCATCGAAGAAAGGTTCATTTGGAGCCCAGAAATCTATTGCCTCACTTAGTGTGACCCCGTCAATAATTACCTTTAAAGGACATCCTACCTCTATCAAAGGTCTTATCAATCTCTTAAGTTCTGCTTTAGTACCAAGGAATAATCCCTGCGAGCGGAGAAGTCCATTTGTTTTTGAATATATCTCCAATATTGTACCGAGCCTTACATCTACAAATGGAGACCATCTTTGCCATGCATCAATAACTTCATCTAATTGCTCCCATGGCCAAATTATTTGAAATATCCCAACTTCAGCAGGAGCGCGACGTATTCTAAATGTGTATGAGGTTATAATACCGAAGTTACCTCCTCCACCTCCACGAATAGCCCATAGCAAGTCTGGATTCTCGTTTTCACTAACGTGCATAACCTCACCATTTGCATTAACTATAGTGGCAGCTAGAATATTGTCTGAAATTACTCCTGCTGTTCGTTGTATAGCTGTAATTCCTCCACCAGTACTTATTCCGCCTATACCAACAGTGGAACTATCTCCAAAAGGAGCAAGGAAACCTTCCTTTGCTAGCATCCTCACAAGAGAGCCAACTCGTATTCCTGCCTCAACGGTGGCAATTAAATTGGCTTTATCCACCTTTACTCTTTTCATTAGACCAGTATCTATAACAATTCCACCATTTGTTTGTGAAAAATCTTTTGCTAGAGCATGTCTGCCGCTTCGCATCCTAATTGGTACATCATTCTCACGAGCCCACTTGACTGCATTTTCCACATCTTCCTTATTCTTTGCAAAAACAAATACACTAGGAAACGCGTTGGTGAACGGATTCCAGTTCATGCGAGCTTCCCTGTATTCAGGATCATTTGGGCGAATTACCTTTCCGGTTAATTTTGTTTTACATTTCATATAGTCACCCTCTTTTGTAAATTATCTTTATATAAAAACAATGTGATTTTTTACACAAAGCTTGTTATATTTTATAATATGAACTTTTATAGAATTAGTACCATCTTTTGACTTGGAATCTAACATAACACTATAAAAATAATACGAGTTTTTGCTTAGAGACTGTGAATCCAAAAGGCAAGTCCGCTCATATTTTCCCTCGTACTTTTTCACAAAAAAGAGTATACAGTTTTCATTAATATGTAATTCAACAAATGATATTATTACACATATACCTAGGAAATTGTTACAACCTTTTCTGGCTGTTTATCAATTACTGTTTCACCATAAGTATGTTTAATAGTAAGTGGATAAGTTACGGTCGCACTTTGCTCCACATTAGATTTATCTTTATTTTGTTCCGCTTCTCCTGTTGAACATCCTGTTATTAATAAAGTACAAGCAAGAATAATCGTAGTTATTCCCTTTAGTTTCATAATCGCCCTCCTAATTTTTATGTTGCTCTTACTATATTAAATTTTAATTTGGAATTATAACACCAGATTAATCGAAAATGATTATAATTAATATATATATGCTATTATATTGTTATCAGTAAAATTTGTTAACTTTACATAAAAAATCTACTTTGCATGATTTAAATGATACTCAACGAACAAAAAAACTCACAAAATCTTAAATTTAGATTTCATGAGTTTTTTATGCTTTTTAATATATTAAGATAATATTCATACAATAGTACCTAAAAGGATACTTATAGCTTCTACATAGCCTGCAATTTCATTAACTCCAGAATTAATCATATATTCCTTGTTTAAATATAAAAGTTTCGTTCATAGTAGTTTTATGTATTAACACACAGTAATTGCGAATTATTATACTAAGTCATATATTGTAAAAGACAGTGCTATTTTAACAAATATTCATCAATAGCTTTTGCCGCTTTTTTACCAGCACCCATAGCAAGTATTACTGTTGCGGCCCCTGTAACTGCATCTCCGCCAGCATAAACAGCTTCTTTAGTAGTAAGACCTGTTTCTTCTTGAGCTACTATACATCTTCTCTTATTAATTTCTAAACCTGCAGTTGTTGATGAAATTAATGGATTTGGCGATGTTCCAAGAGACATTATTACAGTATCTACATCCATAACAAATTCTGATCCAGGAACTTCAACTGGACTTCTTCTACCAGATGCATCTGGCTCTCCAAGTTCCATTTTAACGCATTTCATGCCTTTAACCCATCCATTTTCATCAACTAGAATTTCTGTTGGATTAGTTAATACATCGAAGATTACTCCTTCTTCCTTAGCATGATGTACTTCTTCTACTCTTGCTGGAAGTTCAGATTCTCCTCTTCTATATACAATATGGCTTTCTGCGCCAAGTCTTAAGGCAGTTCTTGCTGCATCCATAGCAACATTTCCTCCACCAACTACTGCAACTTTCTTTCCGGCTCTTACTGGTGTATCATATCCTTCTACAGCAGCTTTCATTAAGTTTACTCTTGTTAAAAATTCATTAGCAGAGCATACTCCATTAGCATTTTCTCCTGATATTCCCATGAACTTAGGAAGACCTGCTCCTGAACCAATAAATACAGCTTTAAAGCCTTCTTCTTCAAATAATTCATCTATTGTTATAGTTCTACCAATTATAACGTTAGTTTCAATTTTAACACCAAGCTTTTTAATATTTTCAACTTCATTTTTAACTACTTTTTCTTTTGGAAGTCTGAATTCAGGAATACCATATTCTAATACTCCTCCTGCTTTATGAAGTGCTTCAAATATAGTTACATCATAACCTTTTTTTGCCAAATCTCCAGCACAAGTTAACCCTGCTGGACCACTTCCTATAACTGCAACTTTAATACCATTTTTAGGTTCTGTTGCACTTAAATCAACATTATGTGATGCTGCCCAATCTGCTGTAAATCTTTCAAGCTTACCAATCGAAACAGAATCACCTTTTATTCCTACAACACATCTTCCCTCACATTGTTTTTCTTGTGGACAAACTCTTCCACATACTGCTGGAAGTGAACTATATTTAGAAATTTCTTTTGCTGCCTCTTCAAATTTTCCTTCTTTAACATATCCGATAAATCCTGGAATATTGATTGAAACTGGACAGCCTTCTACACATCTTGGATTTTTACAATTTAAGCATCTTGAAGCTTCTTTTGTTGCTTCTTCTTCATTATATCCAAGACAAACTTCTTCGAAGTTTGTTGCTCTAACCTTAGGGTCTTGTTCTCTTACAGGTATTCTAACCATTCTTTCTTTCATATCCATTACTTATCACCTCCGCAACCGCAGCCACCATGATTGTGCGTATTACCTTCTTCAACTTTTAATTGTGCTTTTCCTTCTTCAGTCTTATACATAGTTTGTCTTCTCATTGACTCATCATAATTTACTAAATGTCCATCAAATTCTGGTCCATCAACACAAGCAAACTTAACTTCGCCTCCAACTGTCACTCTACATGCGCCACACATGCCTGTACCATCAACCATTATTGGATTTAAGCTTACTGTTGTTGGAATATTTAATTCCTTAGTTAACATAGAAGTAAATTTCATCATTATCATTGGTCCAATGATAATTGCATGATCATACTTTTTACCTTGATTATTAACTAATTCTTTAAGCATATCTGATCCTGTCCCTTTAGACCCATATGAGCCATCATCAGTTGTCACATAAAGGTTTCCTGAAACTTTCTTTAATTCTTCTTCATATATTAATAAATCTTTGTTTCTGCTTCCTAAAATAACATCTACAGCTATTCCTTGTTCATGCATCCATTTCACTTGTGGGTATACTGGTGCTGCACCAACTCCACCTGCCACAAAGACTAAATTCTTCTTCTTTAATTCTTCTATATCCTCATGTATAAATTCACTTGGTACTCCTAATGGTCCAACAAAGTCAGCTACATAATCCCCTTCATTAAACGTAGCTAACTGCTTAGTTCCTTTTCCTACAGTTTGAAAAACTATAGTTACTGTTCCCTTTTCTGCATCATAATCCGCTATAGTTAAAGGAATTCTTTCACCCTTTTCGTCATTCTTTATAATAATAAATTGCCCTGGTTTTGCAGACTTTGCCACTCTTGGAGCTTCTATATCCATTAAATAGATATTATTTGTAAGCTCCCTTTTACTAACTATTTTGTACATCTATCTTCCTCCTAATTTTATCCAGTAAAACTTAATTCAGATGGTCTGAATGCCATCTGAATCTTAGCTGAAATTACATACCCTAAGTATTACTAATGTTAGTTATTTAATAAAAGATCTTTATCTGGTGTTACTAATATCTTAACATGTTTTTTCTTTTCTGGACCTGTTAATGCACCAAAGCCTTCTTCTACTATGTCATCTAAATGTATTTTCTTTGTTACATATCCTTCTGCTTTTATTCTACCATCCTTCATTTGAGCCATAGTTGCTGGGAATTCATGTCTGTATGCTAATGTTCCAATTATTTTCTTCTCAGTAAATACTAACACATTTGGATTAAACTTAACATTATCTTCCCATATGCTAGTTACAACTAAAGTTCCTTCAAACTTTAAGCTATCTATACCTGTATCAAAACCTATTTGAGCTCCTGTAGTTTCAAATGCCACATCAACTCCTAATCCGTTAGTAAGCTTCCTAACTTCCTCTGCAATATTTACTTCATTAGGATCTAATACTACATCCGCTCCTGCTCTTTTAGCATACTCTTGTCTTATAGATTTTCTTTGTAATACTACTATTAATTTTGCGCCAGCTGCTTTTAAGCACTCAATAGTTGCAAGTCCTATTGGACCAGATCCTAGTACTAACGCAGTATCACCTGTTCTAAAATTGCCAATTCTAATTGAATGTAATGCTACTGCCATTGGCTCAACTAAAGCAGCTTGTTCGTAAGACATTTCCTCTGGTATCTTATGTACGAATTCTTCTGGGAAAACTGTATATTCAGCAAGTCCTCCACCACTTCCACAAAGTCCGTGAAATCCTAAAGATGAACATAAATTATATTTTCCTTCTAAACATGCTGGACATTTTCCGCATGCAACTATAGGCTCAACTATTACTCTATCTCCTGGCTTAAAATTAGTTACACTACTACCAATCTCCACTACTTCTCCTGAAAATTCATGGCCTAAAACTACAGGCGCAGTTGTCCCACTTAATGGATGAGGTTGTCCAACTGGTATAAATATAGGTCCTCCTAAATATTCATGTAAATCTGATCCACATATTCCACACCATTTTACTTTAATCTTTACACCATCATTTGTTACTACCTTTGGCTCGTCAATTTCTTCAACCCTAACATCTTTCTTTTGGTACCATAACGCTGCTTTCATATAAAATCCTCCTAAAATATTGTTAATTTCTTCACATATCATTTATTAAGCAATATATGTGCCAATAAGTATAAATATAACCGTAAATTTATATTTTTTTCTTTAATATATTTATATTGCTAGTTTTATGCCGCTTTAAAATATAATTAGAATTTTTTATAAACTAGGATAAAAACGAAAAATGTATCAAAATGATACATTTTTATTTTCTCATTTTGATACACATATAGTTATTTTCTCATTTTGACACACTAATATCATATGTTTTTATCTTCCTATATAAAGTTGCTCTTCCTATGTTTAATAATTTAGCTGCTAACTGAAGATTTCCATTACACTTATTTATTGCGTCTCCTATGGCTTTCTCTTCTAATTTATCAAGGGGCACTATTTTTATTTCCTCTATCGAAGATTCTACTTTGTTTATATTTTTATCTATACTGTTATAATATAAACAATCTACATTTGTAATTTCATCTTCACTTAAATAATAATCTCTTTCAACAACATTTTTAAGTTCTCTTATATTGCCATTCCAATTATATTTTTTTAATTCATCTATATATGATTGTTTAACACTTATAATTTTATTTCTATTTTTTATATTTAACTTTTGAATAAACTCATTTACAAGTAAATCTATATCCTCTTTCCTTTTCTTTAGTGGAATTGTTTTTATCTCCATTACACTTAATCTGTAATATAAATCTTCTCTAAAATTTCTCTTGCTTATTTCATTTTTTAATATTCTATTAGTAGCGCCAATAACCCTAACATCTAATTGCTTCTCATACGTCCCACCAACTCTTACAATCTTTCCATTATCCAACACTCTAAGGAGCTTGCTTTGAATATCTAAAGGTAACTCTCCAATCTCATCCAAAAATATTGTTCCTCCATCTGCTAATTCAAATTTACCTGGATGCCCTTCCTTTGAAGCTCCTGTAAAAGCACCTTTTTCATATCCAAACAATTCACTTTCAACCAGTTCACTTGGGATTGATGCACAGTTTACTGCAACAAAAGGCCCTCTTGCCCGATTGCTATAATTATGTATTGATTGTGAAATTAATTCTTTACCTGTACCGCTTTCTCCTTGGATTAAAATATTACAGTCACTTTTAGCAGCCTTTTTAGCAAAACTTATCATATTTTTCATTTCTAAATTATTTGTTATTATATCTTTAAATTCATATTGGGCTTTGTATCCAGCAAATTTATTTACTAGCTTGTGTACCACTTCAACCTCAGTAAAAGTTATTACCATACCGCTATTTTTCCCATTTTTATTTAATGGAAGTATATTTATAACACATTTGATTATTTCATTATTTATAGAAAAATCCCACTCTAAATTATGTAAAAATTTGTTTCTCTCTTTAAAAAGCTTATGAAAATCAATGCCATTTAAAACTAGATTTATATCCATGTTCATTGCATCTTCTAAAGATATATTTAAAATTTTTAACGCTCGTCCATTTATTCTTTTTATCTTCATATGTTCATTCATGACTATCATACCTTCTGATATAGAATCAAAGGTTACATTAAGCAATTTATATGAAATAGCTAGCTCCATTTGTTTTTGTATTGATTGAGCAGCAGCAGTTACTATTCCAAGTGTATGAGAATGAGCATTATAATAATTTCCTGACATATTTATACATCCTATTAAATTATCATCTTCATCATAAATCGGTGCTGCAGAACATGTCCAAGAATGTTGATTTGATCCATAATGCTCTGCTCCAATAGTTTGGACTGGCTTATTAAGATATAAAGCCGTTCCTATAGCATTAGTTCCAACAACCTTTTCTGACCACAATTCACCTTTCAGAAAATCTAATTCCTCAGCCCTTTCCATTATATCCTTATCACCTATAACATCAATAATATACCCATCTTTATCTACTAAAAATAAAGCAAATCCTGATCCACTGACCATACTATAAATGCTTTCTATGACTGGTCTAGCAACTGAAATAAGTTCATTATTTTTATTAATAAGCTCATCTATATTAGGATGTTTAACATTTCCCTTTCCATTATAAGGATCAACTCCATACTTCCTGCATCTTATCCATGAATCTGCAATTTCTCGTCTAACTTTTGGATGTACTTGTCCAGTAGAAACAAATTCCCTCCATGCCGTAGTGATAAATTCGATATAATCTTTCATCTACACATCTCCATTACTTATAAATTATGATAGTAATATTATTTTACTTAGTTCAACTTAAGGTGTCTACTACTTATTTGATCTATAGAATTAATCCTCTCTTTTCTCTAAATCATAAAAATTTCACTTAATAGACTTATTTCCACTAAAAAGTGCACACCCCTAATTCCAAAACCTTAAGGGTGTGCATATCCAATACAAAAATTTACTTTCTAAAACTTAAAATTTCTATCAAGGGTTGTCCCCTGAAACACTAAATCCATTTAAATCAGTGGCTTTCCATTATATTAATATTCTAGTTCTTATTTGGTGGAGGCCAAGCATGACCTTTGAAATCCACCAAAGAACATCATATAGTTACTTATTTATTTCATTATAAGCTTGTAGTCTATTTATATGAACAGCTAAATAAGTTAATTCGTCTTTAGGAATAACTCCATCATAAACCTTTTTTATATAATCCTTTATTTTAAAAGAAATTTCCATTGCTTCTGGATATAATGTTGCTATTTGCTCAAACATGGCATCATTCTCGTCTTTCAACATTTCATTATTAAAGAACCTCTCTGTAAAAAATTTAACATGTGTAATAAAACGCTGATAGTGAATTCCTTCCGTCTTTAGACCGCTACCAATTGAATACCTTACCAAGTTAACAATTCCACCTATCATTTTAGCATATTTCATACTATCTCTTGAGTCATTACTTTGTGATTGAGCATTTATTAAATGAAATGCAATATTAGCAGCTTCTTCTTCCGGAAGCGCAATGTCTATTAATTCATTTAAAAGCTTTAAAGCATATTTTCCAATT
Organism: Clostridium chromiireducens; assembly: GCF_003575225.1. Lineage (NCBI taxonomy): Bacteria > Bacillati > Bacillota > Clostridia > Eubacteriales > Clostridiaceae > Clostridium > Clostridium chromiireducens. The sequence goes on along the minus strand of NZ_QXDJ01000005.1, from coordinate 345,475 downwards.
TTAAATTCCTCTGAATAATAATTTTTTATTTCCCAATAAACACGATTTGTTATATTAATATTCTTCTTTGCTCTTTCTACTGCAAAATTCAAATGATCACTTAATGTAAAATATATACTCATATTAAGCTTGGAACCTAACTCCTTTTCAGCTTCTGAAACAATTTTTTGAGTTATGTCAAGATATATTGGGGGAATTGAATCTAATAATTTTAAATACTCATTTATCTGGATGCTTTCTACAGGCATAAAAATTTGATCTACAACCTTTTTTTCAACAATGTCTCCATTTTTTTTATTATAGCCTATACCTTTTCCAAAGCAAACGAATTCTTTGTTATTCTCATCAATAGCTAAAATGACACTAGAATTAAGCACTTTTTTTATTTTCATAATCATCCCCCTATTATCTTTATTCTAAAATTTCTCCATTTGTTTTTATAACATTTTTATACCAAAAAAAAGAATCCTTCTTTAATCTTTTCAATGTTCCATTTCCTTCATCATCTTGATCAACATATATAAATCCATATCTCTTGCTCATCTGAGATGTAGAAACACTTATACAATCAATAGGTGCCCAGCTGGTATATCCTAGTAAATCTACTCCCATTTCCACAGCTTTCTTCATTTCACTTATATGTTCTCTGAAATACTCAATTCTATACGAATCATGAATAGTCCCATCTTCTTCTATAACATCCTTTGCTCCCATTCCATTTTCTACTATCATTAGCGGAACTCTATATCTATCATATAATTCGAGTAACGATATTCTAAGTCCTACTGGATCTATCTGCCAGCCCCATTCTGTAGAAGGAAGATATGGATTCTTTACTCCCATTATAGTATTTCCAGATGCTTTTTCTTTAGTTGTGTCCGCCGATTCTGTTCTTGACATATAGTAACTAAAAGATAGATGGTCAGCTGTATTCTCCTTTAATATTTCTTCATCATTTTCTTCCATTTTAATATTGATTCCATTATTTTTCAAGAAGACATTATATAATCTAGGATACTCTCCAAATATCTGAATATCAGCATGAACATGATTTCCTAAGTTACTATTTAATGAAAGCAATACATCCTCTGGATTACAAGTATTAGGATATGTTGTTAGCTTTGTTAGCATGCATCCCATTTTACTATCCTTAATGATTTTTCTGCATTCTTTTGTTGCTAAAGCTGCTGCAACATATTGGTGATGTAAGGCTTGGTAAACAGCTTCATCAAGCTTTCCTTCTGGACATTTATCTGGAATAATTCCTGCTGTTGTAAATGGATGTCTGCCAACACTATCTATTTCATTAAATGTCAACCAGTACTTGACATAATCTCCAAATGACTCAAAACAAACTTTCGCAAACTTAACGAAATAATCAATTAATTTTCGCTCTACCCATCCATTGTATTTCAAACTTAAATGCAAAGGCATTTCATAGTGTGATAGTGTAACAATTGGTTCAATATTATATTTTTTCAGCTCTTTAAATATATTTTCATAATATTTAATTCCTTCTTGATTAGGTTTACTTTCTTCTCCAGTTGGAAAAATTCTTGTCCAAGCGATAGAAATTCTTAGTGCTTTAAATCCCATTTCAGCAAACAAAGCAATATCTTCTTTATAATGATGATAAAAATCAATACCTCTCCTCTTTGGATAGAATTTCGTAGTTTGATCTCCCATAGCTTCTTCAATCATTTTGGTAGTAACCTTATTATGACCAGCATAATCCTCTACACTCAAATTTGGCTTATAACTTGCTACATCAGCTACGGACATCCCTTTCCCGTCAACATCAAAAGCTCCTTCAACTTGATTAGCTGAGATTGCTCCGCCCCATAAAAAATCTTCTCTAAATGACATTTTATACATCAACTCCAATCTAATTTATTGCAAATACATTATCTCTCTTGTTAACTTCTTTACTTTCTACAGTTTCTATCTTAGCATCTGGTCTATTTGTAATAATTACTGCAGTTACTGGATCAAAACCTTCTTCAACAATCTTATCTAAGTCAAAGCTTAATAACAGATCTCCTTGCTTCACACTTTTTCCAACTGATACTTCCGGATTAAAATATTTCCCTTTCAAATTTACTGTATCTAAGCCTACATGAAATAAGATTTCAGTACCATCTTCAGACTTCATTGCTAAAGAATGCTTTGTTTCAAAAATCATTTCAATTGTACCATCTATTGGAGCATATAATTTCCCCTTAGAAGGAATTATAGCAATACCTTCTCCCATTAATTTATTAGAAAAAACTTCGTCCTTTACTTCACTCAAAGGAATTAATTTCCCCTCTATTGGTGCTTTGAAATTTTCTTTTTTATTTTTAACCTTTTCATCTTCATTACTAGTTACTTCTTCTTTCCACAAAACTGCTACTGCAATAAATGAAGCTACAAATGAAACTCCTAATCCTATTATTGCATTCATTAAATTATTTGGTAATGTTTCAGAAATAAACATGGATAAACTTGCGATTCCAGGCCCTACTGCTACATATGCTTCAACAGCTTGAACTCCTAAGAAAGCACCTCCTGTAAAAGCCCCAATCATTACACCATAAAGTACACGTTTATGTAAGATTGTAACTCCATATAATGCTGGTTCAGTAATTCCAAATAGAGCTGATATACCTGCTGAGACCGCAGTAGATCTTAACGCTTTATCTTTTGTACGAATACTTACAGCAAAACATCCGCCAGCTTCTGAAATATTATGTGCGAGTGATGCTGCATTATATATTAATTCTCTCCCTGATTGACCTAAAGAAGTAATGACATAAGGAATCATTGCCTTATGCATACCTGTAACAACCATAAATGGCAAGAATGCTGCTAAAACTGCTACTGCTATCCAACCAAATTTACCAAAAACAAATAGTATTACTCCTGCAAACCCTTGCCCAAAATTATAACCTATAGGACCAAGAACAAGTAAAGTTACTGGTACAGTTATAAGTAATGACATCATCGGAACAAAAAAACTACGAATAACCTTTGGACTAATTTTATTAAAGAATTTTTCTAACTGTGAATACAATAATACGCATAATATTGCCGGAAAAACTTGATATGCATAGTTTACATTTTGTACTGGTATATTGAAAAATAAAGTTCCTTCTCCAAGTAGCTTAGCTAAATTAGGTGTTAACAGCGCTGCAACAGCAGATACTGCAACTAATGGATTAACTTTCATTTTATTAGCAGTTGTAATAGCTACTAAAAGCGGTAAGAAATATAATGGTGCATCACCTACAAAATTTAATATCTTATAAGTGGATGTAGTATTTGATAAAATTCCTAGCATGTTTAAAAGCATTAAAAGTGACTTTAAAATACCACCTCCAGCTATTGCTGGGATCAATGGTTGAAATACACTTATTACAAAGTCTAAAGCTATTGTACCTATTTTTCTTTTCTCTTTGTTATCTCCATTATTTACTCCTTTATCAGAAATAAGTTTTTTAACTTCATCATATACTTCAATAACAGAGTTTCCAATTATTACTTGACATTGTACATTTTGTTTAACACCTAATACCTCTGGAATACTTTCAAGATCCTTCACTTTTACTTTGCTATTATCAATAAGGTTGAATCTCAATCTTGTTGAACAGTGTTCAAGATGTTGAACATTTTCATCTCCACCTACAGCCTTTAATATCTTAGATGCTACTTCTTTATAATTCATATTATTTGTCCCCTCTCATTAAATAATAATAATAATAACTATAGTAATATTCGCATTCGCAGACTTTTTATTTGGCCAAGATAAAAAAGGACTCAAATAAACTAATATAATATTAGCTTATTCAAGTCCTGCCTGCATTACCAGTCACATGCCTGATATTTATATACTTTTATGTTATGTATGAAGTATAACACGAGCTACAGTAAACGTCAACATTTTTATTAATTATTTTTTAGGCATGCGTTATTAGTCATAATTACAGCACTTTTAAGCTTAATCAATATTTTATTAATAACTACCACATTCCTATCATTACTCAAGAACAATTTAACAAAGTACAATCAAAAAGACTTATGAGTAGCAATATCAATATTGATTGTACTTTTGTAAAACCTAAGTAAACACACTACAGTATGATAAAGTCACCCAGCTTAAAAATACCGGTCTTTTATTCTTCTTATTTACTATAAATTTAGAAGTAACTTTTCATATTTATTTTGTATTAATTTTATAACTGGTACTCCAACTATTGTAACTACAATAAATTCACCAATTGCAACTTCACCAATTGATAATAAAAGTGGAAGTTGGTAAATATAATAAAGCATCCATCCAATTATTATACCATTACAAATGGTAGGCCAAAGTGATGCTATAATTAATGACGCTCTCTTATTCTTCACAAACTTTTCTGTGATTGAAATAGCATAAACGCTAATAAATGTTGCAAATGTACCAAATATAATATCCATTAATCCATTTGGCCCAAGAATATTTGCAATAAAGCATCCGATAGTAAGTCCCACAATATAAAATGGATCAAAAAATGCCAATAGCACCATTATTTCTGATACTCTAAATTGTATAGGTCCATAACTTATTGGAGCTAGTGCAATTGTTATAGCTGCATAAAGTGCTGCTATAATAGATGTCTTAACTACTCTTTGTACTGTCTTATTATTATTCACATGAACTCCTCCATTTAATTAATTCTATTCTCCACGTCAATACTACTTATATAATCTTAAAAAAACCTCCAAACAAAAAAATCGTAGAAAACATTCTACGATAAATAAACTCAACAAAAACAAAAGATTTTAATAAAAAATTAATTAAAATCTTTATTCTTCTCAATTATTTTACCGTAGTTTTGTTTTGGGCACATGAAAGAAAATAGTTTATCAAATATGCAAGCATATTAGTCTATTATTTTTCAGATTGTGCCTCAGTCAGGAGGCTTTCGAACTGACTATATGTTAATTTTTACCCATATGATTATATCAAATTAAAAAGACTATTACAAGTTATACATTTATTTGGTCACTTGCAGAGCTGTTCATTGAATACTATACTATATTTAGGTAACATATTCTTTACTATGTACTTAAGGCACATTCAAAAAAATAGAAATTCAATCTGCCTCCTTACCCGATGTAAATTATTTATGGCAAATATGGACTTGCTATTTCCCATCATGTGCCTACTAAAACTCATGAAATGAGAGGGCGATTTATGAATAAAAAAGAGATATTGGAATTAAAAAGACGTTTAAAAAAGGACGAGTGTACATTTACCAGAATGTGTGGCTGCTATGTAGATGGCCAAAAAAATATAGTATTAAATATTAAAGAAACTTTTTTAAATCTAAGAGAGGAAGAATTCTTTAAATATTTAGAGATTGCAAGTAAAACATTATCTGGAACAGTGGGCAATAACCTTCTAGAACTTAATTTTCCCCTTGATGAAGAAAATATAGGCGGTAGACAACTGTCTCTGATGGAACTAAAAAAAAGTAGACTAAAAAATGATGCGCTGCTTGATGACTTCTATAAACTAATTATTGATAGTTATGACTATACAGGTAATTTTCTAATACTTGTTTTTCACGATGCTTACGATGTTATGACAAAAACTACGGATAATGCAAAATTAGATGAATCTGAAGAAGTATATGAATACCTATTATGTGCAATATGTCCAGTATCACTTTCGAAACCAGGTCTTGGATATATTTCAGATGAAAATCGAATAGGAGCACGTATTAGAGATTGGGTAGTTGGTCCCCCTGATCTTGGCTTTGTATTTCCAGCTTTTACAGACCGTAGTACTGATATTCACTCCGTTATGTACTATACAAAGGATGCAAAAGATCCACATCCAGAATTTATGGAAGAAGCACTAGGCTGTAGTTCAAAGCAAACAGCCACTGAACAGAAAGAAGCATTCCAGAATATTATTCGTAAGGCCATTGGCAGTGATGATGAAAAATCTGATCACATCTTCATGGAGATTCAAGAAACTCTTAATAATATGGTAGATGATCACAAAGCCGTTAATGGTAAGAATGCTGAGCCTATAGCCTTAACTAATGATAATATTCAAGATATTCTAATTGAAAGCGGAATTCCTGAAGAAATTACTGCAAAAATCGAAAAATCTTATACAAGAGAATTTGGTGATACTCCTCCTGTAGTAGAAAATTTAATTGATAAAAAAGTACTTGCAGCAAATGAGCAAAGAAAAAAGGAAGAAAGACTTGAAAAACAAGTACGTATACTAGAAAGAAGACTTGAAAAAACAACACAAGATACTGAATTAGAATCAGATAAAAATTCAGCTTTAGAAATAGAAAGTGAATCTGCTTTGAATACCATATTAGAAACAGAAACTTCTACTGCGTTAAAGACAGATTTTGATATTATCTCAGAAACAGATGTGGAGTTAGAAACAGCTTCTGACACCGTCTTGGAACCAACGCCTAACTCTGAAATAAAATCCGAGACACATGCAACTACAAACTATGACATTGTACTTCACGTTAAACCTCAAAAAGTAGCTCAAATAAAATCACAAATAATTGATGGTAAAAAATGTATTATAATTCCTATGGACGATGATGAACAAGCTAATGTTAATGGTGTTAATGCCGTACTTTAGTTTATAATGAAGCATATTTTCTCATTATTATACTAAGAATTCCATTAAAAAAGGCTACTATCTATAATTATTATGGATATTGGCCTCTCTATCTAAAAAAATTCAGATTACCGTGTTTTCTATATTGTAAGTAAAGCAATAAGTTTAACTTTTACTATAATAAAAGTTAAACTTTATTTAAATTTATTCCTCATATGAAACGTACAATCATTGCTCTTTTTGTATTAGATTCATAAAAATCTATAATTAAAACACCACGTTAATCTACAGTTTTAGAATTAACAAATTCTTTAATTATTTCATCCGAATTATCAGTGTCTTCAAAAAAACATACTGAGTAATAAATATTATTTTCTTTCCAAATATATTCTCCGTTATTAATAGACGTACCATCCTCAAGTATTTCAGTATATAAATATTTCCAAACTTCGTTATTATTTATATTTATTTTTTCACCTTTAACCTGCTTATTTTTTTCATTTTCATTATCCCATATATTAATGTATCCATTCTTCAGTATGTCCTCATAATATTTTAAGTTTTTTTTCTCCGTAAAAGTTATTGAACCACTTTTATTCGAATAAAAGCTAGTAAGTTCATAATTAATATTATTATTTTTTATATCAGAATCCCCTGAGATTCCTATTGATGATTCTTTTATACTTATATCTTCATTGATTTTTAGTGGAAATTTAGGATTAAAACCTAAAAAGCTCTTTGCTTTTTCTAAATCTTCTTTCTCATAAATCATCATTGTTGCAATTTCTGTTGAAGCCTCTTTTTCTACAGAATAATTCACATTCTTTATTTCTTCGGGATATACTATAGATTTTGCTATTTTTTCTAGATCATCTTGTGAAATATTGTGGCTTTGAGTATTGTTTTGAGCTGAACTTGTAACCGTTGAATTATATCCTATACTGTACCATAAGCCTTCATTTTTCCATGCAAAATATTTATTAACCTCTTTAAACTCTGGCCTTACATCACCACTTTTCAATGTCTCAGCTGGAGAAATAGATGTTACAGTAACACTAAATCCATCTATCTCTCCTAATTTCATAGCTTGTTCTTCACTTTCAACTTTAAGATTACTTAATCCATTTTTTATATTTCCTATTTTCTTCAAATATTCTAATGGTTCTTTTTCAGAAACTTGAAATGTAAAATTAATGTCACCATCCAAATATATAAGTAAGACATTGTCCTTATCAGAAAGTTTTATAAGTTGAAGGCTCTCTGCTTTGTCTGATCTAGGAAAATCAGGCAATTTAAATTCGAAGCCCGCTACTTTTTCTACTCTTCCTATATTATCATAAGTCTTTGTAGGTGTATCAACAAGAAATTTAGGTATATTCATTATATTAGTAGTTGATGTAGTATTATTAATGTCTAATGCTTTAACGTTTACGCTATTTGTAAGTATTATGGCACCAGCTAGCACGCAACCTACAATACCCACTATCGAAATTTTATAAGAATCTTTTTTAAATTTTTTTATCATTTTAATTCTCCCTTTATTTTGATTTTTTTATAATTCATTAATTTATATAAAACATATGTGAAAGCTGATTATTATCATCCGTACTTAGAATATATTTATGCACATAAATTTTAGTTTTGTTAGTTAGATTTATTTCCACTTACTCTTATATTATTGCAACAGCTCTAATCCCTCTGCACTAACCTCCTTTATTTTCACCGAAAAACAGCAAACGGTAAATCCATAAGAATGTAAATTACTTTCAATAGAAATGCTTAAGTAAATAAATTTTCTTATACTTTTTCCCTAAAAATTACTTATAATCATATATTATACTTATTCTCCAAAAAGACTTAATTACCTCTAAAATGAGTCAATAAATTTATTAACTGATTCTTAAGATGATTTGCTCCTTAAAGACCTATAGTATAAATTTAATATAAAATAATTAAAGCCGATATTTTCTAAATTTGAGAGAATATCAGCCTCTAATATATAATTATACTTTCATGATATAATTCCCTATTTTAAAATAATACGGTAAATTTAACTCAAAAATATAATTGCCTGTTTCTTAATTTTCGTCTAATATTGTTTGTACCGTAGTACACCCCTTATGTTTTTACAAAGTCTCATCAATGCGACTTGTTGATTTATATATAATATTCTAAATTAATGTATAGATATAGTAGGTATAAATTAATATTTTAAGATAGGAGAGTAAAAATGAAATATAAAAAAAATTACACTTTTAATGACTATTTTGAATTATTTTTATATGCTCTTGCTTTTATTTGTTTTATTTACTTTCTTATTAAGGGAGATATTCAGAAAATACTTCAACCATTACTAATTGTTTCAGTATTGATTACTTTAAAAATGATGCTAAAAAGAACTAAACTTCCTATTTCCCATGGTTTAAGATTCTCAATTTTAGCATTTATTTTCGTCACCATGTTTTTTGCTAACGAATTTAGAGGTTTTAGAATAAAATTAGATAAGATGATACTTCATGCACCCTAATTAATATTGATACAGCATAAATTACCACCTGAAATTATATTTCAGGTGGTAATTTAATTATATATCAGATTTTAAATTACTCACATTATACAACAACTAACCTACTCATATAGTATTAAACTCTATACTTTTAACGACGAGAAAAATCTCTTGGTTAAATTATACGGTTAATTTTCTATTTATTTCAAAGTATCTGCTACTGCTTTTAAATCATAAAGCTGTCCTGAATTATTTCCACCAAAACCTTCTTGATTTTGTTTTCTTGAGTTTGAATTTTGGTCATTATTTTCATCTGCAGCTTGTGAATTTTTATTGCTTTGTTGATTACTTACCGCAGTGTCCTTATATTCACCTTCAGGAACTGCTGTACCATTTTCAGTAACCCAATTCATAATTTCACTGTTTCCGCCTCTTCCCATGCCTCCTGTGAGTACATATCTTAATTCTCCGTTCTTAACCATTTCTTTAAATTGATCTAAAGTTAATATATTATCACTTGTGAAGCCACCAAGAGCCATTACCGGTTCACCTGTTTGAATTATTATACTATCTGCACTTTGAGATGAAGAGACTACAAGTAGATATTTTTCAGTTGTTTTATTACTTTTTAAGAAATCAATTAACTTAGAATTTTCACTGCTGAGGCCCTCTCCTCTTGATCCAAAGCCTTCTCCTTGACTATTTGAGAGAAGTTCTAATCCAGCAGTAGGAATACTACTATTTACACTATGAATTAGTGCTGCACTTGCTCCAATAAATGGTGTAACTAAAATAGATATTGTAGCAATTACTGTTAATGCTTTCTTCAATTTTATATTCTTATTAAAATTATCCTTCGCTATAGCTACAGTATCGTTTCTTTTAATAAAAGTTGATATATTTAGAATACTTAATATTGCTGATGCCGCAAAACACACTACTAGTGATATTAAAATTATATTTCTTGTAGCAGCCGATAGATTGCTTGTAAAGTAAGATAACATCATCAAATGAGTCAATCCTTCTATAACAAAAGCTATTGGTAAAAGCCACGCTTTCCACTTTCCTTCTTTATAGAATTCCCACATTGTAGTAATTCCAATTCCTGATAAAGCCGCTGCCGGAGGTGCCATCATTGTTAGATAGTATGGATGGAATAATCCTGTTGTGAAACTAAAATATATAAACTCAGGGAACAACCACACAAACCATAATACTAATGAAGATTTCCTCTTATTATCTAATTTTACTCCTAATTTTTCTTTTAGTGCACCTGCTATAAATCCTAATAATGCAAGTGGTAAAAACCAAACTATTTGATCTGATAAACTACTTTTAACAAATAATCTCGAAAGACCTGCGCTTACTTGTGCCCCAAATGTACCTTGAAGACCGCCTTGACCTCCTGGTCCGCCACCATCTATCATTCCTCCACTAGGCGGCTGCATATTACCACGATCTCGCCCATTTCCATCACCTTGCATTGTTCCATCAGTAGGCGCTCCTTGACCACCCATTTCATCACCATTTGGACCGCCGCTTGACATTCCTACTTGTTGATCATCGTTTTGGGTGCCGCTTGACATACTTCCTTTGTTATCTCCGTCTGGAGCACCTTGAGACGTCTTATTACCATTATTATCAGCATTATTACTTCTACTGCCAGGACCTCCACCTGAATTACCGCTTAGCCCAAGTCTTTCTAAACCATTGTGTCCAATTATTAATTCTAATTCACTGTTATTAGTACTACTCCCTACATAAGGTCTATTTTGAGCTGGTACCAAATCTACAATTACTGCCCATGATAAAGATACTGCTAGTAAAATAACTGATCCTATTACAAGGTGTCCAATTCTCTTTTTAAATGGTATAGTTGTAGAAAGAAGATATGTTATATATAAAGCCGGACCAATCATATATGCTTCCAACATTTTTATATTAAAGCCAATACCTACGAGTAATAAGCTTATATAAAGATATTTAGCCTTTCCAGCTTCCACTGCTTTAGTAAGAGCTAAACAAGCAAATAATAATGTTACTACTAGTAAATTATCTATGGTATTATTTCTGCTTGCCGCTACAAATACTGGAGTTATTGCAAGACATAATGCTGAAATAAGTCCAGCTACACTTCCAAAAGACCTTTTAACAATATAATATATAAGATAAACTGAAATCACACCCGCTATTGCTTGTGGCAAAAGTATACTCCATCCACTGAAACCAAATATTTTAGCAAAAATCGCTTGTATCCAAAATCCCATTGGCGGCTTATCAATTGTTACAAAGCTTCCTGGATCAAAAGACACAAAGAAGAAATTTTTGAGGCTTAGCGTCATACTCTTTACGCCAGCAGCATAATAACCATTTCCATATCCTTCAATTCCTATATTTGCAAAATTCAATACAGCAGATAATATTAAAATTAATGTTATACATATGTTTTCTTTAGTCAACTTAAATCTTTTCATAATTTTTCCTCCTAATTAAATCGCTTTTATATAGATTAACATTGTCATATTTTTACAACACAAATTCCATTATGATTTTTTATATTGTTAATTATAATAACTTTGTTTTCCTTTGCTCTCTTTAAGAATTTTGCCAATATATTGCCCAACTACACCAATAAATCCTAAGATTACTCCAAACATCATCATATTAACTCCAATCCTCATTGTAAAATTCATTAATTCATTTTTATTAAACATAATCTTTACAGTACTAATAAATACTAAAATCATTCCTATAAAAAAATTTGAAATTCTATTTTCATATCTATAAACTAATTTATCATTCATCCTTATCACCCCAAATCAAATGTACTTCTTACTTATTAACTATGGCCTAAAACTCTTTTAGATTGCTTTAACTTATTTATAATTTAATATATTAACCTGTACATTTCCTTAACAAGTAATTTTATTATTGTTCATTTTTCTTCGCAACAGAAAATACCATATTAAAGATAACTTCAACATGGTATTTATATACTAACGTTATATTGTGGAGAATATGTTAAAAATAAATAATTCCTATTCTTTTTTACTTATTCACACAACTACATGCATTTATATCATTCTCGTCTGAATAATTTTCTTTTTCTAACTGTTCTTTTTCTATTTTATTTATAGAAATATAATAAGCGCAAGCAAGTGGGATACATGCTCCAAACCACGCTAAAGGATTTGATAGAGATACTCCTAAGAATCCAAATGTCCTTGACAACATTATCGCAGCTAAAGTTCTCATTAATAATTCCATAATACCTGCAACGGTTGGAATAAAGCTTTGACCTAAGCCTTGAAGAGTGTTCCTGTATATAAAAAGCATTGAAAGCACAAAATAAAATATTCCATTGGAAGTTAAATATATTTGTGATAAGGATATAACTTCCTTTTGATCAAATCCAACGAAAATTGCTGTTAGATATTGTCCTGCGAATATATTAATAATTGCTACAATAACACTGAAAACTACTGATATAAGAACACACTTTCTTACTCCTTCTTTTATTCTGTCATATTTTTTTGCACCATAATTTTGAGCTGTATAGGTAGCCATTGTGATACCTATAGAAATCATTGGCTGAACTGCAATAGTATCAATTTTTTGAGCCGCTGTATAAGCAGCAACAGAAACAGCACCAAGACTATTAAGTGCAAATTGCACTACAAGAGTGCCAATTGCTATTATAGACAATTGAAATGCCATTGGCAGAGAGATTTTTAAATGTTCTATAAAAACACTCTTTGATATTTTCAAATCGCTTTTTGTTAATTTAAGTATTGGTAAATATCTTTTTATGTACCATATACATAATAAAGCTGAAACTCCTTGTGCTAAAACGGTTGCTAGCGCTGCTCCTCTTACCCCCATCTTAAAGATTAAAATAAAACCAAACTCTAAAATTATATTTAAAATACATGCTACTACTAAATATATAAGTGGTGTTCTACTATCTCCCAAAGCTCTTATAACATTTGAAAAGAAATTAAAAAACATTGAAGCTATTATTCCAAGAAATATTATAAACATAAAATTATATGCATCATCTATAATCTCTGCTGGTGTATTTAAGGCTTCTAATATATCCCTAGCAAAAATTGTACTTATTATAGTAAGAACTATAGTTACTATCATACTAATGATTATACCTGTAAAATAACTTTCTTTAATTGCTTTTTTATCACCTGCTCCAAATTTCTGGGCCGTAATAATGGAAAGTCCACCTGTTAAACCTTGAGCAAAGCCTAAAATCAAAAACATGATACCGCCTGTACAACCTACAGCAGCTAAAGCGTTAATACCTATAGTACGTCCAACAATAAATGTATCAGCTATATTATAAAATTGTTGAAATATATTACCAATTAATAATGGAACAGTAAATAATAATATTAATTTGGCAGGATTGCCTTGTGTTAAATTTTTAGTACCAGCCATTAAACTTCCTCCTAAAGACATTTGTAATTTTAACTTATGTTATCGTTAATTACATAAATCATATGAAAAATTCTAAGCATTATCAAGATTTATTTTGTTAATTATCCAAATGCTAGATAACACTACAAATTATACTCTATCAATTTATAAAATGTTACAATTAATTAAAATACCGCTTAAACTTAAAAAATAGATGGCTGGCCATCTATTTTTTTTTGCACATTTCTTTATGTAATTTATCACCTTAATATCGTTAAATAAGTCCTATCCAATATTCAGTAATTTCTCAATTTCCTCTTTAGTAATAGGTTTACTAAAGAAATACCCTTGTCCATAATCGCAACCATTTAATTTCAAAAATTCCAAGTGTTCCTTTGTTTCAATACCTTCTGCAACAATTTTCAAATTTAATTGGTGAGTAAGTTTTATCACATAATCTACAATTACTTCTTCCTCTTCTATTTTTGATATGTTCTTAATAAAATCTTTATCAAGTTTAACAACATCTATTGGTAACTTCTTAATATATGTTAGTGAAGAATATCCTGTACCAAAATCATCTAATGCTATTTTTATATTCATATCTTTTATTTCTCTTAGGACTTTTATAGATGTATTTAAATCATTCATAAGTGCTGTTTCAGTTACCTCAAATTGAATATTATCATTTTTAATTTTTACTCTTGATAGTAAATCTTTAACTTCATTTATGAATCCCTCTCTTGTAACACTTTTGCCTGAGATATTTATGGACATTTTTAAATCAGCATACCCCATATCTTCCCATTGCTTTTTCTGCATTAATGCTGTTTCTAATATCCAACTTTCAATATCATGTATCAATCCATTTTCCTCAGCTAACGGTATAAATTCCATTGGTGGAATCATCCCCCTTATTGGGTGAAACCACCTTATTAATGCTTCTACTCCTATGATTTTTTCACTATTTAAATCAATTATGGGTTGATAAAAAAGATTAAATTCTTTATTTTCTATTGCACGTCTTAAATCATTAATAATTTTTATTTTTTTGGAATTCTCTTCTTGAATTTCTTGCAGATAAAAACAATAATTATCTTTCATATTTTTCTTTACAAAATACATTGCCACATCTGAATTTTTAAGTAATGTAGACAGATTATCGCCATCTTCTGGATAAATTGCAATTCCTATACTATGAGAAATAAAAAACTCTTGTTTATCAATCACCCATGGTCTTCTTAAATATTTTATTAATTTCTGAACTTTATCAATTATTTCCTGCCTATTTTTTATGTCTTCAAAAATAATTGCAAATTCATCTCCACCTAATCTCGCTACAAAATCAGGTGCTTTTACTTGATATTTTAATATATTGGAAATATATTTTAAAAGTAAATCTCCAGAAGTATGTCCCAACGTATCATTTACATGCTTAAAATTATCTATATCCATATAAAGTAAGGCAAATTTTGTATTCGAGTCATTATTCTTATCAGTGTTAATTAACTCATTTACTTTTAGCTCAAACGAAAGTCTATTAGGCAATTCTGTTAACATATCTTTATAAGCTAAAGAATTAAGTTGATTTTGTATTAATTTTTGTTCTGTAATATCTGTGTGCGAACCAGCCATTCTAACAATTTTACCATCAGAATTTCTTATTGCTTTAGCTTTGCTTAACACCCACTTTTCTTCTCCATTTTTGCATACCATCCTATATATACTTTCGTACGAACTAGAATTAGATAGAATATAGTCATTTATTTGAGAAACAACATTAATTTTATCTTCCTGGTGAATTAATTTTATCCATCCCTGTAAAGTATTCTCCACTTCATCATTCTCGTATCCAAGATAACTTTTCCAATTCATACAAAAATAATATTTATCTTTTTCCACTTCCCAATCCCAAATACAACAATCTGCACCTTCAACAGCTAATTCATATCTCTGCTCGCTTATCAGAAGTGCATCATTTTGTTTTTCTAATTCCTCAAACTTTTTTCTTAGTTCATCTTCCAATGCTATTAGTTCTTCATTATTAGCACTTAGTGCTTCAAAATTTCTAGCTATTGTTTTTAAAGTTTTTTCTACCAAAATAACCCTCTTTAAAACCAATAAGTAGATTAATATCGTGGTTATTAAAACATACAGCCATCCTTTATATGTTGCTACTTCTATATAAATATCCATATTGGTAATGAATTTTCCAAGCAATCTATCAGATAGCAGAATCCATAATGCTCCGATAATTCCGTATATAATTGATATTCTTAGTGCTTCATAATACGGAGATATTTTATAATCATTATTTAGATAAAATTCTAAATCTCTCTCTACTAGTTCATTATTTCTTCTTTTGTATGACTCCAACTTTTTCAGCAATCTTACTCACCCTCTCATAATTAAAAAAATTAAATATTATTCCGTTTAGTTTCTAAAATAGTGTTAATTTAAAGTTGAATTAAAAACTAAACATTTATTCATATATTATTATCGACATTATTATTTAAAGTTTGATTATATTATTCAAAATAAATTATACCACTCTTATGTAAAATTTTGTACTAATTTGAAAAAAATAATACTATTCATACTGATATGGATTGTTTTTTGTTTAATTAGTAAAAGATATGGGTTCACAAATATATGTTATTATACTTTTTTATTATCTCATCAATAAAATAAGACCAGAGATTATTATTAAACTCTGGTTTTATAAAGAAATAAGTGCACTTATAAATTAGTCATCCCTATTTCTAAATGATAAATATTGCCACTATGGTCGTAACTACTAACCCTATAACTACTGGCTTAAGATTTTTCTTTGCCAATTCAAAAGCATCTACACGACAGATAGCCGCTACAGGTATTAGCGCCCAAGGGATTACGGTTCCCCCACCTACCCATATTCCTGCTATTTGACCTAGAGCTGTTAGCGTTGCTACGCCTCCACCTATAGCAGTTGAGAATATTTTAGCTATAGATCCAACTAAAGATATTCCTGAAAAACCTGAACCATCTAATCCTGTAATTGCACCAACAACTGTGAGTGTGCTAGCTGAAACAACCGAGTTAATTGGTACATTATTCGCAAGTGCAACGCCTAGATCATTTACTATACCATTAGATCCTTCAGGGAGTATTTTCCCAAAAATCTCAGTAAACGCTGAATCGCCTAAATAAAAGAAGGCAGCTATAGGTATAACAACACCAAAAATCTTAAACCCAAATTGAAGACCACTAACTAGATTATCAGTAACTTTTTCTAAGGAATTTTCCTTATATATTATTACTGAAATAAAGCTTAATATAAATATTGCAGTACCACCTATAAGAGCTGTAGCATCGCCACCTTGCAATTTAGCAACATACATAATAAAGATATCTAAAGCAAAAAGAACTAATATTGATAAAGCTAAAATCCTTCTTAATTTTTTTGAATGAATAAGCATTGAGACTTCAGAATTTCCTGTTGTTTCTTCAATTTCATATTCATTAGTTATAGCTCCTGCCTTAATGTCTTTTCTAAGATAATAAAATGCCGCTGTGGTTGTCACTATACCCATTGTAATCACAAGTGGAATACTTGCAGATATAACATTAGCAACAGGTATACCTGCCGCATCTGCTGTGAGTTTAGGTGCTGCTTGGATAATATAGTCACTAGATAAAGCTATACCATGTCCAAATAAGTTCATTGAAATAGCTACCCCCATAGCTGGAAGCCCTGCTTTTTTAGCTATTGGTAAAAATAATGCTCCTATAAGCGCTACTGCTGGTGATGGCCAGAAGAACCATGATAAAATCATCATTACAATTCCGATAACCCAATAAGCTATCCAATAGTTTTTAATAATTCCTTTGAAAGGAGAAACCATTTCATCATTTATTCCTGAATCCATTAACGTGTTACTCATAGCACTGATAATAGAGATAATAAAAATAGTAGGTATAAGCTCCTTCGTTGCATATATAAAACTATTAAATACTCCCATGACGGATTTATACATAGAACCTGTCCCTGCTAATCCTAGAATGAAAATACCTATTATACATAACAGCGATATATCTTTTTTCTTAACCATCGCAAAAATTAATATGATGATAAAGATAAGATAAATATAATGAAGTGGTGTTAATATTAAGTTAATCATGTATTTCACCTATATAAGTTAATATATTGTTATATTATGTCAGAAACATAAACTTAGTTACTTATATTTAGGGGATATTAGCAAATATTTATTCTTAGCTTATCCTTTCACTCTTTATCCTGATTTTTATAGGAATAATATTCTAAATAAAAGTTTTCTCTTCACCTTTCCTAATAGCTGATATTAGTTTTTTATATAATTATTTTAAAATATTAATGGGGTCTATCCTTTGCATTGAAAGCTTCTTGATGATATCGTGGTGCATAAAGCAACATATAAGACCATACTCAAGAGATTTTGTGCCTATATCATTTAAAAGACTTTAGCAAAAGATTTTCGTCTTGAATGTTGTCATAAAAATGTTAGTATAGACACATGACCTCACTTGAAAACAGCAAACATTCAAAAAATGTTTATTGTTTATCTGAAATTCAAGGAGGCAAATAAAACATATAGAAGGAGAAAAACTTATGATGAAGAATTCTTTAAGAAAAATAATAACATCAGTTATCGCAGCTACAACTATTGGTAGTTTCTCATCATTAGGAGTATCTGCAGCAACTTTTGATTCAAATGCTAATACTTATTATAATACGATTTTAAATAACATTTTAAATAAAGGTTTAATAATGAATGACGGTAAATTGTATAACTTTTATAATACTGGTACAATGCAAACAGGAGTTACCAATGTTAATGGACAAACTGATTTGTTAAGCCAATTAGGTATAATGAAAATTGGAAAAGCCATAGCAAATAACGAAACTAATACAACTACTTCAAACGGACAAGTTCCTAATGAGAAAACACCAGTTGTTAATAAAGTTTTTGATTCAAATAATAACATAGTTAAAGATAATAATAAAACATCTACAGTTAGTACTTCAACAAATAATCAAGAAACAAATGCGAATTCTGGAAGTACACAAAACATAGAAAAAGTTACTAATAATACAGCCAATTTAGATAACATTGATAAGACAAATAATATTAAAAATGATAAAACTACCACTGATGTTTCATCAAATACGAATTCAGTTGATGTACAGGGGTTACCTAAATTGCCAACAAAATATTCAATAACAGTACAAGCTTCAGCTGAACAAAAAATTCTTGAATTAATGAATGCAAAAAGAACAGAAGCTGGTCTTCAGCCTCTTACTATGGATAATACATTAGTACAAGTAGCAAGATACAAGAGTAATGATATGATACAAAATAACTTCTTTGACCACACAAATCCAGATGGAACTAAGTGGACAAACTGGTTACAAGATATAGGATACAAATATACTACAACAGGAGAAAATATTGCATACAATACTAGTGATCCAGTTGAATTATTTAATCAATGGTGGAATTCACCAGGTCACAGAGCTAATATGATGAATGCTTCATATAATAAAGTTGGTATAGGTGTAATCTACGGAAACGGAAAATATATGGGATCTCAAGAATTTTCAAATTAATAATTATATACAGTTAAAGAGACTAGTTACTTAATTATAATTTTGTAACTAGTCTCTTTTTTTAAACCAAGATACATGTCATGGAAGCTTTGTATTATACAATTTTTCTTTAATTTTCATAAAAATTTTAGTATAGGGGACTCTATATAAATAGATGAAAAAATAAAAGATGAAAGGAAGATTATAATGACTCCAATTTCAATAGGCACAGATGCGCCAGACTTTACTGCAAAAGATAATAATAAGCAAAATATATCTTTATCTGATTACAAAGGAAAAAAAGTACTTCTTTCCTGGCATCCTATAGCTTGGACTCCAGTCTGCACTGATCAAATGCGCTCATTGGAAACTAATTTTCAAAACTTTCAAGGTCTCAACACCGTTCCCCTAGGATTTAGTGTAGATCCTCAGCCTTGTAAAGAAGCATGGGCAACGTTACTGCAGATTAAGAATGTTAGTCTTCCATCTGATTTTTGGCCTCACGGCAAAATAGCTCGTGACTATGGAATATTTGATGATACTAAAGGAATGTCAAAGCGAGCCAACATCATTATTAATGAAAGTGGTAAAATACAATGGGTCAAAGTTTATCCATCAGAACAACTGCCAGATATCAATGAAGTTCTTCAGATTTTATCCAATAATTCATAGCAGGATTAATTGACATATAAGTCATACATGCCTATAATAAAATTATAAAGTACGAAGAGGTACACAATGCGAATTATTCATTGTGTGCCTCTTTTTATTTATCAGTTTTTATAAAAATGAAGGCATAATTTAGTATGCTACTTTGATTTTGTAAAAATAATTATTAAGGAGGTATTAACTATGGCTTATGTTATTAATTCTGATGAATGTCAAGCATGTGGTGCTTGCAAAAGTGATTGTCCTACATCTTGTATAAGCATGCAAAGTGGGAGCTACGCAATTGATGCTAGTGTTTGTGTAGATTGTGGAACTTGCCTAAGCTCTTGTGGTTTTGGTGCAATTTCAGCTGAATAATTTTAGAACATATAGCCTCTACTTCACAAAAGTAGAGGCTATATCTTTATGTTTTATACGCTATTTATCTCCAGTAACTATCGCTTAATCCATAATTCCTATCTAGATCAAGCATAAGTCCGTGAACTTTTCCTGTTCCATTAACTATAGAAATTTTTCTTGATCGGATATCGTCAGGATTATTAATGGAAGTATCTGCTACAGCGTTTGCAATTACCTTTAACAGATCTTTTTCAATCATACCAGGCTTTTGTGCAAGAGCAGTATCAATAATTTTAGCAGCCTCTGAGCTTATGCTTCCATTTTGTACAGCTATATCAAAAGCAAGAGCAAATCCCCTTACTGATTTTAAATTATACTTATCACAAATAATCATTGCTTGTGAAACTTTATACGCTTCAGCATCTAATTCAATATTTATAAAGTGCTGATTATTGCATAAACTAACAAACTGTGAATACCAAGGCTGTGTAATTTTATTTGTAGAATCATTAATAGTTCTGGCCCATGCAAGTTGATTTTCTGTTGTATCAACTATCATGTTATGAATGCTATTATAGTTAGTTCCAAAAATGCTTTTCATTTCATCATTATATTCCCTATCCATTCTATTAAGGATAGGCTGTAACGTACCTTGACCTATACACCATTGAAAATATCCTAAAGATAAACCTTGTCCATCAAAATTTCCTGCAATTTGATCTAAGTTACCAACTTCAAACTGCTTACTAATATTTCTTGCAATATTAACTACATCATCTGTTGGCGCAGTATAATGCTTAATGTATGCATCACTTACATATAAACTACTATTATTATACATAATTTTATCCCATACAGTACCATTAGTCGTCACTGTATCTAAAATTTGAACATTTTCATAATTATATAAATTCCCTTCAACTTCGCCATTTAGGTCAGGAGTCAATCTTAATTTTAAATCAATTTGAACTTCTGGATTATTTACATAAGCTTTATTATTAACTTTATTGCTCTGATCTAGTGTTGCTGCACTTACATTAACGCCTCCAAATAAAATGCTGCCTGCCACAATTAATGAACTGAGTACACTTAAACGTGTCTTATTTCTTATCATCCACCAAACTCCTCCTATATACATATCTTATATATTTTACCACATAATTATATAATTGTTTATCCTCTTCCCTATAAAATTAACTATGATTAACTTTATGTTCATGTAACATCTTATTCCCATGGCTATGCCTACATCATCCAAATAACTGAAGTTGCCAGCCTATACAAACATAACATTAAAAAAATTTAATAAATCAAATTTCTAAGAGTTAAATCAATATAAAGTACTCATAAATCACTAAACACTGAAATATTCTTTAAAAGTGAATATAACGTAGATAGCATTAGTGCGATTGAGCGATATTGGAAAAGAGAATTAAGGTTAGTTTATTCTAATTAGATGCTGTAATAAATCTAATGAAGAAATTTGACTAATTTGGACATTTACAATTAATCATTAATGGAATATATTATCATCTATAGCAATTAAATAAATAAATATAAAAAAATACAATTAATTATGGAGGAAATTTTATGAATTCAGAAACAATATCCCTTTTAATTTATGTAGGTATTGGAATCGTAGGGCTATTTATATTACTTTATGGCATAGGATTCACAAGTATCGGAACAGATGAAGTAGGTATAGTAGAAAAATGGTGGAGCTTAAAAGGATCTGTACCAGCCGATGGTTTAATTGCCTTAAAAGGTGAAGCTGGTTACCAGCCATACGTACTTAGAGCAGGCGTGCATTTTAAAACACCTTTTAAGTATAAAGTAAAAAAGGTACGACTTGTAACTATACCACAAGGGCAAGTAGGTTATGTATTTGCTAGATCAGGAGAAAGCCTTGCTGACGGACAAACCCTAGGAAGAGTTATTCCTGAGTGTAAGGCCTTTCAAGATGTAGTTGCTTTTTTAAATAATGGTGGACAAAAAGGTCCTCAAAGGCAGCTTCTCCGTGAAGGTACCTATGCATTTAATTTAGCTCAATTTATCATAATCACAAAGGATAAAGTTCATTCAATATTTACTTCAAAAGCCGAATCAGAACAAATAGAAACTATGAGAAGTGATTTACTTAGAGTCAGCGGCTTCCTTCCTGTAGTTATCTCAAGTTCAAAAAATCTTGAGCAAGATGAATTTGGAAACAATATTAAAACTAAAGACACAATAGGAATAGTAACTGTTAATGAGGGCCCTACTCCAGATAATGGAGCTATAATTGCTCCAATAGTTGGCGATGGTATTACTAATGAATATTATCACAGTAACTTCCAAGAACCTGAAAAATTCTTAGCTGCTGGCGGTAGAAAAGGTAAGCAGATGCAAGTATTAACTGATGGTGTATACTTTATTAATAGGTTATTTGCAAATGTTGACATAGTTCCAAAAAGCATTATAGATATTGGTTATGTTGGTGTTGTTGTAAGTTATTTTGGTGAAAAAGGTGAAGATGTATCCGGATCTGACTACTCTCATGGAGAGCTTGTTGAACAAGGTAAAAAAGGTATTTGGAGAGAATGCATGATGCCAGGTAAGTATCCTTTCAATACTTATGCAGGTAAGATTATTCCCGTTCCTACTACCAATGTCATATTAAAATGGATCAGCGGTCAGGTTGGAGATCATAAATTAGATGATAACCTAAAAGAAATTAATCTTATAACTAAAGATGCTTTTGAGCCTAATCTTCCACTTACTGTAGTATTTAATATTGATTATAGAAAAGCTTCTTCAGTAATCCAAAGATTTGGTGACATTAAATTACTTATTGAACAATCACTTGATCCTATGATAGCAGGTTACTTTAAAAATATTGGACAAACTAAAACCTTAATTGAATTGATTCAAGATAGAAGTTCTATTCAAGACCAGGCTTCAAGTGAAATGAAAGATAAATTTAAATTATATGACTTAGAATTACAAGAAGTATTAATTGGTACTCCTGCTGCTTCATCAACAGATAAGAGAATTGAACTTATCCTTGCACAGCTTAGAGACAGACAGGTTGCTTTAGAAGAAATTAAGACTAACGAAGCAAAACAAAAATCGGCAGAAAAACAAAGAGAACTTAATGAAGCAGTTGCTAAAAGTGCAGCTCAGGCAGCTCTTACTCAATCAAGTATCGATATTGAAGTTGCTGACAACAAAGGTAAGTCTGAATTAAAACTTGCTGAACAATTAGCATTAAAAACTCAAAAGCTTGCTGAGGCTGATAAATACAAGAGAACCCAAGAAGCTGATGCTTTAAGATATACAAAAGAAGCTGAAGCTGCTGCTAATGCAAAAGCTACTGAGCTTAATGCTGCTGCTAATGCTAAGCAGGTTGAATTACAAGCTAGCGCTGAAGCCTTCAAGCTTGAAAAAGTCGGTGCAGCACAAGCCCTAAATATCAAAGCTGTTGCTGAAGCGAATGCTGAGCAGGAAACAAAGGTAGGTCTTGCAAAAGGTACTGCTGCTAAAGCCCTAGTTGATGCTTATGGTGGACCAGAATTACAAGTACAACAAAGCGTATTAACTGCTTTTGCAGAGGCTCTAAAGATAAGTAAATCTCCTCTTGTTCCACAAACAGTAATTATTGGCGGCGCTGACGGAAAAACACCTAATGCTATGGAAGGAATTTTGAGTATGATTTTAGCTAATATGGCTAGCACTAATGCGTCAATAATAAATCCAACAACTAATCCTAAAGAATCAGTGGAAGTTAATAAAGACGCTGCTATTTATGCTAAAGAACCCGAAACAAATAAACAAGAAAAAAATACTTCCATCGAAAAGCCCCAAAATATTTAATAAATATATATTTTAAATCTGAAAAACCCTTGAGTAAGTTTATCTCAAGGGTTAACTTTAATTGTCTTCGAAACAAGAATAACATTAACGATTACATAACCTATTTTAAGCATATGAAATAAATTAGGCCAGCATACAATAAAAAGACCTAACTCTATTTAAAATTCATTGTTCATAAGCTTTATAAAGTCATCATGTTTCATTAATATTGAGATATAAATAATTGAAACAGTCAAAAATGTATTCATCATTGGTACAATACTTAAAGTGATTAAACTTGCAAGTACCTGCCATTCAATTTTATTACTTTTAAAGTCTATACTTTTCTTATTTATTAGCACTCGAACAAAAAGTAATACTAAAAATGTGTAACTTAATACTGTTGATATTGAATATAGATATTCCATTTCAATCATCCCTTTAACTTTATTTTTTATGTATATTACTATTGTATACCTCTATTCAATTATTTACCACTAAAGTTACATTTTTATATTTACTTTCTCTTCTTTTAAAATATTTTTGATATTGGAATAATACACTAATTGTATTCTTTGTACAATTCTTCTCTTTCATCAAGATCAAGCCAACCTTCATATTCTGCATAATCAAATATTTCTTCCAAAAGTATATCGTACTCTTTAACAAAAACTGCTGGATTTCTTTTGTACTCATTAATAGTTTTACTTGTCAAATTATTGTGTCTGATCTCATCTTCATATACAAGCGCTTGTAAATATGTACTTCCTATCAGCTCTCTAATCACATTATATCTATAACTTCTTGGACTACAAATATAAAGCCTACATATTATTGGCCTATCCGCATAGATAGTGCATAGGTTTGTTTCTGTTATAAAATTGCAGTCTTTTTTCTTATTTAATACATACTGATCAAACTCTCTATAATAATTTGTCTTTTTAATTAACTTTTCCTGTACAAAATTTAAAGCTTCCTCATCGTTCCAATTACTCAATTTATTTACACAGATATTATCCATTTCTACTGACCAAGATTTTTTGCAGCAACTCTCCTCGCAACCACTACAATCAAGAGGATTATTATTTAAAAATATATCAACTGAATCTAATATATCTTTAACTGTTGTACTTTTGTTAATTTTATCGTAATTCACTTTACCTTCGGCATCAAATTGTAATTTCACCCTATAGTTCCTCATCTTTAATTTATTTTTTTCTTATATATTCTACATTATCAAATTTCGTCTTTCCCTAATTCTAATAATCTAGTTATATTTCTACTTCGCAAGGACCCTGGGGGACTTCTGAAACACTACATGTTCAAGTAGCGAAAAATAATAAAAGAGCCTAAAGTAGAAAATTATTTAAAAATACTTTCAACTTTAGGCTAAAATTTTTAATTTCTTAAAATTTAGTAACTTACTTCCGCAAGTTTTTGTTTCCCCCATGGATACTGCTGAGACACAAAGTGTTGAAGTTGCTATTTAAATTTTCTTTTTCTAGCTTCTTCTGACTTTTTCTTTCTCTTTACACTTGGCTTTTCATAGTGTTGTCTCTTTTTTGCCTCTGAAAGGATTCCAGATATTGAACATTTTTTCTTAAATCTTCTTAATGCTTGCTCTAGAGATTCATTTTCTCCAACCTTAATTTCTGACATACTTTTATCCCTCCCTCCGGCACTGTATTGTAAACTACAAATATAGTTTACAAATATAAACTCATAATATACTATACAGTATTTACTAAAACGCTGTCAATCATAAAAAAAGATTAATAATAGATTATCTTGTTAAGATTGGCATAATATCGTAATATTATTTTATAATTATTATGATTTTCTTGTGATTATATCTAATATTGAACACAATTATGCAGTAATTTTTATATTAGTGATTTTTTTTAACAAAAAAGATAACAGCCACACACTCATTGATTAATTCAACTAAATATATCTTTATTTTAATGAGTTTAAAGCAGCTTCATAGTTTGGTTCTGATGTTACTTCTTCGCAATATTCAACATGAGTTATCTTATTATTCTCATCAACTACAAATACTGCTCTTGTTAAAAGACCAAGTTCCTTAATGTAAGTTCCGAATTCTTTACCAAAGCTTCTATCCTTATAATCAGATAATGTTTGTACTGCATTAATCCCCTCATTACCACACCATCTTCCTTGTGCAAATGGTAAATCCATTGATAATACATAGATTTTTACATCATTTAGCTTTGCAGCCTCCTCATTAAACTTTCTTACTTCTAAATCGCACACTGGTGTATCTATAGATGGTACACTTACATATGCTCTCTTTCCAGTAAAATCCTTGGAATTAACGGCATTTAAACCATTATCTGTTGCAACAAAATCTGGTGCAGTATCACCAACTTTTATTTCTCTTCCCTCTAATGATATTTCATTTCCTTGAAATTTAACTTTCATGATTACATTCCTCCTAATTCATTAATAGTATATTTTTACATATTGTTTTTAGTGGCTTATTAAATACTTTTCAGCCCCATAGATGCTGACTGCTCCATCAGCGGCTGCTGTGAGTACCTGCCTAACTTCTTTTGTTCGAATATCTCCGATTGCAAAGATCCCTTCTACGTTTGTTTTGCAGCTTTCATCTGCAATAATATAACCATTTTTATCTAAAGCTACTAAATCTTTAACTAATTCTGTAGAAGGATCACTTCCAATTGCTACAAAAACTCCATTAACTTCTAAATAATCTACCTGGCCATTATTATTTGTAATTTCTATGCTACTCAATCTTTCTTCGCCCTCGAGTTTTGTAACTACGCTGTTAAAAATTATTTCCACATTATTTGTTTCAAATAATTTTTTTTGAGCAGACTTATTTGCTCTAAGCGAATCTTTTCTAATAATTACATACACCTTTTCAGCAAGTCTTGAAAGGTGAAGAGCATCTTCTACTGCTGTATCTCCTCCTCCTATAACAGCTACTACTTTTTTTCTATAAAAGCCTCCATCACAAGTAGCACAGTATGATACACCTTTCCCTGTAAGTTCTTCTTCTCTATCAATTCCTATTTTTTTGGGCTGTGCACCCATTGATAAAATTACAACCTTACTTTCATAAGTTTGAGCACCAGTTATGACTTTTTTTATATCTCCATCAATTTTTATATCTATTACTTCCTCATACTTCATATTACTTCCGAAATCTTTTGCATGTTCATATATAGTATTTGCAAGTTCTGGACCTGTTATGCTACGAAAACCAGGATAATTTTCTACTTCGTTTGTAGTAACAATCTGGCCGCCTTCATATTGTTTTTCAAGCATTAATGCATCTAATCCTGCTCTGCCTGCGTATAATGCTGCTGTAAGGGCTGCTGGCCCTCCTCCAACTATAATAATATCTTTCATTTTACCAACACCTCTCCAAATAGTTATTCATATATTTTCTCATAATATATAATTTATTAAAATTCCAGCAAGTTGTCCTAAAATTAATAATTAATTTTATAAAATTATATTTTATCATACTTTATTTTATACTATTATATTAACTTTATTAGTGTGATTAGTCAACTATTTTATTATCAACATCAAAAGAAAAGGGCTAGTACAAACATCATTATTTGCTTGTACTAGCCCGTTTTATAACTTTTCACAACACCCAAAACCTAAAAGTTACTTTTTTAATTAAATTATTATTTTTCCCTCCATATGGTTGCAGTTTTATAAGGACGTAATCCGATACTGTAATAAAACTGCTGCATAGAACCCACTAAAGCTGTCTTTGCACCAAGCTCTCCAACTCGACTAATTCCTTCTAAAACTACTGCTCTTCCAAGTCCCATCTTTCGATATTTTGGATCTGTTGCAACAGGTTCTATTACTGCATAGCCTGCTTGAGGATCATACCACATTCCACAGTATGCTGCGAAATTCCCATCTGGAGCTACAGCTGCCACCTTTAAATTTAAATCAACATTAGGTCGAAGCATCTCTGCATTACTTAAAATTTCTTTTTCTTTTGTAAATTGAAATTCTCCTTCACCATTTAACTCATGATTAAAGCCTTTCCATAATACTCGTAAATATTGATATAAATCAAAAGTTTCTTTCATGGTAGTAATATAAAATCCATCTGGTAAATTATATTTGGTTGAGGTTTTATCTACATAAAAAATTGCATCATTTTCTTTCTCCTCAGTGGCTTTAAACCCTAAATCCGCAGCAATATCTTGAAATCTCAAATCAGTATCCGCAATAACAACACCGAATTTTCCATCCTTAGAAAGATTGTCTTTTGCATAAATGAGCATTTCTTTCTTCAAGAAAGCATATTCAGGTAAAGCTAGACAAAATGTTTCTCCTAATTGACAATCAAAGGTTGCTACTCCTACAATCTTCCCTTCCTCTTCCCATAAACCTGTTTTACCTACAGCAGACCTATCCAAATACCCATGAGTTGCCATCCAATCCCATCGTGTATATGTAAACTCTGCATAACCTAATCTTATAAAAAAATTCCTGACTTTATGATAATCTTCTGTAATACCTGCTTGTTTTGTATAATTTCTAAATTGTATTGACATAAATATCCCCCCTTTGAGTTTATTATATATCTATATAAATACTTCATATATTCCAACTTTATCTATAATCATTCTATACCTATGCAAAAAAGGGCCTGAAATCTTCAAGCCCTAACCTTCTAATTTTTTATATACAATTTTACGTACCGTATCAAATGCTAATCCATAATTATGAGAGATTTCTTCTATACTTAAGCCATTTTTATATTCCTGCTTCATTTGTCTATTTCTATTTTCAAAATAACTTCTCGAACCATTTTTTTCTCCCCATCTTATATGATCATCACCACTTGGTATATATAAAAACTCACCCTTAATATGCTTTTGAATTTCCATTAGCAAATCTTCAGGTAATACTTCTGCTGCATTTAAATATTTCATAAAATCCACACTCCCTGTTTACTCTCTTATAAACAAAGTGCAGAGTACTTAGCAGATAGTAATTTTGTTACTCCCATACAGAAATAGTATTACTACGCCTTACTCTGCATGGGATAAAGCTTGCTCCAGACTATTTCTTAACATAATTCTTCTTAGCATATAATTTTCACCTCCTTAAAAATTAATTCTTATAAGCTTAGTAAAGGTACATAAATAATAATAACCAACCTTTATCTTATATTTATTAGTTAATATAAAATTCTCATTTGATTTAAATGGCTATTGATACACCAATTAAGCATAATATAAAATACCGAACGCCAATTATAGATTTCTTGTGAACTCAACCACTCCTGTATTTAGGTCCACAAGCCTAGTTCTTGTATCTGATTTAGATATGAATATAGGTTCTCCATTGCTATCAATGTAATACGAAATAGGGATAGATATTCCACAATTTCTATAAGAACCGTCTGCATGACTTGTTCCAACTATAATTGTATTATAGGTCTTAGCAATCTTTTTGGCCTCACTTATCCACTCTTCAAATTGCTCATCACTAAACATTCCTACCCCAATTGGATGTGCAATAAAGTTAATTTTTATATTTACTTCTTTTAAATCTCTAGCACCCTTTAGAATTTCCATGCATAATAAATATCCAATTGTTATTTCATTATACTCAATTGCTAAAGGTCTATATAACTTTTCCTCCTCAGCTGGTGGAGTCTTAGCTCTTTCTAAAACCTTCTCACCTTTATTACTTATTATTACAGCTCTATCCCTATTTTCATGTCTATATGATGTAATAATTGTAATATTATAATCTCTAGAAATTTTACAAGCATCATCTAAAGCTTTTTCATTGGTTAAATACCCCTCAGGATATAATACAATATCGATTCCTTTATTATTTTGTATTTCTCTTTCAAGTTGTTTAACTCCGCTTTCATGGATTGGTTGTCCAATTAAAATTCTCATAAATAACCATCCCTTTTTTTATAATCTTTTCCCCATTCACACATTGCACTTAGAATAGGCTGCATACTTTCTCCAATACTTGTAAGTCCATACTCTACTTTTGGCGGTGATTCTGGATAAACTTCTCTATAAATTATTCCATCCCTTTCTAACTCCTTTAACTGCATAGTCAATGTTTTTTGAGTAATATTAGCTAACAATCTTTGTAATTCATTAAATCTAATAGCTCCTTTTGACAAATGCCATAAAATTGCTAATTTCCACTTTCCGCTAAGTATATTTATAGTTAGATTCATAGGACACTCTGACTCTAAATCGATTGCTTTGGACATAAATTTTTCTCCTAACACATTTTCATTATAATCCATTTGTATTTAATTACCTTAATAGTATCATTTTTGATATTACATATCAAACTTGTGCGTACTTTTATGATAATTCTATTAATGCTATTATTTTAGACAGAATAAAAAAATAATAAGTATATGTGATAATAAAACTAAAAAGGAAGGAAGAAATTATATGAATGAAGTATTAAAAGTTATACGAAATAGAAGAAGTGTAAGAAAATATTTACCTACACAAATAAAACAAGGAGATTTAGATTTAATTATTGAATCCGGTATTTATGCACCTTCTGGTCACAATGACCAGCCATGGCATTTTACTGTTTTTCAAAACAAAGAAATAATTAAACATATTAATGATAAATCTAAAGAGTTAATGGCTGAATCTGAAATTGGTTGGATTAAAAACATGGGTTTAAATCCAAAAGTAAATCTAACATATGACGCTCCTACCCTAATAATTGTATCTGGCAATAAAAGTGCACTCTCTCCAAAAGTAGATTGCTCCGCAGCAATACAAAATATGCTTCTATCGGCAGAAAGCTTAAATATTGGTTCTGTTTGGATCGGCCTCATAACATTTTTCTTAAAATTAGAAGACGAAGCTAGGAAACTCGGTATTCCAGAAGGATATGAACCCTATTATGGTGTAGCTCTGGGGTACAAGTCAGTGGACAAAGAAATAATTGCGCCTAAAAGAAAATTAAATGTAATAAATTATATAAGATAATTCTCCTACTCATATTTTCTCCTATTAATTAAGACATATTTAAAAATTTCACACTGACTAATTCTTAAAGAATTGCTGTGTTTCTCACAATATCTCTTTATGTTTAAATCTAGAAATAATATAATATAGATAACTTTTAAATTTCTGTAAGTCACCACATGAGACTAGTTAAAAGCTACTTATCTCTGCCACTACAAATGTACAAGCTCAGTAATAACAATTTTATTAATAGGAGAAAATTAAAATTATGAATATTGTCAAACATTTTAAAACCATAACTTATCATAAGCTATTAGTTATGAAGTATTGTTTTAAAGTAGGTTTATATAAACAAGGATTACTTCATGATATGTCTAAATATTCACTGGTTGAATTTTCAGCTGGAATAAAGTATTATCGAGGATATGTTAGTCCCAATGGTGTTCAAAAAACTGTGGAAGGCTATTCAGCAGCATGGCTTCATCATAAGGGCAGAAATAAACATCATTTTGAATATTGGATAGATTACGGAATAAATGAAGCAGAAGGCCTTAAGGGAATGGAAATGCCTGTAGATTATGTTGTTGAAATGTTTATAGATAGAGTTTGCGCTTCAAAAAATTATCTAAAAGAAAAGTATACTGATGAAAGTCCACTTAACTATTATGAAAACAGAAAACATTATTATGTATTACATGATGAAGTAAGAGCACTTTTAGAAACTTTACTTATCAAACTCGCCAATGATGGAGAATATAAAACTTTTATGTACATTAAAAATAATATTCTAATAAACACATAATCATTAATTGTCTATTTTTTAGACTCTCCTACTTTTAACATGTTCACACAATAGTGTTAATAATACAAATAATAAAATATTTCTACTAAAATGACAACGCCGCCCACACTATAACTCTCCTTCCAATTTATAACTATTATAATTTGGTGTATTTATTAAATTATCAAATTCTTGATTTTTAACATAAAAAAGTACCTTATTCCTGGCACTTCTTGATTTTATATATTTACACTACAATGAATGCACTATAAATTTTAGTAAATTTCTAATAATTTACATTTATGTATTCTCTAATTTTTTTAATAGCTCCTTCGTGCCAAATATGGCCTTTAGACTCTTCAACTAAAATATCTTGAATATAGCTTATGATATTTTCATCTTTTAATAGCAATTCCTCTGCTCTTGTCCTATTTTTCTTGTTCTTAATTTCAGATAATAACACTGCATCATTATTCATGTTTATCAAATCCTTTCAAAGTATATTAATAAAGTATCCTATTTAGGTAATTATAAGCTTTGCAAGTACCTAAAAGAATACTCTGACTCCCAGAGTAGGGAATTCTCATGTTAATTATTATTTATACTTTACCACATATGTCCTATTTATACAACATACATCATTATTCCCACATAATGGTGCCAAACTTACATTAATTCTAATATTCTTACTACATCTACAACATAAATATAAGTAACACTTTAATCAGGCTTTTATATACTTTATTAATTTATTCCCATAAAAAATTACCGTGTAAATATAGCTTCAAATAAAACTATGAAAGTATAAGGCAATGAAAAGCAATTCCTTATAAAACAGGTGAAAATAATTGCTGAACAAAGAGGTATTCTAAATAATATATAGAAATATATATTTATAAGATTAAAAAAATAGTTTGTGGAAGGTGATTTTAATGTATTTAGATTGGGATTGGACTTTAAATATAGGAATTGATAGCATTGACAATCAACATAAAGAGTTAATTGATCGTTTGGACCAATTGTTGACATCTATTAAAGAGGACAAAGGCAATGAAGAAGTCACTAAAACTCTAGACTTTCTTGAGGAATATGTAGTGAAGCATTTTAATGAAGAAGAAGAACTTCAACTGAAGATAAATTATCCTCTATATAATATTCAACATAAACAACATGAAGAATTTAAAAACGATCTTAAAGAATTTAGAAGAGTTTTTGAAACCCAGGGAACTTCAGCATTATTAGCCTCAAATATTCAAGAAAGACTAGCTGATTGGTTAAAAAATCACATAACAAATTTAGATAAAGATTTAGGTGATTTTATGATTGAAAATGGATATAATAACTAAAATATAATCAAAAATACATATTTCTTAACCATTCCTTCTTTGCTAAAGATCCTAAAGTACTTTAGCTGATAGACATTTAAATAGTTCTTGTTTAAAAAAAGTAGTACCACAATCATACTTTGTGGTACTACTTTTTGTGTAATTCGATATTGCTTTTTATGCTCGTCGTATAAGTAACAAATAATGATATTTTTTATCCTTGTATGTATAACTTAAACAAAAAATCAAATAACTGAGGTAACAATTCAATGCTTTAAAGGTAATATATATATAATATAGATGACTTTGTTATAATATTATTATAATTATTGATTTTAAAATTAAAGGGGTTCGTATTATGAAAAAGAACTTAGTTTTGATATCTTGTTTAAGTTTGCTTCTAATTTTAGGTGGTTGTAGTAATAATAACTCTATGCAGCCTACCAACGAAAACCAAACTTCACAAGATAATTCAAAAGACGTTAATGTTCCAATACAAGCTACTATTGATCAAAATAATGTTGATGTAAAGAAAGAAACAGATTCAAAATCCATAAGTTCTACAGAGTCTGCTAAAAAAAGTCCAAATGAACAAGAAGTAAAAGATAAAAATAATGACTCCCAAAAAACAACTAAAGTAAATAGTATAGTCAAATTATATAATGGCACTTATTTTGATGATAGGCGTTTTGGAGATAATGTATTAAAAAATTATTGTGAAATTGCAATTTCTAATGTAACTAATACTTCTTTTGATTTTACTATTTATGAGGTAAATACATTATATGGGAAGACAGAAAGTAAAAAAGTTATTTTCCTTAAAAACACCGCAGTTTTTACTGGCGATGGTACGAAAGCTGTTTTTCACGGAAAAAATTATACTCTCAACTTTACATTTCCCAATAAGCATAATTCATATCCTGTTGTAACAGATATAGAAATATCTGGGTTCCATCCATTAGAAGGCAAGACTTATGTTAATAACGGGATACCGGGACATGAATTTGGATAAATTAAGTTTATCATAATTATATCTAGCAAAGTGTATAATATGATAAAACTGAGACTCTTCACAAGAACAGTCTCAGTTTCTACAAATTTAAAATTAGTTTTCTCATGTCATAGTTCATAACACTTATTTCTTTAATCCCTTTCAATATGCCTCAATGCTGATATTTCCTATAAATTGTTAACTTTTTTTATTTTTACCTTCTTAACTTTTTACCTTTTTAACTTGTAAAAAAGTTTTATTTAAAACCATATTCCTTTAAAAGAATCTTTAATGTAAACAATAAAAATATTTTTATTGTTTATTTTTGTTTATTGCCTACTTTTGCATCCATGATTTTTTCTTCTGCTTCTTCATCTTTTAATCCTGATACATCAACTTTGAAAACATAATATCCTTTATTTAAGGTAATATAAAATAATATCAACAAATAATTATTGACAACTAATAACAATTATTGTTAACATGAATTAAGAACTTTGGAAAATATATTTCAAAGTCATAATATATTTATCGGATATGTATTTATTAATACTTTCTAAGATAAGAAAGGTGGTAAAATCAATGAGAGAACTTCATAATATAGGATGGTATGCTAATAAGATATCACCCAAACTACCAAAAAGTGCATTTAAACCAGTCCCATCGAGATTATTCGGAGGACTTGCATATACATTAATTATAGTTTGTGGAATACTTGCAATTAATTTATTGGAATTTAATTACCTTATTAAATTTCTCATATCTTTAGTTTTAGGTTTTAGTTTTGCATCTATAGGCTTTTTAGGACATGAGATTTTACATGGTACTGTCGTAAAAACACATTGGCTAAAGAATTTACTTGGGGGAATAGCTTTTATGCCTTTAAGCATAGGTCCTCAGCTTTGGATTAAGTGGCATAATATGAGCCATCATGCTAATACTCAACATGAACTAAATGACCCAGATGCATGGATGAGCTTTGAGCAATTTAACAATAGGACTTTTATAAAGTATATTTATAAGCTTCCTTTATTGTTTCGTTCTCTATTTAGTTTCACAGCACTAACTATTTCTTTTACCCTTCATGGCACTCGTATGTTCTTTATTTATAGTAAAGAATTGAAGAAGGAAAAAAATTTAAGACTATGGATACAATTTATACTTCCTTGGATCATATGGATAGGTTTATTCTTCTTACTTGAAACCGAAAAATGGATTTTCTCATATTTAATTCCATTCTTCATAGGTAATTTTATTGTAATGTGTTACATCTCTACTAACCATAGACTAAACCCTCTTGTGCCTATAAATGATCCTTTAGCTAATAGTCTTTCTGTAACAGTTCCTAAATGGCTAGATATTCTCCATTTTAATTTTTCTTATCATACAGAGCACCACTTGTTTCCAGGCATAAACCCTAAATATTATGCACTAGTAAAAGGAGAGATATTGAAACTATGGCCAGACAAATATCATCAAATGCCACTTGGAAGTGCTTTAAAACTTCTATGGAATACTCCTAGAATCTACTATAATAATGAAGAGTTAATAGACCCTAAAAATAGACGTGTGTATAATTCATTAGAAAATGGACTAAGTGCTGACAATATTTCTTATCATATATATAAACATATATCTTAGGCTCGTGAAATAACCTATTTGGTCGCTATGTTAATTAATAGTGTTAATAA
This sequence comes from Clostridium chromiireducens, assembly GCF_003575225.1. NCBI lineage: Bacteria > Bacillati > Bacillota > Clostridia > Eubacteriales > Clostridiaceae > Clostridium > Clostridium chromiireducens. The sequence goes on along the minus strand of NZ_QXDJ01000005.1, from coordinate 309,695 downwards.
TACAATATAATAAAACGGAACTCCTGAAAAAGAGTTCCGTTTTATATTTTACTTTAAAAAATTGCTTATAAACCAGCCATTACATCATAAGAAGGGTCAATTGATTTTAAAAACTTACCAATAGTTGCAGTATCAAGTTCACCCTCTGTAATATTAAAATAATTCCTATTAATAACTATTGGATTAATAAATGTTATATCCATTACTTCTTTGTCATTTATATAGAATATCCCCCTATATATCCATCCTATTGATTCAGGATTTTCTGTTTTCTTAACACCATAGCCATTTAAATATTCCATGAATTCTCTAATCTTTTGCTTATCTTCAACTATTACTGGCTTATTTCGTCCTCTTCCATCAGAAAAAACTATTTTGGTAATATCATCAAATTTCACACCAGTTACACCACTTATCGTTGTATGGCTTAGATTAGCATTTGATAAAATGTTTTCTGTTGTGGTACTTTGCTCAAAACTACTTTGCACGCTTTGGTTCCTTGCTCCATCTGAACCTATTGTGTACCCGTCTATTGTTGTATCGTGGGCCATACTTCCATCTGAATTTAAATAATACCATTTTCCATCACTATCTTGTAACCATCCTGTTTTCATATACCCATCTTGTCCAAAATAGTACCATTTTTCATCAATCACTCTCCAACCAACTGACCACGAATTTCCTTCGGTGAACCACCACCCTATGCTATTTTGTCTCCATTCTGCATTTGCTCCTATTGGATTTAATACCAATACCGAAACTATTAATAATGAGTTTACTAAAATTTTTATTGGTTTTAACCTTTTCATTTTTTACCCCTTTGTTTTTTATAACTATTCATTTATTTAATTATATACCACCAAAACTCAAATATTCAAATATTTGTTATAACAATGCATAAATAGCTTCTCTCCCCCTTAAAAATACGTTCTCCTTTACCTCATTCATTTATTATTATTAGAAATTTGTATTAAGCACATAAAAAAATAACAAGTTCTTTATGCAGTCGAACTTGTTATTTTCTTAGTTTATTTAAATAGGCTTAAGTCACTCAAAAAATACTAGTACTCTATTATTTTTTGAGTGAGCCTAACAAGAAGGCAAATTTATTTTATATTATCTAAGCATCCATCCTGAAAGTACCATCATTTGAACTTCTGATGTTCCTTCATAAATTTCTGTTATTTTTGCATCACGCATCATTCTTTCAATTGGGTAATCACTTGTATATCCATAGCCTCCAAATAATTGTAAGCAACGATTTGTTACATCAGTAGCATTTCTAGCGGAAATCAATTTTGCCATAGCAGCTAAATGTGTGAATTTTTGATGATCATCTTTTGCACATGCAGCTTGATATACCAAAAGTTTTGCAGCTTCAGTATTTGCACGCATCTGTGCAAGTTCAAATTGTGTATTTTGGAATTGTGCTATAGGACGCCCAAATTGAACACGTTCCTTAACATATTTTACAGTTTCTTCTATTGCACCTTCTGCAATACCAAGAGCTTGTGCAGCAATACCAATACGGCCTCCATCAAGAGTTGCCATTGCAATAGCAAATCCTTTGCCTTCTTCTCCTAAAAGATTTTCCTTTGGAACTATACAGTTATCAAAGAATAATTCACAGGTAGAAGATGCACGGATTCCCATCTTTAACTCATGACCTCCAACAGAGAAACCTGGGAAATCTTTCTCAACGATAAATGCTGAAATCCCTTTTGTTCCTTTACTCTTATCTGTCATAGCGAAAACAATATATATCTCTGCATAGCCTGCATTAGTAATAAAAATTTTACTTCCATTTAATACATAATGGTCACCTTCGAGTACAGCTGTTGTCTTTTGCATAGAAGCATCAGTTCCAGCAACAGGCTCTGTTAATCCAAAGGCACCTAATTTTTCACCTGAAGCAAGTGGTTTTAAATATTTCTCTTTTTGCTCTTCTGTACCATATGTGTAAATTGGTGTTGCACAAAGACTTGTATGTGCTGAAACAATAACACCTGTTGTTGCACAACATTTAGATAATTCTTCTACACATTGTATATAACTTAATGTGTCCATTCCGGCTCCGCCGTATTCTTCAGGAAATGGAATTCCAAGCAAGCCCATTTCAGCCATTTTTGCTACATTTTCTTCAGGGAAACGCATGCTTTCATCAATTTCTTTTGCAATTGGTTTTACCTCATTTTCTGCGAACTCACGATACATTTCTAGTAATTGTTGGTGGTTTTCATCTTGTTTAAAATCCATTTTAATTTCCTGCCTCTCTTTTATATCTATCTAGTGTACTCGCTTGTACACCACTTAATATTTTTATTTCCTTTTTATATTTTGTGAGATATCAATTATCTTTGCTTATGCCCTATTAAGCTAAATTTTCTAATGGGCAACATACTTTACCTGGATTCATAATAGAATTTGGGTCAAACACTTTTTTAATACCTTTCATTAATTCCATGTTTATTTCTCCAACACTATCTGCTAAATAACTCATCTTTCCACTGCCTATTCCATGCTCTCCTGAAACAAGGCCTCCGCATTTTATTGCTTCTTCGTAAATAATCTTAAAGAATTTATCAACTCTTTCTTTAAATTCTGATTCTTCTAGATCATTACTGCATTGGTATATATGAAGATTTCCATCCCCTGCATGACCAAAACTCTTAATAGTTAATCCAAACTCTTCACCAGCTTTTTTTACAAAAGCAAGATAAGGAGCAATTTTATTTACTGGAACTACAACATCACATTCATCTAATAATTTTGTTTCTGCCATAATTGCTTCTAAGAAACTAGAACGTGCAGCCCATGCATCTTTTATTTTTGCAGGTGTATCAGCTACAAGAACATCAATTGCCCCTGCATCTAATACTATTTCACTTGCTTGTTCGATAAGGTTATTTAATTCATCTTCATTACTTGCATCAATAGTAACAAGTAAATAAGCATTTGCAGTTAATCCACCAACTACTTGTGGGAATACGCTCTTTCCAATATATCTTTCACTAGATAAAACTATTTCTCTTTCCATGAATTCTATAGCTTGTGGATTCATGTGTTCCATCTTAAACTTAGGAACAGTAGAAATACAATCATCTAAATTATCAAAAGGAATAATTAAACTTGCAACTACCTTTGGTGCTGGCATGATTTTCAAAGTAAGTTCTGTAATAATTCCTAGGGTACCTTCTGAACCAATCATTAAATTCAAAAGGCTGTAACCTGAACTTGTTTTTGATACTGTAGCTCCAAAGTCAGTAATTTCGCCTGTTGGAAGAACAACTTTCATAGCACGTACATAATCACGTGTTGCACCGTATTTAACAGCTCTCATTCCACCAGCATTTGTTGAAACATTTCCTCCTAAGCAAGCAAACTTTTCGCCTGGATCTGGAGCATATAATAATCCTTGCTTTGCGCAATCCTCTGCAAGATCATTTAACAAAACCCCTGCCTCTACATGAACAACAAAATTTTCTAAGTCATAAGAAAGTATTTTGTTCATCTTTGTAATGTCAATTAAAACTCCTCCAAGTAGTGGCACTGCCCCACCTACAAGACCTGTTCCTGCTCCTCTTGGAGTAACCGGTATCTTATTTTCATTACATATTTTTACTACTGCGGCAACTTCCTCTGTAGAATGTGCCATAAATACAACTTGTGGAGCTACTTTCCCATAAATAGGCATTTCATCGTGACAATAATCTTCATTAATATCATCACCTGTTAAAATATGTCCTGGAGCTGCCTCCTGTAATTTTGAGATTAATTCTTCGGTCAATTGATTATACTCAGCCATAATATTCATTCCTTTCTAACATATTAGGTGTAAATTTCACTTTATCTTTCATTAGCAAATTACTACACCGAACGAATTCAGTTTACACTTCATGCCCTTTAGGATGTCCCGTAGACAATGTAGACTTTTGAATAAGATTCTTTAATTTTAATAAAACTACTGAAATTTTCCTGGTCAACTTTAAATGGTCACCTGTAAAATATCAACTGCCTTAAAGTGTTCCAACAAAACATATGATTCCAGCTATAACTACATAGCAGATATAATATTTAAATACACTTCTCAAAATTTTACTTTCTGAACCAGATTTGCCAATAGCGCTTGCTCCAATTGCTATACTTTGAGGACAAATCATCTTTCCTATACCTGCTCCAAGAGTATTAGCTGCTCCCATCCATGCAGCAGAAAGTCCAAGGTTCTGTGCTGTTTGTACTTGTAATCCTCCGAATAAAACACTGGTTGATGTACCTGAACCTGTAACAAATCCTCCAATGGATCCAATTAGTGGGGAAATTAACGGATATGCCCCTCCTGTAACTACAACTAAAAGGCTTGCAATATCTGAAATCATTCCACTATAGCTCATTACCTTTGCTGTTGACATAACTGCACAAATTGTAACAATTGTTTTCCAGTTTGCTTTTAATGTATTAAGTAACACATCAAACATCAATGATACTTTTGCCCCTTGAATAATACCTCCAATAATTGCAGCAATGAAAATTATAATACCTGGCGTATTAATCCAGCTAAAGGTCAACGTATTAGCTCCTTTACCAGCATATACACTTGCACTAGTTTTAAATACTGCAATTGCATCATGAATCGGTGTACATAATGTAGACGTAAACATTAACATTAAGAATATTAAAATAAATGGACACCAAGCTTGTACTGCATTACCAAATGATAAAGTTCTTTCTTCTTGTGTCTTGTTAACTTCAATACAATACTCTTCTTGAGGTACTTTATTAAAGACTTTTGCTGCAGCAATTGTACATACCATAGAGCAAATAGAACCTACTATATCTGGTAATTCTGCTCCAAGTACTGTTGCTGTAATATACGCAGGTACTAAAAATGATAATGAAGCAACTAAGGTAACAATAAATACTCCCTTCAATGCCTTTATTCCACCACCTACAATGCATACCATAACAAATGGACCGATAAAGAAGAGAAGTGCTTCAATTATTGCAGTATTTGCTGCCAATGCGTTGGCTCCAACTTTTGTTACTGCTGAAAGTGTTACGAGCGGTATTCCAACCGATCCAAAAGCAGTTGGTGTAGTATTAGCAACCAAACATGCTATAACCGCTGCAAATGGATTTAATCCAAGACCCGCAAGCATAGATGCTGGGATAGCAACTGCTGTACCAAAGCCCGCCATTCCTTCCATGAAAATACCGAATCCCCATCCAATAATTAAGGTTAAAACCCTTTTATCCCTAGAAACTCCAGCCAACATTTTTTTTATTGAATCCATCGCACCTGTACGTAAAATCAAATTATACGTAAACAGAGCTGCCACAATAACTAGACAAATTGGCCATAATGCGTTAAGTATACCTTCCAGTACTCCTGTCGCAGCATAAACTGCATCTAATTTCCAGAAAAAAATAGCTAAAACCAATGTAAGAACAAGTGCAATAGAGCAGGCTTTATAACCAGGCATTTTTAATCCACTGAGTGCAATAATAAGCCAAATGATAGGTAATATCGCCATTAAGAATTTAAAAAATAACATTCCTTTATCCTCCTTATTCAATTTTTAAATGACACTACCTTTTACCTCTTGGTTCTACTTTTTACTAATTAGTATTACCATTCATATTGTGATTACATAGTTTTTCACTTGTTAACTCTACTATTTTTGCACATATCTGGATTTAGTTCTTTTTCTTTATACTATGTCTATTGCTGACTTATGCTTTTTAATAGCTCTCCAAATGTAAAATTTATGAATTGAGATTTACTTATTGAGCTATCGCACCAATTTATAATGCGACAGGAATTTAGAAATCAAGAAAATATTTACTCAGATTTAACTCTCTTCATTTCTTCAATCATAATAGGAAGAATCTCAGTTGCATTCCCTACAATAGCTAGATTAGCGATTTCAAAAATTGGAGCATCCTCATCTTTATTAATTGCCACAATGTAATTAGAACCAGACATTCCGGATGTATGTTGTGTTGCTCCAGAGATACCACATGCAATATAAAGCTTTGGTGATACGATTTTTCCTGATTGTCCAACTTGGTGTGCACGAGAAATCCATCCATCTTCAATTGCTGGTCTTGTTGCACCTACTACACCGCCAAGTACACGTGCCAATTCTTTAACAAGTTTGAAATTTTCTGCATTTCCCATGCCACGTCCACCAGAAACAATAACCTCAGCTTCTTCTAAATTTACAGATTCAGAAATTTCTTTCACTATATTAATAATCTTTGTCTTAACAACACTAGCTGGAATTTCTACTTCTTTTTCTGTAACGCCTGCATTTGAAGCAGCTTCTGGCTTTTGATAGCTTCCATTTCTAACTGTAACAACAGCCGTACCATCTACCTCAATCTGCTCTAAAACTGTACCGCCATAAGCTGGTCTAGTGTATATAACTTTATCATCAGTCTTACTCATCCCTATTACGTCACTTACACACCCTAAACCAATACGTCCTGCAATACGTGGTGCAATATCTTTAGCGAGTGTTGTATTAGCTAATAGAATAATATCTGGATTTTGTTCCCTAACAATTTGTGATAATACCTCTGTTAAGGTATCACAATCTGCAGCAGTATTTGTAAAAATAACTGGAATTCCCAAGTCTGCTACTGTATCCGCAATATCTCTGTTACCTGCTATAATAGCTGTTCCTTCTGCATCTAATGCTTTTGCTGCACTAATTAATTCAAGACTTCCGCCTAATGCCTTTTCTCCGTCTGTTTCAATGAACAATAATGCTTTCATACTTTCGTTTTCCCCCTCTATTAGATTGCCTTATCTTTTTTCATTTGCTCCATAACAGCATTTACTGCTAATACAGCATCTTTCTCTTGAATCTTGATACCAGCCTCTTTCTTAGGAGGTTCAACATATTCAATTAAGCGTACTTTTGCTTGTTTTACATCTCCAATATCTGCTGCACTGTAAGTTGGAATGACTGCCTTACGGCTTGCCATCTTTGACTTTATAGTAGGATAACGTGGATCATAATCTGGCTTACTTACTGTTACTACAGATGGACACTCTAAAGAAACCAAATTATATCCTTCCTCAGTTTCTTGATGAATCTCCATAACATTATCCTTTAAATCGATTTCAATCGCACTGCTAACATAACCTGTCCCAAGTTTTTCAGAAAGCATTGCCCCTACTTGACCAGTAATTTCATCTGTAGATTCCTTTCCACAAAGAATTAAATCGAATTTCTCACCTTTATCTTTTTCAATTTTATGAATAGCATCTGCCAAAACATCAGCTGTTCCCATAGCATCTAAATCTGCATATAAATCATCTTTTGCAAAAAATGCTTCATTAGCTCCTACAGCAAGACAATTTTTTAATGTGTTTAGAGAATCATCTGCTCCAACTGTTAATACACTGACCTTTCCTCCGTGATTCTCAATAAAACGAACTGCGAGCTCTAATGCATATGTATCAAATGCATTTGCCACCAAACTGACCCCGTTTAAATTAGGCTTTTTCTTTTCTTTATCCAAATGGATTTCAATAGAATCATCTGGAACCTGTTTTACGCATAATAGAATCTGCATACTTTCCCTCTCCTTATCCTTTTATATTATCAAACTACTTTTTTGAATTTAATCTCTACGCAAAGCATTATAAATTGGTCTTACCAATTCACAAGTAAATGTTATCATATAATTCCAAAGATTTCAATAATCTATTTTATTTTTTTATTGCATATATTTTTAAGTTGATAATTTCTTTGAGATTATTAGGATTATGAATGCGCAATTATGTTCTTTAGTAACGCAATTTACCTACATTTTACCCAGTAAGAACTTACTTTTACATAAATTCTAAATAACTTAAACTTATAGTAATTCACATAAATTTTACTTATGATTTAATTTAGAAAATTAATTCACGACTCTTATAAAAAAATAAATCCCAGATCCAATAGGTTGGAAATTTACAACAAAATAGTGTTACGCTGCGTTCTTTAATCTTTGTAATTATAATTCTATGGATCCAAATAATTTACTATAGATAAACAAATCATAAACTACATAATATATTTTGAAATATAACTCAAATAGAAATGAGTCGCATACTTTTGTGGAATGTTTCATAAGGAATTTTTATGGATGTGATTCTTAGAATAAAAGTTGTTCCAAAATGCTAGTTCAAAGCTTTGTCTTTGAGGCTAGCGTTTTGGGTACAACTTTTATTCTTAGAATCGCCCATAAAAATTCCTTGGGAACTGGAACAAAAGTATGCGACTCATTTCGGTGAGTTTATCACATAAGTTTTAGTTTGTTTTTCCATAATTGGTCTTACCATTTTAAAATATACATGTTATAATCTTAATATTAATATGATTATTTTAAGATAAAGGGGAAGTTATTATGGCTATAATTGAAATTCCATACTCAACAAAATCTTTAAAAGTAAACGTTGAAGATAAAAATCTAAAGGGGATATTGGTTTCTAAAGCAAATAGTTATAAAGCTGATTGTTCACAAAATGATATAGTAAATAGATCACTGGATAATTGCATCGGAAGCAAATCCTTAGAGGAATTAGTAAAGGATAAACATAATATGGTTATTATCACCAGTGACCATACAAGACCTGTTCCAAGCAAGATTACTATGCCTATTCTGCTTGAAAGAGTAAGAAAGGTAAATCCTAGTATAAATATAAAGATACTTATAGCTACAGGTTTTCATAGACCAACAACAAAAGAGGAAATGATAAATAAATTTGGACAAAACATAGTTGATAATGAAGAAATAATAAACCATGTTTCTACAGATGAAGATAGTTTAGTAAGTGTAGGAATTCTGCCTTCTGGAGGTGAACTTTTTCTAAACAAATTAGCTATGGAAACTGAATTACTAATAGCAGAAGGATTTATAGAGCCTCACTTTTTTGCTGGATTTTCTGGAGGAAGAAAAAGTATTTTACCAGGCATAGCATCAGCAAAAACTATAATGGCAAATCACTGTTCAGAATTTATTAATAGTAATCACGCAAGAACTGGTATTATAAAAGATAATCCTATACACAAAGATATGCTTTATGCTGCAGAAAAATCAAACCTTGCATTCATATTAAACGTAGTTATCGATGAAAATAAAAATATCATAAATGCATTTGCTGGAGATAGTAAGCTTGCACATGAAGAAGGCTGTAAATTTGTTATGGATCTTTCAAGTGTAAAAAGCATAGGGGCTGATATTGTAGTTTCAAGTAATGGAGGATATCCATTAGATCAAAATCTATATCAAGCTGTAAAAGGTATGACCGCTGCAGAAGCCACTTGTAAAAAAGGTGGAGTGATTATTATGATAGCTGCTTGTAATGATGGTCATGGTGGACAATCTTTTTATGACACTGTAGCAAATTCTAAAGGACCAGAAGAACTTCTTGAAAGAATATTAAAAGTACCTAGAAATGAAACTATACCTGATCAATGGGAAATTCAAATTTTAGCCAGAATTTTAAGTAATTATACTGTAATCGTTGTTACAGATGTGTGTGATCCAAATATGATTACAAGTATGCATATGAAACATGCCTATACTTTTGATGAAGCTTTAAGCCAAGCCTATAATATAAAAGGTAAAGATGCAGATGTTGTAGTTATTCCAAATGGTGTAGGAGTAGTGGTTGAGAAATAAAGAGCCATAACTTAAAGAAATAGATAAAAAATTTGTATTAACTCCTATAATGCACTATAAAAATTATAGGAGTTAATGCAATTCTAATTAAAGCTGAGGCTTTCTAAATATAAGAAAATCTCAGCTTCTAAGTATATTAGTACTATTTTTCAACTACTCCACTTACTGATTCAAACTTAAGAAAGCGTGTGCCTTGAAAAGTTAATGTTCCCCATTCATGTTCCGGAATGTTCCTAAAAACATGCCCTCCAACTGTAAATTTCAGTTCACTTCCAGTCTCTAATTCAAATTTCAAAATTAATGTTTCATTGGTTGTCATTACTCCATTGCTATCTGTATTTGTATATACGTCCCTTTTTTTCTTAATAAGCTGTGCCTTAGTAGATATAATTGGTGAGTTTTCATTTTTAATATATCTGCTTACACTCAAAAAAATTATAAAAGCGAAAAAAATAAAAAATATTACCTGAAATCCAGCCATATACTAATCCTCCAAATTTTAAATTCTAATTAAGATATTTTTATTCACATTTATCAAGTTTTATTTGTTTTTCACCCCATTTATACAATTCATTCAATGCAGGAAGTAATGATTTCCCTCTTTCAGTTAAAAAATATTCAACTTTTGGCGGAATAGTTTCATATTGAGTTCTAACAATAAGATTGTGCTCTTCTAGTTCCTTTAAAGATTTCGTTAGCATCATATTCGTAATGCCTTTAATTTTTCGTTTTAATTCATTGTATCTAACAGGTTCCGCTTCTGATAAATACCACATAATTGGCAATCTCCACTTTTGCCCTACAATATCAAGTGCATATATAACAGGACATTCGGTCTCATAAATATTATCATCAGGAAATACTGTATCACAACTAGTATCCTTCTTCATAAATTATACCTCATAAAATTCAATAGTATATTTTTTATACTGACACAGAAAAAACTGCATACTTGTACATTTATTCCTTATAATTTACTATTATAACAGAAAACATTGACTATAATATAAAATTAATTTCAAAAAAAGGAGTGCTATCATGAAAGTTTATGCTATCAATGGAAGTCCAAGAAAAAATAAAAATACAGCTACTTTGCTTCAAAAAGCCTTAGATGGAGTAAAAGCCTCAGAAAAAGATAACGAAATTGAAACTGAAATAATTAATTTATATGATTTAAACTATACGGGGTGTAAGAGCTGCTTTGCCTGCAAAAGACTTGAAGGTAAAAGTTATGGCAAATGTGCAGTAAAAGATGATATTTATGAAGTTTTAGAAAATCTATCTCAAGCTGATGGAATCATCTTTGGAACTCCAGTATATTTCGGTAATATAACTGGCCAATTGCAATCATTTTTAGAAAGATTATTATTCCCTAATTTTGAGTATGATAAAAACTATACTTCAATCGCACCAAAGAAGATGGCAACTGCATTTATTTATACAATGAATGTTTCAGAAGAAATAATGGACATTGCTAATTACAAATTAACATTCAGTAAAATAGAATCTTCTATAGAACGCATATTCACAAAACCTCAAATAATGTATAGTAATGATACCTATCAATTTGATGATTACTCAAAATATAAATCTGATGCATTTTCTGAAGAAGCAAAAACAGAACATAGAAAAGTTCAGTTTCCTTTAGATTGTCAAAAAGCATTTGAAATAGGTGCTATTTTAATAAAGTAATATATAAAAATAATATAGTTGAATAATATTATTTTTTAATCTGAAATTTATATCATCTATTTATAAAATTTAGACTTACGATATAGGATTCTATATTGTAAGTCTATTAAAATATTATATACTCTTTTGTATCAATTACAACTTTACATCCTATATGAGGCGACGACATCATTGGTACTTCTTTATCTCAAAGAACTAAAGTTGCAATAATTTAGCGGTTACTATAAATTTTCTTGGAAGTGAACCATATTAATTAATACTTGTTTTACAAGGTTAAAAAGAACTTATTTATATGATCATACCCAATATTGTTTTTTCATCAATGCTATTTTCAGCTGAAATTGAATATGATATACCATCCTTTTCCCAGGTAGCTAAATTATATTCTTCACTTTTGTTTCCTTCCAAATTCACGTTTAGTCCATTTACTTTTAATGTATCATTTACTTGGTAAACATTATAATCACCACTTATATTATCAATACCTTTACCTGCTCTAAAAATTATATTATTATTACCATCATTATAATCTACCTGAATTATTTCATTTGATATAACACTTATGTTTCCCATTTTAAATCCTTTTGACAAAGTTTTTAAAGGGCTTACTTTTAAATTTAGCGCTTTTTCAGCTTCATCTAGTGTCTTATATTCCTGCCTATAATTTTCGACTTTCTCTGCTGCAACTGATGTGCCCAAAACACTATTATCTTCATTATTTTCAGGTATTCTATTTTGCATTATATCTTGATCTTTTGTTTTAGATTCTGTGCTTGTCGGATTCTTATTTTCCTTTTTATTAATATCTCCTTCAGGATTTGTTTTTGACAAAATCTTTGAATCTTCTATAGATTTATTATCATTATTTTGTGATGTTTGGCTTTTCTCTGCCTCTATGCTTGAGTTCGACTGTAAATTATCTTTGTCTTTTTCTTCTTGTCTTATTTTGGAGCTGTCACTACTCTCTCTTTTGACATAACTATCACCATTATTATAATTACTATTATTTTTCCCTACAGTTTGATCTTCCTTATTGTTATTGTTAGAAATTTCTTTACTATCTTTATTGTTAACATAGTTATTATCATTATTAGTTTTTAAGTTATTATTCTCATCATCATTACTCTTTACCGTTTCTTTCTGCTCTAAATCATTAGGTGCAGGTTTTAAAAGCATAGGATAATTTTTAACTACACTTAAACATAATACTATAGCACCACATGCTGCTACCATCTGCATATTTTTTTTAAAGTTGTAATATTTATTTATTTTTGGTTTAGTAGTTTTAATTTTCAAGCTTTTTTCTGCATTATTGTCATTTTCATTTGCAACTAAAACATTTTGGAGTATTCTTTTTTTCATTTCATCATTCATTACTATCTTATCAATTTCTTCTTTATATTTCTTGTTCAAAATCATACTCCTCCTTTAGCTCTTTTTTCAGCATGTTTCTTCCTCTACTAAGTAATGATCTCACTGTTGCTTCTTTCCTATCTACTATATTTGATATTTCAACCGTAGTATATCCTTCATAATAATATAAATGAATGATCTCTCTATATTTTACTGGGAGTTTTAGTACCTGATTCAAAACATGGTTGTCCTTATATTCATCATAATAAGGCATGTCCATTAATTCTACATGCTTTTTAAACCAGGCTGATTTTAATTTATTTTTACAGATATTTCGTGCAACACAAATAAGCCAATGCTTTTTATGGTCTTCGCTTTCAAATATCTCTATATTTTTAAGCAGTTTCACAAAAACATCTTGAACCGCATCTTCAGCATCATATATATTCTTCATGTATGAATATGCAAGTCTCAGCAGCATATCTCCATAATGATCTAAATCTTGTGAAATAATTTCATCCGTACGCAATGAAACCTCTTTCATTAAAAAACTCATCCTTCCATCCAGTAGCACAATATGATATTTAACATTTCACATAAACTTAAGTGGTAACTAACCGAAAGCAAATATATTTTTATTCCACAAGGACTAGGAAATTGAGCTGTTTCACAAAAATGTATTTGCTTTCTGGTGTGTATATCCACTTAAATTTAGTGAAAATTGAATAAATTAACTAGTAAAAGTAAAACTGATAATTGGTTTATCTATAACCCCAAACTAAATTCATCCTTATTAGTCTTGTCACTACTTATGTTACTTATTATTTATTTTTTTAATATATACTTAAAAAGTACTTTTTATTATTTTGATTATATCGTCATGTTTCATGCCATCATTTACTGAAATAGAATATGACATATTATTCAAACTCCAAGTCGCAACTTTAATAAGATTATCATCTCCTTTTAATCTTACATTGCTGCCATTTATATTTACAACAATATTAGTCTTATAGTTATTATAGTCACCACTTATATCCTCAGTTCCCTGTGCCATTCTAAATAAAATATCATTTTGTTTATTTACATAGCAGATTTGAAATAAATTTCTAGATATAGCGTTTATATATTTGATATTATATTTACCTAATAATTCTTTTGGTACTGTAACTTTAAATTTTAGTGCTTTTTGAGCATCGTCTATAGTATCAAAGCCTTCAATAGGATTAATTATATCCAATTCATCTTCATTTTGATTTACTGTAGTAGATGCAGACTTACCATCCCATTTCCCGTTTTGATCTACCTTATATCCATCTGGAGTCTCTGTATTTAATGCCATTTCTCCATTATTCAACAAATAATACCAACTGCCACTATATTGAACCCATCCTCTTTGCATTATGCCACTATTATTCATAAAATACCACTTATTATTTATTAACTTCCATCCAGTTGTCAGCTCTCCATTATGTGAATATATCCATTGTCCATCTTTATTCCTTACAAAAAAACTTCCTACTGTTTTTTGATCATTGAATAGGGAATTATATAAATTTATTGGCACGTATACAGTATTATCATCTATTATAGTTTCTGCACCTAATACATGCATCACAGCTAATACCATAGTATCAGGATCAGTACTTGTATACCCAAAACCATCTGTTCCTACATAAACATTTATTTTAATTTTACCATTGTCTAATCTTACAGTTTTATTGTCCTTATCCGCTTCAACTTTAAAACCAAGACTTTCTGCTGTAGTTTTAAGAGGAACCATAATCTTACCTTTATATATTAAAACTCCGTTTCTTCCAAGTTCAATATTTTTTCCGCATATTAATACCTTATTAATATCTACATCCTTAGGTGCATAGTTAGATATTGGAAAAGCATCTTCAGTAACCTCTGAATGAAACTTTTGAGTATTTAAATCTTCGGCAAATGCTTGAGCAGACATTCCCATAATTGTTACCGCTGTTAAGAAACCTATCATTAATTTTTTCATAATATTATCTTCTCCTTCTAAGTTAGACACAATCAAAAATAAAATTGTATTTATTTTTATGTCTTTACATCTTAATTTTTCCTTTTAGGCACATGAAAGAAAATAACAAGTCCAAAATTGCCATGAGAAGATTTTAGATGCAGAAAAGTTCCGAATTTCAGCTTAGCTGCTCTTTCTCAATGTGCATATTTATTTCATCAGTACGGAAGACGGATAGCACTCATAGTGGACCGGACATATTAAGGTTATCCGCCTAATCAGCATGATAGAATATATACTGACAGATGGACTAATTATTTTCTTTATTGTTCCTTATACTAGTAATACAATCCAACTTAGAGAAGTGTTGCAAAAAATTCTTAAATTTATAAAAAAAATTTAAGAATTATATTTTGAATAAAAAAGTAAATCTAACCATTAAACCTTCACAAAGACCGCCTTAGGTAATTCTGAAACATGACGTATTTAGACCGCTTATGCAAAAACAATCAATAAACCAGTCATAATGAAAATTCCTAATATTATGCTAATAGAATTAGCTAGTGCTGGACTTGGATTGTCCGAGTCTATCATTTTGCTATATACTGCCGATATTGTAGACAAGGGAGCAAATAAAACAACTATAATCATTTGTTTTGCTAGAATTGGAACTGGTAAAAAAATATAAAAAATACAACTAAGAAGTACATTACATAAATACCTCATTCCTAACAGTTTAGTAACTGCTTTTACTTGATTCTTTGTAATATTAATTTCTAATATAATTCCAATCATGAGCATTGCAAGAAATGCATTAGCAGACCCAATCATGGAAGCAATAGTCGTAACTTCTTTTGGGATTGATATTTTTAATGCTGACATAATAAATAAAAATATTAAGACATCAAATGGAACTGATCTTAATAATGTCTTAATTAACTTTTTAATATTTAATCTTCCACTACCATCTACTTCATTTTTAGCCAATGCATAGGCTCCCCCGAGTACCATAAAAGCATTCCCCATATCAAACATACACATATAAAGAAGCGCAGTTGGTTCAAAAAAACTGGCTGCAAATGGAATAGCAAAGTTACCTACATTGTAACCAGAGCAATTAATTATACTAATAGCTCTTTCAACTGGCGAATTTCTTCGCTGTATAAATTTCACAAGAACAATATTAAATAAATTACTAATTAAACCTACTAAAATAATGATAATTGCCACATAATTTATGTTCATACTACTTGCCCCAGCAATTAATGCCGCTGGCAATGTTATATTCATGACTATTTTAGATAAAAAAAGTCCATCTTCTTTTTTAAAAAACCCCCTTTTCTTAAGTGTATATCCTATAATCATGATACAAATAAATCCTAACGATTTGACCAGTACTTCTTTCATTTAATCCTTACCTTTCCAATAAACATTTTTCACTCAATATATCCATATTTAGATATCAAGTGAAACTTGATTCAGGTGGGGTTTGATCCCCATCTGAATCTTAGTTGAACTTATCCAGGAGCGTGCAGCCGTTATCTCACATTTGAAGAAGCTTGAATATTACGGATGCTAGCTATCGGATAAATCTCGTTACATTATATCTTTTTTTTATGCAATAAATCAATCATAATGATAATCTTCTAGTAATATAAAATTATACTATAAAATTCACATTTTCTCACAATCAGCCGAGATCACTTCTGAAATCCTAAGGATTGAGATTCCTAAAGACTAATATCTGTATCACATTACCTATTAGTTCATAAACTATTTATATGAAAAACTATAATATAAAGGAGCCGTTATGCATAATCGTTATTTGAGGGATGATATGGCAGTCCCAAGTATTGTTTCTTTAGTACAAGGAGATGTAAATGGCGATGGAATACCTGATACTGTCTATTTAACAGGTATAAAAACATCAGATAGCCCATTTACTCAAGACATTACCCTTGTAATACAAGATGGAAGAACAGCCAGATTTATAAGCGTTCCTCTCATTGATAATTCAGGATATAATCCAAAGCTTTCTTTATGGAAATTTACCGATAATGGTATATATGATATCTTCATAAGTATTGATTCAGGTGGAAGTGGTGGGATAATGTATCACTATATTTATTCCTTTATAGACAATACACCACAATTGCTGTTTGATTTTAATTCATACAACGAGAAATACAACTATAATGTTACTTATAAGGATAACTACAAGGTTGAGGTTGACAGTAGACAAAATGATAAAAACTACATTATAGATATATCCAATAGAGATGATGAGTATTTGAATGAAATATATTACGAGAACGGTAAACTAAAAAGTCCCATTAGCGGATTCGTAAATCCTTTGAGTGGCCTATATCCTGTAGACTTTGATTCAAATAATGTATATGAGCTGTTAGCCTATCAAAGGATAGCCGGAAGATATAACGCAGATTCTTTAGGCTATGTTTTAAATACCCTAAAGTGGAATGATAATATGTTTATTTTAGATAATCAGTATGTGGCTATTTTTCAATGAAAATAAGGTATACAAAAATTTGTATACCTTACACTTATTATATTATAATCTCTTCTTTTCTATATTAATTTTCTAAATCGAATGTTCATTCTAATAACAATAAAAAATAAATAAACTCTATAAACTTAATATAGTTTTTACTAATTAGAATCCTAAATAATCTCCTACAACTACTACAGTGATATCAGTCAACCCTGGTTTCTTTTTCATTACTGAATATGTTCTGCAAATTCTATTTTTTACTTGGCAATTAACACATGTTCCTGTTTTTGTACATGGATTTTGAGTGTTGAGTCTCATATTATTCATTGGTGCTGCTGTATTTTTTAATCTTTCAAATGCTGCTGCCTCATCTTTACATACTTTATCAACACTAACTACAATAATTACTTTCTTAGGACCAAAGTTCATAGCTGCTATCCTATTTCCCCAAGCATCAACATTTACAAGCATACCATCTAAAGTAATAGCATTGGTGCTGCAAAGATATAAATCACTTAACATTTCTTTTTTTGCTATTTCTCCTTTTTCCTCTAAAGTTAAGCCATCAACACTGTGATCTAATACCTCTGCTCCAAGTGCTCTAGCCTTATCTTGAATTCCCATATTATATATTGTCATTGAACCAGGAAATCCCACTTTAGATTCTGCTGTAACATGATTCATTACAAAATCCGAAGCTTCTTCCATAGTTGACACATATAAAGCATCAAAATCATTTTTTATTAATGAATCTACCACCTTTTGCCAAATAGTTTCCTTATGCCAATTTTTTATTTCATTTGTATTCATTAATTATTCCTCCATCTCTATTTTTTGCATTGAACGTTCATTCTAATATCATTACAAAGGAGACAAGAGTTTTTCACAATTTTATTCTTCTAAATCTCCTATATATACGTGTGAATTTTAAAATTCGTTCTCTTTTTTTCTTGCAGCATTCCAGCATGCATAGATTGCTGTTTGAATAATATCATCTGTAAGATTTGTAATTCCCTGAAAATATGATTTTAATAAATATACCATAGACCCATAATGCATTTGAACCATTAACTTAGGCTCTAATTCAATAAATAACTTTTGTTCAATAGCTTTTGAATAAAGCTTAGCAACTTCATTGCACCAAACATCTTCATTTACTTTTTTCTTTACTTCATCTGTAATATATGGAGAAAATGAATATTGCTCAATAAACTGAAATGCTCTTGAATAACTCATTGCAAATTTAATAAAGTTTTTCCAAACTCCTTGAAATCTGACTTCAAGACCTTCATTTGAATCAAAACCTTCTAATACTTCATCAGACTGAGATTTAACTATTCCCTTAAAAAGCTCATTTATAATATCCTCTTTACTATTAAAGTAATGATAGATACTTCCAGTGGATATCCCAGAAACCTTAGATATTAATGACATTGATGTTGCCTGTAATTCTTTTTCACTTATAAGCTCAAGGGTAGTCTCTAAAACTGCCTTTTGAACTTTGTTATATTCTTCAAACATTTTTTAATCCTCCGTATAAAATTGTAATTCTTGTTAGATAGAATGTTCATTCTAATTATAATTTAATATTTTTTTAATGTCAACATTTTTTATATTTAGACTATTCTTTTACCTTCCTCAACGTAAACCTCAATATCTTCAAACAATAGACTCTTATTAAGCATATATATCTTTCATAAAGGTTTATAAACTTTTAAATTTATGATAAAATCAAGTATAAAATTTCTTAAGAAATAAGACAAAAGTTAAGCGTCAAAGAAGAGGTAATTACATGAAAACGATAGTACCCCATTACTATAAAGATTTTAAATGCTCTGCTTCAAAATGCACTGATACTTGTTGTGCTGGATGGGAAATTATAATTGATGATGAAGCCTACAGCCATTATAAGATGGTATGCGGTGAATTTGGTGAGAGATTAAAATCTAACCTAACCTTATATGAAGATGGAGAGCATGGTTTTGTATTACAAAATGGTAAATGTCCATTTTTAAATACAAATAATCTTTGTGATATCTATACTGAACTTGGAGAAGAAAGTTTATGCTATACCTGCAAGACTTATCCAAGATTTGCAGAGGAATATAGTGATATGCGTGAAATAGGAATATCATTATCCTGTCCAGAGGCTGCAAGATTAATCATTAAAGACTCTAAACCAGCTACTTTTGAGGTTTTAGAAGATGACGAAATAATAAATATTTATGATGATATAAATTCTGATATTTCTGTGCAGCTAATATCTGCTCGAAAAATGGCTATATCTATGCTGCAAAATCGTTCTATAACTTTAAATCATAGATTTGCACTATTAATTAATTTTGCTCATGATATTCAGGAAGAAATAAATAAAAATAAGTTATCCAAAATTCCAGATATAATACATAATTATTCTAAAGACGCTTATCAGAAAGAGCTTATTAATGAATTTGATAAGTATAAAGCAAAGCAAGCTGACAAGTATAATAATATGCTTAAATGTATGAGTGCATATAAAAACCTTAATCCTATTAATGATAAGTGGCCACAAATAATAGAAAATGCTATTAGATGTTTTCATAAAAAAGAAGATATTACTTTTTATCAAAAACAATATGATGGTTTTAATGAATATTATGAAAATAAAACCTATGAATATGAGAATTTAATGGTATATTTTATATTCCAATATTTTATGAAAGCTATTTTTGATGAAGAATTATACTCTAAAGTTACATTAGCTGTTATGAGTTATCTTATTATTAAAGAATTAAATGTGGTAAAATGGATTGATAATAAATATAACTTTGATATAAATGATCAAATAGACATAATGCATATGTATTCTAAAGAAATAGAAAATTCAGAGAAAAACCTTTATGATCTTGAGGAAATGTTTAATATGAACGAAATATATGATTTAAAACAACTACTTATTTTAATAATGAATTAGAAATAGGCAGGCTATTTTTTAATAGATAGACTGCCTATTTGTATCTTTAATTCTTATAAAAATTCCTTTATAATACTGTTTCCCCATATTGCTTCTGAAACACGAGGTGTTCAAGTTGCTAAAGATGTTCTTTAAATCCCTGAGGATGATTGCACTTGGTAATTTTTTGAACCTTTGAGATTCTTGTCATGAGTTTAGAACTGGCCTGCTAAAATTCATTAACAATTTTAAATTTTTTTATATCGCGCTCTCCTTTTATTATTACATCACTTAACAGCCAAGTATTTTCCCCTTCTTTTTGGAACTTCCAATATTGTATAAACGTCTTAACTTTATTGCTTCCAAAAAGAATTTCTCCATCAGTTTCATCTACAACATAATCCTTTGCTCTATATTTAATCAAAAACCAAACAACATCTTCATAGCTATCATGATGATGAATAATTCCAATAGGATCTGCTTCTATAAGTTCAAGTTCGTCTATTACCCTTATTATATTATTAAAAAAGTATCTTTTACATTGTGCCTGCTGTATATTATAAAATTCACTGCTTATGTATTTTTCACACATTTCAAAATTCATTTGTTCCAATGATTCATTTACTTTAAAAAAGGTTTCTTTTACAGTGCTTCTAAGAAAGGCATAGGCAATATTCCTTGAATCTTTCTTTATTGTATTTATAAATTCATTTGTTTCTTTCTTTTTTTTATTAATCTCATTGTTATATAAAAGCTTATTAATGTAATAATCATCTATTTTAAAAATATGAATAATAACTAGTACTAAGCTTAAACTTACTAAAAAAGTAGCTTTTATAGGAAATATTCCTCCATTATAATACCATTTAACAATATCAGGCAACCCTAACTTATTTAAAATTACTACGCATAATATTATTGCAATAGCTCTTTTGATTTTATAAAAAAACAAATCATTTATATCTTCTCTATCGTATTCTCTATTTTTATCAATAGTCATATAGGTATAATATAATTCTTCAGAGTTACTTAATGTGTCAATGGCCTTATTGATATATTTATTCTTTTTATTAGGTTTATCAAATATCTCCCACATATTATTCCCTCCTGGATTTCACTTTCTTTATTTTAGCACTTTAGCTTACCATTAGATTTATTTATGGTTCTTTTGAGTTTGTTCCTTCTGTCTTTCTTAATTCCAAACAGAAATCTTGTCACAGGTAGTCTTCTGAATATCTCATACATTATAATTGTTAAAATAAATGACGTTCCCATAATTACAAAATATTGAATTACTGGTACTCTAACAGTTTGAACCACTATAAAACCTACAATTACTATAATAGATTGATGAAAAATATATATAGGAAATATTGCTGATGTAAAATATTGTGTAAACTTATTATTAAATTCTAAAAATTTTTTACCTAATCCCATAATTGCCAAAATACCAATCCAGCCTAAAACTCGCTGTTGAACTTCCCATAGCAAGCCATGTGAAATACTCATTTGGTACATAGTGCATCTCATTATAATCAGTATCACCCATGCAAGTCCTAAAGGAATACGATATTTTTCTAGCCTTGCCTGCACTTCTTCCATACTTAAAATAAAATATCCTAGTAAAAAATCAGCTGCAAATTCTCCAATACT
Organism: Clostridium chromiireducens; assembly: GCF_003575225.1. Classification (NCBI taxonomy): domain Bacteria; kingdom Bacillati; phylum Bacillota; class Clostridia; order Eubacteriales; family Clostridiaceae; genus Clostridium; species Clostridium chromiireducens. The sequence goes on along the minus strand of NZ_QXDJ01000005.1, from coordinate 287,885 downwards.
CTTCCCCCCAATATCTAGTATTGGAGCAGCTAACAGTATTATTAAAAACATTGGTACAATCTTCATTATAGTCATGGACTTTCCACTTATTTTGTTTTCTTTGTTTTTATACCATATGATAAGAGGCAGTGTTATTATTGATATTACAAAAAGATATAATATAAACCATGTTTGTCCAGGTGTAAAATGTCCATCGTAACCACTCCAGTCCGTTAATGAGAAATACACTGCAAAATGCTCTATATAACTTCCAATATAGTTATTAAAATATCTATCTGCTATATATGCCTGAACTGGTATCACCAACAAAATTGATGATATTAGAGGAATAAACAATTTTAAAAAACGTTCCTGTATATATTGCTTTACTGTCCTATTCTTTAGTGAATATACAGCAGAGACTCCAGCCAAGGTAAATAATCCTGACATCCACCATGGATATACTGCAAGGTCCAGCATAGTTGCACCAAATAAAGCCTTACTATGCACATACCAATTTTCACCCCATCCATTAAATATCATGGCTGTGTGAAATGGAAATAGCATTAATATACATAGAATTCTAATATTATCAATATAATATTTTCTCATGTTAACCATTATACCCCTCAACAAATTGAATTGGATGACTCTTAATTTTATTTATATTCATAGTAATCACCATTATATCTTCTTCACAATATAATCAACGAAGCCTTGCTTAATTTTTTCACTTTGATATATTCTTTCTATAACTCTGCTTTCTTTGCATAGTATTTTCATATCCTTAAAATACATGTCAGGTTCATCTTCTTCAAAATATGAATGTATTACAGGCATATCATCATCCATTTGCTCATATTGATTTTCACCAAGGGAGACGCCTGTCCCACAACGATGATCTTTTGTAGTAAGAAAATTAACAAAAAGCAAACCATCTTGCTTTAGTACACGTTTCATTTCAGTTATAGATTTTAAAACATCTGCTTTTGTCATATGAAATACTGAATTATAAGAATATACAAAACTAAATGACTCATTTTCAAATTTTAATTGCCTCATATCTCCCTTCTTAATATTCAAACACTGACTTTTCAATGCTGCATATGTATTGGCCTTTTCTAATTGTCTTTCGTCAAATTCTATTCCATGTGTTAAATATCCATATTCTAAAAATAAACTTAGTGGTGGACAGTCTCCCCCAGCTCCACAGTCTAATACGTTCTTATCCATAGTTGTCTCATTGCAGTGCATTATAAATCTATATAATGGTACTTGCTTAAATATTTCATTCATTTTATCTTCCCCCTTATGTTTTATGCTACATTATGCGTGAATTATATCTTATTTATTGTTCTACCCACGAAGCAACATATTTATATTACTTATATCTCTTATTTTAATCATATAAATTACACTTATTTCCTTATTATAACATACTTTACAAACATGACGTCTAGTATATTTTTATGGACATTACCATTTAGCTGCTGATTGATTTGATAGATTAATCATAATTAATCGGTGAGTATGCACATAAGTTCCATTATCACTGAGGAACCCTACAATTAAAAAAACAACTTAAATAATAAAAGACTGAGAATCATCTTTTTTTGATTTTCAGCCTTTTTATAATCTTAACCTATTTATATTAATTTCTTTCCCTTTGAGGTATTTTCCATAAAGAATTCTTGCAGCTCTTATAAACATACTAAGCGTTTTCTGATACAACCGTCGTTCCTGAAATATAATCATGAATAGCCCTATGTGATAGCGTACTTAAAACCAGAATTCCAGACGCAATTGTTAAAATTCTGCCTGCTATTCCTAGATAATATTCAAAATAAAAACCGGTCACAAGAGTAAGCAGCTGTATTAAATAACTTGTTATAACAATTGCTGTTCCCTCTATCACCATGAGCCCTATAATTTGTCTTATTAAAAGGGTTTTTAAATCTATATCTGAATAGTCCTTTTTGACTATTTTAATCTTAACCAAATGCTTTCCAATTGTCTGACCATGGTACTTTTTATAAGGGATATATATATAATAAATTAGGGCTGCAATAAAACAAAGACTACCAGCTAAATATGCCCATCCGTTTGAATATCCCAGACTCGCAAACACATAGAGATTGCTAAACATATCCCCTTTCTTTGTCACCGCACTATAAATTAAAACTGCAGGGAATCCTGTGATAATTCCTCCTAAACACCAATCTATGATGTATGCCAGTAGCCTTTTTGATATGCTCACATTCGATGGATTCCTATCCACCCATGATGTCAGTTTTTTCCATGATTTATGCATAAAACATTCCTCCTATTTTGAATACAAATAATCCATGGCTTTTTTAAAACGCTTTAACCCATCTTCAACCTTTGAGCGACTGCATCCTAAATTCATCCTCAAATATTTTGCGCCATTCTTCCCATAGGTTTCACCCTTCATAATAGCAACTCCGCCCACATTTACTAGAGCATCCTGAATCTGTTCAGAAATGAATGGAACTCCCCTTCCGTCTATCCATGCCAAATAAGTGGCATCTGGTTTTTTAAATTTGAAGTCCGGTAGCTCACTCTTAATAAAGTCCTCCACCAGCTGCATATTGCCACGAATATAGTCATTTAGCTCGTCGATATAATCATCGCATTGCATATACCCTACCATTGTGGCATACATTCCAAATATACTTGCAGAATTCAAAAAATCTCTTTTTCTGGTATGATATAAAAACTCATTTCTCACCGTCTCGTTTGGTATCATCACATATGAACCAATCAATCCAGGGGTATTAAATGTTTTACTAGAAGAAGATGCTGTATATAGCTCATCATAATCATGGATATAGGATAAAAGTGGTATCTGTTTCTTTTCCCCAACCTGTATATCCATATGTATCTCATCCGAAATTATCTTTGTATTATATTTTTTACACAATGATATCATGCGTTTCATATCATCTTGTGACCATATCATACCCGTAGGATTATGTGGAGAGCATAAAAGGAATATTCTGCAGTCCTGTACTTGTTTTTCAAATAGGTCAAAATCAATCTCAAATGAACCGTCTTTATGAATTAAATCATTTGATACCAATATGCGATCATTATCCTCTATGACTGTAAAAAATGAGTCATACATAGGATTAAATGTCAAAATCTTATCTTTGGGAGCACTTAGCAACCTGATTAATAATGATACTGAATACATAACGCTTGTACTATATAAAATCCAATCTTCTTCAATGCATGTATTAAATCTTCTCTTATAATGTTCTGTTATAGAAGATTTGAAATCATGATGATTCCACCTGGTATATCCATATATCTGATGGCTGGCAACTTGAAGAATTTTTTCAGTAATTGGTTTTGGAATAGTAAAATCAGTATCTGAAATTGAAAATGGTATTAAATCTTTTTTATGAAAGCGATCTTCAATATAATCCCATTGTGTAGAATAGGTTCCCAAACGATTATGAACTTCATCAAAATTATATTTCATCTATTTCACCTCCAAAATCATATAATCCTTTGTAGTTTTATTGAGGGGGACACCTCTGCCATTAATAATAACCACATCATCTTCAATACGCACGCCTCCGATACTCGGAACATAGATTCCAGGCTCGCATGACATCATCATATGTTCCTTTAAAATAGTCTTACTTGAAGAATTCAAAATTGGCAATTCGCAGCCATCACCAATTCCAAGGCCGTGACCAAGGCCATGATTAAAATACTGCCCATATCCATTTTTCTCAATAACATCCCTGGCTGCCTTATCTACGACACTTGCAATAACGCCAGCATTGATAGCTTTTAATCCTGCCAGCTGTGCTTTCAAAACGATATCGTAAATTTCTTTAATCTTAGGTTCAGGCTCTCCCATAAAGCACATACGCGTCATATCTGACTGATAATTTTTATATTGGATCCCAAAATCAATCATAATTGGCTCATGAGCCTTGACTCTGCGTCCAGTTGGTCTGCCATGTGGAAAAGCAGTCCTCTCTCCAGTTGCTACAATTGTATCAAAAGACATTTGCTGCGCTCCTGCTGCAATTGAATAATATTGGACCAAAGCGCTTATTTCATACTCTGTCATTCCTAAATGAATATTTGCGAGCACCTTCTTATAAATATCGTCTGTAATATCAACTGCCTCTTGCATGATATCTATTTCTTCCTGCTGTTTAATAATACGTAAATCAGCTATCTCTTCATCTAATAGAATAATCGGGACTCCAATTTTTTCAACATCTCTGTATTCTTTCACTAACATCTGAGAAGCTTCACCCCCTAAATTGCGGCAATGTTCTTTCTTCAATATATCTTGAGCTGCCGATAGATAACTACATCCCATTTCATGAGGTGAGTGAAGAATGATTTCAAGATCATGTTCTTTTTCTTTAGCTTCAGTCAAATATCTACCGTCTAATATAAGGAACCCTTTATTTTTAGTGATTAAGACATTGCATCCGCTGCCTGTCATAGTTGATAACCATTTTTTCATAGTTTTGCTTTTAATAAGCAGAGCATCAATATTATTATGATTCATGAACTCATGTATTTTTTCTATCCTTTTAGCCATATTATCACCATCCTTAAAAATGAGGAGCTGTCACATTAAGAAATTTAACTACGATATGTTGTCTTAAGATTTAGAAATCTAAAACAATATATCGTGATTTTAGGCACATGAAAATAAATAACAAGTCTAAAGTTGCTGTGAATATTTTTCATCAGACAAGGAGATAAATTGGTCTCATAGCGGGCCTATTAGGGCAATTTGACGACGCAGTATGATGGAAAATAGGCTAGCAAATTGACTTGTTATTTTTTTGATTGTGCCTTATTCTTTGTGCTACAGCTCCTTCTTTTTTAGAAGTCTAAATCAAGATCCTTTAAGATTTCTTCATCTTCTTTAGACATGTTATTTTTATCATTTTCCTTTTGTTGATAGCGTTTTTCATATATCTTAAAAAATGGATACCATACAACAAGTGATAAGACTAATTGAATTCCATTAGCAACAATTGACATTGGGTCCATATTTGTCAGATATCCCTCTAAGAAAACACCCACATAAGGAGGTGTAAAGAATGAACAACTTAACGCTCCAAATTTCATCATCCATCCAGGGATAGTTCCTATAATTCCACCGCAAATAACGTATGGAATAAAAAATATAGGATTTAATACAATTGGAGCACCAAATAGTATTGGTTCGTTGATTCCAAATAACGCAGGAATTAGTGCAACACGTCCAATTTGCTTTAAGGCCTTTGATTTAGATAATAAGCACCAGAATACTAGACCAAATGTTATACCTGTGCCTGTAAAGTTACCAAATGCAGACTCTGGACCTGGAGCGAAGAAATGAGTCATTGCTAATCCGGCTTTATAGTTCTCTATATTTTCTGCTAGGAACTGAGTAGAAATTGGAGTTGTAATTGGACTCAATACAGAAGGATGAATTCCAAAGAAGAATAATAAACATTGTAACATCTTTAAGAATGTATAAGACAATGGATTGTCCATAGACCCTACTAATGGTGCAAATATGCTTGTAAAAATTAATGGCGGCATAATATTAAACACATTCACACACACAATACGAATAATTAAGAAGAAGCCAATAATAATAATTGATATTGGAATCATTTCAAAAGATCTTGAAACAAAATCCGGTACTGAATCAGGCATTTTAATTGTGAATTTCTTCTTTTTACACCAGCGATATAATTCCACTGCAATAATTGCAGCAAACATTGCTGCAAACAGACCTTTTGGTCCTAAATATTTAGTCATAATTCCGCCATCTTTTGTATAATCAACAGTCATCATAAGGAAAGAGATAACTGCCATACTGATACAGCCTGGAACATCCAGCTTGTAGGAATTGGCAAGATGATATGCCATAAAAGCTGTAGCATATAAGGCCATCAGTGCCATACCTACGTTGTAGGGAATATAGATAATATCAAGATTAGCTAATATCCATTGAGATATTGAATTATTCTCACCAATCATATTAGGGATGGCTTCTGGAATCAAACAAAAACTACCGATAATTAATAAAGGCATTAAAGCTACCATTGCTTTTTTAATGGCACTTAAATGAATTTCTTTATCCATTTTGTTAGCAAGTGGCGCTAGGTACTTGCTCATAAAAGCTTCAAACTTATCAAACATTTTTTAACCTCCTTACTTTATTTTTTCATATCAGCTTTTTTACGTTCTATAAGGACTTTTTTTAATACTGTTGCTCCATCCATCTTGCCATAAGTCTCCTTATCAACAACAACGTAAGGAATCTCATGTGGATCAATAATTGATTTAATATAATCAAGCTTATGTGCAATTTGTGGTCCTACAACAACAGCATCACAACCTTCTACTTCACTTTCCAGAATATCTACAGGAATTGCAATGAATTTAAAATCCTCCTCTTTAAGTTTTTCACTTTTTTTAATGGTATTTTTCATACTGTCCATAAGCATAGTCGTTGAAAAGCCTCCTGCACAACATAATACAATCTTCATTTTACTTTTCCTCCCTTTCTTCAAATACATTTATTAACGCCTCAATTAGATCTCTAGCTAATTGAGCTGTCATGTAATGGTCTTGTGCATGTACCATTAATAACCCAATTTCAGGTTTATTTTCGCTATTTGATAATTCAGCAGTTATAATCTTTGTTTGAATTTGATGAGCAGCCAAATCTGCCTCCCTGGCTTCATTTAATAATTTACGAGCCTCATCATACTCTCTCGTCTTTACCTTTTTTAATGCTTCAAAAGATTTTACCTTACTTTCACCTGCGGAAGAAATCATCTCCATAATAATGTTTTGTTCTACTTCAGTCATTTTCATATCCTCCTAAAAAATCCATAAATTTTTCGTAATTTTCTCGCTTTAAACGATAACATAGCTCATATACAAGTTTAATTAAATTTTCCAAATCATCACTATGAACAAAAGAATATGAGCCATGGCAATATCGTAGTGGTATTCCGAGGACCAATGCCAGCTTTCCGGCCCGATCTAAATGGGCATTTCCACAATCAGTTCCTCCTCCGCTAAACATATCGCATTGATATGGAATTCCTTTTTCATCGGCCATATTCATGACATACCTTAGGAGCTTTATATTCGGAGACATTGTCTTATCATAATGCACAATCATTGGTCCCTTTCCAATAAGACGATGATTTGTATAATTTTTTGTAAGTTCTGGATTATTTGCTACATCTAAAGCAAAAATTATGTCTGGATTGATTATATAAGCTGAAGTTTTCCCTCCCCTAGTTCCGACCTCTTCACTGCTTGTCCCAACGAAATAAATATCGTTTTCCAAATCATCTTTCATCCTTTTCATGGCCTCGGCAATAACATAGCAACCAGCCCTGTCATCCATTGCTTTTCCCATATAAACCTTTTCATTTGATAATTGTCTTGCTTCACTAGCAAAACAAACCATATTTCCTATCTCTACACCCAATGATTTAACTTCATCAAAAGTGTCGCATCCAATGTCAACGTACATATCTTTTACATTTCCTTCACTATCTTTCGTAACATTTAACAGTCCCTCTATTTTTTTGCCAGTAAAGGTTGTTAACCTAACTACCTGCATTTCTTTACTTTTATCCTGCACCCCTCCGACAGCTATAAGATAAATAAACCCGATATCAGAAATACTGCGAACCATAAAGCCCACTTCATCCATATGGGCGCAGAACATAATTTTTAGCGGCTTCTCATCCTTCCCTTTTTTATGAAATATAATGCTTCCAATATTATCGCAAAAAATCTCATCACTATATTTTGCAAGTTCCTTGTATAAAATCTCTCTGACTTCATTTTCATTTGAAGCTATACTGTCCGCATCACTTAATGCTTTCAATAAAATATCATTCATAATTAACACCTCCCATCTCTTTCATCACTGCCATAAGCTCTTCAAAAGATTTAACACGAATCACTCTTTCCAAGTATTTTGGCTCCTGCATAAGCTGATATAACTTTTTAGTAATGTCTTTATAGACCTCCACCTGTTCCTTTTTTAAACAAATCATAAAAACAATCCTTACTTCTTTCTCCTGCCATAGAAAGGGCTTCTTTAATATACTGACTGATATTGCATTTCTTAAAGCATCTGTTTCAATAGGATGAGGTATGCATACGCCATTTAAATAAACGGTACTTATGAATGCCTCTCGTTCCATAACTAGGTCTGCATATCCTTCCTTGCCATATCCTTTCTTTTCAAGATCTTCTGCCATCTCCCTAATGAGATGTTCATAGTTAACTTCTTCTGTTATATTGAAAAATTCCTTTGAGAAATATGAATAGTATATTGGATTTTCATTAATCAATGTATATGGATCATAATCATGGCACTCAAGAATCTGCCTAATTCTATATAGATCTTTATCATCCAAAAGCTCTTTTATATAAATGACAGGTATATGGGCATCATAAGATATTGGTATAACTGTAAAAATAATATCGGGTTTATAGCTAATCATCTCATCCTGCTGCAAAAAAGAGAAGGTTTTGACTTCTGCCTTTGGAAATACGGATTCAAGCTGCATTTTAATCATATATGCGCTTCCACCGCCAGAAGAGCATACTACGCATATTTTATTATAAGATTGAAGCTTTAGCTGTTTTTCCTTTACCATATGTGCTGCAAAATGCATAGCTACAAAGCCTATCTCATCAAAGGTAAATTCTACATTATACTTTTCATGGAGAATATCACAAAATTGTATTGCTATATTAAATATCATGGGGTATGTTATACTTAGCTCATTTGCCAGAGCATTTTTATATGAAATTTTATTATGAAGCCTGTCTACTAACAGGGACATATGTGAAAGCAGAAGCCGTTTCAAGTCCTGATCTTCAAAAAAGTGAGTATCATAAGTTTCATCTGTTTTTTTCAAAAAAACTTCTATATCATCAATCAAATTATCAGTGAAAGAAACATAAGTATCTTTCCTATGGATGTTTTTCTGCATAACTTCTATCAATTCCTCAACGCCATCCTTATCAAAGCATACCTTATATTTCTTTTCCATTGTATGAATTAATGATGCCGCAATTTTTTCAATAGGACTAGATTCATGAAATTCATAATCTTGGACAGACTGCTTACTCCCTTTTAGTGAAATATATACCATGGATTTTAGAAAAACTATCGTATTTAATAGTTCATTATAATTAATATTTAATTTTTCTTTGTTCATCTCTCTTATTAATTGAGACTCAACATGTAAAAAGTCCCTTACAACACCATCAACTGCCATTCGAACAAATGCATTTTGATTTTGATATTCCTTGCATAGGTATTTTTTAAGATCTCTATCTGAAGAAATTATTCTAATTCCATGATGACTCTTTTTTTCCAAAACCAAATGATAAATTTTAGCTAGTTCCTCTACCTCTTTAATATCTTGTTTGATAAGTGTTTTAGAAACTTGAAAAGTGTCTGCAACTTTATCCATTGAAATGTATTCATTTTGGACTGATAAAAATGCCAGTACTTGAGATGGCCTTTCTTTTATCTTAAAAACAATGTTTTCATCTAAAGTTTTAAGAAATTTCCCGAATAATTCATCGTCCTTAATCTCTAATAAATACCCCACTCCCCTTTTGGTATGTATTTCAAATCCTTTACTAGCTGATATTCTCATGAGATATGAAATGTCACTTTGAATTGTTCTTTTAGATACTTTGTATTTGTGAATAAAATATTCAATTGAACAGTAATCTTCATTGTCTATGAAGTCATTCATTATCTGACTAAATCTCATTTGAACTACACTCTCCTATCCCCTATGTTTTTATTATATAAAAATAATCTTTTCTATAAAAGGAGAACTTTTGCATATAAAAATGCAATAATCTTCCTAATATAGATAAACTAACTATAACTTAGACTTATGGATATAATCCACCGAAATCAGTAATATACATATTTGCGGAAGGGCATTTGAAATTGAGTTATGATAGTTCTTAGTGGAAGGTTGTTCCATCTGCTGCTTGTCCTAAACTTGCTTTAGGAACATGCAGAAATGGGTGCAACCTTCCACTTAGAACCTTCTAGCGAAAATTTCATAAGTCCGATGGAGCAAATATGTATGTGATTTCGGTAAGCTACCACATAAGTTTAATTTCAAAGTTGGATATCTATAAATGAGATGCAAAAAAGGAATTGCTTAAGATTAGCAACTCCTTTTTATTAATATTTTTAATACATTATACATCAATTTCTATTTGTTCCTTTGCCCAATCACTAAGACCTTTTAATGAAGGAATTAATTTTTTGCTATTTTCAGTTAATGAGTATTCCACACGAGGAGGCATTTCTAGGTATTGAACACGATTTATTATTTTATATTGTTCTAATTCTTGCAGACAGTTACTTAATGACATATTAGTAATTCCATTAAGTTCTCTTTTTAATTCATTAAAACGTACAACTTCTTTTTTTGTTAATATACATAGTATAGGTAATTTCCATTTACCACCAATTACCTGAAGTAAATATTGTAGATGGTTATTTATAGATTTATCCTTTGTTTTATCGTCCATATAAAAATCTCCTTTAGTCAATTTTAATATACCTAGTCAAAAAAAGTTGCGTACTAGTATATTTTTGATTTAGTAATATAATTATATCATAATATAAATTTTATAATAAACAAAAAGGAGCAGAACATTTATGAAAATTATCGCTATTAACGGGAGTCCCCGTAAAAATTGGAATACAGCAACTTTATTAAAGAAATCTCTTGAAGGTGCGGCTTCAAAAGGATCAGAAACTGAACTTATAAATCTTTATGACTTAAAATATAATGGATGTATAAGCTGTTTCGCCTGTAAAAGAAAAAACGGTGAACATGGAAAATGTGCTGTAAAAGATGATTTAACACCTATTCTTGAAAAATTAAAAACAGCAGATGCAGTTATTTTTGGTTCTCCTATTTATTACATGAATATTACAGCTGGAATGACTGCACTACTCGAGCGTTTCTTATTTTCAAACAGCATCTATAGCGATGAAATACCAACTGTTTATCCTAAGACAATCCCAGCAGGATTTATTTATACTATGAATGCAACAGAAGAACAAATTAATCAATTTGGAGTTAAGCAAAGTTTTACTTTACGTGAAAATATGATTGCAAGAACCACAGGGAAACCACTAGAATCATTGTATAGTTATAATACTTATCAATTCTCTGATTATGATAAATATGAATCTTCTAGGTTTTCTGAGAAAGAAAAAGCAAAACATAAAGCTGATGAGTTTCCTGTTGATTGTCAAAAAGCTTTTGATATGGGAGTATCAATTGCTACAAATGTCTAATACAGTATAAAAATTTCAAGGTATTGTCCGTGAACACCAGCACTTATAGAAGTGGATGGCTTCGTGGTCAATACTATTACTGTAGCAATATGATTCATTTGCTACAGCTTATCTTCATAATTCAAATTATGAATTATTTGGCTTTACCTGTATATGTATCATATGGAAATGGAATTATAACGTATCCATCAACACTCTTATAGTTTGTATTTTCTGTAGGATTTAAATTATTAATTAAGTTCATTCCGATAGTATATAATAATTTAGCTTGAACATCTGGATCTTGAATAACAGTTCCAGTCATATATCCTTTATCAATTAAATCTTTCGCTTCTTGTAGTCCGTCAACCCCAACAACTGCTATATTTTTTGATTCATCGCCTTTATTGTATCCATAATTTTGTAGTGATTCAATAGCACCTATTGCCATTGCATCATTATTAGAAATAATTGCTTCAATCCTTCCATATAATTTCAAAAACAAGCTATCAATGGAAGTTTTAGCCAAATCCTTTAACCAATTAGCACTTACCATAGCAAGTTCTTCTGTTTTTATTCCTGCCTCATTAATTGTTGAGATTGCATATTGGGTTCTATCATTTACTTGTGGATCATTAAGTGGACCTTTTAATAAAACATATTGTAATACATTGTCACCATTTTTATCTATAGCGCTCTTATTGCTATTCCATAAATCAACAATAATTTTCCCCTGATTAATACCTGCCATCTTAGAATCCGGCGTTACAAAAGCAACCTTATTATATAGTTTAGAAACTTTTGATACTACTTCGGACGGAATATTCATTAATATTAATGGAGTGCCTTTTGTTTTAACTCTATTAATAACATCTTCTACCGTACTTTCTTTTTTATCTGGCAAATATAATATAAATAAATCATAATCACTTTGAAGAGCAGAATCTAACATTGCATTTTGTATAGCTATATTATTTTGGGGATCAAAGAAAGTTAATTTAACATTATTCTGCTTATCATTTTCCAGATTCTTTAAGCTTTCTACAACGCTCATGGTATATGGATCATCCATTTTGAAAAATATGACTGCAACATTAGCTGCTCTAGCATTATTAAAATTTAAACTTGAACTAGCTAATGTTGTAACTTGAATTATATTTGTTAACGTAAAGATAGCCACCATTGCCAAAATTAATGTAGTTATTTTTATTGAAATCTTCATTATGATGCTACCTCCACTTTAATTAATTAATTAATGAACATTATATATTCACTGTTAGGTTATCGCTAAATACAAAAATTATTCTCACTTAATACAATAAAGTAATACATATGCAAAATTCATAAGAAACTACTATTTAAAAAGTAGAGAACTCCAAAACTTGCTAAAAATAAGCTTAAAAGAAGGTTTTTTCACAAGCGTTTCTTTATCAATCCAGTAACAATTAAAAGCTCTATTATTATCAGATTATTCAACATGCTTATATAAGAATGCACTTTCAATATAATTTATATACCTTCTTAATTCATTTGATTCTTCTCTAGTAATTTCCCCTGATTCATACATCTTACGAACCTCTGAACGCTCTATATCCATAGCTTTTATTCTCAATTCCTCTTTTTGTTTAATACTTTCTCCATTATATGTAGCTCTATTTCCTTTAAATCTATTCATCATAGTCCTATAATATAAAATAACGTTTTGTACAGCATCTGATTCATCATGGCTTTTTAGATATTCCTCTAATGATTCAATTGCAGCTTGAAAGGATTTTAATTGAATATCTTTTACCACTCTCAAATTATTTAGCTTAATTTCTCTTCGCTTGCGGTATTTTCCATAAAAAATTTTCACAGCTCTTAATAATTTTCTCATAAGAAACATAGTATCTTGACTAGGATTTCTTAGAAGCGCTTCTTCTCTATAATCTAAAGATTTATCAAGTGCTTTAAAAACTTGTTCATCAATCTCATTTTTATCCATTAATATATTTATATATTTTCGTTCTGCCTTTAAAGCTATTAACTGTATTTTAACTATTTCTTGCTGATTAAAATTTTTCTCTCTTACATTTGAATTTTGCTCAAATCTAAGATTTTGAGATCTATGTTTACATTCATGAATTAATTCATAAGCTACTGCTTCATTTTTATCATTTATTTCTGACTCAATAGCTTTAATACCAGCTAGTAAAAGTTTATTTTTGGCCTCAATTAGGTTGTTATCATTAGTTTTTCTATCTTCTTCTAATTCATCTTTACATAAAAATGGCAGGAAGATAGTTGCTGATATTAATGTAAATAATATTACACCGGCAGTTAAAAAAAGAATCAATGATCTTTCTGGAAATGCTTCTCCATTATTCAGAAAAAATGGAATCGATAAAACTCCAGCCATTGTAACCGTACCTCTAACTCCAGTTAAACTAGTTAATAACGCCATCTTTACACTCGGCACTTCCATATCTTTGCCTTTATTAAAACGATATTCATAAAAGGCAAAAATATAAGACCAAACAAAACGAATTGCTAAAATAACAAATCCAATAGCAATAACATATCCAATAGCCTTTAAATTCCCTATATTAGGATCAGCTATGGTTGCACTCATTGATAGAGGAATATTTAATCCTAGTAATAGAAACACGATTCCATTTAATACAAATAAAATAATAGACCATATATTTTCTGTAAGTACTTGTTCTTCAGCTATACTAGTTTCAAATCGCTTAATAATTAATGAATAAATGATACCTGCAACTACTACGGCAATTACTCCTGACGCATGTAAAAGCTCTTCAGTAATTATGAAAATCCCAAAGGGAGCTAGTATCTGTAACAACGAGTGAAATACAACATCATTTATCCCCTCTTTACGCAAATTAAACCTTATTAGTGTTAAAATTAAAGCAAAAATCAAACCTAAGACTGCACCGGCTAAGAATACATATGAAAAATTAAAAATTGCATCTCTTAATGAAAAATAACCGGTTACTACAGCAGCTATAGCATAATTAAATGCTACTATACCTGATGCATCATTTATCAAAGACTCTCCTTTAACAAGATTTAGAACTTTCTCAGGAATATGAATTCGCTTTGCTATTCCACTTACAGCCACCGGATCAGTTGGTGATAAAATAGCTGCTAACGCAAATGCAGCTGCCAAAGGAATTTCTGGTATCATCCAATTAATAAAATATCCTCCTCCAATAGTTGTTAATAGAACTAATATCAAAGAATTTCCAAATATAGACCGCCTCATTTTCCATAGTTCTTCTCTTGGAAAATATTTTCCATCATTATATAAAATCGGTGCTACAAATAAAAGAAAAAACCATTCCTCTTCGAGCTCAAAAGAATTATGTTTAAAAATAAATGTGATAACTATTCCCAAAACTATTTGAGTTAAAGCTGTAGGTATCGATGGTATATAGTGGCTAGTTATATTTGAAATTAATAAGCACACCATTAGCAATAATATTGTCATTAGTAAATCCATTTCATGTCTCCTTCCAAGGTATATTTTAACCTGTGTATTGCTATTATTATACAATATAAAATGATTCTGCAAAGATATTTTATATAAACTTAGCTTTTAAAAATATCTTTACCATTATTATTTTTTCAAAACTCGTTGAATCCAATTTTAATAATTTCATTTAAATATAAATATTTTAAGATCTTATCAAAACAAAAGTTAATTAATTGATGTTTTTCCATTATAGGGATATAATTAATTGTAAAATAAAAACAAACTTAGCTGAATCGAATATTATCATCTAAATTCGATTTTCCAAATAGAATAAAGGAAGTTAAGCCACTAACGCGACTTAACTAAGTTCGAGGTACCAAATCATAGATTTGGACTCTCACTTATCACTTAAGGGGGAAAATATTAATGGTAAACAAAAAAATTAGCAAAGTATTAGGACCAATTCTTGGAGTTATGGGGTTTATGTTAGCTATTGGTGTATTAGAATCGCCTGCTTTAGCTGCTGATAATGTACAAGTTACATCTACTTATATCGATAGTACAACATCTGCTGAAACTTACAAAGACTATTCAATAAATGTGAATAAGAGCGTTATACAAAATGGATTAAAAATAACACTGGAAAAGGCATTAGCAACAAAACATAAATTAAATGCAGTAATTAAGGTAGAAAGCACACAACCTTTTGATCAAACTAAAAATGATAATTCAATAGTTCAATTGCTTTATGGAGAAAATCATTTTGGTGGACAAGGTATGTCAAGTAATTATATAGATGATAAAACTTTATTAATTACTATAGATCAAGATGACAACGAAGAAGATTTTCCTGAAAATGGTGACTTAAGACTAGATCTAGTATTTCCAAATTATAAAGTTAATATAGGAATGGATGCGAGTGTAGATTTTTCTGAATCATTTAAGAAAACAATTGAAAAAGACATATCAACAAAGATATCTGGATCTGATTGTACATTAAATAAATTAGAGTCTGACGTTTTAGGTACAGTATTTACTTATAAAGAACCTCCAAAAGACCATGAGGATAGATATATGGATTCTTCAATGATATTGAAAGTTGGAGATAAAATGTATAAATTGAGGTCCTCTGGAAGTTCTTCAGATAGTCAAGGAATAAAAGGAACTTACGAATCAAAGGCCGCTACTTATGATATACTTAAAGATCAAAAAGATATAAGCATAATACCATTATCTTGCGATATAACTTGGGACGAATTTAGAAAATCACATGAAAACAATAATACAAAAGAATATGAAAGTAAAGAAACAATTAATAACGTAAGATATTTAAAATCTTTTGACTTTTCTGATGGAAGCAAGGGAGAAATATCCAATATTGAAAGAAATGATAATAGTGTAAAGGTATATTGCAAGGGAACTTCAGAAAAAGCAAGTCTCCTAATGGCAAGTAGTATGAGTATATATTATCAATTTGTTGAAGGTCAGACTAATTATACTGATTATGATAGCGATAAATATATGAGTTTCTACAAAAATCCAAATGATGCTCTTGGATATATTGTAGAATTTAATAATGTAAAAAAAGATAAAGCATTAGAATTAATTTTTAGGGAGAATATAGAGCAAATAAATAGATATAACGTAGGAAACGAAATACAAGTATCTAAATAATTCATCTAAAAAGCATTCGGTATTTAAAAAAATCACATAATTTATAAGAGCCCCTTACAGCTTAGTTAGCTTGTCTTGGGGCTTTCTTTAATATTAATCAAGTATTCATCCATTCTTCTTTCATAGTTAATTATTGCAACATCTCCACTCTTCACAATTCCATACATCTGTTGCAATATCTTTATAAAACTCCGGTTCATGACATACTATAATTATACTTCCGTCATATTCTTTTAAAGCACGCTCAAGTTCATTTTTAGCACAAATATCCAAATGATTTGTCGGTTCATCTAAAATTAATACATTGGTAGGTTCATTAATTAACTTACATAATCTAACTTTAGCTTGTTCTCCTCCACTTAATATATTAATAGGACTGTCTATATGCTTGCTAGTTAATCCACATCTAGCAAGATACCTCCTCACTTCAGTTTGAGTTAAGCTTGGAAAGCAGTTCCAAACATCATATAAAACAGAAATAGTATTATTTTCTGCAGTTTCCTGTTCAAAATATCCTATCTTTTTATAGTCGCTTATGGATATTTCACCATTTATAGGCTTTAACAATCCAAGTAAACTTTTAAGAAGAGTGGTTTTTCCTAAACCATTAGCTCCAGTTATTGCAATTTTTTGCCCTCTCTTCATTTTTAAATTTAGTGGTTTACTTAAAGGTTTATCATATCCAATTATTAAATCATTAGTTTTAAAAATTATGCTTTCTGGCATTCTTATACTTTTAAAATTGAATTGAGGTTTTATAATTTCTTTTTTAATCTCTATTCTTTCTATTTTATCAAGTTTCTTCTCTCTTGATTTAGCTTGTTTTGAAGTTGAGGCTCTTGCTTTATTTTTTCTTATATAATCTTCAAGTTTTGCAATTTGGTTTTGCTGCTCTTTATATTCAATTAACCGTTGCTCTTTTCGTGCATCATATAGTTTAACAAAATAATCATAGTTTCCTTCATATCTTGTTAAGACTTTATTCTCAAGATGATATACTACATTTACTACACTATTTAAAAACCAATTATCATGCGATATTAATATAAACGCACTTTCATAGTTTATTAAAAAATCTTTAAGCCATTCTATATGTTCTTCATCCAAATGATTAGTTGGCTCATCTAATAATAAAATATCTGGTTTCTGTAAAAGCAATTTGGCCAGCAAAACTTTTGTTCTCTGTCCTCCGCTTAAAGCTGAAACATCCCTATCTAAAAGTTCCTTTATTCCAAGGCCAGCTGCAGTTGCCTGTATTCTTGAGTTAATACTATAAAAATCACTCTTGTCTAAAATTTCCTGCATAATTGCAATTTTGTTTAAGGCTTTATTCATTTCCTCTTCATACATATCGCCAAGCTTATCATATAAATCATTAATTCTATTTTCTATATTAAATAAATTTATAAATGCATCTTTTAGAAAATTTAGTACAGTAATTCCTTCTTTTAAGTCAACCAGCTGATCCATATATCCAATACTAAACTTACTATTCCACTCAATGATACCTTCATCAGATAAAATTTGATTTGTAATAATGTTCATAAAGGTTGATTTCCCCTCGCCGTTAGCACCAATAAGACCAATATGTTCCCCTTTTAATAATCTAAAAGATGCATGGTTAAATAATACTCTATCACCAAATGAATGGCTCATGTTTTCAATAGTTAAAATACTCATATTATCCCTCTCCTTATGTCCTCATAAGGAATAATATCACTATGCAAAACAAAGTCCAAGTTCATAAATGATTCTGTAATGTTTATAATCGATTAAGGCATTATTAAAAACAATATTGTGCTCAAGTAAATCTTATATAGATGTTTTAACTTCTATTCTTCATAACATATGATAGGTGTTCCAGGCTCTATATTATCATAAATCTTTTTAGCTAAATATATCGGAGCATTTACGCATCCATGAGATCCATTATTCTTATATATATTACCACCAAAAGAATATCTCCAGCTTGCATCGTGTATTCCTATATTTCCATTAAAAGGCATCCAATAACTTACATCTGATTCATAACCAGGTCCATTTAAAGTAGAACCTTTTTCTTTATAATTAAGCATATAAACTCCAAGTTTAGTAGAATTCCCTCTATTAGGATTACCTGTTACTACGTCACCTTGAGTTATAAGCTTCCCATCTTTATAAAACCATAAATGCTGTCTTGTTATATTAATTTCAACATAAGTATTACCTATATCATCTTCCTCCCTATATAAAGCCTTTTGTGTATATATAGGTTCTTTTTGGAGTATTTCCCCACGCTCTATATTTTCTAATAATGCTTTTGTTTCACCAATAGAATTAATTTTCCACCCATAGAATCCACCTTTAATTTCTATTATTTTATTTGTAGATGCTTTAAATTCTCTTGGTATACCAACTGTATTGTATTTTTTACTAAGTTCGCTTATATAACTATAAACTGCTTTTTTATCTATCAATACTTCTAAATTATCATCTACGCTAAGCCACTTATTTATTGTATCTCCATCTACTATTTCATTCTTATTTCCAAATGTATAATTTATCTTTGCTCCCACATACTTATTTAATAAATTCTTAGTTTCCATAGTTTTATTTGATTCAATTGTGTACTTTGGATTTTCGTAGCAAGCATTTTCATTTAAATCTAAATTTGCTTTTCCTTTTGATATACTAATCTTTATAGATTCTTTTAATTTATCTGTGTATATCTTGTTTCCATATACTTCTTTAACCACTTCATAAGAACCATTTGAATACACGAAAGTTACATTTTGGGGATCTATAATCTCTTTATTCAAACAATTTAAATCATTTATTTTGTTCTCCAGCTTATCTTTATTATAGAGTAATAAGTCTTCTTCATAATAATCTTGCTCCATTAATAAGGAACTTATCCATTTAAATGAACTTTGTATTTTATTAATTTTAGGAATGTCATTTTTTTCATTGTATTGCAGTCCTATATCTTGCCCTAATATTTCTTCTGTTTCCCCCTCTCTTTCAATTAACTTTAGCTTATAATCTTTAATATAACTATTAATCACATTATCTACATCCTTATGTGCTTTTAACGATATATTTATTCCATTTATTTCTGTATTAAAAAAATAATGACTAGCAAAATATAACGAAATAAGCAAATATACTACTATAGTTAATACTATAAAAGTAATAATTTTTTTATTAAATTGAATTTTAAAAAGCTTTTTCATATTAGTTTTCTTCATATAGATTTACACCTTTCATAAATAATCCAAACATAGTAATCAATCTATGATATGCTTGAACTTTTTACTTTAAAACTTAATATGTAAATCTTATTATATTTTTTAAACTTAATACTAAGCAATATACAGCATGAACTACAGTTAAAAAAGCTACCTCCAAAAAATAGCTTCAAACAAATATATGGAGATAAAAATTCAAGGCATATTTTTCATAGTACCAACTGTGAAAAATATGCCTTTATATCTAAGTAGAATTCTTTTGATTCCTGATTATTCTTCTAATACTGCCTTCTGTTAAGAAATACTTTTCAGCTAGAATTTTAACAGACGTTCCAGAGGAATACTTATCGAAAATTTCCTTATCTCTTTCATTAAGATATCTTTTAGTCTCAGTATTTTCTCCCCAGGACTTTTTATTTTCATTTTTTTTAGGTATATAGATATATCCACCATCAATATAATTTTGAATTGTCTCAATTATACCGTGTGGCAGTATATTTTGTGCTTTTTCATATTTCATAAACCCTCGCTCCAATCAACATTTAATTTATAAATGAAGATGCAAAGAAGAGTAAAATATGAAAAACTCAATATTTATATATTGGCTCCAAGCAAAAGTTTTTCATATGCTACAATCTTTGCATGGAGCTAACTACTATAGTTAGAGTCATTGTAAATTCACTTCCTTTTTATTTTATATTATACTGTTTCGGCAAATGATGTCAATTTATATTTTGTCTATTATCCTCATTCACTGAGAAAACTTGAGAGTTCAAATGCAAAATTGGAGCTCTCACTTTCATGTACATTATATTTCTTTAAGTGCTTTTTAATCACAACGTATTAAGTTATTAATTTTGAGAATAACATCTATATAATTAATTTAAAATGTAAATACTAATTATAGAATATAGCAATAAAAGTGAAAAAGGTGGTGATATCAATGAGTGATTCCAAATACAGCAATGATAAGAGCAATAAGAGTAAAACTGCTCAAAAAAAGAATAGTAATAAAAATAGCAATAAAAATGATTTCAAATAATATATATTTAGTTATCGTTGATAAATAGGATTTTAACTTCTATTGACGTATAAATACTCATTTTCATCAAATATTTTAACCACTACATTTTTGTAGTGGTTAAAACTCAACTATTATAAAACATGCCATCAAAATATATTTTATCATTTAGAATTGTTATATTAGTTCCATATTCATTAGTGATTTTTTTAGATCTTCCTCCACTAGCTGGAATTTTATAAAGATTTTCATTATCTGAGTAATTTACATAATAAACATAATCTTTACTTGCATTTATAAATGTAACTTTGTTATTAGATAATTTCACTTTCTGAGTTCCATCTGCATTTATTTTATATAACTTATCATCATCTGACTTATTACTATAGAATACAGTATCTTCGCATACAGTCATAAATAAAGTTTCATCATCACAGATTTTTACATTATCACTGCCATCTAATTTCATTCTGTAGATTTTATATCCATCAGATATATTGGTGTAGTAAATCCATTCATTACTTACGGTCATATCTTCTGTAGCAGTAGAATTAAGCTTTATTCTACAAGTACCATCTAAGGACATCTTGTATATATTATTTAAATCAATTGAATGAGAATTAGTTCTTTTAACATAATATATCCAATTTCCCTCTACAAACATATTACCTGTTGCCTCATTTGCAATCAATGTGTCTTCTGTTCCATCCTTTTTAACTTTATTTATACTATGATGAAAAGGATCTTTCCAATTGCTATAATATATCCAGTCATCAACAAGATTAAGATTCCATACTCTATTTGGAATTACTTTTGTATTATAACTTAAATCACAAAAATCTTTTCTAGGGATATCATTTTTCTTTATTTTATATAGATAATCAGGAGCCGCTCCATAAACATCTCCCACTCTGTTTATATAATATATATAATCATCATCTTCCACAGCCATTCCATCATTTACAATATTACCTGATGAATTTGAAACCTTCGAATCATCGTTTTTAGGAGCATTTAAACTGCTAAATGAGGTGAAATTAAAATTATATAAATTGTCATATGCACCATATGAGTTCTGCGCTATTCCTTTAGATGAAGATCTCTTTACAAAAATCATAACTTTGTAATTACCTTCAGTTAACGGCTTATTATCTTCTATAATAAAATCATTGTATGCTGGTATGGCTTTTGTATATCCCTTAGTTAATTCTGTATATCTCTTATCATTATCCTTAGCTATAAACACTTTGTACTGCACTGGATCATAGCTACCATAGTCTGAATAATCTCCGTCATATTTAGAACTAATATTAATTTTAACTGTGTCACCACTTATAACTGGATAATGGTCAACTCCTGCATATTCAACATATGGATTTTGCTTTTCAACTGATAACCCTGAAACGGTGCCTAAATCTGTATGGGCAAAATCCACACCAGATGAATCATCAGCTTTTGCACTGCTGTTACACGATATAAGAATTAATGCAGCAATAGTAATAACTGAAAAAAGTCTATTAATAATTTTTTTTGACCTCATATATATCCATCCCTCATTTAATTCTTAAGGAAAGCACATTTGAAAAATAATTAACCAGTACTCTCGCATATTTGGAACTATTATTTTTCTCGCGCCTAAGATATTTATTTTTTAAAATACTTATTTACGGCTCTAAGTGATGCATCAGAAACTTTCTGACTGTTAATTCTATGCATCATCATCTTTGCATCGCCATCATCAGTCTCGACGGTAGTTTCCAAAAGTACTGCCGGGCACCATGCTGAAGATAAAACTGCAAGATTTGGTCTATCCTGAAGTGGATATGTATTAGTTTTTATTGTGCTAGAAACTTCCCGCATAAGTATAGTAGCAAATTCTCTTCCCGGTTTTGGTGCAGTTGAATTATATAGCACCGTAGTTCCCCTAAACATATGAACACACTGCATAGTCACATCTAGCGGAAGTGAATTATTATGTATGCAGAAAAATAAATCTGCATTTAAAAGATTTGCACAATCTGTTCTATCCAATAACCCTACATTGGTATCATCATTTCTGGTTATATATGTGCGATATCCTGCTTTTTCAAGATTTTCTTTTATTCTTTTTGATATATCTAAATTCAACTGTTTTTCATAAGTAAAATTGGCTGTTGTTCCAAGCTCTGAGCCTCCATGGCCAGGATCAACAATTATTATTTTAGAATTATCCTTAATCTTTTCTTCAAAAGTAACATCTATAAAGGTTGTAAATTCATATTTATTGTCTCCTAGGGATGAATATCTTCTTTTTACTGGATTTATTTTAATATCTACTTTTTCAGAAGTCTCAATATCAACTTTTACTGTATTATTGTCAAGTTTATCTAGCTTTATATCCTTTATATACTTATTGTCCTTCAAAATAGAATTAAAATTATCAGCTGAACCAGTAACATTAACTTGTGAAATATTTATTTCTACCTTATTACCATTAATGGATTCAGAATACTTAGGCTCAACTGTATATTTCCTAATGTCCCCCGCCTCAGACTCTGCACCTGAACACGAAATTGGAATTCCTAAAGCCCCTCTATGATCAACTTGATAATATTTAAATGCATTCTGCTGTAAATCACAAATTCTACTATTATCAGCTTCACTTGCAGCAACAATTTCTCTATTGTAAAAAGAAATAGGTAATATGAAAATATAGGCTAGCAACATTCCAAAAATCATACATATAAATTTTTTCATAAATATTTATCCTCATTACATTTTTCTCTATGATTGTAGATAGATTTTGATACTATTGTTTCATAGATTGCTTTACTCTATTCATTTAAACTATAACTCATCATAAATTATTAGTTATTAAGTATTGCTTTAATGTATATTTAAATAAACAAATGTTACTAAAAATAAGGCTTTCAAACGGAGCTCATTGTCACTTAATCTTATCAAGAAGTTTAATTATATTTTCTTTTCCTCGTATTTTTTTATACCATTTTTCTGGTATGCCATTATAACCGTATATAATGCCAGCAAGTCCTCCTGCTACTGCTGCTGTTGTATCAGTATCATTCCCGAGTGCAATTGACTTCTTGATCACTTCTTCATAAGTATTACTTTCACTAATAACTTTAAAGCTGCTTTTTAAACAATCTACGACATATCCTGTTCCAGATTCTATTAAAATATCATCAGGTAAAATGTTATTTTCTAGCTCATAAAGGTACTCATCTTTATGTTTATATATATTCTTTAGGGTTAATATTGCATTATTATATGCAACTTCAAAGCTTTTATCCAATAATAAATTCTTTGCCACTAAAGAATAAAATGCGCAGCACACTTGATTACATATATGTCCATGGGTAATCACCGATTGTTTGTGTGAAAATTCTACTAACTCTTCATCTGTTCCAATATGTAATAATGGAATTCCTAAAACTCTCATAAGTGATCCATTTCCTTTTCCCTCCTGGATTACAAATCCACTTTTTAAAGGAGAAACTCCCATTTCATATTCAGTGAGTGCGCTAGCTGTTTGGTCTCCAACATCGAAAACAATTTTATCTACAGCCCACAATCCATTATGCAGCCATCTATATAATTTGTTAGCTAAATTATCAATGTTAAAACCTCTAGATTCAATATAGCTATCAAGTACACATAAAAATTGTGCACTGTCATCAGAATATGTTCCGAATGGAACATTTGAATATGACTTTTCAAATCCTTTGGGCGAAATCATATCTATTTCTTCTAATACAGGTAATTCGCTTGCTTCGTAAAATTCATAGGGAACTCCTACTGCATCACCTATAATAAGTCCCCATATTCCTCCTAATATTTTGTTTTTTGAATATATTTTATTACATATCAAAAACTTGTTTTCGTTATTTTCCATATAATATAACACTACTTTCCTGATTCATTATTAAACATGAACAAATTACAATTTAATTACATTATCCCCATCTTCAAATTCAATCTGATTATCATATGGAATATTATTTTTTTTGAAATAACTCCTTGCTGTATCAGTAAATATGAACAATATTTTAACATCTAAATTTTCTGCTTCTTCAATCTTGTCTGCTGAAAATATATTTATATCAGAATAAAGGTTAAATATGCATATAGCCTCTTCTTTCCTAATTCTCATATAATTATGATTATTAATATAATCCTTTAAATCTTTATAGTGCTTGTCTACTCCGCTGTTAGATGTACATGCAGATTCAGTACTTTTTAACTCAATCAAAACCAATTCTATTGGAACTTTATTTTCAAATTTTAACGCAAGCATATCAAATCTTCCTGAATTTTTTTCATCTTTTGAATTTCGTGCCTGTGTATATTCGATATCATATATAAAGTATCCATTGTCACAATTATTATTAATTATAGCTATTTTTTGTTGTCGTTGTTTTTCTATAAACTTATTTTTATTTATATTTTTACACATGTTAAAATAATCATATAGCTTATCCTCTTCTATTGAAAAGAAATCATCTATCAACTTACTGAATATTATTTTAGACTTATTCCAAAAATCTATATTAGCAGACTTAACAATTGTAGAAACTATATTTTCCTTATTGTGTTGTATACTATGATTTAATGAATATCCTATAGCTTCTAGTTGTTGTAATACTTCCTCCCAATCTTCTGTATATCTTGCATGATTGAAATTGAAAAAAACCTTATAATAAGGATTTTTCTTATGCCCCAATTGTTCTATTCTAAATAAACTATGTCCTCTATAATAAATGTTGATATATTTTCCTCTAAAGAACATTATAAGATCATCATTATTCTTTACCATTTGTGTTACTGGTTCTAGAATTCCTTCCTTAAGTTCATTTGCAAAATCTGGATTAATTTCTCTTTTACTATTTTCTTTTCCACTACTTGTATTATTATTTTTATTCATAATTCTCACTCCTATTATTTTTCTGATTGTATCTAAATATTAATAACCTCTCCATCTTCCATAACTCTAACATCAGCATCTGTTAAATTTTTAAATTCTTCTACCATATCTGAATGAATAGGAATAACTAACTTTGGTTTTACTTCATTTAAGAAAGTAGCTATATCTGCTCTGTATGCGTGACCACTGGTATGTATATGATGTATATTCATATATAAAGAATGGGCTAAATCTATTAAGGCCTTGTCTTGTTCCATATACCCACTCCATCTTGAATAAATTAAAGTGGCATTATCTAAATTTTTGAGCCTTTTTTCTAAATCATATGCCATTGAGCTTCTTACAATCATCACATACTTTTCATTACATTCATTTATTTCTTGCGATGAAATCTTTTTAAATCTACCAAAACCTTTTAATAAATAACTTCTTTCTTCGTCATTCCCTATTTGGTTTGCTAACTTTTGGGGATAAAATACTCTTACGTTGTTTGTCCAAGAAGCTTTTGGTACTCTTTCACTTTCTATTAAAGACAATATGTAAGCTACATAAAAATCTATAATTAAAATTCTATTATTGCGCTTAGCTGCCCTAAATATATCTACAATCCTATCGATGTTTTGTCCTGATGTATTTACAAAAACTATCTTTTGACTTTCTTTAATTCTCTTACTTATTTCAATTTCTATTTCATCTTCCGACAAAGAATTTGTAACATTTCTGCTTATTGTAGTCCCTTCACATAGTAGAATATCTATAGATTTGGTTTTTAAATTATTAATCATATATTCATATAATTTACCCTTTTTCCCATGACTTCTAAAATCACCGCTATAAAAAACCTTTTTTCCATCACATTCAATTAGAAAGCTATAGGCATCATATGCTGAATGATCTACTAAGTATGGTGTAATTCTTATATCCTCAATATGAAATGCATGTTTATTTTTGAAAATTTCAAAATTCATTTCAAATTCACTCTTATTTAAAAATAACCTAGTAGCTTGTATTAGCTTTAATGTAGTTTCTCCAATATAAACCTTATTGCAACTTACATTCTCCATTTCTCCATAATGATCTCCATGGGCATGGGAAATTATTATTCCATCAATTTTTTCATTTATTTGTTCTAGGGGCTTTGAATTTTCATTTAAGGGTGCTCCTATATCTAATAAAATAGTTGCTTTTTTGCTTTTTATCATGATGCAGCTTCCACCTATTTCATGAGTACCTCTTAAAATATTTATTTCCATAATTTCACCTTCAATTTCATAGATTTGTAAATGTGCTTAAGGCACAATCAAAAAAATAAACCAGTATACTAGCCAATTGGGGTCTATTATTTTTTCATGTGCCGAATTTATAATTACTTAGCCTTTAACTTCCTCATACTTGTAACATGGCCATCTTTTATGTATATTTTCATATTCCTATAAACTACATACCGCACGTTATCTTCTGGCATAACAATATCATAGTTGTCAATCATAATTCCCCATTGTCCATATTTCTTAACTGTATAAAAAACAGTGCGCTCAGATCCAAAAAGTTTTTTTTCTGCATTAATAATTTGTTTAGTTGAAAATCCTCCACTTTCTCCAACATCATCAAATTCAAAAGCAGCTACAAATTCGCCTCTTTTGTTAATAAAGTTCCATTTACCAAAAGCTTTTACTGCAGCATAATCTCTAAACCAAAATTTTTTTATTTCATCAAAACTAGGTTCAAAAATATAATTACCTTTTGTATCAATATATCCGTATTTACCATCTTTTTTCACAAAGGCTGCATATTCATAATCACCCTTATTATCTTTTCCAATACATTCAAATTGTTCTGCTTTTTCAAACTGTAGCGGCAATACAATTGTTCCATTTTTATCAATGTAACCGAACTTATTGTCTTTTTTCACCCAGCATAAACCACTGTTATGAAAAGAACTATCTGTTTTATCCCATATTATATCTACAACCTCTCTGCCTTCCGGATCAATAAAACCGTATTTATCATTTTTATTAACTTTTGCACGGTCACCATAGAAAGGAGAAGCATAATCATATTTAGGTGGAACAATAATCTTTCCTGTAGATAGCTGCAAATAACCCCATTTTGAATTATCCATCTCAGGTTCTCCACCTGATACATCATAATAACCTGTATAAAATTGGACCATGTCAAAATCAATATATTCACATATATGATCCTTTACTGGAACTGAATTTC
The DNA here is from genome assembly GCF_003575225.1 of Clostridium chromiireducens. Lineage (NCBI taxonomy): Bacteria > Bacillati > Bacillota > Clostridia > Eubacteriales > Clostridiaceae > Clostridium > Clostridium chromiireducens. Next base: position 260,000 of record NZ_QXDJ01000005.1, on the reverse strand, counting down.
CTTCTTTATCTAGTGCATATATTATATTATCCTTTATTACGGCTTTATGATATAAATCAAACTCACAATCGTATACTGTACATAATTCTTTATTCACTACAAATCACCTCTTCATTTATCTATTATCCTTTAATAATCTACTATGGTTATATTTATTCTGTTTCAAAATGCAAATTTGAAATATCCTCTCTATTTCCACTATAAATTTGATTTTCAAAGTAAAGATACTTTTCAAACTCCCCTTTATATTTGCCCTTTTCAGGATAAAACAGATAGTCAAAAACATTATTAAGACAACGCATACGGTTAATAAGAAGTACTCTTGGAGCTGAAAAATCCTTACTCGCATAAAAACCTCTGTATAGATGCTCTTCATTAAATCCTTCAAATTCTTTTAATATATCAATAAACCTTATGTCTTTCTTATTTTCCTCTAATTCTTCTTGAAAACATAGCATTGCAAAATAGTAGCGAAGAGCATAAGAATTTCTGTCTCCACCCGTAACAACATGTTCAGGGTATCCGTCATTTAGTATCAACCCACTTTTCCCTTCTTCATAATTTAACTTTTCAGTTAGTTTCTCAAACGCATCATCAATCCCTTCTCCTCTAATTGTATATGATTTATCTTTGAGCACTCTAAAACTCTTATCTTCGGAGTTTAATACTAAATAACGCCTAATTAGATGATATTCTTTTTGGGGGCAGTTTTCCAATTCTTTCATAAAAATTCCTCCGATTCAAATTTTATTTATTCATTATTCATAAAGCGTCTTCATCTTATCATTATCAATTTCTATGACATTTACATCTTTAGTAGGAAAATTTTCATCTTCAAAAGCACCATCTGCTTCATAATCAAAAGTTTCATCTTCATAATCTTCTACTTTTGTTTTAATAAGTTTTATGCCAATATCGCTTATCAGTTTCATATCTCTTTGTCTAGTTCTAAGATCCAAATCACTATATAAATCTTCAAATTCATTAATATCAATATATTCATACACTGTAGAGTAATAATATAATTTATATATTATATAGCATAATCTACGCAATCTATTTATCCTTGCTTCCTCTGCTGTAAACTTATTAGCTTTACAAAGTAGTTTATAATCTGTATTAATATAGTCAACTATATATACGTCATCTTCCTTATGTAAGCCAATTATTTTATTTTTCATTAATATGTCAATATCCTGTAGAATTGTTTTTTTGCTTACTTTTATAAAGTTTAAATCACCATCTTCTATACTTTTCCCATCAAAATCACAGATCAGAATAATAAAAAATAGCATGCATCTTCTCATTACTCCATTTACTTGGCTTTTTATATATGCCATATTGTTACCCCATTCTTTTATTAATCTATTTTAATTAAACTACCTACAAGCTGTTAATTACATTATACAATATGGATTTTCTTCTTTTACAACTGTATGTCGTTTTTAAATGTATACAAGTATATTATCTAAGAAATCTCTTTAATTATCTAATCTTTAGGATTTAAAAAGGCAGTAAATTTATTTTTGGTAAATTTACTGCCTCAAATCAAAATATTACAACCCTCGATGAACTTCTCTATTCTTTATCTCTTTAATAGCATCAATCAATCCATAATATAATATGTTTGCTCCAACTCTTGCTTCCGGATGTACATATGAAATTAAATATTTGCCTTCTTTTAACTCATGATACCAAACGCCTCTGTTTGTTCTTTTCCATTTCACCTGTTCTTCAAAAACAGAATGATATACATCACTGGTACCACAACATATTATTAAATCCGCATCATATAATGAGATTTGCTCTTTTAAATAAAGACTATCTTCTTTAGCAATTCTATTAAGTTCATCTCCATAACAGACATAATCTCCAGGCGTTTTCTTTAAGTTAATTGCGCCAATAGATTTTAGATACTTTTCTCTTTGCTCTTTTGAGATAGTTTCAATCTCATCCCAATATATTTCTCTTTCAATGCTTCTTATTCCCATTGTCCACCGTGTTATATTATTCCAAGTATGTGTCCTTGCTCCATTTGACACAAAAGTTCTTAGATCCCAATTTCCTCCACCTGCATCATTTACTTCTTTCAAAATAAATAATATTTTTATATCAGAAGCTATATAACTATCTTCATCGATTATACCATCCGAAACAAATCCAATTCTACCTTTAGCCCATTTTTCAAACAACTCATTTTCCTTATCTAAAATCATTCCTATTTATGTACTCCTCAAATAAATTTTAGATATTACAGTACAATTCTGTAATATCTATACATATTATACGATTTAGTCTAAAAAATGTATATCAATAGTTTATCCTTAAGTTTTCCTTTATAATTATCGTGTCTATGATAATCAAGATAAACTAATCCCTTAATACTTGATTTCTTGGTTAAATTATCCCAAAGCTCAATATCATTAAAGGCAGAATCATCTATTATTGCAACATAATTTTCATTTACTTTTTTCATATAATCATTTAATGAATTAACATACAAACTTAATTTATTACGAGGAAATTTACTTGGATATATGTATCCATTTCCAGAAGGTGCTACAATAAAGTTATTTCTCTGATTTTCATTACTTATGCTTTTATAATATAAATTGAACACAGTCGGAGTTAAGTAATATAATGCTGGAATTATAGACCAGCATAAAGCAAGTTTATCTCTATTTTCATATTCTCTTTACTCTTGAAATTTAATTAAAGCCGAGATTTCCTAAATATAAGAAAAGCTCGGCTTTATATGTTGTTTTCATTTCCTTAGGTAAAATTATAAGCATCCTCAGACACATTTACTGATTATCCACTAATTTAACTTGATTGTATTTTTTTCTTTACGCTTATATTCATACATACGTCCATCAGCAACCTTTACCAATTCAGCAAACTCTGCTCCATCCCTTGGAGAATTAGCAATTCCATAACTATAGCTGCATACAATTTTATGATCCTCAAATATTATTGGATTACTCTTAAAGTGTTTAATGAGTTTTTCAAATTTGTTACTTAGCGTTTGATATTCTACATCAAAGAAAATACCTATAAATTCGTCTCCTCCATATCTTCCTATAATATCAGAATCTCCAGCTAATTTTATTAATTCTTCTGAGAAAGTCATAATTAATTTATCACCAATTAAGTGGCCATAATTGTCATTAACATATTTTAAATTATTTAAATCAAAAACTACTGCTAAAAATTCATTTTTATTTATACTATCACTATAAATATCTTTATTAATCACCTGTTCAAAATAACTTCTATTATACACATTCGTTAATTTGTCGTATCTATACAAATATTTAGTCTCTTCAATAAGCTTATGCTTAATAATAGCAATCGAAGCCTGATTTCTCATATATTCCATCAATTCCAAGTCATTTTCACTAAAAATATTATTATATATACTATCAATATTTAGGAAACCATATAATTCATCATTTATAACAATAGGCGAACTCATAGCAGATCTTATTTTTTCTCCTTCTATTGTGTCTAGCATTATTATATCTCCAAATTTATCAATATTATTAAAAATAACAGTTTTATTTATTTTTTCTCCATCATTAAATCTCAAGCGATGTTCTTCAAGCTTAAGTGAAAATGTCTTAATTTCTTGTGAATCATAACCTTTAGCTACAGCTATTTTCATATTTTTATCCTCATCTAAAAGTAATACTGAACCACAACTTCTATCATCAATGCAATTAATAACTTCATTTAATATTATTTGAAGCAAATCATTAATATCAGTTATTTCATTAATTAAATATCCAATTTTAGACATTGCTTCTTTTAACTTTAATAACTTATTTATTTTCTCTTTATTCCTTTTTTCTTCAGTAATATCTATTACTACCCCAACTAATCCTTTATTATTTTCATAGTCACTTTCAACCACTGATTTACTAAAAATCACATCATGATATGTGCCATCATTATGAATAAGCTTTGATTCATAAACTTGAGTTCCTCTGTTATCAGTTAAATTCTTATCATATTCACTATGAATTTGTGCCAGACTGTTTTCAAACAATTCATTCACAGTCTTCCCTATAAAGTCTTCTCTCCTCATTCCTAAAAATTCTGTAAGAGCAGCATTACAATGATTATATACGCCTTCTTCATTTTTAGAAAATATCGGGTTAGGAATAGCATCCATTAACGTTTGAAGAAAATTTAAATTATCTGATAACTTCTTTCGTTGCTGCTCACTTTCAGTAACATCATTAAAAATCAATACTTTTCCAATGACATCTCCATTTTTTTCATATATATTGTTAATATTAATCTTAAAATACCTTAACTGCTCATCATTTTTTATGGTCAGTAAATGTTCATCAGAAATATTATTGTTTATAGCTTTTAGTAATTCTTTATACTCCTTAAATATCTCATCAATTTTTTTCTCGCCTACTTCAATATCTTTCAATTCTTCGATAATGTTTTTAGAAGAGTTGTTGAAATTAACTATATTGTTTTCATAATCAAGTATTATAACCCCATCTAACATATTGGAAAAAACTTTCTCTAAAGCTATTGGTGTAAGTTTTAAAAGTTTATAGTTTAATATAGCAAAACTTGAAATTATGCCTGAAAAAGAAAATGCCAGCGGACATAAATCTAAATTAAAAGGCAGTATGCCCAACATATAGATAATATCTGAAATCCAAGGAATTACCCAAGCTATTATTAAAAATAATAGCTGTTTTCTAACAATGTATACCGCCTTAAAATAAGCAGATACAAAAATCAAAAATCCTATAATCAATAAAATATATGTATAAGCAATATTCACCCAATACCATGGTCCTTTTACTATTTCTACAATTGGAAATAAACCATCATTGTTCATATATATATTCTTATAAAATAAATGATGAAAATCATTTGTATAATTGATTATTAATGTAATAATAGAAAAAATACATAATGATATTAATGTACTCTTTTTAAGTTTATCTTTGTGTCCATTAAAATTAATTGAAAAGATCAACCACATCACCGGTAAAAATACTATCCCTATATATTCAACTCTTATCCAAAACACTACATTTTCAATGTTCGTACACAATATTTCAAATGCATATCCCATTTCATATATTACTACAGGAATGAAAGCTATAGCTATGTCTTTCTTATTTTTTTTCCAAGAAAAAATTCCTATATGGATCATTATGATTGATGATATAAGAAGTATCAAACTAAAATACATATTTACGTTCAAAGTACCACCCCGCATACATTATACCAAAAATTTCTTTCGAAGTCTGATTTTTGTCTAATTTTTTATGGATGCGATCCCAATCAAATTCATATAGTTACATATTCTATGTTACTGCTATAATTTTTAATAAATTCTAGCAAATCCCATTTCTTGCTTATCAGGTTTAACATTTTTCTTTATCAATTCCATGAAAACTTCAGGCGGGACTACCCTTACACTTTTGTTGTCTCTTAACATGTTTATTACCTCCTCGACATTTCCTGCTTCTTTTGACCAGACATGAACATAAACAAAAGTGTAAGCTTCTGAATTGTGAACATTTATTTGTCCTGAATTAACCCTATCATTTATTTTTTTCACTAAATCCTCCTCATTTTCAAGGGAATCCCAAAGTAAATCTCTGCAGGATACAATAGGTTTATTATTAGACCATAAAATTTTTCCTTTATAATTATCATGTCTATGATAATCAAGATAAAATAATCCTTGAATATTTGACTTCTTAGTGAAATTATCCCAAAGCTCAATATCATTAAAGGCTGAATCATCTATTATTGCAACATAATTTTCATTAACTTTTTTCATATAATCATTTAACGAATTAACATATACACTTAATTTATTACGAGGAAATTTGCTTGGATATATGTATCCATTTCCAGAAGGCGCTACAATAAAGTTATTTTTCTGGTTTTCATTACTTATACTTTTATAATATAAATTGAACACAGTCGGAGTTAAGTAATATAATGCTGGAGTTATAGACCAGCCTAAAGCAAGTTTATCTCTATTTTCATACCCAAACCATTTAGGAGATCCATAGTTAGTTCCAAGGTTCCACTGCTGATTATCTCCATCCGACATTATAAACGTAACATAATGCACTTTATCCTCTTTGGGAACTGTAAGTGAAGATTTTTTAGTGAGATGAGGCTTATTAAAAGCACTTAAGCTAGTTAAATTATAAGACCAATCTGCTGCAACCATACTAACACCATGTTTTGATGCAGTACTTACATTAATAAACTCATCTGGTCCCCAACCTAAGCAAGTAGAATCACCCTCCATTGAAGAAAATATCTTGTCCCTAAGGACTGTTTTATCTATGCTTTTTTCATAAAATATTAACGATTTAGTCATTATCGCATAATCCCTTAATGCATCAATTCTATCGGGAGCGAGCTCTATTACCATGGAATGATTTAATCCTTTATTCCATAAATTATTATAAGCCCAACATTCATCTGTATTCCTGCAATCTCCTTTAAGTTCTATTCCCATCTCCTTTATTTTAGGCTCTATTGTCTCATCAATAACTAAAGCTTTATTTAAAGATGCCAAGGAACACGCATTATTTATTGAAGAATCTTTTGGCATCTTACTGCTATAGAGCACATATCCATTTATGTAATCTTTGTATATACTTACTAACTGCCACGGATCTGATATTATCTCATAGGATACCTTGTAATTACTTTTTAAATCTTCCAACCATATTTTATAATCTGGCTGAGAAGAATTAATCGTATATATTTGAAAAGAACAATGATTATTAACTAGCCCCTGAAGGCTAGTTATCATTGTTCTTTCACTAGGTAGCATTGAATCTAAAGAAATAACATATAAAGATTTAGGAATTATATTATTCTTTATATAAGCGGGATTCATATTCATTACTTGTGCAGTATCAGAATTATCTGCTTTATCTATACTCGAAGATTTACTTTCCCATTTACTCCATTTTGTATTAAATGAATCACCATTAGCTTTGCAATAATCATAAAATTTATTTAAAAAGCCTATTCTTTCATTATTATAAAAAGACTTTAGTGTGACATCTTCAAAATTTGCTAATGCTAATTGTCTTTTAATTATTCCATCAGCACTAACTTCCTTATAATTGTTAATCATATCATACATTATCATGAAAGTAGATGTCCTTCCAATCCCTTCTTTACAATGGAAATGGAGCCAAGAGTCTTTTGGCTTATTTTTTATAACTTCCATAAAATAATCAACCATATCATCAGTAGGTATTCCACCATCTCTAACCGTTATTCTTTGATATCCTAAATTTTTAGATTTAGTAAGTTCTTCTTCGTTTTGAACTGTTTTAACAACCATAGTTTCCTTAGAATTATTGTAAAAAGTTATGGGTTCATTTATTTTGATACTTTTTAAATCCTCTTTTTCTTTAGCTATAACTTGATCTCTAGTAAGCCCTACATTTGCGTTATTCTTTGCGTCTGCCCAGCTTACTGCAAATCCATTTATGAATCCATGACATTCTTGCCTTAAATCTATTACTGTTATAGGCAACGAAGTATCAATAGCTTTTGTTAATAGCTGGATGTTATTTCCCGAAAATTGTTGGCTTCCAGAAATATTTAATTTATCCAAGCCATTAAGAATCAAATCTTTATTGTTTTTTACAACTGTTAAATCAGTAGTTTTCCGAAAATGTTTTGGTAGGATACTGTTATTGTTAAACCCATCTAGAACCAAATGTACACCATTGTCATTAGTCATTTCGGCCATTACATTTACATTTATTATATATGAAAAAGCAATGGTCATTAATATAACCCAGGTTATAAACCTTTTCGATTTTTTATTCAATACTATTTCCTCCTCTGTTATATAGTAATTCTATAAATCATAAAATAGTATTCGACAATAAAATCATTATTATTCAAAAAAATACTAACTCCACTCATTGGTTTATAACTAGTACATAAATTACAATTATATTGCCAAATGTACTTTATGGTAACTTTGGTTACTGCCTTTTTCATTTTAAATAAAAAAATACAGCCAAATTAATGGCTGCTTAATTAAAGAGTTACTAATGAAAAAGTTTTTTTAACAATTCTTATTATAATAATGTTTCCTTAACATTAGCTTAACAAAAATAAAAAATAGCAAACAATATTTCTACTGTCTACTATCTTTTAAAGCTTATTCTGTTTGTAAAAAATCCTCATTGTTTTCTATTTTATCCTCTCTATTGTTCTTCTTTATCCAATTGTTATATTCCAAAATAACCTCTTCTATTTTTTTTAATTTTAGGCTAATATTCTAGGATTGTTACCTTTTTGAATCTTTATAATAATCTCGATACACATAAAAATTAAAGGGTATAGAGAATTAACTTCTATGCCCTTAAAACTTTTAATTTTGTGTTAAGTATAATTTTAGATAGATTTTAATAAAAAACTAATAATAATATTTATCTATGCAAGTACCACCAAGCTTGGTTTAATTTTTGTTGCATTTTTTGAGTTTGCTCATCTAATTTTTCCTTTGTTTTATCCAAAAACTTTTCAACCTTTTCTTTTTCCTTGTTGAATTTATCTAAATACTTATTATCATCATTACCGCTAAACGGTAAAGTTACTGCTGCCTCTGTTGTTGGAGTTATGGTAATATTAACGGCTGCCCCAGTAGTAACATTGATATCAACTGTCCAAGCACCATCAGGACCTAATATATAACCATCAACAGCTGTATTATATGCCATATCTCCATTAGGATTTAAATAATACCATTTTCCTGCATCTTGAACCCAGCCAGTCTTCATATCTCCATTTGAATTTAAGAAGTACCACTTGTCCCCATCTTTAAGCCAACCAGTTTTCATATATCCATCTGGATTAAAATAAAACCACTGACTTCCGATTCGATCCCATCCCATTGAATATCCATTTCCTTTTTGATTCCACCAACCATGCGTATTTTGTCTCCAAGATGCTGAAGCACCTACAGAAAACATTCCTATAGCAGTGATTGTTGTAATTGTTAACATCATAATTTTTTTGATTAATTTAGTTTTCATCTTCCAATACACTCCTTGCTTTCATATTTAAACATAATAATATATTTTTTTCCTTCTTAATACTATTCGTAATTCAATATCATCTTCTGACGAAAAAAATAAATATTGTTAAATATTTTTTCATTTTAGCTTTTTTCATTTGTATGCCTCTTAATTTTATAGTTACACCTTAAGATAACGAAGAGTCTAAAGCTAGATTTTGTCTAGCCTTAGACTCTTCAAAATTCTATATTTACAATACAACAAATAATAAAATTTTACTTGATTTTTTTAACCACGATTATTATATATCCATTTCTTTAACATCTTTATCTATTATTAAATCAGCATCAGTGATCTTTAATACTTCATCAACAGTTAAATCTGGTGCTACTTCCATTAATACCAATCCCTTATCTGTAACCTTCATAACCGCTTTATCTGTAATTATAAGATCAACGCACTTTGCAGCTGATAAAGATAATGTACATTTCTTTAGCACCTTTGGATTACCTTTTTTGTCATTGTGATTTAAAGCAGCTATTACATATTTTGCTCCTACTAAAAGATCCATTGCACCTCCCATGCCTGGTGCAAAAACTCCAGGTATCTTCCAGTTAGCAATATTTCCTTCTTGATCTACCTCTAAGGCACCTAATGCAGTTATATCAACATGTCCTCCTCTTATTATTGCAAAGGATAGATCCATTTCAAATGTTGAGGCTCCTGGTAATAAAGTAATTGGAGCGCCACCAGAATTAGCCAAGTCCGGATCAGATTTGCCTATAGCTGGAGTTTCTCCAAACTTCAATGCTCCATTTTCACATTGTAATATTATATCTATTCCTTCTGGCAAATAGTTTGCAGCCATATTAGGTATCCCGAATCCTAAATTAGCAACCATTCCTTCTTTAAACTCTTTTGCGATTCTTCTTGCAATAATCTCTTTACTATCCATCTTTTACCCCCTTATTTCATTTTTTTAGTTCTTATCCATAAATCTTCAAAATACTTTGTTCTATCCTCAATAGAATCACCTTGAACAATTATATCTACTAATATAGCCGGTGTTCCAACACTGTCAGGGGGAATTTCGCCGACTTCTACAATTTCATCTACCTCAGCTATAACTAAATCAGCAGCAAGCGCCATAATTGTATTTGTTCCTTTAGTTGTCCCTCTATATACGATATTCCCAAGTTTATCAGCTTTAAAACCCTTAATTAGGGCAACATCTGCCTTTATTGCTGGAAATACTAAATATTCCTTTCCTTCTACAGTAAGTTTATCTCTTCCCTTTTCAATTTCAGTTCCAAGACCAGTTGGAGTTATAACTGCACCAAGCCCAGCTCCTCCAGCTCTTATACATTCTACTATAGTTCCCATAGGTATAAATTCCACTTCAAGTTCTCTTGCATTGTATTGTTCTTGTATTTCAGGACAAGTTCCAATATGTGCGCCTACAAATTTTTTTATTTGTTTATTTGCTACAAGCTTACCAATATCATGTGTTTCTCCCGGATGAGCTGATACGGCTTGAATAAGTGTAAGGTTCTTAACATCTGTTTCTGCTAATGCGTCTATCATCTTTAATGGAGCACCTACTCCTAAAAAGCCTGCTGTCATAACTTTCATCCCGTCTTTAATATTTTCTACCGCTTCTTGCACTGTCTTAATCTCTGCCATTTTTTGTACACCCCCAAATTTTCATTATATACTATGAATTGTTAAAAGAGACTTATACCTTGATACTACTTTTTTCTTTTTAGAAATCTTACTCTTATAATATATATTATTATTAAATAGTTTACATTCCTGTTTTATCTAATTTATAGGTACGTAAAACTAGGAAGTTTCGCCTAATACAGTAAAAGGAATGTATTAAAATATTCCAATCTCTAAATATATTTCCTTACCATTTTAATTTCAATTCCTAAATTATCAATTTCATTTTTTTGCTTTTTTATATCAACGATTAACATTTTAATCTTATATTTCATGATATTTACCAATAATTAAGATAAAAAAAGAAACTGCTTAAAATTAGCAATTCCTTTCAATAAACAATTTATAACACATTTCCTCAAAAATATTTCAAATATTAGTAAACAGTATTAATAGGACTTCCCTTAATAAATGCTTCAATGTTATCAGCCAATAAGTTTACAAGTCTTTGTCTTGATTCAAGGCATCTCCATCCTATATGTGGAGTAAGAATAACATTCTTCATGTCAAAAAGTGGATTATTTAATTCTGGAGGTTCTTGTTCCTGAACATCAAGTGCTGCTCCTGCAATTTCTCTATTTTTAAGTGCTTCAATTAAATCCATTTCATTTATAATTGCACCTCTTGAAGTATTTATAATACAAGCTTCTGGTTTCATAAGTTCTAATTTAGACTTATTAATGAGATGCTTTGTGTCACTTGTCAGAGGACAATGCAAAGTAACGAAATCACTCTCCTTGAGAAGCTCCTCAAGACTAACAAATTTAATAGCTGAATCTCCTAAATATTTTGGAGTTCTACTGTATACAAGTATGTTCATTCCTAAGGCTTTAGCTACTTTTATTACCTGCTGACCAATAGCTCCAGCACCAATAACTCCAAGAGTTTTGTTTTGTATTTCAAAGTGAGGGACTTGAAGATACTTAGTAAAGTTATCATAATTTTTATTTTCAATCATCCTTTGCTGCTCTGATAATGATGAAGTTAAGTTTAATATAAATGTAACAACTAACTGAGCTACTGCTTCACTGCTATAACCTGGCACATTACACACAGATATATTTTTTTCTTTTGCAGCTTCAATATCAATATTATTATATCCCGTACCAGCTTCACAGATTAATTTAACACAAGGCGGAAATTTTTCAATTAAATCTCTCCCAATTGTCATCTCTTTTGTAATTACTATTTCTTGGTCTTTAACTCGTTCTAAAATTTCATCATTACTACTATCTTCGTATGTAGTAACTTGGCCTAATTTATCTAGTAATGAAAAATCAAGTTTGTTATCAAAATTTACTTTACTTGAATTAAGAAATATAATATTGCTCATTTTCTCCCACAACTTTCCTTTTAATCTTTTTTATGGTTATTTAATTATTAATTATTTTAACATATGAGGTGTTTACTCTTATATTTGCATTTTTATTCCTGCCATATAAATATTATATAATATATGTGATATAATATGCAAAATTAAAATTGGTAAAAAAATAGATGAAGTAGTAATCTGGGATAAAGCAAAATACAGATTATCATCAATTTCATATGAATCACAATTTCCATATGTCATATTAGAATGTGAATTTATAAACTAGTTAATGCACTTTATGGATATATTAAACCTTTTTCGGTATTTCTACTATAAAATTAGTTCCTTTACCAATTATGCTATCTACTGTTACATTTCCACCATGTGCTTCAACGATGGACTTAGAAATCGTAAGTCCTATCCCTGCTCCACCTGTTAATTTATTTCTCGACTCATCTGCTCTATAAAATCTCTCAAACACATAAGGTAAATCATCCTGTGATATTCCTATCCCTGTATCCTTAATGCTTATTTCAATATAATTATTATCTTCATATATATTAACATCAACTTTACCATCTTTTTGAGTATATTTTAAGGCATTAGATATTAGATTAACTACAACTTGGCTTATTTTATCTTTATCTAAATATGCAACAATATCTTTCTCATGAAAAATTAAAGATACACCTTTATTTAAAAATTCTTTTTCGAAGTTTAGAACTATATTTTTAACAACCTCACCAATATTAAACTTTGTCTTATTTAAAACGAGATTCTCACTTTCATACTGTGCTAACTTTTCCAAATCTCCTACAAGACGTTTAAGTCTTAGTATCTCTTCATGGCAGCTTATAAGCCTCTCTGGGGTTGGCTCCCATATTCCATCTATTAGTGCTTCCATATGACTTTGAAGAGTAGAAAGTGGAGTTCTAAGTTCATGGGAAACATCTTTTGTTAGTCTTTGCCTTAATTTTTCTTGTTCATTAAGAGAATACCCAAGACTATTGATAGTGGCAGTTAGTTTGTCTATCTCCTCAACATTTGATTTCTTCTCAATCTTTTGACTATAATCCCCTTTTGAAATCATCTCTGCTATATTTATAACCTTCAAAATTGGTCTGCTTAATCCTTCAGCCATTATCAATCCCAGTATTAATGCACATAATAAAGAAGCTGCTCCAACACCTATAAGTATTTTATTTAGAGTTTTTGAATACATTATGTCATTTTCATCATAATAAAAAGGGCCATAATGACCTATACTTATCGTTCCTACTTTATTAGAATTATTTATTATTGGATATTCATCTTTAGAATATTCACTTTCCCAGGTTGGAAAAATCTTTTCCATTGTACTAATCAAACGATTTTTAACTTCTTCACATTTAATATTATTGTAAGTTTCAGCATCCCATATTACTTTATTTGATGCATCTTTTACAGTGATAAATAACCCATTTTCAATTGCACCAGCACCAATACTTTGAATTGCCTCAACATTAAAAGTTTTACTATCGCTATACTCACGACTTATAGCTGCAACAATAATTTTATTGTCTCTTTCACGTTCTTGAATAACATAATTTTTGAATTGATTTACAAGAAAGAAGTGTGAAAGAATACTAATGAGTGCTACGCAAATCATAGTTATAAATATGTATGAAAGTGAAAGTCTGTTTCTAAGATTTTTCTTCATTAAATTCTCCTCCAAACCTATAGCCTGTTCCATGGACAGTAATTATATACTGTGGATCCTTAGGATTGGTTTCAATCTTCTGTCTTATATTTTTAACGTGAGTATCTACATTACGATCATATCCATCATAATCATCTCCAAGTGCCGTGCTTATTAGCTCTTCCCTTGTAAAAGTCTTGTTAGGATACTTAAGTAAGGTCATCAATATTTTATATTGCCTTGAGGTAAGCGCTATATTCTCTCCATTTTTCCGTATTTCTTTCTTTAACATATCTATTACCAAATCATTATCATTAAACGAAATTTCATTAGATAAAGGTACAACTTCTTCATTAAGTCTTCTAAATATAGCATATATTCTTGCTATAAGCTCTCTTGGACTAAAAGGTTTAGTTATGTAATCATCAGCGCCCATATGTAATCCTAAAATTATACTCTTTTCATCAATTTTTGCTGTAAGCATTATAATTGGTACTCTAGATTTTTTTCTAACTATGCTGCAGATTTCTTCACCTGTCATATCTGGCAGCATTAGATCTAGAACTATTAAATCTGGATTAATCCTTTCAAACATCTCTAATGCTTGATTACCATCATATGCTTCAAATACAATTGCACCTTCCTTCTCTAGATATGATTTTATAACTTCAACTATCTTATTTTCATCATCTACTATAAGAACCTTTTTCTCTTCCAGCATATTTTACCCCCTACCTAACTTAAATAATTATAACTTATTCGATCAATATATCTTGAATTATGCATTCCATTTTGAGCATAATATTCATTAGGGCTGCCTGTGGTGCAAAACAATAATGCTTTTTTCCCATTTAATGGACCTCTTGGAGCTCCGTCAACACTTTCACAAGCAAATCCATAGGAAAAAACTCTGTCAACATACCCTTTTAACACTGCTGGAAGGCCTACCCACCAAACAGGATTTACAAATGTAATGACATCAGCCCATTTAACATGGTCTTGTTCTGTTTTTATATCTTCAGGTATGTTTCCACTATGCAAAGCCTCAAAGTCAGCTGGTTTAAGAATAGGATCAAATCCTATTTCATAAAGATTTCTAACAGTAACATTATCCCCTTTTTATTTTGATGCTTTTTCTATACTATCCACTATTCCTCTGCAAAAACTTTCTGGGTTTGGATTAGCAAATACAACCAAATGATTCATAATTAATTCCTCCTTAAATATAAATACATTCTATTTTCCCTTGAAAAAATAAATATATTCTATTCTTACTAGATGCCTATGAAGCATCTAATTAAATGGATATTTACAAAGAAATTTAATTATGTCTGTATTAGGAGAATTAATTATTTCTTACAGCTTGATTTAGTGCATCATTTACAGCCATCATAATTCCCTTACTTGTCATTGTGGCACCCGATACTGCATCCACCTCTGTAGATTGTTTTTCTATAATTTCTTTAGGAATTACTGCTAAAGCTTCTTTTCCTTTTGTTTCATTATTAGATACAATCTCTACATTTGTGATTTTGTCATCTTTTACTGTAACTGCAACTTTTAAATCTGGACTTTTACCTTGTCCGATTCCATCATAAGTTCCATCATTATATTTTCCTTGGTTATTAGCTGTTGATGAAACATTGATTTCTGCTTGACTTAAAGCATTATTTACTGCTTCCATGATTCCTTTACTTGTCATTGTAGCTCCTGATACCACATCAACGCTTGTAGATTGTGTATCTATAATTTCCTTAGGTACTGTATTTAAGGCTTCTTTTCCCTTTGTTTCATTGTTAGATACTATGTCTACATTTGTGATTTTGTTGTCTTTTATAGTCACTGCAACTTTTAAATCTGGATTCTTACCTTTCCCTACTCCTGTATATGTTCCATCTTTATATTTCTTTTGCTCTGATTTGTTAATATCTGAGCTACTAGCAACAGTAGTATTTGATGAATGATTAGGCATTGTATCCTTCATAACGCCACCTAAAGCATTTACTCCAGTAAAAGCAGCAATAGCTATTGCACTAGGAAGTAATGGACTTACATCTTCACCTAAAATATTTACTTTAGTATTTTTTCTAGGACAAACATCTATGCACTTAAAGCAATTTATACATTCTCCACTGATCACCTTATCCATTTCATAAAGCTTTATTCCCATTGAACAATTATTTGTACATATTCTACAAGATCCACATTTGTCTCTAAGTTTCTTTATTTTTAAAATTCTAGCCTTTGATAAGATTGAAAAGACAGCTCCAAGTGGACAAAGGTATCTACAGAAAAATCTTTCTATAAAAACTGCTCCAATTGCTATTATTGCAAGTATTATAAATCCTCCTGTATAACCTGCTATAGCACCCGAAATATTATCAAGCTGTGCAAATGCATCCCAAGGACTATAACTATCAAACACTGTACTACCGCTTGTCCAAATAACTACTATTATAAATATTAAAATAACATATTTAAAATATTTTAATATAGAATCTACTTTTTCATTAACTTTGAATTTTGTTTTAAATACTTTTTTTGATATCATGTAAATAAAATCATTAATAGCTCCGAAAGTACAAAGCCATCCACAAAAGAATCTCCCAAGTACTATGGTTATAATAAAAATTGTAACCATTGCTAATAATTGAGGCCATACTGATATTACATCAAAATTTCCTTTAAGAATCATTGAGTATAGCTTTTTTAATTGATTAAAAATCACTGCAACTAATTCTGGCATTAAAATTAAAAACATAATTTGAGAAATTAATCTCAATCCTTGTAACTTTGATATTGTTTTTTTCATCGTCTCTCTCCTATTCTACTATTCACTTTAATAAATTTTGTTTTTCTCTTATAGGCTATCCTTGTAAGTAAATTGTGTATTGGTTATCTTAAAATTATTTTTTATCCCTGAAGTCACATATACTTCTTTACTTTTAGTAATAAAAATAGCATCAATTCCTTTCAAGGATTCTATTAATTTAATGCTCTTTTCAAGCCCCATTATATAAACCCCTGTAGATAGTCCATCCCCATCAATGGAGTGATCTGAAATTATTGTTGAACTTATAATTTCACTTTCAGAAGGATATCCTGTTTTAGGATCAATTATGTGGTGATATATTTTTCCTTCCTTCGTAAAAAACCTTTCATAATTTCCTGATGTAACTACAGATTTATTTTCTACACTAATAACTCCAATATGTTCTCCACGAGTATCAAAAGGATTTTGAATACCAACATTCCACAAGGTTTTATCAGACTTTGTGCCCAAAGCATAGATGTTTCCTCCAAGATCAATTAAAGCGCTTTTAATCCTGTAATTTTCAAAAACTTTCTTTACTTCATCTGCAGCATATCCTTTGGCTATTCCGCCAATATCAATTGATTGGTTTGTATGTTTTAAACCTATTGAATGGCTCTTTTCATCAAGAATTATATCTTCATAATTAACGAGTTTAAGATTATTAGTAATTTCACTTTTACTTGGTATTCTAGGATTATCACTTCCTATACGCCATAGACTTACTATAGGTTTTATAGTTGGGTCGAAAGTCCCTTCTGATAACCTGCTGTATTCTACTGCTTTATTTATTACAAAGTAAGTATCTGTACTCACAGCTTGATTTGACGCTCCAGCATTTTTATTTATCATGGAGACCTCACTAAATTCTTTAAATACAGACATTTTATTTTCTATAATATTGAGTCTATCCATAGCTTCCTGAATGGCTTTTTCTCCATTTTTTCCATCCACTCTCAATCGTATTATTGTACCAAGTCCATAAAATTCTCTTACAATAGTTTCTTCACTTTCTTTCTTATTTTTATTAACTACATAAGTTGCAATAACTATTATAAGAACTCCAATAACAATTCCTAAGAATAAATTTTGCTGAATTAATCTAATCAATTTTTAATAACCCCCATAATATAAGATTTTAAATTTTTAAAACCACCTAATTCTTTGAGTTTTCCTTCCACCTACACCTACAACTTCTGAACGTATTCTAACATTTATTTGTGTGAATTTTATGGGGATAGAAAACTTTAAAACAAAATAGATGTTAAATTTATGTGATAACTTACCGAAAGAGAAGGAGCTCTTTCAGATGTGGTATATATTTTAAGCATAAATCACATATACATTAAGACTTATTACCATAAACCAAAAGAACCACCACATAAAGATGCATTAACATCTTTATGTAAGTGGTATCATAGTTGGTATAGTATTTATTTCTGGTACTATTTTCCTAATAATTCATCAACTAATGCTCTATTGTTTTCTACGCAATGGCCACATCCAGTTCCTACTTCAGTTTTTTCTTGAACTTCTTCAAATGATTTTGCCCCATTAGCAATGGCATTCTTTATGTCTTGTACTTTAACATTTTTGCATCCGCATATTACTTTATCATTATCCATTATCTCGTCTCCTTTAACTATTTTTAGTTTATATATGAAATCTTCTAACAATTATTATTTTTAGCACTTACATCTTTATTATGTATGCTTTTCAGATTATATATAAACAAATCATAACCTTAGCATATGCTTTTAAATATAACCCAACTAGAAATGAGTAGCATACTTTTGTGGAATGTTTCATAAGGAATTTTTATGGATGTGATTCTTAGAATAAAAGTTGTTCCAAATATGCTAGTTCAAAAAGTGATGCTCCAAATTTTATATTTGGTCAGCAGAACTTTCTCTGTGAGCGTTTTGCCTTTGAGGCTAGCATTTTGGGTACAACTTTTATTCTTAGAGTCACCCATAAAAATTCCTTAGAAACTGGAACAAAAGTATGCTACTCATTTCGGTGAGTTATTGTATAAGTTTAAGTTAAGTTCTGTTTATCTTTATACTATCTTGCTAATAATTGTTTAACTAATTCTTTATTGCTTTCTACGCAATGTCCACAGCCAGTACCAACTTTTGTAATTGCTTGCACTTCTTCAAATGATTTAGCTCCATTTTTAATTGCATTATTTATATCTTGTACTGTAACTTTAAAGCAACCACATACTACTGCATTTTCTTCTATTTTATTTGTTAATATTAATTTATTAATTAGTGCTTTATTACCTTCTACACAGCGGCCACAGCCAGTACCAACTTTAGTGATAGTTTGCACTTCTTCAAATGATTTTGCACCATTTTTAACTGCATTCTTTAAATCTTGTTCTGTTATTTTAAAACATCCACAAACAATTTTATTGTCCTCAGTTTTAACTTCTTCCTTAATTCCAAATAATTTTGATAATATTGATTTAATCATCTTACGTAACTCTCCTCATTATTTTTTTATTTATATGAAAGGTGTTTTATAATATATTCACCTCTATTAACTATTTTTTAAAGTTTTTATTTTTATTAATGTTCCTTATATGCTTAAGTATTCTAATTTGATTGACTCTGCTAGCTCTGGATTTTGTTTCGAGACATTCATTAGGTACATAAGTACATTTCCTGGATACTCTATCTTATCTTTTAATTGAGTATATTCTAAAGATCTTCTTGTTAGTGCTACAACACAATTTTCACTATGATTTTCATTGCAGTCTTTACATAACTTACAGATATTTGCGATTCCTCTGGCAATTATTTTATCCTCATAGTATTTTAAATCGTCCTTTGGAATTAGATTTTGTCCATCCTCTATAGCTTTTATAGCTTTATCTTTTATATTTTCTACAACATACTTTGCAAATCCAATATTGCACTTTCTATAATTACAATTATCTGAACCTTTCTGGCAACAGTCATCGCATATTTCTTTCATATCATTCTCCAAATTACTTAAATAGTCCACTTAAACTCTTCCTTTCCAATCTCAAATCATATTCTCTAAATAAAATTAATTAATCATTACTAATTAGTT
This sequence comes from Clostridium chromiireducens, assembly GCF_003575225.1. NCBI lineage: Bacteria > Bacillati > Bacillota > Clostridia > Eubacteriales > Clostridiaceae > Clostridium > Clostridium chromiireducens. The sequence goes on along the minus strand of NZ_QXDJ01000005.1, from coordinate 240,339 downwards.
AACTACTAACTAGTTAATTACTAATTAGTAGTATTTATTTAAAAATTAAGGTGTAACTTTATCTGATGTCTAGCCACTGTAACACTCCCATCTTCTATTGAAGCGGGAGATAACAGTGGCACGACCCTAGATAAGTTCAACTTAGCTTCAGTGGGAGATAAAACTCCCTCTGAAGCTAAGTTTCACTTTATACACCTGATAATTTCTTTAACATATTTATTAGATTCTTCTTCTCTTCAACACTTAAAGCACTAAAAATTTCACTTAAATTATCTACGTGCTTAGGAAAAAGTTCACTCATAAGCTTTCTTCCTTTTTCAGAAATGCTTATCAGACTCGCACGTCTATCCTTAGAATCAGGTCGTCTTTCGATTAAATCATCCTTAGCTAGGTTATCTATAACAACAGTCATATTACCACCAGTTGAAAGAGTTTTCTCTAATATTTCACTGACTCTTAAGTCTCCTTTATGATACAGTACTTCAAGTACTCCAAATTGTGAAAAAGTTAATCCTCCTTCTTTGATAATTTTAATTTCTCTTTTATTAACACTTTGTATGCATCGGCTTAATGCTATAATAGCTTTTAAATTTAAATCATTTAATTCTCCATAAGTAACTTTCTTCTTATCCATGGGTATAATATTATTACTAATTAGTAATAATGTCAAGGGGATTATATCAATATAACTTTATGAAATAATTGGTAGAACCCAAAAAATCTGCTTTGAAGATTATGTGTTTCTACTACTTTTAAAAATCATCTACAAACTTAACTTGATTATAATATTCCAAAGAATAAAAACCGTACTGGTTTTATACAATACGGCTATCTAGTAAAAATATTGGGGGTATGTAACAATATAGACTTTAATACACAAGATTAGACTTCATGAAGACACTTATTAGTCGGACTTTCAATCCAGATTCCCTCGTAATTATATCTTGAGCCATGACAGGGACAATCCCAAGTTAAATCATCAGCATTCCATTTAAGCTCGCAGCCTAAGTGGGCACACTTTGTTGATACCGTGAACACTTTACCATCATTATCCTTATATACTCCAGTCTTTTGACCTTTGTATTCTACAATGCCTCCATGACCATTTTGAATACTCTCAAGAGTCTCCTCTGGAATATCTATCCTTTGAGCAATGAAGTTCTTTGCGGTTATTATAATATCATTAGCAGCATTTTTCATTGAAGATGACATATCAAATCTTCCTGGTGAAAATATTTCTGAAAAGTCATTTTCATTTTCAAGAATCATATCGCTTATTATCATTGCCGCAACCATTGAAGTTGTCATTCCCCATTTTTTAAATCCTGTTTCAACATAAATATTAGGAGTTTTAGATGAGTAGTGACCTATATAAGGTATATTGTCCAATGTCATACAATCTTGAGTTGACCAATGATATTTTTCTGTTGAGTTTGGATACAATTCTTTGGCTGCTTTTCTTAACTCTTCGTATGCTCCCCCTTCTTCATTTTCCCCAGTTCTTCGAACAGCACCACCAAATATTAATAAATTTTTATAATTCCTAAAAGAATATCCTGTTTTATCAATACATTTATACATTCCATTTACATCTTCAGCATTTTCTAATGCCAAAACATACGCTCTTTCTTGATGCATTCTCATAAAATAATATCCTGGAGTATTTAAAAATGGGTAATGAGCTGCTACCACTATTTTATTAGCTTTAATTTTCATATCATTTTTTGTAACTACAGTGTTGTCTTCAGTAATATCAAGAGCTACAGTATTCTCATAAATAGTTAATTTTTCTGAGATTGGACTCAAAAACTTAAGTGGATTAAACTGTGCCTGATTCTTGAATTTTAATGCCTTTTTAGCCCCTACAGGAATACTTACTTCATCTACGAGCTCTGCATCAATTCCTGATCTCTGAGCCGCATTATATTCATCTTCTAGACTTTCGATATTATCTAACGTATACAAATACGCATCTTTATACTCAAAGTCACAATCAATTTTTTCTGAATCAATTATTTCCTTGTATCTCCTTATTGCAAGCTCATTAGCTCTCGCATATTGTATTGCTCCTTCTTCACCAAATTCCTTAATGATACTATCATAAATTAAATCATGCTGAGATGTTATTTTAGCAGTTGTATTTTTAGTAACTCCACCTGCTGTACTTCTCGCATCAATTACAACAACTTCTCTCCCACTTTTACTTAGCATATATGCTGTAAGTAGCCCTGCCATTCCAGCCCCTATTACAAGAACATCACATTCAATATTTTTATTTAGAGTTTCTCTTTTTCTAAAATTAACTTCAGAACTCCATACACTTTCCATATAAATCACCTCGTGCTTAGTATTCCATTTTTTTAAATACTATACACAGATTTCTATTAGTTCCTACAATTAATTTTTAAAATATTCATATAAATCATATTAGAAACATCTAATTTTTTATAATTATTGTTGTAATATTTAATGATATCGTTTAGTAATAAAACTAGGTCAATCTCTTTTGAGTTCTTAGCATTTGCATTAATTGTTCAAATAAATTAATTATGATAATATTACTAATATATTTTAGGTGATGGAGTTCGCCTTTAACTGCGTAATGCTAATGACTCCTACAAAATAGCGGTAATCCGCTTTTTTGTAGGAGTCATTTTTATTTTTCCAAATATACACAATAATTATTATGCTAAATTATATTACTAAAAACAATAAGATAAGGAGAATAATAATGCATAAAAGAAATTCAAAAATTTTAAGAACAACACTATTTATTAAGAACTTGAATATGAGTACAATCCTTGGGCTATCATTTTTTAAATGGATTATAATTAGTACAATAGTAGGATCCTTAGTAGGTTCTGCTGCTGCTTTCTTTTTAAAAAGTTTAGATATTGCTACAACAATAAGAAATGATAATCCTTGGCTATTATTCCTTTTACCAATAGGAGGTGCACTTGTAAGCCTCTTATACTCTAAATATGGGAAAAACTCTTCTAAAGGTAACAATCTAATTATAGATAAAATTAATACAAGCAAAGATCATATCCCTTTGCGTATGGCACCTTTAGTCTTTTTTGGAACTTTCATTACTCACTTATTTGGTGGTTCTGCTGGAAGAGAAGGTACTGGAGTACAAATTGGTTCAAGTATAGCAGAAAGTATTGGTAAGTTATTAAAACTAGATAAAACAGATACTAAAATTATTTTAATGTGTGGTATAAGCAGCGGATTTGGTTCTGTATTTGGTACGCCTCTTGCTGGTACTATATTTGGACTTGAAGTGGCTGCTCTTGGAACTATGAATTATGCGGGGTTAATTCCTTGCTTCATTTCGGCTTTTGTAGGAAATATTATGACTGAAGTATGGGGAATTCATCATACTCATTATAGTGTTTTGCAAATTCCTGACATTACATATTCTTCAGTATTAAAAGTTGTAATTGCTGCAATTTTATTTGGATTAATAAGTAAGCTGTTCAGTGAATTAACTCATAAATTAAAAGAAGTTTTTTCTTCTGGTTTTGAAAATGCTTCTATTAAAAGCTTTATGGGCGGACTTATAATAATTGCTTTTACATATATGATAGGAACAAGAGATTATCTTGGTTTAAGTATTCCATTAATCAATGATTCCTTTACTGGGCATGTTAACCCTTTTGCATTTTTGCTAAAAATTATATTTACTTCATTTACCTTAGGTACAGGCTTTCAAGGCGGTGAGGTTACTCCCCTTTTTGTAATTGGTTCAACCTTTGGAAATACTTTATCAAGTATTCTTAATATTTCACCTTCACTTTTAGCAGCCTTAGGCCTTATTGGAGTATTTGCAGGAGCTACAAATGCACCTATAACTTCTTTTGTTTTAGGCCTTGAAATGTTTGGCTCAGCAGGCATGGAATTTATGTTTATGACTTGTGCTATAAGTTATTTATTCTCTGGTCACTCTGGTATTTATACTTCGCAAAAGATTGGTATAAGCAAAAGCAGATTAATTAAAGTCCCTCAAGAATCGACTCTTGCTTATTATAGAAAAAAGAAAGTAGATGAAAAAAAATCTAACGATAATCATATTCTTATTAGTCAATTTAAATTTGGAGTTTCAAGTATAGAGCTGCCTAGTATAGAAGGCCTAAATATATATAAAATCAAATGTAACAGAAAAGGTGTACGATTAGTTCATCGTTCATATAATCCTGACGGTGGTACCTGGTCAGCAAATCCAATTAAAGGACAGTTAAAATATATTAAACTAAAAGATAATACTGAAGAAATTCATGCTATTAATGTATCTGAATCTTATGGCCAAAAGGATAAACTATTTTTAATAAACACTAATTTATTTAACAGCGTTGAAGTACAATATTCACTTCAAAAACATTATAGTAAACATGATTATAAGAATAATGTTATAAATGATGATGAATATGACGATTATGATAGTGAATCTAAAGAAGTAAACCTTAAAAATCAATTTAAGCTTTTAAAGTCTAGCATTGAACTTCCAAATCCTAAAGGCGAAATTATTTATAACATTTCAGTTAATGGTGGTAAAGTTAGGCTAAACCACAATTCATATAATCTTGATGGTGGTACATGGTCTTCTCCTCCAAGTAAAGATCAAGTGCAGCATATAGATTTATATGAAGGAGAACATAAAATAAAATTGTTCATTGAAGAACATTTTGGACATAATGATAAAATAACTTTAGTTAATACTAATTTTAATAATAGTGTTGATATAACTTATAATGTTGAAAAAATAATTGATGAATTAAATCTTGAAAATCTTAGTTAAGTCACATTAAAGCAATTACAAACTTTATTTAAGATTGTTATATGAAAAGCAAATTCTAATATTCTTAAGAATTTTAGAATATTAGAATTTGCTTAAATAATTTTCCAAACAAAACAAAATATCTGAATCACGCTTTAGTAATTGATCATTTGCAATTAATATAATAGCTATTACACAATAACTTTACATAAATATGTAGCCAGAACAACTCCTTCCAGGCTTAAGAAAACATTTAATAAAACATTTGACATGCCTGCTAAATATCTTCCATCACTTAGCAAGCTGATTGTTTCATAACTAAATGTTGAAAAAGTTGTAAGACCTCCCATGATTCCAGTGGTTAAAAAAAGCTTTAAATCTGGTGATATTAAATCTGTAGACATACTTAATTCATTTATCATACCTATTAAAAAACCACCAACAACATTTACTATCAGCGTCCCTAGTGGAATGCTATAATTAAATAAATTGGCTGACTGTTTAGTAATTAAATATCTAGTTATTGCTCCTATACATCCTCCAATACCCACATAAATAACTCTTTGCAATTTAATCTCCTCCATTTATTAAAAAATATTTTATTATCTGGATTATTAATTACTATTCATCCTTCCGCCTCCATTCTTAAGTTACAGCTCCATTTAACAACTAATATATTAGATTAAGTCTTCTTATTATACTAAGTTATGTTTTAATAAGTCCATTTTCTATTTCAATAACCAAAATATATGCATAGATTCAAAAAGTTCTTAAAAATAAAAAGACTCCTACTACATTTATTGTAGTAGAAGTCATCAATCTCTAAAGAGATGTTTAAAGGCGAACCTCATCACCTATAAAATTCCTCATATTCTAAAAACATCATCTGTTTATTTAATTGTAAGTTATAATTTGATGATTTTCAAGCTTTAATAATTCAATTTTTAATTTTCTTAATTATTCTTCTCTCTTATAATTTAAATCTTTTTATAATTTTATTAAGCATTTCATTTATCTAACTCCTCCATTTTAATAATAATGCTGAATGTACAATAACTACAACTGAACCTACATTATGTACCAATGCTCCTACAATTGGATTAAGAATACCTGTCATAGCTAATATAATTGCAATAAAATTTAAGGCCATTGACAATGCAAGATTAATATTTATTGTTTTCATAGTTCTCTTTGAAAGCTCTAATAAGTGTGGAATACATTTTATATCATCACTTACAAGGGCTATATCTGCCGCATCTACAGCAATATCACTTCCTATACCACCCATGGCAATTCCAACAAAAGCCTTCTTTAATGCTGGTGCATCATTTACTCCATCACCAACCATTGAAACGAGTTGTCCATTTTTTTGAAATTCTTCAATTATAGCTAATTTATCTTCAGGCAGGCATTCTGAATATACCTTTTCAATACCAGATAAAGTTCCTATATTTTCTGCTGTTTTTTTATTATCACCTGTAATCAGAGCAGACTCTATATTTAATTTATTAATTTTTTGAATTGTATTTTGGGCATCTTCTCTTAATACATCTTCTAAAACAACAAAACCTTTTACATGATCATCCTGTGCAATATACACAACTGTACATCCTTTTTCTATAAAATCGGAAGCTAAATTTTCTTGAACATTGCTTAAGTTTAATTGATATTCTTCTAGTAGCTTCTTGTTTCCTGCTATTATTTTATTATTATCTATTTTTCCAGAAACCCCTTTACCAATTATCATCTTAAAGTCTGTAACTTTCTTAAATCCTTCCTTTGATACTGTTTTATAATATTCTATAATTGCTTTTCCAAGTGGATGCTCTGAAGAGCTCTCAACACTGGCCATTAAATTTAATAATTCTTCTTCTGATACGCTTTTGTCAAAAGTACATACTTTAGTTACTTTTGGTTTTCCATAAGTTAAAGTTCCTGTTTTATCAAAAGTAATCTTCTTAACTTTTGATAACCTTTCAAGGGCATCCCCTTCTCTAATTAAAATACCGTGCTTTGTCGCATTTCCTATACCTGCCATGATTGCTGTCGGTGTTGCTAAAACTAATGCGCAAGGACAAAATACAACTAATATTGTAACAGAACGAAGAATTTCACCCGTGACGAACCATGTTCCACCTGCTGATATTAAAGCAATTACAACAATCCATGTAGCCCATCTATCTGCCATTCCTACAATCTTTGCTTTTCCCGCATCTGCTGATTTTACAAGACGGATCATTCTTTGAAGTGAACTATCTTCACCAACTTTACTCGCTTTCATACTGAAGGCACCAAATTGATTTACAGTACCACTAAATACTTCATCTCCAACATTCTTATCTACAGGCATTGATTCCCCTGTCATAACAGATTGATCTATTGATGTCTCCCCTTCAATCAAAATACCATCAACAGGTACTGTCTCTCCTGGCAAAACTTTAATAATATCATCTACTAGAACATCCTTAGCTTTAATCATTTTTTCTTTTCCATCTACAATTACTCTTGCTATTGTTGGTGTTAGATTAACCAATTTTTCAATTCCAGATTTTGCTTTTGCAACAGTATGTTCTTCAAGCAATGCACCTAAAGTCATAATAAATGCAACTTCTCCTGCTGCAAATATTTCACCTATGATTACAGAAGCAATTAAAGCCATAGAAACTAGCACATCTGCTTTAATATCAAATTCTGTAACAAGTCCAATTATTGCTTCTTTAATAATTGGCAAACCACATAATACTATTGCTATATAAGCAGCATCAAAAGGTAAATCTATTAAATTAAAAAAACTAATTATTAGCGATAATGCTGATATTATAAGCATTATCATAGTTCGTTTTTCTTCATCCTTTATGAATTCACTTATTTTAGACATTTCATATCCTCTCCTTTCATATACCCCTAGGGGTATACGTATATGATAATGATAAAAGATTTTTTTGTCAAGAATGATTCTCATAATTGTTTAAAAATATTTATAACAAAAAGCAGTCAAATTTTGACTGCTTCCCATAAAAAATCATTATAATTTAAATATTGTTATGACATCCTAGAAAAATGCTCTACTGCTTTAGCAAAATCAGCAATTGTCTTATCAGCATCACCGTGCTCTATCCCTTCACGAACACAATGTTGAAGATGCCCCTCCAATACTACTTGACCAACTTTATGTAAAGCACTTTTAGCCGCATTAATTTGTATTAAAATATCTTCACAAGGTACATCCTTATCTACCATTTCTGAAATGGCTCTAAGCTGGCCTTCTATTTTTTTAATCCTAGTTTGAACTTTTGGTATATCCATACATTGACGCATATCAAATCCTCCTAATAAAATTAAATATTATTGTTTTCATAATTTATATTTCAGTAATCACTGGCAAAACCATAGGTTTTCTTTTTATTTTTGTATATATAAAAGTGTTTATTTCTCTTCTAATAGTATTTTTTATTTCTGACCACTCAGTTACATTATTATCAAGGCATCCCTTTACACTTTTATAGGCTATTTCTCTAATATCCTTAATTATTTCTTCTGAATCTCTAACATATACAAATCCGCGCGTAATAATATCTGGACCAGATATTATACTTCTACTTTCTTTATTTATAACTATAACTACTGTTATAATACCGTCCTTTGATAAATTTTTTCTATCTCTAAGTACAATATTACCTACATCTCCAATACCTAAGCCATCTATAAGAACTCTACCTGCTGGCACCTTGTTAGTTATTTCTGCTTTATTTCTAGATAATTCTAATACATCTCCTATTTCTAATATAAACGTATTTGATTTATCCATACCCATATTTTCTGCAATTTTAGAATGACTTAATAAATGCCTATACTCACCATGTACTGGTACAAAAAATTTAGGTTTTAAGAGTGCATGAATCAGTCTAAGCTCTTGCTCACAAGCATGGCCTGATACATGTATGTCTTCTATTGCTTCGTATATCACCTTGGCACCTTTTTGTGTTAAATCATCTATAACATTAGAGACAGCCTTTTTATTACCAGGTATTGGAGTTGATGATATAATTACCATATCATCCTTTTCAAGTTGAATACTCCTATGATTTCCTGAAGCTATTCTTGTAAGCGCTGCCATTGGCTCACCTTGGCTTCCAGTGGTAATTATCGTAATTTTATTGTTAGGGTACTTTTTAATATCATTTAAATCTATTATCATTTCTTGTGGTATAAATAAATATCCCAAGACTCTAGCAACTTCAGATATTTTTTCCATGCTTCTTCCACTGAAAGCAATCTTTCTACCATTTTTTATAGACGCATTTGCAATCTGCTGCACTCTATGGATACTTGATGCAAAAGTAGCTACTATTACTCTTCCATCTGCCTTAATAAATAGATTATCTAAAGTTTCACCAACAGTCTTTTCCGACATTGTATAACCTGCACGAGTAGCATTAGTACTATCAGCCATTAAAAGCAGTACTCCTTTTTTTCCGAGCTGTGCATATCTTTGTAAGTCTATAATTTCTCCATCAATTGGAGTAAAATCAATTTTAAAATCACCAGTATGAACAATTGCTCCTATAGGTGTATGTAAAGCAATTGATACACTATCTGCTATACTATGATTTGTTCTAATAAATTCAATCTTGAAATTGCCTTTTTCTATTATATCACCTGGTTTAACCATGTTTAATGTGCAATCACTAAGAATATTATGTTCTTGTAATTTACTTTCAATTAACCCTAAAGTTAACTTTGTAGCATAAATAGGAACATTAATTTGTTTTAACACATAAGGTAATCCTCCTATATGATCTTCATGCCCATGAGTTATAAAAAATCCCTTTATCTTATCTTTATTTCTTAGTAAATACGTTATATCAGGAAGTACTAGGTCGATTCCTGGAAGCTCTCCATCTGGAAATGACATTCCACAATCTATAACTACTATTTCGTCTTCATATTCAAATACAGTTAAATTCTTCCCTATTTCTCCTACCCCTCCTAAAGGTATAACTTTTATCTTATTAACTTTTTTCTTATTTACCATTTTTACTCCTAATCTGTAACTAAGAACACAAAAATAGAACTTAGCTACCACTAAATTTTTTCTATAATTAAATTTTTATTTTTTTGTATTCCGAAGAGCAATAATACACTTTCTTAAAGTCATTTTGTCTTAACCTCATAATAATATTTATTATCAATTTTAGAAAGATTTAAAATAAACTTAGTATATCTGCACCTTGTTTTTCTTTATAAATATTATGTTCATTATAAAAAAACTTGAATAAATATAAATTTATAAATGTGACCATAAATCGATTATATTCATTCATCTTTTTTTATTGCTTTTAATATATGTAACTAATTTAATCAAATAACTCTTAACTAAATATTATCACGAAAACTCTTATGTAGTCAATTTCAACCTAATAATATTATTATTATTTTCCTGTTTTTATATTAACTATGAGAAGTTTGACCCAAAATTTCGATATAAAACATCAGTCTGTAATAAAATTAATGATAACTAATTTTTATTACAGACTTTTTAATAATAATAAATAGATAAATTTAGCTTAATCGATTTTTAATATATTTCCCGTATTATTGTAGTCAAATTTATTTCCAAAAAGAGTTGTTATTTTTAAACTCATTTATTTTTTCTCCTTATCATAATAATCATGAATAGCATTTCTAAGTGCTTGTACACCAAGATTAGAACAATGTTTTTTATTTTCTGGTAATCCTTCTAATGCATTTACAATATCTTCTTCAGTAATTTTCAATGCTTCTTCTACTTTTACATTAAATTTATTTAATTTATCTTCATCTTTATGCTACTCTAATTCATCAATAATTTTTTTAACTATAGGATTAAATAATAATTCTAAACTTTCATCTATATGGGCATCATAAAATCCCAAAGCTGTATCCAAACCCTTTTAAATGTTTCGCAATGGTCACAGAAATTGAAGATTTACCAACTCCTCCTTTACCACTCATAACACCAATAATTTTCTTTACATTGTTCAAAGGATTGTTTTCAATCATGCAGCTAGCTTTATCTTTTGTACATCCATTTTTTGATGAACAAGAATTACAATCTGACATTAAATCATCTCCCGACTTTAATTAGCATTTGCCAACACTATAATAGCTCCATTTTTTGTTATTGTCAAATGCTAATAAAAAATATTGACTTACTTTTTTAAAGGGATTACTATTAATTATGGCAAATTTAATTACCATATATTATGAGTTATTTGAAGTAATACTAGGAGATATTTTATGAAAAATATAAATAATAAGCAATTACTTTAGAAGATAATTGAACATATATATTACAGCTAAAATATCATTAAATATAAACTCATATATTTAACACATTTTTTATACTATAAATCAAAATATTGAAAAGGGGGTTGTACAATGTATATTTCAGATGAACTTATAGACAAATTTATTAAAGAAGATATACCCTACATAGATTTAACTACTCTAATTTTAGGAATTGGTCATCAAATAGGCACTATACAATTTTTCACAAGAGAAGATGCCGTACTTTGTGGCACTGAGGAAGTTTCAAAAATATTTAACAAGTTAAATATAGAACTGGTTAAAACTAAGCCTTCAGGCGCTTTAATAAAAAAAGGTGAAGTTTTCCTCGAAGGAAAAGGTAATGCTGAAGATTTGCATATGGCATGGAAAGTATCACAAAACATTCTTGATTACAGTTCAGGAATTGCTACTAAAATGAAAAAATTAGTAGATAAAGTATCTAAAATAAATTCTAATCTACATATTATTACTACAAGAAAAGTGGTTCCCGGAAGTAAGGAATTAGCGATTAAAGCTATAATTGCAGGTGGTGGATTTCCCCATAGACTAGGATTATCAGAAACCATATTAATATTTAAACAACATTTATGCTTTTTAGGCGGCATTGATGAGCTTATTAAAAATTTAAATTCCATAAAATCTAAAGCCTGCGAAAAAAAAGTAATAGTGGAAGTGGAAAGTATAGATGAAGCTATTAAACTTTCTAAAAATGGCATTGATGGTATTCAATTTGATAAAGTCCCACCTAATGATTTAAAAGCATATGTAGATATTCTTAAAAATATTAATTCTTCTATTATTATTTTAGCTTCTGGTGGCATAAATGAAAACAACATTGAAGAATATGCTAAGACAGGCGTCAGTGCCATTGTTACAACTTCAGTATATCATGCGAAACCTATTGATATTGGCTGCAAAATTAAAAATGATAAAATGCAATAAAGTAAAACCAAAATTTAATTTTAATAAACACGATACTTATTTAAATTTTAAAAGAGAGGTTAGCCATTTTACCTTCCTCTCTTATTATTATTATTAAACTAATTAAAATGCCATTTACTACTTAATTATACAATTTTATAAATGAGCATTTACCTTATTTATTATATTATTTTTTGGCATAAAACCAGCCAAATTTTCTACTGGAATTCCATCTTTAAAAATAATCATAGTTGGAACCGCTGCTATTCCATATTTTTGTGCTATTCTGCCATCTTCATCAACATCTAGTTTGAAAAAATTAACTTTATCTCCCATTTCATTACTAACACCTTCAAATATAGGAGCTAACATCTTACAAGGTCCACACCAAGTTGCAAAGAAATCAACAACAACTACACCTTTTGTATTTTCAACATTTTGAACAAATTCATTACTATTTATTATTTTAGCCATGCTTAATTCCTCCTATTTAATTTAAACATTTAATAATTCCTAGTTTGCTTATACTTTAATTATATTTTTGTTTTTATTCTTTTTCTGTGACTTAATCACTTAATACATTGTCTATAAATGTTTCCTTACCGATTCTATCCATAACTGTAGAAATTCTTTCTCCTTTTTGGCCAACTTCTCTGTAGTACTTCATTATTTTATCAATTACAGGTACTATCTTTTCTTCCTCAAATATTTTTCCAAGTGAATCTCCAATTCTCATTCCCCTTCCAAATCTTCCACCTACAAATATTTCAGCACCGTTTTCTTTAACAATAGCAGCATTAGTTTTGCATACTCTCACACATTCACCGCAGCTTACACAGAGCTCTTTATTATAAACTATCTTCTTATCTACTATTTCTAAGGCTTTTTGCCTGCAACCTTGTACACAAAGGCCACATCCAACACAATTATCTAGCTTAAATTCTGGTATTGTTCTTCCCATAACTCCTATATCATTTATATTAGCTTTTGCACAATTATTTGCACAGCCAACAACTCCAATTTTGCATTTATGTGGAGTATCAGTTCCAAAATATATAACTTCCAATTCTCTACATATCCCTTGTGTATCAATATTTCCATGAAGACACACAGTTCCTTTGCATGCAACTAATGGTCTTATTTTTTGACCTGTCCCACCATGACGTAACCCCAAATCTTTAGCTTCTTCCATTACTTTTTCTGCATCTTCATCTTTGATCCAAGGAACTTCCATTTGAAGTCTTGTAGTAAGACCAACATAGCCTCGTCCATATTTTCCTGCAATCTTATTAATCATATTTAATTCTTCCACTGTATAATTTCCTGCTTTGCTTAAGAACCTTACTGAATAATGTTCTTTATCATTTTGCAATAAAAATCCTAGAGCTTTCATTTCTTTTTGTCTTTTAGCATTAACCATAAAAAATATGCATCTCCTTCAAATATGTAATTTATTCAAATTAATTAACTTTAATACCTTAAAGTATAATATTGGATTATTTGTAAGTAAAATAAGAATTTATAATATAACCATAAATATATCTAATGATTCAGTGTGGTATTTGATGTTTGTGCCTATACTAAAACCTATATAAGAGATTGTATTATAATCTTTCTTAATTAATATTATTGACATATGCCATTTATGAGTTTATTATAATACATAAAGGGCATATGCCAATAATATTTTATTATATATGTTCCTTTATTTAATATTTTGTTGGAGGTTTATATTATGAAAATAGCATTACCATCACGTAATAATAATATCGATGATCACTTTGGACACTGTGAATATTACACAGTTTTTACAGTTGATACACAATCTAAAGAAATAACAGATTCTGAAACTGTTGAATCACCAACCGGCTGTGGCTGCAAATCAAATATTGCAACTACTCTTTCTGATATGGGAGTTGAAGTTCTTCTTGCCGGAAATATGGGTGAAGGAGCTGTAAGAGTGTTAAATAATGCTGGTATAAAAGTTTTACGTGGCTGCTCTGGAGATGTCAAAACTGTAGCATTAAACTGGATTGAAGGTTCACTTGTAGATTCCGGCGATGTCTGCCATGAACATGAATGCCATAATTAATAAATTTAATTAAAAAGTTGTTCATAGTGATTTATTAAATCACTATGAACAACTTTTTTATAGCTAATCTTATTTTGTAAATTTTTACTTTTTCAAAATTACTTTACAGATTAATTATAATTCAGACTTCAAAATAATATTCTGCACTAGTTATTGAAAATCCTTGAATATTTCTCTATACAAATCTTCAAAAGCACTATTCTTTCTCCATATAAAATAAAAGCAATGCTTTCTTTGCAAATCTTCAATTTCAACTTTTTGTAAACTGCCATCTTCTAGTTCTTCTTTTACTGCCGCTTCGTATATAGCTGTGATTCCATTGTTATTTTTAACTAAAGATTTTATTGTATTAATATTTCCTATTTCTATTACTTTATTAAAATCTTTTATTGTCAAGTTTTGTTCTTCTAAATTTCTTTCAAAAATATCTCTTGTTCCTGAACCTTTTTCTCTTACAATCAAAGTTTCTCTAAGTAGATCTTCCAGTACTTTAGGCTGCTCTTTAAATTTATAGTCTTTACCTGCTACACAAATATATCTTTCCTTAGAGTATATAACATAATCATACTCACTTTTTATAAAATATCCTTCTACTAATGCAAAATCAATTTCACCATGTTCCAATTTCTTCAAAAGTTCCTTAGTGTTCCCCACAACCATATTAATATTCATGTTATTATTCTTATTCAAATAGTTATGAAGTTTTAATGGTAATATAAATTCCCCTATTGTAAGGGTCGCACCAAATTTAAGATTCTTTACTCCTAATTTTTCTTCATCAATCTTTTCTTTTAAGAATTTTTCATCATGCTTCATTGTAATAGCTGTTTGATACAAGATTTCTCCTGATTTTGTAAGCTTTATTTTTTTTCCTTCATATTCAAATAATTTACTTTCATAAGCTTTTTCTAAATATTTTATATGTTGTGATACTGCTGGCTGTGTAATGCAGAGTATTTCTGCTGCTTTCGTAAAATTCATATATTCGCATACAGTTAAAAAAGTATCTATTCTAAAATCCAACATTTTTTCACCTCTGCAATATATCATAACACATTTTTATTAATATATAGAAATGAATAATTTTTACTTATGAATTTAATTTGCTAGTATATTTTCGAACTAGAAATTCTGAAAATAGTAGTAATACTTTCTGTATATTGTTCTAAGATTCATTTCCATATACTATTCTTTTTCTAAACATTTATATATTTCATCTAGATTATATCTCATGGCTTCAATATAATCCTTATCATCTTCTTTAGATTCTAATGTCAATATTGGTACTACTTCTGCCCCGACTTCCCTTGCTAAAGTTTCTGAAACTTTTGGACTTGCTAATTCTTCCGAAAAAACAGTTTTTATATTATTTTCTTTACAAAAATAAACTAAATCTTCTAATTGCTTTGGAGTCGGTTCCCCTTCAGCAAATAAATTTTCAACTGACTTTTGCGTTAAACCAAAATCTCTACATAAGTATCCAAAGGCAGCATGACCTGTTATAAAATTCTTCTTATTTAATGTATCAAATTTAGGCTTATATTCATTATATAAATCATCTAATTCCTTTTTAAAATTATCATAATTGGCTTCATAATAATCCTTATTCTTTTCATCTAGTTTTATCAAAGTATCTTTTATGTTTTTAGATTGTATTTCTGCATTTTTTAAGCTTAACCAGCTATGTGGATCAACTGCTCCTTCTTCTTCTCTAACTTGTACTCCCTCACTTGAGTTTACTATGATTATATCTTTTCCTTTAAGAGTATCGTTAACTTTATCTACCCAGCTCTCCATTCCTAACCCATTATAAATAAACGCCTTTCCTTTAGTTAGTTCCTCGAAATCTCTAGTTTTAGGCTCATAATCATGAGGTTCTACATTATCCGGTACTAAACATGTTACTTCTGCTTTATCTCCTGCGATCTTTTCAGCAAATTCTTTTAGCGGATATATGGAAACCATGATTTTTAATTTGTCATCCTTTGTATTTTGTGATGTAGTTCTTGTATTAGTTCCACATCCAATTAGTGCCATACTAGTTACTATAGCTAGCACTCCTGAAATAATTTTCTTTTTCATATTTGCACCCCTTTTGCATATGATTTGCATTTGCATTTTCATTTAATAATATTACTATCCAATAATAAATATGTCAATACTTATAAAAAACTATATAAAATGGCACTATTGTAATTTTATACTTATAGGAATATAATCTATATAAAATGTAAATGCAAATCTATTGCATCTACAAATTCCTATAAAATATAAAAACATAATATATTCTTTACAAATTGAATAATTTAAATAATAAGTTTATTAAATAATATATAGTTGAGGTAAATTATGAAAATAAATATCGATATAGTATTAGGATTTATTGAAGCTGGAAAGACTAACTTTATAAATTCCATATTAAAAAGTGGTGAATTTCAAAATGAAACAATTATAATTCTTCAAGATGAATTTGGATTATCTGAAATAGATATATCCTCTCAAAACTCTCAAGATAATAATAAGATTATTGTAATTAACCCCAAAATAACAGAAGAAATTAATACATTTTTTATTAGTACAATAATAGATCAATATTCTCCAAATAGAATATTGATAGAAACAAATGGAATGAAGGATTCTTCTTCTATTATCAATATATTCAAGGATAAATTTCTTAAAAAAATATGTAGGGTTGATGATATAATAGCAATAATTGATGCAAAAAAATTTTTTATATATTTAAAAAATATGAAAAGTATAGTTACTCCTCATATTTTAAATAGTGAAACAATAATATTAAACAATCTAAATTATTTAAATAAAGAAGAATTTTCAAATATTCAAAATGAAATAAAAAAAATAAATGAAACTGCAAAGCTTATAGAACACGTCTCTACCTTAAACATTAAAGAAATTCATCAGGAAGAATATGTACAACTTAATAATAAGAATAATTTCTTTACTTTTAAATTTTTAATCTCTACAACTGTTTTTATATTTTTATTTACATTCTTCATGACATTAATGATGTCTGATTATAATATATATAATGATTATATAAGTAAATTCAAAAATTTTTATACAATATTTATAAGTATATTAATTCAAGGTCTTCCCTTCATTTTGGTTGGAAGTTTTATATCAGCAGTAATACAGATTTACATTTCTCCAGATACGTTTATTAAAATATTTCCTAAAAATATTTTTTTATCGTGTATAATTGCCGCTTTTTCAGGTATATTATTTCCAATTTGTGATTGTGGGACAATCCCAATCGTTAAAGGCCTTATAAAAAAGAAAGTGCCTATAGCCGCTGCTATTACTTTTATGCTTGCAGCCCCAATAGTAAATCCTATAGGAATTCTATCTACTATCTATGCTTTTCAAGGTATGAAATCCGTAGTAATTTGTAGAATATCCGCTGGAATAGTGATTTCAATTTTGGTAGGACTAATCATGCAGTTTAGTATGAAAAAAGAAGATGATATATTAATAATCAATGATGATGAAATAAATTGTAATTGTGGTTTTTGCAGCAGTGATTATGATTCTTCAAGTGATGCATTAAAAAGGCTTAAAGCAGTATTTATTCATACTGGAGATGAATTTTTTAATACCGGTAAATTTATGATTATTGGTACATTTCTATCTAGTATCTTTCAAACTGCGATTTCTATGAATAATAATATGTATCTTCCGAACGATAACAGAAGTTCCCTTATAACTATGATATTATTATCTTTTTTACTTTCAGTTTGCTCAACTTCAGATGCATTTGTAGCAAAAGGATTTTTGAAACTATTTTCAATAAATTCTGTTATGGGATTTCTTGTAGTAGGTCCTATGCTTGATATAAAAAATACAATTATGCTCTTTGGCAACTTTAAAAAGAAATTTGTTATAAAGTTAATATTTTTTATTCTTATAATATCTTTTGGTGTTCTTGTTAACCTTAAACTATCCTAATAATAATGAGTCAAATATTGAAATATATTTTATCTTAGCTATATAAAATAATAAACTAAGACTGTTACCTATAATTTTATATACTTAAGCTTTGGAGATGAGAAGTATGAAGAAATTAAATTTAGATATAATAGTTAAAACATCCATATTATTATCCTTATCAATATTTTATTTTAGAATTATTTTAACCAATGAAATAGTTCTATATGTCCATCCAAGAATTATTCCTTTTGCAGTCTTCGGAATGATCTCAATGCTCGTGATTGCATTGTTCTTACTTGGAGGCATTTTTAATACTAAGAAAAAAAAATTAAAATTCAAAAATTATATTGTCTTTATAATTCCATTAATTATGATATTTTTTATGCAGACTATCAATACAAATTCTTCTGCTAACGCTAGTGACATAAATTCAAATTCTAGCTTAAATAGTAGTGCAAATCCTACTCTTAATGCTAATAGCTCTAGTTCCTTTGACATCTATAGCGGAAAATCTGAAAGTGATGATCAAGGTAAAATTGATAAGAAAGAACTTGATATAAAGAATGGTATTATAGAAGTAACTTTAAATAATTTTGTATTTTCTCTTGATGAAATTCTTTCAAATCCAAACAAATATATGGGGAAGGAAATAGAAATATCTGGTTTTGTATATAGAGATAAAGCTTTAAATGAAAATGAGTTTATAATAGGAAGGTTTATGATGGTATGCTGTGCAGCAGATATGCAGATTGCTGGAATTGTATGTGATAATAATAATCTACAAACTTACGATAACAATACTTGGATTAAAGTAAAAGGAAAAATCCAAAAAACTTCTATTGAAGGTGATGTAGAGCCAATTATAGTCCTCGAGCATATAGAAAAAGATTCTAATCCTGATACTTCATATGTATATCCATTTTAAAATAAAAGTTCTTTTTGAATAAAATATGACAATTCTAATATATTATTTAAAATTGTCATATTTTCTTATAAAACAGCAATTTCTGAAACTAATTATTTTAATCTATTCAATATTAAGATTTGTATTATTACCCCTGCACCAATTTTTACAAAATCTTGCTTTTTTATTACACATAACTTTATCTGAACCACAGCTTGGGCAGACTGCTCTGTCTACATCATAATTTATTTCATAAATTGTTCCACATTCTGCACATTTAAATTTACAGTGAGTTGTAGTATAATGACCACCGCTTATTCTTATTGCCTTGCCTTCTGTCAAAGCTGTAGCTACTTTTTTTCTCGCGCTATCTATTATATTTTGAAAAGTCTGTCTTGATACCTGCATTTTTTCTGCACATTCTTCTTGGTTTAAGTCTTCTATATCTTTAAGTCTCATTGCTTCAAGCTCTTCTACTTTTAAAGTCATCTCCTCAATTTGACATTTTGGTTTTCCCCATGGTACAAAATAATCGTCTTCTGGAAAAAACTCAACTCTCCTGAATTTTGTTGGTCTTGCCATCGTATATCCTCCCTGGATTACTATATATTCAAATTGGTATAATACTAAATCTGTTTTAAATATTTATATATTTAATTATACTCAATTTGATAAAAAGCTTCAAATCTATATAATAACAACACCTTATTTTTACGATAAAAGGTATTTTTTAACCTCATAATGTTTAATACTATATTATAAATCTATTTACCTGTTCTGACATTTCTTCAGTCATTTTACTTAAAACTTCTGAAGATGATGCTACCTCCTCAGAAGATGCATTTAACTCTTCAGAAGATGCTGATATCTCTTCGGAAGATGCTGAATTTTCTTCTGATATAGCAGAGATACACGTTAATTTATCTACAATATTATTTTTCGAAGAGTTCAAATCTATTGCCGTTGAATTTATGTATTCTATTTTAGGAATAATATTATTAATTGAGTCAATTATATTCTCAAATGATTCTGCCGAATAATTTATAATTTTAACTTGATCATCTAATTCATCAATCATGTTATTTGTATCATTAGAAATTAAAATAGCTTCTTTTTCAATCTCTTGGATAAGCTTATTTATGTTTTCCGATGAATTCTTACTCTCTTCTGCTAATTTTCTTATTTCATCAGCAACTACAGAAAATCCTCTTCCAGACTCACCAGCTCTTGCTGCTTCTATAGCTGCATTTAGTGCAAGAAGATTTGTTTGATCAGCAATACTATTAATTATATTAGTAATATCATTTATTTGTTTAATGCTTTGAGTTAATTGTAATATTTTTTCACTAAAGCTATTGAACGAGATATCTATATTTTTTATAGAGCTTTTCATATTTTCCATATTGTCACTATTTTCTTTAGCCTTTAAGTTAATCTCCTGAGAATTTCTATCTATTACACTTATCTCTCCAACCATATTAGTTAAACCTTCACTAAAGCTATCTAATAATTGAGTAGAACTTATTAATTCTTCTGCTTGAGAGCTATTACCTAGAGCTACATTATTTATCGCTAAAGCAATATTTTCAGAAGAAGATGACATTTCTTGTGATACTGAAGAAAGATTTTGTGCCTGATCATGGATTTTATCAGAACTTTCTCTTATGCTAAGTATCATTCCACTAAGAGATGTTTTCATTTCTATAATTGATTTAGCCATTTGTCCAATTTCATCTTTTGAATTAATATATTTAGAGCTTACTTCAAAACTTAAATCTCCTTTTGCTAATCTATCTAAGTGCTTTGAAGTACGTTTTATAGCATCTGCAATTTTATTAGAAATTAAGTAAATGAATATAATGCCAATAACTAAAAATATAAAAGAAGTTGCAGCTATTGACACTCGCATGGCTGTTAATTGAGATAAGATTTCATTTTCGTTTATAACAACTGCTATTGACCAATTCGTATTATTAACAGGGGCATATCCAACATACTTATTTACTCCATTATAGTAATAATATCCAGTTCCAGCGTTACCTTGTGTCATTGTAGTAATTACACCTGCTAAACCATTTAATTTACTATCCTTTTTTGCTTCTTCAATTGGGTTGTACATTTTTTTTACAAGATCCACATTAGTATGAGCGACAACAACTCCACTTTTATTTACCATAAAGGCATTCCCTGTTTCTCCAAACTTAACATTATTAGTGAACTTGCTTAATGCATCACTGCTTACAGTAGAAACCAGAACTCCTACTATAGAATCATTAAATTTTACAGGTATAGCGTAAGCAATAACAACAGAACCATCAGTTTTACTTATTATTGGATCTGATATATTTTTTGAACCAGCTTTTGCTTTTTGAAAATATTCTCTATCGTTAACATTACTAGTTTTCTCATCTGAATATAGCACATCTCCCTTAAGGTCAGCTATTCCCATTTTTATATAACCTAATCTTTTAGCTTCACTCTTAAGTATCTTAATCTTATTTTCGTATGGATTATTGGGATCAGCTATGTCCTCTCTAGATGCAAGTGATTCTAATGTCATTAAATCTCCCATAAATTTTTGCTCTACACTACTGGCTGTTTGAATAGCTATTTGAGGAAGAGTACTGTTAACATTAGATACAAGAGCTTTCTTTGATGTAATATATGAATCCAGACCAAAACCTATACACATTATCAATATTAGCATCCCTAAACTAATCATCATTTTCGTTTTTATACTTTTCATTATTATTCCCCCTAGATTATTTTCATTAAAATTCCCGATTCTCAAATTTCCGTCAATAATTTTAATTATTGAACATTAAATATATAACTATTTTCTATTAAGTAATCCTCAAACAATGGCTTATTAGTAATAGTTGATTTTATCGTCTTGTCATGTAAACCATCAGATCCTTGGTGAATTTTTCCCCATCGATTAATTTTAATTTCACGCCTAGAAGATGAGATGACAAATTTAATATAAAAACATTAACCTTTGATGACTCCAGCATATTCATACCAGTTTCCAAAAATATCTGGAAAGCTTCAAAAGGATTAATCTTGTTTTTGTAAACTCTATTTGTAGTCATTGCATCATATATATCTGCGATGGATATTATTTTTGCGTATTCTCCTATGTAGTCCCCTGTTACTCCATTAGGATAACCTGATCCATCTAATCTTTCATGGTGCATTAAAATGCTTTTTTTGATATCATAGTTAAGATTAATCTCATTTTTTAACATACTATAACCCAATGTTGTATGTCTTTTAATTATCTTAAATTCTTCAGCAGTTAACTTTCCTTTTTTATTTAATATGTGTCCAGGAATTCTTAATTTGCCTATATCATGCAAAAGTCCACCTATTATTAAGTCTAATATTTCAGAACTATGCATACCTGACCATTTTCCAATAAACATTGCATAGAAACTTACATTTAGACTGTGATAAATCTCATAATATTCATATTTTCTTATCTCGCGGATATATTTAATTATGCAATCTATGTTGTTAATATTTTCATACACCAATTTTGCAACATGATTTAGTATACTGATTTTTAAAGTTTTTTCTTGAGCTAAATCTTGAAATATTTCTTTCAATGAAATTATGCATTCTTCATAGCAGACCTTTATGTTATTGTAATCGCCCTCTTCTACATAGCTTTGTTCAAACTCAGATACATAATATATCCAAATACTTTGTATATCCACTTTTATCAATTCATATTTTACGAAGTTATTAATAATAGTATCTTTCTCTGCTATTTTTAAACCTTTCCGACTTATTACGTCCCTAGATAATACATTCCCAAGCATACTATCTACTAAATTTATTTTTATTTCATCCACTCTCACACCTCAATACTGCTTTAAAATATTCTATTTAAATTAACCCAAGCTTATTTAGTGCTTGGTCCAATACCTTACTATTTATTGGTTTTTCGATATATACATCATAACCTTCAGTTAGTGATTCATTTACAAATTGTGTCTCAGCTAATGCCGTTATTACAATCACCTTTACATATTGATTTTTTTTCATTCTTTTTTTTCTTTCGAGTTCTCTAATAGATTTTAAGACCTTAACTCCATTCACCTTGGGAATCATTATATCCAGGCAAATTAAATCATAAGGCATACCTTCCTGCAAACCTATCAAATATGCATCCAAAGCCTCCATCCCATCTATTGTTATATCGCAGTCCCCGTATTGTGATAAACTTTTTTGTAGAAATAATCTACTCACCTCATCATCTTCAACTATTAAAATCTTCATTATTTATATCTCCTGTACTTTTAATCATAAGTTTATAAAATCTATGATATTCATCATTTATTTTTGTTACTAATTTTCTAATTTTCTCTAATTCATATTTTCTTGCTGCAAGTTCTATTTTAAAAGCTATAATTTTTAATGATTCTGCTCCAACCTTGTTTGATAGAATTTTGATTTCATGAGCTTCCTTCTCAATTAAATGCAGATCACCTATATTCAATAATTTGTTTAATGTACTTATAGAAAGATTCAACTTATCCATACTACGCAAGTCTTCGTCTTTTGCCTCAATATTTATAAGCGGCGCCACTATAAAATCCCCATTATGACTCACTGTAAAATTTTTATACGGCATTGTCTCAATATGATCTTCACAAGTAATTTTATCAATAACATTAAATAACTCCTCCATTTGAAAAGGCTTCGAAATATATTCATCCATTCCCATTGAAATGAATCTATCCCTATCACCTTGAAGTGCATAAGCGGTAATAGCAATTATTAATGTACGTTCACCTATTAAACTCTCCCTTTTTCGTATTTCCTTAGTTACTGCTATTCCATCCATTTCTGACATCTGGATATCCATAAAAATGATGTCATATTTATTAGATTCTAAAAGTTTTAAAGCAGACTCTCCATTATCTGTGCTGTCCACTAAATATCCCCTTTTTTTAAGCATTAATGACGTTACTTCTCTATTGACTTCATCATCTTCAACTATCAAAATATGTAATGGAATTGGAGGTTTCTCCACGTTAATCTTTGCTACTGAAATTTCTTCCTGTTGTTTTGAAATTTTAAACTTAATTACAAAATAAAATGTACATCCTTTTCCTTCTTGACTTTCAAACCATATGCGCCCATCCATCATCTCAACCAACTGTTTAGAGATAGCAAGACCTAAGCCAGTACCTCCATATTTTCTCGAAAACGACCCATCTACCTGGGTAAAGCTCTTAAATAATTTCTCATTCCCATCTTCAGAAATACCAATACCTGTATCTATAACAGCAAATTGCACTTCTATATTATCTTTATCACTTGAGAGTTTTGTGAGCTGCAAACATACTTCTCCATTTTCAGTAAACTTAATAGCATTATGAATCAAATTATTCAAAACTTGCTGAAGTCTATTAGGATCACCCATTACGTATTTCTCTATTGTACAAGAATGTTTCACATTTAATTCCAGACCCTTTTGAGCCGCGAAAGGTGAATGAAGTTTGATTATTTCTCCTACAAGCTCTATGATATTAAAATGAATGTTCTCTATTATCAATTTACCCACTTCTATTTTTGAGAAATCTAGTACATCATTAATGGTTTTAATAAGATTTTTAGTACATTTCTGTGCTGTTTTAAGATATCCTCTTTGTTCATCATCAACATCTGTTGAAAGCGTTAAATCAATCATTCCTGTAATTCCATTAAGCGGAGTTCGAATCTCATGACTCATATTCGCTAAAAATTCACTTTTCGCTTTATTAGCTAATTCTGCATCTTCTTTAGCTTTTTGCAATTCATATTCTGCCTTTTTTCTTTCAGTTAAGTCAGTTAATATAATAATAAAATAATATTTTTCTGGACTGTATATCAACCTAGAATACCATTTACTGTCATCATGTGAGTAGTAATCACCCTCTGGTATATATACTCCTTCTAAGGCCACCTTCGCCACAGTATTAATTATCAATTGAGCCGTATCTGCAGATCCATTGAAAACTTCCGAAAATCTTTTTCCAATAATCTTTTTTCTTTCATAGCCACCCATTTCCGCGAAAGCTTCATTTACCTCAATATATTCAAAATCAACTGGAACTCCATTTTCATCTAATAAGATTTTGCCGTAACCTAATCCACTTTTAAAATTCATAAAAAGTTTCTTAAATTTCACTTCACTCTTATATAATGACTCAATTACTTGTTTCCTTTCAGAAACATCTCTTATAATACTTATCAAAACACATTTATTTCCCGTTTTTATTATTTGACAATTTACTTCTACTGGAAAGAAAGTTTTATCTTTTCTATAATGAACTGCTTCAAAGGATAGATTATTTTGAATTCCCTGCATTGGTTCGTTGGTTGTATCAGCATATTTACGTATATCATATATGCTTAATGATAAAAGTTCTTCCCTAGTATAACCGTATACTTTTATTGCTGCCTGATTTGCATCGATAATTCTTCTACTACTAAGATCTATAAATAAAATAATATCTAGTGTAAATTTAGAAAGCAGTTGATACTTTTCTAAGTCTTCTTGTTTTTTTCTTAAATTATCTCTCTCGTTTCTTAATTCTTCTTCCATTTGGATGATTTTAGTAATGTCACGAAACACCATTACAACGCCTGAAATAATACCATTCCCATCCTTTATTGGAGAACAGCTAGCGGATAAATATATTTTTTTCCCGTCCTTAGACATAATAACTGAACGTTTTTTTAGACCTACTGCATCACCAGACCGTAATGCTAATTCTCTAACACTTTCCATTGGTTCATTAGTTGCGATATCAATTAAATTGATGATTTCATCAAAATGTTTACCTATTGCTTCCTCTGATTTCCATCCTGTAATAAGTTCACCAGCATTATTTATAAATTCAATAACTCCATTAACATCAGTAGAAACTACCCCGTCACCTACACACTCTAAAATCGTAGCCATACGTTCTTTTTTTAAACAATCTTCATGTTCACGTTTTATCTTCATTACTATATCTATCCTCCTTTCCTGTAAATTTATCACGCAAAATAGTCATAAACTGCGTTTATTATCAACACCCTTTAAATGAATCCAAAAAAACTTTGAGAGTTATAATTATCTGTTGTTTAAATTTAAAGGTATATTTGCTTTTTCTCCATCTATGTACAACCATTAAAAATGAACCAACCACTATATCTATTAAAATTTGACTATCTATCAAAGAATTTATCTCCCCACACTTTTGGGCCTTTTCAATAAGTGATTTAAAATACGCAATTCTATTATTTATAGTTTCCTCTGCCTGTTTAGTTAATTCTTCATACTGTAATAACATTCCTGAAATATCTATAAGGTAGCTACTTTCTGGATAATTTTCATAGTTTTCAGCATAAATAGATGCAAATAGTGTTATAGCTTCTGTTGGAGATAGATTTTTAGCTTCCACAGTTTCAACAATACTTGCATCAAGTTCTGAATGATATTTTAAAACATCCGAAATAATTTCGTTCATATTTTTAAAATGGCTGAACAAGGTTCCTTCTGATATTTTTTCGCGCTTAGCAATTTCTTTACTTGTTAATCCTTGTACACCAAGTTCACTGATAATTTCTATACTTGTTATAACTATACTATCTTTTCGATGTAACAGTGTTTTTCCCATAAATCACCTTCAACAAATCTCATTAAAGCATTATATATGTTGTAATAATAAATAACATTTAGGAAGTTTATAAACTAGTTAAATGTTTAGAAATAGAATGTCGAAACTAATTACAACATATATACAAATAAAATGCTTTAACTTTTCAATATTCCGAGTAAATACTCGTCGTATTTATTATATTATCTTGTCAGTATTTGTCAAGTATTTTTGCATTAATTGTCAACTTTTGTTTTATTTAAGCTTATATTTATTTATTTGTAATCTTTTTAGTTGTATCTTGATAATACTTTGACTAACTTTTATTTTATTAACAATACATTTTTATAATAAAATACGATCAGTACCATTATTCAGCAGACTCAACGCCCATGCTAGGCGCACAAAAATAAAGAGTAGTGGTTAATTCCACTACTCTCTTTAGAAATAAAAAAATGGCATGCGAATATATTTTGTTGCTTTTAGTATAGCTTTAACATTATATAATATTATTATCATATAGAAATTTACTATCGTTCATTATCTCATCATAAACACCATCTCTGACAATCGTATGATTGCTTGAAAAAACAACAGCTCTTTTAAATACTCCTTTTACATATTCAAAGTCATGGGTAGAGCATAAAATAGTTTTTCCTGCATTATTTATAGATATCATAAATTCCCTTAGGAATCTCTTAGTTTTAGGATCAAGTCCATTCATTGGTTCATCAAATATATAAACATCTGGATTTAAAACCACTACAGATGCTATAGATACCTTTTTCTTTTCTCCGCCACTTAAATGATATGGCTGTCTATTTCTTAATTCTTCAATTTTTAATAATTTCAAAGTATCTTCTACTCTTTTTATGACTTCTACCTCATCCATTCCCATCTGCCTTGGTCCAAATGCAATTTCATCATATACATTTGAACAAAATAGCTGTACATCTGAATTTTGAAAAACAAAACCTATTTTTTTATGAAAAGCCTTCGAGAACTCCTCATTTTGCATTTTTTTATTATTAATTTCTTCACCTTCAAAGAAATAACTTCCACTATCAGCTACTATTAATCCGTTAATCAATTTCATTAATGTAGACTTTCCACTTCCATTTACGCCTATTAAAGCAATAGCTTCTCCTTCATCAATATGTAAATCTATATTTCTTAGTGCAGTAACTTCAGCATCATATGAATAAGAAGCATTCTCTATATCAATCATTAAATCACAACCTATCAAAATAAAAATATGCACATATAAAATTTAAGTTAAGTATAATGCAAATATAATCAGCTAACTTAAATTTAAATTTCATATATACTTTATATGTTCCTGTAAATCCTCTGGATTCCATTGCTCCATACATTTCTTCTGCCATTTCTTTAGACTTTATAAACATAGTTCCTACAACACCAGAAAGTGCAGTGCTTTTATTATTGTTTCTACCTACGGACCTTAATTTAAGCGCATAAACCATATTCAAAGAAAACTCGCCTAAAATCACTATATATTTCATGGTAATATCGAGTACCAAAATGAATATATCTGGTATTTTAAATATTTTTAAAGCAATTATTAATTCATTCCATTGAGTAGTACAGGTTAATATACTAACAGAAGCAACTGAAACCAGTACTTTTAATGTAATCATTAACGAATTATTACCATATCCTAAGAAAATAGATGGTAATAAAATAATAAATGTAAAAATTGTTGCAGCCAGACTTGCTTTGACAACATATTTTATTTCTTTTGTACTTAAAAGATTCATTAGCACAAGTATAAGTACATTTGTAATTAAAATAAAGTAAAAATTTCTGCTTAAAGAAACAAAAATAATTAGTATAAGTGTTGATATTAATTTAGTTAAGGGGTTAATTCCAAATTTAGATGTCCTTAGTTTTGTTTGCATCCTAAACCTAGCAAGTACATTAAATATAGACAGAATGCTCTTATCTATAAAAGCATTCTTGTCTTTTAGTGGTGTATAATTATCTTTTTTCAAAAGCCATTCTGGCATTAATAACTTCCTCTCTTATAACGTATATTAGGCACATTCAAAAAAATAACAAGTCTATTTGCCTTCCTATTTTCATGTGCCTTAACCATTCATGCTTTTGTTGCCTTTTTCATACTTGCAATTATTCTAAATACTAATAACAATATTGCAACTCCTGCAACTGCCGATAAAATATATCCAAAGCTTTCTGGAAGGCCTGAAACAGAATAGTCCGGCATTAATGCACTAAAATTAAATCCACTTTCCATACCTTTAGGTATAAATCCTAACGCATTACTGCCTGTTACTACAGAACCTATTTCATCAGTTCCCCATTCTCCCCAAGCTGTTCCTTCAGCCAATAGCCCTATAGGGGATAAACATATTAAACCTATTATTAGAGCATATATAGGTTTTACCTTTGACACAGATCCTTCATAAATAACTCCAGGGGAAACCTTTTTTATAAAACTTACTACTCCAACAGTTATAATTCCCTCTATCACTCCTGCAACTGCAAGATGTGGAATAAGCATTGCAGGTACAGAAATTGACAAAGGATACGGACAGTATAATGGCATACCTGCTGAATCTACAAAAAGCAATGGTTGTATACCAAATTCTATCGCTGCACATAAAGCTCCAATATTTAATCCAATATATGAAGCAATAAAAATTGAAATATATTCTCCTTTATCACTTTTTAATATCTCTCTTAAAAATTTGTAAATATAATATCCTGCAAATGGAATAACAAATGCCATATTGAAACAATTGGCTCCAAATGCTAAAATACCGCCATCTCCAAATAATAATGCTTGGAGTAAAAGTGCTATGGTTACAGAAATACATGCTGCTTCAGGTCCTAAAAGAATAGCCAGTAACGTTCCTCCTACGGCATGTCCAGTTGTTCCTCCTGGTAATGGAACATTGAACATCATTGTTAGAAATGATAGTGATGCACCTATTCCCATAAGTGGCATTTTCTTTTTAGTCACCTCTTTTTTAACTTTTTTTACAGCTCTCGTCCAAACTGGAACCATCACCGCACCCATAACTGCACAGGTAGCTGGACTTAGATAGTTATCTGGAATATGCATTTTAATTCCTCCTTCAAATATTAATAAAAAATAAAACCACAAAAACTGATTACAAATTAAGCAATCAACCTTCGTGGTTATTAATAATCAAAATTAATATATTTATTTATATATTATAAAAATCGCATGCCCTCGTAGCATACAAACTTATAATACTATGAAATTCCAAAGTTGTAAATATTAAATTATTTTTCAATTCTTGTTTTAACTTTTATAGCATTCAACTACATTTTTCACCAAATAAATGGAATAATCCTTTTAGTATTCGTCTTATACTCTTGATAATCTGTCTTGAAGTTACTTTCTAATATCTTTTCTTCAATCTTAATTCTATATCCATAAATTGCAGCAATAATTATTATAGTTTCAATAATTCCAATGATGCTTCTAAAAGCAAATGCTATTCCAATCAAAGATAGTATACTTCCGCTATATGCTGGATGTCTAATATATTTATATGGACCTGTTTGAATTATTTTTTGATTTAAATCCACTTGCACTGATACAGTGAAAGATTTTCCAAGTGTCAATACTGAATACAGCCTTAATATAATTCCAACAATAATAACTACACAACCTATCCAAAACATTAATTCAGATAATATGAGTAAATAATTTTTTTTACAAAAAAGATTCAAAAATATTATAGCTATAATACCAAGTACTAGTACTAAACAAGAGCCTTTATCTCCTTTTTTCTTATTCAAGTTCTTTCTATTTTGTAATGAAGTATAACTAAAAATAAATACTTCTGCCATAATGTATAGTATAAATACTACTTGAAAAACTTCCTTAAATATAGCTGTCTCAAAATATGAAGCCCCAAATAAATACATATAACTGCCTTCTTTCTATTTACCTGATAATTTTCTATTTATATCCTTTGCATCATTCTGGATAGAAACATAAATACTTAATAGGGTTATTCCAAAAACTGATGTTATTATAATAATACTTTTAGCTGCATCATATATTGATGCAATCTCAATAAATTTCATTGGTATACCTATAAAAAAAGTTACTACAATAGTTGTAGCAAATTCTAAAATTATATGAGTAACTTGCGATTTAATTTGTAAATCTTCCATAAAATAAAGAATTGCATTTATTAATATAATAATCAAAAACAAAAATATTTCTGAATTTACATTAATAGTTTTTTGCTTGTCAATAAGGTGCATAATAATTGTTACAATAATTGCTGCAGTAAATGCAATGCAGCTTCCTAAAAAATACCGATTTATTCTTTTCATAATTTTCCTCCAATCTGGATTTGCTTATAAATTTAGTTTACGTTTTACTTCTTGTACATAACTTCGATTAATGATAAGATTTTCTCCATTTGACAAAGTTGCAAGTAATCTGCCATTGATCTGCCCCTTAACTTTCTTTAATTTTGATATATTCATGATGCAGGCTTTATTTATTCTAGTAAATTTTGTTCCATGTAATTTTTCTTCTAGTTCATACAATTTCATATCGCTTTCATAAACATTGTCAATGCAATAAATAAATGTTTTATTATCAACGGATTCAAAATAGTAAATATCTTTTGAAGAAATCTGTGTATATTCATTTTGAATTTTTCCATTTATGATTAACTGTTCTTCAAATATAGTTGCAGCTAATTGCTTAACATATTCATTTTTTTCTTTGCATTTAATTTGTATCTCTATATCATCAATTAAGGGTACTTCAATTATTTCTATTCTCATAATTTTCCTCCTCATCCATTTAAAGAATATCACAGAATTATAGCTGCAACAATCAGCTTACATGCATATTGCAAATATAGACATATAAGATGCATTTTTCATTAAATTGGCTCATTGTCATTAATCACTACCTGCAATAACTTTATGTGATAATAATTCTAACGGATTAACAGAAATATTTAGACAGTATATTGACTATATTGGAATAATATGCTATTGTGATTTTAGACAGTATATTGTCCAACTAAGGAGGAGATATTTTATGGATAATCACAAAGCGCTTTTTTTAATACAACAAATATATGCAACTCTATTCTCTCTTACTAACAAAATTCAAATTAAAGGTGATGAATATTGTGACCCTTTAACCAGCAGACAGCTTATGGCAATGGTAGCTATTATTCATTTACCGGAAAATGAAACAACTATAAACAATATTGCTAAAAAGCTAGGTACAACAAAACAGAGTGTAAAGCAATTGATCACTATTCTGCAAAACAAAGGATATGTCATTACTATACCAAGCCAATATGATAAACGTGCAGTTAATGTACAGATTACTAAAGCTGGAACAGATGCCATGATGATAGGTGCCGAAAAATCAATGGAGTTCTTTGGGATGCTTTCTAAAGGCTTTTCTATTGAAGAAATGGAAATCTTATGGACGTTATTAAAGAAATTATATAAATTTGATGGCGAAGAGCAGGATGGTTTTGAAGAAGAAGCTGATTTTGATATGGGTGAAGATACACAGGAAATACAAGAGAGAGCATTAAAGGAATTTGAACGAATAAGAAATGAAGAAAAATAAAAAAATTATTTTAGTAAATAAAGGCGGTGCAATATTATGAATAATACTATATCTAATAACCTTGAAGGTCTTAATGACCTTTTATATGAACAGATGAAGGAATGGAAAATTCCTGGAATGGCCGTAGGTATTATTAAAAATGGTGAAATAATATACTGTGGTGAGTTGGGTCTGCGTAATGTTAACAAAAATTTGAATGTGACAAAAGATACTTTATTTGCTATAGGTTCTGCCAGTAAAGCTTTCACTTCACTATCAATAGGATTATTAGTGGATGAAGGCAAACTGGATCTCGATACTCCTATAAAAAAATACATGCCTAATTTTAAAATGCATAATAAATATGCTGAAGAACATCTTACATTAAGGGACATGCTTTGTCATCGTTCTGGATTACCTAGACATGATTTATTATGGTATAACAACTCTTCTTTAAGCAGAAAAGAACTGGTAGATAGGATTAAATACTTGGAATTTAATAAAGATTTCAGAGAAACATGGCAATATAATAATTTAATGTATGCCACAGCAGGCTACATTATTGAACTGGTTACAGGAATGACCTGGGAAGAATTTGTGAAAGCAAGAATTCTTGAACCTCTTGGCATGAACAGCACAAATTTCTCAGTAGATGTTTCAAAAAAATCTGCTGATTACAGTGAACCATATGCAGAAAAAGAAGAAGAAATTCATCAAATAAACTTTAGAAAAATGGATTCTATTGGTCCTGCTGGATCAATAAATTCAAATTTATCTGATATGCTAAAATGGCTTAGCCTTCATTTAAATAAAGGTAAAGTAAACGGAAATCAGATTATATCAGAAAAAACTATAATGGAGTTACATTCACCTCAAATCCCTTGCGAGCTATTTCCTTTGAAGCTTGATGAATTACAATTTTCATCTTATGGTTTAGGCTGGTTTATTGAATCCTATAGAGGCCGAAAACATGTTAATCACGGTGGAAATATAGATGGATTTTGTTCCTATACTAGCTTTCTTTCAGATGAGAATATTGGCGTAGTTATTCTTACTAATTTAAATAATCCTGTCTGTGCAATGCCTATGGCTTACTATATATATGACAAGCTTTTAGGCTATGATTATACTGCTTTTAATAAAAAACTTAAAAATGAAGCGGAAAAAATATTTAAAGCAATGGAAGCTGCTAATAAATCTATAAGAAACTCTAAAGAAGAAAACCTTACTCCTTCCCACTCCCTTGAAGAATATACAGGTATATATGAAAATCCAGGGTACGGATCTGTAAAAATCGAAATAAAAGATAATAGCTTGAAATTAACTCATAGTAATATAGAATATACACTTACTCATAAATGCTATGACGTTTTTACCATGACAATGATGAAATATTACTTGATTACTCTCACATTTAATTATGATAGTAATGGAAATATTAAAAGTGTTTCAATACCTTTTGAACAAACTGTAAAAGACATTTTGTTTATAAAACAGTAACATTTAAATTCAATTGATAAAAATCACTATGAACAGTATAATCTTTTTATGTTAAATACTTTAACTATACTCTGTATTTAAATAACAAGGGAATGGAGTGAAATTCTCCAACTACCCCAGTAACCGTGAAACTGACGAAATCATAGGCACATGAAAATAAATATCAAGTTCAAAGTTGCCCTTAATATTTTTCATCAGGCAAGAAGGTAAAGTGACTTGTTATTTTTTTAAATGTGGCTTAAATAAACATTAAACCAGTGGCAGTAAGATATATTTGATAAATTTTAATTTATTAACTATTATCACTTCCTCTCTTTTTATGATTTGAAAAAAGAGCTGACTAATTATATTGGTCAGCTCCCCTCATCATCCTTTTGTTCCTACTTCTCTTCAATCCCAAAGATTTAGTTTTAGAATTTTATTTCCAGATTTCATCAGCAATTTCTTTAATGAATAGAATTTTATTCCACTGTTCATCCTCAGTAAGAATATTTCCTTCTTCAGTAGAAGCAAATCCACATTGTGGACTAATGCAGATATTGTTAATATCAACATATTTAGTAGCTTCTTTAATTCTGTCAATTATAGCAGACTTATCTTCTAATTCTCCGATTTTTGAAGAGACAAGCCCTAAGACAACCTGTTTTCCATCCCCTAAGAAACGAAGTGGTGAAAAATCACCTGCCCTATCTGTATCAAATTCAAGATAAAATCCATCCACATTTTCTCTTCCAAATAGAATTTCTGCAATTGGCTCATATCCACCAGAAGCTGCAAAGGTTGAATGATAATTTCCTCTGCAGACATGAGTTGTAACAATCATATCATCTGGATGATTTAAAATTGAAAGATTATTAACTTTCACATAAAGTTCAGCAATTTCTTTTAAATTAACCCCAGCATCTTGCCTAGCTTCCCAGTATTTTTTATCACAGAACATTCCCCATGTACAATCATCAAGTTGTAAGCTTCTGCAGCCAGCATCATATAACTCTTTTATTACTGTTTGGTAAGCTTTTGCAATGTCATTTATTAAATCATCAATGTTATTATAAAATTTATTAGTATCTTCTTTATTTTCTGCACGTTGTAATTCTGCTAAAAATTGAGCTGGCGCAGGAATTGTTTGTCTTGCTACAATTCCCTCCTGTGCAAATTGGTTAATAAATTTGAAATGTTCAACAAAAGGGTGATTTTCACCAGTGATTTTACCTGACAGTCTTGCAGTTTCTGGTCTTGTTTCTAAGCCATTAAATTTATATCCATTATCTATTTCCACTTTTTCAACACCAGTTAATCCCCACATAAAATCAAGATGCCACCAAGAACGACGGAATTCTCCATCTGTTATTACTTTTAATCCAACTGTTTTTTGCTTTTCAATTAGTTTTGTAATTTCAATATCTTCAATGTTTTTTAATTCCTCTCTAGAAATTATTCCTTTTGCAAATTTTGCTCTTTCTTCTTTTAGAACTTTTGGTCTTAAAAAACTTCCAACAATATCATACCTAAATGGTGTTACTTCTCTTTTCTTTGCATTTTCAAATTGTATCATGCTTGTCTCTCCTTTTATTTTCAATTTATCCAAAAATAACAAGTACTAATTTACCAATATAAGTTTCGAAATGCAGAAAAGTTCCGCATTGTAGCATAGCTACTCCTTTTTATAAGTGCATAGCTGCTCTTTTCTAAGGTGAAATGCTCTTTATTGTGCTTCGCACTTTTTTCTAACGTGTTGATATTTTTCACCGGGCAAGAAGACTTGTATTTTTTTGAATGCGTCTTAGTAATACAAGTATAATACATTTCTTTATGTATAAAATAATTCCTAAATTATATGGCTAAACATAGTTTTAAGCTATACCTGATTCAATTCTTCTATTAACGTTTCTTTTAATAATTCAACATAATCTAAAGCTATTTTACTTAAAGATATATTTTCATGAATAATGTATCCAATAGTAATTTCCTCTTCCAGTTGCAACGGAACAGAAATTATATTATTTCCATTTAAATCATTGCTGATAACTCCAGTTGAAATAGTATAGCCATTTAATCCTATAAGCAAATTAAATAATGTTGCTCTATCGCTTACTATGATGCTTTTTTTATGAGTAAGAGTACTTTGAATTTCTTCTGAAAAATAAAAAGAATTAAATTCACCTTGTTCAAAAGAAAGATATGGGTATGGCTCTAAATCTCTTAATGTAACGTATTTTTTATTTGCAAGCGGATTTTCAGAACTAATGAAAATATGAGGATTTGCCCTAAATAACTCATTAAAAATCAAATTATTCTCTCTTAAAAATTTATTAAGAACTTTAGAATTAAATTCATTTAAATAAAGAATCCCTATTTCACTCCGGAGATTTTTCACATCTTCTATAATTTCATAAGTTTTAGTTTCACGTAAAGAAAATTCATATTCATCCAAATTATATTCTTTTATAAGATTTACAAAAGCACTAACTGCAAAAGCATAATGCTGCGTAGAAACAGAAAAGCTTTGTTTTAACTGTTTTTTATTAGAATAGCGACTTTCAAGTAATTCAGCTTGTTCGATTACTTGCTTTGCATAACCTAAAAATTCAGAACCATGAGTAGAAACTTTGATGCCTCTATTGGTTCTATTAAAAATAGTAATTCCAATTTCATTTTCCAGTTCCATAATTGCATTAGAAAGACTTGGCTGACTAATAAATAGCTGTCCTGCTGCTTTTGTAATAGATCCACATCTAGATATTTCAACTGCATATTTTAATTGCTGTAATGTCATAAATTTTCACCTTCAATCTAAATTAATGTTAAACATCCTCTGCCATACTTGTATATAATAAGAGCCTTTTCCAAACTGGAAGCATTGCCGCACAGGAAGCTGGACTTAAATAGTTATCTGCAATGTGCATTTTAATTCCCCTTCAAATTTTAATAAAAAATAAAACCACAAAATTACTGCTGCAATTTTTATTTAATTTTAGCATTAGTTTTACAATTTTTATTTTCGCATCTATAAAAAACACTTGACTTTGAGTTAGCCTAAGGGTATAGAATAATATCATGCACAAGAAGACAAAAAATATTGTTTATAGTTTAGCAACACTTTATCTATAGATTGATTAATTCTGTGCCTTAATCATAGCGAAAGGAATGATCATTAATATGAAAATTGCTGTAATAGACGCACAGGGTGCAGGTCTTGGTCAAAATATCATAAAAAGGATTCGTAGAGAAATACATAATGATGTTTATATTATTGCACTTGGTACAAACTCCTTTGCCACCTCAAAAATGGTACAGGCAGGTGCGGATGTTGGTATAAGTGGAGAAAGAGCAATTAGTTCATTTTGCAAATCAACAAAAATAGATAGCATAATAGGACCAATCGGAATAATTTGCAGTGGTGGTATAAATGGAGAGATTACTCCTATGATTTCTAATGTAATATTTAATATGAACTGTACTAAATATATACTTCCATTACAAAAACATGGTATCTATATTCCTGGAACAAGAAATCTTCAAATTAAAGATATAATCGAAGAGATTATATTTGATATAAAGCAAAATATATTGTGATTTCATTATGAATATATAGGGTTGTGCAATGATAATAGAACTTATGTGTATACTCACCGAAATTGAATACATGTTTATTCCATAGGACTATGAAAATAAGCTGAAAGAGAAGGTACTCTTTTTCGTAGTGTTGCATTGAGAAACAGAGTACCTTCTCTTTCGGTTGGTTATATGCATAAGTCTAAGCTATAGTATGTTTATTTATAGGTAGCTATTAAGATTTATTTGTTCTTTGAACTCATCTAATCCTACTCTATCTATATAATCTCCTAATCTTTCTTTGCTAGAAGCATTTTCTCTATATATTTCAATAACTTTTTCTATTAAATCATATACCTTTTCTTCTGATATACTAAGTGCTATTCTATCAGCTATTCTTGGTCTAGCTCCACCTTTTCCGCCAACATAGAACATCCATCCTTTTCCACTTCCTATTAATCCTATATCTTTAAATGCACTATCTGCACAGCTATGAGGACAACCACTCACGCCCATTTTTAATTTATTAGGTAATTCCATTCCATGGTATATGCTATCTAATTTTGATCCAACCGCTACTGAATCTTGAAGGCCTCTTTTACAAAAAGTGGTTCCTGGACACACTTTTATGCTTCTTACACATAAACCTACTGCGGCACCTGGATCCATACCTAGATCCTGCCAAGCATTATCTAAATCTTCTTCTTTTAATCCAACTAATGCAATTCTTTGAGCTCCTGTAACTTTAATAGCAGCTGCATTATATTTTTCAGCTACATCTGCAAGATTTCTTAAAATATCTGGAGTTACAATTCCAGCAGTTAAATGTGGTGCAATTGCATATGTTTCTTTATCTCTTTGTAATATTGCACCTTTTTCTAGTAAATCAGTTTTCATCGCGTATCTCTCCTAATTATAATATTTAATATAGATTATTTATGTTATTTAATAATATCTATTAGTTATTGTATCATATTCATATTCTAAACTCTAGTCAAAGCATTATTTTCAAAATATTCTAAATTTACAAAAACTTTTATTAATTAAGAGCTTTCAGCATATAAAATTGCACATATTATTAACCACTTATTTGAGGTATCTGATTTTACAAGGGATATTACCTATAAGTTATCAAAATTTGAAATTTGACTAATTTATATTGGGAATAAAATATTAAAAATAACTAAGAATAAATTAATAAGCAAACTTTGTTACATTTACAAATTTAGTAGAATAATAGGAGGAATATCATGCATAAGAAATTAATTCGTTTAGTAATACTCATAATACTTATAACACTATCAATGAGTAATTTAGCATATGCACAAGTACCATCTAAATCTATACCTTATGGTCCAAGGATATCAGATTTACAGAATAAAGAAGATATTTTAAATAGTTTAGAACAAATTAAAGTCATACGAACAAATTTAGTCGTGATTACTGTAAAAGCAGACACACCAGCTGAAGAGCTAAAAACCATAGATGCTAATTTACAGCGTGATATTAATCAACTTCGAACTATTCGAACCAATTTAGTAAATCATGCTGATAAATATGCAAATTCGATTTCTGATGTATTCTTTGCAGAACAAATTGTAATTATAGCTAATTGCTATATTGTGAGCTTAAAACATCAACAATTATTGATAAGGGCATTAGGGAACAATGTGTCAGAAGCCTCAACCCTATTTTATTCAACTTATATGATACCAATATATTACTACCTTACATTAGGTGATGAACAGATAGCTTATACTCAAACATATACTGTGGTTTCATAATTAATTCTAAATAAAAGTTTAATCTTATATTCGTCTAAGAAATGTTTTATTTGGTCAAAAAAATAGATGGCTCGCTGCCATCTATCTTTTTGTATTATATGCATTTTTTATTTAATCATTTTTGCTAAATAGTAAAGAGTTCTTACACCAACCCCTGTACCACCTTTGGAATAATAACTACTTTCTTGTTCAGCCCATGATGTGCCTGCAATATCTAAATGCAGCCAAGGTTTATTTTGTACAAATTCACCTATAAATAATCCTGCTGCAATAGTTCCAGCATTCCTGCCTCCAGTATTTTTCAAATCAGCTATATCAGATTTAATAAGTTTTTTATAATCATCGAAATTAGGTAATCTCCAAACTTTTTCATCAGCTTTAGATGAAGCACTTTCTAAATCTTTATAAAGCTCATCGTTATTAGCTATTACAGCCGTAGTAGTAACTCCTAGTGCTACTAAAGCTGCACCTGTTAATGTTGCTACATCTATAACCTTATTAACTTTTTCTTTTTCAATTATATAATGTACAGCATCTATAAGAGTAAGTCTTCCTTCTGCATCAGTATTTAAAACTTCAATATATTTACCAGCCATTGAACCAATTATATCTCCTGGCTTATATGCTCTGCCAGATATTAAATTCTCGCATGCCGCAATTACTCCTACAACATTTATCTTTAGCTTTTTCTTTGCAATAGCACTAATTGCTCCAATAACCGATGCAGCCCCTCCCATGTCAGATTTCATCGTATCCATACCGTTAGTAGGCTTTATAGAGTATCCACCTGAATCATAAGTAAGTCCCTTTCCAACAAGACCTAGTATATCATCCTTCTTGCTTTCATCTCCAAAATATCTCATTACAATAAGTCTAGGTTGGTTCTCTGAACCTTTAGCCACTGATAAAAATGCTTCCATTCCAAGTTCATTAATTTTACCTTCTTCAAATACTTCAACTTGAAATCCATATTTACTTCCAGTATTAATAACTTCTTCTGCAAGAGTTTCTGGGTATAATATATTAGCTGGTTCGTTCACTAGATCCCTTGCAAATTTAGTTGTTTCAACAAGTATTGAAGCTTCATCTATATATTCATTTATTGAATTTAGATTTTCACTCTCATCAATACTAATGCTTACCTCAATTTCTAAATTTTCATTAGCATCAGTTTTGTATTTTTCAAATTTATATTCTCCCAAACCAATCCCTTCAATTAAAGATTTTATAGTATCTTCAACTGATAACTTTTCACTAAATATCATCTTTAATGATATTTTTTTAGCTTTTAATTCAATTGCCTTTTTTATTGCCTTTCCAAAAGAACTTCTTATAATTTCTGTTGTCAATTCATCTTTGCTTCCAAGTCCAACAAATACAATATCTTGAACTCCATTTGCAGTTACATTTACGGAGCCTATTATTTCTCCTGCTTTACCCTTAAATTTGTTATTATCCTTGAAATGCTTATGTATCACATTTAAATTTTCATCCTCCAAACAGTTACTTTCACTATACACTAGAAGCATAATCAAATCAGCTTCATCAAATTTAATTGTATTAATTTTAAATTCCATATTATTTCCTCCATCTATAATTCACTTTTATAGTATTATTATACCAAAATATAATAAACTAAATACTTTCTTCTTTCCATATTTTATTACAAAATTGGGTCCCTCCCATTAACTTTATTTTTTGAAGATTTTTCGTTTAATTTTACGTTATATCAAATAAGTAATTTTTACTCGTGCCTTTTTCTATTAACAATAAGAATTTATTATAAATTCTTCTAAAAAAAACATAGAAACTATAGCCAAAATAGTATATATTTATTAGGATAATGTCTTACTAAGGCTATTATTGTAGAAAAATAAGGAAATATTGCTGTATTTTTTACAATTATATAATTTAGTATTTCAATATGTTCTGAGTAATTT
The DNA here is from genome assembly GCF_003575225.1 of Clostridium chromiireducens. Classification (NCBI taxonomy): domain Bacteria; kingdom Bacillati; phylum Bacillota; class Clostridia; order Eubacteriales; family Clostridiaceae; genus Clostridium; species Clostridium chromiireducens. The sequence continues at coordinate 199,340 of NZ_QXDJ01000005.1, read as the reverse complement.
AGAGTTTATAGGAGGGTGCAGTAAATGGGAAAATATAAGGTTTCTTTTAATGAAAAATCGCAAAGTATAACCATGGATTTATCAGGATATTTTTCTGATAATGATGCTATAGCATTTGTTAATGATTTCATAAAGATATCTACTAAAGTTAAGACCGCTGATACATATTTAATTTTGGATAGTGGAAAGTTATTACTATATCCATGTGAAGCAAAAGTTAAACTAAAGGCAGTATTTGAATTATATAAGCAAAGCGGCTATAAATTAGTACGAATTAAGTTATTTAAGCCTCAAAAAGAATTAGCTAGAAAACTTGAAGAGTTGGCCAAGTTAGTAGGATTAAATTTAGAGATATTATTTATAGATAAATTAACTTCTGATAACGGTAAGCAAATAAAAATTTAAATTGTATCCTACAATATATTTTTATCCATACTTTACAAAAAACTATTAAATCAAAATAACCTAACGCGTTTTAACATTGTTAAAAAACACGTTAGGTCTTATTACTTATAATTGAAATAAGTCGCAAAAAATGTTATGCTATCAACGTTAAACCAAAATATACTATCATTACTATAGATTATTTTCAAATGATAAAGAGAGGTAATAATATGATAAAAATTGATAACTTGTCGTACTCATTCCCAAATAAAGATCTCTATAATAATATTTCATTTACTTTAGAAGATGATCAGCATTGTGCTTTTATAGGTTCAAGTGGTATTGGGAAAAGTACACTAATAGATATAATTATGGACACTGAAAGATATATGTTCGATGGTACCATAGAGATTGACCCAAATTGCAGAATTGGATATGTAAGTCAGTTCCCACAACTAGACAAAACAAAGGAAACTTCAGTTTTGGAATATTTAGGCGGAGAATTTATCAAGCTGCAAAATGAAATAGCTTCTATTTGTACTGAAATGGAAACAGCTTCAGATATTGAACCCTTACTAGAAAAATACCAAGAAGCTTTAGACGCACTTGATGCGATTGGTGGAGATGATTTCGAAAGCATCATTAATAAGAAACTAAATCTTGCAAACTTAGACTACCTTAAAAATCTAATGGTATCTGAACTTAGCGGTGGTGAGTTTAAACTTATTCAAGTGATTAAAGAAATGCTTAATGGTCCAAATTTAATAATTATGGATGAACCAGATGTGTTTTTAGACTTTGAAAACCTTAATTCTCTTAAAAATCTAATTAATTCTCACAAGGGAATGATGTTGGTTATAACCCACAACAGATATTTATTAAATCATTGTTTTAATAAAATTATTCATCTTGAAAATATGGAGCTTCAAGAGTTTGATGGAAGCTATATTGATTATAACTTTACATTACTTCAAACTAAAATTGAACTTCAGGAACTGTCTGCCGCTGATGATGAAGAAATTGAGAGAAACGAACGCATAATTAAAAGATTAAGAGATAGAGCAGAAGTTACAGGTGAAACTGCTGCTGGAAGATATCTAAAAGGTAAAATGAAATTTCTAGAGAGATTAGAAGCTCGTAGAATAAAAACACCTTTTGTTGAAATTAAACAGCCTTATATCCGTTTAACTACTAATAATGCTGTTGAAGAAAAAATAGCTTTAAAGGTTAATAATTATAGCTCTGGCTTTGATAAGATAATTTTAGATAATGTTAACTTTGAGATTAAATCTAATGATAAAGTAGCTATTATTGGATTAAACGGTACTGGGAAAACGACCTTACTCAAGGATATCTTTAAAAATAATAATCCTGCTATTGAAATAGATCCTGACATTCAAGTATCTTATTTATCACAAAATCAAGGCGAGATATTAAATGAGTCTAATACAGTACTTGAAGAATTCCTAGATGCAGGATTTAAAACCTATAATGAGGTTGAAATCTACATTTCAAATTATGATTTTGAGGAAGAACTACTTAATCAAAAGATTGAATCTTTATCTGGTGGAGAAAAAAATATACTTCAATTAGCGAAAATTTCTGCAAGTAAAGCAAATATGCTGCTTCTTGATGAACCAACAAGCCATTTAGATACATATTCACAAATGGCCCTTGAAACAGCCATAAAAAAATATAATGGTGCAATTTTAATGGTATCACATGATTACTATTCTATAATAAACTGCGTAGATTATGTTTTACTTATTGAAGATAAAACAATCAGAAAAATGAACATGAAAAAATTCAAAAAGATGATTTACGCCAAATACTTTGATAAAGACTATTTAGAAATTGAACAAAAGAAAATGGATTTAGAAATGAAAATAGCCATATCACTCAGAAATACTGATTTTGAACGTGCAAAAGCTTTATCTGAAGAGTTAGAAGCACTGATTAAATCACTTTAGGCATACTAAAATAAATAACAAGTCAATTTGCTAGTACAATTTGACTTGTTATTTTCTTTAAATATGAATTAAATCTTACCTTCTTTACTGGAGTCGTTAGCCTACTGCACCAAATTCACCTTTTCTCCATCACTTAATAAATTTTGGCCTTCAGTAATGACATCCGTGCCTTCCTCTACTTTGCCTGTCACTTCTGTAAATTTCTCATCTGAAATTCCGATTTCAACGGATATCTTTTTAACCTCACCACTGTTAACAGTATAAAGATAATTTACACCATTCTCCATTTTAATTGTTTCATTTGGAGCCATTAAAATGTTGTCCTTCTTTTCAGCTGGTAAGGATATTTTAGCAAACATACCTGCTTTTATTTCATCATTAGAATTATCAATTTTAACCTTCACAATATAGAAGTTGTTCTTAGAACTTGTATTTGGACTGATATTTTCTATAACTCCAACTATTTTTGCATCTGGTAATGCATTTATATCAACCGGTACCGATTGCCCTACTTGAATTTTCTCAAGCATTTTATCAGGAATATTTATTTCTGCTTCTAAACTGCTAGAATCTATAACAGTAACGGAACCTGACTGTGCGCTAGCAAGCTCACCTACTTCTACTGCTTTTTCTGACACAACTCCATCTATTGGTGCAGTAATGGTAGCGTTATTTATCTGATTTTGAACTGCACTCACTCCTGCATGTGCTTGTTCAAGCGCTGCTGCAGCCGCCTTTGTAGCTTGAGGTCCTGACTTACTCTTTAATAGTTCCAAGCTATCCTGAGCATTTTTTAAGTCAATAGTTATAGCATCAAATTGTGCCTTAGCATCATCTAAATCCTTTTTAGAAACTGCTTCTGCAGAATATAAAGTTTGTGTTCTGTCATAACTGTCTTTTACAGTATTATATTGAATTTGTAATTTTCCTACTAGCTGTTCCGCTTGTAATAATTGCTGCATAAATCCAGAGTCGCTGGTTCTTTCTAAGTTAGCACTAGCCGCACTCACTCCCGCCTCTGCCTGCTCAAGTTGTGCTGCATAATCTGTAGTGTCCAATGTAAATAATGTTTGGCCTACACTGACCTTGTCTCCTACCCTTACATCTACAGTCGTAACTCTTCCTCCTGCTTTTGGCGAAACTACTACCTGTTTTGCAGGCTTTAGGTTACTTGCATATTCTACATTTGTTGAAATAGTTCCAGTTGTTATTTTTTGTGTTTTTACGTTTTTAACCTCTTGTACTATTTCTGCAGGTTTATTTTTAGCAAGGATTGAAATAACGATAGCCACAACAACTGCTAAAACTACACCTCCTATTAAAAGCTTTTTCTTTTTCTTTAACCCCTTAAACTTCATAGGTGCTTCCCCCCTCTAGGTTCTGATTTTTCTTCTTTTTAAAAGACACTACGCTTCTTAAATCAGCCATTAATGTATAAATAACTGGTAATACAATTGGTGAGAGTATTGTTGATGCAATCATACCACCAATTATTATAATTGCCATACTCTTTTTCATTTCGGTTCCCTCACCCATGGATAAGGCAACTGGCAGCATGGAAACAATCATAGTTGCACTTGTCATGACTATTGGCCTTAATCTAGTAACACCAGATTCTATAAGAGCATCTCTTAAACTCATTCCTCTCTTCATAAGGGTATTGGTATAATCTATGAGTAATGTTCCATTTTTAGATGCTAATCCTTCTAACATAATTAATCCAATCATGGACATCAAGTTTAAAGTCTGTCCAGTTAGAGCCAGTAAAACAAAAGCACCTATAATAGCACAAGGCAGAGCCATCATTCTTATAAATGGAGTTAAGAAGGACTCATAAAGCACTACTAAAATCATATAAACAAGAGCTAAGGATGCACATAAAGCAAGTCCAAGAGAAGAAAAACTCTCTGCCATCTGTTTTTGATTTCCTCCAAAGCTTATACTATACCCATCTGGAACCGAAAGAGCCTTTAGTTTAGCATTAATATCATCGGTAACTTCTCCAAGAACTCTTCCTTGAATATTGGCTTCAACAGTGACCATATCCTGCTTATCTTCTCTAGATATCGAAGGGGCACCATCTATTTTTTGAACGGATGCAATTTGACTCAGTGGAATTTGCGCTCCTAAGGAATTTGTAATTTTCAAGGACTTAAGATCTTCAGGACTCTTGATTTGTCCATTTTCAAACTTAATGGTTATGTCATTTTCCTCATTCTTTGATCTGTACACTCCCACATTGGTTCCTGCAAGTGCCATTCTAACAACACTTCCAACATTTGCTGTAGAAATATTGTACTGAGTAGCTGCTAGGTTATCTATATTTACCCTAAGTTCACTGCTTCTTGAACTTGTAGAGTTACTTATATCAGTGATTCCTGGAACCGCACTTAGTAACGTTTCAACTTCCTTTGATAGATCTCTTATAGTATCTGAATCATTTCCTTTTATTTTAATTGATACAGGCTTACCACTACCGCCAGAGGACGATGACTCTGCTACATTAATATCTGCTCCAGACATTTTTTTACCAAAAGCACGCAACTCACTTGCAAGTTCACTTTGGCTTTTTTTACGTTCCCCCTTAGGAACTAAATTAATGAAAATTTGAGCAATAGATTTATCTGCAGTTGATTCTCCATCATGTCCAATCAAGGAAAAATAATTTTTTACTTCTTTTGTTTCTTGTAAATATTTCTCTAGCTCAGAGACCTTCTCATCCGTTTGTTTTAAGGTAGATCCTGGGGCAAGCTTCACATTAATTTGAAGAGAACTCTGATCCGCCATAGGTATAAACTCTGACTTTATCGCTCCCATTGGAATTAGCATGACGCTAAACACAACTCCTGCAGTAACTATAGCTAAAACTTTTTTCCTGTTATCTAAAGACCATATTAAAGCTTTTTTATAGGCCTCTACAAGTTTCTCAAAAGACCCTTCTGTTTTAGCATTTATTCTGCTGAATTTAGAACTTATTCTACTAATAAATTTAGGAGTTATTTTACTCAAGATTTTAGATTTTTCTTTTTGTACTAGCAGCTTTTTAAGGTTTTCATTTTTTAATAGCCTTGAAGAAAGCATTGGTGTAATTGTAAAAGATACAATTAGCGAAAACATTGTAGCTGCAACAATTGTAAGTCCAAATTCCCTAAACATCTGTCCAACTAAACCTGATACAAGGGAAACGGGAGCAAATACAACAATATCACATAAAGTTATAGCTATTGCTGCCATTCCTACTTCCCTACGACCTTCAATAGCTGCGTCTATAGGATTTTTCCCCATATCCATATGCCGCTGTATATTTTCTATAACAACTATAGAATCATCCACCAGAGTACCTACAACGAGCGATAAGCCCATGAGTGACAACATGTTCAAGGTAAAGTGCATCTGATACATCATAAAAAATGTAGCAACCAATGAAGTTGGTATAGCAATTAAAACTACTAAAGAAGAACGGAAACTGCGGAAGAATAAGTAAAGTACAATTGCAGTAGTTAAAATTCCTTCAAAAAGATTATGTTTTATTTGAGTAAGTGAAGAATTAATAAAAGTAGTAGTATCCATTAAAATATTTACTTCTGTTCCCTTTGGAAGTGCTAATTTTATATCTTCCAATTCCTTTTTTACAGCATCAGCCACTTCTACTACATTTGAATCACTTTGCTTTCCAAGTATCATAGCTATAGTCTTGTTACCACCAAACCTTGTTAATACTGTAGCATCTGGAACTTCTAAGTCAATTTTTGCAATATCCCCAAGACGAATAGTCACTCCATTGCCAGCAGGTATTAATAGATTTCGTACAGCATCAACGGAACTAAACTGACCAATAATTCTAACAGATTGATCTAAGCTGTCTTGTTTAATCTCTCCAGCTGGTATATTAACGTTTGACGCTTGCAAGGTTCCCATTAAAGTATCAATGTTGACTCCATAATACTCCATAGTAGCTTTGTCAATTTTTATCATCAATTGCTTCTTATCCGCACCTAGCAATGAAATATTGCCCACTCCAGGTACTTTTTCTAATCTTTGTTTTAAGATATCAGATTGATTGTAAAGCTCCTCATAGCTGGCATCACCATTTATTGAGACTATCATCATAGGTATGGAACTCATATCCATTTTATATAAAATAGGCTTATCAGCAGCTTTAGGAAGTCTCGCCGAAGCAAGTTCAACAGCCTTTTGAACATCTAAATATGCGGTATTTATATTTGCACTCATTTTAAAGGTTATTGTAACAGTACCATAACCTTCCCCTGAAGTTGAATTTAGTACATCAACCCCGCTTATTCCTGAAACCGCATCTTCAATTGGTTTTACAATATCTTTCTTAATATCCTCTGCACTGGCTCCGTTATAAGTTGTCATTATTGATATAACCGGAATATTCATAGATGGCATTAAATCTGCCCCCATGCTTTTATATCCCATGATACCAAGTCCAACGAATAAGATTACCGCCATCCACATGGCAGCTGGTCTTTTTACTGATATTTCAGTTATACTCATTTCTCTCCCCCTTACTCTATGTTCTTTAATTTTTTCTCATTATCTCACTCATTATTAGTATATCATTATCTAGGAAACTAGAAAATATTTTCCATCACTTCAACATAAAAACAATTAAGTTCTAAATAATACCGATTCTAACATCTATGCTATTTGTACAAAAATTAGAATAGTCTTCTCTTTAAAATAATAAAGCTGAGACTTTCTAAATTCAGAAAATCTCAGCTCATTATTAAATTCTTATTTTTTCATTAATTTTTAATATATTGTCTGTGGATATAAAAATGAAAATACTTCCGCTTATACATAATAATTATCTGTATTCTATTTTACCATTAGGATATTGTGCAAATCTTCCTTTTTCTCTTGGATGAACAAAATCATCACGTTCCCATGGCCATCCTCCAAAGCCAGTGCTTCTATAATCATCAAAAGCATCCTTAATTTCTTTATCAGTTGTCATTACAAAAGGCCCATAACTTACAACAGGTTCTCCAATTGGTTCTCCTTCTAAAAGTAGCAGGCAGCTTTCCTTTGTACCATTTTTTATTTCTACTATTTCATCTCCTGCAAGTTTTACACTATGATAAACCTCAACACTAGTTTCTTCAATATTTATTTTATCGCCTTCATAGAAGTAAGCAGTTCTGTTTAGTGTAGAAGATACTTTAGGAAGCTCGATACTAGCTTCTGGTTCCATATGAATAATCCAGATTCCTACATTGTTATTCCTATTACTTGCCCATGAATTAGGCGAAGAATCCAAACTCCTAGTACCATTATAAGAACCTGAAATCAGTTTTATAGTACTTGTTTTACCCTTTTCATTTCGAGATTGTATAACCGGTATATCTTCTGCCCAAAGCATTTTATAATGTGGTTCCACAAATTTGTCTTTTTTAGGAAGATTGACCCAAATCTGAAATAATTCTAATGGATTATTTTTCTCTTTATTAATTAAAGGAAACATTTCTGTATGATTACAACCTCTTCCAGCAGTAAGCCATTGCACGTCGCCAGCTCCATATCTGCCTGTTGCACCTGCTGAATCTGCATGGTCAACATATCCTTCTAACACTATTGTAACTGTTTCAAAACCTCTATGTGGATGCTGTGGGAATCCCGGAATATTATCACCATGATACATATTAAAGCCATCTATTCCCCGAAAATCATTGCCAATAATTCTGCCTGCTAGAGATGCATTGGGTCCCATCTCATCATTCCCCTTTGGATAAGCGTCCTTATGATGTGCACAGAATATAAAAGGGTCACTTGTCTCCCATTGAGAACTTAGTTTATTTATTTTAATTACACTATTGTTCATCATTTTAACCTCCTTAAACACCTATTACTAGTACCAATCCAATTGATTATATCTAAATAAATTCTTCTACGAATTTTTCTCCATCAATTGGCGACCACTTTCTATCAACCATTACCTTTCCACTTCTTAATACTGGATGACGATCATTGAAAGTAGGTTTCCCTTCTTCTTTATATAAAATTCCTATTGGAATACCATCATCTCCAAATCTAATCAGGTTAAAATTATGCCCTCCTCGAACTCTAGACATGTGATCCTTATTTAAAAAGACATAAAAACCAGATTTTTTTAGAACTTTTTCAAGAAACATACACACAGTGTCCATCCCTTGTCCAGCACTTCCTTCAATTAATAAATTAAACTTCATTTTAAACACCTCACCTTTAAAATAATATTATTTATTTAAACTCTCATATTATTGTTAAAATCATTTCCTTTTTACCTTTATTGTAATAAGATTCCTTATTTATATTTTACAAATAATAATTATTAATTGCAAGTGATTATCTTTAAAAATCAAAATTAAAATAGAAATTATTCATAAAACAATGGCACCCATCCCTATTTTGTTTTTCATATCTTAAGCCCCTTATATTATTAACATTTTATATCTCCACTGTAATCACTTAATAGGTATGATTATTATCTTAGAGCATAAAAATAGATGACCATTGGCCATCTATTTTTATGTTTTATTTATATTTATCTTGTAGGGTAAGTTTTCCTTTATTCTAGTAAAACCAAAATGTATATTCAAAAATATACACCTTTTTAGGTTCTAAAATAATAACCACTTTCTTTATTTCTTCTAAAAATCTTCAGGACTTAAGTTATTTACATAATCTAAGACAACATCTAATTTATCTGAAGTACACATTGTATCTATACCACCACCATGATAATATACACAAAAACGATCCTTATATAAGTAGAAAATATGATAACTTCTCTCTCCTACTTGTCTTTGTCCTAAACAAACTTCTTCATCATCCTCAGTTAATTTTCTCAATACCTTATTCTTAACATCTACATTTTTTAATCCATCTAATTCAGCAAACCTTGTAAAAAATTTAAATTTATCCATATAATTCACCTCATTTGATTTTTTTTGGTAATTATTCTTCATTACGTTGATTATAGCATAGTTTAATTTATTTTAATATTATTTTATTTAGGTTCGCAGTAATTGATATGCCTGTGATATTTAAAATATTATTGGGGCCCATCCTTTGCACTGCAAGGTATTTAGTGATATCGTGGTGCATAAAGCAACATATAAGACCATACTCAAGAGATTTTGTGCCTATTTCATTTAAAAGACTTTAGCAAAAGATTTTCTTCTTGAATGTTGTCATAAAAATGTTAGTATAGACACATGACCTCACTTGAAAACAGCAAACATTCAAAAAATGTTTATTGTTTATCTGAAATTCAAGGAGGCAAATAAAACATATAGAAGGAGAAAAACTTATGATGAAGAATTCTTTAAGAAAAATAATAACATCAGTTATCGCAGCTACAACTATTGGTAGTTTCTCATCATTAGGAGTATCTGCAGCAACTTTTGATTCAAATGCTAATACTTATTATAATACGATTTTAAATAACATTTTAAATAAAGGTTTAATAATGAATGACGGCAAATTGTATAACTTTTATAATACAGGTGCAATGCAAACAGGAGTTACCAATGTTAATGGACAAGCTGATTTGTTAAGCCAATTAGGTATAATGAAAATAGGAAAAGCCATAGTAAATAATGAAACTAATACAACTACTTCAAACGGACAAGTTTCTACTGAGAAAACACCAGTTGTTAATAAAGTTTTTGATTCAAATAATAACATAGTTAAAGATAATAATAAGACATCTACAGTTAGTACTTCAACAAATAATCAAGAAACAAATGCGAATTCTGGAAGTACACAAAACATAGAAAAAGTTACTAATAATACAGCCAAATTAGATAACATTGATAAGACAAATAATATTAAAAATGATAAAACTACTACTGATGCTTCTTCAAATACGAATTCAGTTGATGTGCAGGGGTTACCTAAATTGCCAACAAAATATTCAATAACGGTACAAGCTTCAGCTGAACAAAAGATTCTTGATTTAATGAATGCAAAAAGAACAGAAGCTGGTCTTCAACCTCTTACAATGGATAATACATTAGTACAAGTAGCAAGATATAAGAGTAATGACATGATACAAAATAACTTCTTTGACCACACAAATCCAGACGGAACTAAGTGGACAAACTGGTTACAAGATATAGGATACAAATATACTACAACAGGAGAAAATATTGCATACAATACTAGTGATCCAGTTGAATTATTTAATCAATGGTGGAATTCACCAGGTCATAGAGCTAATATGATGAATTCTTCATATAATAAAGTTGGTATAGGTGTAATCTTCGGAAACGGTAAATATATGGGATCTCAAGAATTCTCAAATTAAGCATATCAAGAAAAACTTGAATCAGGTGGAGTTTGATCTCCATCTGATTCTTAGTTGAACTTATCCGATGCTAGCTATCGGATAAAAAGAGACTAATTAGGGGGTGCTTTTCCCCCTATATAAGAATATTAATATTTTCTTTTCAACTTTAGATGCAAAGATTAAAATATAAATGATGTATATCACTTTTTATTGTTACAGATTAATTTCATTAATTTTTCTTAAAAGGTTGTCCTTTGGAACTGCTAAATCATTTCATGGCTGATTTTCAGAATACAAGGACTTTTTCAGTGGCATCTTATTATATAATATCTTTTTTATCTTTTAAAATCACACAATCATATGATTTTAGTTCTAATTTATCACTTACACTAATTCCATCTTCTGCAATTTCATATTCTCTATCTAAGTTAATTAAAACTGTTTTTGAATTAAAGTTTTGAACGAATAAGAAATCAGAATCCTCACCGCATCTCTTTGTAACAGTTACACCATAAGGTAAATTACCATTTATATTTTTTTCTACACCTATTTCATTCACTAAATCACTATAGAAATCTTTATTAAATTCTTCTGAAGCCCTAGCAGCAATATAATATGCAATTCCTTTTCCATATTTATTTCTAGTAAGTGCTGGCATTCCCCTATAGAAATCTTTTTCATAATATCCTTCTGCTTTTGCACTCTGTAAGTGTATTAAATCACATAAATCTTTTACTTCATAAGATTTATTTTTATATAAAATACTATTTGGATAATATTCATTTATTGCGTCAATTTCTTCACTTCTTATTCCTACAACATCTCCTATTATTCCTGGGAATCCTCCTAAGAAGCACAAATCTGTTTCATTTACAATTCCGCTCCAATATGAGCTAACAAAACAGCCTCCATTACTAACAAATTCTTTTACTCTTTCTCCAAATTGTTCTTTCATCATATAGGTCATTGGTGCAATAACTAATTTATAGTTGTCAATTTCTTGTTCCATATCAATAATATCTACATCAATTCCCATTTCCCAAAAAGGTTTATAATGATTAAGTATAGTATCAATATATTTCATTCCAATATTATTAGGTCCCTGTGCATCATTCATAGCCCACATATTTTCCCAGTCAAATATAATAGCAACTTTAGGTTTATTGATTGTTTTATAAATCATTTCTGTTAAAGATTCTAATCTAATTCCAAGCTCAGTTACATCTTTAAATACTCTTGTATCATCTTTTCCATAATGATCTATTACTGCACCATGGAATTTTTCAGAAGCACCTCTACTTTTTCTCCATTGGAAATATTGGACACTATTAGATCCATGAGCTACAGCCTGCATAGAAGAAAGCATATGCATCTTGGGTCTTTTTAATGTATTAATATGTTTCCAATTAGTAAGAGATGGTGTGCTTTCCATTAATAAAAACGCCTGTTTTTTTATAGCTCTCATAATATTATGTGATGCTGCCGTTCTTATTGCCAAATCAACATCATCTTTACTTTCATGCCAGCTTGTATATGAATCCCAAGAAACAATATCAACTGAATCTTTAAATTTAAAGTAATCTAAAGGTGTAAAAAATTCCATCATATTTGTAGTTACAGGGATATTTTTGCTGTACTCCTTTACAGCTTCGCATTCTTTTTTGTAAAAATCTACTGTTTGAGCTGTAATAAATCTTCTCCAATCTAATTCCAAACCATGTAGAGACTTTACTCCATTTGATACTGGGCTATGAATTTGATCCCAGCTTGTGTAAGTATGACTCCAAAACTTTGTCCACCATGCATGGTTTAAAGAATCTAAAGTTTTGTATTTATTTTTTAGCCATTCTCTAAAAGCAGCTTGACATAAAGGACAATGACATGAAGCATCATTACCATTCCCCCCCATTTCATTAGATATGTGCCATAATATTACACCAGGATGATTTCCAAATTTTTTAGCTAATGCTGTATCAATAGCTCTAGCTTTTTCTCTCATGATTGGAGATGTATAACAAAAATTATGTCTACCGCCTGATAAGTTTCGAACTCCATTCTCTCTAACTTGGCGAACTTCTTCATACTTTTCAGTAAGCCATTTAGGCATTCCTGCTGTAGGTGTTGCTAAAATAGTATAAATCTCTTCTTTATATAAATTATTAATTATTTCTTCTAACCAATCAAATTGATAATTGCCTTCTTCCGGTTCTAATGTTGCCCATGAAAATATTCCAAGAGAAACACAATTAACATGTGCCTTTTTCATTAATTCAATATCTTGTTTTAAAATTTCAGGGCAATCTAACCATTGGTCAGGATTATAATCTCCACCATGTAAGAATTTATTAAGCTTTTTTATTGGTGTTTTCATTTTGATCCTCCTTGTATTAAATTATATAATTGTACTTAATTATTATTATTATGTTAATATTATCTAATGACTAAATATGTTTGTCAATCGAACAATATTAAGAGTTATAGAAGTATATTAATATTTTTCCCTCAACTTTAGATGTAAAGATTAAAATATAATTTGCAATAAATATAGTTTATTATCATTATTTCAAAATATCTGTTGATACTCTTTTCACTTCTTACTTGATATCCGTCTATACCTAAGTAAAAGCAGTTTCACCAGATGTAAGTCTTGTACAATTTTCTAAATCATTAGATTCAAACACTGTTCAGCCAGCCATACGATCCACAAAATTCATTCTTCCCTCCATATCAAATGCAGTTGCTGAAATTTCATAATTTGCTTCAAACTCTATAATATACCCTTGGCAAACAGCCAAAGAATAAACTGTCAACATTTGTATCGTCTCCAGCTATATTTATATACACTAAGCTGTAATCTTTATTAATATGACTGTAAGAAACTTTGCTAATCCCCGTGTCGTAGATAATATATTTCCACTTTCCGTTAGTATTAGGCAGCGTCAAAGTAATTTATTTATAGAAAATTTATATATTGTAGCATTGCAATACTCTTCATTTTTTCTTAATAGGATAGCGTAAAGTAAGCTATGAAAAAAATAGATATAAAAATCAATTTACACTATTAAATAGGGGGTGATTTAACCCCCCCTACATTTATATGCAGCATTCCAAAATATAGTAATTTATAAAACGGCGTAGAATGACCCTCAATTTCTTATCAAGGTTCATTACAAAAAATGCCATATTAATAACGCACTCAGCAGTTTCTTTTAAATCTACAAATATTCTGGCTTAACCATATCTAGTTTTACCAGTACCAAACTTTCCCTCAACTTCATTTCTTTCGCATATATCAACATACTCTTGATTTTTTTCAGCTTTAGTTTTATTCTTTTTAGGTCTGCCTAAAGCAGGGCCGGTAATGCTGATTCCATTTTCTTTGCAATAGTTTAAGTTTTTTCTATTTCTATAAATTTTATCAAAATATTATACATAATACTATTTTAAACACTTAAGCCAATTTGGAGCAGCCCCTAATTACTTAATTATAATTTGAACTGCCCTCTGTCAAATAGACAGGGGCAGTTCACTTTTTATTAAAACTAGTACGTAGAATTGATGGATACATTAATATTAACTATATCTGCTCAAATGGATATATAACGCCCCATTCATGTCTTAATGAATCCATAATTTCCATAATTCTAAGAGTCTCTTTGTGTGGCATTTGTGGACATTCTATTTCTTTATTTTCAATTGCTTGTATAGCAGCCTCAACCTCATATTCATAACCAGTTATTTGTTTTGGTGCATCATAAACTGCAATTTCCTCTCTCTCTAAAGAAAATACTCTAATTTTTTCGTAATTATTAATATTTTCAACAACAATATATCCCTTATCTCCATTAATCACACCTTGGCGATCACTTATAGCAAGTATAGAACTATTTAATACTGCCATTTTTCCATCTTCAAAGCATATTGTAATGCTATTTTGAGCATCAACGCCAGTTTCTGTTTTTATTGCAGTTGATGAAATACTCTTTATCTTATCACCAAAAACCATGGCTGCAAAGTTAAGCGTATAAACTCCCAAATCCAATAAAGCTCCACCTGCAAGTTCTGGATCGATAATTCTTGCTTTATGCGTAATTGCATAACTTAAATTTACATTTAATGAGGTTACCTTTCCAATAACACCGCTTTCTATTACTTCATTTAAAGTTTTTGACATTGGCATATAACGCGTCCATATTGCCTCTGTAATTAACAACCCTTTGCTTTCTGCTAATTTTAATACTTCCTCCGCCTGCTTAGCATTAGACGTAAAAGCCTTTTCACAAAGTACATGTTTTCCATGATTTAAACACATTACAGCATGTTCATAATGGTGAGAATGTGGCGTTGCAATATATACTAAATCTAAACTTTCATCTTTTAACATTTCCTCATATGAACCATATGCCTTTTCAAATCCATATTCCTTTGAAAACTTCTCTGCTCTTTCTAGATCTCTAGCCGCAATTGCATATGTATCTACATTGTCCATTTTACTTATTGTTTCTGCCATTAACTTTGCAATATCACCTGCACCTAAAATTCCCATCTTTATTTTACTCATTAGATCAACTCCTAAACTTTTATGGTTACTTTTTAAAAATCAAATGTATTCATTTACATTATAAATCTTAAAGTTAACTTTAAGTCAAGAATTTTTTTTCTAACGTTTACCTATTACTCCTAAAAAATTTGCATGAACTAATTAAATCTTATTTTTCATTTATATAATACATAATTAAAACGTTTTAAATATTATAATTATATGGTAAAATTAATAAAATATTATAAAAAAGGGGCGAAAAATGATGTTAACATGGAAAGAAGAATATTCGATTGGTATCGAGATAATTGACGAACAACATAAACATCTATTTGAGATTGGAAATCAAGCATATGAATTATTAAAAAATGAACTTCGTGTAGATAAGTATGATGATGTTGTACAAATATTAGAAGATTTGCGTCAATACACTAAATTTCATTTTCAGACGGAAGAAACTTATATGTTGAAAATTAATTCTGACCAATTACCAATCCAAAAAATAGAGCATGCAGAGTTTATAAAGAAAATATTCAATATTGATTTTAGAAGTTTGGATGCAAATACCAATAAGCATTTGAACGAAATACTTTTCTTTATCTTAAATTGGATATTGGATCATGTGTTACATAAAGATAAATTAATAGCCCAAAGATAAGAATTTTATTAAATATTACAAAACTTCATGTAGTTTATATATCATCTTTGATATGATCTTATACAAATCTTTTGTCATCTCAAGGCCTTTGTTTAGTTATACTTTTCACTTTATATTTAGCATAAAAAATAATATACTATAATAATTTCTATTAAGTTCATTATTTTTTATTTATTCAATTATTCAAATCTTAATTTTTAATATTTCTTACTTAGTTTTGAGTATTTTCCAGTTTTTTATGTTTATTATTTACGTAAGATAATTAAGGCTGAGGTTTTCTAAATTCAAAAACTCTCAGCCTATCTAATTTATGTTGTTATTTTCTTTTTCATCTTTAAAACTTTCATATTAATATTTATTAATTTTTAAGATACTTTTCTACATCTTTTATACTTTCAATATCTAAAATATTGTCAATGATTAAATTTAAATCATTACTATCTAGCTCTTCTATTTTTTTATCGTAGTCGTTATTTAGAACTCCAAATTTTTTAGTAAGTAAATTCTTAACTCTTCTTATATCCTTTAATCTAATATTTTCTCTTTCTTGTTTTCTAGTTTCTTTTTCAGTTTCTTTCCTCACTTTTTCTTTCATTTCTTCTATCATAAATGCATTATTAGCTACCATATTTTCCACTCCTTCTCTATTATCAGCTTCTAATATTTTAACTACATTTTCTCTTATAGCCTCATCAACAGTATTTCTAAGCCAATGCTTCAATATCTCTTTTTCTCTACTTGTTAATTTGGAAAACTTTAGTGCCACAGCTTTCAATCTCTCAAAAAATTCTAATGGATTCACCTTTTGATCTAGTAAGAATATAGCTGATGTAATATTATTATTTTTTATTAATTCTTCTTTAGTATATTGATGATTTACATCAAATAATTCGTACTTAAAGTTAACTATATCATCACCAAAAAGTTCACTATTACTTACTATGTCCTTGAAAAATCTTGGCGAATTCCACCTTCTTATAGAGTTATATAAGACTATTGGAACTACTGCGGGAATTTTAAATCCTTTTCTATTTTGCTTATTTTCTTCTTTTAAATTTTTAATATATTCTCTAAGCACCTCATTAATGTAAAAAAACAATCTTAAAGGCATTTTATAGTCTACTGTTGATTGAAATTCTAAAAGAGTATAAAAAATCACTTCTCCACCATCAATACTCGCTTTATATACAATATCTGACTCATTTTCTTCATAATCTGATAATATGTACTGTTTTTCTACCAAAATTAAATTTTCTTCATTTAAATCTTTTGCCCAAGATGCACTGAGCATTTCTTTAACTAAATTCAAAAACACTATTTTGTTAGAGTAAAGATCTTTGTAAGACTTATCGTGTATATTATTAATGGCCTTTTTATAACCCATTCTCTTACCTCAATTATATCATAAATTTAGATTTAAGCGCTTATTTATCTATATTATAATTATTTCCAATACCAAACAAAATATACGCACATATGTTCTTAATGACAAAAAAAGAAGTATCATTGAAAATACTCCCTCAACTCCATAATAATGTACATTAGAAATTTTAATTATCCATCTGCGAACTTTTTTGTTTCTTTCTATCTCAAGTAATTTTGTTTTTATTATAAAAAAGCTATCCTTTCTTGGATAGCTTTATGTTATTTTTAAGCTATTATTTAAATCCTTAAGGTGGATTGTACTTAGAATTTACTGGACCTCCGAGGTGGTAGTCGTTCAAAAAACTATATTTTAAATATATATGGCTGATGATTTATCAAATCTAATATTTCTTCCCTAATTTTCATATACTCACTTGTATAACGGGTATTATCTGAATTTTCTGCAGACATTCTGTAAGTAAATTCTGTATTGAATTCCTTAACTATTTTACCTGGCCTGCTAGACATAACAATTATCCTTGTACCTAATGCTAATGCTTCATCTACATCATGAGTAATAAGAAAAATCGTATTCTGGGTTTTCCACCATAATGTTCTTACCAATGCTTGCATATTTTGCCGTGTTAAAGCATCTAATGCTCCAAAAGGTTCATCCATTAAAATCATTTTTGGATTGTTAACTAATACTCTTGCAAGAGATGCTCTTTGTTTCATCCCTCCTGATAATTCATAAGGTTTATGCTTATGAAATTCTGTTAAACCAACTTCTTCTAAATACTTGTCAGTTAACTTTTTTATTTCATCTTTAGGCAGTTTTCTCATTTTCAATCCAAAACTGACATTATCCCTTACGTTAAGCCATGGATAAAGAGTTGGGGCTTGAAATACAACCCCTCTATGCCAATCAGCACCCTCTATAATTGCATCATCCATTTTTGCCACTCCACTAGTTGGTTTTAAAAATCCTGCAATAATTTTTAGCAATGTACTTTTGCCACATCCTGATGGACCAAGCACACATATAAATTCACCTTTTGAAATATTTAAATCTATATTTTCTAGTGCAGTAACTGTACCTTTCTCACTCTCGTAACTCAGATTAATATCTTTAAGCGTTACAACTGGTAAGCCTATATTTTTGTTGTCTTCACACATGACCTAACACCTCATTTATTTTAAAGAATCTTCAATGTATTTAGGATTCACAGCTTTTTCAAATACTGATATTTCTGGACTATTTGTAATAGTTTTTTGTTCTAATAAGAAATCAGAAGTGCTCTTTAATGTCTTAACAAAATCGCCTTTTTTATCACTTGTGCCTAAATACTTATTATCAAGCTGTTCCTTTCCTGATAGCCATTGTGATGCATTAATTTGATGCGCACTTTCTTCTTTACTAATTCCTAAAGCCTTTGCAATTGTTTCAATAGCATCGTTTGGATTATTTTTATAAATATCATTTGCTTTTTCAAGGGCTTTAATATATTTTGTTACAAGTTCTGGATATTTTTCTGCAAATTCTTTTCTTACAACCTCAGTATCACAAGTTAAAACACCTTGTGCTGCCAGCTCTCTACTAGTTACAAGTATCTTTCCATCACCTAAAAGTTTTCCGAGAGTTGGTTCCCATACATAAGTAGCATCAATATCCCCTCTTTGCCAAGCTGCATATATATCATTTGGCTGCATATCTAAAATTTTCACATCAGATTCAGATATATTATTTATTTTAAGTGCATTTAGTAAGCTATAATGTGCTGTTGAACTTGCTGGAACTGCTACCTTCTTCCCTACTAAATCGGAAATTTTATTAATATTCGCACTATTCTTAACCGCTAATGCTTCAATATCACCAATAACATCATGAATCCAAATAAGCTCTATTGGAATACCACTTGCAATACCAACAGTTGCAGGTGTTGAGCCCATTAGCCCAAAATCTATACTTTTTGAGGCAAGTGCATTATTAACATCTTTACCTGAATCAAACTCAGTTATATTAACTTTAACGCCTAATTCTTCTTCAAAAAAACCTTTGGTTCTTGCAAGACTTTCATCGGTAGGCATTTGTTGGGTACCTATATTTACAACCTCCGGAAGTTCCTTGCTAGATTTTGCTTTAGCGTTAGTATTATTTGTGGTTGATCCACAACCTACTAATGCTCCTGCAACTACTGTTGCTGCTAAAATTCCACTTAATAATTTTTTAAATATCATAATAAAATTCCCCTTTCAATTCTGTTTTTTATTCTTTTCCCTTCCACGGAACAACCTTATCTTCTATGATACGTATAAACTTATCCAGCAATATTCCAGTTATCCCCATGATTATAATTCCCACAAAAATAATATCACTTCTTAAAAATTTACTTGCATCTAATACCATCCAGCCAATACCAGAAACTGCTGCAACCATTTCGGCTGCTACTAATGTAGTATAAGCTACACCTATAGCTGTCCTTAATCCAACAAATATATCTGGCAGGCAGGATGGGAATATTACATGGATAAAAATTTGATATTTATTAGCACCTACTGTATATGCACTATTTATATAATCTGCCTTTATTTTTAATACAGCTGACATACACGAAATATAAATTGGTGCGAAACTTGCTAAAAGCAATAGCGCTATCTTTGATCCATTGTCGATTCCCATCCATAAAACTAATAATGTATAATAAGCAAGGGGTGGTAATGGTCTATAGAATTCTATTATTGGTTCAATGATTGCCCTAACTTTGCTGTTATAGCCACTTACAAGACCTAATGGAATTGCTATAATAGCAGCTAATATGTAGGCAATAAGTAACCTTTCCATACTTGCCCCTAAATGCTGCACTAGTGATGAGCCTTTATAGTTATTTTGAATAATATAAATAAATGCAAGCCAAACTTTTTTGGGCGATGGAATTAAAATATCTGATACAATCCCCAATTGCGTTACAATTGTCCAGGCTATTATAATTACTGCTATGGTAGTAAGGGTTAACGCTTTTTCTA
Organism: Clostridium chromiireducens; assembly: GCF_003575225.1. Classification (NCBI taxonomy): domain Bacteria; kingdom Bacillati; phylum Bacillota; class Clostridia; order Eubacteriales; family Clostridiaceae; genus Clostridium; species Clostridium chromiireducens. The sequence goes on along the minus strand of NZ_QXDJ01000005.1, from coordinate 179,100 downwards.
CTGTAAAAAATTTTTTTAATGCTCTCTTCATTTTCTTCCCCCTCTCTATTTAAAGGTAGTATACATTTTTAAAAGTTCGTCATCACTTATATTAATTGGATTATTCATTAAATTCGCATTCTTACTTTTTCCAACCAATTCCAATATATCATTATCTGTTAATTTCAAATGCTTTAAATCAACTAATAGCCCTATATTCTTTTTTAATCTATAAATATTATCAGCCATTTCATTTGCATCTTTGAAACCCAATAATCTTGAGAATTCGTTAACTCTTTCGTCCTTTTCTCCATTAAATCTAGTAAAATAATCTAGTGTTAATCCACAAGCTTCACCATGGGGTATATTATATTTACTAGTTAACAAAAAGGAACATGCATGAGATGATGTAGTCTTTGGTAATGTGAATGATAATCCCGCTATAATAGATGCTTCTGCTAATTTTTCTTTAGCAACACCATCCCTTGGATTTAGATAAGCTCTTTCTAAATAATCAAATACCAATCTAGCAGAATGAACTGCGAGTGCATCACATATAGGCTGATGTCCCTTACTCCAATATCCCTCTACAGCGTGGCATAAAACATCAATACCTGTACTTGCAGTAATATTATCTGGTAGTGAATAGGTTAGCTCTGGATCAATAAGTGCAATTTTAGGATAAAAGCTCTTGGAAACAATAGGTGTTTTTTTACCTAATTCCTTATCAGTTACTACACTTACACAAGTAACCTCACTTCCAGTTCCAGAAGTTGTTGGAATTGCTATAATCGGAATACTCTTATTTGGCAAGCTTAAATTTGTACCATGATATTTTTTAATTGAATCATTAGTCAATGAAACTGCTCCACTTGCCTTTGCACAATCAATAACGCTTCCACCGCCTAATGCTACAATAAAACCTATATTATTATTTCTAATGATCCCTGCACAATTATCAATATTAATAATTGTTGGGTTAGGTTCAACCTCACTAAAAATATCAATTATTTCATTTTGACTATCCTCTTTTAATTTTTCTGCAAATCCGCTTTTATAAAAAAATTTACTAGTAACTAATAAGCCCCTTTTATATCCATTATTTTTAATAATTTCTCCAAGCTTATTAATGCTGCCATTTCCGAAAATAATATTTACTGGTTGTTCATATTCCCACATATCTATACCCTAGAGAAACTCATTATCAACAATAGTTAATACATCGTCAAAAATCTTCATTGCTTCTCTTAATTCCTCTTCAGTTATAATTAATGGAGGGCAGATGTTTATATTATTTTCACGGCCAAAAGTTGCAAAACCTCTTTCAGTTAGTAAGCTGATAATCTTTCCTCTAATGTTTTTTTCATCAGTTCCGTAAGGTATAAGCGGCTCTTTTGTTGCTTTATCCTTAACTAATTCAACTGCTGAAAATAATCCAATATATCTAACATCACCTATGCATTTATGTTTAGCTTTAAGTTCTTCTAAGATTTCTCCTAGCACTTTTCCTACTTTGTTTACATTTTCAAGTATATTAGCTTCATAATAGTAATTAACACAAGCTACACCAGCTGCACACGCAAGTGGATGTCCGCTATAAGTCAAACCATATAGAAAAACATTTTCTTCATAATACTTAGCTATTTTGTCATTTACAATTACTCCACCTAATTGAACATAACCACAAGTAACACCCTTAGCAAAAGATATAATATCCGGTTCAATGTCCCAATTTTCAAAGGCAAACATTTTCCCTGTTCTACCAAATCCGGCCATTACCTCATCGCAAATCATTAATATTCCATATTCATCACAAAGTTTACGCACCCCTTGCAGGTAACCATCTGGCGGAATAATTACACCATTGGCTCCAGTTATTGTTTCAACGATTATAGCTGCTACGTTTCCAGGGCCTTCATAAAGTAATTGCTCTCTTAATTTGTCAATATAATATTTAGAAGCCTCCGCATCATTTTCAAATTTAATATTTTCATGATAGACATAAGGATCAAAAAACTTAACAAATCCATTAGCTGCTGGATTTTCAAGTGCAAATCGTCTTACATCACCCGATAAATTTCCAGAACCTAAAGTTGATCCATGATAACTGCGATATCTTGAAAATATTTTACTCCTTCCTGTAACTGTTCTTGCCATATTTATTGCAGCTTCATTAGCATCAGATCCGCCACAAGTAAAAAATACCTTACTCATATTTTTAGGAGATATTTCAATTAATTTTGCTGCTAATTCAGATTTTGGTGCTGCTGCATAAGCTGGAGCAATATAAGGTAGTTTTTCAACTTGTTCTTGAATTGCTTTAATAATAGCTTTATTGCCATAACCTAAATTAACATTAACTAATTGAGAAGACATATCAAAATACTTTTTTCCATCATAATCCCAAAAATATATTCCATCCGCTTTTTCAACTGCAATTGGATTTATATTGCCTTTTAACCATGGATGTTGATTATACTTCTTATCTAATTCAACTACTTGGCTGCCATTTAAATTACTCATATTATTCATTTCCTTTCAAAATTAAATCTCATTAATAAGTTCAAATATATTTTTCTTTTTAGCATTATTTGATGAGCACTTATTTCTATTTTACATATATGTTTTATAGGTTTTGTTTTAAAAATTAAATATTATATAAAAATGGAACCTTCTCTTCTTTGAAAAATTCTTTATAAATTTTTTCTTTTTGTACATTAAATAATGCACTTGTTCTTAATCTTGGATTCCCTAAATTAGTCTCTTCAATTTTTCTAATTCTACCAGGTCTACTTGACATAACTATAACTCTATTTCCTAAATATATAGCTTCATCTATATCATGTGTGACAATAATCATTGTTATTTTTTCTTTTTCCCATATTCTAAGCATTTCTTCTTGCATGTTTATTCTTGTAATTGCATCCAGCGCTCCAAACGGTTCATCTAATAATAGTATCTTGGGACGATTTGCTAAAGCTCTAGCAATTGAAACTCTTTGTGCCATACCACCAGATAGTTGTTTGGGATAGGCATTTTCAAATCCATTTAAACCAACTAATTCGATATTTTCTTTAATTAAATCCTCCGAGTCCTTTTCATTATCAGGTAAACTAAAACGTATATTTTCTGCTACTGTCATCCATGGAAGTAACCTATGATCTTGAAATATAACTCCTTTTTCTCTTGATGGACCCTCAATTGGCTTTCCGTCAAATGTAATAGTTCCTTCATATTCTGTTTCTAATCCTGCAATAATTTTAAGTAATGTACTTTTGCCACATCCACTACTCCCTATAATAGATAAACATTCTCCTTCTTTAACTTCAAGATCAATATCGAGTAATGCATCCACATAACTACCTTTACTTTCATATCGCTTACTTAACTTAGAAATTTCTATTATACTTTCCATAAATTTTACCTCACCTCTTAATTCCACTTGGTAATTCTTATAGATATCTTCTTTAATACATCATCCATAAGCTTACCTACAATCCCTATTATTAGCATTCCTAATATGACTAAGTCAGGTCTTGACATGTTTCTACCATCTGTAAGCATATATCCAACACCTTTAGTAGCTGCAATCATCTCTGCCGCTACAACGCAAACCCATGCATTACCAAGTCCTAGACGAACACCAGTCATAATAGATGGTAATGCCCCTGGTAATATCACTCCACGAATAAACTTAGCCTTTGGAACCTCATAAACTCTACCAAGTTCTAAATACTTATCATCAATATTTTTTATCCCATCAACTACATTAAGCAAAATAGGAAAAAATGCACCGAGTACAATAATAAATATTTTAGAAAATTCACCTATACCAAACCAGAGAATTGCTAATGGAATCCACGCGATAGGTGGAATTGGTTTAATAATTTGTACTGTTATATCTGTAAATATTTCTAATTTTTTTGATAATCCTACTCCAATCCCTAAAGTCAAGGCCAGTATTAAAGAAATAAGAAAGCCTTCAAGTACCCTTAAAAAACTTGCTACTATATGTTTAATCAATGTACCATCTTTTAAAATATCTCCAGCTGTTTTCAATACTTTTTCAGGAGCTGGCATTGTATATGGTTTTATATACCCACCAATATCTGCTGCTTTCCAAATTAGTAGAATTATTACTGGTAAAGCTAAATATAAAACTAAAAATAAAACATGATTTTTAACTTTTTTAGATTTATTCATAATACATCACCCACTCTCTTATATAATATCCCTCTGCTAAATTAGCAGAGGATAAAGTGAAACTTTTCAGGTGGAGTTTTATACTCCAGCTGAATTTAGTTGAACTTATCTAGGGTCGTGCCACTAGGGAACCAAAATCTTTGATTTTGTGTGAGTCACTTTCTCCTTTAGGTCGGATAGGAGTCTTACAGTGGCTAGACATCAGACAAATTTAATTCTATATTTTCTAATATATTTCTTACTTCTTAAAAAAATAATCTTAATAGTATGTAATTATTTTGTAATACCAGCTTCTTCTAAAAACTTAGTATTAATAAATTCATCCATATTTACTTCATTTGAAATTATTTTTTGGTCTAAAATATATTTTTCTACTGTCTTAATTTCTTGAATATCATCTTTTGTTAATTCTTGAGTAAATGTTAAATTATTAAAAATCTTAACCATTAACTCTGGAGTAACTCCAAAATCCCCAGCTATTGCTTCAGCCGCTTCTTTGGGATTTGTTTTTATATATTCTGATGCTCTTTGACCTGCTTTTATATATGCCTCAATTACTTGAGGATTTTTTTCTGCAAATTCCTTTGTTGAATAAGTTACCATATTCCCTTTTTTTATCCCTGTACCATCAACTAAAACCTTAGCTCTACCTTCAGTTGTTAATTTTGATACAAATTGTTCCCATAAAACTGCTGCATCAATTTGTTTCCCCTCGAGTGCTGCTGGCATATCTCCTGCTGCAAGATTCACAGACTCAATATCATCAAAAGTTAATCCTGCATTTTTCAAAACAAGTGCTAATAAATGCTGTGCATAAGATCCTTTTACGTAAGCGACCTTTTTGCCCTTTAACTGACTAGGATTTGTAATGTTAGAATCAGCACCTACAAGAACCGCCAATGCTTTTTCTCCGTAAGCAACATTTCCAATAATCTCAATATCCTGACCTGAAGATTTTGCTAAAATAGCAGGCATATCTGCCATGAATCCAATATCCTCACTTCCTGCTGCAACTGCTTCATTTACAAGTGGACCTGACTTAAAATCTGTCCATTCATAAGTTGCACCTACTTTTTTAAGCTCTTCATCTAAATACCCTAGTTTTTTTGCGACATATATAGATGAATAAAGTGGATAAGGCTGTGCTCCAATTCTAAGTACTACATTTGATTTTTCTGCATCCGTTGTTTTTTTTGTATCGCTATTTTGGCACCCTGCAAATACACCAGCTAATAAAAGTGTACTTAATCCTAACGCTATAATATTTTTGATAGATTTTTTCATAGTTAAAACTCCCCCTGTTTTACAACTTCTTATTCTACAGTAAATTTAATTTCCAATTGGATTCATCTTTTAATACTTCGACTTTATAAACCATTAATAAATTCAAAAAATCTTTCATCAAGTTTCAAATCACCCATTAAGTATTCTCTTCCAAGTGATTTATATTTTCCCTCACCAAATTTATGATATGGCAATAGCTCATAGTTAACATTAGGTTTATTTTTTAAAAATGCTACTATTTCCTTTATATCTTCTTCATTATCATTAAATGTTGGTATAACAGGAGTTCTAACAATTTTCTTTAGGTTTGGAAAATCAATACACAGTTTATTGAAATTTTCTAAAATCAATTTATTGCTGACTCCTGTAAATTTTTTATGTTTTTCATCATTTAAACTTTTTATGTCAAATAAAATTGTATCTAAACTTTCTGCACATTCCTTTAATATTTCATAATCTGCATAACCACAAGTTTCAATTGCTGTATTTATTCTTCTTTTCTTAGCCTGCTTCAATAGATTAATTGTAAATTCCCCCTGCATAAGAGGTTCTCCACCACTTATAGTGACGCCCCCTTCACAGTGAGTGTAAAAAACACTATCCTTCTCAACAATATCTAATAATTCCTTTATTGTTTTTAGTGTTCCCTGCGTAGTGATTGCTCCTGTTGGACAATCACTACTGCATCTTAAGCAATTGGTACATTTATCTCTATTAATTAATGCTTTATTATCACTATCAAAGCTAATTGCATTATTTATGCAGCTACTAATGCAACCACTACATTCCTTGCTGCCTATACATTTATTGTTATTATAAAAAATTTCTGCCTCAGGCTTTTGTGATTCTGGATTGCTGCACCATTTACATTGAAGCGGGCATCCCTTTAAAAATACATTTGTTCTAATTCCTGGCCCATCATGCAAAGAATAATGCTGAATGTTGAAAACATAAGCCTGATCACTCATTTTATATAGCCTCATGCTCTGTTCTGTTTATAATATCATTTTGTAAGTCCTCGGATAATTCAGTAAAGTATGCACTATATCCAGCTACACGTACGAGTAAACTTTTATATTGCTCAGGATTTTTCTTTGCTGCAATTAATGTATTTCTGTTGATTATATTAAATTGTAAATGCCATAGTTTTAAATCACACCAAGTTCTAATAAATGAGATAAGTTTTTCTGTTCCTTCGTCGCCTTTAACACATGCTGGACTAAGCTTAACATTTAAAAGTCTTGCAGCTCTTTCTTTATGGTTATAATTTTTACTTGCAAAATTAGATAATAGAACTGCTGTTGGTCCATTTATATCAGCTCCATGAGAAGGTGATGATCCATCTGCAAGCGGTGTATATGCAAATCTACCATTAGGAGTTGCACTAACAACTTTGCCGAAAGGTACATGTGATGTAAATGGTACATATCTTAAATCAAGATTTACCCCTAATTCCTTAGAATATTTTTCAGTAAATTCAAGCGCTTCTAAATCAAGTCTCTTTGCAATAGAATCAGCATATTCATCATTATTACCATAGCTTGGACCATTAAGCATCAATTGTCTAATTGCTTCATATCCTTCATAGTTATGCTCTAACGCTTCTTTTAGCTCTGCTAATGTTATCTTCTTATCCTCAAAAACATTTTTCTTAATTGCTGCCAATGAATCAATAACTGTACCATAGCCAATAAATTCAAAATATCCCAAATCTATACCACCCTCAATATAAGGCTCATGAATATCTTTAAAATTATCTCTACATAATTTGTGCAGCGCAGATCCTAGAGGTGATGCAAAATGATTTTTTCTAAGTCTTATAATTTCATGTTGTTGTATAAACGCATGTTTTAAGAAATTCTTCTGTTGAACAAGGTATGCATCAAAAAATTCCTCAAAAGTTTTAAAGTTTGTTAACTCACCAGTTTTAATACCTATTACTTCATCACCATATTTTTGCATTTTACCATTATAAATAGTCATTTCAATTGCTGCTGCAAAATTTATATATGCACATGGACTTGTGTAAGTGTCTCTGTTAGGCATACGGCATTCAGCACACCCGGAAACACTATAATCATATGCTTCTTCAAATGTGGCTCCCTTTGCAAGTAAAAGAGGTACAACTTCTTCATCATTTATAAGTTTAGGAAATCCCGATCCATCCTTAATAGTTTCTGCAACCTCATATAAATATCTTTTAGGACTACGGGCATGTATTCTAGCTGCTAAATCTGGATAGTTAAGAGGAAAATTTCTCTTTGATTCTAAGAAAAGATAAGTTAAATCATTAACTGCATCTTGTCCATTTGGAGTTTGTCCTCCAATTGTAACCGCTTCCCAATGTGCATATCCCTCATTAAACGCACCACCAGTTGTTGATAAATAAAGATCTACAAATTGTGCCATATTTACCCAGACATATTCTAATAATTCAACTGCTTTTTCATCAGTTAAAATTCCTTTTTCAATATCAGCTTTATAGTATGGATATAAATATTGATCCATTCTTCCATTAGAAATAATAGTCCCTGTCTTTTGCTCTATTCTCGAAAACATTTGCGTAAACCATTGAGCTTGAACAGCTTCATGGAAGCTTCTTGGAGGATTTGCCGGAACATGATAACAAGTATCTGCTATTAGCTTTAATTCCTCTTTTCTTTCAGAATCATCTTCCTTTTCATATAGTTCTGCTGCTAAATCTCCATGACGTTTTGCCCATAATGTTATTGCATCAGCCACATTAATAATTGCCTTTAAAAATGGTATTTTTTCTGTATTATTAACTGGACTAAATTCATCAAGTTCTGCTAACTTTTCTTCTGCCTCTTTTTTAATTCCATTAAATCCAATATTTAAAACTATCTCATAATCATGTACCCATTGAATAGATGAACGAAATGATGCAGTTTCATTAACTATAAACCTTGAAGTAAGACTTTCATCATTATTGTAAGTCAACTTAAAAGTTTCAGGATTTAATGCATTTGCTAAATCTTCATGAAAAGTTTTCCCCTTCCAATATGGTGAAATTTCATTTATAACAATTTCTGCATCCTCTTTTGAAATATCAAAAGGCGAAGTTTCCCTTTTGGGTAACTGCTCAATTGCCTCATCTAAGAAATCGCCATCAAGCTCTGGATATAATAATCCATAACGACCTTCTTTCCCGCCTCTTCCAACAATTATCTCACTATCATCAATGTATATTGTTGCGTTTTTAGCATAATGCAATAATGCTTTTGACCATCTTAATATTAACGGCTCTCCCTCAGTTTCCTTAAATGATTGAGTGAAATATAAGCCTCTTTCAATATCAATTTTAGGTCTTGTCCCCTTAAATGTATTTAAGATATTATTAACTCTATTACTTGATTTAAAATCGATTATATTGCTATTTATTTCTCTAATAAGTCTTTCTTCTTGTGGTGATAAGATATTATTGTTTTGCATTATGGCCCCCCTCTTTCTACAGTAATTTTATATCCTTAGTAGGTTTTATATTACTATAATACACATTCATATATATTAATATAGACAAAGAGCACAATCATTTTTGTATATAATGTACAATCCCTATCTAAATACTATGTTTTTAATTTCAATTAATTCTCCTTATTGCTTATAATTTTCTTTGCATCAATTGCCAATTTTATATCAATACATTGATTTAACTTACGTAAATCAACATCTAACAATTCTTCAATTTTATTAATCCTATATCTAAGACTATTTCTATGTAAGAATAATCTTTCTGAAGTGCTTGTATTATTACAATTTTCATCTAAGTATACTTCTAAAGTTTCAATTAATTTTGAATTGTTTATATTATCATATTCTATGATAGGTCTTAATTTATCTTCATAATACTTGTTTAAATTTCTGGTATCTTCTAAAGAAAAAAGCATTTGATAAACACCTATGTTTTTATATTCTAAAATACAATCCTTTAATCCGTCTATTATGATTTTCTTTAATGCTAATTGAGCTTCTTTTAATGAATCTTTTATCATATTTAAATCATTATAACAATCACCGACACCAATACTTACTGTCATTCCACCTATTTGATTACTGACTAACTTTTTTATTTTATCTAAAGCTTCATCCAATACTTTTATTTTATTTTTATTCAATTTATAGATAAAAATTACAGAATCATTTTTATCTACTATTGGTACTTCAATACTATGATTATACAAAGTATCCCGAATTATTTTTTTCAGTTTAGTTTTAACTTCAAAAATTATACTTTCATCATCTATATTATTATCTTTAATATATTTTTGAAAATTATCTATATCTATAATATATACTCTGTATTCCCCAGATAAATTATATCCAAAATAAGCTGCTTTATCTATTAAATTACCCCCTAATTTTTCATCCCCAAATAGCAGCTGGTGAAAAAAGTTAACGCTCGAATCTTCTTGAAGCCGTTTCATTGCAATGGCTGTATAAATATCTTTAGTTGCCTCTGTTATTCTGATTTCCCACGGAAGCTCAAATAGCGGAAGATTTAGACTATTTACCAAATCGATTATTTTTTTTGGTATCTGCTTAATATAAGGCCCTATATTAATTATTAATCCTGCTATATTTTTCTCATTAAAACCTTCTATCAGTCTACTTAATAAATTTATATCTCCCTTTATAGATCTTCCTGTAATAAATACAATTTCTCCTCCATAAATCCAATTCAAACTCTCAAGTGGGTTTTCAAAACACTCAGCAACATATATCCAATTTACAGTCTTATCTAATCCACTTCTCCCCCCTACCAATCTCATATTTTTGAATGACTCCAAATTTATAACATCCTTTAGTAGTATAGACATACTATCAGCCCCCCAACTTGTTTAATATTAATACATTATTTCATTGCATTTACTTTACTAATCCTAAATTTCAAAAAAAGACAGCACTAAAGTTCTACAATGCCATCTTTATTTCCTACTATTTCTATCGGTATTATAGTTATATTGTATGCAAAAAAATCAGCCTTGTCAATAATATTTCCAGTTTATATAATTCTAACCTAAATTGTTCTTAAACAGAATTTAACTAATATTAAAGATACCTATAATTGTTTTATAACTCCCCATTAAAATACAATATTTTTAACGACGATAAAAATGTAGTGGTTAAAATCAACAACATAATTCATGGACCTCCGAGATGGTAGTCTTTAATGAATTAACTCAAAAATGAAATCCATTAACATATATTCTTATTTAAAAGGGTAGATTAACTACATATAATCATATTAATTTTAAGTGTTATAAAAAGAGGTGTACTATGATATCGGAAAAGAAGCTCGCAGAAAAGAGATTAACAGAAGCTTATAATAATGCTAAAATTGAATATTTTGATAACAATTCTAAATATATATTTTTCAGTGATTGCCACAGAGGAGATGGTACACCATCTGACGAATTTGCAAAAAATCAAAATATCTTTTTATTCGCATTAGAATTCTATTTTAATAATGGATATACTTATGTGGAGGTTGGCGATGGAGATGAACTTTGGGAACACTCTAATTTTAAACATATAAGACTGGCTCATGATGAGGTATATGCTCTATTAAAAAAGTTCTTTGATTTAGGTAGATTAATTGTTTTATATGGTAATCACAATATACACTTAAAATGCAGCAATTTTGTAGAAAAGAATTATTATAAATTCTACGATGAATATAACGAAGAAGACATAGAGTTGTTTCCTGGGATTACGCCATATGAGGCAGTAGTGTTTAAGCATAGAAATACAGGACAGGAAATACTAACTGTTCATGGCCACCAAGGAGACAGAATGAATGATAAGTTGTGGCATTTTAATATGCTTACAGTAAGATATTTTTGGAAATTTCTTCACTCAGTAGGCTTTATAAATCCTGCAAGCCCTGTAAAAAGTTCTGAGAAGATTCATAAAATCGAACGTATTTATAGTAATTGGATTAAAATGAAAAAAATTATGATCATCTGCGGACATACCCATAGACCCCATTTTCCAAAAGTCGCAGAGTTGCCTTATTTTAATGACGGATCATGTGTTAGGGCAAGTGGAATACAGGGCATTGAAATTGTAGATGGAAATATAATGCTTATTGAATGGAGAATCAGAACAGATTCAGATGGTGGTCTTCATATAAAAAGAAAAATATTAAGAGGACCAGAAAAAATCGAAAAATTTGATTTAAGAAATAATGAAACATATATGCAGTAAACCATAACGTCAGAAGGTTTGTGTAAGACGTGGTATTTATTAAAGCTGAGATTTTCTAAGTATAAGAAAACCTCAGCTTATTTAATTTATATTGTTATTTTGTTTTTCATCTTTAAAACTTTCATATTCTATTTTCTGTTTCTACAATCATCTCTGTAACTTTAACAATCTTAAGCTGAATAAATAAGCTAATATTTCTTTTTTAATTCCTTTTGAAATTTAGAAACATTTTTCCATAAAGCTTTTTTCCTTAAGCGTACACTCATACTTTCTTTATATTTAGCAAATTCCGATTCTTTCTTGAGTTTTAAATAGTTATTCCATCTCTTTATTGACAGCTCTCCACTTTCTAAAGCAGCTTTTACAGCACATCCTGGCTCTTTCTCATGGCTGCAGTCATTAAATTTACACTTTTTAGATAGCTCTTCAATATCTTCAAATGCTACATCCAATCCTTCTGATACATCCCACATCCCAAGTTCACGCATACCTGGGGTATCTATAACCATAGCATTGTTTTTAAGTGTAATAAGCTGTCTATGAGTTGTTGTATGACGCCCTTTACTATCATCTTCACGAATAGTATTCACTTTCATGATTTTTTCACCGCAAAGAGCATTAACAAGTGAGGATTTACCAATACCAGAAGATCCTAAAAACACGATAGTTTTTGCTTCCTGTACATATGCCTCTAACTCCTCCAAGCCTTCTCCTGTAACGGAACTCACTCCGATTATAGGAACAAAAGGGGCTATTTCAGAAACATTTTCCCTATAAGAATCATAATCATCACATAAGTCAAGCTTAGTCATTATTATAACTGGTGAAGCTCCGCTTTGCCATGCAGCAGTTAAATACCTTTCTGTTCGCTTTATATTAAAGTCATTGTTTAGAGAAAGCATTATAAATACATAGTCAAAATTAGCAGCTACAATCTGCTCCACTTTATTATAAGAGTCAAGTCTTGAAAATTTACTTTTTCTCTCAAAGACATAATATATTATATCTTCCCCCATAGGATTATGCTTTGCTAAAACATAATCTCCGACAGTTGGATATTCATTATATATCTTATCATTATAAAATAAAGATCCCTTTAACTTTGCATCATTTTCACCATATTCTGTTACAATCTTATATTGCTCTTTCTGAACTTCAATTACCCTTGCTGGTATTAAATCTGTTGAAGTTATATTAAATTTACTTATTTGATTCTCAAAAAATTCACTAAATCCATATTCTTTTATATTATTCATCGTTTTCCTCCATACTTTAGGCACATGAAAGAAAATAACAGATAATCACATCAATCCTAGTAATTCTTTAAATGTGCCTCAATTAAATATTTATTATTCTCGTATTTTATAACTTTCATATCACATCTCTCCTTTCAAGTGATTGCTTAATGTCTCTAAAAATGGGCAGAAAAATCCCGCAGATATCAACCTCAAAAACGGCTGCTATCTGCGGGATTTATATTAAAATTATTCAAATAGAATTTTATTTTCCTTTGAATTCATTTAAATTATCCTGAGTAGTCAGTGTATATTTATGAAAGGTTAATTATAGCTGCAAAAATGCATCACAAATAAAGGGTGTAGTTCCCCCTAAAATTGCATTTTGCCCATATTTAGTTTTAGTAAGCAATCACCTTTACACTTGCCTTCATAATACATTTCCCCTTTCATAAGATTATACTGCATTTTACAATAAATCCTTTTATAAAGTAATAATATCATTTTGGTAAATTATTGTCAATTTCCTTATTCTATTTATTATGCTTTTTATCACATCCATTCTTTTTCATGTTTTGGAAGTTTACATATTTATTGCAGTATATATCTATGTAGAATGATTGAAATAGAATAATTGAAGCTGATAATTTCTAAATATTATTGGGGCCTACCCTTTGCACCGCAAGGAGTTTAATAATATCATAGTGCATAAAGGACTATAAAGGAACATACTCAAGAGATTTTGCGCCCATTTCATTTAAAAGACTTAAATAAGAAAAACCTTTGTTGAATATTGTCGTTAAAATGTTAGTATAGACACATGACCTCACTTGAACGCGGCAAACATTAATAAATGTTTATTGCTTATATTTAATTCAAGTAGGCAAATAAAACATATAAGAAGGAGAAAAACTTATGATGAAAAATTCTTTAAGAAAAATGGTAACAGCAGTTATTGCAGCTACAACGATTGGTAGTTTCTCATCATTAGGAGTATCTGCAGCAACTCTTGATTCAAATGCAAACAATAAGTACAATACAGCTACACATAATCATTTAAATAAAGGCTGGGTTATGAATCATGGCAGATGGCATTACTTTGATAATGCAGGAAAAATGCAAACAGGTGTTATTAAAGTAAACAATAAAACTTATTGTTTAAATCAATTAGGAATGATGGAAACTGGGAAAGTTGTAGTAAATAACAAAGAATATACAACTAATTCAGATGGAGATATTACTGGAAACACAACTCCAGTTGTTGATAAGGTTTTTGATTCGAATAATAATGTAGTTAAAGATAATAATAAAACTTCAACAGTAAGTACTTCAACTAGTACTAATGGAACAAATGCAGACACAGGAAGCACAACTAACGTAGAAAGTAGCAAAAGCACTACTAATGCATCTACAAGTACAAGTTCAGTTGATATACAGGGGTTACCTAAGCTCCCAACAAATTATTCAATAAGTGTACAAGCTTCTGCTGAGCAAAAAATTCTTGAATTAATGAACGCGAAAAGAACAGAAGCTGGTCTTCAGCCTCTTACTATGGACAATACATTAGTACAAGTAGCAAGATATAAAAGTAACGATATGATACAAAATAACTTCTTTGACCACACAAATCCAGATGGAACTAAGTGGACAAACTGGTTGCAAACAATAGGCTATAAATATACTTCAACAGGCGAAAATATTGCATATAATACTAGTGATCCAGTTGAGTTATTTAATCAATGGTGGAATTCACCAGGCCATAGAGCTAATATGATGAATTCTTCATATAATAAAGTTGGTATAGGTGTAATCTTCGGAAACGGTAAATATATGGGATCACAAGAATTCTCTAATTAATAATTAATATCTTTAATAAATAGACTAGTTGCAAAATTATAGCTTTGTAACTAGTCTATTTACATATATTTCTAGTTAAGTATTTTTATTTATAAATAGATAACTTTGCCCATCTAAACTCTCTTCATTTAGTCAAGTTCATGTAAAGCAAAATTAATTATAACCGATGCTAAATATTTTCTTTCCCAGTGCTGTGGATCAGAAAGTGCAAGTCTTGTGGTTCCCTCTGTAAACATAATAAGCCCAAGTAGAAGACGTGAAAGGGCTAACCTTGCTCTTGCGTGAGGAGTAAATTCGATTTTTTCTTCTGCTTGAGAATTATATCCATCTATTAACCCTTTATTATCTTTAAGGTAACCAAGATAATCGATTGCAAAAAAGTCAGCATAGTAATCCCCAAAGAAAGATCTTTCCGTATCAATAAGACCAGCAAAATTCAAATCTTCGTCAATAAATACATTATTGTCGAATAGGTCATAATGGATAAGTCTTGGTACCTTTACTTCCTCAAGGGCCCCCTCCCATTTTCTTATAAAACGAAGTATTTCAGAAAGTTCTGGTAGTATATTTCCTTGCTTATCTGCATCTTCTATAAGGGTAAATATCATATCATAATAAGCATCTTTCCAAGTATCATGCAAACGTACCTGGGTATACCCAAATTTCTCATTTTTGATGTTATGTATTTGCGCAAGTGCTTGACCAAACTGGTATTGCCAGTTATACATCTGCTCTTCAGTCAAAGCTACATCACATAGTAATTTTCCTTGAAGCTCAGTCATGATAAACCAGTGATTGCCGATTATTTCATGACCGCTATGTATTATTTGAGGTATTTTTATATTAGAATACTTTCTAATCTGTTCATATGCCCAAAGTTCAACATTCATGATTCCTTTCTCATGTGTAAGTGTTATTGTTCCTTCGCTTGGTCCAATTTTTAGTATATATTTGCCAGCTTTAGTATAAATCATGTATGCAACATTAAATTCTCCACCTGTTAACTCCTGAATTTTAATCAAGTCCTTAATACCAGCTACTTCAATCATTTGTAGTAATTTTTCTTCACTTATCTTTGCTTTCGTCCTAGAATGCATGTTGAAAATCCCCCTTATAGTTCCAAATACTATATACACTATTAATATTTCCCAATTTATCTTAATATGTTATATTAATGTTTATCCCTTCTATTATATCTTTAATTTATTTATAATTTCTATATGTTTTCCAATAAATTATATTAATCTAATTTAAATAATCAAATCTATTAAAATCACATTTAATTATTAATATGATTAAATTAAAAGTAATATTTTTAAGATTTAATTAATTACGCAATCATCTTTTATTACTATCTATATAAGCTTTTATCACCTTTATATAATGATATATGTACATATTTATATGTGATTCATTTCTCAAGTATAAACCTAATATAAAAGTACATACTAAAATTAATGGAGACATATGGTGGTGATTTCTTTGATAGAGATGAATTCACCAATATATGAGAGCATAATATAATATTTTTATTCTAATAAAAAACTAAACTTTATTTAGGAGTAGAAAATGAAATCCATAAAAAAATTTCCTCATTTATTACTTTTTTAATACTATTATCTACAATGCTACTACAAAGTTATAATAAAAATTTAAGTAGCCCAGTATTGAAAAATAGTAATCAGCCAGTTAAAATCAGTGTGTTAATAGGAAATTACAACATCTCTATAACTTCTTTGGTAAAAGATAGTCTAGAAAAAATTGAACAAGAAAATCCTGGCACTGTGAATTATACTTTTTATAATGGAAAAGGAGATCAAAATATACAAAATATGCAGCTTAACTCAATACTTGCTGAAAAAAATATAGATCTTATAGTATTGGATATGGTTGATTCCAAATATACAAAGTATGCCGTTGAAAAGATTAAACAAAGCAATATTCCGGCAATGTTTTGGGGTAATGTTGACATACCTGCTACTATGTCTTATGGTAAGGCTTGCTCTATTAGGCCAGACCCTGCTGAAGGAGGTATTTTACAAGGAAGTATTGTTGTTGATGAATGGAAGAATGATAAAGATAAAATAGATAAAAACAATGATAACATAATACAATATATTATGTTAGAAGGAACTCCAACTAATATATATGCACTTGAGAGAACAAAATACTCTTTATTGGAGATACAAAGTAATAACATTAAAACTGAAGAACTTGCAACAAAAATTTGTAATTGGAGCGAAGAGGAAGCAAAAAATACAATTAGCAGTTTACTTTTAAACTATGGAAATAAAATTGAACTTATTATTGCTAATGATGATGTCATGGCTATTGGAGCTATTAGCGCTTTACAAAAATATGGTTTCAATCTTCAAAATAATATACAAAATGTTAAAGTTATCGGCTTTGATGGAATAGAAAAAGCTCGAGAACTAATAAAAAATGGAGTTATGACTGGAACTGTTGTGGAAGATCCATATTTTATTGCTAAAACATTATACACAGTTGGATTGAATTTATTAAATAATAAAAATCTTATTGATGGCACAACGGCGTCTATAGATATCACCGGTAAAATAGTAACCATACCTTACCAAGGCGTTCTTGTTAATTATAAATAATAAAAAATGATTAAAGCTGAGATTTTCTTATTGTAAGATAATCTCAGCTTTATATTGTAAAATATTTAAGCTTTTATTTTGTCAGAACTTACTATCCCTTCAGTCTCTTTTGCAACAATGAAATTACAATTAGTAAAAATAGTTGTCATTTGATAAGTATTTTGTTATAATTATTTTTAGATAATAATAATTACTATAGGAGATTTTATATGAATAAAAAAGATAATCGAGATTTAATTTTAAATATGGTTAATTTTTATAGTTTATTTAATGTTGAATTTATAGACCTTATTCCCGACCTAACTAATATAGAAATCACCCCTCTTTTTTCAAAGATATTAAATTTTATTCATTTTGAAGGTACTACTACAGTATCAAGAATAAGCAAAAAATTAAATATATCTGTACCCAATACAAGCAGAAGTATTAATACTTTATATAATCTTGGTTATTTAATAAAAAACAAAGATGAAAAAGACAAAAGAATTGTTTATATTTCACTATCAAATAAGTCATTAAATATTATTTTATCTGTCGCTTCAGCTGAAGAAGAAGCTTTTTTAGAAAGATTTAATGTTCTTTCAAATGAAGAAGTATCCGAGTTATCTCAATCGCTATTAAAAGCTCAGAACTTGATTATAAAAATGAGGGATTTAAATGAATATAAGACACAATAAAAAAAAAGTTAATAACGGTTAAGGAGCTGACTTAATAATGTTAATAAAAACTATAAAATCAAAATTAATTGTTCTGATAGGTATATTACTCTTAGTAGTAAGTACTGGATTTGGAATTATTTCTTATATTAATGCATCTGATGCTTTAATATCAAATATTACAAAGACCTTACCTGAAATAGCTATTCAAGCTTCAAATACAGTTCAAGCTAATTTAGATAATCAATTAAATTCAATGGAAGCGACTGCTAATGTTGTTTCAGTAACAAATAATGATCCTGATAAATTAATGACTATTTTAAAGGCTGAAGTAAAAAGAAATGGTAGTATAAAGATGGGATATGCTGATGTCAATGGAAATATTACATATACCACTGGGCAACAAGATAATATAAAGAACACTACTTATTTTAAAAAATCCATATCTGGCGAAAATTTTATTAATGATCCTGAAGTTAATGCTGACAAAACTGCAATGACAATGGAATATTCAGTACCAATAAAAAATAATGGCTCAATTATAGGTGTATTAGTATCCGTTAGAAATGGAATGGAACTTAGTGATATTATTAAGAAGATTTCTTTTGGTAAAACTGGAAGTGCCTATATGATTAACAGTCAAAGTAATAGTATTGCTTATAAAGATCCAAGTATGCCATTAAATCAATATAATTCTATCAATGAAGCCGAAAAAGATCCTAGTCTAAAAGGTATCGCTGATATGCAAAAAAAGATGATAGCTGGTGAAACTGGACTAAGTTTATATACTTTTGGTGGAAAAGAATCTTATGGAGGATTTGCTCCAATTGAAAAAGAAACATGGTCTGTAGTTGTTATTTTAGAGAAATCTGAACTTTTATCAGAACTGGATTCTCTAAAGTTCTCAATAGCACTTACCTCTATATTATTTATGATTATTGGAATTCTAGTAATTTATATTATTTCCCATAAACTATCTACAAGAATCCGATATGCTTCAAACTCTTTAAATATATTGGCTACCGGAAATTTTACTAATAGGATAAATGAAAAATATTTACACTTCAAAGATGAGATTGGCGATATGGCTAACTCTATGAATACAATGCAAAGCTCAATTGGATCGATGATTAAAATATCTAAGGATAGTTCTTTAATAATAGATGAAAACTCAAGCAATTTATCAACTATATCTCAAAACATGGTTTTATCTTCTAATAATATAGCAAATTCAATGCAGGAAGTAACAATTGGAATTAACTCTCAAGCTAACAATCTATTACAAATCACAACAATCTTAAACAACTTCAGTAGTAAACTTGAGGATATAGTAATGAACATCAAGGATATAGATAAGAATACAATAGCAATGAACGAACTTGCAAATAATAGCAGTTCAAGCATGAAATTATTAATGAATGCAGTAAGCAGCATAAGCTTATCCTTCAAAACTTTATCTAATAAAATTACTACTTTTAGAAGTAATGTAAAAGAAGTAAATAACATAGTAGAAATGATTAATTCAATAGCGGATCAAACTAATTTATTAGCATTAAATGCATCTATTGAAGCAGCAAATGCTGGTGAAGCTGGTAAGGGTTTTATAGTGGTAGCTAATGAAGTAAAAGCTTTAGCTGAGCAAACAAAAGCTTCATCCAAAAATATTAGTAAATTAATATCTGATATATCTAGTGATACCAATGTAATAACAGAAGATACAATTAATATGAACACAAATCTTAGTAATCAGATTAACGTTATAAATGAAACTATAAACTCATTTGAAAATATAGTTGATGTTATTAAAACTGTGATTCCAAAAGTACAAGCTGTAAATGTTGCAGCTATAGAAATAGATAATGAAAAAGAAGATATTTTAAATAAAATAGAAAGTACATCAGCTATAGCTCAGGAAATATCTGCTTCATCAGAAGAAATATCCGCTTCTGCTGATGAAATGTACAATCTATCTAATGAAGTAGCAACAACTGCAACAACTTTAAATAATATGACAAAAAATTTAATCAATGAACAAAATAAATTTATAGTTTAGACAAAGAATAAAGAAAAAATTTTGAGGAGGTATTTATATATGATTAAACCTTTATTTTTAGCTCATGGTTCACCTATGATGGCAATTGAGCACAGCGTATATACTAAATTTTTAAACAGCCTTGGAAACTCTATTAAACCAAAAGCTATAGTTGTGTTCACAGCTCATTGGACAACTGAAACACTTACTATTTCTGCTTCTGATTCTATATATGATACTATGTATGATTTTTATGGATTTCCAGAAGAACTTTATAAAATTAAATATCCTGCAAAAGGTTTTAGTGCTATTGCAGCAAAACTTCAAAATAAATTAATTAATTCAGGTATTGATGTAAAGACTGATTTAACAAGAGGCTTAGATCACGGTGCTTGGACTCTTCTGCAACATCTTTATCCAAAAGCTGATATACCTGTTGTTCAAGTTTCTATAAATTATACTCTGCCTATTGAGCAGCAAATTAAAATAGGTGATGCTATTAAAGAACTTGCTAATGAAGATATTTTAGTTCTTGGTAGTGGAAATACAGTTCATAATCTAAGATTAGTTGATTTTGATAGCAAGACTATTGATTCTTGGGCCAAAGAGTTTGATGATTGGTTGATTGACAAAATAGAAAACAAAGATATAGATGCCCTTAATAACTATAGAAAAGATGCGCCTCATGCAAATTTAGCAGTTCCAACTGCTGACCATTTTGTCCCTCTATTTATAGCTTTAGGCAGCAGCTTGGAATTAACCCCTAGAGTTATATATAGAAGCTATCAATTAGGAAACTTGAGTTATCTTTGCTTTGAATTTTAAAAATAACCTTGAGAATAAAACCTTTTAGGATTTATCTCAAGGTTATTTTCATATGCTTACATACCACGCTTGTTATTGCAATTTATACAGATGTTGATAATACTTAAGCACATATTTATCAAAGTAGAGATAGCTCTGTTGTTTCAGTTGCTATAGATAATTATTCACTATGGCACTAGTCTTGTTCTATCCCGTGGGATAAGTGTCGTTTTTCTGACATTATCTATATCAAGTAATAATGCCGTTATCCTTTCAAGTCCTATTGCCAATCCTCCATGAGGGGGCATTCCATATTTAAAATTATCAATATAACTTTCATAATTTGACGGATTTAAGCCTTTGTACTTTATATTTTCTCTCAATGCATTATATTGATGAATCCTTTGGCCTCCTGTAGTTATTTCAACTCCTCTAAATAGCAAGTCAAAACTGTGAGTTTCATTTTCTCCACAAGGCATTGTATACATTGGTCTCTTTTTTCTTGGATAATGGGTTAAAAATATAAAATCACTACCAAAGGCTTCTTTTGCATATTTGCATATTAATTTTTCGCCTTCTGGGTCCATGTCCCCATCTAAGTCTGTTTTATTATATTTAGTTTTCAAAATCTCTATGGCCTCACTGAACTTTATTCTAGGAATACTATCTTCTAAAGCTGGAATTTTCACATCGAGTAACTTAAGGTATTTATCCCCTTCAGAGCTTACCTTATTTAAAATAAATTTTAATAATTCTTCTTCTAAACTCATTATATCCTTCTCATCTTCAATAAATCCCATTTCTAAGTCCATACTAACATATTCATTTAAATGCCTCGTAGTATTATGCTCTTCTGCCCTATATACATGACCAATTTCAAAAACCCTTTCAAAACCAGCACCTACCATCATCTGTTTATAAAATTGAGGACTTTGTGCTAAATATGCCTGTTTCTCAAAATACTGAACCTTAAATACTTCGGTTCCTCCTTCTGCACCTCCTTCAACGAGCTTTGGAGTTGATATTTCTGTAAAGCCTTCCTGAACTAAAAACTTCCTAAAACCCTCTACTATAATATTTTGTATTTTAAATATAGAATTAACTTTTTCATGTCTTAAACTAAGCATTCTATTATTTAGCATAATATCTAAATTAACATCTAGATTTTCCTTATTAATTTCTATAGGAAGTTGTTCATCGCAGCTTGAAATCACATTTATATCTTCAATGTTCAATTCAAAGGAATTTAACTTATTATTATTTTCACCAACTCTTCCATTTATACTCACTACAGATTCTAGCTTAATATCAATATCTTTTATTTTTGAGTTTTCTACGACGCACTGTACAAGACCAGTTCTATCCCTTAATATTATAAAAGTTATAGCTTTTAATTTCCTAATCTTATGAACCCATCCTTTAATTTCTACATTTTTATTTATCTTTTTATATAATTCATTTATCATTGTTCTTTGCATTTTTTTCACTCCTTAAAATATTCATATACGATAATAAAGACAAATTTTTATTTCAATCCTTTAGATAAAAATCAACCTAAGCTGTATTTATTATAATAATTGTATATAAAAAATCCCCTCCAGCTAAAACTTAACTGAAGGGGCGAAAAATCCGCGGTACCACCCTAATTAACATAAATAGTATACATAGTTAAATTTAAACGATACATAAAATGAACAGGCCTTAATTCATTTTAAATTGAAATATAAAAAGCCTCCACTTCATTATAGAAGTGAAAGCTATACTTCACGGTACCATTCTACTTTGACTAAGTACATAACTTAAGTCGTCTCAAATCCTTTTAACGGGGGAATCCGTCTTATCTTACTGATATTTTCAGATAAGCTTCTCCGAGATGTCTTCAATAAAACTTTTCTCATAGAGCTTCCACCGTCCTCTACTCGCTTAAGATACTAAGATAATATCTACTATTCTCTTCATAGAATTTGTATATTTATTGTATAATATCAATAAAATTCAAATTTGTCAACTAAAACATTATCCTTTTCTGGCAACACAAGATCTACATCTTTCTTTAATCTTGTACTTATTTTATCCTCTAAATCTACTAATTCTATATAGCTTAACTCATCGCTAAAAACGGCAAGATCAAAACTTTTTATTTAAAGAATTTTGAGAGTGGCTTTACTATCTTTACTTGAGTGAGAGCTAATAAGTGTCCTTGGTCCGCAGCCATCTGATAATATATAACTGCTTTTTCTTCATCCTTAATAACAAATTTTCCCTTATGGTACAGATCACCTAACTTATATTGAGCCTCAGCATTTCCTTTCTCTGCAGCAATCTTATACCACTGTATAGCTTTATTTATATCCGAATAAAAATTTTCTTCTCCAACATCATAGGCTACTTGTCCAGCTTTAATTTTAGCATCACTATAACCTTGTTCTTCTGCAGACAAATACCATTTAAAAGCTTTAATGCTATCTTTATTTCCCCATTGGTTTCCAGAATATATTTCACCTAATCTTAATTTAGCATTGGAATCATTATTATTCGCTAAAGATTCATACAATGTCATAAGTATATTTATAGTTTCTTTGCTCCCTCTTTCCACTGCTGCTTCATACCATTTAATTGCTTTCATAATATCTCTCTTTACTATCTTGCCTTGCATATATGCATCTCCTAAAAGATGACTATACGCTCTATCCCCATTGTTTGCTTTATTCTCATATATTTCAATCACCTTATCAGCTGATTTATTATGTCCATTATTGGCAGCTTTTAAATAGTACTGCAATGCTAATTTATAATCTTTTTCTACACCTCTGCCGTAATAATATATTTCTGCAAGATTAAAACTTGATTCATCATTCCCCTGTTCTGACGAGCTTTCAAATAATTTTATGGCTTTTTTCAAATCTTCATTATCATTATATCTTTTTAGATACTGAAGTCCTAGCTCATACTTATCTTTTGTGTTTTCTTCATCATGATTTGAAAGATCTCCCCCATTAGATAGCAATTTTATATTTTCTTTTATAACAGATAAAATTTTATTTTGAAACTCATTATCTATGTTATTTTTTTGGGAATACTGCTTCTTTAGATCTTGATTCTCATCAATTAAGTAAACAATCTTATTTTCTAATGCAGCGATTCTTTCTTCCATTGATTTAATGGATTCCCTACTTAGTTTTACTTCCTCTGTGATATTATTTTTATAAACATCTATATTAACCATTTTCTCCAAATTATTTGAGATATTAGAACACTTATTATCTAAAGCTTCCATCTGCTCGCTAACTTCTTTTTCTATGTTTAAAAATTTCTCAGAAGACATAATGTTATAAAGATCCGATGTATCTACTTGAAATTTAGCTGCTTGCTTTTCAACTTGTGCGATTGCATTTTGAATTTCTTTTATATTCTTAATACTTTGCTCATATACTGATTTACTTAACTCAAAATACTCAGTGCTTTTTTCTTGAGTTTCCATATTAAAATTATCAAGAATCTTTAATACCTTCTCCATATTTTCTTGTAATTCATCTTTACTCAAATTATTTTGAAGTTCAACTAAAGTTTCTTCAAATTGTTTAATGCTTATAGGTATCTTTTGAAAATTTTCATACTCATCATGTATTCTTGTATAATCTAACTGTATCTCTTCATAAATCTTATCAATTAGCGTACTTGAAGATTTGCACTTATTTTGCAATTCTTCAGTCTCCAAACTACTATCTAAAGCCAAAAGCTTATTATGAAACTCATCTGCATTATCATTAAGTTTATCTATTGATTCTATTAAGCCTTCTATATTTTTGTTTCCACGGTTATATATTTCTTCATTTAACTTTCCGTATTTTTCATTCAATTTATAATAATTTAATTCAAATTCCTCTATAATATCCTGAGCATTAGATACCTTTACTGCTATATCTTCACTTTTTACTTTTTCATTTACTTCTTCAACTGTTTTCTTTAAATCATCTATACTATCTCCTAAATCAGTTATCCTGTTAAATTCTGTACCAATCTCAGTATATTGATTTTTAATACTTTCTAAAAGTGTATTAGCCTGTTTAGAACTCTCCTCAATTTTATCTATATTTATGCTTTGAGAGATATTTTTAATTTTATCACTCAAATTTTCCGCGTCTATTAAAAAACTCTCCATGCCTTGAGTAAGCTTGTCTAAGTCATTTCCTTGAGACTTTTTTAGCTTATTCATTGACTCTCTATATTGCTTTGAAATGTTTTTCTGCTCTAAAATAATATTATCTATAATGTTTTTTACTTCATCTAATTTAATTGCATCAATATCTAAATTAAAAATTTCATTAAATTCTAATAACTCTTTAATAACATCACTTAATTTTACTAAAGATGCTTTAAGGCTTTTTACTTCATCGATTCCATTTTCAAATGTTTTAACTGTAGTTTCTAGCAAAATATTGTTATCCATATACTATCTATCCTTCGTGTAAAATTTAATCCTAATTAATTACCTAGCACTTATACCTTCAATAATTTTATTAATATCAGCTACATCTTTTATCATGATACCTAATTCATTATCCATATGTTCTTTATATGTGATGTTAAATTTACCAATCCAATTATCATTTTTATTTTTCATAACCACATCCATTGGTTCTATATTAACTGTAGAAAGTAATTTCACCATATCTTTATAACTATTTTTATTTAAAGTCATAGCTTGAATAACATTTAAATAATCTTCTGCCTCCATATAACAATCTGAGGCATATTTATACTCTCCAATTTTCATAAGTTCAGCACCTGCATCACTATGTAAACCTTGGAGATTTTTATGTAGTGCCAAGCACCTTTTAATCTCCCTATCTGATTCAAACGAGTTTAGTTCTGCATTTTTATACGCTTCAATAGCTTCAAGATACTGCCTATTCTTCTCAAGTCTTAGAGCCTTCTTGTAATGCTCGTCAGCATTAGAAATCATAACTAAGTCTAACTTTGATAAATCAAACTGATCTAATACTTCTATTTCATCTTTGAAATATTCTAATAACTCCTCACAAATGTCTTCTTCAATAATACAGATATTATTTCTTGCTCTAGTTATAAATACATAAAACAAATTAAAATAATACCTTAACTCCACCTCTTTACTTTGAAAATCCCCTGAAAATATCTCATTCCATTTATCTTTAAACTTAGAAAGAATGTTGTACCCAATTATATATTCATTTTCTAATCCTTTATAATTACTCACAGAGAATACAAGCTTATTAGTATTATTATTTTCTAAAATCTTTTCTTTTTCTTCTTCGTCAGCAACTAAAACATCTACATATGCCCTTTTTTTTGAAATAGATAATAGCATATCTTTACTTATATTATTTGAATATATTAATTTTATCTTATTGCTATAATCTCTTACACATTCTTCTTTATAATCATGTTTTTTATGCCCACCGATTTTATTTATTTTTAAATCAGTCAGTTTATTAGAAAACTCTACTATATTCTTCGATGATCTATAGTTAGTTGTTATGATTTCATTATTAAAGTTAAATCTTCCGTTACAAATTTTAAAAATTGCTTCTATCCTTCCTGTATCAAAAAAGGTAGGATTTATGGTTTGATTATAATCGCCGCAAAACAATATATTATCCTTATTTCTTACTATTTTAAAAAGGAAATATATTTGCATTTCTGTTAAATCCTGAATTTCATCACATACTACATAATCAAATTTCAAAATATCTTCTTTATATAGATTATTTATTGCAAATCGTACAACATCATTTTCATCAATCTTATTATTAGACTCTAGCCATTGTTGATATTTTACAGCTATATCATATATGAATTCTCTTTCTTCACCACCAAATATGGAGTACTTTTCTGAAAGATTTAAATATATTTCTAAACTAATTAACTTATTATTGCAAATAATTTTATCAATTACTTCATAAATGATATTAAGGTTATTTATAAAGTCTTCCTTATTACTATTGCAGTATATATTTGTGTTCAAGTCCGCCAATTTACTGTTTAAAATATGTATTTTTGTCTTTTCTAAGTAGCCGAAATTATTTTCTAGCAAATATTCTATAAATTCTGTAGTTAATTCCTCACAAAAAACTTCTATTTCTATCCAATCTATAGGAACTAATCCTTTAATAATTCCTCTTATTTCTCTCCATATATCTATTGCTTGAAGATTAATATTCCTTTTTCCCAATGTTTTATTCAAATGATTATTAATCCATATTTTAAATTCCTCAAAAGATATCATTGTTATCTTTTTGGCTTGTTTTAATAAATATTTATTCACTGAATAAAAACCTATCTTTGAATTATAATCATCAATATTCTTTTTCTCTTCCTTAACTATTTTCATAAAGACATTAGCAGCTTCATCTACTAAAAAATCAGAATAAGTAAAATACCCCACTTTCATATTACTTTCACATAGATTGTGGGCTTTATTTATTGAAATAGTAGTTTTACCACTACCAGCACTTCCAAAAAGAAAGAGAGGTTTAATATCCCTGCTAATTAGTTGAAATTGTTGCTCATTTAAATAATATGTAGCCCTATCATCATTTCCTTCTATCATGTCTTTGATCTCATCCATAGACATGATTCTACTGATTGATTTGCTACAATCATAGGTATAATCACTATAAGTTTCATCAAGATAACTTTCAAAAGCTGCTTCATAATCCGCTACGTTACTAGCACCAGCATTAATATTCCTTCCCCTAGTTATTTGACTATCATGATTACAAAACTCTAAAAATACTATAGAATCAATAAAATCTTCTCTTAATCCTAAGTACTTTCCAAAAGTAAATATTACTCTATCCTTAATATTAACTCTTAATTTATAAACTTTTTCAATATTTGTGGTTCCTTTTATCTCTCTTATTGACCACCCATTTTTCATATTTCTTATATTAAAATTACTTGAAACATATTCACAGTAAAAATCATCTATTTCTGATAACACTCTCTTATAACACTCATTTGGAATACTTTTTATTAATTTATCTGAAAATATAATTTTCATTATTTCTCCATTCTCTCTTAGTTTAACCTATTCTTCCAGATTATTTTCTCAATTATGATTATAACACATTTGTTTATCTGTTTGATATTAGGAGTTAGCATAAAAGAAAAAGTCTTAAAGTAGTTGGTTTTTTACTTTAAGTCTTTGATAAATTGTTTTATAATACACTTCATTAATCGTTTAAGATGTAAACTTCTCTATAAGGAAAACTTAATATATCTGTATTGGCTTGACCAATCAAGTGCTACTAAAATCAAATTAAATATTAAAACATACGTCTAGTCTGCTTTGGGTTCAGCATTCCCCTCTATAATTAGCAACAAAGACTTTTCTAGCTTTGTAAGTCATCGAATAAGTATGGTCGTACATAGCAAAGATCAGGATATTCTTTTAAACTTATAGAATTTATCTTATGAAAGAGATATTGTTATCAGGTGAAAAATTACTGCTAGAATTGTAAATTATCCTAGGAGGGGATATTATATAATAATTAAGAAGGTGAAATTTATGCAAAATGCAATAACAAACGAATACATAGAACTAGAAATAGAATAATGAATATATATAAAAATAGTGAAAGGAACAAAGAACAACAATGGTGCGGATTAAGATCACAACCAGTTTGCGTTTCAGTATATAAAGAAGCAAAATACATTAATAAATATGGATTTAAAAAATATAACTAGTATGTTGTTTAAAATTAAACAACAAGGATTAGATTTTACAACAAAATCGGAAAATAATGTAAAAAATTGATGTTATAGAAGTGTTATTTGGATGTGCTAATACTTTAAGGCACAGTGAAGAAGAATTTTTGGGCTATAGATAAGAAGATAAGATTGCTCTTAGGAGTGTAAAATAAATCATCATTTTTAACCACTACAATTATGTAGCGGTTAAAAATCCATACATTATCCATTTTCTCATATATAATAGGATGTGGGGAATAAATTTCAATGACTATTGACTCTGACCACTTATAGAAATAATAATTATTTTATTTTCTCTTTAAATTCATCAAAGCTTTTAGCAATAACTGAAATTTTATTCCAACTCTTTAATATATGAATATCATTTTGTTCATTTATAGAATCAATCAAACTTCGTGGCACATTTCCTAGTTCTTTCAAATTATCCAAAATAGTTTCTTTTAGACCCTCTATTTTACCTTCTTCAATTTTTTCTCTATCTCTTTCTAATAAAGTCATGAATTCCACCTCCATTAAAATATCATTCTTAACTTCCTGCACTCTCTTATGTATAGCTTTAATAAGATTTCCTTTAGCATGCCTTACCACATCATCTCTTGAATCTTCTACATAAGCAAGGAATTCTAATAATTCATCACTTAAATCTTTCATAATTCCCTTTGTGTTTAATATTATTTTCTGCGCTTCATCATTTAACATTATAGATTGTGTTGTTTTCATCTTTAACATAAACATCAAGCCTAATACCTTTGCTTTCAAGTAATAAATCTATAGTTTTCTGCTCTTCAACCATTTCTACTTTTTCTATTTCAATTTCTAGAATCTTTTCTAATAATTCCTTGCATATTTCTTTATCGCTCATAACCTTTGCAAAAAGAAAATCATCTTCAAGATTTAATTCCTTTAAAGTTTTATTCATTCTATTAACCTTACCCTATTCTTTATCTTTTGTTTTGATTATTAACAACATTATAGCTAATTAAACTAGGAGTTTCAATAGCTCCCTAACTTTCAAAGATTTTAGTTATTAATGGCTTTTTTATTTTTCTAGCCATTGGATATTTGAATTCAATATAAATGAAAAATATTTTGCTTTATATAATAAGGCAAATCTTAATATGCCCCTTATAATTTTAACGGCGATAAAATTCTCGTGGTTAAAACTCATAAATTAGT
The DNA here is from genome assembly GCF_003575225.1 of Clostridium chromiireducens. Lineage (NCBI taxonomy): Bacteria > Bacillati > Bacillota > Clostridia > Eubacteriales > Clostridiaceae > Clostridium > Clostridium chromiireducens. The sequence goes on along the minus strand of NZ_QXDJ01000005.1, from coordinate 149,270 downwards.
CACTTTACCTACATAATTTTTTAAAAAAATATGTAATTATTTGAGTGAATTCATATATAACAATTTAAGAGGTATTTATTTACATTTGAAGAATTGTAAAACGTACACCTTTTAATTTTACTATATTGGAGGAGTTTACATGGATTATGACTATATTGAAGAACTAGTTTCCGCATCTAAGCTTGGAGATGAAAAAAGCAAGGAACTATTAGTTAATGAATTTAAACCATTTATTATAAGTTTATCTAAAAGAACTTTTATTAATGGATACGATAAAAATGATATACAAAGTGAATGTTATAAAATATTATTTTACTGCCTTGATAGATATAATACACAAAGTCATAAGTTTGTTGGGTATGCCATTAACGCAATAAAAAATCAACTTAGTTCCCTTATTAAAAAAAGTATTAATCGTTCAAGTTCTGAAGGAAATGAGGCCCTTTCTTTATATGAAAATTTAGAAAGTACCTTATTTTCAACTGAACTTAATCTTGAAGATTCTTTTTGCCAAAAATGCGATAAAGAAAAATTAAATATGATTCTTAACAATTTAAATGAGGGCGAAAAAGAACTCATTAATTCTATATTTTTCAAAAATAATACTGTTAGAACTTATGCCTTTTCTAAGAATATGTGCTATTCCACTGCAATTTTAAAGAAGAATAATGTTTTAAAAAAGATTGGTGCCTTACTTTAGATAAATAACATGTAACTTAAACTTATGCGGTAACTTACCGAAATAAGTATGGTTAAATTAATCCCATCCTAGAAGAGCTTTCTCTAAAGAATCATAGTCATAATCTCTTGGTTTAAAATTATTAAATCTTAACGGTTTATATCCAGAAGCTCCTGCTCTATAGCTAACTTGCATATTATCTAGAACTGGATACCCTTCTCTTTTCCAATTCATTAGGATTCCATTGATATATTTCATGCTAGGTTTGTTTAATTCTAAGGATTTATCTATAGCAAATCTAGCATTATCCTTGCCATGAATTGATATGCAGTTTTTAAGAGCATTTAAATTAAGCCCTATTACCTTTATAGAATTCTTTTTGTAATGTTCCAAAAGTTCATTGGCTGCTTTATAAACTTTTTGTTTTTCAGATACAGGAGAGAGAGATTTGGAATTATCATTATCAAGGTCATTACTTTGAGTGAAATTGCTTGTCTTGCTTACCAGTAAATTAGCTCTTTTCTCTATACTGTTACGTCTTTTACTCTCTATCTCACTCTTATTCTCTTTCTTTATCTCCTTCTTATTCTTTGTCTTATTCTCTATCTCCTTAGTTACAGTAACGTTACAATTCTTTTCAAAAAAAATCTCATTTGTATGTGTCACATCTATATTATTTAGATTATTTAAGTTACCCTCACCAATTTTATTTGAAATAAGCTTCTCATTGCTTTGTGTATTCAAATTACTTTCTTCAATATTATTTAAAGCTGAATTTTCACTAGTCTGCGTATTTAAATCATTGTTCTTGATTTTATCTTCAGCACAGTTTTCTTTCTTCTTAGCTCTGTGATCTCTAACTCTATTCCTATTTAAGCTTCTGGTTCTTTCCATCCCCTCAATGTTTTGATACTTCTCCCAGTTACAAATTTTAATAAAGTTATTCTCATATATTTCAATAATTTTAAAATCACTTAATACCTTAAATGCTGATTCAATAGAACCTAATGGTCTATTAAATATTATAGAAAACATTTCATTAGTATATGGAGTCTTTTCATTAAAATAAATTAATCCCTTATCATTTGTTTTAGCTGCCTGAATATATAATTTCATTAACAAACATATTATAATATCCCTATTTTCCATTACCTCAATAAACTTCAACTTCTCCCCATCAAATATTCCAGTATATAATTTAATCCAAGCTATATCACTCACTTTATTCTCCCCTTTATATAAAATAATGAATGATGAACATATAATTCATATTTCATCATCCATCTCCCTTTCACCAATTATCCCTGTAACCTTATTCTTTTCTAATCAACAAAATATAGGTAAGACTTATCAGATAAACATATTTATATAGCTGTTAGACTTTAATTGGATATCTTCACTAGAAATCAAATACATTTTTGTACCCACAAGGGGCATAATATGGAGCAGGCATTTGAAAATGAGCTGCTAAAAATACTTAATGGAGGCTTGTTCCGCATTAGCTTGTCACAATGAAATTGGGAGCAAGCTAATGTGGGTACAAGCTTCCATTTAGTATTTTCAGCGATATTTTCATAGTCCTGAGGAACAAAAATGTATTTGATTTCGGTAAGTTATCTCATAATTCTAAGCTACATACTGTTTATCAGTATTACCCAACATAATATTTTTTGAATTTTGTTAATTCGCTCCATGATGGAATCAATCCAACTTCATTGCATAGTTCTATATACTTTTTAAATATTTCAAATTTCATATTGCAGCCTTCCTCTTCATTAATTAAATCTTTTATGATGTTTTGACCTTTTATCCCATCTTCTCTAGAATCCTGCTCTTCTAAAGTTTGTGCCGTATTAATATCTTTAGCTAATTTCTTATTAACATTAGTTTGATCTATAGGCGATTCAGAAATATTAAAATTTGTAATAATTTTTTCATCCTCTTTATTTGTAGAACCATTATCAATATTTATCATAATCTCTTCATTCTTTAATATACTTATATCATTATTATCTACTGCACTTTCTTTATCTCCAGTGATTCCGCTTTCCGCCATAATCTTTAAATCCCTTTTTAAACTCTTATTTGTTGCCATAAAAAATCTTTAGTAGGAGCTTGCATTTCATCAGAACTCCCACTAAAATTCACCTCCTTTTACTACTGTGCCCTTATTAATTCCTATTGAGTTATCTCCGCACTCGAAATCAAGTTTTCGTCATAGTTTAGTTTACATAATAATTATTATATTGAGTAATTTCACTCTTTTTCTTCTACAATTTATTGTTGAAATACTATTGAATTATCTATCTCTATTTATATTTCTTTAACTTCAAATCTTCTAGAAATGATTTCTTTTATTACATTTTTATACACTTCAGGATAATTATTTTTCAAAGTTTTTGCATCTATCCTATTAGAAGAAATGCGCTTCCAGTCAACTCGATATTTTTCTAAAATTCCTATTTCTGCGCTTTTCATTTCATTTTTAATATTATTTTCTATTTGTTTAAGCTGCTGATCTAAGTTTTGTATGCTATCTTTAATTTTTGTATACTCTGTAAGCATATTCGTATAATCTTCATGCAGCGTCACTTCTAACCCTTTTTCACTATTTTTATATTTACCATCTATATATTTTGCAGCACTAAGGCTCCCATCAATTAAAGGTGGGATTCTCTTTAAAACGTGGTTATACCAAAAGTCTTTCTCCTTCTCAATTATCATATTTATTAACTCATCATCTCTCTCGATCTCTTTTATAACAAACCTTTGGCCACCAATTAATGATGCTATATAGCATTTATCTGCCCCGGAAACTCTCATATTATGCTGGCATTGAAGTATAAAATTTGCTGGAATCTCTTCCCCTTCATACTCTTTGGCTGAAAATACACTTGAAGTCTTACACATTAATATTGAATTTTCACCTATAACTTTTCTATCTATATTTGCTCTCATAAAATTATATTCACTATCAATTAATATCTTGTTTTCTTTTCTTACTTTTTTGCCTGTCCTTACTGTATACTCTTTAGCATTAACTTCTTTTAAGGTTTCGCCCCAATAGGCACTTTCAGCTATATTTTTATATGAAGGTTTTAAACTAATTTCCTTCAATATGTCATCAGAAATTTTCTCAGCAAATATCTCAAATATGCTTTTGTGTCTGTTAACTCCCATTATAGCACCTACATCAGAGCCACCGATTCCCTTCTGTCTTTCCTTATGAAATTCTATGCTTCTCAATAGTACACCCCCTTCTAATATATGCTTACATATGATTCTAAATTATCAATTATATTTAAAAACCTATTAAAAGATCTGGATATCTGATCCCAAAAGAAATATATATATCTTCAGGCTCACAAATCTTTGACCTTTTATTCTTGATACATCCAGCTACTATTGTATTTAAAACCTTTACAGCTCAATCCTTGAATGTCCTCATTTTTTTCATCTACATAATCAAAGCTTATGAGTTCAATACACATTCTATTACATTTTCCCTTATTATAATAAAGGCATGTTTTAAAAGCACATTTAACAACCATCATAATTTTTTCCTATGAACTTGTTTATAAAATATTTCTGGCCCTTTCCTGTTATTTTAGTAGTTTTAGAGACTATTACCTTGCCATCCCCGTGATTTATAATTGTTTCCTTTATTTGAAAAAGCTTAAGATCCATAGATTTTTGAGTTGGAAGATTATATTCTGATCCCTTTCTTTTTACTAGATATCCATTTTCTCTGAGATAATCAAATAATCTAAGTCCTCCAATGTTTATCCCATTTTGCTTAAGTATCTTTGCAAGTTCATTAACTAAAATTGTACTTTTAGAGTTACAAACTGCATCAGCAAAAATAACCTTGGCCCTGCTTTTTGACACCTCACTTCGAAGTACTTTTCTTTCCTCTTCTTCGGTAATCCATTTCTTTGCCCGCTCTATTGGGTCATCAATAAGATAACTATATTTATTTTGCCTTAATGCTTTTTCCATTTTGTAAAACATGTCCACATACTTAGCAGTGAATATAATGCCTTTTTGACCATTAAATTTATTAGCTAATAAATCACATCCAAGACGAGTACATAAATAGCACTTTCTTTTTTCCCCTTTAGCATCTACATACATAGATTCAACGAAATACTTTTCTACAGAGATATTTTCATCTCTTAAAACTTCTACTATACCATTAAATTTTGTAGTCCCATCTTTATTTTTTACACCATCAAGTTTTCTTAAAACTGCATAATGAGGAACTCCTGTAAAATCTGATATATCTCTAGTATCAATGGTTAATGATTCTCTTAAGATTATGTTATTAACATTTTGACTCACTAGTTTTTCTCCTCTCACAAGAATTTACTTCTCAATAACTCCCAATTTAAATTTTCTAGTATTATTCTTTAGAAAAAAACCTCAATTGCACTTGTTTCAAGTGCATCTGCTATTTTAATCATAACTTCTCTCGAAGGATTTGATGCTCCTTTTATATCATTTTCTAAGGTTGATAAATAACCTATTGCCACTCCACTTTTAATCGATAGTTCTTTAATAGTTAAATTTAAATTTTTCCTTATTTCTTTAATCTTAAATACTTTCATCTCGTCACTCCTAAAATAAATTCAAATTTTTACCATATCCAGATGTTATCATATTTAGAAAATTCGTACAACACTTTTTTCGTATTTTTGAAATATTTTTTTCCTTTTAATCCCAACTTATTATCTTTTGACTACTTTTTCTCGAAATTTCGCTCACACAGAATTATCCATTTTTCTCATTTTATTGTACAAAACGACAATTAGTTCACAATCAATTGTATTTTTACATTTAATATTTTATGCAAACAATAAAAATAGTGCATATGATTATTTTCAAACATATACACTATTTCTAAAACTTATAGGTTGTTTCCTATGCAACATACAATCGAACCACTTTCATCAACTTTGTGACCATCAGGAGTTATACAGTTGCAATACATTGCGCCTCTTTCATCAAAAGCATAAAAATCATCATCGATTTGGAGCCACAAAGGCTTATTTTTAGTTCCTTTAACCATTTTACAAATTTCATTTAAATAATACCAATGTCCATCAGAATTATCATAATGCCATGAATTTTGCAAAGCATATCCATTATCATCAAAAATATACCATTCATTATCGATATTCTTCCAACCATTTTGAGAGGTATAGTAATACTTCTTCAAATTGTTAGTGCAATACCACCATCCGATATTATTTTTGTTCCATCCCATATTCCATAGTTTTTCATTAAAATTTTCAGCTCCAATTAATCCACACGCAATAGCTTCTGCAATCAATTCTGGATCATATTTATCTGCATCTTCACTATCTACAAATAAACATTCAACAAGAATTGCTGGCATTATCGTTCTATTAAGTACCATAAAATTTCCTTTTTTAACACCTCTATTAGGTATACTCAAAGCTTTTGCTAAAGAATTACTAATCTTTTCTGCATATTGATTAGATAAAGATGATAATCCGGTGACATAAACTTCAGACCCTGTTCCTCCCCCAGCATTTAGATGAATTTCTACATATAAATCTACTTTTTTAGTTTTGTCTATATTATTAGCATCATTAACCCTAGTATAACAATCCTCTAAATTTACAATATTACCTTTATCAATCCTAAATAGTTTTGCTGAATAGCCCTTTTCTTCCAGATATTTTACGATTAAAGGACAAATTTCGCGGACACATTTGCTTTCGTCAATCCTGCCAACTGCTCCACATCCATTACTTCCACTAGCTGTGTGACCTGCAGCTATAATAAAATTATTCATATTATACACCTCCTATTTGAGATATATACTTTCACTTAAATTATTACAAACATAGGGAAGATTTTTTTATTTTAAATATAAAATTATTCCTATATCTCCATATAAGCTTATTAGGAGGTGATTTTCATGGAAATTAATGAATTAGTAAATTTGATAACTAATGCTGGATTTCCCGTTGTTGTAAGTGCTTATCTTCTTATAAGACTGGAAAAACAAATACTTGGGTTATCATCATCAATTAATAAACTAAATACCATAATATCTACCAAGCTCGGTGTTGTAATTAATACAGATGCTGACAATACTTAAAGGTATATTTATCGAAGTAGAGGTAGCTCAATATACATTTAAGTATTATAAATCTAAATTAATTATAAATCACAAAAATTTTTAAAATTATATGTAATTATTTTGGCTTAGGTGTATATCTCATATGAAATCAAAATTAAGGAGGTAACAAATATGGCTACAAGTAAAGTAATTTCAACTACTACTCTTAGTATCGAGGTGCAATCTTCAGTGGATAAAGCGGGAGATCCTATATATACTAAGAAAAGTTTTTCTAACATCAAAAATGGTGCAGATCCTCAAAATGTTTTTGATGTTGCACAAGCTATAAAGGGAGTTTTAAGTGCTAATACTGGCGATGTGTACTTAAATGAATCTTCAGCTTTAGAACAAGCTTAGGCAAAATCAAAAAAATAACACTTCAATCGCCATAAAATTAAATTTAAAAGGAGGCAAAGAAAATGGATATGGAGTACACTTTATCAATGACTTTTTTAACTGAAGCTGGGACAAAAGCTTCTTTAAGTATCAGCGGGGTTAAATCTACTGTTACTGAAGCTGAGGTTAATGCACTTATGGATACGATAATCTTAAAAAACGTATTTAAAACTAATGCTGGGGCTTTTGTTAAAAAGGCTGATGCTAAGCTTACTGCTAAGAATGTTACTGATTATAGTATTGCTTAAGACACAAAAAATAGATGGCTTGCTGTCATCTATTTTTTATTATATACATGAAATTAGTGCTTTATTATTACCACATTTCTTAGCGCCACTCAAAAGTACTAATAGTGTGTTTACTACTATTTTTCCTAATAAAAATTAATATATTCAAAAAATAGAATATTCAAAATATTTAGAATATGATATAATAAGATAAAAATATATAGAGGTGGTATGCTTTATGGAGAAATATGGAAATCACGAAATAATTGTAATACAGAATAATGAAAATCAATACCCATATAAGGCAATTGCAAAAATAGGAGATACTGAAATAAAGCATAAGGGACAGAGCCAGTCGGAGGCGATTGATTTAGTTAAGCAAAGCATTAATAAGTTAAAATTAAAACACATACTTTAGCCATAATATATAGAAATTCCAATAAATAAAAATTGGTATATTTAAAATATCAGGTATCCAATCTACATAAAAACCCTCGACTAATGTCGGGGGTTTTTACTTTAGAAATAGCAAAATAGGCTTCTTTATTACCTCTTCATAAGGATACTCTTGTTTATTCTTATATATCTACTTTACTTACGGTACGAAGTCTACCTTTGATAGGTGTTTTTTGTAACTGCTGAAACACCCACTCCCCTTTATTATTCAATATTTCCACAAAGGTAGATATATCAACTATATTGATGATTCCTATATCGTCCTTTGTCATACCTTCAATATTACAAAGTGTGCCTACAATATCTACCGCCCTCATCTTTGTTTTCTTCCCTGCATTAATATGTAATTTCATAATCTCTTTACTTAGCTCAGAACCTTTTGATTCTTTAATTTCAGGTTTTGTATTCATTTTCAAAGCAAATTCTTCTTTGAGATTATTTACAGTTTCCAATGAAGGCCTCTCCTTCAAAATAATCTCTTTACCTATATATTCATGTATATCATTTAAAAACTTACTTTCATTTTGTGCTACAAAAGTAATTGCTCTACCCATCTTGCCTGCGCGCCCAGTTCTTCCTATCCTATGAACATAGCTTTCCTTGTCTTCTGGTATATCATAATTAATTACATGGGTGATATTATCTATATCTATCCCTCTAGCTGCAACATCTGTAGCTATTAGATATCTAAAATAACCCAGCTTAAAATTATTCATTACTCTTAACCTATCACTTTGTTCCATTCCGCCATGTATTTTTCTACAATTATACTGGAGCTTTGAAAGCTTATTATAAACTTCATCTACCTTTTGTTTTGTATTGCAGAATATCATACAGCTATCTGGATTTTCTAATATAGTTATATCTCTTAAAAGTTCTATTTTATCCAATTCATTTACGTTATATCTTTCTTGGCATATATTATCTGCAGCTTTATTTTGCTCCTCAATTTCAATATGTATAGGATCTTTCATATATTTGTTGCATAAAGTCTCTATGTCTTTTGGCATTGTGGCTGACAATAACATGGTCACACGTTCTTTTGATAAGCTTTTTATTATTGTTTCTATTTGCTCTACAAATCCCATATTAAGCATTTCATCGGCTTCATCAATTATAAGATACTTTATCTTTGATAGATCAAATGTACCTTTTTCTATATGATCTATAATACGACCAGGTGTCCCAACTACTATATGTGTTTTTTGTTTAAGTTCCTTTTCTTGATCATAGAAAGGGGACTTCCCATAAATTGCAGCTGCTTTAATTCTCTTAAATCTACCTATATTAAAAAAATCCTCTTTAACTTGGATAGCAAGTTCTCTTGTTGGCGTAAGCACTAATGCTTGAGGCTTATTTTCTTCCCAATCCACTAATTGGCAAATAGGAATAGCATATGCTGCAGTCTTCCCGCTTCCAGTTTGAGACTTTACTACTATATCCTTTTCAGTTAACGCAATTGGTATAACCTGTTCCTGAACTTTTGTTAACTTCTTGAAATTTAACATACTAATTGCTTTTAATAACTCACTGCTTAAATGATAATCATTAAAATCTTCTTTTATCATTTGATCATCTCTTTTCTTATATTTTTTACTATTATTGTTAAAAATATACCTATTTATCCCATAGCTCGCATACTAACCTTTTTATTATATCATACCCATGTATTTCATTTGCAATCAATGAATAACTTCCTTTTCTTTGGTAGAATCTAATATTTTTATAATTCCCCGTTTAATATTCGATATATTGCTTTAGCTACTCCAAAATTTACATTTGTATCTGTAATATATTTAGCTACTTCTTTTATTTCATAAACTGCATTACCCATTGCAAAGGAATTTTTAAATTCTGTAAACATAGAGTAATCATTTAAGCCATCTCCAAGCACTACCACCTCATCTTTTTTTATATTCAATTTTTGTGCTACTTTTGCAAGAATTTTTCCCTTCTCAGCATCCATATGATTTACTTCAATGTTAGTTCCAAAACTTGCTGATATAGCTAGTCCTTCTAGTACTTCCATCTTTTTACGAACCTTATTTATAATTTCTTCTGATTGTGAAAAAGATACAAACTTTGCTATATTATTTTTTCTATTTAAAAATTCATTCATATCAGTAATATATTTCATATTTTTAAAATGCGGATTATTCTTAGCATATTTTAATATTTCTTCTTCATCTTTTAATTCTGGATGGAATGTAATAGATCTTTTTATCATTCCCGCTAAAGTTTCTTCTTTTGTATTTGTTGTATAAAATCCATCATCTGTGTATATTTCTATAGCTAAATCTTTACATCTCATTGTCTCTAAAATTTCTATTGCTCGTTTTTTTTCAATATAAGTATGTTCAACTATATCTCCATTAATATCTCTATATTCTGCTCCATTTAATACAACACAATCACATTGTAAGTCATATTTATGTATAAACGGCTCTACATCAGAATATGCTCTTCCTGTAGCAATTGCAAACTTAATTCCATTTTTTTGTGCAGCCTTAATTGCTTCTATATTTTCTTTTGGTATATCGTGATTTTTCCCAATCAATGTTCCATCCATATCTGCTGCTATTAATTTAATCATTTCTCTTCTTCTTCCTTTTCTATAATTTCTTCCTTAATTTTTATCTTATGGCTTTTACACTTTTATCTTCTTTTATTTCAACTCTAAAATTTTTATCTGAGTAGAAAACTATAAGTACAAAAATTGTACATGTAATCCAAATAAGTGGTTCTGAGATACATACTCCTAGATAACCCATTGATGGAGCTAAAAATCCTACAACTGCAAATTTCCCAAAAAGCTCAATTGAACTAGAAACAAGTGGCGTAAATTTCTTTCCAATTCCCTGAAGCGTACTTCTATATATAAGAAGTATGGCTAGTACATAATAAAAAGGAGTATTAATTCTTAAATATTTTACTGCTGTATCTATAATTAAAGTATCATTTGATCCTGTTAAAAATTTTATTATATATGTTCCAAAGGCAAAGGCCGTAATAACAACTATTGTTGACCATATTGCACCCATCATAACTGTTTTCTTAAGTCCAATATTTATACGTTCATATTTCTTTGCACCATAATTTTGACTTACAAATGTGGCTGCTGCTGTTGCCAAGGTTCCAAGGGGCATCATGTAAATTTCACTAATTTTTCTTGCTGCCATATGTGCAGTTATTATTTCCTTACCAAAACTGTTTATTGCACCTTGAAGTGCAACCGAACCAATTGAAACAAGTGATAGCATAAATCCCATAGACAATCCTGAAGTAATTAATTCCATTACCATAGTCCTATCATATTTAAAATCTCCTTTGGATAATTTTAGCTCCGGACATTTTTTTATAATATGATTAAATCCTAAGATTACAGCTACAATCTGTGATATTACAGTTGCATAAGCAGAACCTCTAACACCCCATTTAAATACTAAAATAAATGTAAAAACCAACACTACATTTAAAATTGAAGCATAAATTAAATATATAAGTGGACTACGGCTATCACCCAGTGCTCTTAGAACCCCTGCTATCATATTGTACATTATAGTAATAATCATAAACATTAAAATAATAACAATATATCCATATGCATCGTTTATTATTTCAGCTGGGGTATTTAAAAATTTAAGAAGATACATTATTGTACCTACTCCAAGAGCTGTAAATACTATTGATATTATAAGGTCTAGAATTACTGTCATTGCTACAGCTTGTCTCATACTGTCCATTTCTTTTGCTCCAAAATATCTTGCAATCACAATAGCAAATCCATTATTTATACCAATCGCCATACCAACAATAAGTCCAAACAGTGGTGTTGTAGCGCCTATAGCTGCTAAAGCATTTTCACCTAAGGTATGTCCAACAATCACTGTGTCCGCTAAATTGTACATTTGTTGAAACACACTCCCAAGAAATATAGGTAATGCAAAATAAAAAATTTGTTTCCCAGGATTTCCTGTTGTTAAATCCGTGATTTTATTTTTTTCCATTGTAGTTTTCCTCTCCAGCTTGCTTTCTATATAATTTAAACATTCCATTAAAATCTTTTTTTAATTTTACTATATCACAATAATAGTAAAAACTTATTTTATACGAAAAATTTGGTAACAAAAAATACTTTTTAGGTATTTATTTTTTTTAGAAACATATTGTTTTTTCTATATCCGTCCTTATAAAAAAATCTCTTCTACTTATATTTTGTGAAAGTTTCATCCATCATATAACTATTCATTTTTTTAATCCTTGAGGCTGCTTGTACTTGGTAATTTTCTGGACCTCGGAGGTGGTAGTTGTAAGTTTACGAGCGACTTGCTTCATAAATATTTCTAAGTATTATAAAACTCATAATGAAAATAAACGTTAATAGCTTCATTTAATCTTATTTCAGTACTAATTCTATCCTCAAAATATTTAATCATCTTGTTTCCCTTACAAAAATATTTTTAATCAAAAGCTGAAATTACAGTCTTTCCAACACCTGTCGCTGCAACTATTAGATTTTTATACTTCTTAAATAGCTCTCTTTCAACCTTAAGTTTTTCGAGGATTTCTTTTTGATTCAAATTTTTAATATTAATTTGCTAGAAACTAATTATATTCTCTCTTATTTCATTCCATTTTAGTGAATCGCGAATACCATCTTCAAGAGAGTAACGAGCCTCCCACTTAATAAGCTCTTTAGCCCTAGAAACTCTTGCAAAAGCCCCTGATACATCCCCTAATCTACGTTCAGCATTTTCCTTATTAATCTGTTTTCCAATTACATTTTCAAAAGAAGCCACAAGTTCTTTAACTGTAACTCCAGTACCAGTTCCAAGATTTATTACCAGATAGGAAGATTTTTGACTTCCAGCTAAATTGAAAGCCCTATCAAAATTTTCGATAGCTTTAACATGAGCAAGAGCAAGATCCCACACATGAATATAGTCTTTTATTGCTGAACCATCCATTGTTGGCCAATTTGTACCAGTTATTTTAAAAACATTTCCCTTATCAGATGCTGCATTAAGTAAGGCTCCTAGTACATGGCTTGGATTCTTTATGTGAGCACCAGATCTAAGCTTTGGATCAGCTCCTATTAAATTAAAATATCTTAAAGATATTCCTCTCATTCCATAGGCTTCGCAAAAATCTTCTAAAACCATTTCCATCATATACTTTGTACGAGCATATGGACTTCTAGGATTAAGAGATGAGTCTTCTGATACCATAAAACCTTCAACATCATCATATATTGAACCAGATGAACTGAATACTATATTCTTACATCCTAAATCATTTAAATTTTTAAAAAGCTCTATAGATTTTGTAACATTCTCATGATAATACTCATAAGGCTTTTCAACTGATTCTGGCACTACAACCAGTGCAGCTAGGTGAATAGTGAACTGAATATCTGGATTTTCTTCAAAGATTTTTTCTAGCAAACTCTTATCAGCAATATCACCTTTATAAAATATCTTTCCTTTAGTAAATTCCTCTCTGCCTCGAACTAGAGAGTCAAGAATTATTGGAGTATGTCCTTTGTCCTCTAGTGCAGAACATACTGTACTGCCGATATAACCTGCGCCACCTGTAACTACAACCTTCATTATAATCATCCCTTCTATATTTATTAAATTTATCTTATGCCTAGCCACTGTAAAACTCTAGATGAAGCTAAGTTTCAATTTATTAATATTTTTAGCTTGAAGACTTATTATTTCTTTGAATATGCCTTAAATAAACCTGTCTCCTTTGTGATAAAAATACTTCCCGTTACTTTCATCTTATTCTCAATAAACTTTTTAAAATTCTTTAGATTTTCACCAACTAAAACTTCCTTTGAATTTCCTGTGGTTGAATATAAATAATTAATAATAGGGTCTATCTCAGTAACTATAAGTGAATCATCATACATTAATAACTCAATGCCATCAAAACAATTAGAAATTTGTGATGCTCCATTTTCAAGACCAAAATCCTCAGAAAAATCTGATTGAGCTATAACTATGTTTGATTTAAACTCTTTGAGTAATTCTCTTAATTCAAAGAGATGATTTTTCCCAATAGTCGATAAATATAAATATCCTTTAGGTTTTAAAACTCGTTTAATTTCTGAAAGAGCCTTTTGTTTATCGCATATATGATAAACAATATGATCTGCAATAACAACATCAAAACTATTGTCATCATATGGTATATTTTGAGCATCAGCTTGGTTAAAGTTAAATTTTTTTGAGTAGTCCCCTAAATTCTGCCTTGCATCTTCAAGCATCCCTTCAGATATATCTGTTAAAGTTATTTTGCACTTCTTTGGAATTCTATCAATATTTCTAAGCCATAAACTTGCATTTCCACAGCCAAGCTCTAAAACTGTCATACCCTCGCAAAGCCCTAGTTGATCATAAAACCATTTATGCCAACCATATTTATTTGTGCTGAATAAATCATGAAGACTTATTCGTGCAGATAAATTTGCTGAATTTTTGTATTGATTTAACCAAATCCTTTCTGTATTAATTATTTTTATTATATTAGTAAATTTAGTCCAATCAAGGGTACTTTCAGTATCCATCATAAGTTCAGCTTCATTTATAGCCTTCTTCACTAGAACAAGATGATTAATCTTTTCATCAATTATGTCCATTTGCAAATTTAAGGATTCTCTTACATCATTCTTAAGATGATCTGATTTTATAAGTTCCTTAATTTCCTCTAGTGAAAAACCTATGAACTTTAGAGTTAATATCTTTTGAAGTTTCTGAAAATCTTCATCACTATAAAGTCTATAACCAGCCTCATTATAACTACTTGGGCACAAAAGACCTTCCTTATGATAATGATGAATAGTCTTTAAGGTTATTCCAGCTTTTTTTGCAAATATTCCTGCAGTATAAAATACTTTATCCTTTTCCATGATTTTCTCCCCCTTCAATTACATTATAGTGGTTATCCTAAGGTCAAGGTCAATGGGTATTTTATTAAATACACTTTATTAATTGAAAATTATATATAGATACCAACAGTGGAAATCATACTTATGTGTATAGCCAAGCGAAATTGAATACATATTTGTTCCATAGGGCTATGAAAATTTCGCTGGAAGTTTCTAAATGAGAGGTTTCCCCATTTCAGCATGCTCCTGAGGCAAGCTCAGGACAAGCAGAAATGTAACAACCTCTCATTAAGAAACATCAACAGCTTATTTTCAATGCCTATTTCACAAATATGTATCCAATTTCTGTGTTTCATATACACTTAAGTATGGTAAATGATGAATATAATACCAGGTATAAGTACATATACCAAAATTAAAAAATTTGACTTATTAGATAAACATATTTACAAACTTGTTAAAACTTTAATGTGATATCTTCACTAGAAATTATAAACATTTTTGTGAAGAAAACATTTGAAAATGGGCTGTTAAAGGTTCTTAGTTGTAGGTTGTTCCAATTTAGCTTGTCACACCGAAGATGGGAGCATGCTAAATTGGATACAACCTGGAGCTTAGAACCTTCAGCAACATTTTCATAGTTTTTCGGAATAAAAATATTTATGATTTCGGTAAATACCGCATAATTTTAAATTATAGTTGGTTTATTTATAACATAAATGCAATTAAAGCTGAGATTTTCTAAATATAAGAAAATCTCAGCTTGTGCTATATATTTTATTAATTAATTTTAAACTTTTTACTGACTATTACTCCGAAGTTTGATACCCTACTCTAATAGTCCCTATTCATTATCTACACAAACACTACAAATATTTCCTTTCCTTCATAGTGTATTACCTCTTCTTTGTAGTCTTTGTCTTTATTAAAATTATAAACAATAAGATACCCCTTATCCAAGCCTTGAATATCTAAATAGTCCTTAAGCTGACTTAATCCCTTTTTATGATATTCAATACCTCTCCATATCTTAAGTTCAATTACATACTTACTTGAAAGATAAGTAACTACTATATCAAGTCTTTTTTCTTCAGAAATCTGTACTTCTTTGAAATCAAACCCAACTCCATTTATTATAGGCTTTATAAATGCTAAAAATAATAATCTACACTCACGCTCTATAAATTTTGAGTCAATGGAGCTGTATTGTTCTTTAATAAACTGCTGAAATCTTAAAAGTATCTTCTCAAAATTTAGTCCATTTTCAATTATGAAATTTTCTTTGAAATTATAAGTTGACATATCTGTCTTATTTTCAAGCTTGGAAGAGAAATAATTATAAAGCATTTGCTCAAATATTCTGTTAGATATTTTTACTCTTCCATCTATATTTTTTAAATATCCGTATATAACTCCTAAATTTATAAGTGGATTATGAATATTAAAAGTCTTTTCCGTACCATTAATTATTAAATCAAATATATAGTCTTTAAATTCATTATTATTTTCAACATTCTTTATTAAATCATCAAAAAGAGTATTATTTTCCTGAAGAATTTCTTTAACAGCTCTATTAATATATTCTAGCTCCCATAATTTCTGATTATCTGACATAATATTTTCATCAATTATCTGACATAACCTGCTTACTAAAAAAGGATAACCATTTGTATAAAAATAAATAGACTCTGAGATTTCCTTAATATCCATTGATATATTTCTATCCTGAGAATATTCTTTAAGCATTGTTGCTATCTCATCTGAATCAAAACTCATATCTACATTAAAGTTTACTGCTATATTCCAAGGACTATTGTATTTTTTTTCATCATCTTCTCTGATTTTAAGCTTTAAATTCTTAATATCATAAACTCCTGCAAGAATTACTGAATAAAAAGTTTTATCTTTACCCTGCTGCCTTAATAAGAATTTATTTCTAAGCATTCCTAAAAAGCTCATAAATAACTGATTATTAGAACTCTTGTCTACTTCATCAATAAACAGTATAATTTCTTTGTTAACAATTCTACAAAAATTTGTAATAGCTTTTGAAACAGCATTTAAATCATTAACTTCTTCAGACAGTTCATAAAGTTTAGATGAATATTTTTCATAATTAAACTGTATACTATCTCCAAAGATTTTTAATATTGCTTTTGAAAAATTTCTTTCATCTTCAAATATTAAGTCTCCTAGTCCTTCAAAACTAATACTTAAAACTAAATATTCATCTTTTAAATCTTGCTCCAGCAGATACATTGTAGTGGTTTTCCCATACTGTCTTGGTCTATTTATAACAAAATAGTCCCCTCTATTAATCATATTTTTAATTTTAATAAGCTTATTAGTAATGTCAACCATATAATGCAAATGAGGAATACAAACACCTGTTGTATTAAATCTTCTATTCATTTTTAGCTCCTCTTTTCTGTAGATTACTAATTTATTTTAACTTTAATTGATATTGGTACCCATTTTCTCAGTAAAACCCTGTAATAACTATTTTTTATATTTAACAATAAAATATTTTTTTATAAAACAAAATCCCATACTTAATTATATTTTACCATAAAAATGAGAGTTTATTTTAAATATAGTCTGTACTGTGAATGGAAACTAAATCAATTTAATATACTCATCTATTAGTAATTCTTGATATGCAGCTTTCTGTTCCTTACTTATTCCTTCCTTAATATCCATTAATTCTTGAGATTTTAAATTTTCAAGTATTGCTAATCTTTTTTGGTTTATTGGTTCTGATGACTTAATTTTTTCATATATAGACTTATCATATAACATAAATTTTACTTTATCTTTATATTTTTGTTTTATTTTATCAGCAATAAGCAAACCTTCTGGATCAAAATCACCTGCATAATAAATATTTTTTAAGTTGGCTATCTTATCAATAATCATATATGATGATAAATTCAATTGTCCACTTGTACATATTAATGATGCTTTGCTCTTTATCTGTTTAGATACACTACTAAAAACAGATGGATTTTCAAAGATATAGACTTCATCATTTTCAACTTTCATATGCTTTATCTTTAGTAAATTTGATATTGAAAGTTGCAGAGGTTCCTTCCATTCATTGAATAATTTTATTTGCTTTATTTCGCTGCCGTCTTCATCAAAGGCGTTAAAGCCAAAAATAGTTGTATGATTAGATATTTCATCTTTTAAAATTCCTACATTATAATATAATTCATTTATTTCTTCAACTGCCTCTGTACTTTTCTTATTTAAAATAAAATTTATTCCATGAATTAATAATTTGCCAGTGTAAGTATCTAGATCAAAAAAATGTGGATTTTTAGTCATTTTTGCTGCAAACACTGCTATATTTTCTTTAGAATTATATGTATAAGGAAGTTTACTTAATGAATCATTTACTAATATCAATTCATTAAGTAAAGTATTAAGAGTATTATTTTCCTTATGTTCTTTATATTTTATAATTACTGTATTATAACCTCTTGCTTTATTCTCCTCTAAATATGTAAACCATTCTTTGCCTTTGCCATTTTGGGATTTATTAATTATAGTTTTGAAAAACTCATTTATACTATTTTTTTCTGTTTCTTTTATTTCTTTATTGCTTTTAAGCTCACTGCCTATAACTTTTTCCATTAACTCTATAAAAGAGTAGCCTTTAAGTTTTTTTATGAAAAGTTCTTCAACTAAAGTGCATTTAATCTTTGCCTTCCCATCATAAAGCACATTTTGATCAAAATTCATAAGCACATACGTATCTTCTTCAGACTTCGATTTTATTACAAAAGATCCTGTTATTTTCCCATATTTCTTAAACTTATTGTAGACTTCTTTAAAAATCACTTTATACATTTTATTGCTATTTATTAAAGCTAAAGCCTCTTCCATAATATTAAACCTCAACTTCCATTGTCTTTACTTTACCATTCCAATGATATTTAAAAGGCAGAACTACATCCTCCCCTTGTCTTATAAGTTCATATATAGATAAGCTTTTTACACTTTCATAAGTTCCCCATAATACTTGAGAGTTTAAAACATAATCAAGCTTTAAATTTTCGATTAATGTAAACATATTACTAATATTATCTTCATCTACTCCTGCAAAAGCTTCATCTAAAGATATTATTCTTGGGCAATCCTTTTTATCAGCACTATTATATCTGGCATTTACTGCAGCAAAAAGTGGTACATACATTGCCATTGCTTTTTCTCCACCAGAAAGTTTAAAAAATTCATTGTCTGTTAATTCTTTTTTTCTTTCTGTTGGTTTTGAAAATGATAATTGAAATTCAAACCATTCTCTATAATCTAATACTTCCTTTATTATGGTATGATAATTTCTGCTTAAACCATCTTTATCTACAATACGCTTTTGTCTCTTTAATTTTTCTTTAAAATGCTCAGAAACACTTTGCCTTTGCTCTTCTGTCATAAAGTGAGGTGTACTTAATATTTCAGTTAAATCTTTTATATTAATTTCACCTTCATTTTCTGCCTTCTTTGGTCTCCAATTTAGATATAATTTAAAACCACTTGATGTATCCATATTTCCCATAAGTTCATCAATTTCTTTAACCCAGCCTTTTGCCTTATAGATTTTAGCATTTATTTTACTGCTTAAGGTATTTATTAGAGTATCCTCAAATACCTCTCTTTCTTTTTCATTTATAAGTAATGCCTGCTCTTCTAATGCACTTTCAAGATAACTTATTAATTGATAAATAGATGTATCCTTCTTATTGAATTTTATCTTTATATCTAATCTTGCAGCTCCTTTGAGAATTTCATTTTTAATATAATCGTCACTTTCGTCATAATTAAAGATATTTTCAAGTTTAGGATGGTAATCTATAAGATAACTTTTATTTATATTGAAGCTTTCATGTAATACAGATTGAAGATTAACATTTTCTCGTGTATTATTAGAAGTTTCAATAATCCAATTAATGGACTCATTAACTTCTAGGTCACTTAATTCTTCTATATATTTAAGATTAAGTTCATTTCTAACAATCTCTTCAAAGTAATTTAACTGAGTTTTTTCATCTAATATACTCTTTCTTTTTAAATCAATTTTCTCTTCAATAAACACTATTGCTGTTTCTTCTCTAGCAATAAAGTCTGAAATCCCTTGTATTTTTTCAGGATAATTAGTTATTATATCTGTTACTAGGGCATACTCTTCTTCAAGTTTGCCTAAATCAAATATTTTCATTGCTTCTGTTAATCCCTGAATATTATTTATCCTTTCATTTCTTTTATCCTTAAGCTTATATAACTCTCCGTTTACATTATCCAAATTATATATTATGTCCTCAATGTACTCCTCAAGCTGTTTTCTTTCTTTGTGCTTATAATAAATTTCTAACAATAGATTTTGTAAATTGTTTATTGTTTTTCTATAATCTGAAATTCCCTTCATTGCTTCTTCGTAGCTTTTTTTATTTTTAGGAATTTTAATGCCTTCACTTTCAGTAAATAATTTTATTTTTAAACTTTTAACTTCTTCTTTTAATCCATATATCTTCTCATTTATATATTGAAGGTCACTTATCTCTTTATCTAACTTCCTTATATTTTCGTCAATTACCTTTATGGTTTCTTTAATATCATCAGTTTTAGGAAAGCCTTCTTTTTCTTCATTTAAAATAGAAATTCTTTCAATTAAAGCTTCTATATTTTTAGCATATATTTCTTTTTCTTTAATTTTCTCATTTTTATATTTTTCTAAGCTTTCTATTTTCTCTTTTCTATAATTTTCTCTTGAATTAAGACCAATGTATTTTAAATTATAATCATCATTACTATAGCCATTAATGATTCCAATACCAAATCCACTGTTTTTAATATATGTATTATTTTTATTTCTTTCATTTATTGATATAGACATCAATACTCTTTTTACATCTTCTTTATATGTACTCGCAAAAACTTCATTTTCAATATTAAAATACTCATAAATATTCTCATCTTCGCAATTTACATCACTAAAAATAATTCTATAATTTATATTTTCTAATACTTCTAAAGCTTTATTTTTAAACTCTGCTGGAACTATTAATGAAGTTAATATTCCCATATTCAAAAGACTGCCTTCTAGGCTTTTCCTCTTTGCTTCATCTAAATCCTCTTTAAAATCAATTACTTTATAGAAATCTTCATATGGAATCGAACACTCCTCTAACTTTTCTTTAACTTTTAAAAGATAAGCCTCATCTTCAATTATTTCCTTGAAATTAATTAGATTATTAATTTCCTTATTTATATTTTCTATGTCTTCAAGTACATTTTTCATATAAATTTCACTATTTAGCTTTAATTCATTTATTTCATTTTTTATAGTTTCTGCTATTTCGCTAACATTGTTTCTAATGTTATCACAATGATTTACTTCATAGATTTCATTTACTTGTTTATATATTTCTATTATTTCTTCTTTACTTATATTAAGTTCCTTAAGTCCTGTTATGTATTCATTAATCTTTTCAATATATTCACTTTTAACAGTAGTTAAATATTCTTTTGACTCTGCAAGTACATTTTCTTTAGTTTTTACAATCCCCTGATGCTTGCTTTGTTTTTCTTCCATAAGATTTAAGTCAGTTGTTATATTTTCATACTTTGTAATTAGATTATAAGAAGACCTTACTGCAATATCATATTCCTCTATTATAGTTAAAATATTATTAAAATCATACTCCGTGTCTTTATCTATAATACCTCTAAAGTCTTCGGTATGTTCAAAAAATGATTCATCCCTATAATATTCTTCATCATCAAGAATTTCTTTAAAATTCTTTGTTTTTTTATATAGTTCATTATCTAATTCTTTAGTTAAATTCTCTTTTTCTATTTTAGTTTGAAGTATTCTATTACTCTCATTTTCTTTTGTTTTTATTTCTGCTTGTATTTCCTTTAAGACTTTTTCTTCCTTTGATATTTCATCTCTAAGAATAAAGCCTTTATTTCCTTTTAATGTTGATTCCTTAATTTTAGCTTTATTAAGCTCATTTTGCATTTCTTTTAATGTAATCTTTTGATTATCTGTATGTCTCTGCTTCTCCTTTAACTCACCTTCAATTTTTTCTAATGACTTAGTGAGCTTTTCAAAGTTCATTAATTTATTTTTATATTTAACTGCCTTTTCATATAATATGTTTAAATTATATTTATCAAATACTTTTTTTATCTTACTTGCGCCTTCTATACTCTTTTTAAGCTCTTCAAGTCTTAAATTTAAATTATCCATGTTATCCATAGCTTCTGCCATAGGTCTTAAATCATCATCAGATAAAGTGTTTAAAGATTCCTTTAAAATCTCATAAATTACTGTTGGCTTAAAATCTTTTGATAATTTTGGACTTCTAAGCTGGATTAATAAATTTAAAAGATCCTTATAACTTTCAATATCAGAATATCCAAATAAATGTTCATTTACCTTTTCCATATATTCTCTCTGAGTTGTTGCAAAGATATTTCCACTTCCTAATTCATTTTGCAGCTGTTTTGATGTAAGTGGAAACTTTTGACCTGAAAATTTATATAATTTAAAATCAATATTTATCCTTCTTCCATCTTTTAAGATAAAGTACCAGGAATCTAATTGTTTACCTTTACGTCCCCTGAGTCCCATACCTATTGTTATGTAATTATTTGATTCAGGTTTTACAAATTCAATATATAAATAAGAAATTCTATCTTCATCCTCTTCATTAACAAGTATATAATTTTCTATTTTTCTTGCATTTGATCCAAAAGGGTCTAACCTCGAAGGTCTTTTATCTCCATCAAGGAGAAGTGGTATAAAGCTTTGAGTGGTTACTGACTTTCCACTTCCATTAGTTCCTCTAAATATAATTTTTCCATTTGATAATTTAAATTCTTGATCATCATAATACCAAAAATTAAATAATCCAAATTTATTAGCTGTCCATCTCTCCATCTATTTTTCCTCTCTACTCTAAGGCACAATCAAAAAAATAACAAATCCATCTGCCAGCATATTTTCCATCATCCTTCGTCGGCAGATTGCCCTAATAGGCCCACTATGAGGCCAATCAACCTCCTTACCTGATGAAAAATATTCATGGCAGATCGGCGTTGTTATTTTCTTTCATGTGCCTATAATCATCTGGGTATTTACCTGTAACTTTTACTATTAACGGCATTAATTCTACATAACCATCTTTAACATTTATTAAATAATATTCTTCCATAAAACTTTTTATTTCTCTAAGATAGTAACTATCTAAAGCATCTCTAAAGGCTTTAGTAAAACCATGTCCATGCTCCTTTTTAACTTCTAAAAGTATTTCATCAAAAAATTCTTCTTCTATTATAATTGTATCTTTCTCATTTATAACAAGCTTTTCATCTTTAATCATACTTTTTATTTTCCTATTAACAAATAAAGTTATTGCACTTTCTCCCTTTCCACTTGGAAAGGTGTCCTTAATTTCATTTGCATTTTTTATTACTGCCATGGCGCCATTTTTATGAATATGAATATCCCATTCAAGATATTTTTCAAATATGCTTTTTATGGAATTTCTATAATTTTTTATGTACTCATAATCACTACTATTTTCGTTATTGTATACTATAGGGGATAATGTAAGCTCTCTAAAAACTCTGTTTTTTCGTATAATTCCTTTATCAGTGCTAATTCCCTCTACTGCATCTTCTAAAAGTTCACTATAACTTTCCGAATCAAAAATTTCTCTATTAAACCTTCTGACTACATACCTTGATATCCCTGTGCTTTCATACAATATTTCACCATTTTCACTTTTATTAAAATCTTCCTCTTCACCATCATTTTTCTTAATGATTCCAAGTTCTAAAGAAAATTTTAATACTGTTATTAGGCTTTTTCTATTTTTAAATACTGTCCATTCTATTTTTTCACCTGGATAATTATGTTCTATATATTCAGTTACATTTGATAAAATAAATTGCTCTTCTTTATTTTTATCTTCAAGATACATTAAAATAAGTAAAAAGAAAATATATTCTTTTTTATTATTAAAGCTTTGTATTCCCATCCAGCTTTTAGGTATTGCAGGAATTTTTTCAAGCTTAATGAAATCCTCTTTAATAATTAGATTATATGAAAGATTGTCATTTATGAATTCTCGATAATTATCAATATTATCTATAATATCATAATAAAGATCACGATCTTTTTCCTTTAAGATAATATAGTTTTCAAGTAGCTGTGTAAATTTCATTAAAGATTATTCCTCCCTGAAAATAAGTTCATACGCAGGCATAGTTAAATCGCCATCTTTGCATTTTATAAGTATGGTTTCATTTTTTTCTAAATTTTCAACCTTATAAAACTTCCCAAATTCATTTTTAACCCATTCATTATTTTTTCTATTTAAACCTAAAGACAGCCATCTTAAAAATACTGTCCTTTCCTCTCTTGTTATACCATCTAAATCCTTAAAAGATAGTTTATTGTTTTTTATTCTGCTCTCAAGAATCTGCCTTTCCTTTTCCCTTTGCCTAAGGACTTCAATGGCTTTTTCTTTCTTTTCTTTAGATTTATCTTTAACATATACCCTGCTTGCTGTTTTTTCTTTATATCTATTACTTGGCTTTACTGTTACTATTGTAGGTTTTTCTTCAAATATGCTGCTGTTTATACTTTCAGTTTCACGATCACTTTCGCAAACTATATGCCTTGATGAAATAACTCCAAATACAACAGATGAAATCTTATGAGCTTCTTCAATATCTTCACAGTTATTAAATATATTAACTAAAGTTTTATATTCCTCTTTTCTGCTTCCTCCAGAGGTTTGCATATCAATAATTTGAAGGGCATATCTAGTAATTTTTCTCACTATCTCATTAGTATTATCAAGAAGACTATCTATCATTGAAATATTCTTTCCATCACCCATGAACCATTGTTTTATATTTATGTACCTTGCATAATTAAACTCAAATTTTTCTTCTATATTATAATTTTTATCTAAAGAAATATTGTTCTTTTCATAGTCAATTAATTTCTTTATAAGCTCCTCTACTAACTCCTCATTAATATTTTGAAAAATCAGCATTATTTCAGGCACATGCATCTGTATTCCCTTAATAAAACTTCTAATGTACCTTATAAAATTTTCTTTAAATAATAAAAATTCTGTAGTCTTTAATAGCTGTTCTGTTTTAGGTGAATAAAATATACTTATATAATCTTGATAATTTTCATTTAGAGTTTTAAAATCACCATTTAAAGTAGTCCACCAAGTGAAAATCTCCTGCTCATCTGCCAGGGTAAGTTCATTTATTTGTTTAAGAGTATTTTTAAATCTCTCAATTAAAGATATTTCTAATGAACCTCGAAGTATTTCATTAGCACCTTCAAGCTTAATAAGAGTTCTCTCAAGTTCAATAGTATTTGGTGAAATCTGATACTTAAACTTTCTATTTTTAAACTCTTCTAAAGTCTTAGCTCTCCCCGTATCTTGAATTGTTAAAAAGTTTCCCCAGAGTTCTAAAGAATCTAAATCCTGCTTTAAATTATCTATGGTATAACCCTCAAATCCTTCAATTTCTTTAATCTGAGTATAAATATCTTCTTTATAAAGCCATAATTTCATCTTATCATATTCACAATATGCTATTCTTAAAATCACCCTATATCTATGCGCATTATCAGCTGTAAGATATGAAGCTTCCATAACCTTCTTTTTGGTTTTTGAACTTATATCCATTGAAATTACCTTCCTTTTAAATTCTTGTCTTATTGATTATTTAGTCTCCATTTATTTCTTTAAATTATATCATACGCTGTGCAATTAAAAAAAGCCATCTCAATGTGGATATCTTTTAATAAAACTCAGTTCTACTTTAAAGATTTCTCCAAAATAACCTGCAAAAATCCAAATATTTTAACCACTACAAAATTGTCGTGGTTAAAAACACATTACTAATTTATTCCCCTGGAACTATTCTTCATACAATCTATAAATATCGTGTCTAAAAACATCATGAAAAATATTCCATTTTTATATTGATATTTCCTAATTGCGAGTATAAACTAAGAATATAAATTACATTTGTAATCAGAATGGAGGTGAAATAATAATGCATGATTTTCCCAAAATATCAAATGCTGAATGGGAAGTGATGAAAGTAATATGGAATCACCCTGAAATTAACTCAGTTAACATTATACATGAACTACAAGATAAAGTAGAATGGAAACCACCTACAATAAAAAGTCTAATAAACAGATTATTAAATAAAAATATAATTGGTTTTAAAAAATCAGGTAACGAATATTTATATTTTTCTCTGATACCAAAAGATGAATGCATAAAAATAGAAAGCAAATCTTTTATCAATAAAGTTTTCAGCGGTTCTATTAAATCTATGCTCTTAACCTTTATTGAATCAAAAGAAATATCTGAAAGAGATATAGAAGACTTAAAGAACATACTCAAACAATCAAGTCAAAAGAAAGGTTGACATGTATGGATTTTTTTAACATTTTCGAGATAATCATACTCTCTTCTTTAGTCGGGAGCATAATAGCACTAATGATATTAATTATAAAAAGGATATTTAGAGATAAATTAAATCCTACATTTCATTATTATATCTGGCTAATATTACTTATAAAATTAATAATTCCTTTTGGACCAGAAAACTCTCTGAATTTTTCTAATATCTACCAAAACTCATATATACAGAATAGCACCAATGAAAATTCACAAACTGTACAAATAGGTTCTGTAAAACAACCTCAAGACACAGATTTAGAAAATTTAAACCCAACAAATTCTTTTAATAATTCAGATAACAATAAACTCAATCCGCATATTTATATACCATTCAAAAAACAAATTCACATTGAAAAACTATTCTTCTTTCTCTGGATATTAGGAGTTGTATTATTAATATGGATATTTATTTCAGCACATAAAAAATTCAAACAAATTGTTGGCGCTTCGATTAAAGATGTGGATAACACACATAAAGAAATTCTATATAATTGTATGAATATTATGAATATAAAAACTGTAGTAGAATTATTATATTGCCCTAAAATAAATAGTCCTTCTTTATGTGGATTAATCAAACCAAAGATATTAATCCCAATAAATATAGTTGAAAATATTGATGCTGAAGATTTTAAATATATTATAATGCATGAATTGACTCATTTGAAGAAAAAAGACCTATTAATAAATTGGATTATAACTTTATTATCTATTATTTATTGGTTTAATCCAATAGTTCTTTATTGTCTTAATAAAATGAGAAAAGACTGTGAATTTTCCTGTGATAACCATGTGATTTCTTATTTGAAAGAAGGCGAAAATATACAATATGGCAATGTACTAATAAAAGTATTGGAATTATGTGGGTGTAGTAATAGACTTATTTATACAACTTCATTGGTTATGAATAATTCAGAAATAAAAAGGAGGATTTTTATGATTTCAAGATATAAGAAAATTAATTTTAAAGGTATATTGCTTGGAACTATTATTGTTGTTTTTATAAGTAGCATAGGAATTGAAATAAATACCTCAAAACCAAGTATTGCTAACGCCACAACATTACAAACAACAGCACCATTAGCAACTTTTAATAATATAGTTAATAATGCATCAAACGAGACAACCACAACCACTATAAAAAAATTACCAACGGATTACACAAATCCTATAACACCATTTTCATCTGATATAGTTATTTACAACAGTCATGCTGATGAAGATTACCCATCTGGTATAAATGTAACTGATGTAGGTGCTTTAATTAATACTAAACTTGTTAATGAAGGTCTAAAAAGCAATTTTATCAAGTGTACTGTACCCGAAAAATATGCTGATTCATATCAGAATTCACGTAATTTAATAACAGCAGATGTTAAAAATTATTCAAGTACTATTCTGTTAGACATACATCGAGATACATCAGATGACCCCAAATCTAATACAAGAAAAATATTATTTGCTATTACAAAAAACAATCCTTATTATGAAGAAAGTAAAAAATTTGCTGAATGTCTATCTCAAAATATCAATAATTCAAATCAAGTTAAAACAGAACTAGTTTCTTATAATCGTGGACAATTATGTTTTAATCAAGATTTATCTAAAAATTCCGTACTTATTGATATTGGTAATAACATGTCCAACGATAGTGATATAGAAACTTGTGTAAATGCACTTGTTTCAGCTTTAAAGAAAACTCAAAAAGATTTATCTAATTAGTAATCAATAATTAAGTAGGCTTACCATTTCTGATGATATAGTAAGCCTCTACTAACCCACTATATTATTTCTTTTTATTATTAAGAAATGATTAGTTTACTCTACACTTTTGCTAATAATTTTAATTACATTCTATAAAGGATCCATTCATTTGTACTTAGATTTAACCTTAGGTCACAAAGCATTTTCATATTATCCTTTATAATTTCACATGTAAAAGTATAGATGTAATCCCCATCTATTTTTTCTTTATCCCTATTTTTTTATAAAAAGATTTTACCAACATTCCTTTTACGACTTATCAATTCATCTTTTATAAAGAACATCATGTAATCTAATGTATTTTCTAAATCAGACTCTCCGTATTTTTCATACTCTATTACTATTGCTTTCTGCAATATATCATCTCATTTTTGTTAACTTTATACTCATGATTTCCGAATCTCACTATATATGTACCTTCCATAACAAATAGTAGGACATGATCTTGCAAATACATGGCCCAGTTTTCATACCGGAGTAAGAGCATGCCCCTATTACTGACAATCCCTTCATCTCCAACATAGTAATACTCCCTAGATCCTTTGGTGCTTTTACAATTCTTTTGAATGAAGCCGCCATTTTTATTCTCTCATTTTTGCCTGATTCACAATGATCATGTGGTCTAAATCGACATAATCCACTTGGCCACGTCTTCTAACACTGAGTTATCCAGCGTTTGGGGAATATTGTATTCTTCCAATACGCGCACTATTGTACCATACATCGCTTTCATAAACATATGGTTTAATCCAGGGTAGAGTTTGCATGTGGCGTTGTCGTGGTCTTCTAATATCTGTTGGTACTGGTTAAAATCTTTCTCAATGGAAACCTGAACGTCTTTATCACCCTGCAAAACTAAAAGTGGCTTATGAGTTTTTATAAGAAACTCTTTAATTGGTTGCTGCTTCATTTCCTTTAGATACCATGCATAGACGGAACCAATCAATAGGGTCTGTTTTGCTGTCTCTTCAGACATGCTTACCATAGAATTAAACTTGTCTTTAAGTTCTTGTACCTGCTGTGATGCCATTTCATATTGAGATTCGTCAAGCTGTTTCAAGACATCTTCATTCTGGTCAATGATAACTTCTTCCAGAGTTCGAAATGTGCCAGCAAGAATTACTAGTCCTGCAAAATCACCACCCTCAGCATCAATTCTTGGAGCGAGCATCCCACCTTGACTGTGACCAATCATAAATACGCGGTTAGCATCTATACGCGGGTCTGTCTTTAACATACGGGAAGCAAATAGAACATCATGAATAATCTCTTCTTCCACGGTTAAACTGCCACCAAATTCTTGAATAATCTGCTTGCCATATGTGTAGGTGCGTTTATCGTATCTTAGTGATGCAATCCCTTTTTTTGCAAGACCGTCGGCGAAGTCTCGAAATAGTTTATTAGCTCCAATTGTTTCGTCTTTATCTGCTGGACCTGAACCATGCACAAATACAACCGCTGGAACTTTTTCTGTTTTGGTATCTGGCAGCGTCAAAATCCCTTCCAATGGATAAGCTGTGCTTGCTTGAATCGTAACTTGTTCTATCATACTTGAACCTCCTCTAATCACAATAAAAATAATTCAACTTATTATGCTATGTGATTTTATCGTCTAATTTCTATTATGAATATCACTCTTTGCCATATTCCTTCTCTAGGTTCTTATATTCTCCCTAAGTGAGGCTCTGATTATTCCTCCTGAAAAAAGGCTTATGTTAATTGTTATATATAATATTAATCTTATCAGATACTATCTTGCTTTGCATAAAATTATTATTGTTTGCTTATTTGATTATACACCAAAAGGTTTAATAATTTATCTGATTGTAATAATAGCAGAGACTTATCTTCAAAGCTTTTCCCTGCGGCTCATTTTATTTGTCAATTAAGTTCATTTGATACATTTAAAAATATTTCATCCTAACCTTTAAGTGCTTATTCTATTTTATTTTTAGTTATTATATAGCCTTTTCACTAAAACAAGATGTTTAATTCTTTTATCTTCTTAAGTTTCATCTAGAAATCTTATATGAGTTTTGTGGTTGACGTCAAAAACGGTATTGCTCTTATAGCATGAATTAACATTAAATAAATTAAAGCCAAGGTTTTCTAAACATAGAAAATCTCAGCTTATAAAATATTTCTTTATCAGATTCTGATACATTAACAGCTATATAATTTCAATTCTTTTAAGTTAATAGTTATACCTAATTTTAATAATACATCAAGTCCAAGTAAACCATTTTTATCTTCTAACTTTATCTAATTGCTCCTCTTAGTACTGGCATTTGAATTATATTCATTGATAATTCTTCTTTTGATGTATGAAACACAAAATTATCACCTTTGCATCTAATTAATACATTACTTGCTTCATCATCATCCAAAACTCTTACTACAGCTACATCATCTATACACTTTTTGTTCTCTTCAATATGAGCCTCTAAGCTTTTTAAAAGCACAAATTTATTAGGGTATATATTTCTTACTTCTTCCCACTTCATATTCTCACATCCTAATAATTATTATAAGTTTATAAATGAGTCATTTTTCCTATCAATATTTCTACCTCAATTATATCATAAATTTAGGTTTGATCACTCATATGTCTATATTATAATTATTTCCAGTATTAAGCAAAGTTATACGCACATATGTTCTTCGAAGATGAAGAAATTAGAAGTATCCCTTGAGAGACTCCTTAATTTACCTGACTTTAATTATTTCGATTATCTTTCCTTATTTCTCAATTTCTTTATTTTTCTAAAAAACTATGAAAAATCTTCTTTTAATATCCTTGAAATAATTTTGAATACAACTTCCATTAAATTTTACAAAATTTATCTTTCGTATCATGTATATATAAAATAAAATTGCACATATTAATATCATAAGGAACATAATAGTCGAGCAAAGATTTATATATGCTCTTGATATAAGGGTGTATATAAGTCGAACAAAGATTTTATAATGGTTATAACATATAGTTGTTATAATAGTCGGCGATAAGATTTTATATGGTGGGGAAAAGTTTTATTATAGTTGATTTATATCTATTATACTAATACTCCAACTTAGTGTATAAGGTCGAGTTAACATTATTTAATGTGTTGAATTGATTTAATATAGCCGTGAGGTTATATTAAGTTGAATAAATATGTTACGTGGTGGAGCGAAACATAATAACTGGTTGCGATTTGTTGTATTATAGTCGAAAGATTATAATATGATGATAAACTATCTTTTATTGTGCTAGTGAAGATTGTTATGCTCTTTAAAAAAAACCGTATTTAGTATAAATTTATACTAAATACGGTTTTTTAATCTTAAATGTACTAATTAAGGCACTATCAAGAAAATAACAAGTTAATCCATTAGCATATTGGAATTTGTTATTTTCTTTTATGTGCCTAAATCTATTTTTATATTTTATTAATTCATAATTTCAAAAATTAAAAATAAACATCTGAAAATTCTAATCTTATGCGTTCATCCTTATTTCTAATATTTTTATCATATATCATATTGTCCTTAGCTACTGCTCCAGCTGGAAGAGTCACAGTAAACTTGCTTCCTTTTCCATATTCACTTTCAACATTTATGCTGCCACCATGTAATTCAACGATAGATTTAACCAGATTCAATCCAATCCCAGTACCTTCCGTATTTCTAGATAAAGACTTATCTACTTGTTCAAATCTATTAAATATAATATCCAATTTTTTCTCTTCAATACCAATACCATTATCCTTTACTGATATTTCAACCCAGTCATCCATATCCTTAATATTTACAAATATCTCACCATTATCATTTGAAAATTTTGTAGCATTCGAAATAAGGTTTAGCATTATTCTCTCTATTTTTTCTGGATCACATGCAATAATCTTTTCTTCTGTATCCGTATCAAAAATAATATTTAAGCCTTTAATTTTAACAAAACTGGTTACTGACATGACTATTTCTTCTACGACATTAACTATATTCGCATTTAATAGGTTAAGTTCCAAAAATCCTGCTTCTATTTTTGACGAGTCCACTATATTGTTAATAAGCTTTGATAACCTATAGGTATTTAGCTTTATTGATTTAAAATGTTTAATAAGTATATCCTCTTTATTTGTTATTGAATCATCCATATAATACATTTCTAATAACTGAGCCGTTGCCGAAATTACATTTAATGGAGTTTTAAGTTCGTGAGATATATTAACCAATAACTCTTCCTGGGATTTTAATGTCTTTTCCATGATTTTATTCGCCTTTATTTCAGCGGTAACATCCATTTCTAATAATTTATTTTGTTCTTCTAGCATCTTTTCTAAATTCTTTCTTTCTGTAATATCCCTGCTAAATCCTGATACAGATACTAAATCCCCATTTTTATTATATGTAGGAACTAAAAAGTCCTCTATCCAAACATAATGCCCATCTTTATGCTTAAATCTTACACAAAAAGCTTTGGAAAAATCCGAGTTTTTATCCACTTTAGATTTTTGTATATGAAGATCATCAGGATGAACAATACTAAATGGAAAATTAGAGTCTGTATAATGCATTTCTAGATCATATCCTAAAATTTCTTCAATGTAAGGATTGATATATATAAATTTGAACTCAGGTAGAATTTGAAATGTAAAAAAAACATCCTTAGTTTTTTCACACGTTTCAATTAGTTGATTATATCTCTCTTCAATGTGAAGATATTTGCTTATATCTATAAGAGATAGGTATGCCCCAACTATTTTAGAACCATCATTAAAAACAGGTTTAGAGACAACCTCAAAAAGTAACTGTTTGCCATCTTTTTTCAAAACTAAAGTCTCGAAACTTTCACGTGATAATAAATCATTAAATCCATAACCTAAAAACTTATCAATATTAGAATTTAGAATTTCACTTTGCATAAATCCTAAAATCCTATAACAGTTTTTAGATATAGATTTAATTAATCCATCTGTATCCACTTTAATAAGTAACTCTCTCTTTATTTCAAAATTATCTGAATCAACATTTAAGTTCATTTTCCCATTCTCCTGACAATATATGTATACTAAATTCAAAAGCAAGTATTAAACATTGAAGAGGCTTAATTTTAATCCCATTCATATATTTACATAATTCCTCACTAAAAAATAATTATAACATATAATCACAAAGACATCTCAATTTTCTGTTTTTACTTTGATTACAGATCAAATTTTTCACACAAGAATTCATTTGTCTTTTCCTTAAAATAATTAAAATAACAAAATGCATTAACTTAAGAACCTCACTTCTATCAATCAATGCATTTATAATTATCTACCTTAATTATTCACTATACTCTATTCGATTTCTTCCATTTTGCTTAGCTTTGTATAATAAATCATCAGCATTTTTTAGTAATTCTACAGAAGATTCATTTCTACATTGTTTTATTCCAATGCTTACTGTTAATTTAAGAAAATTATTAAATTTATATTTCGCAATTGAATTTCTTATTTTTTCACCTATATCGTATGCTTTATCTATTCCTATTTGCGGGAGTATTATTATAAATTCTTCTCCCCCAAATCTTCCAACATATCCACTATCATTAATATTGTCCACTAAAATGTCAGCTAATGTTTCTAAAACATAATCTCCGAATAGATGACCATACGTATCATTAACATTTTTAAAGTAATCAATATCAATCATCATTAATGATAATTCTCTTATATTTCCTTCTAATTTAATCTTATTTATTTCTTTTTCGATTATTTCAATTGAATATTTGTGATTATAGAGTTTAGTTAAGCCATCTCTAATAGTTTTTTCCTGTAATTGTTTATTTTTTCTTCTCAATTCATGTTCTATACTAATATCTTGTATTACAAGAGCTGCTCCCAGAAAATCATTAAATTTATTATCACAAATAGGTATGACAGTAATGTTTGTTGGAATTATTTTATCATTATTACCTATGATTTCTATATCATTACATTTCTTAGATTGTTTCTGATTATTGCATTCGTGAATTTTCCCTATGATATCTTCATTAAATAGCGTATTGATATTTTTATTAAGTATTTCACTCTTTTCAAAATTCAACAGATTTAGAGTATGTGCAGAAACTCTAATAATATCAAAGTTTTCATTTACTAAAATAATTATATCCATAATTTCATTTTCAATTTCTTCTATTAAAAATTTTTCAGGAATCCTTAAAAACTTATATTTAGTAATTACTATATAATTACCTATTATCATAATAACAGAATATAATTGTCCCATTAATGGAAAATTATTAACTCCAAATAACGGCATAATAGTTTGAGTTATCAAGTTTAGGCAAAATGGTATTACACTTGATAAAACTAATATCTTTGATTGATATTTAATTCTTTTACTATCAGCTTTTAATCCCCAAACGAATATAGTTATTATACTAATAATTAAAAAAATAAAATTATATAAAAAATCACCAATATAAAAAATAGTCGTTATAAATGGTGAAGTATTAATATTAACCCCAAACAGAAATACTGCCATATAAAAAAATATAATTGCTGGAGAAAATATAGCAACTTTAACTATTCTTTTCTTAATGATTTTTTTCTCTGTAATCAAAAGAACTAAATATAACGTAATGGCACTGAAACTGCACCATCCTATCGCAGAAATCTTGTTCCACAGCGAAAAACTATATTGATCCTTAGATACATATGCAAAAGCATATGCAAATGACCAAATAGCATAACTTGTACATAATGAAAGAAACACTCTGTTAATAATTGATTTTTTATTCTGCCTAAAAGTGAAAATTCCAATATGCATATATATGTATACAGAAACTAGCGAAAGCGCTGAAAATAAACTAACAACATCCATACATATTACCCCATTTATATAAAATTATAATATATAAGTTTCAATTAATTAAATTCACAAATTAGAATTTGTGTGTAAGTTAAATCATAGGTAAGAACTAAAAGATAATAGGTAAAAGTTTATGAACAGAATTTATTTATATTTTAAATTTATAAATTATTTCATTAAGCTTTTGAGCAAGTTCTGCTTGGCTTTGTGCCGTTATTTCTACTTGTTCTATAGCTTTCGTAGTTTCATTCATACTCTCTCTTATTAGTTCTGCTTCTTCACTTGATTTTTGTGAAGACAATGCCATTTCTTGGACAGCCTCATTAACTTGTCCAACTGTAGCCGTTATTTCTTCAGACATAGCAGCAATTTCATAAGACATTTTGCTAACAAAATCAGAATCGCTATAATACTGATTTCCCACTTCACTATACTCATTAAATTGTTCATTTACCTGTGTATTTATAAATTTTAATATATCGCTGCCAGTATCAATACTGACTTTAAATGCATTCTGGACCTTAGTGATAGTATCTTGAATATTTATTGCCGCTTCTGCGGATTGCTCTGCAAGTATTTTAACTTCATCTGCAACTACTGCGAAGCCTTTTCCCTGATCACCCGCTCTTGCAGCTTCTATTGAAGCATTTAACGCCAATAAATTTGTTTGTTGTGCTATACCTCCAATTGTATCTGCCATAACTTTAATACTATCAACCACTTTTCCATCTTCAATAGCCTTTGCCATTTTTTCTTGTTTTTCAGCAGAAAGCTTTCTTGTTTCTTCAATAGCTTTTTGATTATTATTTTTAATTTTTGTAGATCTTTCTTTAGACTGATCCGCATTATTACTTCCTTCTATAGCTTTTGAAGAAAGGGTATTAACATTTGAATCCACCTCTTCAATTGATGAACTTATTTCCTCTGTCGTAGCACTGGCATTTTGCATACCATCCACAATATTGATAACTGATCGTTCTATAATATCAGCTTTAGTTGATAACTCTTCAACCGTTGCTGAAAGTTCTTCTGATGATGCACTTATGTCTTGGGAATTTTCCATAATTACTTTTATTAATTCTCTTATATTTTCTTGTGCAATATTTAAAGCTGCACCTGTTTGTCCAAATTCGTTGTTACCTATGACTTTAATTGGCGTTCTAAAATCGTAATTTGATAGCCTTTGTGCTAACTCTTTTGTTCTGTTTAGTGCATTTATTATATTTTTACTTAGGAAATATGCAATTAAAATACCTATTAAAAATGCTATAGCTGTAAGTATAATTATTTGCCTTGTAACTCTTGCAAATTCAGCATTATTATCTATATTAGCTTTTTCTGCCAATTCTTGATTTACTTGAATAGATTTTTCTAAATTATCATACGCTTGACTATTTAATTTATCTCCATCTGTTTGGTAGATTTGAAATGCCTCTTCTTCTTTTCCTTCCTTCGTCAGTTCAGCTAGTTTAAGTTGAAGCTCTTCATATTTTGTCATAGCACTTTTAAAATCTTCATAATATTTATCTTCTTCTGATGACATTGATGGTAAAAGTTCATATTCATTTTCCAACTTTTTATTGCTATCCATTACCGCTTTTATATCTTTCACTCTCTTATCTATAGTAGATTTATCTTTGTCAAAAATTATTTTAAGCACTTTAACATTAGTGTATTGAAGATTCTGTTCAATTGTCTTTAAATTTCTAATAGATAGTAAATAATTACTATACATTTTCTCAGCATTTTTATTTATTCTCCAAGAAATATATTGCCCTTCTGCCCCTATAAAAACTATAAAAGTGCAGATTAATAAAAATGCAGCTATAAGCTTTTTCTTAATACTTAAATCTGTAAAAAATTTCATTTAAAATTCTCCCTTCAATTCTGTAATATTTTATTTACTAAATTTACTATTTAATAGTCAAAACATCTACAACCGTTGACTTAAAATGCATTCTTCTACTATTCATTATAATTTCAACATCAGCTCCATGTGGAATTGGTTCCTTGTGTGATATCTTAAAAGAAAGTGCATCTTATACACCCGCTGCTGATAGTATACGTACTACCTATAGTATATCTTTACCTTTTTGGTTTTATCTGAATATTCTAGGAGCTTTTTTAGACTCCTCTGCTATTCCAATTATAATCCCTATTATAAATCCAAAGCCTAATGATGAAAATAGAAATTTTCTTATTACACCTTTATTAAACATATGAACTCCCAGTATCCCCTTTAATTTCTCTAACATTTAAATTCAATATTTTTCTGTTATTACAATTACGTAAAAAAGCCAATTTAGATTTAATTATATTTTTATATTAAGTATAATTAAATCTAAATTGGTCGGTTGCACCACTGACTCAAAATTCTTAAGGTGCCCATATTCTAAGAATTTTTCATTGTCTCCAATTTTAAGTTATTCAAGTTTATTCTTTATAAAAATTATTCATATTTTAGAATATAATGACATACTATCACAACATTTTATAAAAATCAATAAAGTGTGGTTAAGTTAAAACTTTTAACTGACTATCACTCTAAGTTTGATAACTTCTTCTAATTATATTCTAACCTCATTTAATTATTTCGATTATATTTCCTCATTTCTCAATTTTCTTATTTTTCTAAAAAACCTTGAGAAATCTTCTTTTAATATCCTTGAAATAATTCTGCAATACAACTTCCATTAACTATTTTAAAATTCATTTTTCGTATCATGTATATTTAAAATAAAACTACACATATTAATATCATAAGGAACATAACAGTCGAGCAAAGATTTATATATGCTCTTGATATAAGGGTGTATATAAGTCGAACAAAGATTTTATAATGGTTATAACATATAGTTGTTATAATAGTCGGCGATAAGATTTTATATGGTGGGGAAAAGTTTTATTATAGTTGATTTATATCTATTATATTAGTACTCCAACTTAGTGTATAAGGTCGAGTTAACATTATTTAATGTGTTGAATTGATTTAATATAGCCGTGAGGTTATATTAAGTTGAATAAATATGTTACGTGGTGGAGCGAAACATAATAATTGGTTGTGATTTGTTGTATTATAGTCGAAAGATTATAATATGATGCTAAACTATCTCTTATTGTGCTAGTGAAGATTGTTATGCTCTTTAAAAAACCGTATTTAGTATATATCTATGCTAAATACGGTTTTTTAATCTTAAATGTACTAATTAAGGCACTGTTAAGTAAACTCGCTCTCTTTTCCATATTTACTTTCAACATTTATACTGCCACCATGTAATAGATTGATAGATTTAACCTTTGAATAAAATCCATTCTTTTAACAAAGACTATAAGATATATTTATTGCAAAAGGAGGAATTTCTCATGGCTAAAGTTACTGGTGTAGTTAAATGGTTTGATACAGAAAGAGGCTATGGATTTATATCTTGTGACAAAGGAGACGATGTTTTTGTACATCATTCTCAACTTAAACATAATGGACCTGATAAAGATCTGCATGAAGATGAAAGTGTTACCTTCGACATTGAAAGTGGCGAAAAGGGACCTATGGCTATAAATGTTCAAAAATTGTAATAAAAATATCTAATTTAACTGCAAAAAAAGAACCCTTGTTTGAGGGTTCTTTCAGCTTTAAAGCGTATTGGCTTTCTCTATATATTCTTTTAAAACTCCACATGTATGATTAAATTGTGATTTTTCTTTTTCCGTTAAGTTTATTTCTACAACTTCTTCTACTCCATTTTTACCTAATATAACAGGTACACTTGCAAAAACATTTTCTTCACCATATTGTCCTTCTAATAATGTAGATGCAGGAAGTATTCTCTTTTCATCATGAAGTATTGCTTTAACTATTTCACTTAAACCTACGCCTATTCCAAACTCTGTACATCCCTTTCCAGCGATTATCTCATATGCTGCATTTGCTGTTCTACTAGTTAACTCATCTAGATTAAGCTTTCCATAAGTTTCTGGTTTTTCTTTCATCAAATCAAATAATGGTTTTCCACCAAAATATACATGTGACCATGGTACCATTTGTGAATCCCCATGTTCTCCCATGCAATATGCTTGTATAGATTTTTGATCTATGCCTGTTTCATCTGATAATATTCTTCTAAGCCTTGATGAATCTAACGTTGTTCCAGTTCCAAATACTTTATTTCTCGGAAAACCTGTTTTTTTCCATATATAATGAGCTATTACGTCTACTGGATTTGATATAACTATAAATATACCATTAAATCCTGATTCTAGTATTGGATCTATTATAGTATTTACTTCTTTTATTGTATCTTCTAAGTAATCTAAACGTGATTTATTATCCTCTGGTGGAATTCCAAGACTTACTACTACAATATCTGCATCTTCGCAATCCTTAAAAGTTCCCTTTTTACTTTTTACATAATGAGGTAAATATGAAACTGTATCACTTAAATCAACTGCTTCTGCATTTGCCTTCTTTTCTATTTTATCAATCATTACAATTTCATCACATATCCCCTGTATTGCTAGCGAAAATGCACAATGTGAACCTACATTTCCACTTCCAACTATTACTATTTTCCTAGTCTTTATACTCATTTTTAATCATCATCTACTTTCATTAATAATTACGATTCAACTATACCGCCTGTTGCTTTTTCAGCATTAGCTTCTATATCTGATGGAATCTTAATATTCAATTTCTTTGCAACATCTGTATTTATAACAACTTTTATTTCACTTAATTTTGTTATTTCAATTTCTGA
The DNA here is from genome assembly GCF_003575225.1 of Clostridium chromiireducens. Taxonomy (NCBI): domain Bacteria; kingdom Bacillati; phylum Bacillota; class Clostridia; order Eubacteriales; family Clostridiaceae; genus Clostridium; species Clostridium chromiireducens. The sequence goes on along the minus strand of NZ_QXDJ01000005.1, from coordinate 109,589 downwards.
AGGCTTCTTTCCCCCGAATATCTCTGCAGCCTCAAAGCCTGCTTCTTTTCCTAATTTATAATAATCTATACCTAAAGTTGCAAGAGCACCTTTACTAATTGCAGCATCTTCAGCACCAATTACAGGAATGTTTTTTTCTAAACAAAGCTTACCTACGAGTGTATAGCTTGAAGCTACTGTATTATCTGTTGGTGTATATAGTGCATCAATTTCACCAAGAGCACTTGCCAAATTTTGGCTTATTTCATTTGTATTAGTGACTCCTATTTCTTTTACTGTAATTCCATGTTTTTCTGCTTCAGCCTTAAATTCATTAACTTGAATTACAGCATTAGTTTCTGAAGTGTTGTAAATAACCCCTACAGTTTTAGCCGTTGGAATTAACTTTACTAATAATTCCATCTGCTTATCCACTGGAGTCTTATTTGATGTACCAGTAACATTAGTACCCGGACTCTTCCAATCCTTTGCAACTCCTGCTTTCACTGGATCTACTACTGCAGAACATACTATTGGTATATCTTTAGTAGCATTGTATGCCGCTTGAACTGCTGGTGTTGCAATTGCAAAGATCAAATCCTTCTTACTATCTGCAAATTGTTTAGAGATAGTTTGTGCATTTGCTTGTTCACCTTGAGCATTTTGCTGCTCAATTTTTATGTTTTTTCCTTCTTCATATCCTTTTTCTTTTAATCCATCAATAAAACCTTTATTAGTTAAATCTAATGCGTCATGTTGTACTAATTGTATAATCCCAATATTTTTTACTTCTGATGAAGTAGTTTTCTCTTTGCTAGAACCTGTTGTATCTTGTCCACATCCCGAAAGCATTCCACCTACTAAAACTGTACATAATAACACTGCTAATTTTCTTTTTCCTACCATATTACTGTCCTCCTAATTTTTCAATTTCACAATTAACACTTTCCTACTATACTACCATTTTCACTACCATTGTGATAATTTTCTTTGTATTTTCATAATAATTCGGTAATAATTTACCAATCTTTTTGTTATAATATCATAATTTATAATAGTTGTAAAGTTAAGACAATACTTAATCTAAGCTAAACGTATTTAAAGAAATTAATCCTTTTGCAGTTCATGATTTTATATATTTTCAAGAAAAGAAAAACTTAAATATTTTATATAGAATATAAAAAATAAACCTAACACTGGAAATATTTCCAGGTTAGATTTATTTAAGTTCTGTTCAAAATATAAGATAAACATTAATACTCATGCAGTTGCATCTCTACACTTTTTCTATTTCAATTTCTAAAATCTTTTCTAATAACTCCTTGCAAATTTCTTTATCGCTCATAGCCTTTGAAAAAAGATATGCTAAAATACTGGTAGACGGCTTCAAAGAAGATTATATTGCAAATAGTGATTCATTTTTACTTGGCAATTTTTAGGTCTCAGAAAAATTAGTGAGGATTCTGTGACTCATTTGCTTATGCTCGCATATGGAAAATCCTGTTTCCCCTAGGGGTGCTTCTGAAGTCCGAAGGACTGAAGTTGCTTATGGTCTTGACCCCTTTGCGAAGGAAATATGACTAAGCTTGCTACGAGCGACTTGAACAGCCATCTCTGAATATGCTGATTATCTCAATGCACCATGGGGAAGTACAGCATGCACGCCTTTAACTCCGTTTACAACTTGAGTAATTCTTAAATCAACTACTGTACTTCCTAATGCAATTGCTTCTACTCTGTTTAAGTTAAATAGGCTACACATTAGGTTTATCATACCATCCATAGCCTGAACAGTAGCTTCATTCAAATCTTCATGAAATCCAAAACTGACCCAGCCATTAGGAGTATTAGCAATTGGCATTGTAAGGTGCATGTCTTTATGCACTGTAAATGTTAGCTCAACAAATTCAATGGGACACTCGATTGCTTGACAACTGATTTCGCCATCACCTTGTACAGCATGTCCATCACCAACAAAAAAATAAGCACCATCTACTGGAATTGGAAGATATAAGATACTTCCCTTACCTAACTCTTTGCAGTCAATGTTTCCTCCACAAAATCTTGGAGGCCATGTAATATGTATTCCCTCTTCTTCTGGTGGCATTGCATATATTCCCATAAAAGGTTTCAACCCTACAGAAAATTCTCGCCCATTTATTTCTGTCCTTCCAATCATACTTTTTTTATCTAATTCCCATTGAAGATTAATTTCTTCGCAAGTGGTTAAACCAAGTTTTTGATTTTGCCAATTTGGATATTTACCAGCCGACGTAAATCCAAAAGGGCCAGGAATAACTTCATTTATTCTTACTCCAAGTGTCATTCCTTTTTTTGCTTCTGTAATTTTTATAGGACCACAGAGAGCATGCCCCCAATCTATATCTCTTCTTTCAAAGGGCTTTATTCTCTTTCCTTCATCAGATGGAGTACCCCATCCAGCATCAAAACATGAATATTGAACTGTATCTCCAGAATTGATTGTTAATATTGGATCAAATTCAGCAGATAACGATCCATATAAACTTGTTCGATTTGGTATTACTTTGAATATTTCCATGAAATAACCTCCTATAATAAATTTCTTATAAACTATGACATTCCTAATATTTACAGATTAATTTTTAAACTTCTATGAAAGTTTCCCAATATACTGAAGGGATGAAACATTTGTGGTATCAAACATTCCATCAAGTATTTTATTGACATCATCAAGTGTGTCTTGAAGCCTTACATATGTACCTTCTTTACCTGTATAAGGTTCGGCCACATAGAAAAATTGAGACAAATAAGCTTCAAGGCGTTCACCTCTATTATATGTCTGCACCTCAGAGGCAGGAAGACTATTAAAACCACGAACGCTTACCAAAGCTTTTAACTCACGATATCTACGCAGCAATTTTTTTGCACGTTGTTGCGTAGAAAAATGAATTGGGTCTAAATTCTCGCCTTCTAAAATAGAAGATGTAGAGTATATGGGGTTTATTGCTGGAAACTTATCTCTTGCCGCAAGCTCTGCATCAAACTGCCATAAGTTCTCAAGAGGGCCGTAGGGTAAATCTTCATCAACCACTTCTCCTTTTAAATCAACAAGGAATGTTAAAAAAGATTGTATACCAACACTTACCAACCGTTCCTGCAAATCATAGATTTCACCAGTTATAACATTAGACCTGTCAGCAGCAAATGCAACCTCATTGTTATTACCGATCTTTACTATTTCTTCATATACTTCATCAATGGTATGGAGAATAATTAAATCTACATTCTCAAAACCATTTTTTAATTCCACTGGCTCTCCCTCAGGCATAAGCAGAATCGTGGCATAACCATCTTTTTTTAATCTATAGAACATTTCGGCAAGCAGGACTAACTGCCCCATTCCAGGGCGAGCTACCAAACCAACAGTTCCACCCTTAGTTAGTGGTGCAAATAAATCTAGAACTTTGATTCCTGTTTCGATCATTTTAATCTTCTCCCCCCTTAATATTAATTCATCCATACTACATTTAGCCAAGGATGCAAGTGCAACTAATGTGCGAACTTCAGCACGAGAAATGGAAATCTTTCCAGTACATAAATCAGAAACCGTTGCAGGTCGCAAACCAACAGAGCGAGCAGCACTAGTTAAATTAGGGACTCGACGGCGTAACAAGGGTACATTCAAACTTATATTTTCCAAATCATTCACTCCTAATTATTATTTATATCATTATATATCAAAATACTTTTCAAAGCAATTGTTTTTACGCTTTAAAGTATTTTTAACTGTATGATTTATTATAAAATAAGCTCGTCGTTGCGATATAGTAATAAACTATTTATATTGAAGGTACTTCTTAAATAATTTAGGTCCTTTGTTCTTTTTTCCTAATGTTTACTTCTGAATTTTTATTTTCTCTAGAATATTATTATTTATAAAATTTAATAATAAATACTGTGTAATAAGCAAAAATATATAGTACATAAAGCAAATTTAAATCAGGATGATATAAATTTATATAAAAGCAAAGTATATGAAATCTTAAAAAATAAAACAGGTAAAAATAATTACATAATTATTGCTAAAGATATATTTAAAATATAAAAATAATTAAAAGAAAAATGATTACAAGGAGGACTTTAATGTACATTAAATATGTTCAGGGAAAACCACTATTTACACATATAAATAATGATAAAAAGCAATACTCATACTTAACAGAGGATATAGAAACTGAAATCTGCATAATAGGTGGTGGAGTTACAGGTGCAATAGCATCGTATTATTTTAGTAAAAATAATATAAAAGCAGTTGTTTTAGAAAAGAAAAGGATAGCTCACTTAAGTACAAGTGTAACTACATCACTTTTACAATATGAACTTGATGATAACTTATCTGATCTTAAAACATATACTACATTAGAAAATGCCTTAAGATCCTATAATTTAGGCCTTAAAGCATTAGATGAAATAGAAAACTTCATAAATAAATACGGCAATAAATGCGATTATAAAAAAAGAAATACATTATTATATACTTCTAAGAAAAATGACATAAAGAGTATAAAAACGGAATATGACCTTAGGAAAGAAAATGGATTTGATGTTGAATATATAGATTAAAGCAGCAATAAATATGACTTTGACCTTAAAGCTGGTATAATATCAAAAAATGGAGGTGCAGAATTAGATCCATATAAATATACAAATGAACTGCTAAATGTATCATGTGGTATGGGCGCAAAAGTATACGAAAATACTGAAGTCGTTGATTTGCTTCATCATGAGGATTATATTGATGTAATAACTGAATTTGGATATAAAGTGAGAGCAAAAAAAGTAATAGTAGCAACCGGATATAATACTAAATTGTTTACAGATAGAAATTTTGGAACTATGACAACTACATTTAATATAGCTACTAAGCCAGTTTCTAGCTTTAAGGGCTGGGAAGAGAAAATACTTATAAGAGATAATGGTGATCCATATAATTATTTACGAACTACAATGGATAATAGAATTATAATCGGTGGAGAGGATGTTACCTTCATACCAGATATATTTAATGAAAAATTAGCTGATAAAAAATATGACATATTAGAGAACAAATTAAAATCCATGTTTAAAAATATTGAAAATATCGAAATAGAATATAAATATTGTGGCGCCTTTGCATCAACACCTGATAACTTAGGTTTTGTAGGTCCAGGTCCTAAACATAATAACTTGTGGTATCTATTAGGTTATGGCGCAAATGGAATTATATTTGCAATACTCGGAGCAATGATGTTAACTGAATTATATGATGGTAAAGTAAATGAAGATATGAAATTATTTAAAGTTAATAGATTTGATAATTAAAATATATTTTTATAAAGCTGAGACTTTTTAAATATATAAAATCTCAGCTTAATCAGCTACTTTTTCCATTCACCTAAATATGGATTATAATTGCACATTTTTCCTTTAGAATAAATATCTCCATTTTCAGTACATATTGGCCTACAGTCATTGCAAACATATTTATATTCACAATCCTTGCATTCATTAATAAAGTCCTTTGAGACACTCCAAAATTTTGTAATCAAATAGTCATCAATAATATTATTCATATCATTTATTCTAATATTAAACCTTTTGTCTATAAAATCATTTCCCATTATGCATGGTGAAACATACCCATCACACGTAATGTTTATCTTTCCCTGCCAACAGTTATTTCCCGAGTAATTTTTTAAAAACTGTGATTCATTTACCGGCTTAAAATTAGGTTTATTTCTAATTCTTTGAAATTTAGTTTCTAATTCCGATGGAATTAAATTTTTTTTAGATATTCCAACATCTCTTACTATGTCTATTTTGCTGCGAACTCCTGTTAATTCATATATGTAATCTTGTATTTCTGAAATATCATTAAAATTATAACTCATTACTGCGCTATTAGCTTTAACATAAACTCCAAATTCTTTCAACTTCTTTATATTTGATATTGTAATATTGAAACTTCCATCTTTTCTAGTTATTTTATCATGAATTTCTGCTTTATTTGAATAAATTGATGTGATTACTTTAACCTTATTTGATACAATGGCTTGTATTATTTTTTCTGTTAATAAAGTCAAATTTGAGTAAAGTATTAATTCTGATTCCGAACATATTTCTTTGAAATAATTTATAATATCTATAATCCCATTAAATAATAGTGGTTCGCCACCAATTAAAATTATTTTTTTAGGTTTAAATTTCTTCAATTGATTGATTATTCTTTTCCAATCCTCAACATTTAATAAATTTAAACCTTTATCGCTGCTGCTATTACAATCCATATAACAATGGCAACAATTTAAATTGCAAGCTTTTCGTAATTCAAACCATACAGTAGATAATTTTCTATCAATAACCTTTTCCTTAGTATAATTTCCACAAACTGTTTTTTTACTAGAATAATACCCCAAATTTTTACTAATGAGTAAATCCAAATATTTTTTAAATCTATTGTTTTCTTCTGGTGTAAATTCTGCTAAAACCTTTTCCACAGATTCACCATTTAAAAGCTTATTTAGATAATATTTTGAATTGCTATCTATAGAAAAAAGTCTACTGCAATTTAAATCTTGAAGTAAACCACGCTTTGCCCCTTGAATTAATATTACATTTTCATTTAGTACAAAATAGCTTTTCATATCCTAATATATATCCTCTCCATCATCTGGCTCTGGATCTGGATACCCATTTGGCATACAATCTTGTTCTTCAGTCGGATTACAATCGTCAAAAAAGTCTGGAAAACAAGCTCCACTAACATTATTATCACTAATTTCCACCAATTCAAAATTCATTTTATGTCCTCCTTTATAATTAAAAATTTAAAATGAGTAATCAATATTTACTAATAGATAATTCTATTATATCTTAGTTTGATTGTATTTAGAATAGAATGCGCCATAAAGCAAACGCTAGATGGCGCATTTTTGTTTCTGAAAAATGTATTAGGTTGATACATTGATGTAGCCAGTGATATCATTTAAATATAAGTTTAAGAAAGTAGTGAAGCCAATGGTAAAATAGCTAAATGATTCTCTAAATACTCTAAGCATATTAGGCACAATCACATAAATAACAAGTCAATTTGCCAGCCTATTTTCCATCATGCTTCGTCGGCAAATTGACCTAATAGGCCCGCTATGAGGGCAATTTGTCTCCTTGCCTGATGAAAAATATCCATGGTAACTTTGGACTTGTTATTTATTTTCATGTGCCTTATATGACAAAATTATAAATTAAAAGGAGGTTCTAAAATGTGTACAAGTTTTGCAGTATACGGTCAAGAAAAAACTATCTATGGTATGAATTTTGATACTGATGAAATTGATTTAAAACTGAAAGTCTTTTGTTATAATGATAAAAACATATTTTACTTTTCAGGCTTATTAGATAACATATACAGGGACATCGCTGGTTTTAATAGTGAGGGTCTTTTTATCTGTACTCAAGCAGTAAAATATAGTCCAGGTTTTAAATCAAGTTGTAATGAAAATGATTGGTTTGCTTTTGATATTTTTGACGAGGCGCTAAAGAAAACAAGAAAAACATCTGAATTTTTTGAAATTCTTAATAAAAGAGTAATCTCGTATCCTAGAAATCCATTATTCCCAGATTTAGGGCTACATACTATTATCGCTGATAAAACTGGTGATGCATTTATTCTGGAAGAAGGAATTGATACAAATATAATAAGTCGGATTAATAATGATTTTATTATTATGACTAATTTTCCAAATGGGGATTTTAAAGAAGCAAATTATAATAAAGTATATGGTATAGGTGCTGATAGATATATTTGTGCTCATGAATATATTGATAATAATATTCATAGCTTTGGTATAAATGAAGCTTTTGAAGTTTTAAGAAAAACTAGTCAGGAGAATACTTTGTGTTCAATAGTATTTGAACCGTTAAAAAATGAAGTTTATATTAGTTTTAAAACAGATTTAAGTAAAAAATGGAAAATTTCTATGATCGAAAAAACAATTCAATCATTGGATGGACTTTTAAGCAACAATAAAATTCATTTTACAAATGGAGAAATATTTGTGAATGATCTTATTAGCTTATATAAGTGAAAATCATTATAATAAAGAAGATCAATTGATAAGATAAATTTTTTTCGGGTATTCAAGAAAGCGTAGGGAATCGTCGCCCATGGAGATTTCTGAATCACAGGGCATGGTCAATCGCTTAACAACATTTTCACTCTTCGGGCGTGCTCATGGGTATGCGTGCCAAACCGTCTCACCGGGCGTACGCCGCAAAAGGGAAAGCCTCTGCCGGTCCGGTTCATCAGCTTCATGAAAACATTTTCCTACATTGACCAATTATTGTAATATAATTTGACATACCAAACTCTTGCTCATCAAAAATAAGCCATTTATATTTTATACTACATTTTAATACCATATTATAATTATTTCTGATTATTTTCCATAATCATTCAAAAAGCTTATATTTTCTAAATTTAAAAAAATAAGCTCTATTTATTTTTCTAAAAAACTATGAAAAATCCTCTTTCAATATGTAATGTCAGAAAGTTCAGTCATTTTCCTTCACAAAGACCCCCGGGGGTGCTTCTGAAACACGAAGTGTTGAAGTTGCCATTGCTTGTACAAGAAATTAGTACAATTTTCATTTGCGTTACCTAGCTTTCATGTTAATTTACTCCAAATATCATATAACTTTATTGTAAAGTACGATAATGGTTACTTAATCAAATTAAATTTTATATCTGGTCCTCCAATTTTCTCAGCATATCCTTCATATATTAAAATAGCTCCTACATAAGATGCCGTTGCAACCTTTGATACATTATTTATTAACCACTCACCAACACTTTTGTCAGGTGGATCAGTTCTTGAAGTGCCAATGTTAGTGGTTATACCAGAAAAGAATTTCAATAATTCTTTATATTTCTCTTCAGATATAGTTTTAAGTTCCCATTTCCAAAGTATATTGTTGTTCCAAGTTCTATTGATCCCTCATATTAAAATTTACTTCTTTCTCCCCAAGTTTTGAGTTCTATCATTTCTGTGGCACTTCCAAATTATAGTTTATTACGTAAGAATCCATTTTTCTTCTTAATGACAACCACTTCATAAAATAAGGTCTATCATTATTATTGGGGGTTTCATACCATTCTGAACATATGAAATATCTTTCTCCATAAGTTTCTACGCTGCCTGACCAATATCTATCAATTTTTCTGCTATTACCGATTGTATCTTTTACTAGTAATGGATATTGAATATCAAATATTTCTTTAGAATAATCTGCTGTTTGCATTTTTTCAATTTCCTCAACACTTATTTCGTTATTTTGAAGCATTTTAGTCAATATACTTCGTACGAGTACACCTATTTTCATTTCAGATAACCCGTTAAAATCTGTAACTTCAATTGCTTTGATTTGCGATGATTTCTTTATAGTAGTATTATTACTTTTTATATTATCCTTTTTATCTCCGCTAAACAGATTGTACATTTGGATACTTCTCATAAATAATTCAGATGTATCTGCTACCAAAGAAGATGAGGCAATAACAGGTTCTAGTATCTTTTCAGAAAAATCTTCATTTGCTATAAATCTTACTTTATATTTAAAATCCAGCTGATGAAATATATTATTTACATCTTGAAGATATGGATATACCATATCTAAAACACTATTATTTACTTTAGGTGTTGCGAAAATTATCTCACCCTCTTTATTGCCAAAATACCCATATAAACACATTGCTGTTCTTATAATCTTTTTTATTACCCTTGAGGCCGTTTCATTTTTATCACCATAATTGAGTCCTGCTTCATGAAATGCAACATCAATTGCATATAATTCCTTTGTATTTTCTTGCGAAATTGACATACCTATAACATCAATCTCAGCTTGCTGTAGTAACTGCATAAATGAGGAGTTTTTCTTATATAACTCAAATCCATACTTATTTCTAAAATGTTCACTTGATATAACCATTAAATTTTCAACTTCTTCTTTATGTAACAATTCCCATGATGATATAGACGGTTTCCAATTAGTCTGAACTAGCTGACAATTCTTTGAATGCCTTAACCACGATAAAAGTAATGACTCTCCTATTTCAATTTTCAAATTTAATCTCTCCCATCCTTAAATTCCTTTTAATTCATAATAACACAAAAAAATGCAGCCTGTCCCTAGCAATTATATCGCTATACACGGCTGCAATATTAAAAATTAATTATGTAATCCTTAAATTATATTCTTTATGAATACAAGCATTCTAATTATATATTTTTTTAACATTTAACTCTTTTGCCTATTGTTCCGTTTCGTATAATTTTATGACCACATCCACTTACATGATTGCTTACAGATTTAGTTTTAATAATCTCTTAAATCCATCTTTACGCTTTTCATAAAATCTAACTTCTACCGCACATCCATTTTCTTCACAATGCAAATTTCCTTTATAAAATTTTTCATAAATATTATTGTTGACATCGGTTGCCTCTATTGTTTCTATATCATTATTAATTTATGGACTTCTGAGGTTGCTATTGCTATTCCTTAATTAAAAGCCTCTTAATACTTTTCATCTGCCTCTTCAAAAACTCCTCCTTAGTAACCCTTATTACCTTTTCCCCTATTACACTCATGATATTTTCATCATCGACAATAATTTTCACATCATCTATATTAAAAGCTTTAATTTCACTTTTAGCATCAATACTACTATCTGTAAGAATGGATACTTCACTATATCTCCTTTTAAGCTCTATGAAAAGTCTGAATTCATCTTTTCTTTTTATACATAACTCAGTTATACTACTTGCATTATTAAGAAAATAAAAAGTTGTATAAATGAAGTTTCTAATTGGGTGATTTGATATTTCTATTTTATTTTCAAGCTTACGCCACTCTTCAATTTCAAATTTATAATATAGACTTTCATCTGCCTTTGGAAGCTCATATATTTCATTTCTTTTCACCGGGTTAATATTCTTAATTTTCCCATACCACAATATCCCCCCTGCGTCATGAAATTCACTTTTTGACTGATATAACGCAATATATTTAATATTGTTTTTAGCCAGATTGATTTTACTTTTTGGAATGTGGTAAAAGTTATATTTAATATTTACTTCCATCTGCTCTTTATTTTTTAATGATCCAACCAATACTTCTCTTTTACTGAAGTATTCATCCTTCAAATAATCATCTTTTCCAACTGGCTCTATTGCTCTTTCAAAGCTTGAATAAGAAGATTCATCAATGATTTCGTCTAGGAAATCTTCCATAAGTTTTGTTGTTGACGGCAGAAAAGGTATTGCTCCTATATTAACTTCTTCTATGCTCTTATAGAATGTATTGTTTTTAAATTCTTCTTCGTGGTTATAAGGAAACAATACAAAAGCTCCAAAAATACAGTTATTTATAAATGAAGCAGGATTTTTTATTTTATCTTTACGCTCTAATAATTTATCCTTGTTATAATCGTAAATAATTGCATCTCTGTATCTATGCATTGTATTAATATCTTCTTCTTTAGGTCCAATGCTTCCATACCTTTGAATATAATCTTGAGATGTTTCAATTTTATACTTTGCATCAAATATGAATTCATAAGATTTTTCACAGCCTTCTTTATGCATGGATAATATATTATCTGGCTTTTGTGATACTGTTTTTGAACTTCTTAGGGAATTATAATAAACCTTAAATTTCTCGTTTGTTTGTGGATTTTCATATGTAAGTGATGATTCTGCTCCTTTTGTAAGTAAAACAGTAATTCCATCCTTATTTATCTTTAAGAAATCTGAGCTTACTAATTTATATTTCTTTTTAAGCAATGAATTTATCTTTATAAAACACCAATATTCATATAATAATGAAAGCTCCTTCATGGAAAGGCTGAATATATTTGAACTGATACTTAACCCCTTTTGAAGCATAAGATAATATTTATATACTTCCTTATAGCCATTTCCCATAGAAAATACGAGAGAAAGATTTGCTTCATTAAATTCAGAAGGTATATTTCTCAAAATTGAAGCGTTAATTCTCTTATTTATTTCCTTTTTAAAGGTACTTAATTTGTTCAATACATCTATATCATTGTTATTACCCTTTTGATATTTAAGGATAAACTTATCTATTTTATTAATTATCTTTAACAACATAAACTTTAAGAATCTATTTTCTTTAGTGTTAGTTGTAACATTTTTCTTTGTAATTAATGCTTCTTTAGGCAAATATCTATCATTCACCTTTTCCATTAAATATGGTCTTTTTTCTAAATATTTAATGGTTTCATTCGATGCATTTTTTATTTTATAATATTTTACTATCTTTGACTCTTTTTGAAGTTCATGATATGGATTATACAATATTATATCTATTGATTTTTTTAATTTATCAAAGACATAGTTTAAAATACTGTAAAATTCACTGTTATTATTATTAGTTTTATTATTTATTTCAGAAGATAAATATGTTCTTGCTAAAAATCCATAAGCTAAGTTATAAATTTCTTCGCTTACATCATTTAAGATCGCCTTATAATCCTCTTTGTAACTTATCTTACTTGGATATACCTCCAAAGTAATTTCTAGTTCTGGTTTATTATTAACATTAACTAATAGATTGGTTATTCCAATATCTCCTCTAAAATCTATTACACCGCTTAAGTTCTTTGATTTTGAGGTTATAGGTGTCACTTTATTTCTTATATTAATATTTTCATGGTAAAAGTCTATGACAGCATCATTTTTACTTTGTATTATGATTTCATAATTAGTATATTCCTTAAGATACAATCCTTTTATATATTCAGCATCTGCTTCATGCAGCTCTTTACAAAATAAATCAATTTTAAAAATCGCCTCATCGCTTATGCCATATCTTTCACCTTTAAGTACAAATATTATTTTTTCTGTCTCTATAGATATGAGCTCATTATCGCCAGAAGGTTGTGAATCCATCTCTTATGAACCTCCTTATCATATAGATAAGTTTTTCATTGGTTAATTTGAATTTGTAATTTATCTTGTCAGAACCTTCATTTAAATCTGTAACTTTTTCATTTAGGTCTTTCAATTCTTTTTCTTCTAAATATTCTCTATTAGAAAATCTATAAGCATTAAATAATTCAAATATATCAAAAAGCATGTCCAAAACTTCACTACTGCTTCCACTTATTTTAGGGAGAATCTTTTGAACTACACATAAGTCAAAGGCTTCATCAAAGCTCATTAAATTATCTTTCAGCGCATAAATCATATAAAAAGTTATTTCATCTCTTACTCTATATCCAAAATGATAATTAAATTTTTCTAAAATGTTGTTAATTTTAATAAGTTTACTTATGGCCTTTTGAGCTGTATCTTTGTATTCTTTGCAATCTCTAACTTTTAAGAATTCTGATTTCAAGAAATCATTATGATAAATTTTAATTTCGTAATTAATATCTGAATTATCAATACTTGAATCGTCATCTTCAAAAGAATAACTTAAATCTACTTTATTAAATTCAATTGTATTTGCTCTATCCAGCACTTTTTTACTAAATGGAAAGGTTGTTTCATCCATATTTACTGTTCCTATAATATATAAGTTTTCAGGAATATAAACATCTCCATAAGTACTAATAGATACGGAATCCCTGCCTATCTGTTCTTCACTAAGGAGAGTATTAGTTATCATTTCATTATCTTCATTTACTATTCTTGTTTCCATAAGGGATAAAATGTCACTAAAATAATATTCAACTCTAGCTAAATTCATTTCATCTAAACAAATAAAATATGGTAACTCAGGATTCATCATAGCTTCATAACACACCTTAGTTATTATTCCAGGTGTAAATTTACCTTCAATATTCCTAAAACCCAAAAGATCAGTACTGTCAGACCAATCAGGTTTTACTGGAACTAAATTAAACCTTTTATTTTCTGCTGTAGCTCCAAGGGCTTTTGCAAATAGTTCTACAATTTTGCTTTTACCTGTGCCTGATATTCCTGTTAGGATTACGAATGGTTTTGTTTTTAATGATATGTAGAGATTTATAATTAATGATTTTTCATAAGTATAGCCTTGATTCGTTATATGTAGGAATATGTAATCTATTACCTGATCCATATTGAAATTTCTAACAATCTCAATTTCATCTTTTTCTTCATTACTTTCGTCAAATTCGCTCTTCTCTATAAATATTTTATATAATTTTAAAGCACATGAATATCTTGAATGCTCTTTTTCGTTTTTCTCAACAAGTATTTTGCTTTTCGAAAAATTATTTATAACCTTTTCTACATCTTCTGTATGTTTCATTTCAAAAATATTCATCTGCAATCCTAATTCTTTTTTAAATATTTCATCTATTTTATCAATCGCAGTTTTATAATTTCCAATCGTCTTTGCCTTATAATTATTTTCTCTCATCCATTTTTTAAAACTTTCAACATTATTCATACACAATAGTTCCTTCTTAGTTAATAATATTTAATTACAAAAATGTTTCCAACTCAAACTATATTTGATAACTAAAGCTTTTTCTATTAAATTTGTATTACTCAAGATCATCTTCATCAATTACTTCTTCATATTTTTGTTCAATCATCAAATGAAACATTGTATCCTCGATTTCTTTAATGCATTCATCAGTATTTCTTAAAATATCCTTTCCCCAAAATCTTATTACTGTCCATCCTAAATTTGATAACTGCTTATCTATTTCAACATCCCTCTTTATATTGTTAGAAATCTTCTTTATCCAATATTCACTATTGTTACTTTTCCCTAACCTTATCTTCTGTTTATCCCAATCCTTCCCATGAAAAAATTCACCATCACAAAAAATAGCTATTTTATGTTTAGTCAAAACTATATCAGGCTTTCCAGGCAATTCTTTGTAGTTTTTTCTATACCTATAGCCATTATTCCATAAAGCCTTACATAGCTTCATTTCAATTTTTGTGTTTTTACTTTTTATATTTTGCATATTCTTTTGACGCTGTTCTTTTGTTAAATTATCCATGTTGCAACACCTTTAACTATAAATAAGCTATAGGATATATAATTAACAATTTTAAAACTTTTTATAATAGTATTTATGAATACTATTAAGCATTCCCATATAGTTCTAAAATAATTGCAAAAATCTTATTAAGTTTTTCATTTGTATCTGCATTTAGAACAATCCAATCAGGTCCGTTATGCTTTGTAGTTTTGTAGCTTAAATCTTTTAAATCTAATTTGTATTCATTTCTCCAAATATGAAAACTCAACTCATTTTTTAGAGGTCTTACTAAGACAAAATTTCTTTCGACACGTTCTCCTCTATAATTTGATCCCATAGCCACATATCGGTATTCTTCCATTTCTGGATTATTGACTGCAATATTATTTTCTATTGCAAAATCAACACTCTTTTTAAAAAATTCTCTTGATAAATCACTAACTTTCATATATTTCTTGCTTAATGTAATACTTCCCGCTAGTAGGCTTTCTAAACTATATTCTTTTATCATATCTACACCCCAAAATATATTAAATCAAATAACTAGTCTTTATGATCATCTGATACAAAATCTGCATAGCATGATTGACTAGTTATTCTTCCCTCTCTCTTATTAATCCTTTATATAATCTGAAATATCCAAATTATATTCTTCTGCTTGTTGAATCAGTTCCTTTTCATTTGCACTATCAACAGTAACAATAAGCGGCATAATCCCTGATGCTCCTATTTTATTTAATAAATCTTTTTTCAATTTCTTATAATCTATTTTATCCATAAACTAACGCTTATCCATTATTGATCATATTCTTTAAAAGTAACATTTTACATTTCTCTTATTTCATCTTCAATTTTATTCTTTAATTTCTTTTCATAAATATCCGTAAATCTTGCAGGTTCGAAATATATTTCCAATCCTTCAATCATTTTTTCTATTGTCATAGTTTAACTCTCCCTTTTTGTATTTAATCTATATAATAATTTAATATACTACTAAAAAACCCCATATCCCTATCTTCTAATTCCCCTACAATAAGTGCTCTATCTAACAAAATATTAAATTCTTCACAACTTGTTTCTGAAATAAGAGTACATGCATGGCAAGCTGATAAATTTAAACCATCTCTTCCTTGTCCATGACTATCAATACATACTGGATCTGATGAGCACCACATTGCTTTTCTTACTGCGTTCAATATAATTTTCGGTAACATATCAGATTTTCCTTGTCTAACAAGACCTCCTAATGTACCTTCAGAATCGCCTGATGATGTATATATTAAAATTCCACTCATATTAGCAGAATTTTCTTTTGTATTACAATAAATTCTTTCTGTTAATGAAGCTGAATCATAGCCACATTCAAAACTCAATTCTCTAATAAGAAGATGTGCAAATGTATGCAATAAAACAAACTTAGGTGTTATTTCTCTAGTTTTATTTCCACGTTTCTTTTCTCTTTCATTATATCTTGCATTTAAAACTCCAATACTTTCATATATTTTAGGATGTTTTTCTATCCAATCTTCTATGATACTATTGTTCAATTCAATAAAAATACCTTCTCCTCTAGCTTCATACGCTGGATACCAATTAGTTTCTTTTTCTTTTATAGAAACTAATCCTCCATTCTTAGCTTTACTTTCAAATCCTGCCATGGCATCGGCTTCTGTTGGCTTTAATCTGCTAAATCCAACTAAAGCTCTAACTTCCCTTAACTTTTTCACTAATGTAACTTTAGATAGGCCATAAATATTATAAGCATCAATATTTTTCTGTATTTCTATTTTAAAGTCTTTTTCATCCATACATTCTGGAGGTATATCTCCTGTTAAAGCATTATATTCTTCTATTCTATATTGTTCTTTAGTTTCAATGTATTCTCCATTTTCAGCATTAAAAGTTTTATCTAAAATAATTTTAACTATTTTTTCATCTTGATGAATATCTTTGGCTATTTTTTCCACATATGAATCAATTATTTTTTCTTTCCCTTTCATTTCAACATAATCTTCATCCTGTAATATTTCTATTAAAGATGAAAACTTATTACTTTGTTTAACCAATGAATTTATTTCACTTGAATATGGTGGTATAACTATGGAACTAACAACCTTAGCAAAATATATATTAAGGGCGCCACGTTGTATGCTTTGAGGAGTTTGAGTGCATTTTTCTCTTTTGCCTTTCCATGGTATATTTCCAGTGCATTTATAAATAATTTTATTTTTTACAGATTCATCATCGCTAAATGCTTCTTTATTAAATGCACCCTTCATACTAGCTTTTGCTCCGCATTTACATTCTATAACCAGCCCTTCCAATCCTAATGCACTGCTGGAATTTTTTATTCTAAGTTGTGGTTTTCCACACATAACTCTAGCTTTATCTTTCCCATGAACCCACTCTACCCAGGGAAAATCATCAATATGTCCCTCTTCGCAAGTTACAAGTATTCCAGCTGGAACAAGCTGCATATTACACTCCATACATTTTGGTGTAGTCATATTGGGATTCTTAGATCTTTTATTAGGTATAAACTCTTTTTCCCATTCTTCAAGTGATCTAAGTCTTTTACACTTCGGACAAAAATACCATCTAGGAAATCTTACAAATGGTATTCCACTTATTTGATTTTTATCAGGAGGCAGGCAAAATTTATCAACTCCTAATAATCTTTCTAGTCTTTCATCATGTATTTCTTGCGAATGATTAATAGTCCAATACTCTGGTGCAGCAACCATTAATGTTTGATCTTTAAAATCAATCATAGAACCAACACCAAATGGAGCTATTGCCTGAGAAAATCTAACATTGTACGAAGCAGGAGGCAATGAGATTTTTTTCTTAATATTATTCATTAGTATCATCTCCAAACTCAATTATTTCTGCGCCAGCTTGATTATCAATATTTCTCATGGACTGCATTGTAGGGAATGAATTTCTATAGTCATCTTCTAAATAAGGAACTAATAAATTTTTATCTGCTTTCTTTGAATAATAATGTACCTCTTCATCAGAATTTGCAGTATCAATTTTATCTATCCATTTACTTATTATTTCATTAAGTTCTTTCTTAGTTTTAATTGTTATATCTTTTTCTTGGCTATTATCTAATTCTTCAGCTCTCTTAAAGATGAAATCCTTAATTTTATCTAAACCTTCTATATTATTTTTAAATATCTTTGCATCTTCATTTCCATTTAGTTTTAATATATGTCTTACCATACTTATAAAAACTGCATGCAGTGCTCTTTCCCTTGCCTGCTCTGAAAATGGTGTAATGCTTGTTGGCTCAACATATTTGTAAAATGTTTGATGATATGGATAGAACAACTCATAATGAGATCTATCTCTAGTCTTAGATGCATTATATAATGTAAAAACTAACCCCGGATATCTTCTTCCAACTCTGCTTGTTGCTTGAATATATTCTGAAGTCTGCTTAGGCTGTCCGCTAGCTACCATTAAATCCAGCCTGCTTACGTCAACTCCAACACTTATCATGTTTGTAGCTAACAATACGTCTATTGCATGATTTATATTATCTTTCTTTTTATCTTCTGAATCCACTTCTCCAGTTTGATATGTGTTTTCTAAATTTTTTAAAGTTTTTACTATAGCCGTAGAGGATAATCTGCTTGTTAACTCATTTGGTATTCCGGCATATCTTATATCCCTACTCTTCATTAGTCTTTTCATATATCTTATATTATTACTTGCTATATCATCCTTAACTAATGTAGATGTTTTTCCTAATTCTCTTATTGAATTAAAATACCCAACTAATGTCCAGTACTTGTCCATTACTTCTTCAGAAGTATCTATAAATCTCAAGGATTCCAATAATGCAGTATATAATCTTATTTGTGTTGTTGTAGTTGTTTTTCCTGACGGCATTAAACCAACATATAATCTTCCTGGTTTTTCTTCAATTGAAACTTCTTTAGTAAAAAAGCAGTCTTCAATATTTAAACCTGAAGGCGGAAATTGTGATACATCTCTATCAAATAACATTTTGCATTGTTCTTTTGCTCTTTTTATAGTTGCTGTAGAAGAAATTATCTTAGGTTTTATTCCCTTCGCACTACACATTGCATCAATTGCTGTTTCATATAATCCTACAATTGTTCCCAATGGTCCAGATATTAAATGTAGCTCATCTTGAATAATTAATTCAGGACTTTTAGTATTATTATCTTTGTTTAAAGCAAATAAGTTAGATACTTCACCTTTCCAAGGTAATGTTGCAAACTTATCTACAGTTCCAAAAAGCAGTGTCGGAGGATTATTATATAGCTCTTCATCAACTACTTGAATAGGAAGCTTTTTACTAAAATCACACTTTGATTCTGGGCAATAAATAATTTTCTTTTTGTCATAGTTATATCCCCATAATCCTTCCTTTTTACCATCAACAAATTCCATTTCAAGCTTTGTTCCGCACCAAGGACATTTTAATATTTGAAATTTATTGTGTTTTATTTTTCTTGATTCTAATTCCTCTTTATTACTGACAGCTTTTGTTAATTCCTTATATTCAGATTTTGCATCTGCATTTGTATTTGGTGTTGGATCTCCTCCCACCCATAATCCAATTGATATCTCTTCATCTCCAAGGTTATAACTTCTATTTTTAGCACTTTCTCTTCTTATAACTTCACATGCACAAATAAGTATAGATGCTCTTATAAATTGTTGTGATGCTAATAATCTTAAAGTATATCTCATTATGATGGTTGTACCGCCACCATTTACTGGATCATTCAATCTTCTTAAAAATATAGTAAATCCAGTTAATCCCAGATAGGCTTCAGTCTTACCACCGCCTGTTGGTATCCATATTAAATCAACAATATCTCTTTCTTCACAGTTAGGGTTGCATATTGATTCAATATTCATTAAAATAAATGCTAATTGGAATGCCCTCCAGCTTGCATCCTTCTTTTCTATATTATAGTAATCAAATTTAGGCATATCTTTGTCCATAGGAAATCTATCATGTTCACTTCCTGTTAATGTTGAATGTACTCTTTGCATTAACATAGCCCTATTCATTAATGAGAAAGCATCATATGAATCTTTATCTTCACTTAAAATATTTATTCCTTTCTTTATTCTAAGTAGTATTTTTTCACATTCACTAATTTGATTTTTTATTATTTTATCGTTATATTTTTCTTTTAATTCATTTCCTAGTTCTTTAAGATTTCCTATCCATTGTTCATAAGCATTAGCAAATTTACTTAATAAAGTAATTTTTTTGTCTCTGCTTATATCTGAAATATCTGATAAAACAAACATAGATAGTACTTCTTTGCTTTCTTCCCCTAATTCTTTTATTTCAAAATCCAATTGAGGAATTTCAAAGCTTGGAAAAAAATCAGTATGTACTTCGCCTTTTCCAGTTTTAATATTAACATTTTGTCCTGTTGCAACACCATGCCCTACTGCATAACTTTTTTTATTTCTATATAGTAAATTAAAAACTAATTCTTCATCATCAATAAATTTAGAATTTATATTTTCAATATCTGATCTTTCAATAAACTTAAAATTATTATTATCAGTAGTAACTCTTATTTCTGGTTGGAAAAAGCAGGTTTTATAATTTTTCTTTACTTTTTGGTCATTTACAAGGACAACTGTATAGCTGTAAATTTTATTATCATATTTCTTTCTTAGAACTGTTAACTTTAATACTCCACTGTTCTCATTTACGTCTCCATCTTCATTAATAAAAATTTTATTAAATTCCTTATTTAATGGTATAGTTATATTCTTATTTTCTAAAAATGGATTTCTAACATATCCAGTATGTTTCTTTCCTTCTTCAGATGTGCATAAGTCTGCCAGCTTATATAAAATCTCTTCTACATCTGGCCTTTCAGTTTGTATAGGCCTTCCTGAAACAAGTTCAAATACATTTTTTCTTGATAAATTCTTTTTTAACTTTACTAATCCATCTTCTTGATATAAGTATTCACCTAACGAATACTTATCAATTTCAATATCTTTATCTGCTCTGACAACACAATCTTTAAATTTACTCACTCTATATTTTGCGCAACTTACCTCTACATTCAGTTCCTTGGTATCCCCTTCAGCAAAAAAAGTTAAGCCCATTGCTGATGGTAATGTTTGATTGGCCATACTTATTTCTTCTTGAACTTCTTCCTCATCAGAAGTAGAAGTGTGAATATTATATTTAGTTTTATTTTCTTTTTCTATCTCTCGCTTTTGTTTCTCTATATCCTTCTCTATGTCCTCATTTACTTCTTCACTATCACTATCACTTGATTTTTCTTTTTCAGATTCATCTTGCTCATATAAATTATCTTGCGGAAATAACACCCCTAGTGAATATCTATCTAATGGTGAATCTGATATCACTTCATATTTTATATCAGCTCCTATATCTTCTGATCCAGGTCCTATCATTTCTGCTCTTGTTCTTTCTACTATTTCTTTTCTTACCCTGATGCACTCTTTTATATCTATCATTTATTCATCCCTCTCAATCACCTTGTTTACATGTTGTGAACTTAATTCCTCATGAATACTTTCAATTGAAGAAATTATTCCTATATATGCGTACTTATCTAAATCACCTATTGTATTCTTTACGATTTTATAAATTTCATCATTTTGTTCATTATTATTTATTACAGAATTTATTATTATTTTTGCAATTGCTTTTCTTATTTGTCTTTGTATGCTTCTTTCCTGTCTGCACGCATTTATAACTTCCTCCAGCTTATCATTTAAAGTTATGTCCTTTACTATGTCTGCAATAAATTTAATGTCCTTTACATCTTGGGGTCCAATTATATTTCCGTTCAACCAATTTACAATAGCTGAATGTGTAATTTGTTTACCATATATTCTAAGTTTATTACTGATGTCTTTTTCTGTTAAGTCATCTTTTTGCATATAAACTTTCAAACAATTTTTCCACAAATTATTAAGTTTAAAATACTCACCATATTCATCATTAAATATCTTATTTCCTAAAAGCTCTTTAATAATTACTTTTACTATATCTTCTTCTCCAGACAATTTACTTTTTGTAAAAATCATTTCATCTCCAACATTTAATTCTGTGATACTTTTTTGCTTTATATCATTGCTATTTCTATCTACTATATTAGCCTGATAATTATCTGATAAAAATGAATAATTCTCATCTTCAAAAGTAACTATTTTATTTACCTGCATTGTACTATTAGACATTCCTCTGCTGGCTTTATCTTCATTAATAAAAAGCTTTATTTTATTTTCTTGTATAACTCTTTGAACTTCCGACTCAATTTCATTAAATTTTTCCTCTTCATTATATGACTGTTTGTTTTCAATAAAATTAGATTTAACTAAAAGATGCTCCACAATTCTTGGCAGGTCATAATCCTCATTATTTGACAATTTATTATTTTTTAATATTAAATTTAACATCTCAGTATTTTTTCTTATCAATGACTTAACTCTAATTTTTTCTCTTCTATAAGCTACTATATTTATACATCTAACTATATTTGTATTTAGAATATTTAAATATTTATTTTCATAATAAGCAGGAATTATTATAGCTTCATTTTGATAAATCTCTGTTTTCTTATCAATTTTCTTTATGCTTAAATTTGATTTTCTAAGAGTTCTGAAATACTCTTCTAACTTACCGATTTCATCAATATTTTTTATGTCTAATAATGATTTATTATTTTTTAATATTTTGTTTTTAATTGTTTCTATTTTATAGTTATTAAATTTTAAGAACTCAATAATTTTTTCAATTTCAAAAATTATATTATTCATTAAGTTATGTTCAACTCTTTGTACTGGAAATAAGTTCATAATCTCTTTTAGCATATTAACTCTATAAATTAAACCTTTTTGATTATCTTCACATTTATTTAATGGTAAAAGAGAGTGTTCTAGTTTATTACATAAAAAATACGATATTTTTATATACTCTAGTATTTTTATATTATTATCCGAATAATCAAATAAGTCTTTTAATTTTTGATTTATATTATAAATATTTTCATTTAAAATTTCAGAATTTTCAACTTCATAAACATGAACATCTTTATTAAGTAAATTTTCTATCATATGATTATTTCTTAGTTGTAAATTTGATGGTATATATGCTGCAAATTTATTATATAAATTAATATTTTCTAAAATCACCTCTTTAGATAAGGCATATACATTAAACGGCTCATCATCCTTGACTAATAATGAAAAATCAAAATTACTTTCCCATGTATCAATTACTAATATTTTTCTTATACTATCCATCATGCCAGCTTGTCTTAATTCAGTTTCCAAAGAATCTTTATATGTTTTATCTCCTATTAAGACAATATTCTTTACATTTTCATCATCTCTAATGATATCGATTGCTGTATTGATATTAGAAACAAATTTTATAATAGGGTTTTCTTTAGTCCTATTCCCTTTAAAATATTCATAATTATCCTCTGATGTATAATATGCAAATGAAAATAACTCCGATATCGCATGATTTTCTTCTTCAAAATTTATTTCTATTGAATTAATTAAGTTGTACAACTCTTCTTTTTGTTCAAATACAACAATTGTACTCTCTTTAATTACACCATTTAATTGTGCAGTATTAACATCCGTTATTTTAGAAATAAATTTCTTTGTTATATTGTATCTTTGGGAAACTCCATTTACTTTATTAATTCTACTTGCTTGTCCGTTATATACTGACAATAAATATTGCTTTTCGCGTGGTATCATAGTTTTAGAATTATCTTTTTCCAATAAATATATGTATTCTTTTTTCTCTCTTTCATCTATATCTATCTTATTAAATACCACAATTCTTCCATTATAGAATACTTTGTCTCCATTTTTTATAGTATCTAAAATATTGTTATCTGGATTTTTCATGTTTTCATAATATTGTTTTATAGATAAAACGATAATTAATAATATTGATAAAAGCTCTTTTTCAATTCCAATAAAAAGTATTTTTCTATCAGTATTATCAAATATATGAATTATATTTTTTAACATTAGTTCTTCAAAAGATTTAAATTGTATAATTTCTTTTTTATATCTTATTTTTAATGTTTTAATATTATTTAATAACATTTTCTCCATCTCTAAATTGACTCCTATGCCTATAAAATTTTATATTTACGTAATTGTATGAGTTTAAAATTATTATTTATACTGGGTATCTATATCTAAAAAATAGACTGTTCCTTTATATTTTAATACATTTTTTCACTTTTTCCTATAATATTCCATATATTTCACAATAATTAATTATATAAAAAAGTCTAACTTATTAATTATAAGTTAGACCCTTATACAAAAATTAATTCTTATCCAATTTCTTATTAACAAATACAAATATAGCTTTTATAATTTAAACTTATCTTTAATATCTTTTAATTTTTCAAATTCTAAATCCCCTAATAATTCCAAAACTTTTTCAGCAATAGCTCGTCCTAACAATGGCGGAACTGCATTACCAATTTGCTGATACACCGAATCTTTAGTCCCAATAAATTTATAATCATCTGGAAAGCTCTGCAATCTAGCCGCTTCCCGAGCACTAATAGCCCTATCTAATTCAGGATGTATCCACATTGATTTACGTACATTAACAACTGTGTCTGAAGGTTGATTATATACAAGCCTCTTATATATTGTATTCTGAGTTCTTTCTGGATTTTCATATGTGCCTTTTAAATCATCTGGAAGTGAATGGAAATTACTTCCTTGGGCAATATGCTTAAATCTTTCTTTAGCGAGGTCGCCTGTATTTGTACATGCGTGATTAAGTATCTTCCCTCTTTTTATAATTAAATCATTAAAATATGAAGATTTTATCTTGAAATCTTTTCTCTTAATTTCATAACTCATGTCGCTAACTGATGGTTCGTAATTTTTCAAATCATATATTGCTTGTTTAACATTAACATATTCCTCTTTTTTAAAAATAGATTCAGGTAATTCTATATCTTTATCTATTATAAGTTCTTCTTTCATTCCTATTAGTATAAATCTCTCACGTGATTGAGGAACTCCAAATGCAGCCGCATTAACAATTCCATCCTTGAAAGAATAACCTAAGTAAAGAAACGATTGCTTAATATAATCTATAACATAATATGTATCCATCCTAGATATTATCTGATTATCTTCAAGTAGTATTTCATTAATCACATGCCCATCATTAAGTTCTCTAACACCTTTGAAAACACCTTGAATATCACAAAACAACCCTAATTTAATTAATTCATCTTCATTTAATTTATTGGTTAATAGTAGATTTTCAAGTAAATGCACTATGGCTTTTTTTAACTTTTCATACCATTCAAAATCATATACTATATTTTTCATCTTATCAATTATTGTTTTTAAAGGTTTTATATTAATTTGCTTTGATAAATATTCATCAAAATTTTTCTTTCTTTTAAGTAGTGTTCTTAAGCAAAAATACTCCTTTTCAGATAACATAAGATTGTAAAAATCGTGATATAGCAAATCATAAATTTCATTAACAAGATCATTTTTATCATAAAGAATATTATCCTTTTTATTAATTTTTAATTTCAATTCGTCTTTAATGTAACTTTCATCTTCTACAGTCAAGTAAAAAGAATGCTTATCAGACGCGATTGTTTTGACATTTTCCATTACAAATATTTTAGGCTGTAATTCCTTAATTGCTCCAACATATCTTTTCACTAATTCATTGTTTCCATTAATAATCTTTCTCTTCTGCCTATTAGCATTTGAAAACCCTTGACATGGTGGACCTCCAATAACAACATCTACTTCTCCTACATTTTCTAGAATCTCTTTAAAATCCACATCTTTTATATCTTTATATCTATTAACATGCTTATTATTATACTGATAAGTTTTAGCTGCATTATCATTATTTTCAACAAAAGCTTTTATTTCAAACTTACCTGTCATTTCAAATCCCAGACTCAGTCCGCCGGCCCCTGCAAACAAATCTATTATTTTATACATAAAGTCCTCCCTCAGTTGTAAATTATATTAAGTTATTTTTATATCTATTCTTTAACAAATTCCAGCACTCTTTGTTTTTACACCACTGTGTTATATTTATCCCTTTAACTTCAGGATTCATAAAATGATTCCATACTTTAAATACTAAATCCTCGATAAGTAAAGCCAATTCAGGTGAAATACTTTGATTCTCCCATATGTATTTATTGCCAACTTTATCATTATGATATTCAGCCAACAGAGAAATTGTATAATAATTAACTTGAGCTTTATATCCTCCAAAATTTTGAGTAGCAACAATTTTATCACATTCTATAAACAATATAACTTTTGAAATCATATCAATATATGTCTCTTCATTAGGGCTCTCAATTTCACCTTTTTTGATCATTTCGGAAAACTCAATAAAATTAGTTTCTAACCCCTTACTAACAATATATGGATACTTCAACCACGCCATTATACACTTAGCAGCAACAGTTTTTGATATACACATATTTTTAGGATTTATTTCTTTAAATTTTCTCTTAGTAGCAGGTGTAGGTTGTCTATTCAAATCAACCATATACTGCCCTCTAGCTCGTTCATAATACCATCTCAAGGTTGATTTTCCTTGTTTTGAAGGTACATAAATTTTTCTTGATAAACGTTCCATTTCAATATGATAAGAATCATTTGCACTAAAATCAGACATGTTTATCTTATTTTGACTATTAGCATATTTTGAAATATTGCTTACCATCTCTTCTAATTTTTCTTTTTTACGAATTACTGTAAGTTTCATTTGAACATTTACTTTACTTAATGGCACTTTAGACTGTAAAGCATTATAAATTGAAGCCGTTGTTTGTCCTCCATTTACTATTTGCCAATTTAAAATTTCCCTTACTATTATAGTTCCGTCATTACTCTTCTCTTCATCTATAATTATATCCTCTGCAATTGTAGAAATTCCATTATTATATGCCATAAACATTTCTGGTTCATTTAATAATGTTGACTTTAATCCTTTATTTATCTTTCCAGTTGCTTGTAGAAAAGACCTTACATTTTTTTCTATAAGACGTTGTCCTTCATCCTTATAGATATTTGCAAGACATTCACCCGATATGATTCCTATATAGCAATCATAAGTATCTAAATCCGGTTTGACTTTTATCAATTTCAATGGATAATTATATTTATTTTTAAATCTTATTACCAAGTCTGCCTGTACTTTTTTTTGATACACATATTGACAAACTCTTTCTAAATCCCATACATCAAACTTAACCGTTATGTTATCAATTTTGATATCATTTGGAATATAATTTTTTGCTTCTTTGTTTGTTAATAAAATGATATTTAAATTCTCAATATTATTAATTATAGCCTTAATAAATTCATAAATAACGTATCCTTGACTTGATTCTTCGATGTTCTCATAATATTCCGATTTACATAATCTAAAGAATTTGGTTGCTTGTTTTACAGTCTTATCTATCTCACCCTTTCCAATCTTATCAACTTCAACTCTATTATTAAATACACTAATAATAAGCGTTAATGTCTGAAAATACTCATTATATACGTAACCATTTACTTTAGCTTTCTCTGCCTCTTTCTTATAACTTAAAATTTCACAATTGGCTAAAAGTGATTCTCCTGCTTCAATTACATATGTTGAAAAAATATTAGTAAAAGCATCTTCGCTGCCACAAGGTTGATTATTTTTTTTATATTCTTTTATTTCATCAAGTAATTCATTATTAAATTCCTTCATTTCTTCTGTAATCATTAGATTATCACCTCATTATAAAATGATTCAGCTGTAATCTGAAATCTATCGCATGCATCTAAAGATATTGTATAGCTAATTCCACTTACTCCTTTTGGAATATTACTAGCTACTATTCTGGGAAATCCATCCAGCACATTATAATAACTATCTTCTAATAGAGTAAATTTATAATTGTAAAGTTCTTTACATTGTACTAAATACCCATATTTAAATAGTTTATCATTAAATTCGCTAACTGTCACATCATCTAAAAGATTTTGAATTCTTTCTACTATATCAGATAACTTTTCTCCATCCACAGCACTCTTCCTTAACTTAAAAAATGATAAATATAGATTTCCTGATAACCCTACATTATCTAGTTGATATTCACTACTTATTTTTATCATATTCTGTTCTTTTCTGCTGGAGCTTTTTACTTCTACCGTATTTTTATCGATGTAAAAGTCATGTGTTTCTCCTTCACACCCACTCCAGCAATACACCATTCTTGAACCCCTAATCTTTATTAATTTCTCTAGCATTAGTAATTCTGCATATAGTCCTTGTTGTTCTATTTCTTGCATAACAAGTGAATTTTCATTTTTAAAAAAATTTTTCCATTTTGATAAGATTAAATTTAATAGCTTGCCCAAATCGTTGACTGATGATATTTTTTCCATATTGTTTATGATATCTTGCATAACTGCCTCATATATTTTTGCTTCATATCCTTCTAACTGGGAAAAAATAATATATTCATTGCTTCCTGATTCATCATTTATTATAGAAATTCGTTGCTCCATACCTTTCCATTTGGGCAATGTTTTTAATAAATCCATATCATAATTATTTCCTAACAAAAATGATATTTCTCGTTTATTCATATCGTTCTGTAAACTAATTATTATTGAACACCCATTTTTAAATGAAAATTTTCTAGATAGTATTCTCTTTAGTTTATATTGCTCTTTTTTAAAATCTGCTAGAATGTCTAAAAAAATATTATTCAAGTACATCTTCTTCCTCCCCTTTTGCTGCTATCGAGTTAAGTACATATGATATTGACTTTCCATTTCCAGGAGGAAATACTACAGCTAACCCAAATGGATTCTTATGTTCCGTCCCTTCTATATTAAAAAGACTTGTAGAGGATTCTTTTTTCTTATGATCAATTGGATAAATTAATAATAATGCATTCTCTTTATCTTTACGCAATTCAGCTCTAATATACGAAGATTTATACTTTTCATTTCCTTTTTCATCCTGCTTCTCCATGTCCAATGCCTTTTTATATTTATCCTTATCAAAGTCAAAATATTCATGGCCTTTTGATTTTAACATTTGAACAGAACAATACATTCTTTCTTCATCTAAATTTATTCCTTCTTTTCTTCTAGTTATTCCTCCATTTACATCAACCCCTGCTATTCTAAATCCATTCTTTCTTTCACCGCTATTAATCATACATATGGTCCAATTTATCAAATAGTTATCCTTCATTTGTTCTTTAATATATTCTGAAATATTATGCCCATTAACCTTATTAGCATATTTTGATGTTTTATATTCTTCAAAAAAGTCTACCACTAATCTCCCCGGAACGTTTTCCCAAAAATAGTGACTATTATCAGTTCCATTTCTACCAAGTTTCTCAAAGTGTTCATTAGAATCTACCTTGTTCCCTGCTCTTAATAACAATCTTTCTATTGCATCAAAGTTATCTTGATACTGCTTAATATCAACATCAATATCTCTTGTTATTGTTAATGTATTTCCAAAATCCAATTTCTGCTCAAAACCTGATTTAACTTTATTAGGATTTGATATCATTAAAATTGGATGCGTTGCAACTCTCAAACCGAAATCTTTTGGTTTTGCATTCACATCACACATATACGAAATTTGTCCTCGTAAATTATCTGTTGCGAACGCTACTCGTGCAAACCAATTATATACCGTATCTGTTATAAATATTCTGCATAAATCCGCATATTTATGTCTAAATCCAAACCATCTACCCATTTGCATAAGAGAATCATAATATTTCGATTCTCTTGTGAAATAGCTTACAGATAGACCTTCAAGAGTTAAACCTCTTGAAAATTTATCTCCACCAATTGCTATTACATTGTATTCTTTGCCTTCATTTTCTTTATAACATAAAGTATCCTTGCTATCTCCATTTATCATATGGATTTTTATCAATTCTTCATTCATAAGCCTCTTAATCTCATTAATAACTGACTTATACTCTATTAGTTCTACGCCATTCATATATTTTTCAAAATCCTGCATCATTTTTTGAGTAGTAGGTACAAAATCACTTTCCCATAATTGTTTCAACTCAAATAAAATTTTAGTATCTCCGTCAATTATCATACTTTGTAATATGTCATAATATTCTTTAACTTTTCGTTCTATAGAAGAATGCATATTTTTAATTCTTGCCACATGAATTAACATTGTATTAGGTTTGCATTTTTCTCCTCTACAATTTCTTGTAGCAATAGCCATAATAAAAGTTAGTATTGCTTTCTTTAAACTTTTTGGTAACTCTCCAACTTTTTTATTTTTCACATCTACAAAATTTTCTTCCAATATTTTTCGTGTCAATGGCATTGTATCAATTTCCCCATTACCCTCATCATCAACTTCGTTAGTATTGCTACCAAAATATTCATTTGCCCCTATATATCTATGAGGTTTAGGTAAACTTATAATACAATCTGCAGGAAATAAATCATTTCCTAACTCACCAATACTACTCTTAGGTGTTAAATTTCCAATATCATTAGGGATAAATATATTAGCATAAGGTGTAGCAGTATATCCAACATATGATCTACATTTAAAATGATCTAATAATTTTCTGACTAATATGTTAATAGTAGTCGCATCATACTCATCTTTAATATTTCCCTGATCATCATATGCATATTTTGTATTAACTGAAGCCTGATCTGCCTCATCATCAATTAGCAATAGTGGATATTTAGATGCCATATAAAATTTATTTGTTTCTTCATCCTTTGAAATTTGACTATTACTTTCAATATTTTCTATCAAATTTTCTAATGTCGATTTAGTTTTCTTCGTTACAATTATTGTTGGAATATCCGGTGTAGTTGTTATTTTAGAACGAGCCTTAGAAAAATCACCTTTCTCATCTCTAAAAGTCAAAGTTTGTACATAATTTGCATTTGCAATATTACCAACTCCTATTTTATTTTTCTCAGCTCGCTCTCTTTGAAGCTGCCTAGCCTTCGAGTCAGTTTCATAACCCAGCACTTCTTCATCAATTCTAGATTGGGTTTGACTCCTCAAATTATTGTGAATTCCAGCCAGAACTATAATATACTTATATCCTGCATCTAAAGCTTTATTAATAAGTCCAATATAATTTGCAGTTTTTCCTGATTGTACATATCCAACCACCATAGCCCTTCGTTCCATTGCCACTCCTAAATTCGGATTAGATATAGCATTAAGTAAAATATCAGTAGTATTATCTATGCTTTTTTTTATTGCACTTCTTTCCCAACCTTTTTTATCATATAAGTATTTGTAATACCTATTCCAAAACTTTAGATTATTTTTATTTTCAATTCTATACTCTTTCCACCATTCTTCATTTTCAGCTTCTTCTCCCAGAAGAATTATCGGTTTTTCTTCTTCCCTTTCTTGACTAATTCTCCTATTTAGGTATTCTCTCAATCCTTCAATACTATTTACTTCATCTTTAAATTTATTAATCGTTTCCTCAATAGACTTTAAAATTACATTATCAATATCGGATAAATCACCAGCTTGTACTTTTTTATCACATAACATATATGCAATTTCATATATCTCTAGCTCTTGTTCATTATTGTTCATTCTCTATTTCCCCCATCAATAATTTTTTTCAAATCTGAAGATAATAAATACGAGTATTCAGGCATTTCATTAATCACATCATAAATTTCTTCTTTTTCGTAACTTAATTTCTTTAAGATCTTGATTTTCTCTTCTATACGGATGATATCTTTGTATTTTATTTCGTCATCTATTTTTTGAGTAGATTTGTTATTCATATCAACTATCCCACACATCATGGCTGGCGAGTAATTTTCTACAAGACTCAAATAAGTTTTTAATTGTTGTGCTTTATCATCATCTAGTTGTTGTAGTATATTCAAGAGCAACGGATTTTTTTTATTTAAGTAGAACATATATTGACCTAAAGAATTCAAGCGTTGTTCCCATATATATTTTAAATTTCCATTGCTTATGTTAGCTGATTTATTATATGTACCTCTAGAGTTATATACTTTGGCTGAACTTTGAGTCGTTAATAATGCTACCTGCATAACAAGTTCTTCTATCACAACCGGCGGAACTGCTTTTGATTTCTTTATATCTATATTCCAATTAAAATCACTTTCCGATAGCATGTCTAACTTAATTCTTGCTAAATTATATGCCGGTTCTTTTTTCAGTTTTCCAAACCAAGTTCCATATACTAATAGTCTTCTATTACGGTATACATAAAATCCCTGATGATTGAGCCATCCTTTAATTCCTCCTGCTCTATTAAAGGTATTTTCATCTTCAAATTTAGTTTTATGCGGTAATACATATGGTTGAATTGTAACTGTATTTTTTTCATCTTCATATATTTCCATTGATAACTCTTGAGTTGCAACATTATCTATTATAAAAGGATTCCAGGCATTTATTAAATTACCATTAACATAAATTTCTAAGTTATCTTCTTCTATAAATCGATGAAAAATCATAGAAATATGCTTTTTAACTTTAGATATCATTTGATAAAACTTTCCTTTTGATTTTTCTAAATTATCGAAATCTATCATTCTATCTAGGTCTCGTATAATTATTATTGTTCCACAGTCCCATGATTGAAATTGTATTTTTTCTTTTTTGTAATTTAAAATTTCTTCAATTTCCGTTTCGTCTTTTATTAGAATATTCCATTTATCATTATGCTCAATATAATTTAAATCCCATACTGCATTACAATAATTTCCATCATTCTTGGATATAACCAAAAGTCTTTTTCCTAATGAAAATGATGCAGTTTTCATTCCCATCCCAAATCTGCCTAAATCATTAATATTTCTAGTTTCATTTGGATCAGATGATCCAATTTGCATTGCTTTTATTAATTCTTCTGATGACATGCCATCTCCATCATCAGCAATTAAAATTTGCTTTCTATCCCAATCAAACCATATGCATATTTTATTCGCATTAGCTGCAATACTATTATCAATAATATCGGCAATTGCTGTTTCATCTGTATAACCAACAGATCTTAGTGACGCTAATAACATTTTCGCACTTGGTATGGATTCATATTTTTTTATTTTTTCATCTCCTTTAGTTTCCATTACAATACTCCTTTTTATACTACTATCTTTATCTATATATCACATAAAAACTGACTAATCGCCTTTCTTAAACCTATTTAGCTTTCTTATTAAAACTGTTAATAAATTATTCTCCTCTCATTTTTTATAATCCTTTTGTATTTTTAATCTTTAAAACTTCTCATAACATTCTCAAACTTTTAACATGCTAACAAAAATCTAACTCTTAGTTGCCCACGCTTATCAATATATTTATTATAATTATATATATTAATAATTCACCACTATGAACTATTCTTAATAATCACTCCGAATACTTATCATATAATTTAACTATAAAATATATTTTTTAGTTAAATTATATCACCAACTTCTATTAAATATAATTTAAAATTCCTTATCAACTAATTCGTGATTTACATCCTCTAATTCATCAATAAATTCTAGTATATCTTTAATTTTTTCAATATACTTAACATCATTAATATTATATTTTGATAAATATTCAGAAGCCCTAATTACGGAAAGACTTAATACATTTGAAATAATTCGAACAGCATGACCTTTATCTAATTCATAATTACTTTTAATAGCATTTTCTCTCATTCCTTCATATATCATTTTAATACCTTCACCATCTTGATGCATAAAATGACTTGATAAGCTATATGCATAATATAAACCAAATAACGATTCATATTTTTTATCATACTTTACAATTTCTTTAAGAAGCGTTCCAAATCCCCACTTCTGCTCAAGGCTTTTTCTAATCTTATTAGGGTACTTTTCTTGTAATAAATTAATTTCTTCTTCAGTCAATATACTAGTTTCAAAAGGATGCTTTTGAACAGAATATAATTTGAATAACTCTAGAGCTTCTACCGCTTTTCTATGTTCACTTAGCTTTTGCATTTCGGGTATTAAATCATAATATTCTTTAATTATTTCACTATCTGTTTCAAGATCTCCATTCATTAAATATATATATTTTACAGATCCTTCAATTACCGACCTAAGTAATATATCCGCATCAAACACCCTATATTCTCGTACAAGGAAAAGAATGCTCTCGCTAGTCGCATAAAGGTTGGTAAATAACTGAATACTGACAAATTGATTGTATTCTGATATATTAGCTTCTTTTTTGTAGTAAGGAGTAAGTGACATCATCAGCTTTCTTAGCAAATGCATTGCCTTATCACTATGAGTAAATAAAAAATTCATATCCATTTATTTCACCTTAACTTTATATATTAATATTTTCATTCTCTACTTTTCTTTTAATGTGTTATTATTTAATTCTTACATTAATTGTTGATTAAATTTTTAAATAAAATACTCCAAACCCCTGATTAACCGCCATCCCATAAACCGGCCCAATCTCCTGCTTAAGTTTTCTCATAAATTCTTCTTCTCTATTTTCTTTAATGAACTTCTTAGCATTTTGTATTTTTAAAACTTCCCTATATTCATCAATCTGATTCTTTCTATTTTCATTAACTACATAATCGAAGGCTTCGTACTGCATTTTACAGAACTTGTCTATATATAAATCAAAAGGAAGCAAATTATCACTTTTCTTGCTATTGATATTTTTAAAGGTTGGTATGAGATTCCAGATTTGATTATGAAGAACAAAGCTCCAAGGAACGAAATGGTCTATACTTAATACTCCATGTTCATCGTAATTTTCTTTTGTAAAATCTAAGCCTGTATATAGATCTTTTATATGCTTTCTTTCTATGACATTTTCCCATATTTTTGTTTGCTCTCTTAAAGAATCTCTATTTTTAGGTGCTTCTAATTTCATTGCTATTCCTGGTACATTGGGATTACGTTTTTGCAAAAAGCATACCAGATTATAATATGTCCAGCCTTTAAGTATCATGTAGTTATTGTACAAATAACTACACCATTTTTCTCTTACTCTTATACAATTTTCATTTTTGTCATTTTTATATATTTCATAGATACATTCATTATCAAGTCTTGAGAATTCTTCAATTTGCTTTTCAATATTTTTATCTTCTTTTTTCTTGTTTTTAAAAAATGGAGCTAAAAATCTATATGGAACTTTAAAGGTTAATTCTTTTAGCATTTTGTTTAATACTTTATCTTCTGAGGAATATATAAAATCAAATAATTCACGATCATTATAGTTGCTTCCTAAGTTATAAGTATCAGAAATATAGTGAACTACCTTGCCTAGATTATCAAACAAACCAAAGTTAAGCTTACATTTTAAAATTGGATACCATGCTTTAACAACCATTTTGCATATTAATCTTTTAAATTCAATTTCACTTTTTCCTTCAGAAATCTCATCTAGCAAAGCTAAAAGCCAATACAGCTTATAGCTTGCAACCGTATCATTTAATACTCTTGAAAATGTCCTATAATCAACTTCACTGCTATAAGGCACATCACCTATTTCTTTTGGAGATATTAAAGATTTATCTGTTGTATAAATTCCATTCATTTTAATTCCACCTAACAAAATACAATATAGATATATTCTACCATAAAAATAAGAGCTTATATTACATAAACTCTTAATAAAATCTAATATTTTTAAATTATGTTTTTATATATCCTTAAAACTAGTTGCAATTATATCCAAAAGGAACTCTTGTCCCAAGTGTTTCTTTCCACCAGGTTTCTCTACTTAAAATAATTTGTTTATCAACTCTTGAATTATAATTTTCTAGAATTGAATATTGAAAATATTTCTTTATGTAATCAAAGCCCTGTGTGTTTACAATGTCCAGAAGCTCTTTATTACCTCCATGTCCATTGCTGATATAGCTTTTCCATCTTTGCAGCAGCATTCCATTTTCACCTGTAGCTGATCCTACATATAATTTTCCGTTATTTGTGTCCCTGATTAAATAAACAGCCTTTTGGTTTTCTAAGGCAGCTATCCAATCCTTCTTATTTCGTGAAATGATTGTTTCAAGCTGTTCAAAAGATAAACGTACCTTTTCATATCCTGGAAAGTCATCACCATCAAACACTGTTGGTAGTATTTGCAGAACTTCAAGCTGATCAATAATACCTTCAGCATATCTAACTTGTGTTTGAAAATCCTTATGAAACTTTATAACCACTCTACCATAAAAAGGTTTATATTTTTCTAATTCTTCACCTTCATAATTCACATCATTTTTTACATTAAATTCTTTCGTTACACGTTTAATTGTTGTTAGAAGCCATATGTCTTTACTTATTTCAAGTAAACAAATAGCAATCTCGTTTACATTAAAATATCGTTTTTCTGTTCTCCAAAAAAGCCATCCATTATTAACCACATCAGGATTTTTCATATAGTCTTCTATTGGATAACTTTCTCCATTATACTGATTAAATTTAATTTTTATATTACTCAAGTCCTCAAATGCTAATAAATCTTTTAGCATTAGTGCCGCGCTACTCATTAATACCCCTCCCCTAATTTCATTATTCTATGGTCTATTTAATAATATTAATTTACTTATTAATTCATTATTTCCCTCAAGCTCCATCATAAATGAAGGCCTTATGAACAAATTACAAAGCTTGGGCCAAAGGTACTTTGTCTTTCCTTTACTCTTTGAACCTTATGTGCAACATAACCTGTCTCTGTGATGTGTATATTCCATTCAAATTCCACCTAATCTCTAGTCATATGTATTACCAGACAAAACTGTATAATCATCTTCAGATACATTTATTAACAATTACACCCTAAAAATCAAAATATTTTTCACGTAAATATAGTAGCATCTTTCTATTAGTTGAATAGGTAGCACCTTCATCTCTATGGTCATTACTGTTCTCATCATATTCTCCAGCAAATGATAAAAAATTATAGCTTCCTTCTATATAATATAATTCATCACAAATCATTACCTTATAATGAGAATTCACTTTTTTCATTTTGAATCTTTGACCATATTTTTCAAACTTATTAATTAAGTTATTTGCAATTCTATCACTATTTAAACTTCTATTATTTTTTTGTGAACTATAGCTGCTATCTTCAATTCCATATCGAATTTTTATATTGACTCCTCTTTTAAGTGCATTTTCTATCTTTATTATCAGTTCTTGATTTACTACATAATTATTTAACCACGGACTAGCTATGCATAAACTAATTTTAGCTCTATCAAAAGACTTTATAAATTCTTCACGTATTTCCTTATTAGCTAGATGGCACATTTCATCTTTAGTACCTATTATTCCAATCATATTATTTATTTTGCTTTCATAAGCTTGTACATCTTCAATTACATATTTTTGATTTTCATATCTTATATATATATCAGCTAAACCTTGTAATTTGTATGTAGCTTTTTGCTCTTTAAGTTCTAATCTCAACTCATTTCTATCTAGTTGACCTATAATATTTTCAATCTTTATAATCTCATATGTCTTCATAAAACATAAAGTATATATAACTTTGCTTTCAGTCAGTATATTTTCATATCTAGAAAGCCTCTTTTCAAGCTCTTCCTTTTTATTATAAATATCATCTATAGTAAAATTATTACTTGAATCTATACACTTATCATAGTTCTGTAATTTACCTTTATATATTTTATATTCTTGCCTGTCAAAAGCTTCAAATTGTTTCTTTAATGATTCTATTGACCAATCTCTTTCTTCTTTTTTTATATTTTCTATTTCTTTCTGTCTTATTCGTTTCAATTCTTCTTTAGAAAGTGTAATATTATTCTTCTTAGCATTTATTAAAGTTTTGCAAGCCATCCCAAGTCCAAATGTAGACATATATACAAGTGGTACTGTAGTAATTGCACCTGCAAATGGAATTATAGTCTTATAAAGCCCTAATATAACTTGTTGAGATAAAACTCCAAAACCTAATGTTCCTACAAGATAAGCTAAAATTTCTTGCACTGTTGCATCATTTGTCTTTAGCCCTAATACTTTACTCAAATATGTGACCATTACAACTTGAATAGGACTTAATATAAATAAATCCGCAAATGGTATAGGTTGAACTGCAACTATTCCACATATTAAAGCTGTAGCATTTACAATTATGTTGGCTTTAGTATTAGAACTAATACTAGGATCTTCTACTACTGATTCTAATGTTTCTTTTAGCTCAAATGATTTTTGGCTAATTAATTTTTGTATTTCAGTTAACCCTGACATTTTTTTTGATATTTTATTACCTTTTAAAAAATTCATATTCATTTTAAATCCACCTAACAATACATAAACTTTCCTTATGGATATATTTTACCATAAAAGCATATTTTACAACAAAAAGATAAGAGCCTATGTAAATCTCCAAAACCAAAATTATTTTGTACTTTTAAGCACAATACCTTCCTTAAATCCCCCACGCTCTTTAAACTTCTTATCTCTAGCTTTTAAAAGATCTTCTTCACTATAACCTAGTGATTCCGCAAGCCCAAACAGCACTTCCATTATATCAGCTAATTCTTCTAAATTTTTATCCTCTAAAAACTCATTAACTTCTTCTTGCAATTTAGCTTCTAAGAACTTGTACTTTTCATCTCCAGATACAATTTTAATATCACATTCTCTTCCATCTACTTTTATTATCTCTGGAATCTTGTCTCTTACTAATTTATTATATACTTTCATTAGATTTCACACTTCCCTCTATAATTAAATTTCTCCATACATTAACTGTCTTTAGGGTACTTTTTAGTCCTGTATTTTTTCACTGGTTACTAAGTTAGTGCTAAAAATAAAAACTCTCCGCCCAACACCTAGTGATATACATTCCAACTATATTTTAACATAAAATAAGAGCTTACTTTACATAAACTCTTAAATACATTGCTTTTACTTAGATGTTATTATATTATGATACTCTCTTTATAGGAATCCACAATTCACAAAATAAACCCGGCTCCCCTTCCTCAGGATAAATTTCATAGTCAGTGTCCTCTGTTTGTTCATAGTCAGACTGTGGTAAGAATTCTTTAAAAAATCTGCTCCACATTTCACTGATACAATCACCATTATTACCGTAGCATTTAAAAACCACATAGGTTGCCGAATCAACTTCCCATATACGGTAACCTTTTTTAAGTATTGCTTCTTCGTTGTCTAAATTAGTATCTTCATCAATAATTACTCCGATTCCATAATCAAAAGTTATTTCATTTTCTTTAGTAGGGCTGCATAGACCATATAAATCTTTTTTACCATCTCGTCTCATATTCCTAATCTCGTCTACTAAATGTTCTTTATTACATTCACCCCAAAAATCTGGAATATCATGATTGCCAGCTTCATTAATAATTTCATTACTAAATGCTCGCACCTTTGCAATAAATCTTTGTTTGCATGTTTCTTCAATCCTATAATTCATAGTGCTTCCGCCTTCCAATATAATTTTAATGGCTAAAGGGTTGAATAGACATAGTTGAGTTCCTTTTCTTTTAGCTAACTTCGGTGATACACCATGAAATCTCGAAAAAGCCTTTGCAAAACTTTCAGGAGTTTCATAACCAAACTTATAGGCAACCTCTATAATTTTACTATCAGTTAGCTGTAATTCTTGTCCTGCTAGTGACAGCCTTCTGTTACGAATGTACTCATTTGCTGTCATTCCAGCCATTAGGCTGAATATTCTATGAAAGTTGTAACATGACATATACACCTCTTTTGCTACATCTTCGTAATTGACCTTCTCTAGGAGATGACTCTCCATATAATCAATTGCACCTTGTAATGACTTTCCAAAACTCATCTATCCTCTCCCCTTTCACTATGTATTATAAAACTCCTTGTAAGAATATTCCTGTCCTAGTTTGCAGTATTTTGTCCTGTATGCTTTTTAATTACCAGTACCTGCATCGATTAATATTTTAACACAGAATCCCTTAGCCTTGACATATATGTTAAGAATCAAAAATTATCTACTCCATATTATTTCTTCTTACTTTATCACATGCAAAAGACACTTTAAGGTGATAAATGGCTGTTGTTATATTAGTACATTCCCCTCAAACCAGCATGTTTCCTATAAATCATAAAAGTTTTTGGTTGTGCTTTGCACTTTTTTTATATGTGTATATTGTTAACTTTTTTTATTTTTACATTTTTAACTTTTTTCCTTTTTAAATTGTTAAAAAGGTTTCTTTAAACCAATATTCCTTTAAAACAATGTTTAAAGGAAACAATTAAAACATATTACTTTTTAAAAATGTATATTGAAACCTTTAAAAACTTATTTATTGGTAAAAAGTTTTCTTTAAATCTTTGAAAAAAGGTTCCTTTAAATCAAGTTTTAAATGAATCTTTAAAAAAACTTTTATTTTTTTCTTTTTTCCCATTTATATTTTTATAAAACTGCGTATATATTAATTGAAGGTCATATTTATTTTGGGAACCTGACAAAATAACAGCTCCTGAATGCCATGAAAAGATCTTCGAAATTTTATGACGAAGGGGGAATTACATATGAACGTATCTATAAAAAAATCAAAAAGAAAAGATAAATTTAAAGATAATTTTTGCACTGATGAAGATGAAGCAGTTGAAATAATTGGTTTTTCTGAAGGGGAGGCTAAAATAGAGGGTACTCTCTTAAAAAGCTTTTCCTTTGACTCCGATGATGAACTAGTTGAAGAGCCTATAATTTCTCCTAATTCTCCAACTGCTGCTACAGGAGCTTTTAATATTAGTGAGACTTCTAATAAACTTGCGGATAATAATACCACGGTGGAAACAAATATATCTTATAATGATAGTTCTAGTGAATTTACGAAAAATGAAGTAAGCTTACCTCATAACAAGTCTTCCATAAATTCTGGGCCTAAAAAAGAAGTATTAGATCATAGAACTCTAAAGGCTAATCCAAGCGGCAGAACACCTCCCGTTGATGGCGAAATTTATGATATGGTAAGAACTTATACTTTAAGACGCTCAACTGTAAGAATCTTAAGTAAAATCAAAGCTATTCATAGTGATGACAATGTTTATTTAAATACTATTGTTGATGAGGCTATTTGCTATTATTATGAGTATCTTAAAAATAGTATTGATTAAACTCAATGGCTCTGAACTAATATTAAAAGCTGAACTATTCATTTTTCGAATAGTTCAGCTTTTATATTTCTTTAAATTTATAATTGCTTTAATATTGCGTTAGTCCATTCAGGTATAATCTTATCTTTCCAAATCAGCTTTCCATTTTTAATATTTATGAGTTGTATAAATTCATTTGTATTATCATAAATATTAACTTCATCACAAATTTTAATTACATTTCTTAAATTTAGTAGTGATTCAACATATCTCTTTTCAATTACTTCATCTGGTATTCCATGTCCACCTTTAGATACCCTGAACTTAACTCTTTTTTTTGCTATTTCAGAGTTTTCAAGGCCTATATAGTTCATAACTACAACAAAGCCCTTTTCTTTAGCCATCTTAATATTCTTAATTATGCTCTTCCCAGATAAAGTAGTTTCTTGATGAAATGAAATATCATTCTTTATATAATAATCAATCATTTTAACAGCTTCCCTACCTGCTTTAATTTGAAGATTGCTGTCCTTCCATGATCCTATTCTTGCAACCATTTCATCGGTATTAATTCGTTTTCCTATATAATTTTCATTGAAAAATACAGATTTATATATTGAGGTTTTTCCTGCGCCATTTACGCCTGCAAATAATGTGTATCTTTTCATTACACTGGCATTTCCTTTATAACTCTTCTTTGTTCCCTTTGAAGTACCATATTAGCCATATTCATATAGAAATCTTGTTCTTCTTTTGTTTTTGCATTATCAAATAATTCTTTTAACTCTGAATATGAATATTTTAAAAATTGATTATATAAGTTAATATTATCTTTTTTTAATTCCATATAAATTCACCTCGTTATATATCGATTTATAATTGTATGTTTAATAAAATTATAACCCAAAACTATTGAATTTTAAACTAAACAAACAAATTTTAATAAGCTTTGATTATTTTCAATGCCACATCAGGGATCTATTTAGATGCTATAAATACCTATGTTAAGTAAATTCAATATGATGTCCTTCCGAATAGTACTCTCCATTTTTCTTCTTAAATGTAAAATTGCACCCTTTAATTTGGCATTTATTTTTATATTTACTTTTTAAGTTGTGTACAATCTTTTGATATCTAATAATTCTATTCAATGAAATAAGAGCTTTAAGTCCATTTTATTGTTCTTTAATCCATGATTCAAATTCTTTTAAGATAATAAAGAGCCAAACAAAAAACAATTTTATAAATTGCTTTTTGTTTGGCTCCTAAGCTTCTAAATAAATTCAAACCTTGGAAATAAAAATATTGGTATTGTATAAGTTTTGTTTGCTATTCCTCCTTGCGTTAATCCTTTAAGATAAACTGCAAAATCTATTTTTCCATTAGCTAATGATTTAGTTATGGTCTTGCCTGGATTCTTTCCGGACTTAACTTCTATTCCATATACCTGACCATTTTCTCTATCTCTATACACAAAATCTAACTCACCATCACCATAAATCCCCAACATAGGGACTGTAGGTATTTTATCCAAAAGACAATTATAAACAAAAGCTTCATTTAACAAGCCCCTAGCTTCCGACATTAGAATGTTTGCTTTTTTCATCACAAAATTTGCCATCCCCACATCAGACAAATAATATCTCTGGCGCTTCTTTATATTTGTAAAATCAAAGTCTATTAATTTATCACAGTCTTTAACGAATTTAGAAGTATAAAACCATTGCAGCACTCTATTGCAATTTTCTTTTGTAATATTGCTTGAATATTTCTTTGTTATAATTTGTTGCAATTCCTCTGTATAGCTGCTTTCTTTAATACCCTTTTTGTCTCTAGCCAAAGCTTCTATTATTGCACTTATGCAGTCTTCAAATACTCTAGTAGTCAATATATCTCCATCAAAA
This sequence comes from Clostridium chromiireducens, assembly GCF_003575225.1. Taxonomy (NCBI): domain Bacteria; kingdom Bacillati; phylum Bacillota; class Clostridia; order Eubacteriales; family Clostridiaceae; genus Clostridium; species Clostridium chromiireducens. Next base: position 66,506 of record NZ_QXDJ01000005.1, on the reverse strand, counting down.
TACCTAGAAGATTCTTCGCAAAATACTCTTAATAATTTTTCAAATAAAACATATACATTATCTTTATTATTTTTTAAATATTCGCATACTATCTCTGGATATCCACCTATTTCTAGATAGTCTTTATATTTATCATAAATTAATTCATAATCATTTTTATTACTATTTCCATATAAGTCCAATCCATCATATAGTTTTTTTAAATTAAGAGCCTGCATGAATTCTGTAAATGATAGTGGTTTTATTTCAAGAAAATCTACATCTCCCATAGGTGACCAGAATTCTTTTTGCATCACAACTCTTCCCAAATAACTTCCAATCATAATAAAATGAGTGGTAAATTCTCTTGCAAATTGCCTTATCATATTATAAATTTTATATGATTCTTGTATTTCATCTATTATAATTATGCATTCTTCACTATCTTTAAATTTATTTGAGAATCTTCTAAACATTTCTTTTAATGAATTAGTTTTTTCTCGATCCAGTTTTCCTGACAGTCTTTCCTCTTTTACCGCATCGTAAATTGTAAGTAAGTCCTCTCCCGTTTCTTCTAGGGGATTAATATAAATTACATTGTCATAATTTTCTCTAGCAAATTTTTTCACTAAGTAAGTTTTACCAACCTGCCTTGCACCCTCTATTAATAACACTTTATTATTGTGATTATTTTTCCATTCTAATAATTTTTTATAAGCATCCCTTTTAAGATCTATAGTTTTCTCTCCCATCTTTCTCACTTCCTTATAATCTTAAATATATTGAGTATGTCCTAATGAAATTAGATTTTTCAATAATAATTTATCACTCTTTGAATGTATGAGCAATTAATATGCTCAATTGCATAACTAGTCATTTCATATGTATAACAACTATATTTTTACATAAGTAGCTAATACTTATAAACAATTGCAAAATAAAAAGCAGTTAATTTTTCATAACTGCTGCTTTATCTGATATAAATTTAGCCTAGTTGGTTGATACATAAAAGGTCATAATGAAATTGTTTATTTCCCTTCGAGCCCTCATATTTCCTATAAATATTTATATATTATTATATTCTTATCGGGAGTCTATTAACTTTTTACATCTCTTAACTTAAACATTAAGAGAATCACATGTTTTGTTGCTAGACCCCATTTTACATTTTGTAAAATCTTCATTAGGAATGTTTTTTAATTCAATTATTTCTTTTAGAAATTCAACATCAAATCCAGCTATTAATTGATTATTAATTTCCATCAGAGGACGTTTAATCAATATTGGGTTACTACATAAAAGATCTAGAGTATCTTCCATAGATAATGCTCCTGGTATTACAGTTCCCGCTTTAACATCTGGAGCATTTTTATTATACCAATCTTCAATTTTAAGTTTTTCTAAGTAAGGCTTTAAAGATTCTGGTGTCCATGTTTTATCAAAAATTGAACATTCCTCTACAGTATGACCTGATGATAAAAGTAGTTCTTTTTGACGTTGGCCTCCCTTGCATCCTGGCTTAGTATAAAAAATAATATTTGACATAATTTGTACCCTCCTTCAATAACTTTAATATAATTTGCTTATATTTTAACCACTACAAAATTGTATTGGTTAATTTACACATTAACTTTATAAGTTTTATATCGGTATTTATACAATCTTTTCAAATGAATCTATTAATTTTCCCCTATCCACGAGGTAACATATTTATATTTATCATGACTTTTATTACTTAATACCTTAATTTCACCCTTTAATCCTTTTTCCTTTGCAGTCAAGTAAAAGTGACATATACCGATTCCCATATCAATTCTGCTCATTTCACTTTTTCCTTCTGAATAAAAATGATAATTATTGCCTTCTTTTAATATTCTCCAAGGCTGCTTATTAACAGCTGATGGAGCAAGTCGAACCATTTCCAAAACTTCACCATACTCTTTAGCTTCCTCATATGTTAGAGGAGTATCAAAATTTTCATTGAAGAATATTTGAGCAAAGTCTTTTCTTTTAGGTCCATTACTTTTACTAAATAAAGCTCCTAAAATGGATTTTTTACCACCCTCAATTCCTACTGGTGAAACTATTGGTAATATTTCATCTTCCTTTAACTTAACTGCTTTTGCAAAATTCCCTTTGTTAAAAGTTCCACCAAGCCAAACTGTTCCGAGCCCTAAAGATGTACAATACAATACTACTTTTTCAAACAGAAATCCTAGATTCTCAAAATCATAATCTCCCTTTTTGCAAACTGCAACCAAATAGTAATTAGCACCTTTTATAACTCCATAGGTTCCTAATTTTACTTCTTTATTAGTATCATTCTTTTGAACTAATGATATTCTAACCTTTCCACACAGTGGGCCTTCTGAATCATTGATTTCATCTAAATATGCCTGAAGCTTTTCTTTTATCTCAGTTGATAGTTCTGTATTTTCATAATTTCTTACAGAATGTCTCTTACTTACTATTTCATTTATTGGTTTATTAAAAATATTTGCCATAGTTACCTCCCTATTTTATTCTATCTCTTTATTTATATTATTCATATAATTTCTCTACATAACACTTAGTTTTATACATTCTAACTATATTTTAACATAAAATAAGAGCCTACTTTTACATAGACTCTAAAAATTTAAATAACTCTTATTCTTTCTTTATACTCTCCAATGCTTTCCTGATCTTTTTCATCTAAACTTAGAATATAGTTCTTAAATTCATAATACCATTCTTCTATATATTCTCTGTCAAAGTTTGAATCTGATATATGCTTTGTAAGGAGAATAAGCTCTATCTTTGATAAGCTTTTAAATAGAGCTGTATACTCATCTTCAAATAAACATTCTGCATTTAACATATCTATCATATCTTCCAAACTCTTAATATTATTCTTTATTAATTTGATCTTATCTTGGATTAAAGTGCAATCCCTTATTTCTTCGCTTAGATTTTTAAATGCGGTATTGCTTAATTTTTTGCCATCTATATATTCTATAAATTTATCATCTTCATTTTTATTTAAAGATATAAATACTGTTTCTAATCTATTTACTTTAATACTTTCATATAACCAGTCTGTTAACTTAATTGCAGATTTTCTAACATAATCTATTAGTTCATTATTTTTAATACTTAGAATACTGCAACATTTATCTGCATCTTTTAATACTTCCTCTTGCAGCTTTTCTATTGATAAATTTTCTAATTTATTTTTTATAATCTCTCTATCAGCACTATTTATATTTAAACTGCTTAAGGATTTCCCACATATAATTAACCCCAGTGAATTTATGAGCACTAATTCAAATACATTTATCAAAAGCTCTTCACTTTTCTTATCATATCCTTTTAATAATTCATTGATTTCACTAATATTAAAATTACTGCAAAATTCATTTTCAAGACTTAAGATTTTTAAATAATTCCTTATATATTCAATCCCCTTGTAATTCATATTGTCCATATAAAGTTGATAATCTATTGAGCCTTCCCCTTCATGAGGTGCAAAAAAATACTCATATTCTTCAAAGAATAATGAAATCCCATGATCTATAGTATCATCATATGAGTAATTATTTATCTTAAGCTTATTCTCCATAATGTATTCCAAAAGCTTTTTACTTTCTTCTACTGTTACTTTTATTAAATCTCTACCAGTTTCCAGCATTTGAGACAAGCTTTCATTCTTTAGTTTTTCTATTATTAGTTCAAGTGTATTAAATGTTTTTAAATAAAATCCGAGTGTATAATCAATACCTTCCATCAAGTTTTCTGCTACTTCTACCATTACAGAACTACTTTCATCTTTTGTGTAATATTTCAATTGTGTTTTTAATATATCAAGCCTTTCATAAGATATCTTCTTTAAAATACCTTCATCTAGAAATTTTTTCTCATAGCAGGCTACTAAAACATCCTTAAAAAAATGGTCCTCACTAAAATTATTTTCTACAAAGTAGCTATATTTTTCAATGCTCTGCCTGTTCTCCATAATTCATCAATCCTTTTCACTATCAAGATTTATATAATCTTTAACACCATTTCTTATATTATCAGCAATTTTATACAGCACTTTTCCTTCTAAAAGCTCTAAAGATCCTTGGCAGTAGTTATCAAAATATTCCTTCATAATTTCTATGAGTTCCTCATCACCTATGAAGTCTAAAGTTTCATTTTTATAGTTATAAAAAATTTCTACTAATTCATTTATAGTTTCACTATAGTTCTGCTGGGATATATATGGTGAATCACGAAAAGCTATAATAAGTTTGTTTATTATCTGGCCATTGAATTCAATTCTTCCACTTTTCTCAAGAGCTATATTTCTTGTTTTAATAATTTCTTTTACATCTTCTTCATTTAACTTTAAGCTATAATCACGTGTAACCTCATTACACTCAATTATTTCATCAAATACCTGCTTTTCTAGTGAGTTATTTTCAAATAAATTAATAATTTCATTCAATTTTAAAACTTCCTTTCAAAAAAGTATTGACTTATATTTAAAAATATGTTATGATTAAATATATACATATGATTGTTTATTATAACATTGGCAGTTACTATTGTCAATGTATTTTGACGTTAAAAGAGTATCTTCAAAATTGAAGATACTCTTTCTTATATCTAAATTATTTACATTATTTCGATAAATCAACATCTTTTCATATGAATATATTTCTTACCCTGTCCACGACCCAAAATATTTATATTTATCATGACGTTTATCGTCTGGTGCCTTTTTTCCGATTTCCTTATCTTAAATTCCCTCTATAACTATGTCAATATTTTAATCTGTAGCTTTTGGGATTAATAAAACTCCACCTTTCTACTTTTCTTTTGCTCATACATCAATTGATCTGCACATTTCAAAATATCATGGATATTTTCATTAACATTACTATAACATGCCATTCCATAACTGAATTTAAATTCATATGGTTTCTCTTCAGTTTTATTATATGTCTCAATATTTTCATTTAAATTTCTAATATAATTCTCAACTATTTCTTGCCGCTCACCTTCTAATAAAATTAAAAACTCATCTCCACCTACACGTATCAATTTTTTTCTTCTTAGTGGGAAACTCTCAACTAATAGATTAGCAAACATTTTAAGTGCTTCATCCCCTTCGTTATGCCCGTATTGATCATTAATATTTTTAAAATCATCTATATCAATATTGATTATAAAAAGTTTATCAATCTTCTTAAAGGATACATTTTCAATATAATGCTCGTAGGATGAATAATTTTCCAATCCCGTCAACCTATCTCTATGTACCTGGTCATTTAATATAAAAATATAAATAATAACTATCATCATTGCAGTACCATTCCAAATGGTTAAATAACTAGAATATGCAAGCTGAATACCTGTAAATACTCCTGCTGCAATATAGAATAAATTAAATATACGAAGCTCCCACCAAGAAAACTTTTTACGCTGCTCATAAATAAAATATATATTATAGCCAAAGTAGAAGTAACTTACGCAAGGTAATATAAAAAATAAAGGTCCACGTTCATAAATATTCTCACTAGTTACATAAAAAAGTACGTTTATACTATAGCTTATAATTGCCATTATCCCATTTATGAATAATGGTAGTAGAAGAATTTTATTTAATTTAATTTTCTCTTTTTGATACCTATCTACCCATTCTTTACTGAATATATATCCTAAAAATGGGATAACAGGAGTCACTGTAAATCCAAGAACATTGACCATCTTTTGTACCACCATAAATTGCTTTAAATTTGGATTATTTAATATAACGCTTAAAATCTCTAGCATTATAGCAAATGCTGTTAATCCCATAATCCACATAAACAATCTATTAGTTATATTTTTTCTATTCATATTGAAATAAGTATGTCCAAATAAAATAAGCAATAAAATAAATAAAACTATATTAACTTGAACTGGTGATAAAAATGCCATGATATATTAACTCCATTTCTATTCAAATATAAGAGATATAGATAATAACATATAACTTAGAATTATGTGATAACTTATCTACTTAATAATCCTTTTATAATTCGAATTTTAAAAAATATCCCATTTTAACATTGGATAAACTTACCTTTACTACATTATACTACCACAACAATATTAATAAAGACAAGTTTCGATTTAATGTTATATTGTGAAATTTCAATAGATAATAATTATTAAAATATCATTGTGGACGAAGTCATTTGTTATTATTATGAATATCTTAAAAGCGGCAATAATTCAAATAGCAAAGAGCCAGACAAAAAACAATTTATAAAATTTCTTTTTGCCTAGCTCTTAAAAGACTTCTTTCAGGATCACAATTCTTATAACTCTTAACCCAATTTAATTATGCAATCCTTCTTATAAAATGAAATACCATATTTAATTATATTTTCATAGCCTTCCTGCCTAAGTTCATCATCATATTTATTCTTTTCTATTTGGGCTAAAGCTTCATCACACATTTTATAAATATCTTTTGGTTCTTTACATACCTTAAGTTCCATTATTACTGCTGGATCAAATATTGATGGAGATTTTATGTAAATATCGCTTCTACCATCTCCGGATTCTCTGTTTGATTTTACTATATGATCATGCATATTTGCCAGTACTCCAACAACAAAACCATGATAGAAATTCTCATAAGCATCATTAAAGCTTATAGTCTCTCTTAGAATCTTACTAAGTTCTTTTTGAAAAGTTTCACTGTCTTTATTAAGTATTGCAGTATACAAAATACTTAATTCTTTTGCCTTTACCCTTTCCTCAAACCACTTTAAGATTTTTGTTCTAAAAATATATTTTACTTCTCTATTAGGTATACTTAATTCTATATAGCGATTATCTTCTTCGTCCATTCTTTCACTAACTTTTTTAAAATATCCAGTAAAGAACATAAAATTCCACAAATTATCCATGGAATCATAAATTTCATCATATGTTATATCTTCATGAACCAGCTTTTCTATTGTTTTTCCTTCAATTAAAATTTCTATTTCCTGTTTGGTTTTAGTATCAGCCTTTTCTATAAGGCTATTAACTATACTGTTTGAGCTTGTATTTGCCCAATATGATGATGTAAATACATTTTTATCAACTACCAAATCCTTTACAAATCTAACTGCACTCCATGGATTATACACTTCAGCATTTCCAAAAATATATCCATTATACCATTCTTTTACTAGAGTTTCTTTTTCATTTAGCTCATAATCTCCAAGCATTTTATTTACTTCATTTTGAGTAAATCCAAAATATTCATCATAAGATTTATTTAATATCGAAATAATTTCCAAGTTATTTAAACCTGTAAATATGCTTTCTCTTGAAATCCTTAAGCAACCTGTTATTACTGAAAATTCTAACGAAGAGTTTGTTTTTAATGCTGATTCAAATAGTGATATTATAAAAGCAATCATTTTATCATAAAAACCTTCAAAAAATGCATTTTCAAGTGGCACATCATATTCATCTATAAGTATTATAACTTTCTTTTCATGATACTTTTCTAAACATTGTGATAAAAATTTTAGGGCTGTTACGTAAAGTGAATCTTCATCTTCTGCTTTCGTAATTCTTAAGTATTTTTCTTTTTCATCATTTAGCTTAGTGCCTTCCAAAACATAATCATGGCGTCTGAATTCATCTACAAGCTCGTCTTTAATACATTTTAATGCTAATTCAAAAGTTGGCTGTTTCGCAGACTTTAGGGATAAATTTATCACGGGATACTGCCCTATATGAGAAAGATACTTTTCTCCTGCCTTCATTATATTTAAACCTTCAAAAAGGTAAGAATTATCTTTTTCACCATTCTCAAAGAAATATTGAAGCATACTCATATTTAATGTTTTTCCAAATCTTCGTGGCCTTGTAAATAAATTTACTGCTGCTTTATTATCAATTAAATCTTTTATAAGCAATGTTTTATCCACAAAGTAATATCCTCTGGTTATTAACATTTCAAAATTATCTATCCCTATCGGTAATGGTTTAAAATTCACCTTATCACTTCCATTCCACATTTAATTATGGTTTTTTATAGTATAACCTCTTCATTTTAGTCACATGAAAATAAATGCCATCATAGCGGCCTATTATGATATTTTGCTGGCCCAGAATGATGGGAAATAGGCTGGCAGATGGACTTTTCACTTTTTTGATTGTGCTTTATATATTAATTATGCTCCTTTTTAAGTTCTTCAAGCTCCATCCAAATGAAGGCTTTATAGTTAAAAACCTTTTTCATTAAACAGATTTTAATTCAGAAATTTTGTGGTTTATTATAATTCGTACTTTTTTAACCTCGACTGCTTCCCATTCCATCAAAAATCCTATACAACCAATATTTTTACTTCCCCTAATTTTTGACAACAGCATCTTAACTACTTGTCTATTTGTCTGTTTTAAACGTTCTATTAAATTTTCTATACCAATTTTATTAACTCCCAAAATCAACGTAGTTAACTTGTTATAGTATTCATAACTAGGGCACTTATAGTCCATTTTCTAATACTTTTTTATCTTTAGAGCCTTTGATGGAGGCTTTTGTTCTGCCAAATCACTCAAATTATACCCAACTCTAAGCTTTCTACTCACTCTAAACACCTCTTTATTACATTATTATAAGAAAAAAGCTCCTATAAACTTAAATTTAGAGAAGCTTTCTAAGCATTTCAAATTTTATCTACTTTTTAAATGTATTTCTGTATCACTTGCTTCTAAAAAAATTTCCATATTAACTCCATTGCAGAACATCCATCAACATAGTTATCTGTCATTACCAAATAGGTTTCTGACATATCAATTATATATTCAGTAAAATCGTGAAAGTACCCTAGAATAGATCGTTTTAGAAATATAGAATTTGTATTATTAAATTCTTTCATTGCTCCTATTATACTTATTTATTTACTAAATTTCCATACATAATGCTCTAATTGAAGCATACTTTCATCATTCTTTAGTTTGCTTTAAATTTCCAGTTCATGGTGTTTAATTGATTATATAAGTATTTGTATTTTACTGCACCTAATTAACAGAAATTTAAAAATCTAAATATAAATATTGAATAAAAATCTTGACATGTGCATATGTGTGCATATATAATCTAATTGGTGATGCAAATGGATAATCAAAATAATTTATTAGTATGTGGTCGAAACCTTGAACAAAGTATCGATTTTGAATTTTACAAGACTCTTTTTGATCCTGTAAGAAGTGAAATTTTAAAGTTCCTTGCAATAAATGGAAAGAAAAACATCTCAGAAGTTGCACAGAATTTTACTCAAGATAGGTCTGTTATTTCAAGGCACCTGGAATTGATGAATCGATATGGAATTTTAAATAAAGAAAAGCAAAACAGAAGCACTTTTTATGAACTTAACAAAGAACACATACTTGAAAAATTTGAAACAACTACAAATAATTTAAAAGAACTTATACTAAAATAACATCGAATATGTTAGAAAAGGCAAAACTGCCTTTCTCTTTTAATATTAATGTGCATTGATGTGCATATATACATCGAAATATAAATAATTTTGAAAGGATTTGATAAAATGAATCTTATAACAGTAAACGAAGAAAAATGTATTAAATGTGAATTATGTATTAAAGAATGTCCATCAAATGTTTTAAGGATGGGGAAAGATGTGCCAGAAGAAATAGAAAATACAACTTGTATTGCTTGTGGACATTGTGTTGCAGTGTGTCCTAATGCTGCTATGGATAATATAAAATCACCTTTAAAGGATCAAATTGAATTAAAAAATTTCACTAAGTTAAATGAGCAGCAGGCAGAATACTTTTTAAGATCACGTCGCTCCATAAGAAATTACAAATCTGAGCCAGTGCCAAGAGAAAAATTAACAAAGTTAATTGATATTGCAAGACAAGCTCCTACTGGACGTAATAGTCAAGGTATATCATTTATAGTTGTTGAAAATAGAAATTTACTCGAACAAGCTATAGAAGTCTGTATTCAACTAATAGAAAGTTCTCCATTTAGACATTTAATAGAAAAAGCTGTTAAAGCCTATAGAGAAAATGGAGATGATTCAATTTTTCGTGGAGCTCCAAACTTAGTCATTGCAACATCAGATAAAAATTTCCAATACGGACGTGATAATGCTATTTCTTGTTTAACTTATCTTGAATTATATGCCCCTTCTCTAGGACTTGGATCATGTTGGGCTGGAATTTTTGAACATTGTATAGCTGTTGAAAACTCTCCGCTGCTTAAATTATTCAACATTCCAGAAGATAAAAAAGTTGTAGGAGCAGTTATGGTTGGATATCCTAAGTATAGCTATAAGAGATTAGTAAATAAAAATCCATTGGAAGTTAATTTTATAGAATAAATTTTTTAATTAATTTTAGCTATGCATACACTTTATAAATTGCACAGTAAAAAAATCGCAATTCAATTATGAATTGCGATTTTTTAATCGTATGCGCTATAACCACTACTTATTTATATTTTCGGATAATTTTAAAAGATTACTTGATACTTCACTTAATCTTTGATTTCCAGATGCAATTTGCTCTGCTTGTGCAGCTTGTGTTTCTCCTATAACAGAAAAACTATTTAAAACATTAACAATAGCATTAATATTATTTTTAATAGTAGCTAATGTTTCACTAATTTGCCCTGTTGACTCTTTACTATTAGCAGCGAGTTTTCTTATCTCACCTGCTACGACAGTAAATCCCTTTCCATGCTCACCAGCTCTAGCTGCTTCTATTGCTGCATTTAGCCCCAACAAATTTGTAGTATCAGCGATACTTTTTATATATGATATTATACCATCCATACTTGCAAGACTAAGTTGAGTTTCATTTATTAAACTATTAACATTTTGATTATTTGTAGCTAATTCTTGAGTAGATGCTGACAATTCCTGAGAAGATGCTGCTAATTCTTCTGAAAATGCTTGTAATTCATCTATCATTTCATTTAAATCATTTTCTTTTTGCAAAGAAACTGCATATGTAATTGTTCCAACTACATTATTTGTATTTGGATTAACTACAGGAACTCCGTAAGCTATAATTGGAAAGCCAAAAGCTTCCTTAGGATAATTTAACGAATGCTTACGTTTAGTTTTTATAGCATTATCTGAAACTCCATCTTTTACTATTGGCATCCCCTCTTTAATATTTAATTCAAAGGTTTCTGCCTGTTTAAAAAGTACAAATTTTTCCTTGTCTGTAATTGACATAGCTACATCTGATGTGAATACCGTTGGCAAAACGCTAAATCCTATCTTTAATGCCTCAAAAAATTCTTCATCACTTGTGTTCATTTTTCTATTCAACTCCATAACTTTATAATTATTTACTATTTCATAGTATTATAACATATTTTTTAAAATCGAATTATCATATCTAAAAAGAATATTCTTTATTTAACTTTTCGCTTATAATTTTATTTTTCCCACTCTATTGAATATAAATAAAAAAATTACTGGCGAAAATTCCATGCCAGTAATTTATTAATGTCAATTTTTTAATTTTGCTGTTAATAGATTTACACCTAATCCAATAAATATAGTTCCTGTAAATTTATTTACAAAACCATGCATTCCTTTTATATCATTTAATTTTCTTGATACAGATGATGAAAATATTGCTAGCATTATGCACCATATAGTTGCTACTATAATATAAGTAAATCCAAGTACTAAAAATGGAATTATTCCATATGAAGTATTCGGATCAATAAATTGAGGCAGAAATGCAAGGAAAAATAAGGCTACCTTTGGATTAAGAACATCAATCATAGCTCCTTGAAGAAAAATTTGCCTAGTACTTTTCTTCTCATTCTTATTTTCATTTGCAAGTAAAGATGTTTTTGACATTAATGAACGGACACCTAAAAATACTAGATATACTGCCCCTAAATACTTAACAATATTGAAAGCAATAGCTGACTTAGCTAATATGGCCGATAATCCAAGTGCAGCCATCACTGTATGAAATATACTCCCTGTAGATATTCCAAATGCTGACATCACTCCAACTTTCCTACCACTAGATATGCTGTTACCTAATACATATAAAGTATCAGAACCTGGGGTCACACTCAATATAATTGATGAGATTATAAAAAGACTATAATTTTCAATACCGAACATAATTTATCTCCTTCCTCCGAATACCAAATTTATTATTATCCAATTATACCACATTTTTCATAATACTTGTTTCCCCTCGACCAATATTTCAAAAATAACAGCATTTATTTCGTAACCAATCTCTATTTGATTATTTAGATTGGACTATTCTTTACTTTGATTGTTAGAATCAATGATTTCTTTTAATTTTATGTTTTTATTTATAAATCTAGTTTTGCTTTTCTCAGATTTTAAATGTATCGCATTTTGAGGACAATTATGAATACAAGCAAAACATGTTTCACATTTATGAGCAAACTCAGGTTTTTCATTAACTTTAATATTTTGAGCAGGACAAACTTTTTCACATACTCTGCAGCCTGTACAATTATCTTGAACAATAAACTTTTTATCGTAATTATCACTAAGTTTATCAGCTAAACGACGACCATATTTAGATAAAAGGTCTGATGGAATCCCTCTTCTTATGAGCCTATTTTCCCTGTTTGCAATATCATTTATTATATTCTCAAGTTTTTCTTCAATTATTTTTGAATCCTTTTTTCTTATTTCATTCTCCATCTTAAAATTTGGAAGAAAATTATCTACCATAAGTATTTCATTGGTATAATTAAACGTAATTCCTACTTCACTACCAACCCTTTCTATATGACGCAGTGATGAAAATGATAAACCACCATAAGTCATAATTGCAAAGAAATATTTAGCTTTAAATTGTGATTTTCTTATGAAATTAGCAACTAGTCTAGCCATTCCTGAACCATGGCATGGGAATACAAATCCTATTGCTTCATCTTCAAACTCGTATTTACCTTCCTTTATCATCCGAGGAATTGAATATAGCTCTCCCCCAATTCTTTTCGCAACATATAAGCTGTTTCCTGTAGCCGTAAAATAAAATATTTTCATTCTCATTTCTCCTTTAATTCTAATATATCGTTTTAATATAAGTTCGTATGCAATTTATAATTAAATTCAATATCTGTTGTTTTCTCAACATTTGTTGGATATACTGAGTCTATCAAGATTACTTATTTAATTCAATCGTTAATATACCCATATTTGTTGGTTATTCAACAAATAATATATTATTGTTCAATAAACTAATATTTCTAAGGAGAATTTTTATGGATAGACGTGTTGAAAAATCTAAAAAGGCTATTACAGATGCTTTAATAAAGCTGATGGCAGAAAAAGATTTTGAAAAAATTACTATTAACGAAATTGCAGACCTTGCAAATGTTAACCGAGGTACTGTTTATTTTCATTTTTCAGACAAATATGATCTATTGAATTATTGCATAGAAACTCATCTAAATGAATTGGTAGAAAGCTGCCATTCAGGCGAAGACATTGATAATTTTTCTTCAAAAGATTCTTTACTTCGCACATTTGAGTATTTAGAGCAGAACGCTTTTTTCTATTCTAATATGTTAAACAACAAAAGTATTCCGACTTTTAGAGATCATCTAATGTCTTTAGCACTAAAAAGCATCGATGATACAATTGATATGACTGGGAATAACAGTACTATGAACAAAGAGGTACTTGTACAATTTGTTGCTTCGGCGGCTGTTGGTCTAATGGAATGGTGGATAACTAATTCAATGCCTTATCCTGCTGAAGAAATGGTGAATCAAATGTTGTTGTTATTTGAACGTGTTCAGATTTTTGATCGGCCGTTGTATTAATTAAAAAACTCAAACATTTGTTATGTAAATAAATGTTTGAGTTTAAATTGGAATGTTTTTAACTAGGCTTTTAAAGAATATACACCGCTATAAATGACTGAGCATGTCATAGCTGAAATTACCTTTATATTAAGATTATCTTTAGTACTTAAAGTATCCCCCTTCAAAAAAATGCTTATTTAACCGGAAAGCTAGATTAATTCTCAAATCTAATTTTTTATTATCATTGAAAAATTAAAATTATTATTCTTAATACACAAAGTAAAGAGCCAAGCAAAAGCAACCTTTAAAATTGCTTTTTGCCTGACTCTTATTTTTCACATACTCTTCTTAAATTATAGCTTATATAATCTGCTTTATTTATAGTTTCATCTAAGTAAAAGATTTATTCAAAGGCAGCAGCCACATCATTTAAGGATTTTGTAATTTCAATATGCTGTGGACAATGCTTTTCACATTGCTTACATCCTATACAATCAGAAGCTTTTCCATTATCTAGAGCTAAATTATTATAGTAAACTTGTACGATTCCATTACCAAATTGTTTTTTGTTATTGTATAGAGAGAAATATTTTGGTATTGGAATATTCTTTGGACATCCATCTACACAATATTGGCATGCAGTACATGGAACTGCAATGCTGCTATTAATAATATCTGTAGCCTTTTTTATAATCTCTTTTTCCTCGTTATTTAAAGGCACAAAATTTTGCATGTAGCCGGTATTATCAAGGAGCTGATCCATATTTGACATTCCACTTAATACCATCATTATTCCTTCATGACTTGCTACAAATCTTATTGCCCATGATGGTATAGACATATCATTATTATATTCTTTAAATAATTTTTCTGCGCCTTCTGGGACGTTTGCAAGAGTTCCTCCTTTAATTGGTTCCATAACAACAACTTGCTTATTATGTTTTCTTGCAACTTCATAACATTTTCTAGATTGTATACTTTCACTTTCCCAATCAATATAATTAATTTGTAATTGAACAAAATCCACTTCTGGATGAGCAGTTAAAATTTCATCTAATAAATCTGCATTGTCATGATAAGAAAAGCCCATATTTTTTACTTTTCCTTCTTCTTTCTTTTTTTGAACAAATGCAAAACTATCAAATTTTTGAGCTGTTCTATAATTCGGCACATTTAAGTTGTGAAGAAGATAGTAGTCAAAATAATCAACTCCACATTTTTCTAATTGCTCATCAAAGATTCTTTCTTGGTCTCCTTCTTTTTTCAAAAACATAGTTGGAAGCTTTGATGCTATTGTAAAGCTGTCTCTATTATGACGTTTTACTAAAGACTCTCTTAAGGCAATTTCACTCTTAAATGCATGATACATATAAGCAGTATCAAAATAAGTAAAGCCTCTTTCCAAAAAAGTATCTACCATTTTATTTAATGTCTCAAAATCAATACTTTCTTGGTTCTCTTGATCTTTTAATGGAAGACGCATAAATCCAAATCCCAATTTTTTCTTTTCCATTTCTTTGTTTCCTCCTTAAGCCTTTTAGAACTAACAAATCAGACAACAATTTTCATGTCTTATTCATCAAGTGAATAAATATTTAGTCAATTCCTATTCCAAAATAAATTCTACTCCTTAGAGCAAACTCTAAGTCAAGCTTTTTCTGTTCTATCCTATTTTTTCCATTTATATTATTACTTAAAACAACATTATAAATTTTATTGGCACTTCGCAAACTGCCGTGAAGTATTCCGAAATTCTGTAGGAGTCATACCTCTTTTAGATGTAAATTGTTTTATAAAATACGTATCATATTCAAAACCTGTAGCACGTGCAACTTCATTTAAGCTCATATCTGTATGAGTTAAAAGACTCTCTGCAACTTTTAAACGGTATGCTAATAAGTAAGCCATTGCTGTGCATCCACATAAATCCTGAAAACTTTTATTCAGTGATACTCGATTCAAATGAGCACATCTTGTTAAATCTTCTAATCTTATTTTATCTGAATAATTTATATGTATATATTCTAAAGCTAAATTAACAGGTGATTTTTCGCTGCTGTGATTCAGCTCTTCAAGCATCCCTAGTATTTGTATTAAGTACTTTTTTATTCTGCACACCCAAAGTGAATCACTCTGTGCATATACTTCTGTTCCCATCACAAAGAACCATTCATATAATTTGAGATAGACTTTATCATCTGCAGCATATACTCCAGTATTAATATTATCTTTCTTAAAAAGCGCAAGTCCTATATCTATTTTTAGATTAGTTGATAAATAACCCTTAGTTTCAGAAAAATGAGCCGTATTAAAAAAGTCTGGATGAAAACAAAATGACTGCGTAGCTACATCGTGTTTTTCAATAACTTGTATTTTATCATCCATAGATAAACAAAGAATACTTGGCGCAACAATTTTTACTGGACGGTCATTCAATAGTATATTAATACTTCCGCTCGTAATAAAAGTTATAGTTAAACGCTCCTCATAAGGGAGATTTATAAAATCTTCATTTGCAACAAATTCAATATATACATTTCTATTCTTATAGCGATCCATTTGCGGCATAAATATTTTCCTCCATTAAACACATTCTAATAAATAACGTAAACTTGTTATTTTTTGATTGTGGATTAACAAATAGTATAGTTAAAAGCTTCATTTATAACATTGTATCATAATTTCATAATGCTAAACTAATATTAATAAATGAATGAAAGCTATGCAAAATAACTTATACTGTAAATTATTGTGTAAAACTTATAAGTAAAATTATTGTGCATGACTTATATGAAAGGAGAATTTTTATGTCTATTGAACGCTTTCACATTCAAGTTTCTGATGAAGTACTTGATGACTTAAAATACAGACTGGAGCATATCCGCTGGCCTGATCAGTTAGAAGGCACAGATTGGCAGCGAGGTACTGAAATAAATTATTTAAAATTTCTTATTTCCTATTGGAAAGAAAAATATGATTGGCGGGCACAAGAAAGAGAATTAAACCGTTTTTCTCAGTTTCACTGTGATATAGATGGGATAGATATTCACTTTGTGCACGAGAAAGGTAAAGGTCCTAATTCTATCCCAATTATCCTTACTCATGGATGGCCTGACAGTTATCTTCGCTACAAAAAGCTTATCCCTCTCCTTACTGATCCCGAAAGTTATGGTGGAAGTCCTGAAGATTCTTTTGATGTAATTGTGCCTTCACTACCTGGGTTTGGTTTCTCAAGTAAACCAAAACATAGTGGCATGAACAATTATCGTATTTCTGAGCTTTGGGCAAAACTGATGACTGAAAAACTTGGCTATAGTAAATTCGCTGCTGCAGGCGGGGACATTGGTTCAGGAGTTACAAGATATATGGCATCAAATCATCCTGAACTTCTAATTGGAATACATTTAACTGATATCGGTATAATTAGAGATCTCATGACTTCACAGGATAAAGCAGGACTTTCAGAAGAAGAACTGAAATACAAGAAAACTGCTTCTGAATGGATTTCAAATGAGGGCGGTTATATGTCTATTCAATCGACAAAACCTCAGACTCTTGCATACGGACTTTCTGACTCACCTGTAGGTGTAGCTGCTTGGATTATTGAAAAATTTCGTGAATGGAGTGATTGCGGCGGCGACCTAAGTAAAAGCTACAGCAAGGATGAACTTCTCACTAATATAATGATTTATTGGGTTACAAATACTATAGGCTCATCAGCTCATATATATTATGAAAACATGCATTCATTGCCTCCAATAGGACATATAGATGTACAAACAGGTATCGCGCTCTTCCCTGCTGATGTACTATTACCACCAAAAGAATGGGCCATGCGCAATTTAAATGTTACCCGTTTTACTACAATGCCTAAAGGTGGGCATTTTACTGCCATGGAAGACCCTGAACCTTTGGCTGAAGAAATTCGTGAATTCTTTAGAGCTTATAGATAAAAGACAAAAGGTAATATTATATATAGCAATTAAAGAAGATTAATTAATTGTAACAAGTTTAATTATAAGAATTCAAACATAAAAATCACAAAGGTTTTTACTACAACTTTTACATTAATTAAAGTATGCTAACTAAATAACTTAGCATACTTTTTTATACTTATACTTTAATTGATTAAAAATCAAAATTTTCTTGTTTCTTACTACAGCTCCATTTCAAACTCAAGTTCAGTCAAATCTTCGCGCCATGAATTATTTGCTGTTTCTAATTTCTTTATAAATCCAACTCGCTTATACATACTAATTGCTTTATCTAAATCACTTGTTGTATCCAGATAAACACTCCTATAGTTTTTCGCTTTTGCAAAATCCAGTGATTCCTGCAATAGCTTCTTACCAAGACCAATTTTACGATAATGTGGATTAATTAAAAACCATCGAAGTTGTGCACGTTCTCCATGACCTACGATACCAATGCAGCCTATTATGTTCCCATTGTGTTCAGCACACCATAAACTATCATTGTCTTGATTGTAATTAAGTAAAAACTTCTGAAAGGATTCAGCTACATATCCTTCAAAAGCAGAGGAATACCCATATTCCTCTCCATAAATCCATCCATGCATATATGTAATATACCCTATATCTCCAGGACGTACATCTGTACGAATAGTGATATCCTCTAATTTAATATTTGCACCATCCGTTAAGATGGTTTCTATTGATGTCATATTTTGAACTAAACAATTTTTATCAATTTCTGTTAATGGCTTTATTATTTGAACAATTTGTTCATCTGAACTATTATTTAATTCATCCATTTTTTCTTTTCCCTCTGCGGTAAGGTATAAATATTGTGCCCGAGCGTCTTTAGCGGATTTTTCTTTTATCAATAAACCCATTTTATAAAACTTTTTTAATATTCTACTTAAATATCCTGCGTCCATACATAAAATATCTACCAGCATTCTTGATGTGCATTTCTCATTTTTTTCAATTTCATGTAAAACTCGTACTTCCGATAATGATAAATCACTTTCTAAAAGGTGCTGATCTAACAAACCTAATATATTTGTATAATAACGATTGAAACTCCTAATAATACTAACTCTGTCTTTAAGTTTTTTATTCATTTTAAGTATTCCTCCTACCATTTATAAGGAAATCCGACTTACATTCGTTCGCTGGATACTCACAGAGTAAGCGAACATCATTAAATCATAGATTCGAGATGTCTGCTTAACTAATTCACACCAAATCAAAGGTTTGGCTTCGCTTCTTAAAGAAATTATAATAATTTTAGTTGCTTTTGTCAACTAAATTACTTGCTTTTGTCAATTAATTTAACATTTAAAATTAATTACTAAATTATATAAATTAATATTTATATATAAATTTAGGAGAATATATTTCCTATCTTGATTAAATCTACAGTGAATGTTGTAATTCTGTGTACGTTCTTAGTATTATGAAAAACCAAGAAGGGATAGCTTAATGGCTATCCCTTAAATTCTATGCTGACTTCAGTTAGTTTATAAATTTGTTTTCTGTTTCTACTAAGAGTCTTCGTCGCTTTTGTACTCCAAAATATCGCCTGGCTGACAATCCAAAGTCTTACATATCGCTTCTAAGGTTGAAAAACGAACCGCTTTTGCTTTCCCATTTTTCAGAATAGAAAGATTCGCCATAGTAATTCCGACCTTCTCCGAAAGCTCCGTTACGCTCATTTTTCGTTTTGCTAACATTACATCTATATTAATAATAATTGCCATATCCCCCACCTCAGACCGTCAAATCATTTTCTGATTTTATGTTAATCGCTTCTTGTAAAAGCCTCTCTAGGACAGCAGAAAAAACAGCGATAATCATTGAAGCAAAAGGAATGACCATTCCGATAAATATGAGACCAGGCGCATCATCTTTATCTGCCACTAAATAGAATAACGGCAAGCCCAGCACATGTAAACTACAGATTAAAATGGCACAATATTTGATTTTCTTTAAAGCTATTACCGATAATTCCGAGAAGGCTTTATTCTTGTCAATATAACTTAAAAGTTCAAAAGCTTGATACAGAGCAAAGTAAAAAGGTATCGCAGCTCCATATAAAATTATGTAAATAATATATTTTAAGGAATTAACCTTTAAAAAATTTGATACCTCAAAAGCCAGCTTAGGCACCAAAAATATACATAATGCAAGAATTAGGATTCCTATAAAAATAACAGCTAGCTTTAAGAAGTGTGTCGTAACTTGTTTCATAAAAAGACCTCCCTAATTGTATTTTATCAAATCGTTAATAATTTTCTAGTTTTGTATCTAGAAGATTTTTTAATAGTTTTTGGAGCACATCCACAATAACTGTAATGGTACTTGTTACTAAAATCCCTATTAGACTTAATGCTATAGGACCTGCTGAGTCATCTCCTGTGACTTTAGCAATTACCATTAACGTTACTATCCCTAACACCATGAATAAAATGGTTGTTAAACCGCATTTCTTTATAACCTTCAAAGATTTAAGTGATAACTCTGAGAAAGCATTATTTCTCTCGGTATATATTAATAGTTTAAATACTTGATACAATGCAACAGAAAACGCAATACAGCATCCATACGCATATCCTAAAAATGGATATAGCCAGTAGTCTCCTGGATGTGCTTTTGCATCATTAATGGCTATCACAGGTAACCAAAAGATACTCAGAGCAAATACAGCAATTCCAATCAAAAAAATAATTACTTTTAAGAAAGTGATTGAACCATGTTTAACATTCATTTAAAACACCTCACTAATTTAATGACAAAATGATTTTAACATATATTTTATTGTTTTACAATAAATTTATATCGCTTTTTATTATATTATTATTGTTATTATTATATTCTTTTAATATTAATATTAAGGTTAAGTGAAAGACGAGATGCCACTTTGTAAAACGAAAAGCTATGTTTATAATCCGAATCTTAATTTTTGTAATCGGAGAATCCACCCCTATTTTAGAATTATATGAATAGTTTAATAACAATCTTAACAATTAAAAGAACCACAATTCCATTTTTAAATTGCCTATTAGGAAAACTAGCACCAGCTATCTTATCTGCAGGTATCGCATTTTCAATTCTTAGTATATCATCTGCGCTTAAATTTACATCTATGGCTTTTAGTGAATCCTTAAGTGTAGATCTCCTTGAAACGCCAACTAAAGTTATGATGTCATCACCTTTAATTTACTTAAAAGAACAATTTTATTATAACTTTTTTAAAGTATCATTTTTATACTATGTTACAAAAATGTGCATACTTATATATAGTGGTTAATTATGCTATAAATATATCATAATAATATCCATTATTATACTGCAAAGAATTATATAAAACATATTCACGAGGAGGCTTTTTAAAATGGCAAGACAAGCTTTTTTACAAAAACGCTATGATAAATTGGGTGCAAAAGTAGTTGAATCTTTAAAAAAGCATCATTTTGATGCATATTATTGTGAGACTAAAGATGAAGCGCTTCAACAGATTTTAGAGTTAATTCCTGAAAATCACGTGGTATCTTGGGGTGGTTCTGAAACCTTAAACGATATTGGCATTAAAGAACTTGTAAAGGAAAAAGGCTATGAAATTATAGATAGGGATTCTGCAGCTAATCCTGAAGAACGAACAGAACTGATGAGAAAAGCACTTTTATGCGATACTTTCTTAACAAGTAGTAATGCTATAAGTGAGGATGGTCAGCTATTTAATATTGATGGAAATGGAAATCGTGTTGCTGCTATGATTTTTGGACCAAAAAGTGTTGTAGTTGTAGCTGGAATGAATAAAATTGTAAAAAATCACGCTGATGCAGTGCAAAGAGCTAGAACTATTGCTGCACCACAGAATACGCTGCGTTTCCAAGATTTGAAAACTCCATGTTATATAACTGGGAGCTGTGGAGACTGCTTAAGTACAGATTGTATTTGTGCATATCTTGTAACAACAAGAATAAGCCGTCCAGCAAACAAAATAAAGGTAGTACTAATTGGAGACGAACTTGGCTTTTAGAATACTTAAGTAGCCATTCCTTTTATGACTTCAGAATTATAGATATCCCAACTAAGAGTTTGATTTATACTTTGAAATACTTTCCATACCAGAAAGAGAAGGTACTCTTTTTCGTAGTGTTGCTATTTTGAAAATAACTGTAGGTATTTCTTCAGTAAAAGTTGTTCCAGTACTGCTTGTCATTAGCTTGCCTAAGGAGCAAGCAGGACTGGTGCAACTTTTGCTGGTAGAAATCCACAGTTACTTTTTTCTAGCAACCGAGAAACAGAGTACCTTCTCTTTCGGTTGGTTATATGCATAAGTCTAAGCTATAGTTGGTTTATCTATAAAATCAGCAATTGATAAGTAAATTAATTATAAAAAGGAGAACCTAGGCCATTTTTATGAATTATTAAGTTATTAAATTAATAATGTGCCTTAAGAATATCAGAGAGTATTTTACCATCAGATATTTCTATTACTCTATCTGTTCTTTCTGCTATTCTTTTATCATGTGTTATAATGATGAATGTAGTCTTAAATCTTTCGTTTATATCTCTCATAATCTCATATATAGTTTCAGTAGACTTAGAATCTAAGTTTCCTGTAGGCTCATCGGCTAATATTATTTTTGGATTGTTTATTAATGCCCTAGCTATAGCCGTTCTTTGCTGCTGCCCACCTGACATATTTGTTGCCAAATTATCTTTCACCTTAGATAAACCAACTAATTCCATAAGTTCTAGTGCTCTTTCTCTAATTTCTTTTGGTGGATTTACATTTTTAATCATGTATGGAATTAAAACATTCTCCAGCGCTGTAAAATCAGGTAATAGATAATGAAATTGAAATATAAATCCTATCTTTTCATTTCTTACTTCTGCTAGTTCATCACTTTTTAAAAAATCTGTTCTTATTCCATCAATATAAACTTCTCCATTTGTAGGTTTATCTAATGTTCCCATTATATTCAACAAGGTGCTTTTTCCAGAGCCTGATTCTCCAATAATTGAATTAAATGAACTCTCTTTAAAAGATACATTAACATCAAAGAGTACTTGAGTTTTCATTACTTTTCCATATATCTTATCTATATTTCTCAATTCAATTACATTACTATCCATTTTTAATCACCTCTATTGGATTTAGCTTAGCAGATTTCTTGGCTGGTATTAATGCAGCAACTGATGAAGCAGCTATTGCTAAAAATGCCGATAGAATCAAAAAATTAGGATTAAGATATAATGTAACGATTGGAGTACCATCTGAATTTACTGCAAATTTAGTAAACATTACAGTAAGTGAAACTCCAAAACCGACTCCTAAAATTGCTCCTAGTATTCCAAGTAAAAGTCCTTGAAATAAAAATATACGGCTTGCAGGGCCATTTTTTATTCCCATAGCTTTTAGAATTCCTATTTCTTTTGATTTTTGTATTACAGTGATTGCAAGTATTGATGCAATGGCAAGAACCACTGAAACTATAACAAAAAATTGTATCATATAACTTGAAGTACTCTGCCCGCTTAATCCGCTTAATAATTGTTTATTTTGCTGCTGCCAATTCTCAACTTTAACATCTTTATTATCCAAATTGTACTCTATATTATGACTTATATTATCTGCTTTAAATATTGAATCACCCTGGATTTGTGCTTCTATTGAAGTTATCTTATTATCAAAACCAAAGACATCTTGAACTGTTTTTAAATCTGTTATAATCCAAGATCTATTTATGCTGCTTACCCCTAAATCATAAAATCCATTTATAATAAATTCTTCTGTTTTTCCGTTAGGAGTAGTTATTTTGATCGTGTCTCCAGGCTTCTTTTTTAAGTCTTCATTTAGTTCTCTGCCAATTAATACTTTTTTTCTTAATCCATCGACCTCTCTTTGGAATATCCAATTCCCTTCATATATTCTACTTCTTATATTATAAATTTTATCACTTTCTTCTAAGTTGAAACCTCTCATAACTATAGGGTAACTTTTTTTATCATTCTTTATAAACGCTGGACCTTGTATACTTGGTGAAACATTTTTTACTCTGCTATCACTTTCTCTTATTTGTATTATTTTTTTCTCAAAATCTTCTATGGTACTATCATCTGTGGTTGAAGAAACTGTGATTTGCGGAGAATTATTTATTGTCTTATCGATTAAACTCTTTTGCAATCCATCAATTAGTGTACCTATAAAAACTTGAACTGACACTCCAATAGCGATTCCCAAAATAATAAAAAATGTCTGCAATTTGTTACTCATTAAAAACCTTACTGCAATTTTAAAAGGAAATCTCATAGTTTCTACCCTTTCTATGTTTATTTAGGATTTGATGAAGTTTTAGCTGAAGATCCTTGTATAACTAAATCTCCTTCTTTTAGATTCTCAGGTGGATTTAAGACATATTTTTCATTTTCATCTATTCCATTTGTAACTTCTGCATAGTATTCACTTTCTATACCTATATTGATGTATTTCCTTGTCACTATATTGTTAGGATCTACAGCAAATATGAATTTTTGTCCCTTTTCTTTATCCTCTTTTATACCATCAAATCTGACTGCAAGAGAATCTTTCTTTTCATTAAATATCAATTCTACATCTGCTTCATATCCACTTTTTATATCATCTCCTGGATTATCGATTGTAACAGTAACCTTTACTTTAGAATCTTGATTATCTGTGGAAGAATTTGTTTCAGCTTCTGCAAACTGTCCTATTTCTATAACTGTGCCACTATATGAATTTTCAGAACCTTTTATTTTGACATTTGCCTTTTGACCTATTTTAGCTTTCAATGCATCATATTGTTTTAAATTTACCACTACCTTGTATTTTGATACATCATCTACTATTATTTGATCTCCACTACTTGGATATTGATTTTCCTTAGCATCTACTTTGATAACCTTTCCATCTATATTTGAAGTAACTGTACAATCTTTAATTTTTTGCTTATAATTTTCCATATCTTTTTTGATTAATTCAATTTGATTCTTTTGATTAGCTATTTTGGTTTCACTGTTACTATTTGTCGCTTTTAATGAAGTTTCTGCATTTTCTAATGCATCTTCTGCACTCTTTACAGCAGTATATGAATCTTCCATATTCTTTTTTGAATCTTCATATTCATTTTTGCTTATGGCCCCGCTATTAAATAACTCCTCATTTTGTTTGAATTTCTTATTCGCATCATCATATTTTCTTTTAGCATTTTCCAAACTATAATTTGCCTGAGCTACAGAATTTTCTGAAGCACTTTTATCAGCTTCCACTCCTCCATTAAGCATTTGATTTAATGTTAACTCAGCGTTCTTTAAATTAATTTGTTGTTTTTCTAGCTCATTTTCCTCATCAGAACTATCAAATACAACCAAAACATCATCCTTTTTTACAGCTTGTCCCTCAGTTACCTGAACCTTTATTATTTTCTTCTTGTTATCTAATAAGATATTACTTCTGTAATTTGCTTCTATATTACCAGTAGCTATGGTGTTTTCAATGATTGTCTCTTTTACTGCATTTTCTATAGTTACTTCTTTTGCTTTAACCTTACTGTTTTTTATTCCATAACTTATACCAATTCCAGCTAGAAGAATTATAGAAACTGCGCCTATTAATATTTTCTTGTTTAAAAATACGTTCTTATCCACGCCCTCGTTACCTCATTTCACTATAAATTATTTATAAAACAGTTTATTAATAATTATTATTATATAATAAATTATATATTTATTCAATCTAATCATATTTCTTGTTTGCTTTCAGTAAGTATCATGTGACTTTCCTTTTGATTCTATGATTATGGCTTTAAATTAAATATCATAATGTAAATCTCCAAAAGTATGGTTATTTATATGATAGTAGAACTAAATATGTGAAATATTTGGAAAATTGTGCTATAATTAAGTATAAGTTAACAAATTATCGACTTATAATGCTTTACGGGGGGGAATTCCAAATGAAAAATATTTTCTTAAGGAATAATGTTAATGTAATCGGAGAAGGGACAAAAACTATTGTTTTTGGTCATGGATTTGGCTGTGATCAAAATATATGGCAGTTTATGACACCTTATTTTCAAAAAGACCACCGCATGATCTTATTCGATTATGTTGGATCTGGTAAATCGGACCTTAAAGCATATAATATAGAGCGCTATAAAGATCTTCGTGGATATGCTCAGGATCTTCTTGAAGTCATTGAAGCTTCAAAGAGTGATTCCATTATTTTTATCGGACATTCTGTAAGTGCAATGATTGGTCTAATTGCATCCATTGAAAAACCTGAATTATTTGAGGCGGTGGTAATGATTGGTCCTTCACCTCGATATATTAACGAATTGCCTGATTATTATGGAGGCTTTAATGATAATGATATAAAAGAGTTGATTAATCTAATGGAAGTAAATTATGTTGGATGGGCAAGTTTGAATGCTGCTGCACTTATGAATAATCCAGATAGACCAATGTTAGCTCAACATTTAAAAAAAATTTTTACTCAAGAGGACCCAGTAATTATGAGAAATTTTGCAGAAGCAACCTTTTTCTCTGATCACAGAAAAGACTTACCCAATGCCACAGTACCTACTTTAATCGTTCAATGCGCGGAGGATAGTATAGTTCCAATAGAGGTTGCAAACTATTTAAATAGTAATATAAAGAATAGTAAGCTTGAAGTAATTGGTGCAAAAGGTCATTATCCCAACTTAAGTGAACCAAAAGAAACATCTCAGTTAATAATAGAGTATCTTTCTTCACTAAAGGTTATTAAATAAATGACAAAAAGGATGTGAGTTAATGCATTGTAATGTAGATAAAAGTCCTTGTGGATATCTTTTACTAACTACTCAAGGATATATAAAAGATGCAAATGAAGCATTTTGTAAAATGATAGATTATGATTGTAATGAATTATTGGATAAGCATATTGAATCTTTTTTACCCACCGCAAGTAAAATAATATTTCATTCACTCTTTCTTCTTCAACTTCAATTTGATATCAGCGTTGATGAAGTATATCTAACTTTTAAAACTAAAGATGAAACGACTATACCTATTTTATTAATGGGAAATAAAGAAACATACAATGGTGATGAATTTATTAATTGTTTTGTAATAAAAATGTTCAAACGTAATGACTCTGAAAAAGAACTTAGACATATAAAAATGGAGCTTGAAGATGCTTATAAAATTAAAAGTGCAGCCTTAGAAGAGTCACATAAAAAGTTATTACAGTTAGAAAAAGAAAAAAATGCATCCCTTGAAAAATCTCTGAAAATGAAAAATGAATTTTTATCAATTATTTCTCATGAATTTAAGACTCCCATTAATGTAATTACTTCTGCTATTCAGACCATGAATCTGATTTGCAGGGATGAGATATCAGAAAAGATGGAAAGATATATTAAGATGATAGATAAAAATACACTTAGACAATTAAGACTTGTTAATAATCTTCTAGATATTACTCGTGCTAATTCTGATTCTATAAAAGTACATAAGAAAAATATAGATATATTTTATCTTACAAAATCCATTGTAAACTCTGTTAATACGTATGCTTCGGGAAAGGATGTTTCAGTAACCTTTATATCTTCATTTAGTAAAAAAATAATAGGACTAGATGATGATAAATATGAGCGTATACTTTTGAATCTTATTTCTAATGCTATTAAATTTTCATATGAAAGCAAGTTAATTACTGTAAAAATGCGAACTGTAAAAAATAATATACGTATTGAAGTCATTGATAAAGGAATAGGCATTCCAGAAGATAAAATCCATTATATTTTTGGTAGATTTGGACAAGTTGATAGTTCTCTTTCACGATATGCAGAAGGTGCTGGAATTGGTCTATCACTTGTAAAAGAATTTGCCGAGGCCTTAGGTGGAAGTATATCAGTTAAAAGCAAACTCGGTAAAGGCAGTACCTTTACTCTAATGCTTCCTAATGAGAAGCTTATTGAGGATAATAATAAAACCACGGAACTGCTTGATAATCACCTTTTTAATTCAATTAATCTTGAGTTTTCTGATATCTACTTATAGATTCCTATTGACGCGCGATTATTACAGAATATATATCAATAAATTCTTATAAATTTCATAATAAAAAGCATGTATATAAATTAGGTTGCTTAGGCTTTTTTAAACTGTCCTTGACAAAGGATACATTTTATTTATCCTTATTTATACATGCTTTCATTAATATTTCTTCACCTTATAATCTTATATTATAAATGTACAATAACCTAAAACAAGAGCTTATATTTAACATACAGTAACTTTACCATAATATTTTAAAGTGCTATAATTAATGTAATAATAGTAAAATAAATGCTATTAAAAGATATATAAGGGGGAGTTTTTATGGCAAAAATTATGATTGCACCAAGTAAATATATACAAGGTAATGGAGAATTAGCAAATATTGCACAATACGTATCTATACTTGGTGAAAAAGCATTATGCTTAATTAGTGAAAGTGGGTTAAAAAGAGTAAAAGATACTATTGATAAAAGTTTTGAAGAAAAAAGTATTGCTGTAGAATATGATTCATTTAATGGCGAATGCAGCATTACTGAAGTAAATCGTATCATCAAAATTTGTGATGAAAATCAAGTAACCGTTCTCATTGGTATTGGTGGCGGAAAAATCATTGATACTATTAAAGCAGTTGGATATTATAAAAATCTTCCTGTTGTAATTGTACCTACCATAGCTGCCACAGATGCTCCATGCAGTGCTTTATCAGTTTTATATACTGATGATGGTGTCTTTGATAAATACTTATTCTTAAAACAAAATCCTAATGTGGTTTTAGTTGATACTGGTATTATTGCTAAAGCCCCAGTTCGTCTTTTAGTATCTGGTATGGGTGATGCTTTAGCAACATATTTTGAGGCAAGAGCTTGTGAAAAATCAAACGCTGGAACATGTGCTTTTGGTACCACTACTATTACAGCTCAAGCATTAGCTAGATTATGCTACGATACATTAATTACTGAAGGATATAAAGCAAAACTCGCTGTAGAAGAAGGCGTTTGCACAAAATCAGTAGAAAAAATAGTTGAAGCTAATACTCTTCTTAGTGGTCTTGGTTTTGAAAGCGGTGGTATTGCAGCTGCTCATGCTATTCATAATGGATTAACTGTATTGCCACAATGCCATCATATGTATCATGGTGAAAAAGTTGCATTTGGTACATTAGCTCAATTAGTACTTGAAAATGCTCCAATGGAAGAAATCGAGGAAGTATTAGATTTCTGTAATAGTGTAGGCCTTCCTGTCACTTTAAAACAATTAGGTATTAACGAAATTAAGCCAGAAGAAATCATGGAAGTAGCAAAGGTAGCTACTGCAAAAGAAGATACTGCGCATAATATGCCTTTTGAAGTTACTCCAGAAGATGTTTATGCCGCTATTCTAACAGCAAACAAATTAGGACAAGAATACGTGTAAATATAACTTAGACTTATGCATATACCCAACCGAAAGAGAAGCTACTCGTTTACTCGGTTGCTAGAGAAAATGGTTGTGGATTTCTAACAGTAAAAGTTGCACCAGTCCTGCTTGCTCCTTAGGCAAGCTAATGACAAGCAGGACTGGAACAACTTTTACTGAAGAAATACCTACAACCATTTTGGTACTGTATATAGTGTAAATACTACCCAAGAAATAAGGTTAGTATTTGCACTTATTTTATTTATAATTAAGGGAGTAATTGGTCTGACGACAGCTATTTTGGATTAATAACATCCGTTTGAGAAACTGTCAGCCATCCTTTATTATAAAAATTCGATTAAGCAGGTTGAAACCTTAGAGGCTTTCGTGTAACTAACCAAAATGAATTCTAATAAGTGTAGATGGGTACAATTACGAAAAAAATATATCTGGAGGTCACTTATGATAAGTGTAGGAATTGATGTATCAAAAGAAAAAAGTACAGTATGTATATTGAAACCATGCGGCGAGATTGTTAAATCTCCATATGAGGTTACTCATACAGAAAATCATCTATTGGAATTAACATCATTGATAAAATGTTTTAATGAAGAAGTAAGAGTCGTAATGGAAGCGACAGGAACTTATCATTTGCCAGTACTTAGTTTTCTTAAAGAGCATGGTATTTTTGTAACTATTATTAATCCACTAGTAATGAAAAAATATGCAAGTATAGTTCTTAGAAAAGGAAAAACAGATAAGTTAGATGCTATAAAGATTGCTAGCTATGGAATAGATAACTGGTTTCATTTAGTTAACTATGAATCAAGTGAAGATGTTTATAATGAACTACGTCTTCTTGGAAGACAATACAGTCACTACATAAAACTCAGGGTAGAAAGTAAATTATCATTAACTTCAATGCTTGACCATACAATGCCAGGAATTAAAAAAATGCTACAAAATCGATCTGATAAACCCGAAAAAGATAAATTAAATGATTTCGTTGAAGAATACTGGCACTATGATAACATTGCAGTAAAAAGTAAGGAACAGTTTATTAATAGTTATAAAAATTGGGCAAAAAAGAAGGGATACCAACAAAGCGAAGCGAAAGCCATAAAGATATATGACTTGGCTCAACAAGGAATCCCTACTCTATCTTCCAATGCCCCATCGACCAAAATGTTAGTATTGGAAGCTGTTAGAGTTCTTCGTGAAGTAGATAAAACTCTTGCATTGATTTTATCACAAATGCAAGAATTAGCAAAGTCTCTAAAGGAGTATGCTGTTGTTCGTGAAATGGGTGGAGTAGGTGACATTATTGCACCAAGACTAATAGCAGAAATAGGCGATATCAGAAGATTTCATAGCGGAAAAGCTTTAATAGCATATGCAGGCATTGATGCGCCACCATATCAATCAGGGCAATTTAACGGAACGCGAAGGAGAATATCTAAGAGAGGTTCTGCTACATTAAGAAAAACTGGATTTGAAATAATGAAATATTTAAAAATTAATAAACCTGAGAGTAATTCAGTATATTTATTTATACTAAAAAAAGAGGCGGAAGGAAAAGCTTCAAAAGTAGCAAAAATTGCTGGATTAAATAAATTTTTAAGAATATATTATGCTAGAATAAAAGAAGTATATAAATAGAATCTAATTTAATAATCGGAAGCTTGGACCAGAAAAATAGCTGGTCTAATTAGTATGCAATAAAATATAAAAAATAATTAAAAAACCTGCTATAAAAAGTATTGACTTTCATTAGCAGGTTTCTCAATGCAACACTGCGTAAAAGAGTACCTTCTCTTTCTGGTATGGTATATATTTCAAGGCATAAATTAAACTTATAATTAGTTTATCTATTTATATATCCAATTCAAGAGTTTTACATATACATTATTAAAAACATGATGAACTCGGAAAATTATTAAATGCATAAGTCTAATTTTTAAATTGTTTATCTGCATAGGGTTCCTCATCGATAATTAAACTTATGCTGTGATATATTCCCTAACTAGAAATCAATGATATTCTTTTGTGTAGTGTTTCATCTGGAATTTTGATGGCTGTGGTTCTTAGATTGGAAGTTGTTCAAAAGTGCTAGTTCAATGCTTAAGTGAGAATCCAAATCTTGCATTTGGTCCTTCGAACTTACTCAGCGAACAAATGTGAGTCGAGTTTCCTCTTTTGAGGCTAGCACTTTTGGTGCAACTTCCAATCTTAGAACTACCCATCAAAATTCCTTAGAAACCGAAACAAACGAATATCATTGATTTCGGTGGAAATACACATAAGTTCGATTATCATTGCAGAACCCTTGTATCAAAAAATGCATCTTACCGAGCTAGATTTACAGCTTACATCAGAGCTGTTGAATAGTCTAAATTGCTGACATATACTATAGATATAGGAAGTAAGGAGGGCCGTAGAGATGAAAATTAGTATAGAAAATATCCCTGCTGGATCTGAACCAGAAATAATAATAAAATGTAACGAGCCTGACGAATCGTTGCTGCAACTGATTTATTCAATTAAATCATCTTCAAAAAAACTTATTGGATTTACAGACTTACAGATGCATATTATTAATCCTAAAGATGTATTCTATTTTGAATCTGTGGATAATAAAGTCTTTATCTATTGTAAACAAAAGATTTTCCAATCTAGACTTAAGCTCTACGAAATTGAGTTAGAATATGAGAATAGTGATTTTTTTAGAGCATCAAAATCAACAATTATTAATATTTCTAAAATAGAATCTGTTATCCCAGTTTTCTATGGTAAATTTGAAGCATTGCTACAAAATGGAGAAAAAATATTCATCTCTAGACAATATGTCCCTGTTTTTAAAAAGAAGTTAGGATTATGAGGAGGTTATACAATGAAATTTATTAGTTATTTCAAAAATTCTTTAAAAGATTTCTTTATATCTAGCGGATTCTTAATGGTCATCATCACAATGCTTTCAGGAATTTATTCCGAAGAAACAATTAGAACTTCACTACTTTTTCAGATTATGTTATTTTCCTTAGCATATGTATTTTTAAAATTAGCCTTTATGAATAAAAATGGGATGAGTAAAAAAGTTCAATTAATCATTTTTAATGTTTGCTTAACCCTCTCAGAACTAATGATATTATTATGGTTGTTGTTTTTTAGTCCAGGTAAAGCTATGAATATTGAATTAATTCTAATATATATCTTTGCACTAATTATAGTAAAAGTTTCAGTTTATACAATGATGAGTATAAATGGAGAAAAAGAAGCCAAACTTATAAACGAAAAACTAATAAAATACAAAAATCAGAAATATTAATTTTTATAAATACAAATGTGGTATCCAATATAACTTCTAATCATTTTGAATACCACATTTTAGTTTTTAATATTATATAACTCTTCTCCATTTAATCACTTTATCTAGTCATAAGTTTGATTAGCAATCAGCTAATCTGCTCTATATTTTTCGGACTTTTAACTAAACTTATTTGTGAAAAAGAATATACTATTAGTGCTGCCCATATAAAACAAAATGCTATCATATCTACTGTAGTAAAACCTTCATTATATACAAAAACTCCTATAATCAAGCTTATAGTTGGTGAAATATACTGTGTGAAACCAATTAATGATAATGGCAGCCTTCTAGCACTACTTGCAAAAAGCAGAAGCGGAATAGCTGTAACTACACCAGCGCCTATAAGTAAAAGAATTACGAGTGTCCCTTCTGTCTTAAAAGCTCCAAGTCCACTAACATGCCTTGATACTATGTAAGCTGTTGCAACTGGTGTAAGCATAGCTGTTTCAAGCGTTAATCCAACTATAGAATTAGCTTTAACTGATTTCTTGATCGCACCGTATAGTCCAAAGGAAATAGCTAATCCTAAAGAAATCCACGGAACTTTACCATATTGCACGGTTTTTACTATTACACCGATAGATGCTATAGTAAGTGCTGCCCCTGTCCAATAACTGAGCTTTTCCTTAAAGATTATAACGCCCAAGGCTACTGCGAGTAATGGATTTATATAATATCCAAGGCTTGCATCTACAATTCTATCTGAATTAACAGCCCAAATATATAGTCCCCAGTTAATCGCAATTAGAATTGATGCAATAAAAATATAAAACATCTGTTTCTTGTCCTTAGCTATAAGCTTTAATTCACTCCATTGTTTAGTTACCATAATAATTAAAATTGTGAATACAAAGGCCCATACAATTCTATTAGATAATATCTCTATTGAAGATACACTACTTATAAATTTCCAGTATACAGGCAAAATACCCCATAATATATATGCAGTTACTGCATATATTACACCTGTAGTTTTATCGTTACGCATTTATTTTTCCTCTTTTCTTTTTTCTAATGATAAACTCTAAGTATATTCTAACATAAAAATAAGAACTTATATTGCATAAACTCTACAGATACTGCTTTTTTATATTTACAAATAAAAAACAGATAGTAAATATTTCTTTCTACTATCTGTTTTTTATAAATGTTTAAATATATAATCTGTAAATTATCCTTGGGAGTTTACGTTGTTAATGTGTAATCTTATATTAACATATATATCTAATTAATACAAGACTATTTTTATCTGATTTATCTGCTTTTTGTTAAATTAAAGGATTTTAATAAAAAAATTTCAACCAATACAAAAATGCAGTGGTTGAAATTCACTTTCTTTTTAATTATATTTTAAATTTTTCAACTATTTCACTAAGATTTTTAACAATTTCTGATTGTTTATGTGCAGTAATTGCTACTGCTTCTATAGCCATTGTTGTTCCACTCATTCTCTCTTTTATATTTTCTGCTTGTTCTCCTGACTTTTGTGAATCCTCAGCCACATTTTGAATTGCTTCACTTACTTGCCCAACTGTAGCTGTAATTTCTTCAGACATTGAGGCAATTTCTTCAGACATTTTGCTTACAATATCTGAATCATTATAATACTGGATACCTGTTTCACCATAAGCATTTAATTGTTCATCTACCTTTGTATTTATAAATTCCAGTATATCGCTGCCTGTATCAATACTGGTTTTAAATGCCTCTTGAACTTTAACTATTGTTTCTTGGATATTAATTACTGCCTGAGCTGATTGCTCTGCAAGTGTTCTAACTTCTTCTGCTACTACTGCAAAACCTTTTCCCTGTTCCCCAGCCCTAGCTGCTTCTATTGCAGCATTTAAAGCAAGTAAATTGGTCTGTTCTGCTATCTCCCCAATGGTATCTGCCATAACTTTTATACTGTCTACCACTTTTTCATCTTCAATAGACTTTAGCATCATAGTTTGTCTTTCAGCATATATATTCCTAGTTTCGCTTATAGCTTTTTGGCTGCTATTTTTAACTTCTGCAGATCTTTCTTTTGACTGATTTGCATTATTACTTCCTTCCATAGCTTTAGAAGAAAGTATATTAATACTTGAATCCACTTCCTGAATAGATGCACTTATTTCTTCTGTAGCAGCACTTGCGTTTTGCACACCAGAAGCAATAGCATTTACCGCGTCATCTACTTCAATGGCTTTAAAGTATAGATCTTGAAATACATTTGAAATTTCTCGTGCTGATGCATTTAGATTATGTGAATTTTCAATAATTGCTTTTACTAGACCTCTTACATTTTCTTGTGCTGTATTTAAAGCCTCTCCTGCCTGTCCAAATTCGTCTTTTTGCTTCACTTCAATAGATGTTGAAAAATCATAATTAGATAATCTTTGTGCTAACTTTTTTATTCTATTTAGTGGAATATCTATGCTTTTAACTAATAAATACGCCATAAAAATAGCAATAAAAAATGCTGCTATTGTAAAAATAGTAATATTGTATTTAACGCTTTTGAATTGAGCCTTATTAGTCAAATTAGTTTGCTCTGCCATTTTCTGATTTAAATCAATACATTTTTGAATTTTATTTAGGATAGTTTCTGTTAATGTAACTACATCTGAATTATAAAGTTTCACTGCTTCATCATAGTTGTTAGCTTTTACAAGATCTATTACTTTAGCTCTTACTTCTTTATATTTTACTAAATCTTTTACAAAATCAGAATATAGTTTCTCTTCTTCTTCTGATATAACAGGTAATCTATCATATTCATCTAAGAATTTTTGATGTTCCTTATCTATATCATCAATGGTTTTAATATACTTGTCTAATTTATTTGTATCTCGTTCAAAGACAATATGAACTAAATTAGCTCTAGTTTCATTTATACTACCTTGGATTTCCTCTAAATCCTTAATAGATAATAAATTATTACTATACATTCTCTCCGCGTTATTATTTATTTTTTCTGAACTTAATATCCCCTCTACTCCTATAAAAATAATTAAAATAAAAATTAGTAAGAATACTGTAGCGATCTTTTTTCTAATACTTAAATTTGTAAATAATTTCATTTTTGCTCCCCCTATTTCTGAAATTAATTATTATGATTTTGTATGGTTCTTAATAAACAAACGTATCCCACATAAAGGATATCATATTTTTTTAGGGAAATATAGAAAAATGTCGAAAGTGAGTTGAAAATATAAAAAGGAATAATTAAAGCCTTATATTGCTTCAATTATTCCTTTTCTTTTTATATTACCTTTTAATTTATCTATTTATTTAATATTGTAGTATCAAACATTAAATCACATTGACTCTTAATATCCAATTCTGAAAAGTAATGCTCCTCCATAGGGATCCATTTATTTAGGAAATCTTGTAGCTTTTTTTCCCCATTACGTATTAGGATTCTTTCGTACTGCACCTTTGGATCAACCGTTACAAAAATTTTATAATCATAATAATTTCTTAAGGTAGGATGAAGGCTATAACTCCCTTCAACTATATTTAACCTCTTAGGTTCTACTTCAATAGGCTGGCTAAAATCCCATTTACTGCATAGATACTGCCTATATTGAACTAGCTTATGCTTTTGTAGCGGCCTTAATATTTCCTCCTCGACCCTTTCATAGTGAACATTGCCACCAGCCTCTGCTAATCGTTTTGAATTTCTCATCTCAAAAGGCAGGAAAAAATCATCCATATGAAATATGTTACAATCAAACTTTTCAGTAAGGAGTGTTCCTAAAGTACTCTTACCACTGCCACATCTTCCATCTATAGCTATAATTAAAGATCTAGTGTCTTCTACTTTTAATAAATTATTTATTACATCAAATATGTATTGATATTCATTATAAATTGGTATTTTGTGTTTTTCGCTCATTCTTCTCCCCATTTTCTTATATATTCAATGTTTATTTCTTATTGTAATTCATCATTTCTTTACTTATTACCATTCTCTTCCTGGATCACTCGCCATTGAATTAACAGTTCCTTTTGGATATAAGACAGAATAGTGGTCTAATTTAGGATCATCATTACTATTTGTTGGAGCTTTAAATACGAATAATATTTTAAAGTCTGCTCCAGCTGTATACCCTATGATCTTTTCACCATTAGCTGTAACATTATGAGCAGGAGTTCCAAAATATTTTTCAACCATTGAAAGTGAGATATTATTTAAACGACTGTCAAAAGATCTTATTTCAAAAATTCTGCCTCCCTTATTAGAGCCAAAAACCACATTATCTTTTGAATAAGTGGAATAGTTTCCTTTTGCATCACTTACCCATTCTGACTTATCCGCCTTCCCTAATTTACCCTCCACATCTGATATATTGGAAGACTTATCTGCAAAGTTTGAATTAATAATTTTTCCTTCTTCTGCTAAAGTCTTAATGTCCTTTAATAAAGCATTTTCATTACCTTTCGCTTCATTATTATCTGCTGTTTTATTATCTTCGGATTTAGATTCATCTGGTGTACTTGAGGTTTCATTATTAGCTTGGGTATTACTCGATGTATCATTTGCAGGTTTATTTGAATTTGAACACCCCGCCATAATAGTTAAGCATAAAGCTGCTGCAATAAATAACCTTAGCTTTTTATCAAAATATTTCATTTTTTCCACCTCCAAATTTATTTAGGATTATTATAGCATAAGTAAGGAACATTATATTAATTTATATATTTCTTCCTAAAATCTATTTATACACAAATAATATTTATTTAATTCCTTACAAAAACACTATTATTAACCTTAATAAAAGTATGTGATTATTTAGGATTAAAATTCCCAACATATATATATATTTCTTAAAAAATATAAAAAGGAATACTTAAAGCCTTATATAGCTTCAAATATTCCTTTTAGAAAAAAGTCTATGATAAATTTCTTTGAGCTTCTTCTCCACTTTTCTTCTTTGACTTAAGCATCTTGTAAATCACACCTAAGGCTATAAACCATACTGGTGTTACAAATAAGGATACACGAGTTTCCTCATTAAGTGCTAATACAACAATAATAAATGCCATGAATGCTAGAATTATATAGTTTATTATTGGATAAAGCGGCATTTTGAATTTGCTCTTAGAAGCAAGTTCAGGATTAGTTTTTCTATATTTCATATGGCAGATAACTATAATTGCCCAAATATAGATAAAGCAGAATGTTGAAATACTTGTAATTAGCACAAATACCCCTTCTGGCATAACAAAGTTCAAAATGACTGAAATTAAAATAACAATTGCAGAGAACATTGTAGCATTCGAAGGTACTTGACTTAAAGTTAATTTCTTCATTGATTCAGGTGCATTATCTTCTTTAGCAAGAGAATAAACCATACGGCTTGTGCTAAATATTGCGCTATTACAAGCTGATGCTGCTGAAGTTAATACAACAAAATTTACAATACTTGCTGCTGCTGCGATTCCCACTGCTGCAAATACCTGAACAAATGGGCTTTTATCAGGATTAATTGAATTCCATGGATATATACTCATAATAACAATAAGTGCTCCTATATAGAAAATAATAATTCTAATTGGAATATTATTAATAGCCTTTGGAATAACGCGCTCTGGATCTTCAGTTTCACCCGCTGTAAGCCCTACTAATTCAATTCCAGCAAAAGCAAATACAACCATTTGGAAAGATAGCATAAAGCCTTTAACTCCATTTGGGAATAAACCGCCATGACTCCAAAGGTTTGCAAAACTTGATGCACCAGCATCTGTAGAGAATCCTTTAATAATCATAAATGTACCAATTATAATTAATGCTAAAATTGCAACAACCTTAATTAAGGCAAACCAGAATTCCATCTCACCAAAAAGTTTTACTGCCGTAAGGTTCATAGCAAGTAAAATTACAAGAACAATAAGACTTGGGACCCATTGTGGTATGCTCGGGAACCAGTATTGTATGTAAAGTCCTGTAGCTGTTAAGTCAGCCATTCCAACTGAAATCCAGCAAAACCAATAAGTCCATCCTGTAATAAATGCTGCACCATTTCCTAAATAGTCATGAACGAAGTCTACAAATGAATGGTAGTTTAAATTAGAAAGCAATAATTCCCCTAGAGCACGCATAATAAAAAAACAAATTATTCCCGTTATAATATACGCAAATAAAATTGATGGACCAGCCAAGTGAATTGATCTTCCTGAACCTAGAAATAATCCAGTTCCAATTGCGCCCCCAATTGCAAGTAATTGAACATGCCGATTTTTGAGTCCCCTCGATAAACTTTGTTTTTCTGATGTTAATTGATCCATTTTATCCCTCCATCTTAGTCAAAAAGCATGTACATTAGAATGCCTTTTCTTACAAGTATTTTATAATTAGCTGAATCACTTTAGCCATTATTTTTTTTACTATATTTATATAAAATTTTAATTTTCACTGTTAAATATTAATACATAATTAGTAAAGTTGCAACGTTTTCTTCATTTTTATATTAATTTTATATAAATATAAAAGTTATTTTGTCGTATTTATTTCATATTAATAACTCTATTCTAGCTTCACTAGTATCAGGAGAGATACAATGGATCTTGGTGATACAATTAAAATAAGAGCTTATTTTACATAAACTCTTATTATTACAAAATATATATTTATGTGCTACAACCCCAACATAGACATCATTAAAGCCTATGGTTTCTTTTAGGATTATACTATTTTTCCCTTACCCAGACTATCATTTCACCAGTACCGCGATTTGCCCAGGAGTAATAAGGTACAAACTTAATATTAATAGAATCATATTCTTCCTTTATTTCTGAACTATAAAGTTGATCTTTCCATTTACTATTATTTGAAATACGTTTTGCCTCTGCTTTTAATACCATTACGCCGCCAAGCAAATCTGCTTCAAAACATTCTTCCAATTCAGCCTCTTTAGGCAGATATATTTCATGAAGATTTGAACCATTATCTGCTTCCTCTAAGCAATAGACTAAAGGTCCCCTTTGTATTGCAACTTTACCTATATCGGCACTAACTATTGGATTTGCTTTCATTCTTAAAATAGGCATTTTTAAAATAAGCTCAACTTTATCTCCATCTCTCCACTCTCTATTAACCATTGCATATCCATTAAGCTTTATTTCTTCAATATTTATAACTTCATTATTCACTTTGACTTCAGCCTTCCCGCACCAACCTGGTATTCTTAGGGCTAAAGTAAACTTTGTTTTCTCTTTTGCGCCAACTTTTATTAATACATTTTCTTCCCAAGGATACTCCGTTTCCTGAATAAGTCTAATTTCATTATTTCCTACATTTATTTCAGCTTTGCCACCAATATATAAATTAGCATATACAGTATCATCATTTACAGTATAAATATATCTGCCTAGTGATGTTAAAGTTCTTGTTATATTAGGAGGACAGCAAGCACAGGTAAACCATTTTTGTCTTACAGGTTTAACATGATGCTTTGTTGGATTTTTCTCACAAGCTTCTGGCCTTACTTCAAGTGGATTTACGTAAAAAAATCCTTTCCCATCCTGCGACATCCCTCCTATTATGGTATTATAAAGAGCGCTTTCCATTACGTCTGCATATTCACTTCTTGGCTCGATCCTTAACATTCTGTGAGCAAAAAATGCCAATCCGATAGAAGCACATGTCTCTGCATAAACAGTATCATTAGGAAGATCATAATCAAAAGTAAATGACTCTCCAATTGAAGTTGAACCTATACCTCCAGTTATATACATTCTCTTTGAAACTATATTATTCCATAAGTTCTTACATGTTTTAAATAATTCACTATCTCCAGTCTCTGCTGCTACATCTGCCATCCCCATACACATATATACTACTCTTACCGCATGACCTTCTGCTGTACTTTGTTTTCTGATTGGCAAATGGGTTTGATAATATTTTTTTCCCCATTCTCGATTAATTCCACCTTGCCAAA
The DNA here is from genome assembly GCF_003575225.1 of Clostridium chromiireducens. Classification (NCBI taxonomy): domain Bacteria; kingdom Bacillati; phylum Bacillota; class Clostridia; order Eubacteriales; family Clostridiaceae; genus Clostridium; species Clostridium chromiireducens. Next base: position 25,982 of record NZ_QXDJ01000005.1, on the reverse strand, counting down.
AGTCCTTTCTGCCTCTCTTTTCCCATTGCATATCAAAGAAATCTGGTTTTGCTCCACGCTCATCTAAGAAATATTTACTTAACTTAAGATACTTTTTATTTTCTGTAACCTTATAAAGTTTAAAAAGTGCCAATTCTACTTCTGGATGTCCATCATAACCATGAATTTTGCCTTCTTCTGGGCCAAATGTAGCATCAATGTAATCGGCAAACCTGCATGCTATATCTAAAACTTTTCTTTTATTTGTAGCATTATAATATGCTACTGCTGCTTCAAAAAAGTGACCAGCACAATATAATTCATGGCATTCAGCTAAATTTGTCCATCTATTTTCAGGCTCTTTTAATATAAAATATGTGTTTAAATACCCATCTGGCCTCTGTGCCAATTCTAAGATATCAATCACTTCATCTGCATTTTTTTCAAGTTCAGAGTCAGGGTGAGTTTGAAGACTAAAACCTACTGCTTCAAGCCACTTCGATACATCACTATCTTGAAAAACCATCCCATGAAATTCTCCTGTTTCCAGTCCTGCGGCTATTCGAAAATTCTTTATTGCATGACTCGGTTCTGCATCTTCAATTCTGTCATTTATAGCCTCCCATTGATATGGTATAACTACATCCACTGCAAGCTTAATATATTTAGACCAAAATTCATCGCTTATTTTTATATTGTTTAACGGAATTTCTTTGCTTATTTTTCTTAAATTCTTACTAAATTCAAGTGAATCTTTATCCATAATTCCTCCTAATTTTAATAATCTAGATATTAATAGGAATATCTGCTTCATCTTTAAGGAATAATGGTATGATTTCTAGCGGAGCATCATAATCAATCCATTGTCCTCCATTAAATATCTTTCCGGAATTTACATCCTTCCACTTCGCACCTTCAGGTAGATACACTTTTCTTGATGTATAACCTTTATAAAGTATCGGAGCAACAAGTACATCTGGTCCAAACATATACTCATCTGCAATGTCAAAGCAAAGCTTGTCTTGAGGAAAATCATAAAATAGTGGTCTTATAACCGGGGTTCCTTTTTCATGTGCTTCCTTCATAATTTCAGTAATATAAGGTTTCATTCTTTCACGAATAAACATATATTTTTTAAATATTTCATATGCTTCATCACCATAGCTCCAGACTTCATTTGCTGCACCACTGGCACATAACCCGCCACCACTTGTTCCAAGAGGCTTTGAATGTGGTTCACGGTCTCCATGTAATCTAAAGACAGGGCAGAATGCTCCATATTCAAACCATCGAATTATGCATTCTCTAAAATCAGGATCATCTGGATTTCCACCATGAAATCCTCCTATATCAGTTGTCCACCATGGTATACCTGCGAGCCCCATATTAAGTCCTGCTGCAAATTGATTTCTTAGAGATTCAAAGCTCGAGTCAATATCTCCAGACCATACAAGAGCACCATAGCGTTGACTTCCTGCCCAGGCACACCTGAGGAGATTAATTATATTTTCCTGTCCTTCTTTTTTCATTCCCTCAAAGAAAGTCTTTGCATACATAACCGGATAAATATTGCCTATTTGTTCATTTGGGCCTAGATAATACCTATAATTATCATAGTCATAAACTGAGTATTCTGGTTCAGCTTCATCTAACCAAAATATTTTTATTCCTTTATCATAGTAGTTTTTCTTAGCAGTTTTCCATACAAAATCACGCGCCTCTGGATTTGTTGGATCATAAAAAACTGTATTACCTAAGAAGTCCATTGTTGTTCTAATTCCTCTATCAACTCTTACTAAATAACCTTTTTCAAGCATCTTATTATAATTTTCACTCTCTTTATCAACTGTTGGCCAAATTGAAACCATTAGCTCAATTCCCATATCTTTAAGTTCTTTAATCATGGCATCCGGGTCAGGCCAGTAATCTAAATCAAATTTCCATTCTCCTTGTTTTGGCCAATGAAAGAAGTCAACTACTATAACTGAAATTGGAAGAGCTCTTCTCTTATACTCTCGAGCAATGTTTAATAACTCCTCTTGAGTTTGATATCTTAATTTACATTGCCAAAATCCCATAGCATATTCTGGCATCATAGGTACTGTTCCAGTAGCTTTTGCATAACCCTCTTCTATTTCTGCAGGAGTATCCCCTGCCGTTATAAAGTAGTCTAATTGTTTGCTAGAATAAGCAATCCATTCAGTTATGTTTTTTCCAAAAGTAACTTTTCCAATGCCAGGGTTATTCCATAACATTCCATACCCTATACTAGACAATACAAAAGGAACACTTGCCTGTGAATTTCTATGGGCAAGTTCAAGTACACAATTTTTTAAATCTAAATTTGATTGTTGATATTGGCCCATACCAAAAAGTTTCTCATTTGGGTTTGATTCAAATCTCATGGTTAAAGTATAATCTCCACCAAGTATAGGTTTAAATTCACGTGCCTCTATTTCTAAAGCACTGCAAAACCTATTAACATTTTTTCTATTTCTTACATACTCCTCTAAAAGAATATCTCCTTTCTGATTATAGAAAATAATCTTTCCTCCTGAATCAATATGTGCAGTAATCTTCCCATTTTCAATAGATGCTTCATTACCATCTACCTTAATCTTAACATCACAGTTTTCCTGCGGTAATAAAGCCCAATCATTATCTTTAAATTCCGATTGCTTTGTACTGCGTATTCGTAAACTATTTTTTCCCCATGGTTCAATAAGTAATTTTTCACAGTCGTAATTTCTAATGAGAATATTTCCTTCAATTTTGAAAAAGCTATCCTCCAAATTAAATTCATTCTTAGATTCCATAACTCCAACTCCAATCTTAATGAAATTATTTTTTTATCCTTTTACAGCACCGTTAGTTAATCCTCCAATTATATATTTTTGAAGGAATATGAATATTAAAACAACAGGTAGAACTAAAAGCACTCCATAAGCCATTATTGAATTCCATTGTATGCCATACTTACCCATGAAGTTATATATGCTAGCAGTCATTGTTCTCTTTTCTGGACTAGTTAAGAATGTAAGCGAATAAGCTAAGTCTCCCCAGGCATATAGAAAAGAAAATGCTCCTGTCATTATGAGTCCTGGATAAGATATTGGAAGCATTATTTTAGTAAATGCTGTTAATGTATTACATCCATCAATCTTAGCTGAATCCTCAAGTTCCTTTGGCAATGCAAGAAAGTAGGTTCTAAGAATAAGAACTACAAAAGGTACTGATATTGTTGCATCTGATAATATTGGGGCCCAAAGGGTATCTAATAGATGTAAATTCTTATATACCAAAAACATTGGAGTCAACAATAATGCTACTGGAAGCATCTGTGTTACTAAGAATATTAAAATGAATACCTTTTTCCCTCTCATTCTAAATCTTGCTAGACCATATGCCGCAGGGATAGCTAAAATACATGCTAAAACCATTGAAGTAAAAGCAACTTTGCAGCTATTAGCTAATGTTACTAATATACTGCTTTTTCCTGTGAATTGATCTGTATAGCTGCTTAAAGTGAAATCTTTAGGTATAAACGTAGGAGGTGAGGCAAAAATTTCAGCATTAGTCTTAAATGAACTAACTATAATCCAATATATCGGGAAAAGCATGATGCAGGCTACAACAATTGAAACGCAACATAATATTATGTTTTTTTGTTTATTTTTAAGAACAATCTTCTTCATCATCCAATCACCTCATCTTCCTTTATTAATTTAAGATATCCTAAACTTACACAGAATAAAATTGCAAATAATACATTGGCAACAGTAGCACCTTTGCTAAATGAAAATTGTGTAAATGATAGTTTATATGCAAAAGTTGACATAAGCTCAGTACTATTAACTGGTCCTCCATTTGTCATTACGAACACTAAATCAAAAACTTTAAATGTATAAATAAATCCAAGAACCAATACAGATAAAATTGCTGGCCTTAATGATGGTAAAGTTATTTTGAAAAACCTTTGAAATACATTAGCTCCATCAACTTTAGCTGCTTCATATAAATTATAAGAAATGTTACTTAATCCTGTTGTTAAGAGAAGCATATTAAAGGGAATTCCAACCCAGGAATTTGTTAATATAACTGATAACATAGAAGTCTTACTGTCTATAATCCACCCTATTGGCTGAGATATCAGATTTACTTTCATAAGTAATTCGTTTATTATACCTCCGCCTGTACTATACATAAATTTGAATAGTAGTGCCGTTACTGTCATGGGTACAAGATAACTCACTACCATGAGTCCTCTAAGAGGTTTTGAAAGCTTAAACTTTAAGTTAAAAAGCAATGCTAAGCCTAGTCCTATGATAAATTGAATTGATATACTTCCAATAGTAAAAATTAACGTATTCCAAATACTTATTGACATTACAGGATCTTTAAATACTTCAATGTAGTTTTCTATTCCAACAAACGGCTTAACAGCCTGACTAAAAGTCATTACATTTACATCATGAAAACTTAATATAAAATTATATATAATTGGATATCCAACAAATGCTAACATAAATATTAGTGCTGGGAGCACAAATATGTACCCTTTTCTTTCTTCTTTGATAAATTCTCTACTATACTTATTTTTCAATGTTATTTTCACCTGCCTTACTTTAGTTTCAAGGTGCCCTTACTTAGGTATCAAGGCACCCTGAGGTTCAATTTATTTCAATACAGCATCAATCTTAACTTGTGCATCTTTTGCTGCTTGTTCTGGTGTCTTTGCATTTGTGAAGCTTTCTTGCATTGCAGTAGACATTGCATCAGATATTTCAGGCCATTTTGGGTGTGGTCCTCTTGGCATAGCGTATTGAAGTTCATCTAAGAATACACTCATTATTGGATCTTTAGTTATTTTGTCATTACTTTCTGCAATATCCTTTCTTGAAGGAATATAGCCAAAATCTGCACAATATGCATTCATATTATCTTTTTGTTGGGTAAATTTAATGAAGTCCCAAGCTTCAGCTTCATGATGTCCTTTAATAATACCCCAATTTTCTCCACCTAAATCTGATGCAAATACTTTATCTTTAGGAATTTTTACAACTCCCCAATTTAAGTTAGGCGCATCTTTCTTAACTGTATCTATAATCCATGGACCATCTGTAATCATTGCAGCTTTATTGGTTACAAATTGTTTTTCTAAATCATTTTGTGTCCAGTTTATAACTTCTTTACTCATTGAGCCATCTTTTATAAGATCAGTAAGATATTGAAGAGAGCTTATACCTGCTTGCCCACCAATTTCATTAAATTTAGCTCCAGTTGAAAGAAGCCATGGAAGATATTGAAATGTTCCCTCTTCATTTTTAGGGGCTGCAATAGCTAATCCATAGGTATCTCCTTTAGTCAATTTTTTTGCTGCGTCCTTTAGCTCAGCAAAAGTAGTTGGTGGCTGAACTCCAGCTGCACTTAGCATATCCTTATTATAAAATAAAGCCAAATCATTACTTCCAAGCGGAATTCCATAGTATTTTCCATCTAACTTACAAGATGAGATTGGTCCTGGATAAAATTGATCTTTACCCTCATAAGAATTCATCTTATCTGTGATATCTGCAAATAATCCCATTGCTGAAAATGAAGCCATATCTGGATTATCAACTAAACCAACATCAGGTAGCTTGTCCGCAACAAGCCCTATTGTAAACTGCTTAGTAAGTTCAGCTCTTGGTACAAATTCTACTTGAACTTCTATTTTATCCTGAGACTTATTAAATTTATCAGCAAGGTTTTCCATGGCCTTTTGCTGTTGTTGTCCATCAAAATAATGCCATACTGTAATTGTTGTTTTTCCACCTGAATCAGCTTTAGTTTGAGAAGTACTTGTACTAGTACTACTTCCACATCCAACAAAAATGCTTGCTGTCAAAACCATTGCTGTTAAACAACTTAACAATGCTTTAATTTTTTTCATTTAACTTTCCTCCTAAATTCTAGTATGTAAAACGTTTTCCATGATTTAATATTACTCCCTGGGGACACTTTTCCATATTCTATTATCATAAAAAAAGTGTAAAATTCTGATATAAATTTTACACTCACAACTAAGGAACATTAAAAAATTAACAAGTCCATTTGCCATACCATTTATTCTCATATGCCTAATATATCTTCATATATTCCTTTGGTGCCATCCCTGTGAGCTCCTTAAATACTTTGCAAAAATATTTAGAATCACAGTATCCAACCCGTTCAGCCACTTCATAAATCTTCATTTTCTTACCTGTCAATAATTCCTTTGCTTTATCAATTCTGATTTCTTTTAAATAATCTGAAAAACTTTTTCCTATTTCCTTTGTAAATAATCGACTTAAGTATTCTGGAGTTATATTCATTCCATTTGCTATTTCCTCAAGGGAAACTTTATCACTATAATATTCATTTATATAATTAATTGCTTTTCTTACAATCAATGAATTTACTTTAGTCCCCTCACCATTTCTTTCACATACTTTATCAATTACACGATTTAGCTGTTCTTCTAATTCATTAAATGTACAGCTAACTTTAATTGCATCTAAAATACCTTCATTTTCACATTCAATATACATGTTATTATTAAAACTCTTGGAAACTGTTAAAATCGAAAATATATATTTGCTGCAAACATCTATTACCTCAGTCGGATAGTAAACATTCTCCTTTAAATATGAAATAAATCTTTTATTAACATCTATTAATTTTATTTTATTATTATTTTTTATTGCATTTAATACTTCATTTTCAATTTTTATTGGGTAGCTACAGTGATTTATTTTTAATTTAGAAATTAATTCGTCATAAATTATTTCATCATTTCCAAGTACAATTGGCCACCTAGATAATATTTGAAGTTTATTAAATGAATCTCCTATTTCCTCTAATCCATTTAAATTTATAATACTAATAGCAATATCAGAAAAACCGCTTTTTCTTAAAATGTATAATAAGTTATACTTTAACATTTTAAGAAATTCAGTAAATATTTTTTCTGTATTTATTAAGATCGGTAAATAATTACATTCCTTTATAATTGAATAATAAAAAATATCGATCTCATAATTTTTCATAAAATTATATATCTCTTTTACTATAACTTCACTTTTCTCTTTATACTTAGTCCGTAAATACAAATTTACAAGATATATGTTTTCATCTTTTTTTATATCATCTTCAATAAATTTATATAACTCTTTTAAATTGTTACCTTTATTTAATAATATTTGTTCCAATATTTCTTCTTTAGATATACGATTTCCAAGCTGTAATGCTTTTTCTTTTTGTAAACTTAATTTTCTTTCAATTTGTTCCATACTAATTTTTAAATCACTATACGTTATTGGCTTCAATAAATATTCTTCAATTCCAAGCTTTATTCCCTTTTGTGCATATTTAAAGTCTGAGTATCCACTCAGTATAATAACATATGGGTTCTGACCATCCTCTTTGATTTTTTCAAGCATTTCTAATCCATTTAACTTAGGCATTTCAATATCAGTAAAAATCAGATCTGGTTTATGTTCTTTAGCTAATATTAAACCTTGTTCTCCATCAGATGCTTTTCCACAAACAACATAGTTATAATTAATCTTTCCGAGTAAATTCCCTAATCCTTCCCTGGCATTAATCTCATCTTCTACTATCAGAATTTTCATAACTCTTCCTCCTAAATATTAAAGCACGATCAAGATAATAATGAACCAGTATCCTTTTCTATTTTGTATCTTCAGTCTATTGTTTTTTTCATGTAACTAATGGAATTACTAATGAAATTGTAGTACCTTCCTGTTCTACACTTTCAATTTCAAATTTAGCATCTTCTCCATAATAAATTTTTATCCTATCGAAAACATTCTTTATGCCTAGATTTTCATCTTCATCCATTTCCAATTTTATGTTATTAATTATTTTTTCAAGCTTGTCCTTTTCAATTCCATTTCCGTTATCGTTAACTATAATTTTAATATGATTACCTTGAATTTTATTTATGCTGACATTTAAATTTCTTCCGTCATTGTAGCCTTTGAATCCATGAATAATAGAATTTTCGATTAAAGGCTGTAATATTAGTTTATGAATTCTGTAACTCAAAACGCTTTCATTCACCTCTAAATTAAGTATAAAACTATTATTAAATCTAAGCTGCTGTAAGTACACATATTTTTTCAACCACTCAACCTCATCATAAATAGCTACTTCTTTATTTATATCTCCTATACTATATCTTAGTATTTGAGCAAAATTTCCAATGGTATCACTAACTTCATAATTCTCATTTTTAATTGCCATCCAATTTATGCAATCTAAAGTATTATATAAAAAATGTGGATTAATTTGCGCAACAATTGCTTTTATCTCAGCCTCTCTTCGCTTATTTGATAATTCAACTATATAACGATTTTGATTCTTTACGTCTTCTACCAATATATTTATAGTTGATAACATTTCATTAAACTCGTCACCTATAAATGCCAATTCATCTTCAGTATTAAGCTCTATTTTCGCATTAAAATTACCTTTCTTAGCTTCTTTCATGCCATTGACAATAATTTCAACTGATTGGTAAAACTTGTTTGAAAATATTATAATAACGACCATCACGATGATTACAATTATCCCCAAGAATGCAAATGTTAAATTTCTTAATAGATTAACCTCATAAAACAAATTATCCTTATCAACAATATTAATTATCTTCCAACCAACACTATCTATAGGAATACTATTAACTGAAATATTTCTATTTGTAAAACTAGGAATTGAATAAATTAATTGATTAAGAGTTTTACTATTCTCTTTCCCATCAATTTCTGTACTTGCATAATCTTTTATATAGGTACCAATATATTTCTTATCTTCAAATGATATAATTCTTCCATCATTATTAACTATTATAGAGCACATATTTATTCTATCCTCAGGCAAATTTTCTTTATCCATTCCCACGTTACATATATCGGATAAAACCTGTTCGTCAAAGCTCATAATAATTATTCCCATTTCATTTTTAGTCCTTATATCCCTAACTCTTAAGCCCATATGGAACATATATTCAGATTTTCCTCCTATATAGCTATTAGGAGTTGTAGGCAATATAACTGGCGTATTGCTATTAGAAATTTCAGAATAAATTTCATTTTTAGCAGAATCGCTATATATATTCCATACTCTATTATTTATACCTTGATTACTTTTATCATAATATACATTTCTTCCGTCCTTCCCCACAAAAGTTATAGCCCTAATTTGACTTCTTGAATATGAGTAAGATCCGAAGGCATCTCTGATTTTATTAATAGATGCTGCCTTTTCAAATTCATTTCCATCGTTGAACATTTTCTCTAAATCCAAACAATCATTATCCGCTGCTATTCTGTATAAAGTATCCTTATAGTAATTCGTATCAGTTTCTATATTAGTTTTTATGTAAAATAAATTCCTATCTGTAAGATTTGTGATTTTCTTCTCAAGATAATGCTGTGATAGCTTATACAAAAACATTTGACTAAATACCATTGGTATAATTGAAATAATTATAAATATACTTAACAACTTTGCTTTTATACTATAACGTTTCCAATTGGAATAATATTTAATGTCTTTTTTTATTTTTTTTAAAAACCCCATTACTATTATCTCACCACTCTTTATTCTTCTAGTTGAATACATATATTATATTCCAATTTTTTACTATTAATCAATAGACAAATAGGGCTTTATAGTTTTTATTTATAGTAAACCATCCATACGATATAAGTTAGGATATAAATATAATTGAATATACTACAAAATCGAAACAAATTACCCCTAAGCCCGCATATTTCCTATAACTTTTTATATTGTTATCTTCTTAACTTTTTTCCTTTTTTAATTGTAAAAAAGTTTTCTTTAAAACCTTATTTCTTTTAAAAAAGGTTTATTTAAAACTTTAAAAATTTGTTTATTTGTAAAAAGTTTTCTTTAAATCTTTTGATGAAAAATAGCCATCCTTTACGAATGACTATTTCATTTAACTTATTTATGACGCTATTCCGTTTTATTCATTAACTTGCTTCAAAACATAGTACCAAGGAGTTGCTCCTCTTTCTATATAATCACCATTTTTCCATTCGAAGAACATATATTTAGAACCATTTATTTCTTTTATTATATATCTAGATGCTGTTTTTTCATTAGAATTTAGTACTAAATCTTTTGTCCAAGTTATATTTTTATCTTGAATTTCTCCATTTTCCTCAAATATTAAATTAGTTAAGTATAAATCTCCATTCCATGACTTTTTATCTGGATTGAAATTATCTATTTTCTCAACAAAATCAACACTTTCCCATTTTCCGATTGCCTCTGGATCATTTATAAAAGAGTAGTCAATTTTATCAACTCTCGTCTCTACTTCGTTCCCAGACATATTAGTATTAAGGGATGGTATAGAGCTAACCTTCTTTAATACATAATAACAAGGTTTCATTCCTCTAATAGTATAATCGCCACTTTTCCATTGAAAGAACATATAGGTTGCACCATCAAGTTCTTTAATTTCATAACTACTGTCGGTCTTATCTGCAGCATTAAGAATATGATTCTTTGTCCAGTTGAATACTGTTTTAGGTACCTTTCCATCCTCTGTAAAGTTTAGCTCCTTAACAAATAAATCACCTTTAAACCTCTTACTTTTAGTATCAAAATCTTCTATGCTATCAACAAAATCTACACTTTGCCACTTACCTATTATATTAGGATCATTAACAAAATTATAATCAATTTTATCTACATTTACAGCTTTATTTTTATTTGACGTAAAATTTGGAGACGCCTTTGCATCAGTAAGCACAATACCGCTAATTACAAGCAAAGATGCAAGTGCCATTGCAGAAAATCTATAAGCCTTCTTATTAAATAATTTTATCATAATAATTCTCCTTCTTACTTCAGATTTATTATTTGCTATTGAAGTTGTTCCAATTAAAGGAACTGATTTTGAAAAATGATCTATGATATTTATAATCGTAAAACCATATTCTCTAACTTCTTCATCTTCTGTGTAAGAAAGTGCAAGGGAATCACAACAAACTTCCATGTCTTCCTTCATTTTTCTTAGTCCGTATTGAACAACTGGATTGAACCAATAAATAACTTTTAAAAAAATAATTATCCAGTTTATAAATACATCTTTACGTTTTAAGTGAGATAATTCATGAAGAAATACATATCTTAATTTATCGGCAGATATTATCTCTTGAATGCCTTTAGGAATTAGAATTATAGGTTTAAAGTAACCGAATATTGCTGGAATCTTTACAATAGAAGTTTCTACTAACAACACATCTTTTTTTGTTTTCATCTTATTTTGGCAGTAACTTAATATTGATAAGAATTCATCATTATCTGATATAATCTCACCATTTATTTTGTCACTCAACTTTTTATATGCATAAAGAATATATGCTGAAATAACTAGTACTCCGATAAACCATATAAAACTCAAAATATTTGCGCTCGATAAATTAGAATTTACAACTTCATTGCTGCCTAAGTCCATGGAATTTATACTTCTTAGAATAACATCATGATTATAAATGGTACTATATTCACCACTCATTTCCACTAGTGTATTTCCAAAAGGTGATTTTGTACTAGAAAACAATAAAAGAATATTGTTCCCTACTTTATCTACAATATTGAATATACTGAAATCACTTTCTGGCAGCTTAAATATTGATAAACGTAGTATTACCAAGAACCATAACGCATATTGAAATTTTATTCCTAATTTGTTTCTAGCAAATTTTCTAAGGATTAGAATTAAACAAATTAAAATGCTAGCGGTAATAGATGTTTGGATTACTATTTTAAATAACTGATTAAAAAAATTCATAGCCGTATACATACACTATTTATTCCTCTCATCCAATATCCTTTTAAGGTCATCTATATCTTCTTTACTTAAATCACTTTCTTTTAAAAAACTTACTAACATATTTTTGATAGCACCGTTATAAACCTTACTTAAAAACGTTTGATTTTCAGCACGTATGCATTCATTTTCATTTACTAACGGATAATAAAGATATTTTCTACCTTCTTCTTTAAATCCAAGTGCATTTTTACTGACCAATCTGCTTATTAATGTCTTTATTGTTTTAGGCTTCCAATCTTTCGTACTTTCTAAAGCCTCAATAATTTGATTTGATGTACGTGGTGAATCTACCCATACAATTTTCATAACTTCCCATTCAGCCTCTGATATCTTAGGTATCTCTCCCATAACTCACACTCCTCTACTTCAAAATTACAATTGTAATCTTTCTTAAGTATACAACTGTAATCCACCTATGTCAATATATGTATTGGTAAAAATTTCTTTTGTTTTTTTCAAAAAAGGTTTCTTTAGGACAAGTTTTAAGGGAATATATAAAAGCAAGTTCATCACTTGCTTTTTTGATACATACTAAATTACGCAACAAAAAAATATCACATCATTCAAAATGAAGACATGATATCTTAATCCACTACTTGTTTTTATTGATTTGTAAACAAATGTTATTTATTATTTTCAACATTCTTTCTTAGTCTTTCTGCAATTTTAACATCCTTAGAGTCTGAACAATCCAATAATGTTATGGAGAACTCTTCGCCTCCCATTCTAGATACAACATCATATTATTTACTCACTACGACACACACGAAACCCTTGATCGGGCCCCATGCCATTTGCATCATATTTGCCTTGGAAAGACGACTCGCAGCTGGTTACATCACCAATCCAACCACCACCCTTACAAACTCTCACGGAGACGACACTAATATCCAAACCTTTGTACCAGTCCCAGCACCATTCCCGTACATTCCCTGACATATCGTAAAGTCCTAACTCGTTTGGTTTCTTACTACCAATAGATTTTGTTTTATCATTGTTATTTTCTATAGCAGGCCAATTCCAGTCTCCTGATAGGTATTTATCTCCAGCATTTCTCCAATACCAAGCTACTTCATCTGCTTTATTATTACCACTATATGTGTAATTCTTACTCATCTGACCTCCATCTGCAGCATATTCCCACTCTGCTTCTGTTGGCAGCCTATAACCATTAGTGCCTTCATTGATTGTTACTGTCCACTTTATATTATCGTTATTATTTTTGTTATCTGGATCTTTTTTATTCTTGTCTATATTGTAATATGGTTTTAATCCCTCTTTTATACTCCTTTTATTACAGTACTCAACGCATTCATACCAACTTACCATTTCTACCGGCAAATTACCTCCTTTAAATTGTGAAGGATTATTTCCCATTACATCACTCCACTCTTTTTGAGTCACTTCATACTTGCCGATATAAAAGTTTGAAATTTCTATGTTTTTTTCATAATAGTTGGACTTTGTATTAACGAAAGTCCCACCTTTGACTAATATAAGATTGTCCGATTTTACTTGGGAACAAGCGCTGAAAATAATCATAATTGCCATAGAAAGAAATATTAATAATTTTCTCATTGATGTATCTCCTTTAAACTTATGTGAAAAGTTATATATTGTGTTATACAATATTCAGATAGTCTTAAAATCGATCTGCTTGGCCAAAAATGTAGCTCTACAGGAATCTCTTCGTCTTCAGAAAGATAATATTTAAGTAATATGCAGGTAAGTATATTGTTCTATAATATAAGTCCTAAGCTGTTACCATACTGTTACGTTAGCACTTCCACTGCTTTGATATCCTTCTGTAGCTATTAATTGGTAAGCCCAGCTAGAGCCTAAAGCCATTCCTTTGCTTCCCCATGCGTCAGCATGGTTTTTCATAGTGATGGCGTTGTTTGTACCAGTTGATCTCTTAGATTGTCTAACACTCCAGAACTGTTGGAAAGTTGCAGTACCGTCAATTGATGGTTGATTAGTTCTAGTAGTTGTATATATGTCGTAAGTTCCTCCATCACTAGTTACAGTACCCTTATAAGTTCCAGTTGGTCTATAAGTACCCCAGTTATCAACAATGTAATATTCTATAAGTGAGTTTCTTGTCCACCCATATAGAGATATATACCCATTACCAGAAGGTGCAAATTGACCAGCATTGTAGTTTGCTACTCTAGTGTATGATCCTGAATTCCAGCCTTTACCTACAACGAAGTTTCCACAATTTGACCATGTAACACTATAGTTACCACCAGAACCATTAACAGCATTTACTGTTCCGCCACCATCAGTCCAATTTTGCCAATAGTCTGTCGCTGCATTCGCGTTTACGTTTACAAAAGAAAGCGCAAGTGTACAACACATTAATGATGCCAAAAATAATTTTAATCCTCTTTTTTTCATTCTTCATTTCCCCCTCTAGATTGTAACTATTCAGTTACCTTATAATCTTAAATAGTTCTATTTGTTATCTACTTACCTGCATACTATTTGAATATTACCTCTTAAAAATCACTCTCTTTCATTTTTTATTCGTTGTTTTCCAGTACGTAATTTATCCTATGTAACATTTCTAAAGCTTTCATCTGTCACCCCCTTTATAAAAAGAATTTTTCATAAAAAAAAACAAAAGTATTGATTTTAGATATCTTTCCAATAATCAGTTAAAACCGATCTGCTGTAATAAAAACCTCAAAAAGTATTAATATTTTGTCAATTAACGGTGAAACTTTAAGTAAAAAAGATATGTCTCTTAGAAGATTAAGAAATTTTGCTATAACATTCCTCATAGCAGTAGTAAAAACATGCGGTCGTACAGAATTTTATATACTTAATTAATTCGAATTAACTTTACATTTATTTTACTAAAACTCTTTTTAGTTGGAAACCTAACAAATTATAGTTTTTATACCATTTTTTATATATATTTTATTTTATATTCCAAAAGTTAGGTTTGAGAGAATTTTTAATTTAAATCCAATAATCCCATATAATTAAATGAATTTAGTATTATGCGCATAATCTGAATTAAAAACTTCGGAATATATTATTCAATTATATATACACTTATAATTTCTCCATGGTAAGCTGTGTGAAAATCCCTGTTTGCACCATGAAATGTGCTTTCAACATCTTGAGGGTAAAATTTATTTTTATTTTCTTCTTTAACTTCACTCTCATCTTGTTTTTGTTTATATATAACCCTACACTCAAGTGTAAGTGGAAGTTCCTTAATAGAAGGAACTGTAATGCTATTATGTGATCCCAGCGTCAAGTTTAATTCCTTAATCTTATCACTTATCTGAACAAATATATGAACTTTCCCAATCAGCATATCCATCGAAAATAAACACTATTACTTCTTTTTTCATTTTAGCACTTCCTTTCTTAAATTATTTTACAATAAAAAAGATGACACCTATCTGTCATCTTTATATAGTGCATTTATTCTTTTTATTCGAGTTTTTATTATTTCTTTTAGTCCGAGTGGCTCTATAGCTTTAACTTTATTTTGCAGACTGAAAATTAAATTAGCAGCCCATTCTAAATCAGAAACAGATAACACGCTTTCTCCATTCCTAAGTAATAAACTATGATCCACTTTCATTGGTCGAATTTATCTCTTGCAACCTTATCTCCGCTGCTTTAATTGCCTCAACACCTGTTTTACACAATACATTTATGCCTTTAACAATAGTTACAATTACAAATGCCTCTACTAATTCTTCCATAGTTAGCCCTGCTTCTATAGCGGCAACAGCATGTGCCTTTGCTCCACTTACTTCATCGTCTAAACTATCTAATATAGTGAAAATTAACTCCCTAGTCTTCTTAGGTAAATGTCCATTTTCAATTGACTCACGCATTGCTAAATATCCTCTTAATCCATCCGGAGAATACTTGGAAAGCGCTTCAGCAAATGGTGGATTCCATTTCAAATCATTTTTATAATAGTTAATTATACTTTCAAAATCGTTCATGACTAAATTATACCTCGATTCTATTTTATTCCTCATTAATTTAATAGATAGAAGCTTATCTTATAAATTTTTTCTTAACTTTTATCTTGTTTTTTTACAGATTGAATTTTATTTCACCCTCTTTCAATACTCATTTTCTAACTATTATAACTCAATTATTTATTCTTTTTCACGCCTGATTAAACCCGAATAGTCAACTGCCCACTTACATAGATCGGTTAAAACTGGCAAAAGACTTCTTCCATAATCCGTAAGCGAATATTCCACTTTAGGCGGAATTTGATTATAAATAACTCTATTTATTAACTGACTTTCTTCTAAAGATCTAAGCTGTTGTGTTAACATTTTTTGTGTAATATTAGGCAAACTTCTTTTTAACTCATTAAAACGCATAGTTCTTTTTCCTAAATGCCAAATAATAACTGGCTTCCACTTACCTCCGATGATATCTAATGTTAATTCCATAGAACAATTATATTTAATACCTTTAAATTCTATCATTATTAACTCCTTATATATTCAAGCACTGCTGTATAGTATACAAATGGTAACTACGTTTCTACAAAGTGCGTACTTGATAATAGTAATATAATCATATAAATTATATTACATTACAACAACTTGAATATAAAGTAGAAATTGTTAAATAATTAGGAGTGAAATTCAATGAGTTTAATTAATGTAGACCAATCTAAATGTATTAAATGTGGAATTTGTACAAGTGTGTGCCCTTCCGCTGTTTTATCTCTTGACAAAACTGGGCCTAAAGTAACTGCTGCAAATAACTGTATTGCCTGTGGCCAATGTGTTGCTGTATGCCCTTGTGAAGCATTAGATAATATAAAATCGCCTATTGCTGAGCAAACTGATATAGAAAGCTTTCCAGTTATTAATTCAAAAACGGCAGAACATTTTCTTAGATCACGACGTTCAATACGTTGCTATAAAGATATTTCTGTACCTAGAGAAAAATTATTAGAATTAACCAAAATTGCTCATTATGCGCCTACTGCTAGTAATAGCCAAGGTATTTCTTATATTATTGTTGAAAATAAGAGTGTTTTAGAAAATGCAAGTAAAATTACATTTGAATGGATGGAAAGCCAGCTTAATAATTCTCCTCACTGGAGCTTCTCAAGACATGTTAAAAACTATAAAGCTACTGGAATAGATACAGTATTACGTAATGCCCCTCATCTTATTTTAGCAACAGCTCCAAATAACTTTAAAAATGGGAGAGAGAACACTATTTCTCAGCTTACTTATGTTGAATTATATGCAACTACTATTGGATTAGGTTCATGTTGGGCTGGATTGTTTGAAATGTGTGCCTTTTCAAATTATTCACCACTACTTTCTTTATTTAATATACCTGGAGACAGAGTTATTACAGGAGCTATTATGGTTGGATATCCAAAATATAAATACAATAAACTAGTTAATAGAAATACATTAAATATTGCGGTTATTAACTGACGGTTTCAATACCAGGCTAATAATGTCCTGTATTCATTTAAAATTCTGAATATTTATTATTTATTCTCACATAATAAAGAGGTACTTAGTTTAATAATAATTTTTAAGGTGGTTATACCAATGAAAAGATTTAGTGTAATATTGTTTATTTTTTTATTAATATCACTTAACATAAATTCGATACATTCTTCTGCTCAACTTTCAAACTTTTCACAAGGTTTCTATACTATGAAAGATCTAGGTTTAAGTGAAAACATTCCTTATTCTGTTCAAAATCTTTCTCCTTATAATAGAGGAGTGGTTATAGTAATGGATGAAAATCAAATGATTCAGCAACTTTTACGCATACAGCCTTCATCTCCCAAGTATACCTTAACTCCTCTTAAAAATTCATTTAGGTTTATAATATATGGAGATGGTGTTCAATTAGCTTTCTCTTAAAAGACACTTTTCAGTGTCTTTTAGCTTTTCCTATTTATTCTATAATTAAGGCATACAATACATTTAGCAGCACATTCTAGATTAGAAACAGAAAAGTTAAATCAGAACTTTCATCTTAGAAATTTCAAACCTTTCCTACTACACAATATTCTTTACATATGATTGCCTAAACTTCAGATCGATCTTACTTTTTGAATATACTTTGTCTATCTAATTGTAGTTGACTTGATATTAGATTAATAATTAATTCCTCAATCGCTGATATTATTGCTATAACACATATTATATACATTAATCCAACTGTATTAAGATAATGAAACAATATTGGAAATAGAAATAAAATTATACCAGTAATCTTATTTCCATAAGTGTGAATACTTGCAAAGGTTTTATATTTTTTTAGCGCTACAATCATCGATGATAATCTAATAATAGCAATTACAATAATCCAAATGATAATTTCAATTGCAGGATTTATGATTGGATAAAGCAAAAGTAATACTACACCTATCATTATCATGTCAGCAACAGAATCAAGCTTTGCACCAAGTATACTTGTTGTTCTTGTCGTTCGCGCTATAAACCCATCCATTATATCACTGAAGCCACAAATAATATATATTACATAAAAAGCTACACTTAGTGGTTCAATAAAAATCAAAGTTAGAGAAAAAATTATTCTACAAAACGTTATGTAATTCGGTATTGTTTTCATCTCACCACCTCATCCGAAGTACATAATCTGCAATAAGTGTCCCAACTAATGAAATACCTGTGTAAACAAAACACCATATCAGAAAAGATGAATTAAATATGGTAAATGTAGCAATTAAATAGCCTATAAAAACAACACTTAAAATAATTATTTTTTTCTTAATTAAAAGTTGGGACAATAAGGATATTATAAATGTAAATAGTGGAAGTATAATTAAAATCATTCCAAATGGATTATCGTTAATGCTAAAGGTCGACATATATTTCCTCCTCCAGAATATAGGAATATTGCATACTACTAGAATTAGCCCTATTACTTCAGTTCAACAATCCCTATCCCTTTCTTAATATATTTCTTTACTATGTGTTTCATCAAAATACCATTTGTAGTAACAATTGCATCTTTAACTACATTTACTTTATATTTTCTTTTAAGTCCTCCTAGTGCCGTTCTATATACACAAGTAGCTGCATCTAGTCCTGTCAGATATATTGTATCAATCTCATTTTCTACAAGGTATTTTGAAAACTCTTTTGATGTGAAAGCATCCTGTTGATGCTTAACAAAAATTTTACCATCAACAATTTTAAGCTGCCTGTTGAGTTCTGTGCCATCTTTATTAGCTAGAAGCCTACCACCTGTAACAAGAGCTGCAAATGGCCATTCAATAATTGTGAATTCTTGACAAACATAAATGATTTTATAGTTCATTCTTATAGCATAGTCAATGGAATCATTCACCTTATTCAAAAATTTCAAGTAATCTTTATACATACCGCTCTCTCCACACATGCCCTCCTGCGCATCCATAACAATCAGCGCTTGTTTAGGATCTTTATAATTTGTTATTTCTCTTCCACATGATGTTCCAAAAAAGAAAATAAATCGAATTAAAAGTGGTAAACTAACAAGCAGAAAAGTAAATGGTTTTAAAAAGATTCCAACAAGAGTAAGTACAACAGTAGCAACAATCCTTATGAGTGCATATTTTATTTTCACTTTATTCATGAGTTTCATTTCTCCTAATATTATTATTTTTTACCAATCTTTTATCATAACAATATCATTTAGTACAAATTTAAAATAGTGATAAAAATTATATTTTACCAATGACAATTGTCATATAATTCGACTATTAGGAGCTAACTAAAATATTATATTATTAAATTTCTAATTAAAACTCTGAATCAAAATTAATTTTCTTTATTATCCCCCTTGATTTATAGATAGTACACAAGTTAATATAAAATTGCAAAATGGACTTGGTGGTAGCTATGGCTACTGCCTTTTTTTATTTTATTAAAAAATAAAGGCATATTAAGCATCTCTACATAATCTACCTTTATAACGTTTACAAATATTGCATCTGAATGAAAATTTCTCAATATCTTACTTTATGATAATTTATTTTACAGTATGCTTTCGATACTTTTAATTATAGGATCTCCTACTAGAGGTTTATATATCATAATTTTCGCTATACCTTCTGGCCCATTAGGACCCAAAACTCTTAATTTGCATATAAAGCAATAATTTGTTCCATTTACAACTTGAGTGGCTAACATTTCTGGCTCGTAATCTGCACTTACCAATCCATTTAGAGCTGTCTTAAGAACTTTGATATCTCCATCTGTTATACTATTATGGACTCTCCACCCTCCTGGTATTCTCACAATAATCATTCCCCCAATTTTATATATTTTAACTTAAGAAAATAAATTATATAATCCTCAAATTATTACTATTATATTCACTCTTCATAATCAAATTCACCTATTTTAAAACAAAATTTAGGAATAATCTTTTACGGATAATAGTTTAACTTATGTTTATAATAAATACAAGAAATATTCCCATTTAAAAGATAGGCATATTAGATTCCAAAAAAATATGGACGTATAAAAAGCAATGTATAAAACAAGAGGCTGATTACTTATTTCTATTTTGTAATCAGCCTCTTATTTTAAGTTTTTTAATTGATTGATTTAACTGTCATTTATATATAAACTATACCTTAAATTTCTGTACCATTTCATTAAGTTTTTGTGCAAGCTCTGCTTGACTTTGTGCTGTCAATGCTACTTGTTCTATTGCTTTTGTAGTTTCACCCATGCTATCTTTTATCATATCAGCTTCTTCACTTGATTTTTGTGAAGTTTGCGCCATATTTTGAACAGCTTCACTGACTTGTCCAACAGTTGCTGAGATTTCTTCTGACATAGCCGCAATCTCTTCTGACATGTTGCTTACAAAGTTTGAATCATTATAATACTTATTACCTGTTTCATTATAAGCATTAAATTGTTCATTTATATCTGTATTTATAAATTCTAATATATCGCTGCCTGCATTAATACTGCTATCAAATGCATACTGAACTTTAGAGATAGTACCTTGAATATTTATTACTGCATCAGAGGATTGCTCTGCAAGTTTTCTGACTTCTTCAGCCACTACTGCAAACCCTTTACCTTGTTCTCCTGCCCTAGCCGCTTCAATTGCAGCATTTAATGCAAGCAAATTTGTTTGCTCGGCTATACTTCCAATAGTTTCTGCCATAACTTTTATAGTTTCTACTACTTTTCCATCTTCGATAGCTTTCTGCATCTTTTCTTGTTTATCAGCATACACTGTTCTCGTATTTTCCATTGCCTTTTGGCTATTGTTTTTAACTTCTGTAGATCTTCTTTTAGACTCATTTGCATTATGACTTCCTTCCATAGCTTTAGAAGAAAGTACAGTAACACTTGAATCCACTTCTTCAATAGATGCACTTATTTCCTCTGTAACAGCACTGGATTCCTGCATTGCAAAAGCGATAGAATCTACTGCTCTATCTATTTCAATAGCCTTTGAAGATAGTTCTTCAACTGTTGCTGAAAGTTCTTCGGAAGATGCACTTAAATCCTGTGAATTTTCCATAATTGCTTTTACTAAGCTGCTTACATTTTCTTGTGCAGCATTTAAAGCTGCACCTGTTTGTCCAAATTCATCTTTTCTTGTTATAATAATTGGAGTTGAAAAATCATAACTCGATAATCCTTGTGCAAAATCTCTTATCTTTTTTAATGGCCCTATTATATTTTTACTTAACATATACGCAATAAAAAGAATAATTAAGAAGGCTACGGCTGTAACAATTATTATTGTATATCTAACACTACTAAATTGAGCTGCATTATCTAAATTAGCTTGTTTAGCAGCATTGGAATTTACCTCAATACATTGTTCTATGTTTTTAAGCAAAGAATCTTTTATTTTAGTTAGTTCACCATTGCTAATTTTAACCGCTTCATCATAATCACCTTTTTTTGCAGAATCAATTGCATTATTTCTTACTTGAATATATTTAGCTAAGTCATTTTTTAATGCCTCATAAATTTGTTTTTCTTCCTCTGATGTAATTAAGCTCTCAAATTCTATCATAATTTTATCATTTGTTGCATCTATATCATTTATAGTCTTTACATAATCATTTATTTTTGAATTATCTCTTTCAAAAACTAGCCTATTGTAGGTAGCTCTCATGTTATTAATATTTCCTTTAATTTCTCCTAAATCCCTAATAGAAAATAAATACGAGCTATACAAATTCTGAGCACTATTATTTATTTTTCCAGCACTCGTAATACCTTCTGCCCCGATTGCAATCATAAAAATACAAATCACTGAAAATACTGAAACAAGTTTATTTTTAACACCTAGATTAACAAAAAATTTCATTTTAATTCTCCCCTTCTTCTCCATAGTATATTCTTAAAACATTTACCAAAAGTAGTTTAAAATAATTTAAAACTTTAAGTATAACTTAATAATTGCTATTTACCTTATACATACATCGTCTCTTAATCGACATATTATAAAGTCATCTCCAATTTTACTTTATTCTGTAACATCTTTCAACCTATTATTGCACAACTTACTTTTTCAAACTCTTCACTATTCTTCTGACGCACAACATTTTTGATTTGAAATCATATTATTTTTATCCAATCCATACTCTTTAATAATAGTATAAAGAGTACCATCCGCCTTCATTTCATTAATTATTTTATTTATTTCCTTTACAATAGAAATATGATTTTTTCTAACTGCAATTCCTATATTTCCAGGCAACTCCGGAGTATAGTCTTTTAATGTTCTCAATAAAAGTTTATTATCTTTTGCTAATAAGCTGTCTACTACTATACCATCAGCTAGGCCCGCGTGAATCCTTTCATTATTTATTTCCATTAATAAGTCAGATGTATTCTCAAAAATCACTACCTCTTTTAATAAATTATTTTCCTTCCAATTTTGCGCTAATTCCATAAATACTGTTCCTTTTTCTACCCCAACTATTGAATTTTTTAAATCATCCATAAAATTAATCTTTGAATATTTAGGAACAACAACAGTTTCAGCTTCTTTATATAAAGGCTCACTAAATGTCACAATCTCTTCACGCTTAGGTGTTATATATATTCCCCCAGCTGCCATGTCTATACTATCATCAGTATTTAATTTCTCTAATAAATTTGAAAATACTGTTTCCCTCATATCAACTTTATTTACACCCATGCGCTTTGCGATTTCATTTATTATATCTGCATCAATTCCTGATATTTTCTTTGTTTCTGAATCTATATAAAAAAAAGGATAATCATATAGAGGAGTAGCAACAGTTATTACTCCTTTTTCTTTTATTGTTTGCAATCTGTCTTTTTCTATTGAGACATTCGCTATTTCAGTTTTACTATAATTTTTTGTAGTAGTACCTCCAAGTATCATTCCTGTAAAATTTATAATAACAATTGATATTAACAATTTATGTGATATTTTTCTCATAAAAATCTCCTCCATAAATCATGTTATTTTATCTATAAGGTTGCTCATTCTGTATATCTTTATATTTCTAACTCTATATGTAATCACTCTACCATGATTATCTAGTATTATCATCCTAAACCACCCATTTATGCTATAACTATATACCTCTTAAAACTGATCATAAAGATAAAGCTAATTAATCATATTCTCTTTATCAAGTCCATTCTCTACGAGAATAGCATATAGAGTGCCATCTGCTTTCATCTCATTAATCTTTTCATTAAATGCATTTAACAATGCTGTATCATTTTTTTCAATTGCTATTCCCACATTTCCAGTTACTTCAGGCGTATAATCCTTTAGTATCCTCAATAAAAGATTTTTGTCTTCTAATAAAAGATGTTTTACAATAACAGAATCTACAATACCTGCGTCAATTTTATAATTATTTATAGCATTTAATAAGTCAGATGGTGTCTCAAAAATTTCTATATCTTTTATTAAGTTATCTTTTTTCCACCTTTCTGCCTGTGTCACAAATACTGTTCCTTTCTCTACCCCAATTACTGCATTCTTTAAATCACTCATAAAATTAATTTTCGAAAATGTCGGAACTACGATAGCCTCTGATCCCTTATATAAAGGCTGAGTAAATGATACTATCTCCTCACGACTTGGAGTTATATATATACCTCCGGCTGCAATATCTATGCTGTCATCATTTTTTAGTTCTTCTATTAGTTCTGAGAATGGTGATACCTTTATTTCAATTTTATTAATTCCAAGTCGATTTACGATTTCGGTTACTATATCAGCATCAATTCCTGATATCTTATGCGTTTTAGGATCTAAATAAAAGTATGTAATATCCTTTAATGGTGTAGTAACAGTTATTTTTCCTTTTTCTTTTATAGTTTCCAATTTATCTTTTTTCACTGACTCAGTTACATTTGTTATTTGACTATTATCTATTGTAGCAGCACCTTCAAGTATTATTCCTATAAAATTTATAATAGTAATTAATGTTAATAATTTCCGTAATATTTTTCTCATATAAATCTCCTTTAAATCTCCTTTAAATGAATCATTTGAATTTATGAGGTTTACTACTGCATCACACAAAATAAAGCAGTAGTTTTATTCATACTACTGCTATTTTGCTATAAACTATTAATTTTTAAACATAAATTTTAGATAACTTATATATCGAAATTTAAAACTAACTCATTTAATATTTCTGCATCATTAATCTGCTACTACATTTATTTAATTAGCGCTTTCTTTAATCTCAATTAATTGGTGAATACTATCAGTTGAATTTGAAGCTAATTGAGTTATTCCTGCTGAAAGCTTAGTCAGCTCGTTTATATAAACTTTATTATAATATTCCCTTTGCTTCTTTCCAGTCGACCAACAGATTATAGCGTTGTGTTCTGAAGCGTAAAACACAATAATTAGCGTCTTCTGGACCACTGAAATGATTAGCAAGGCCACCATACCACATTTCTTTTTTTACATCTGAGTCGTTCAATATTTCTATAGTACCAACAAGGGTAATATTATAATTGTCAGCATTAAAACAAACGCTGGCCCTATTACACTTGTTAATTCTATTGGTTCTTGTACCTCCAAGACCAGTACAGAATGTAATCCAATTAATACCACCTGCCTTTGAAGCAGTTATTGTAGATGCTGTTGGATAACCATCCAAATCAACTAGTGACAATACGCAATAAGAAGCCTCTCCTGTATTTTTCTCTACAATTTCTCCAGCCCTTTTAATGATTTCCTCATTCATTTTTCATCCTCCTTATCCTATATTACTCCGCAAAAAGATACCAATTAATACTTCCCTTTGATTATTACTCACTTATATCTCATTTTTCTGAAGAATATCACTTCTACTATACCATAAAACGTCGTTTTCCTTACATAATAATTAATCAAATTACATATATTGTAATTTGATTCCGTTTGCTTGTCAATCTTATATCATTTTCCAATGAAATTTACAAAGAATAGTCAATAATAATTTAATGATTTTATTGAAAAAAAATAAGTCCTAGCTTATGCTAGAACTTATTTCCTACTTGGTGACTCCTAGGGGAATCGAACCCCTGTTACCACCGTGAAAGGGTGGTGTCTTAACCGCTTGACCAAGGAGCCATATTAAGTTTTATTTAAATTAAATTGGCGACTCAGAAGGGGCTCGAACCCTCGACCTCCGGCGTGACAGGCCGGCACTCTAACCAACTGAGCTACTGAGCCATTATGGTGGCTCGAACTGGAATCGAACCAGTGACACGAGGATTTTCAGTCCTCTGCTCTACCGACTGAGCTATCGAGCCATCTTACCTCGCAACGTCCTACTCTGCCACACAGTCGCCCGTGCAGTACCATCGGCGCTATAGACCTTAACTTTCCTGTTCGGAATGGGAAGGAGTGTTACCTCTATGCCATCATCACGAGATTAAGTGAGTTCCCAAATCTTCGATTTGGTTGAACGAACTTATGCAAATCACGCTAGTGATTTGTATTACTTGTTCTTTCAAAATTGCACATAGTTCTTTAATGTATTACAACTTGATTATTTATTGGTCAAGCCCTCGACCTATTAGTATCAGTCAGCTAAATATGTTACCATACTTACACCTCTGACCTATCAACCTTG